>NZ_JBFMKQ010000001.1:0-1832741 GCF_040786285.1 Aquimarina penaris
CCTTGAATACCGTAAGCCTTTTGAGCTTGCTTATAGGTCATCTCGCCTTTTTCTACCTGAGATACTACTGCTAATTTAAAGCCTAAATTGTAATCGCACTGAGTACGCTTCTTCTTAGAATTCCCTGAATCTTTCATAAATAAGTCGATTTTGTGTCAACTTATTTCAGGACGAGACAGTGCTAATAAAAAAGCCTCTATGTCATAACATAGAGGCTTTTTTAATTCTTATAAACCTATCTCTCAGTTACAATTTTTTCTTCACTGCAACTTCTTGATACGCTTCAATTACATCTCCTTCTTTGATGTCATTATAGTTCTTAACCTGCATACCACAGTCATACCCTTTACTCACTTCTTTAACATCATCTTTAAAACGTTTTAATGAAGCCAGTTCACCAGTATACACCACAACACCTTCTCTTATCAATCGAATTCCAGAATTTCTGAAAATCTTACCATTCTGAACCATACATCCGGCGATAGTACCTATTTTAGAAATCTTAAATGTTTCTCTTATCTCTGCAGTACCGGTAATTTCTTCCTTCATAACTGGAGAAAGCATTCCTTCCATTGCATCCTTAAGATCATTTATAGCATCATAGATAATCGAATATGTTCTGATATCGATTTCTTCTTTATCAGCAACTTGTCTGGCATTACCTGCTGGTCTAACATTAAATCCAATGATTATAGCATCAGATGCTGATGCAAGTAATACATCACTTTCTGTAATAGCTCCAACTGCCTTATGAATTATATTTACATGAATCTCTTCGGTAGATAATTTCTGGAATGAGTCTGTTAATGCTTCAACAGAACCATCCACATCTCCTTTAAGGATTATATTTAACTCTTTAAAGTCTCCAAGAGCAATTCGACGTCCAATTTCATCTAGAGTAATATGTCGTTGTGTACGTACAGATTGCTCTCTATGCAACTGAGCACGTTTTGAAGCAATATCTTTAGCTTCTCTCTCATCTTCTAGTACATTAAACTTATCACCTGCCTGAGGTGCTCCATCTAATCCCAAAATAGAAACCGGGGTAGAAGGACCTGCTTCTGTAACGTTATTACCACGTTCATCATGCATCGCTTTTACTTTACCACTATTCTTACCAGCAAGAACATAATCTCCTACACGAAGTGTTCCTGTTTGTACCAATATAGTCGACACATACCCACGACCTTTATCTAAAAAGGCTTCTACAACTGTACCCGAAGCTAATCGATCAGGATTTGCTTTAAGTTCAAGAATTTCTGCTTCAAGCAGCACTTTCTCCAGTAATTCTTTAACTCCCAAACCTGTTTTAGCAGAAATATCATGGGATTGAATTTTTCCTCCCCAATCTTCTACTAATAAATTCATAGAAGCTAATTTCTCTTTTATCTTTTCAGGATTTGCTTCTTGTCTATCTACTTTATTAATTGCAAATATAATAGGAACGCCAGCTGCCTGAGCATGACTAATAGCTTCTTTTGTTTGAGGCATCACATCATCATCTGCCGCAATTACAATAATTGCTAAATCTGTCACCTGCGCACCACGAGCACGCATAGCTGTAAACGCTTCGTGACCTGGTGTATCTAAGAATGCTATCTTTTGACCATTATCCAATTGCACTCCGTAGGCTCCAATATGTTGGGTAATCCCACCACTTTCTCCAGCAATTACATTCTCATGTCGTATATAATCCAGCAATGATGTTTTACCATGATCTACATGCCCCATTACTGTAACGATAGGTGCTCTATTGATTAAATCTTCAGGAGCATCAACAATTTCTTCTATTGATTCTTCAATATCTGCAGTTACAAAATTCACTTCATAACCAAACTCATCAGCCACAATAGAAAGAGTTTCTGCATCTAAACGTTGATTCATGGTTACCATGATCCCAAGAGACATACATGCAGAAATTATATCAGTTGTGGGTACACCCATCATAGTCGCAACTTCTGCAGCGGTAACAAATTCTGTTACTTTAAGTACTTTACTTTCTTGTTCTTGCTGCGCAACATCATCTTCGGCTTTTTGACGGTGTTGATCTCTCTTATCCCTACGGTATTTAGCCGCTTTTGACTTATTAGATTTACCTTGTAATTTCTCAAGGGTCTCTCTAACTTGTTTTTGTACTTCTTCTTCGCTAGGCTCTTCTTTTACTATAGGAGCTCTCTTCCCTTTTCCTGGACCTCTATTACCTGGGCCTCTGTTTCCTGGACCTCTATTACCTGGACCTCTGTTTCCCGGACCTCTATTACCTCCTGCACCTTGACCAGCACCTTCTTTGCTAATTCTCTTTCTGCGCTTTTTAGGATCACCACCACCAGTCTTTTTATCAGATTTTTCCTCTTTCTTTTTGGCAGGCTTTTTAAATTGAGCTAAATCAATTTTTTGACCTGTAAAATTAGGACCATCTAACTTTTTATACTGAGTTTTAACCTTATCTGATTCTACTGAAGCTTCTGGAGTAGTCTCTGGAGCTTCTGCTTTTGGCGTTTCAGCTTCTTTTTTAGGAGTCTCGGCAGCAGGTTTCTCAACCTCCTTTTTCTCCTCTACAACTTTTGGAGCTTCTTTGGTTATTTTAATAGTTTTCTTTTCGGGTCTATTAGAAACTACTTCTGGCTCCTTCTTTTTTACTTCTTCTTTTTTAGGAGGATCTTGTACTTTTTCTTCGGACTCTTGTACTTTTTCTTCCTTTTTATCTAATTCAATTTTACCAACCTGCTTTGGTCCGCTTAATTGAGCTTTAGCTTTTACAACTTCTCTCGCTTCAGCAATTTTACGCTTTTCTTCTTGCTCATGCTCAATCTGCACACGTAACGCCTCTTTCTCCTTCCTTTTTTCTTCTCCAACCTCTTTTGAAGCAACCTTTTTACTCTTATCTGTTTGAAATTCATCAAACAGGAGCTGGTACACTTCTTCAGAAATTTTCGTGGTAGGACGCGCGTCTATCTCATGACCTTTTGCACTCAAAAAGTCAACAGCCCGATCTAGCGAGATATTGAATTCGCGTAATACCTTATTTAATCTCATTGTTTTTGCTTCAGCCATAAACGCCTATTATTTAATGCTCAAATATAAATTAATTGAATTTATTAATCTTCAAATTCAGATTTTAATATTTTAATTACTTCGCTTACCGTTTCTTCTTCAAGATCAGTTCGCTTTACAAGATCTGCTAAATCTTGCTCTAAAATACTCTTGGCTGTATCCAATCCTATTTTAGCAAACTCCTCGATAATCCAAGAGTCAATTTCATCAGTAAACTCAGTAAGTTCTACATCTTCTTCAACACCTTCTCTAAATACGTCAATTTCAAAACCGGTTAACTGTCCTGCTAATCGAATATTATGCCCTCCTCTACCTATAGCTTTTGAAACTTCCTCTGGCCTAAGCATTACTTCGGCTCGAGTAGTTTCTTCATTAATTTTGATAGAAGTCACTTTTGCTGGGCTAAGTGCTCTTGTAATGTATAATTGTAAATTGTTTGTGTAATTAATAACATCTATATTCTCATTACCCAACTCTCTTACAATACCGTGAATTCTAGATCCTTTCATCCCCACACAAGCTCCAACAGGATCAATTCTATCATCATACGAATCTACAGCAACTTTAGCTTTTTCACCAGGGATTCTAACCACTTTCTTAACTGTAATTAGCCCATCAAAAACTTCTGGTATCTCAGATTCGAACAGCTTTTCAAGGAACAAAGGAGAAGTTCTAGACATAATTATAGAAGGTTTATTACCTTTTAACTCTACAGATTCTATCACCCCTCTTACATTTTCTCCTTTACGGAAAAAATCTGAAGGAATCTGCCTGTCTTTAGGCAAAATGATTTCATTACCTTCATCATCCAACATAATAATTGCTCTATGACGTATATGATGAACTTCTGCTGTATATATCTCTCCTTCTAATTCTTTAAATTGCTTATAAATATTTGTATTATCGTGTTCATGAATCTTAGATATCAAATTCTGGCGTAGTGCTAAAATAGAGCGTCTTCCTAAATCAATAAGCTTTACTTCCTCAGACACATCTTCTCCCACTTCAAAATCAGGTTCGATTCTTTGAGCTGCTGTTAATGATATCTCTTGGTTATCATCTTCTAC
The DNA here is from genome assembly GCF_040786285.1 of Aquimarina penaris. Taxonomy (NCBI): domain Bacteria; kingdom Pseudomonadati; phylum Bacteroidota; class Flavobacteriia; order Flavobacteriales; family Flavobacteriaceae; genus Aquimarina; species Aquimarina penaris. The sequence continues at coordinate 4,122 of NZ_JBFMKQ010000001.1, forward strand.
CTCACCATCGGCAACTACAATACGATTTCTCCAAATTTCTAAATCCCCTTTATCGGGATTTATAATGATATCGAAATTATCATCACTACCAAATTTCTTCTTTAGAGCATTTCTAAATACATCTTCTAAGATCGACATTAACGTCACACGATCTATAAACTTATCATCTTTGAATTCTGAAAATGATTCTATTAATGCGATATTTTCCATATCAATATTATAATTAAAATGTTATCATAACTTTTGCTTCTACAATATGTTCGTAAGCTACATAAGCTTCTTTAGTAACGGTTACTTTACCTTTTCCTACTGGTTTGGGTTCTCTTGTTTTCCAGGTAAGCGTAATGCCTTCTTCGGTTGTTGAAATCAACTCTCCTTCCAACTTTTCCTCCTGAGTTTTTACCGCTAACTTTCTTCCAATATTCTTGTTATATTGTCGTATATGCGTTAACCCTTCAGAAACCCCGGCAGACATCACCTGAAGAGAAAAATCTTCTTCTTCTCTATCTAAATTATGTTCGATTGCCCTACTAATTGCAATACAATCTTCAACCTTAACTCCATCATCTCCATCTATAATAACTTCGATACTATTATCCTGATGAATTTTGTAATTAATTAGAAATAAAGAAGGTCGCTCATTTAGCGCTTCTTCCAACAATCTTTCAACATTATCTTTCAATGACATAAATAGATAAAAAGAGGGGACTTCTCGTCCCCTCATCCTGGTTTTTTAATTTCAACGGTGCAAAGATAGTAATAATATCTTAGATACAAAATACCGTGATGAATGAATTTATTTTGTAAATTTAAAATATCCAATAGGGTAGTTTCTTCTGATATCTAGAAGTTTACACTTCTTAAAATACCAGTTTCTGGCCCTTTACATAGCTTACAAATTCTAAAACCACAAAGCATTATTAACTAACTTATCAAAAAAGCAACATTATGATTAAAAGTATATTAGTGCCAACAGACTTCTCTAAACAAGCCGAAAGTGCTTTGAAAGTAGCGGCTCAAATCGCAAAAAAGAATGACGCAAAAATCTACTTGCTTCATATCTTAGAGCTTCCTATGCACTTAACTGACCTTATGTCGTCTGGTGCTCCTGCTCCTGCTCCCGAAGCCGTTTTTTTCATGAAGCAAACCCATAAAAAATTTGAAGAAATTCTTGATCAAGAGTATCTAAAAGGTATTGAAGTTATAGAGACTGTAAGTTTTGAAGATGTAATGCATGGGGTTATAGATTCTAGCGAAAAAAATGAAGTAGATGTTATCATAATGGGATCTCATGGATCTACAGGTTTTGAAGAATTATTTATTGGCTCTAATGCAGAAAAGGTTGTTCGTACTTCAAAAAAACCAGTATTAGTTATCAAAGAAGATTGTCAAATTTTTGAAGTAACAGATTTTGTATACGCCACCAATTTTGATGATGAGGATAAACCTTGTTTATTAGCTGCAAATGAGTTTGCAAACACAATAAGCGCAAAACTTCACCTGGTGTGGATCAACACTGCAAATGGCTTTAAAACAACCTACGAGACCGAAGAAAAAATGAATAATATGATTTCAGGGTTAGGTGTTAATAATTATACATTAAATATTTATAATGATATCACCGTAGAAAAAGGAATTCTAAATTTTGCCGACTCGGTTAAAGCTGGAATGATAGGAATAAGCACCCATGGAAGAAAGGGAATATCACATTTTATTAATGGTAGTCTAGGTGAGGATGTAGTAAACCATGCTAAGAGACCTGTATTAACTTTTAAAATACAATAACCATCTTACATATTACCCTAATAGAGGAAAAACTCCTTTAATCAGACCCCATATTCGTTCTAAAACAAAGAAAAGGAGCAACGTTAAACGTTGCTCCTTTTTATGTTGGTCTACTAGGACTTACTTCGACTCGTTCCTCGCTCAGCATGAACTTCTCGTCCATAAACGTTTCTTTTCAAAATAAAAAAAAAGGAACAGCTTTAAATTTGCTGCTCCTTTTTATGTTGGTCTACTAGGGCTTACTTCGACTCGTTCCTCGCTCAGCATAAACTTCTCGCCCATAAACGTTTCTTTTCAAAATAAAAAAAAGGAACAGCTTTAAATTTGCTGCTCCTTTTTATGTTGGTCTACTAGGGCTCGAACCTAGACTCTTCTGGACCAAAACCAGACGTGTTGCCAGTTACACCATAGACCAATGCGTCATTGCGGGTGCAAATTTAATACATTCTTTTGGCTCTGCAAACATTTTTTTAAAATTATTTACCAAAAATCGTATCACACACAAATTTACCCATTATTGTATGCCATATAATATAAACTTCTGTTAAGCGTTTGCTAAAAAAACTCTAGGGAAAGTATTTTTATTACTAAATTCGCCACACGTTATATAACCGATTAAATCTTATGAGCACATTCAACTTTACTAAGTGGAATAAAATATTAGGCTGGGCTGTTTTTGCTATAGCTTTATGCGTTTACTCAATGACTGTAGAGCCTACAGCTAGTTTTTGGGATGCTGGAGAATACATAGCAACCTCATCAAAATTGCAGGTTGGCCACCCTCCCGGGGCGCCGATATTTCAGATGATAGGAGCATTTGCTTCTGCATTTGCCTCAGATCCAACCCAGATTGCACTCATGGTAAATTTAACTTCTGCTTTTGCAAGTGCATTTGCCATATTATTTATGTTTTGGTCGATTACGATTTTGGTAAAAAAATTAATTGTAAAAGACGAAGAATTCACCCAAGGTAAAGCAATGGCGGTATTAGGCAGTGCATTGGTAGGTTCTTTAGCGTTCACATTTACAGATAGCTTCTGGTTTAATGCTGTTGAGGCCGAAGTGTACGCAATGGCAACCTGTATCTTATCGGTTCTTTTTTATTTAGGACTATTATGGGAACGTGATATGCATACTCCAAGAGGTAATAAATGGTTGATTTTAATCTCTTTTATAGTAGGCTTATCTTTTGGGGTTCACTTTATGGGGTTACTATCGATCCCGGCGATAGGTTTACTTTATTATTTTAAGAATTATAAAGAAATTACCGTAAAAAACTTCATTATAGCCAATGTAGTGGTGGTAGCTATACTTTTATTCATCTTTAAATTGTTATTGCCTTCTACCCTTAAATTCTTTGGTGCTGCCGAAGTATTCTTCGTTAACTCTATTGGCCTTCCTTTTAATTCTGGGACTATTATAGCAGGACTCATAATGATAGCTGCATTCTATTTTGGAATAAAACACACTCGAAAACAACATTATCCACAATTAAACACATTATTACTATGTGTTATGTTTATCCTTATAGGATTTTCCAGCTGGATTATGTTACCGGTAAGAGCTAATGCTGGCACAGTAATCAATGAAAACAACCCTAATAATGCAAGGGAACTTTTAGCATATTACAACCTAGAACAGTATCCAGAAACTCATCTTTTTTACGGTCCGCAGTTTACAGAAATCTATGCAGGACTTGATGAAAATAATCCATATGAAGACGACAAACCTAAATATGAAAAAGATTTAAAAACCGGAAAGTATATCATAGTAAATGATTGGAAAAACGCAAAACAAAATCTTGATAATACCCACAAAGCATTATTACCAAGAATGTGGAGCACAGAACACATTGCAAACTATATGGAGTTCACCGGACCCATAAAATTCACAATAAAACCAGAGTATCAAGACGAAGATGAACTCTTAAATGCCGTTACACAGTTTAGAAGAGAATATGCTAGTGGTAAACTAGATAACGAGGATTATCATAAGTTCCTTCAGTCATTTGGTAATTACCTTAATGTAAAAAAACCTTCCCTATGGGATAATGTCACGTATCTTTTCGATTATCAAATGGGATATATGTATTGGCGCTATTTTATGTGGAATTTTGCAGGTCGACAAGACGACAATCAAGGTAAACTTACTAATCTAGAAGGAAACTGGCTTAGTGGTATTAAATTTATAGATGAAGCGCGCTTAGGCTCTCAAGACAATCTACCTAGTGATGCGCTAAAAAACAAAGCGCGAAATACATATTATTTCTTACCGCTCCTTTTAGGACTTATTGGATTTGTATTTATGTTTCAGCGCGATAAGAAATACTTTTGGATATTGCTTGTCTTTTTCTTGTTTACCGGTCTAGCGCTGAAAATTTACCTAAACGAGAGACCTTTTGAACCAAGAGAACGTGATTATGCATTAGTAGGATCATTTTATGTGTTCGCAATCTGGATAGGCTTTGGAGTTTATGCACTATTTGATGTATTGAAAGATTATTTGAAACCAAAACTTCTTGCTCCTATCGTTACAGGAGTATGCCTATTAGCTGTACCTGTATTATTAGCAGCAGAAAATTGGGATGATCATGATCGATCTAATCGATACACAGCACAATCTATGGCAAAAATGTATTTACAATCCTGTCAAAAAGATGCTATTCTTTTTACTATTGGAGATAATGATACGTTTGCATTATGGTATGCACAAGATATCGAAGGGTATCGTACCGATGTGCGAACAGTAAACACTAGTCTTTTTGCTACTGATTGGTATATCGACCAAATGAAAAAAGCCGCATATAACAGCAAACCCATACCCTCTCAATTAACGCATGAGTTTTATAGATGGGGGAATAATGATGCTATTTATTATAAGCCAGTGACTAACGACACCATGTTGATTAAAAACTGGATGAGATGGATAGAAACCGATGACCCAAGAACAAAAGGAGATTTAAGTAGTGGAAAAAAAGTAAACACATTCCCTACAAAACATATTAGAATACCAGTAAATAAAGAAGCCGTACTTAGAAATGGTATTGTATCACAAGAAGATGCTGATCTTATCGTACCTTATATTGATATTCATCTAAAAGGAGATCTTTTATTTAAGAATCGATTATTAATGCTTGATATGATCGCCAATAATGACTGGGAAAGACCTATTTATTTTACAGGCGGAAGCTATGGTGATGATGACTTTCTATGGATGAAAGATTATTTACAGTTGGATGGCGTAACCTACAAACTGGTACCTATACGCACAAAACAAAATCCTCGTAATCCATTTGAAATGGGTAGGATTGACTCCGATTTAATGTACAAAAATGTAACAAGTTGGGATTGGGGAAATAGTAATGACCCAAACATCTATCACGATCCCGAAACAAGGAGAAATGCAATCACGTATAGAAGCAATCTTGCCAGATTAGTCGAAACCCTAATCCAGGAAGACAAAAAGGATAAAGCTAAAGAAATTATAGATTTAGCAATGGATAAAATGCCCATTGAATATTATGAGTATTACACCTTACTAGAGCCTTATGTAACTGGTTACTATCAAGTAGGCGAAAAACAAAAAGCACGAGACCTATGGGTGAAAATTGCTAAAAAATATCAAGAACGACTAACTTATTTTGGAAGCTTAGAACTTAAAGATCAATATCATTATGCAGAAGATATCGTAACCAATGTAGAACGATATCGTAGTGTTGTTGATTTATTATTGATTAATCAAGATAGAGAAATGGTAGAAGAGAAAGCAGATGAATTTAATAAATACCTGGGCTTATTCTCTAGGTTGTATTCTGCAGACGAGCAATATGATGATGATGAGGCGATTAGAAAACAAGAAGAGGATTTAATCAAAGAAATTCAAAATCAAGAAAAAAGCGTAGATTCTTTAGACAGTATTCCTAACTAATCATATGGGCGAGGCTTTTTTACCTCGCCTTTTTATTTATTTTCAAAGGTGGACTTGATTCCTAACAAAACTCCTAAGGTTCTAAAACAATTTTTTTCTACATATGTCTGGGATTTTTATGACAAAAAAGAAAAGAAATTATACCTCACCTTTGATGATGGACCCATACCAGGTGTCACAGAGTTTGTCTTAGAACAATTACAAAAGTTTGATGCCAAAGCTACCTTTTTTTGTATAGGTGAAAACATTAAAAAGCATCCTCATATTTTTAATAAAATCCTATCAGATAATCACACCATCGGAAACCACACCATGAATCATTTAAAAGCATGGAAAAGTGATCCTGAAACCTATCTCAAAAATGTAACCGCTTGTCAAAAGATGATTCAGGAATCCTCAGAAATTGGGTATGCTGCAAAATTGTTTAGACCTCCTTATGGACAGATAAGTTATTCGAAATTCAAAACACTAGAAAAACAAGGTTATAAAATTATTCTTTGGGATATTTTATCAAAAGATTGGGATAAAACCGTACATGAAGAACAATGTTTTCAGAATGTAATCCAAAACACATCACCAGGGAGCATCATTGTTTTTCATGACAGCATAAAAGCTGAAAAAAATCTTAAATCCGCATTACCCAAAGTATTAGATTATTTTTCAAAAAGAGGATTTGTCTTTGAGAAGATAGAGAACTAAACATACTCCTTCATGAGGCCAATCAAAGTGTTTGCGTCTTGCTCTCCACTTTGTCGCCATACCATCTCACCTTGCTTATAAATCATTAAAGTCGGAAGCCCTTTGATACGAAGTGCAGTCGCTAACTCTTCATTTTTATCAACATCTATCTTTATTACTTTACCTTTATCTCCTAGAGCCGCAGCCACATCTTTCAATACAGGATGCATCGCTAAAGAAGGTTCATTCCATTCGGTATAAAAATCCAACAAAACGGGAATCTCTATACCTATTATATCTCCAAACTTTGACATGTTCAAAAACTTTTATGTTTAGGTCATTTCTACTAATCAATCAACCATTAAACAATTGTAAATATACTACTTTCTGAGAATTAAGAAAGTGGCGCCCCTTTTCTCAATTCAATTACTGTAATCTCTGGCCAAATACCAACTCTTCCAGGAAAAGCATGAAACCCAAATCCTCGGTTTACATTTAGATAACGTCCCATTTCATTATACATTCCGGCCCATTGTTTATACACATATTGCACGGGGCTCCATCTTAAAAATCCAGGAATCTCAATCCCGAATTGAAATCCATGAGTATGACCACTTAACGTAAGATGGTAATGATCGGCATGTTCCTTTACCTCATACTCCCAATGAGAAGGGTCATGACTTAATAAAACTTTAAAATCTTCTCGAGCCACTTTTTCTGATGCTTTCACCAAATCTCCTGCCTTCTTAAAATTATGCCCCCAATTTTCTACTCCTATCACTGCAATACGCTCTCCATCTTTTTCGACAAAAGCACTATCATTAAGTAACAGATTAAAATCGATTTTATTATGAACATCCTTTATTGCCTGAAAATTTGCTTCTTTATCCTCCTGGTTATCCCAAGTAACATACTCTCCATAATCATGATTCCCCAAAACAGAGTATTTCCCGTATGTAGGATTTTTAATTCGCTTAAAAGTATCGATCCAATCATCCATTTCTTCTGCAACGGTATTAACAATATCCCCGGTAAACAAAAGAAGATCCGTTTCTTGCTCATTAATTAAATCTACCGCATATTCAATCTTAGCCGCATCATCAAAACTCCCAGAATGGATATCCGAAATTTGAGTAATTCTAAATCCATCAAATGCAGCAGGAAGGTCTTCAAAATGCAATACATGTCGTATGACCTTAAAATTATATTTCCCCCTAAAAATACCATGTAGTAGCCCAGTAAAAGGAATAGCAGCGACCCCTAAAGCAATTTGACTTATAAATTTTCTGCGATCTGGCAGATATTCGGTAGCAGTTCCTTCAAAAAACCTATTAGTAAGATATGTGTATCCGGCAACACACACTCTAATAATATCTTCTCCAAACATAAACAACACCACGATCAATTTTGGAACAATCGTTAGCAACAACAACCCGCTAGCCCGTAATGTATACTTAGTAGGTCCTACACTCCTATCGTAATTTGCAAAAATGTAAATAACATACCCCAATATTAGTATAGACAGCACAAAATACCCTATTTGAAGCCATTGATTTTTGACAATCGTTTTTACTGCCTGAAAAGCATAGACCTCAAGGAGTACATATAAAAAAATCGGTATCAACCAACGCATAACTTATTCCTATTTATTAACGAAACAAAACTATCTCTCCTTTTTAATTTCTAACCGATCTTTAAGTAAAAATTAACGATATCCACATTTAAAACACCAAAATATGCTAAAAAGTGTATCTTTATAAAATCATAAATCTTAATAATTTCTTTCAGAAGTAAGATTATTATTTGTAACTTCGTCTAAATATATCCGATATAGGGTATTTAGGTGATATAAGAAGAATCAATTTTATATATATAAAATAGTACCGTATTTACAGTAGTTGATACATTGTTATCAATTTTATTTTGGGGCGAAATGCCGTCAGTTTATGACGGCATTTCTTTTTGTTTTAATTATACATTTTGATTAATCTTCTTTTTATATTGCATTTCTAAAAAATTAATTCACCATGTCACAAAAACGTCTTTTTCTTCTGGATGCTTTCGCTTTGATTTTTCGAGGATATTATGCTCTTATTAAGAATCCCCGAATTAACTCTAAAGGCCAGGACACATCGGCTGTATTAGGTTTTGTAAACTCTTTATTTGATGTTATTAAAAGAGAAAAACCAGACCACTTAGCTGTTGCTTTTGATAAACAGGGAAGTAAGGATCGGTTAGAGATTTTTCCGGAATATAAAGCCAATAGAGACGAGACACCCGAGGCTATAAAAATTGCTGTGCCTATTATTCAGGAGATATTAAAAGCGATGCATATTCCTATTATTGAACGTGCAGGAGTTGAGGCAGATGATTTAATCGGTACGCTAGCCAAACAAGCCGAAAAAGAAGGATACCAAACGTATATGGTTACTCCTGATAAAGATTATGCGCAATTAGTTTCTGAAAATATTTTTATGTATCGCCCTGCTCGAATGGGAAATGGTATCGAGATTTGGGGTATTCCTGAAGTACAAAAGAGGTTCGAGGTAGAAAGGCCAGAACAGGTTATCGACTACCTTGGAATGATGGGAGATGCCGTTGATAATATACCTGGACTCCCTGGGGTTGGCGATAAAACTGCTAAAAAATTTATTGGCGAATATGGCTCTATGGAAGGCCTATTAGCTAATACCGATAAACTAAAAGGAAAAATGAAAGAAAAGGTAGAAGCTAATGCAGAGCTAGGACTTCTTTCAAAAAAATTAGCCACTATCATTCTGGATTGTGATGTAACTTTTAATGCCGATGATTATGAACTCTCTAAACCAGATGCTAAAAAAGTGCAAGAAATCTTCGAAGAACTCGAATTTAGAAGATTAAAAGACCAGTTTATAAAGATTTTTTCTGGCGAAGAAACAACAACGACAAAAACGAGCAGCACTCCAACTGCGAAAAAACAAAAGACACAAGCAGGTGCTGGTCAGTTTTCTTTATTTGGTGATCCTAATGACACTGTAGAGGTTGAATCATACTCGAGTAGAAAAACCATAACCAATACCGAACATTTTTATCAAAGTATTGCTCCGGGAATGGCTATGAAACTCTTCCTTCAAAACTTATTAAAACAGGAAAGTGTTTGTTTTGATACCGAAACTACAGGACTTAACCCACTAACCGCAGAATTAGTAGGGATTGCGTTTTCTTGGGAAGCAACTAAAGGGTTTTACATCCCCTTCCCCGAAGATCGTAATGAAGCTCAGGAATTGATTGAACAATTACGACCTTTCTTTGAAGCCTCAACTATTTCAAAAATTGGCCAAAACTTAAAATACGATATTAAAGTACTGGCAAAATACGATGTAGCTGTTAAAGGAAATTTATTCGACACCATGTTGGCACATTACCTTATTAATCCAGATATGAGACATAATATGGATGTGCTTTCTGAAACCTATCTTAACTATACTCCTGTTTCGATCACAGAACTCATCGGCAAAAAAGGTAAAAATCAATTATCCTTTAGACAAGTGCCTATAGAGCAACAAACCGAATATGCAGTGGAAGATGCTGATATTACCTTTCAACTAAAAGAACATTTTGCACCAGAGCTTAAAGAAGCAAACAATGTATCCTTATTCGAGGATATTGAAATCCCATTGCTACGAGTTTTAGCAGATATGGAAGTTGAAGGAATTAACCTGGATAAAGAGTTTTTGAATTCTCTTTCTAACGAATTAGATGAGGATATTAAAAATTTAGAAACTAAAATTTATACTGAAGCCGGAGAAGAATTTAACATTGCTTCGCCAAAACAACTGGGGATTATTTTATTCGAAAAAATGAAGCTGGTCGACAAGCCCAAGAAAACTAAAACTGGCCAATATTCTACTGCAGAGGATGTCCTTTCATATTTAGCTAAAGACCACGGGATAATTCAAAATATATTAGATTTTAGAGGATTATCTAAATTAAAAAGCACCTATGTTGATGCCTTACCCACCCAAGTTAATGAAAATACAGGAAGGGTGCATACCGACTATATGCAAACTGTTGCTGCTACCGGTCGATTAAGCTCTAACAACCCTAACTTACAGAATATCCCGATACGTACCGAACGAGGAAGACAAGTAAGAAAAGCATTTATTCCAAGAAGTGAGGAGTATACATTGTTGGCAGCAGATTATTCGCAGATAGAATTACGAATCATTGCAGCCCTCAGTGAAGAAGAAACCATGATAGAGGCTTTTAAAAATGGAGAGGATATTCATGCTTCAACCGCAGCAAAGGTTTTTGATGTTCCGTTAGATGAAGTAACCCGAGAGCAACGTGGTAATGCCAAAACAGTAAATTTTGGGATTATTTATGGAGTATCTGCATTCGGGCTAAGTAATCAGACCAGCCTTTCGCGTAGCGAAGCCAAAGAATTAATCGAAACCTACTACAAAACCTACCCTAAGCTACGTAATTATATGAGTGAGCAAGTAGATTTTGCAAGAGAAAATGGATATGTACAAACCGTTCTGGGAAGACGAAGGTATTTGAAAGATATTAATTCTGCCAACGCCGTAGTTCGAGGTGCCGCAGAGCGAAATGCCGTAAATGCTCCTATACAAGGAAGCGCAGCTGATATCATCAAAATGGCGATGATTAATATTCATAAAAAATTAAAAGAAGGAAACTACAAAACCAAGATGTTATTGCAGGTACATGATGAATTGGTATTTGATGTCTATAAGCCAGAACTGGATGCAATTCAAACATTGATCAAAACCGAAATGGAAAATGCATATAAATTAGCTGTTCCATTAGACGTGGATCTTGGTTTGGGTAATAATTGGCTAGAAGCACATTAGAAAGTACAGCACACAAAACAAACAGTATTTAGTATAAGCCTCGAGCATTCAAAAAAAATGTTCGAGGTTTTTTTCTGTGATACAATTAAGGTTTTAATTTTTAATAGTGTAGCTGAAGTTTCCTACACAATCCTTTACCCCTGTTTTCAGGGATATACTTTTTACTGAAAAGGGTGTTTCTCTCCTAAGAACTACCCCTCATCTTTGTCTTATATTTTTTGATCAAAAAATGAGATAACAACGCCAATTTGTTTTATCAAAGATCAGATCCTAACCTTTAATTAATAAAAACAAAAAAATGAGAAATTTTAACGTAAGTAGCATCTACAAAGTAGTCTTAATCTTTAGTCTGGGAATATTCCTGGTAAATTGTGAAGGAGAAGATGGAGCCATTGGCCCGGCAGGAGAAAATGGTATTACCGGAACAGACGGAACAAATGGTTCTGATGGTAGTGATGGAGAAAATGGGGTTGGTTTTGATGAATTGACTAAATTTGGCGGCATTACACTTACTTTTGAAGGAACACGACCAGACGATGTAGCGTTTACCGATATTGCAGAATTTAAATTCACTTCTACAAATGCAGGGTCAAATACTTTCTATACAGAAGATAACTACATCGAGTTTGATGCAAATAGATTTATAAGTATTCCTAGCCAGGATAATGATGATACTCCTTCGGTTAATCTTTATCTAGAAGTATCAAATCCGGGAGAAGAATCCGAGGAAATTGATTTTAATATTTACCTCAATGATTATAATATCATATCAGAGGATTTAACCTACTTTACAATAGATGGATCATATTCTAATGGTGATGGCAAAGGAGAGGTGCTCAACTTTAGTATGAGTAACTACAACTTTAACGAAGAGACCAATACTCTCGCATTTTCATTCTCTTTTGATGTCGCTGCAGCCAATAACAATACCGGAAATGACCTCTCAATATCTGGTGAAGTAAATGTTATCGTTCTTAAAAGTATAAATCCCCCCAGATAATAGTTAGCATATATTTCACACATAAAATCCTACCAGTGATTACCGGTAGGATTTTTTTGTTTACTTCTTCATATCAAGATAAAAGTCATAATAATTTAAAAAAGTAGGCATTACAGGGCCATTAAATGGATTGGGGGCATTAAACAAAACGCAAATCCCAATTTTATTATCTGGATCGATAAGCAATTGTGTTTTATATTGATTTACATTACCCCCATGATACACAATTCTTCGTCCTCTGTAGTCTAAAATCCTCCATCCCATGGCATAATATGAATCTGTAACTCCGTCCCATAAATTAACATACGTATCTTTATTACTGGTACAGACAATAGGATTAAAAATATCGGCAAGGCTTTCTTTTGAAATAATATCTGACCGATATCCTAACAATACTTTTAGGTATTCTCCCATATCAGAAATAGAAGCGTTAATACCACCAGCTGCAGCAACATTGTAATAATTTTTATGAAGTTTATCTAGCTTATATTTTTTTGAATAGTGATTATAAGAATGAGGTAATGCTACGTTATTATTACTTTTTATTTCAGAAAAAGTACTAGATGCAGTAAACATACCTGCCGGATCAAAGACCCTTTCTTTAAGCAGAGTTTCAAAAGGCTTTTGAGCTTGGTTCTCCATTACTTTTTCTATCACTGAAAACATAGCATTTTGATACTCATAGTCCACTCCTTCCTTAGCAATAACCCCTTTTCTTTTAAAACTATTAATAATACGATCAATCGACAATCCTTTTTGTATAAGTTTGGTATAGGTGTATTGATATAAACCTGTGGTATGCGATAGCAAATGATGAACCCGAAGCCGGTCTGCCTGTTCTTTATCTCTTAAATCGAATGTATGCACGGATTCTTTAACTCTTTGATTCCATTGCAGCTCTGCTCGATCAACCAAATTCCCTGCTAATACAGCGGTAACTCCTTTTGATAAGCTGGCGATTCGAAATACCGTATTTACATCTACAGAATCCTGTGTATGAATCTCTTTTACCCCAAATCCCTTCTTGTAAATAATCGTTGAATCCTTAACAATTACAATAGCAGCACCGGGACATTCTGAAACATTAAAATTGGTCGCAAAAAACTTCTCATAATGCTCCAAAAAAAAGGATAAAGAATCTTTTTTTGAAATTTTTAGGTTTTCTTCTACTAGGCTTACTTCCTCGTTAGGTTTTGAAGAATTACAAGCGACTAAAAAAACAGCAATAAGTAATACATAAAAAAATTTCATACAGCAATATTCTAAACCGCTGCAAAATACATTTAAAATAATAAGAGTAAAAAGTTTTTTTAAAACAGTTTCGAATCAATTAGCTATAAACAACACGCGATCTACCTATAGCACAAATCGATATGTCGCTTTGATTAAAAATGTGTTCTCTGGTTGCTGATCTAAGATTTGATTATTCAGGCTCCTAAATAAATGATCAGAAGGAGCCCCATCTCCTGTTACACCTTGTGACCAAACCAAGAATATTTCGGATCCAGGAATATACTCCCAACGCAATACTAAATTAGAACGAAATTGCACAAATGCAAAATCCGGATCCTCAAAGGTATAATCTACCGTTCCATCTCTATCCTCATCAATAGAATACTCTTCGTCGGCAAAAGAAATTTGATCTGCGTCATACAATGTCACCCGTTCTCCCAGATCCTTGGCTATTGCATTATTAACGTAGTTAAAATTTGTATATCTACCTCTGGATATAAATGGCTGACCATAATATTGTATGGTAAGGTTAGGGTTAATATTATAATTTAATCGAATACTTGCACTTAAGGTTTGTTGATCAATACGCGCTGTAATATATCGTGTCGTGTCTCCAAAATCAGCTTCAGTTACATATTGTGTTTTATTAGGATTACGTTCAAATTCTGGGTTGATAGACATACTAAAGGCATCAAAGGGCTGATATCTAAGTCTCACAACATATCTTTGAAACGAAAAATTATTTTGTTGTGCTGATGAATTAACATGTCCCAATGTAAAATTGAATTTTTTTCTTTGATCCGAACCAAAGAATAAAAACGCAAAGTTTTCATCAGAAAACCTCCAACGAGGTCCACCCCGTAAAAAAGTATTAGTAAAAATACGTGGCTTGTGCCCAAACCCTACTTCGGTCCACCAATTATTTGTATAATTGATAAACCCATTAAATTCGTATTGAATGCGATTATAATTTCCTTCAAAGTCAAATGTAGAGAACTGTTCTACAAAAATATTAGCTCTTCTATACAATTTAGTTGGTTTTAAAAACAAATAGCGTGCGTTAATAAATTGCCTGATCTCATCTGCCTGACGTAAAAAACCAACATCATTCAATTCAAGTTCTGGAGAACGCCAAAAGATCCCCGTATTATATCGCAGCCGTCCTCCACCAGATTTTCCTCCGACCAGTTTACCACCGGTTCCTGTAAGTGAAGTTCGATTAGGGTCTACAGCGACATGATCAGCATCTACTCGCTGAAAAAGATGTGTAAGTTCATTTTGAGTTTCTTCTATAGCCTCTTTAGAACCTTCAACGTGGCTTGTAATTATATTTCCTTCTATATAATATTTTCTATCCTTCCAATTATGCCTGAAATCCAGTCCACCAGTATATGCAGACTTACGAAGTAAATTCAGATTATTTTCAATTGTCCCTACAAGTTCTGATGTTTCATCTGTATCTGGATTCTCTTCATCAATCTCAAAAGCATCACCCAAATTACGATTAGTGGCTGTAAAAATCCCACCGATATAGGTGTTACGTTCGTTAAAATCTTTTTGGATCCTACCCACAAAATAGTTTGTAAGTGGTTCTACGACAGCCTCTCTTCGATTTCCGTTTTCATCTTCAATTTTAGCAACCTCGCGTTCTGTAACACTTTCTAGCACACCTATCGACCAACCATTTTTGGTTTTCCCGCTAAACTTTGCTGCACCCAGCATAGTAGTATTAGTAGGACTATCTACAAAATCTCCATCCAATTCGGTTATAGAGCCTTGCGGATTTCTTCCTATTCTACGAGAATAAAAGACATTATCAAATCCATTAGCAAACTGGTAATCAAAAATGTTCTTGTTTTCAACAAAAAAAGGCCGTTGCTCTCTAAAAAATATCTGAAATCCATCTAAAGCTATAGCTGCAGGATCAGCTTCTACTTGTCCAAAATCAGGATTAACTGTCAAATCCAAAGTTAAATCATTTGTAATTCCAATTTTAGCATCTAATCCCCCATTGAGTTTAAATTCTTCTCCATCTCTAAAGGGATTACCTTCTTCTTCAGGAAAAGTATCAAATTGAGTTACTGCAAAGGGTTGAATTTCTAATTGTTTTTGTGGCTCTATATTAATTAGGCCATGCAACTCACCAAATTCACTTACAAAACCGGGTGCATCGGCAGGAATACGCTGCCATCCCGACCGCTCATCTTTTCTAAAAATAAGCCTGGTCACTTGAAAACCCCAAATTTGTTCTTTATTATTACCAAATTTTAATTGGCTTAAAGGAATTTTTACTTCGGCAGTCCACCCTTCAGAATCTATGTTGGCAGCAGTATACCAAATTGGGTTCCAGCTTTCATCCCAGTTATCTCCATTCTGACTTACGAATTCATCTCCTTTAACTCCTGCCGCAGTAATGGTAAATGAAAAAGCAGTTCGTTTATCATGATATGTATCTAATATAATGGTCACTCTATCACCTGCAAATCCATCTCTTCTAGACAGTCTTTTTTCGATCTTATCAGGTTCTGTATCAAAACATCGATATGCTACGTATAGATATTTCTGATCGTATACTATTTTAAATTTAGTTTGTTGACTAGGTGGTGTATTTTCATCGGGTTGATTCTCTATGAAATCTCCGGTCCATTCTACCAAATCCCAACTGGATTCATCAATAATTCCATCTATATTGGGAGCTTCGTTACCGTTAAGGGGGTTTGTCGTATAAATCCTTTTTTCGACAACTTTAGTAGAATCTTGAGCAATTATAACAATAGGAAATAGGCAAAGTACCAAGAAATGGTGCAAATACTTCATTGCGATTTGATGTTTGATGATTGACATATCTAAGATGATAGAAATTATTATGTTTTGTCACACTTTAACCTGTTTTTTAGTAAAAAATTAACAAGAAATGAGGGTTAAAGCGCATAAAATAAACAAATAAGCCACAGTAATATTAACCTACCTGAAAACCAATGCATCATAGATTAAAAATAATATTAACTTGGCATTTGCTATATAAATATATAATTGTACATTTGCACCCCTATTTTATATAGGAAAAGGAATGTTTAATAAGTAAAATTAATTAGTGTGGACACATTAAGTTACAAGACAGTATCTGCAAACAAAGGGACCGTTACAAAAGAATGGTTACATGTAGATGCTGAAGGACAGACTTTAGGTCGTCTTGCTTCTGTAGTAGCAGTACTACTACGAGGTAAACACAAACCTAGCTTTACCCCACACGTTGATTGCGGTGATAATGTTATCATTACAAACGCCGAAAAAATCAACTTAACAGGAAAAAAGTGGACAGATAAATCGTATATCCGTCACACAGGTTATCCTGGAGGGCAAAGAAGTCTTACTGCTCAGGAATTGTTCGAAAAGAACCCAGAGCGTTTAATCGAAAAAGCGGTAAAAGGAATGTTACCTAAAAACAAATTAGGAGCAGCTTTATTCCGTAATCTAAAGGTTTATGCTGGAGCAGAACACAATCAGGATGCTCAAAAACCTAAAACTGTTAACTTAAACGAAGTTAAGTAATGGAAGTTATTCACAAAATTGGTCGTAGAAAAACGGCTGTAGCTAGAGTTTATCTTACAGATGGTTCTGGAAAAATTACGGTTAATAAAAAAGACCTTAATGACTACTTCACTACTGCTACTTTACAATACAAAGTAAATCAACCTTTAACTTTAACAAGTAACGAGGAAAAATACGATGTAAAAGTAAATGTATATGGTGGAGGAATCACTGGACAAGCAGAAGCTATTCGTTTAGCAATATCTAGAGCGGTATGCGAATTAGACGAAGAAAACAGACTAGTTCTTAAGCCAGAAGGTTTATTGACCAGAGACCCGAGAATGGTAGAGCGTAAGAAATTCGGTCAGAAGAAGGCTCGTAAGAAATTCCAGTTCTCTAAACGTTAATTTATTAAAACAGTATTTGTTGTTATCCCCGAATACTCGGGAGTTAGTTTAGCATCTAAATGCACAAGGCCATACTAAATAGTAGCCACTTGAGCATTGCTAATTCAACAGAACGTAAACTATTACAAAAATGGCAAACAATATCGAAGTAAAAGAATTACTTGATGCAGGTGTACACTTTGGTCACCTTACAAGAAGATGGGATCCAAATATGGCACCATATATCTATATGGAGCGTAATGGTATTCACATCATTAACTTATATAAAACTGCTGCAAAAATCGATGAAGCTAGTGAAGCTTTAAGAAAAATCGCAGCGTCCGGCAGAAAAATTCTTTTTGTTGCGACTAAAAAACAAGCTAAAGAAATCGTTGCTGAAAAAGCAGGTAAAGCTAACCAACCATACATCACAGAAAGATGGCCTGGTGGAATGCTTACTAACTTTGTTACTATTCGTAAAGCAGTTAAAAAAATGGCTGCTATCGATAGAATGAAAAAAGACGGTACCTTTAATACTCTATCCAAAAAAGAACGCTTACAAGTAGACCGTTTAAGAGCTAAATTAGAAAAGAACCTTGGTTCTATCTCTGATATGACTCGTCTACCTGGTGCATTATTTGTTGTAGATATTACTCGCGAGCATATCGCAGTAAAAGAAGCTCAGAAATTAAACATTCCTATTTTCGCAATGGTAGATACTAATTCTGACCCACGTCAGGTAGATTATGTAATTCCTGCGAATGATGATGCTTCTAAATCAATCGACAAAGTAATGACATTTGTAAGTGATGCAATTATCGATGGTTTAGGTGAAAGAAAAGCCGCAAAAGATGCGCCTAAAAAGGACGCACCTAAAAAAGATGACGCTCCTGCAAAAGAAACTTCTAAAAAAGAAGCTCCTGCGAAAGTAGAAGCTAAGGTAGAAGCTCCTGCAGCACCAGAAGTAGCAGAAGCTGCAAAGCAAGAAGAAGAATAAACGAATTAATCGTTTAACAATCTTTAAAAGTTATTCGTTAAGTCTTATTTGATCAATCAAGGCTTAACCTTAACATAAAATTGATGAGTCGTTTAGTTCTTTACTTTTGCAGTAATAACTAAACGACTTGTTTTTTTAAACAAACACATTACACACATTAAATATTTAAATGATATGGCAAAGATTACAGCCGCAGAAGTAAATAAATTAAGAAAAGCTACAGGTGCCGGAATGATGGATTGCAAAAAAGCACTTGTTGAAGCCGAAGGAGATTTCGACAAAGCAATTGATGTATTGCGTAAAAAAGGACAAAAAGTTGCAGCAAAAAGAGCAGACCGTGAGTCTTCTGAAGGAGCTGCTATTGCTAAAATAAATGCTGATAATACTGTTGGTGTATCTATCGTTCTAGGTTGTGAAACTGATTTTGTGGGTAAAAACGAAAGTTTTATCGCTTTAGCAAATGAATTAGCAGAACTAGCATTAAATTATTCTTCTAAGGAAGAGTTTTTATCTGCAGATTTTGGAGGGATGACTGTGGCAGAAAAATTAGTTGAACAAACTGGTGTTATCGGTGAGAAACTAGAAATCAATGCATTTTCTACGCTAAAAGCTCCTTATGTTGGTTCATACGTACATATAAACAAAATTGCAGCTCTTGTTGGATTATCTAGTAAAGTTGATAAGACTGATGTGTTGGCAAAAGATTTAGCAATGCAAATTGCTTCTATGGGAGCAACAACACTTTCTTATAAAGATTTTGATCCTGCATACGTTGCTTCAGAAACTGAAGCAAGAATAGCTGTAATTGAAAAAGACAATGAAGAATTAGGTCGCTTAGGTAAAACCCTTAAAAATGTACCTCAATACATCTCTATGTCTCAATTAACTCCTGAAGTTTTAGCTAAAGCCGAAGAAGATGCAAAAGCAGAATTAAAAGCTGAAGGTAAGCCAGAACAAATCTGGGATAGAATTCTTCCAGGAAAAATGGAACGTTTTATTTCTGACAATACAACTCTTGATAAAGAGCAATGTTTATTAGATCAGAATTTCATCAAAGATGAAAAAATCAATGTTGCCAAGTATGTAGAATCATATGGTGATGTTCATGTAACTTCTTTTGAAAGAGTAACATTAGGTTAATCTAATAAAGATAACGCTATTAGCGAAAAATCAAAAACCGCTTCTGGATATCCAGAAGCGGTTTTTTCTTCTTCATTTATCAAAATACTCTCTAATAAGCTTACAACGTTATAAAACCTCAAATCTCTTCAAGGCTTTACCCCCAATAAAGACTAACTCCCCAATTAGTCAACACAAAACGTTTAAACCTTTATTTAAAAAATATTTATCATCCCCCTCATTTTTTTGTTTTCCTCGTGGCAAACCTATGACATATTTTAAAGCCAATCAACACCTTGGCCAGGGGAAAAGGACCCTTTTTTATAGGGGTATTTCATTTTCAAGAAACACTATCCAACACAAAAAACTTACACCTTTATATTCTAAAGTATTTTCTAAATTAAGAATATCGTTATATTTGCACCACAGTAACACCATATAATGAAATACAAAAGAATATTACTAAAATTATCAGGAGAAGCCTTAATGGGTGAGCGCCAGTACGGTATCGATCCTAAAAGATTAGCCGAATATGCATATGAAATCAAACAAATAACTGATAAAGGCGTACAAGTTGCCATTGTAATTGGTGGAGGTAATATTTTTAGAGGTGTCGCCGGAGCAAGTAAAGGAATGGATCGCGTGCAAGCCGACCATATGGGGATGCTAGCTACCGTTATTAATGGTCTAGCCCTACAAAGTGCTCTTGAAGATGCAGAAATCCCTACCAGACTACAATCTGCTGTGAAAATTAATGAGGTCGCCGAGCCTTTTATACGTCGTAGAGCAATGCGTCATCTAGAGAAAGGCAGAGTTGTAATTTTTGGCGGAGGTACTGGGAATCCATATTTCACTACAGATTCGGCTGCTGTACTTAGAGCAATTGAAATCAATGCAGATGTCATTCTAAAAGGAACCAGAGTTGATGGAATTTACACTTCGGATCCAGAAAAAAATGCAGATGCAACAAAATTTGATTTTATATCGTTTGATGATGTATTACGTAAAGGATTAAAAGTAATGGACACTACAGCATTTACCCTTAGTCAGGAAAACGAATTACCGATAATAGTTTTTGATATGAATAAAGCCGGAAACCTACTAAAAGTGATTTCTGGTGAATCTATTGGTACACAAGTAAATCTTTAATTATATTTATTCTGTGCTAGAGTAAAATCTGGCACAAATTTTTCATTAGTCAAAAGAAAAAGAAGTAAACAATGAATGAAGAAATAGATTTTATATTAGATTCAGCTAAAGAATCTATGCAAGCTGCCATTGTGCATTTAGAAAAAAAATTACTCAATATTAGGGCGGGTAAAGCATCTCCAGCAATGCTGGGCAGTGTAACAGTAGAGTATTATGGCACTCAAACACCGTTAAATCAGGTCGGAAATGTTACTACACCAGATGCTAGAACAATAACGATACAACCTTTTGAAAAATCTCTTATTCCAGAAATTGAGAAAGGAATTCAGGTTGCAAATCTAGGTTTCAATCCTATGAATAATGGAGAAAGTGTTATTATCAATGTCCCACCACTTACCGAAGAACGCCGTATAGACCTTGCCAAACAAGCTAAATCTGAAGCTGAAGATTCTAAAGTGGGTGTACGAAATGATCGCAAAAATGCTAATAATGAGATAAAAAAACTCGAAAAGGATGGGCTGTCTGAAGATCTAGCAAAAAATACTGAAGTAGATATTCAAGAGCTAACAGATGGTTATATAAAGAAGATTGATGAAATGCTAGCCAGCAAGGAAAAAGAAATTATGACAGTTTAACTTTTTATATGTACATTAATTATATATAATAGCGTTTTCTTATTGGAAACGCTTTTTTGTATCTTCGTTTTTTGAACCCTGTCAGTATAATGCGAAACAAATTATTTTGTTTATTATTTTTTACCCACTACATCTTAATATCACAAGTAAGCATTAATGGTATTGTGGTTGATGCAAATTCAAATCAACCCATGCCCTTTGCTACTGTAAAAACGGGTACATCATCATATGCAATGACTTCTGTTAATGGTGAATTTGTTATACGCAGTAAAAATTACCCCGTAAATATCACTGTGAGTTTTCTAGGATATAAAACAAAAACTATCCTGGTTCCTTCAAAGGTTCCGGGAAAAATTGAAATAAAACTTACTCCTAAAGATGAGAATCTAGCCACAGTAAACCTTGATGTAACCGAGAATGTAGCTCCTAAAATAATTAAAGAATCAATACGAAGAAAAAAACAAAATAATCCTAAAAAAGCACTTCAAAGTTTCAGCTATAAAAGCTACAATAAATTAAAAATTACAAAAGACAATCAGGCTAAATTAGACATACGGGATACTGCAAAAGTAGCTATGCAACGCATATTTAATGAATCACACTCTTTTTTGTCTGAAAAAATAAGTTTACATCAATTTGGTAGTGGTTTAGGCGAAAAAGAAACGGTTTTAGCGACAAGAATGACAGGCTTTAAAGAACCCATTTATAATGTACTAGGTATCAAAATACAGTCTAATTCTCTTTACGAAGAAGATTATACCATTTTTAATAATAAATACATAGGACCATTATCCAATAGAGCTCTTAACAATTATTACTATAAAATTTTAGGCACAACTCAAGACAAGAAACCTGCTTTTATTATTCTTTTCCAACCACGAAAATCTAAAAGGTTTGCAAGCCTAGAGGGAATACTATATTTAGACATTAAAACTTTAGAAATTCAAAAGGCTATTATTGAGTTACGTGGAGAGCTTAATGTAATGGCTTCGCATGATTTTGAATATTTTTCTGAGCAAAAAAGATGGTTTCCGATAAGTCAAGAAATTACTATTCGCCCTGGTGAAGGCAGACAAAAAGTTAGTCTTTTTGGGGGACAAATATCTATAGGTCGACTAGGGAATGGTAAAAGAAAAGATGCTAACAACAATGACTTTTTAGTATCTAAAACCGATTTGCGGGATATTAAATTAAATACCAAAATAGATATAAAACAAAGTGATGCATCAATAAAAATTGACCCAGAAGCCAATAGCCGCCCCGAAAGTTATTGGACTCAATATCGTACAAGTACTATTACAGAAAAAGATTTAAATTCATTTCCGATTGTAGACAGCATTGTTAAGGCTCAAAATATAGAACGTAAAATTGATGTTATTCAAAGTTTCAATATTGGATATTACCCTGTAGGGTTCTTCAACTTCGACCTCACCTACCCCATAAAATATAATAATTTTGAAGGATTACGCTTGGGTATAGGGGGGCTTACAAACTCAAAATTTTCTAAACGATTTAGGGCAGAAGGATATGTGGTATATGGTTTTAGAGATTCTAAATCCAAATATGGAGTTGGTGGGGGTGTATTACTTAATAAAAACTCAAGTTCATGGTTTAATGTTAATTATACAGATGATATTAGAGAAGTTGGAAGCTTTCTCTATCTCACCGACAGAAGAGTTTATTCTCTCTTCGAGCCTCGTTTGGTTAATATTGATTTTTATTATAAACATAGAACCTGGAGTACCAGCTTACAACATCAGATTTTCCCTAAACTTCTTTCTGAAGTACAATTTTCGGTAAGTAATATAAATCAAACCAAAGGATACCAATACCTCAATAACGATAATCTATTTTCGGGGTATAAAATTACTGAATCAACTATAGCTTTACGCTGGAGTCCATTTAGTAAATTTCTTAAAACCCCTAAAGGAATTAAAGAAATACATGAAGGGTACCCAAAAATTACAGCACAATATACTCAAGGATTTAAAGGGGTATTTGATAGCAACTTTGACTATAGTAAGGTAGGCCTCAAAGCAGAATATGTAATAAATCGTATTAACCTATCTCGTACAAGTATTTTATTAGAAGCAAATGTTGCTACCGGAGATACCCCGCTTACACATTTATATCACGCCTACCCTAACGCTCCTACAAAAGAAACTGTTTTACAGCGATTCTCTGTTGCGGGTCGAAGAACTTTTGAAACCATGTTTTTTGGTGAGTTTTTTAGTGACAAATTAGCCACATTACAAATGAAGCATAGTATAAAGCCTTTTAGGGTAACCAACTGGCTCAATCCAGAATTTGTTTTCTTAACCAGATACGCAATAGGTGATATTGAGAATATCCAAAATCACCAAGGAGTTAATTTTAACTCATTACAGCAACTTTATCAAGAATCGGGATTTGAAATCAATAAATTATTCGCAGGTTTTGGACTTAGTTTTGCATATCGCTACGGAGCTTATCATTTACCTCGATTTGAAGATAATATTTCATTCAAATTTACTTTCTATCTGAAACTATAAACCCTATTGAACATAAATAATTTTCTTTAGTAAAATTCATAAATAATAATCCTTCAAATTCTTACATTTGCATCAGGAAAATAAAGAATGGCAAAATTATTAAGTTTCGGGTTTTGGAATGCGCTCGCTGGAATTATATTACGCAATAGAGCTATTATATTTTTAGCAATCATAGGAATTACAGTTTTCTTAGGTTTTCAATGGAAAAATATGAGGTTTTCTTATTCTGAAGCCAACCTTCTTCCTGACGATCATGAAGTAAACCTAAAATATCAAGATTTTCTCGAAAAGTTTGGAGAAGAAGGAAATCTAATTGTTATGGCTGTTAAAGACAGCACTCTATTTACACCAAAAAAACTAAAAGCCTGGAACGACTTTAATGACTCTTTTAAGCAATATGAAGAGATTGAATTAGTCGTTTCTATTGGAGATCTTAAAAAACTTCAAAAAAAAGAGAATCCGGCCAGATTTGAGTTGGTGCCTTTTCTAAAAGACTCAAGTTTTACCAAAAAGCAAGTTGATAAATACGAATTTGAGCTATTTAATAAACTTCCTTTTTACGAAGGACTTGTATATAGTAAAAAATCAAAAACTATACAAAGCGCTCTTTATATAAAGAAAGATATTGTAAATACTCCTCTCAGAAAAAAATTCATTACAGAAGTTTTAAATCCTTCGGTGATAGCATTCGAAAAAGAATATAATATTGATATAAAAGTATCTGGTATGCCCTATATCAGAACATTAAATTCGCAAAATATAATGGATGAAATTCAGATTTTCATCCTGGCAGCATTAGTAACTACCTCTCTTATATTCTTTTTCTTTTTTAGGTCGGTTAGAGCAACTTTTATATCCATGACAGCAGTAATAATTGGTGTGATGTGGGCTTTTGGGATTTTAGGGCTTTTAGAATATGAAATCACAGTGCTTACTGCTATTATCCCACCATTAGTTATTGTCATAGGAATTCCTAATTGTATTTTTCTAATCAATAAGTATCAGCAAGAAATAAAAAAACATGGTAATAAGGCAAAATCATTACAACGTGTTATCACCAAAGTTGGAAATGCAACTTTAATGACCAACATTACTACAGCTGCTGGGTTTGCCACCTTTGCTCTTACAGAAAGTAAATTACTTAAAGAGTTTGGTATTGTAGCTTCATTAAACATTATAGCTTTATTTATACTATGTCTGCTGGTGATAACTATCATCTACAGTTATATGCCTCAACCCAAAGAAAGACATCTAAAACATTTAGGAAAAAGTTGGATTGAGGGATTGGTAGATTGGATGGAAAATATGGTAAAAAACAGACGGGTGACTATTTATTTCTCTTCAGTTTTTATTCTAATCGCGAGCATTATCGGTATTTATACCATAAAAGTTTCTGGAAGCTTGTTAGAAGACATGCCCAAATCTGCAGGGTTTTATCAGGATATAGAGTTTTTTGAAGAAGAGTTTGATGGTGTTATGCCCTTAGAAATATTTATAGATACTAAACGAAAACAAGGAGTATTAAAGTTACCTACGCTAAGACGTATGGAACAGCTTCAGGAGCTTCTTGAAGAAACTCCCGAATTATCAAAACCTATTTCGATAGTTAGCTTGGTAAAATATTCTAAACAGGCCTTTTACAACGGGAATCCTAAATATTATCAGATCCCAAGTAGTCAGGAACGGAATTTTATTTTACCCTATTTAAAAAGCTTTGAATCAGAATCTGGTGTAATGAAAAGTTATGTAGATTCTACAGGTCAATATGCCAGGATCACTACCTTTATGAAAGATGTAGGAACCGAAGAAATGGATCGTATTGAAGCCAATTTAGCACCTAAACTAGAAAAAATATTCCCAAAAGATCGTTATAATGTTTCCTTTACAGGCAAAGCCCTTATTTTTCAAAAAGGAACCAAATATCTCGTGTGGAACCTTATTTTTTCGTTAGGATTAGCCGTAATATTGATTGCTTTATTTATGGCCTGGATGTTTCGATCTTTTAAAATGATTGTTGTATCATTGATTCCCAACCTTTTACCACTACTAATGACTGCTGGTCTAATGGGGTATTTAGGAGTCCCTATAAAGCCCTCAACGATATTGGTGTTTAGTATTGCATTTGGTATTTCTGTTGATGACACTATACATTTTCTTGCAAAATACAGGCAAGAATTAAAATCTAATCATTGGAGAATCAGAAAGTCTGTTCTTGCATCACTCAGAGAGACCGGGGTAAGCATGTTTTATACATCGACCGTTTTATTTTTCGGATTCTCTGTGTTCATGATATCAAGTTTTGGAGGGACAAAAGCTCTTGGTGGATTAGTTTCTACCACATTATTGTTTGCCATGCTAGCCAATCTCTTACTACTCCCCTCTTTATTACTCTCATTAGAGCGAAGCATTGCAAATAAAAAAACATTAAAAGAGCCTACTCTAAAAATTATACCGAGCGACGATGAAATTGAAGAAGAATAAATCCAAAAAACTATCGTAAATAAAAAGCCCTGTTAGAAAACTAACAGGACTTGTGTTAGATAGATTACCCCAAAACCTATCGAACTAAACTTAACGTAAACACAATCGTCATAATTGCATAAACAAGATACGACCCCTTTTTATATTTTGAAATACCCAGTGGGGGGGGAAAATCCCCTTTTTCGTATTTTTTTTTAAACTTTAACATTATTTACACTAGTATATTTCAATAAAAAAAATGTATTATATTGATTTTCAGATTGATATATACTCAAATAAATTCTATCTTTCCAGTTTTATACCAATAAATTATCATAAAAAAACGACCATTTTCATCAAAAATTAAGGGTTTTACGGTTTTCCTCATAGAATTGGGTTTTCAAAAAGCGTCAGATTTTTAGTTTAACAGCAACTAAATGTTGCAGAAACCATCAAAAATATTTAAACCCTTTTTTGAATTCATAAGTTTATGCTCCAATCAGATTAAAAAATTATCTTTGCTACCTCAATTTTTGAATTCCTTTTAATTTGGATGATATGATTGAGGGAGTAGATGATATAAGAAAATAAAATATAAAATGAAGCATACTAAAATAGTAGAAGTATTAAAGAGTGATAAGCTATTACAACCTGTAATTGTTAAAGGATGGGTTCGTTCTTTTCGTAACGACAGATTTATTGCAGTGAATGATGGGTCAACTATTAATAATATACAGTGTGTTTTAGAAGATAATACTGTAGATGCAACCATTCAAGGTAGAATAACTGTTGGTGCAGCAGTAGCTATTACCGGTACTTTAATTGAAAGTCAAGGAAAGGGACAGCGTGTTGAGATTAAGGTAACAGATATCGACATTGAAGGCGATTCAGATTCTGAAGAACTGAAATTGACCATCCTCTCGCCTAAGCGTCATAGTTTAGAAAAATTAAGAGAGCAAGCGCATCTTAGAGTTCGTACTAATACATTTGGAGCTATTATGCGTGTACGATCTAAGCTTTCTTTCGCTATTCATGAGTATTTTCAAAAAAACGATTTCTATTACGTGCATACACCAGTAATTACTAAAAGTGATGCAGAAGGTGCAGGTGAGGCATTTAAAGTGACTAATCTTGACCTTAACAATATCCCAAAAGATGAGAACGGGCAAGTAGATTACAAAGAAGATTTTTTTGGAGGCGAAACCAACCTTACAGTTTCTGGCCAGCTCGAAGCCGAAACGTATGCGATGGGATTGGGTCAAGTATATACTTTTGGGCCCACTTTTAGAGCAGAAAACTCAAATACATCTCGACATCTTGCCGAATTCTGGATGGTAGAACCAGAGGTAGCGTTCTGCGATCTTGATGGTAATATGGATCTGGCTGAAGATTTTATAAAGTATGTAATACAATATGCCTTAGATAACTGTGCAGACGATTTAGAGTTTTTAGAAAATCGCCTGGTACAGGAAGACAAACAAAAACCACAGGCAGAGCGTGCAGAAATGTTACTTCGTCATAAACTTAAATTTATTCTAGAAAATAACTTTAAGAGAGTTAGTTATACTGAAGCTATTGATATTCTTAAAAACTCTAAACCCAATAAAAAGAAGAAATTCAAATTTCCAATTGATGGATGGGGAGCTGATCTGCAAAGTGAGCATGAACGATTTTTGGTAGAAAAGCACTTTAAATGCCCGGTAATCTTATTTGATTATCCTGCCGATATCAAATCATTCTACATGCGTTTAAACGAAGATGGTAAAACCGTTAGAGCAATGGACATTCTTTTCCCTGGAATTGGTGAAATTGTTGGAGGTTCTCAACGTGAAGAGCGCTTAGATGTATTAAAAGAAAAAATGGCAGCTCTTGATATCCCAGAAGAAGACTTGTGGTGGTATCTGGATACTCGTCGTTTTGGAACCTGTACACACAGTGGTTTCGGACTTGGGTTTGAGCGTTTAGTCCTTTTCGTTACCGGAATGGGTAATATTAGAGATGTGATCCCTTACCCCAGAACGCCTCTTAATGCAGAGTTTTAATATGAACGATCCTGCTCTGCAGCGGGGTCAATTCAACGTATTATTTTGAATGCGTCTCACAGACTTTTCAGAATCGGGTTTTACTTAATTATAGTGTTTTTTTAATAAAATCTCAGAAATCAGATCCTGAATAACCAATTTATCCGGGTCGGGTTTCTGAGGTTTGTTATTTGCTCTATTTACCTTTTCATAATGAGGAATCTTATTCGTTTTGGTAAGTACTTTGAGTACTTCTTCAAAAAAAAGACTAAGAATTGGGATTACATATTGGCTTGATTCATTTTGTCTCTTGAGATGAATAAATTTCTTAGTATAGGCAAGAAAGATTTGTGGGTATTGAGCAAAAGTCATTAATGCTTCGCGAAAACTCTGATATACCTCTTCTTTATTTAGGTTATTTCTAAATTTTAACTTTGATTGATCTATCTGTTTAAGAGTATATAATAATACACTTTCTCTAATAAAAGTGCTATAATCATTTTTAGAGTAGTAGTACACTTCCATTCCAATATTTGTATTCACTACTAACACCTCATCACTAATGTTCTTTTTTAAAAAAGATTCAAAAGTAGCAACCATCGATGGGGACATCAACAATCTTCTTTTGATATCCATAGATCTGATATTTACAGATTTTACATCTTCTATGTTATGATTATTATTCACTTAGTAAGGTTAAACAATTCTGAGAGCTTCAATCCTTGATGATTAGCATGCATTTCTGCTGTATACCCTTGATTATCTTTTGCATGCATATCTGCTCCACTTTCTAATAATAATTTAATAATTTCTATTTGACCAAAAGTCGCTGCATAAATAAGTGCAGTAGCATCATTACAATTTTTCTGATTTACATCAGCTCCGGATTCAATAAGCAATTTTGCTATAGTATGATATCCTTTAAAACAAACTCCCATCAAAGCAGTATTACCAGCACTATCTTGTTCATCAATATCTGGGCTATAGCCTAATATTAGCTTGGTAATCTTTTCAAGACCATAATATGAAGCCAAAAGTAAGGGAGTTGATCCCCGATGATCCTTAGCATGAATACTATTTGGATTAGATTCTATAAAACTCTTTACCGATTCGTAATTTTCTGATCGTATAGCATTAAAAATAGTATCCACTGAACAAGGTATATTTTATTAATTATGAGTACGCATGCATTCTAAACTTCTTCTTAAATTATTAAAAAAATCTTAAATACACTAGAATTATCAAAACTTTATAATTTTCATTATCAAATACTTACCTAAAAGGGTGGTCGGTAAACAAACCACCCCTAAAAGGTATTTGTACTATCTATGATCAGCATTATTATACCAGATCAAAGCGATCAAGATCCATAACTTTGCTCCATGCGGTAACAAAATGGTTCACAAAACTCTCTTGAGCATCTTTATAACCATACACTTCTGCGAGTGCCCGTAATTCTGAATTAGACCCAAATATGAGGTCTGCACGAGTACCGGTCCATTTAAGTTCGCCTGTTCTACGATCACGTCCTTCAAAAATATCATCAGCCTGTGAAGTTGCTTTCCAGGTAGTGCTTAAATCAAGTAGATTTATAAAAAAGTCATTAGTTAATGTTTCTTTACGTTTGGTAAACACTCCATGTTTGGATTGATCTGCATTAGTATCAAGAACACGCATACCTCCTATCAAAACGGTCATCTCTGGTGCAGTAAGAGTTAGTAGTTGTGCTCTATCCACTAGCATTTCTTCTGTGGAAATCTCGTATTTACCTTTAACATAATTTCGAAATCCATCGGCAGTAGGCTCAAGAATAGAGAAAGATTCTACGTCTGTTTGCTCTTGTGATGCATCGGATCGTCCCGGTGAAAACGGGACAGTTATTTCATGACCGGCATTTTTTGCTGCCCTTTCGATACCGGCGCATCCCCCTAGAACAATTAAGTCTGCAAGTGAAACTTTTTTATTACCTGCCTGAGTACTATTAAATTCTTGTTGGATACCATCTAATACTTCTAATACCTTTGAGAGTTGAGAAGGATTATTAACCTCCCAATCCTTTTGTGGCGCAAGGCGAATACGGGCTCCGTTTGCACCACCACGTTTATCTGAGTTTCGGAATGTAGATGCTGATGCCCAAGCAGTAGATACTAGTTGAGAAACAGATATCCCCGAAGAGAGTATCTTACTTTTTAGCATATCAATATCCTGATCATCAATTAACGTATGGGTAACAGTAGGGATAGGATCTTGCCAAATCAATTCTTCCTTAGGCACTTCGGGACCAAGATAGCGAACAACAGGTCCCATATCACGATGTGTTAACTTAAACCATGCACGAGCAAAAGCCTCAGCAAACTCATCTGGATTTTTATGGAAACGTCTAGCAATTTTTTCATAAATAGGATCCATCTTTAATCCCATATCTGCTGTGGTCATCATAAGATCTTGTATCTGGGATGTATCATGCGCCATAGGAGCACTTTTTGGATTCGATGCGGCGGTAGGTTTCCATTGATGGGCTCCCGCCGGACTCTTCGTTAACTCCCACTCATAACCGAACAGTACATCAAAATATTCATTGTCCCATCGTGTTGGATGTGGTGTCCATGCTCCTTCTATACCACTAGTGATTGTATGATCACCATGACCACTACCAAAAGTATTTCTCCAACCTAAACCTTGTTCTTCTATACTGGCGCCAGCAGGCTCTCTACCGACGTACTTGTCTGGATCTGCCGCACCATGTGCCTTACCAAAAGTATGGCCCCCAGCGACAAGTGCCACCGTTTCTTCATCATTCATGGCCATACGACCAAAAGTCTCACGAATATCTACAGCAGATGCTACAGGATCAGGGTTACCATTTGGTCCTTCGGGATTCACATAGATCAACCCCATTTGTACGGCGCCTAGTGGGTTCTCAAGTTCTCGATCACCTTCATAACGTTTATCACCTAACCATTCTGTTTCTGCCCCCCAGTAAATATCTTCTTCGGGCTCCCATACGTCCTCGCGGCCACCGCCGAAACCAAAAGTCTTAAAACCCATAGATTCTAGTGCACAATTACCCGCGAGAATCATGAGATCTGCCCAAGAAATTTTCTTACCATATTTTTGTTTTATGGGCCACAGTAGTAGGCGTGCCTTATCTAGGTTCCCATTATCTGGCCAACTGTTTAATGGAGCAAAGCGCTGAGTCCCCGATCCAGCACCGCCACGACCATCAGCAATTCGATAAGTCCCGGCACTATGCCATGCCATGCGGATAAAAAATGGCCCGTAGTGACCATAATCAGCCGGCCACCAATCTTGAGAATCTGTCATAAGCTCAAAAAGATCCTTCTTAATAACTTCGAGATCAAGGGTCTTGAATTCTTCAGCATAATTGAATGCTGAATCCATTGGATTCGACAACGAAGAATTCTGGCGAAGGATATTCAACTTTAACTGATTTGGCCACCAATCGCGATTAGAGGTCCCTCCTCCTGCGCCTTGTTTGTGGGTACCGTTTAAAAAGGGGCACATGCTCTCACCATTAGCATTATGATTTGAACCGTGAGGGTTCACGGTTTTAAGATTGTTATTTTCCATTGCTGATCGATTAAGATTAAATGATTATTTATTGTTACTTTTTATTTTTTTTAAAACAAGAAATATATTTAACCCCCCTTTATAACCAAGCTTCCGGATAACATTGGTCTATGTATTTTATGAGGATTAAATACACTTAAAGATACTCGATATTTAACACAAAATCAATAACTTAAATCGATTGTAATAATTTAGAAATAACTATAATCTATTTAACAAAAAATTATAATTAGTAAAACTTATACTTTGTCGAGAACTGTAAATAGAGTCATTGCTCTAACCATTTTCTGAATTCAGAAGTTGTAGATGAACTCGTCATCACTTTATCTTTATTTCCGGTCATCGTAATTAGAAGTCTGTTTTTAAAATGACTCTCGATATTATTTATGAAATCTATATGAATGATTTCACTTCTATTAATTCGAAAAAACTTTTTGGGTGGTAATTGTTCTTTCAAGACTCCTATGCTTTGAGATATTGGATGTTTTTTTCCATTAGAATCAATGGCCACACAGAAATCTCCTGACGCTTCAATTATGCTAATATCTGAAACATTTAATAGCTGTATACCTTTGGTGCGTTTGATAACAAAACGCTTTTTGTATTGTGTTTGCTCTTCTTGTAATGCAAATCTTAATACTTGTAATGTTGAAGAGTTTAGGGCGTTATAATCCCCTTGTTTAAATAATGATTGATATTTTTCTAAGGCTTTTACAAAATCTTTATTAGAGTATGGTTTTAGTATGTAGGCAATTCCGTTGGTATTAAAGGCTTGAAATAAATATTCATCATGGGCAGAACAAAAAATTATTGGGCAATCTACAGACACTTCATCAAATAAATTAAATGAAACACCATCTAATAATTGGATATCTGATAAGATAAAATCATATGTGTTGTTTTCTAACAATAGTTTCCCATCGGCAACCGATCGCGACCAATCATGACTTATATCTTCGCTAAAATATTGATTTAGATGAGTTATGAGTTTTTGATATGCAGGAATTTCGTCTTCTAAAATTAAAACATTCATAACGTTAAGCTTCATTGATTAATTTAATAATTGGGATGGAAACTCTAAATTCTGATTCGGTATTGATAATCTGCACCTCTTGATCTGATAATAGTTTATAACGCGCTTTTAAATTCTCTAAGCCCGTTCCGAATGATTCTCGAATAGATTGAATTTTAGATTTTGTATTAATTATTGTTAACCAATCTTCATTAATTATAATGGTTGCTTTAATGTTGTTTTGTTGTTTCGTTTTATTATGCTTCACCACATTTTCGAGCAACGCCTGTATTGCTCCTGTAGGTATAAATTTATCAGCACAGGATACATTTTTTTGAATCTGAAAATTATAATCTTTATCAAAACGAGTTTGTATTAAAAAGATATAGTTTTCTGCAAGAGCAATTTCTTCAGAAAGCTCCATAACCTCTGCATCTTTGGTCTGAATTAAGTAGCGATAGATCAATGATAATCGATTAATATACTCTTTAGCTTTAACGGTATCCTGATCTATTAAGGCATCAAGCGTGTTGAGATTATTAAATAAAAAATGCGGATCGATTTGCGAGCGTAATAGTTTTAATTCATTTTCTTTTTGTTGTTTCTGTACTTTAAAAAACTGTACTTGACCCTCATAAAATTTTTTAGCTAATAAAATACCTAGCGTAAAACCTACTTCTTCTGTAATTTCAAAAACACTCATAGCAATTAGATTATACCACTTAGGAAAGTTACTCCAATCATGCCCTCCTGTTAAAAAACCGGCCACATAGGTAATTAACCCTCCTATGCCTAACGAAATTAATCCCCAAAATGTAAGTTGAAAATACTTTTTCTCTTTGACAAGAAAATGAGGAATAATCCAATAAATGAAAAGTAAACTTACTATAAAAGAAGTGATAATAGCCGCAGGAATATCTATAAGGTACTCTATAAGTTTACTATCTTGTCTATAATAGTTAATACAATTTAATATTGTAGTAACTATATACACTATAAAAATTACCGTATAATCAGATTTATTGAGTTTGGTATTCATCGTCTAAACAACCTTGTTTTTGATTTTTTAATTCTGCCGATGGCCCATCGTATACAAAAGGTTATTACAAGAATAAGAAATATTATGATCAGACCAATAGTGGTATACAGCTTTGTATTCCCAGGATCTGCGATAATATGAAAAAACAGATCTTGTCCTAATTGTTCTCCATATTCAGAATTAGTAAATAATATAAATCCCCAATCTTTTTTGGTATCTAAAGTAAACCAGCTGGTAAAACCCTGGTTATTGCCACTATGAAGATAAATATCTGTGAATGGGAAATGAATCGTTAAGAACCCTAAAGTGTACGAAACGTCTACTCCATCATAAGGTACTTTTGAGTGTGGTTTGAATAATTCTGAATAACTTTCTTGAGTCAATATTTCTTCATTCATTACGGCAATCATCCATTTAGAAAAATCAATAGGTTCAGAATGTATAGAAGAAGGTGCGTAAAACTTACCCTCTTCTTTTTGAACCCAGTATTCATTTTTCCAATCAACCCAGTTGTTATCTTCGTCATAGGGTTCTGCCTTATGTTCCCTAGTATACTCATTTTGGATATAAACTGTGTGTTCTAATCCTATAGGTTTTGCAATTCTTTTTTGAAACTCTGCCTCTAATCCAGCATCATCCGTTTTTAAAATATGTTTTAATACCTGAGTCAAATATTGATATCCTTCTCCTGAATAAAAATAATCTGTACCTGGTTCGAATTTAATTTTTAGTGTATTGTCCTCATCATCTTCTCTCCAGTTTTGAAAACCTGATCGATGACTTAATACCATTCTGGCGGTAATTTTCTTATAGCGCTCATCATAGGCAATATCTGGGTATTCTAGATATTGATACAATGGCTTATCCAAATCAAGTAATCCATCTTCAACAAATGTCATTACAAAAAAGCCAAAAACAGGTTTCGACAAAGAAGCTCCTTCAAAAATGGTTTGGTGGGTTATAGGTAGTTTTTCTGCCACATTAGCATATCCCTTTGTTTTATGATATACTACTTTCCCATCATTAATAATGGCAAGCGATATCCCTGGAATATTGTATTCCTTCATTTTTGAGCTCATAAAAGCATCTATAGAATCTTTGGGGATATCAAAACCTAAATAACTATCGATTATTTGATCGTTTCTAGAAGTACAACTTGTGATTAAGACACCAAGCACTATAATTAAGCCTATTTTGGTTATAATGTTCTTCATAAGGTGATTTTTTTAATTATCATTATTGATCCTATCTTGTTCTTCTTTTGATACGTTAGTTCTCTTTTTGTTTTTATTAAATTTAGAACCAAAACTATAATTTAATTGTAAATATAAGTTTTGTCTTGGCCAATCGTTCTCTATGCTTGCATTTACATTATCGTAATTAATAGTACCCAAGAATTTTCTATTCAACACCTCTTCAAACTCTACACTAACTTTTAAGCGATCATTTAAAAATTTCTTACTCAACGCAATATCAAGTCCCGCAATCCATTTGTATTCTATTTGTCCTTCGAGTCCTCCTGTCGTATAATATCCAGAAATTTCTGAATTTATTCCCCAGGGCAATTTGTATTCTGCACTGGTGTACCAGGTTAAACTCCATTGAGAAAGGTCTAGAGCCGGAGTCAACCTTTCTGATTGATATTCATTATAATTTACAATCACTCCGGTAAAACCATCTAAGCCTTCAATAAAATCTAATGGCCCAAATAAGCTTGCACTTAAATTATTATTTTCGGCAAGATTAATAACAGACCTAGAGGTTTCTGCTGATGTATCATTTTGGGTGATGATTTCAAACAAAGCATCAGTCGTTTTCCTATAACTTACACTAAAAAAGGGTTGATCTTCATAGGTTAGATTAAATCGAAAACTATTAGTAAATGCAGGTTTCAAATTTGGATTTCCTTCTTCGAAAGTGAAAGGATCATAATAGTATACAAATGAATTTAAGGAACTATAAGATGGTCGTTGTATACGATAGCTATAAGCTATATTTGCACTTACTTCATTGGTGATTTCTCTACCAAGACTTAGACTTGGGAATACTTTTGAAATAGTTCTGGATCTTGTTTCATTTTGAGTTACAGAAGTCCCTTGGGTATCACTTTCTTCCCAGCGTAGACCTCCAGAAAATGACCATTTATCTAATTTTGCATTAAATTTTGAATAGAGCGCTAAAATACGCTCATCTATCAAAAACCGATTGGTCTGATTATCATTATTTACAAAAACACCGTCTTCATTTTGAGTAAAAGATTGCAGATCACTATCTGAGTCTATTTTTGAATATTTTGCTCCTGCGCCCCAACTAAAATTATCACTAGCGGTTCGCTTATAGTCTCCCTTATAGGTAAAGATTTCATAAGCTGCATCTTGAAAATACCGTTGATTATTATAGTCTACCGGACTATCTTCTACTTTGAATAAATTATTTTCGTTCTCATACTTGTAATCAATATAATTAAAATCTAAAGTCACTTTGTTTTTTTGATCATCAAACTCATAATATGGATTCACTGTGAAGGTAATTCGATCTCTATCAAAACTATTATCGGTTAATAAATTTGAGGTAGATGTTTCATTAATGATAGTTGTACTATTTGATGTAATTCGATCTGATTGAGATTGAATTCTATTGGCGCTAATTCCTAAAGTATTTTTATCATTAATGTAATAATCAAGTCCCCCACTTACTCTAAAAGTTTCTGGATCAAATGGAGAAATTGAAGTCTGCTCATAGGTTTCATCTAAAACTTTACGGGATATTATTAAATCTTCTCGCCATGACGATCTATTATAGCCTGCACTAGCCTGCCAGTTTAATTTATTTTTATAACTAGCAATCGATGCACTTGTTCCATATAGAAAGTCTTCTACATATCCTACTGTACTTTTTAAGTTACCATGGGTACCTAATCTTACATTTTTCTTTAAAATAATATTAATGATCGGGCCAGAACCTTCGGCATCATATTCGGCTCCGGGTTGTTGTATAAGTTCTACTCTGGCAATATTATCTGCAGGCATTTCACGTAATAGTGCAGATACGTCCATATAATCTGTTGTTTTACCATTAATAAGTATCCTAATATTACCTTGTCCGCCATAATTCAGATTGCCATTAGTTACGATCACCCCAGGAATTTTTTTCATAACATCCTGCAAATTGGTATTCACCATTTCGGATTTTTCGATATCAACAATTAACTTTTCGGCAGTTTGCTTTATAATAGGTCTTTTATAGGTAACGATAACCTCATCTAATTGTTCTGATTTTAAAGAGAAGTTTATGTTTAACTCCTTTGTTTCATCTGTACAACTAAACGGTTCTGATTTTTTTGTTTCATAACCCAACATAGAAACCTCAATACGATAGGCCCCGTTTTTAATATTCTTTAAAACATATGTACCATCTTCTTCTGTTGCAACTGCAAAGACAGCGGTTTCTGTTTTATCCTGATACAAAATAACATTAGCAAAAGACAGCGGTGAATTATCTTGATTAGTTATACGACCAGTAATAGTATGCTGAGCATTAATGACATTTATTCCTATACATAATAGAAAGAAAATTACTTTTCTGAATTCCATGTTTCCCTTTTTTGTTTCATTTACTGAAACAAATGTAGAGGTGCCTTCTTTCTATATGAAGTTGATTCTGATGAAGTCGGTTAAAAAAAAGTTGAATCGGTCATAATAACCTTTTAAGAATAGTATACCTAAATCTTACATTGAAGTGCTCCTAATTTTCAGGACAATACATACTAGATATTCTAACCCAATCTCTCTTTCATTTTCTGAAGCTGTTGTTCGATAAGCAACAATTTATCTTCGACTTGATCTCCAAATTCTGGTATGCGTTTACAAAAAACATATCGAACTCTCCATAATTCTTTGATTTCTGATAACGGATATTTTTCGTCTTCAATATTTTTATGATCTGCTCGTAGTACTATATTATCTTTGGTGATATATAGTCTTCTAAAAATTAATTTGCCATCTACCACCACAAAAACTAAGGTGCCATTATTTAATTTCTTAATAACCGTAGAAGGAACCTTCTCTCCTATCACTATATCCTTAGGATAAAACCCTTTATCATGCGAGGTCATTTCTAAGTTAGAAACCGTAAATCCTCTAAACTCTTTTGCCGGATTGACCGGTAATTGAATAGTGGGTAGTTCTTTAATAAAGTTTTCTTTGTCGTATAACGTTATATACTCGCTCGAAGTACTATCAGTAATACAAGGAATCAATGCAAATTGCTCACGTTTTACATCCTCGGCATATGTAGTAAGATCACCTTTAAACTTTAAAAGTTGATTTACGGTAAGTTCACTAGTTAGCAAATCATCAATTGCTATGCTAAAATAATTAGCTATTTTAATAATCGTTTCAATCTTAGGTTCGCTCCTTCCTTCCTCATAAGCCCCTAAAGTACCACGTTTCAGGTCAAAAAGCTCTGCAAATGCTTGCTGACTTAATCCTTTTACGCTTCGTATTTTCTTTATATTTTTTCCAAAAAAAGACATTTTTGCTAATTTTATTTGCAATTATCAAAAATAATTGTACATTTACACTAACAATATTAGCTAATACTTTTGAATAATGCTAATTTTAGTAGAATTACTTTTCAATTTTATCACTTTATACAATAAAGACAAAGGGTTTACTAAAATTTTTAGCAACTTAACTAAATTAATAACCTTTTAATCCACATACCCATGTTAGTCTTTGTATTTTATATCGCCAATTTAGTAGTAAATATTATCGAAAAGTTAAGTGACTTTTTGTAATATTGAAATACTTTCAAATAACCAGAATAAATCACTAATTATCAATCAAAAAACAAAAAAAACCATCACATGCAAGATCATTTTCAACTGGTGAAAGACTATTTACTGAAACTTAATTATAATATCATTCATGAAAACAAAGGCGAAGGTATTATAATGATCAGTAAAGAAAATGAAGGAATCAAAAATATGATTCTTGGAGTCGCACCACCTATATTAATAATGGAACAACACATTTTTAACATCAAAAACAAAAATGAAGTTGTATATAGAAGCTTACTTCAAAAAAATCGGGATATAGTACATGGAGCTTTTGTACTCGATGAAACCGGTGAAAAAGTAATCTTTAGAGACACCTTACAGGTAGAACATTTAGATTTAAACGAACTAGAGGGTTCTCTGAATTCCCTGGGCTTATTATTAAGTGAATATTCAGAACATATTATAAATTTTTCAAAATACTAATACTATGAACTTTTTTAAACGATTATTTAGAATAGGAGAAGCTGAGGCACATTCTGCAATTGATAAAATGGAGGATCCTATCAAGATGACCGAACAAGGCATCCGTGATATGAAAAGTGATCTCGAAAAAAGTCTTGAAGCTTTAGCACAGGTTAAAGCTTTGGCAATACGAGCTAAAAATGACACCGAAGAGTTTGCTGCAAAAGCCGAAGATTATCAACAAAAGGCAATGCTAATTCTCAAAAAAGCACAAAGTGGTGATCTAGATACTACAGAGGCTGATCGATTAGCCAAAGAAGCTTTAATCAAAAAAGAAGAATCGATGCACC
This sequence comes from Aquimarina penaris, assembly GCF_040786285.1. Classification (NCBI taxonomy): domain Bacteria; kingdom Pseudomonadati; phylum Bacteroidota; class Flavobacteriia; order Flavobacteriales; family Flavobacteriaceae; genus Aquimarina; species Aquimarina penaris. The sequence continues at coordinate 43,661 of NZ_JBFMKQ010000001.1, forward strand.
ATGTTACTCGTAGCAAAGGTGAATCAGAAAAGTTTGATACATCTGTAGATCAACTAGAAAAAAATGTGCAGGAGATCAAACAAAACATCAGTAAGTGGGAAAACGAGCTTAAGACGCTAAAGGCGCGTGTAAAAGTTTCTAAGGCGACAAAGAACCTTAATAAGCAAATGGCAGAGATCGATAGTTCGAGCACAGTTTCTATGCTAGAACGCATGAAAGAAAAAGTAACTCAAGAAGAAGCACTTGCCGAAGCCTATGGTGATATTGCCAATGCATCTAAAACCATTGATGAAGAAATTGATAAAGCCATAGACATCACCGAAGCTAGTGCCGAAGATGATTTAGCAAAGCTAAAAGAACAATTAGGTATGAAAGATAAAGATGCCTAATACGGAATTTTATGCTTAACCAGTATTGTATAACTAAATAACTATAACGTTGAAAGAATTATTCGAAATAGCATTTTCTCCTGTAAATGCCTTCTTTACAATAATGTGTTTATTCTTAATATTATATTGGATACTAACAATATTTACAGGATTTGATTTAGATCTTTTTGATGTAGATTTTGACGCTTCTGCAGACTTTGATATAGATGTTGATCTAGATGGAGATTTAGACAATTATAATCCAGACGTAGATTTACCACAAAAAAACATACAAGTTGAAGGTCATACCGATAGCTTAGGAGTGCAGTTTCTTAGATATTTCAATTTTGATGAATTACCTCTGATGTTTTTACTAACAATATTGTTCTTCTCAATGTGGTTTATTTCTGTCAATGTTACTCATTTTTTTGGATGGAAATCAAACTGGATTGGTTTTGTTTTACTAATTCCAAACCTAGTTGTAAGCTTGTTCGTTTCAAAAATATTGACTAGACCTATTGCAAAATTATATCAAATGATAAATCATAAAGGAGAAGAAGAAATCGATTTCTTAGGAAGGAGATGCATCGTTAAATCTCCTGTTTCTGGTGAAAAACTAGGACAAATTGAAGTCATTGTAAAAGGAGACCCTATTCGAGTTCAAGCCAAAGGGTTTAAAGGAGTTACTATTTCTTCGGGTGAGGAAGCACTAATAGTGAACGAATCCAAAGACAAAAAATATTATTTAATAGAAAAATTTCAATCATAAACAACCAGCAAAAAATCTCAATTAATATGTTAGGAACATCATCAATAGTAGTCATAATCGGTATTATAATAGTAGCCATTGGGTTACTTGTATGGATCATATCCATGTACAAAAAAATTATCCAAGGAAAAGTTCTTGTAAGAACTGGAGCAGGAGGGACCAAAGTTTTCTTCAATGCTGGATTAGTAGTACCTGTGCTCCATAAAATGGAAATTATGGATATTTCAGTAAAGAAACTTGAAATAGAAAGAACGGGAGTTAATGGATTAATCTGTAAAGACAATATTCGAGCAGATATCAAAGTAGCTTTCTTTGTTAGAGTAAATAAATCTACTGCTGACATTATTAATGTTGCTCAAACAATTGGTTGTGAAAGAGCCTCTGAGATTGATGTTTTACGTAATTTATTTGATGCTAAGTTTTCTGAAGCATTGAAAACCGTTGGTAAGAAATTCGAATTTATAGAATTATATGAAGCTCGTCGAGAATTTCGTGATGAAATTATAAATATTATAGGTACAGACCTAAACGGTTATATATTGGATGATTGTGCAATAGATGACCTTGAACAGACTTCGTTAAGTGTTTTAAAACCAGATAATATTCTTGATTCTGAAGGTATTAAAAAAATTACCGAGCTTACCGCAGCACAAAACATCAAATCTAACCTCATCAAACGTGATGAAGAAAAAGTGATTCGTAAACAAGATGTAGAAGCTCGCGAAGCAATTCTGGAACTGGATAAGCAATTAGCAGAAAAAGAAGAACAACAAAGACGTGAAATCTCTAATATTAAATCCAGAGAAGAAGCTGAAATATTAAAAGTTGCTGAAGAAGAACGCTTAAAATCTGAAACAGCACGAATTGCTACACAGGAGAAAGTAAAAGTTGCAGAAGAAAACATGGAGCGACAAATCATCGTTGCTGCCAAAAACAAACAACGTACCGATGCCGTAGAAACTGAAAGAGTAGAAAAAGACAGAATGTTAGAAGCTACAGAGCGTGAACGCATAGTGACGCTGGCTCAGATCGAGAAAGAAAAAGTAGTCGAAGTAGAGAAAAAGAATATCCAGGATGTGATCCGTGATCGAGTAACTTTAGAAAAAGGTGTGGTAGAAGAACAGGAAAATATGAAAGATATTCAAGCTTTTAAAACTGCCGATCGTGATAAACAAGTAAAAATTACAATTGCAGAAGCTAATGCTCAGGAATCATTAATCACAACGATTAAAGCCGCAGAAGCGCAGAAAGAAGCTGCCAAACAAAAAGCTGAAGAGATCAATATCGAAGCGCAGGCACAGAAAGAAGCTAGTGAAAAAGAAGCTGAAGCTCGTAAAACATTAGCCGAAGCGCAAGCCAAAGAAGAAGCCACATTAGGAATGTCTGAAGCGCAAGTAATGCATGCTAAAGCAGATGCGCATGAACGTGAAGGTCTTGTTGAGGCTACAATCATTGAAAAGAAAGCCAAAGCTGAAGCCGCAGGAATTGAAGCTAAAGCCGAAGCAATACGTAAAGAAGGTATGGCCGAAGCAGATGTAATCAAAGAGAAAGCACTTGCCGATGCTGCCGGAATCGAAGAAAAAGCCGAAGCAATGAAAAAACTGGATGGTGTAGGTAAAGATCATGAAGAGTTTAAACTACGCCTGGATAAGGAATTACAAGTTGATCTGGCACATGTCAATATTCAGAAAGAAATTGCCGATGCGCAAGCAGAAGTGATTGGAGAGGCCTTAAAAGCTGCTAATATTGATATCGTAGGTGGAGAAACCATGTTCTTTGATCAAATTGTTGGTCAGATTACCAGAGCCAAGGGGATCGATAGATTGGTGCAACATTCAGATAACATTCAGGAGGTTAAAGATGCTATATTAGGAAGCGAAGATGTAAAAGGTAATCTTTTAGAAAAAATAAAAGAATTCGCTACCAAATACGGAATTTCATCTGAAGATATCAAAAACCTTACTATCGCTAACCTACTCATGGAGCTAAAACAAAAAACAACAGACCCAGACGAAAACAATCTGTTTACCAATTTGTTTAATCTAGCTAGTGGATTAGGATTATCTGATAAAAAACTGAAATAAAACTCAAAAGGAGCTCTCCTCCTTATTTCAAGGAGGAGAATGAATTCCGCCTTGCGGAAGAAAGAGGTGGTTAAAACACCCCACAACACATATATGTACACCATCACAACAACATTTTTAGACCCATAAAAGTCAATCCCTGAAAGTCAAGAACTCTCTGTGGGGTAGCGAGGAATTGACTAGATGGGATTTGTTTAACTTTTAAATACGGTTTAATTATGAGCATAGCAGCAATGGTGGCTTCTATTAAGTTTAATGATAGAAGAAATAAAAGAGACGCTTTTAGCCATATAAATGGAATTACAGATGTCAAAAGCCAAGGCATCAAAATAGAACCTGTTTCTGAGGAAGCTTTAGAGCAGATTCGTGAAAAGATGAGAAAACAAAATCGAACACAAGCTATCAAGAATAAAATTGTAATATCCTTAAGTGTCATCATTACGATATGGACAATTTATAAAGTAGCATCTGGATTATAACCTTAAACCATTTAATCATGAATAAGAAGTTTTTAGGAGTATTTGCAGTATTATTGATAAGTATTGGTTTCTTAACATTTAATAACTATGCCAAGAAAGAAGCATTGACTATGGATGGAGTTACTGCAAGAGCAGTTATAGAAAAAATCTCATCTAATAAACATGAAAGTGACATAGGAATGGATGTAGACAATTTTCATGTAACATATGGATATGTAGTAGATGGAAGAGAGTATCAAAAAACCCAAGAAATCCTAAGGCATGAGCATGACTTCTATTTTAATAAAACGGGTAAAAAAGGAGACTCAATCCTAATAAAATATGAACCTAATAGACCCAAAAACTCAAGGATTGAAAAACTAACGCTAATGTCAGACTGAGCTTGTCGAAGTCATTATCAAAACGAATGAAAAATTCGATTTAAAACATGCAAGAAGAAAACACAAACAACATACAATTAGACGGAGGAACTTATGAAATTATCCAGAACCGTTTGCAAAAACATAAAGGTGAACTTCAAAACCGTCTTACACAGCTTAACGATGCGCGAAAAGAGGTTTTTGGTAGCATAGAGACCAAACTTATCGCTAATAATAGAATCAATACAGAGAATAACTGTATTGCCCGTGATATTGTGACTATTGGTGAATATTGTTTGTTTGGATATAATGTACATTTCGGGCTTCGAACAGAGATCACCTTAGCAGATGTATTTAGTATCTACACCTATACCAATGATCATTTTTCGGCCAAGCCATTAGATCTTATTAATGACCCCCTATTTATTGATGATTTTACTAATCTCTATAAGTATTATCGTAATACGATATTTTCAAAGTTTGCTGTTGTGGGTAACTACTTGCATATGGTTTTCCAGTTAAGCGAAAGCATTTCGGATATTAAGACCTTTAAATGGCTAATTAATGAAGGTTCATTGACCTATGTAGATAATCGTAGTGAACACGAATTTAAATTCCCAAAACAACATGAATTTAATTGGATCGAAGTAACTCGGGATATGCATCGCTATGGAACACATCCTCATATTTCTATTCTGGATAAAGTATTTGTAGAAACTATTGGTGGTGACTTAACCATTAAGATTGAAGATAACACCGACCAAGGAAAAGGAATCCTGGATGAACCTGTAGAACATGTAGATCAGACCCTAGATGATGGGCAATATCGATTTGCCGATATAGGAAACCTGATTACATTAGAAATCAAACCTTTCCAGGAGTCTCCTCGTTATTTTGTGTATAATCACAAAATGCAGGAAGTCAAAAAGATCGAATGCATCAAAGATGCCTGTGTATTGCTTCCAGACGATCAAGGAATTATCTATCCAAACGGATATTATCTACAATCGGGAGAGTATAAATTATTTACGAACGAAGTTTCTGATGTTAAGTTTCAGGATAAAATAGTATCTCCTAACGGTGAAGATTTTCTATATGTCTTCTACGAAAGTGAGAAAGGGTTATACACCTTAATGTCGTACAATGTTATTGAACAAGAAGTAAAGACACCGATCGTTTGTAACGGTTTTACCATTCTTCAAAATGGAGAATTATGTTATTTTAAAACTGAAGATGAACAAACCAAACATCATGTCATTCAAATCTGGCAAACACCTTTTATGAAAGGAGATGTTTTGCCTTCAGAACATACAGATACTTTACTCTACAAAATCGGCAACAAAGATATCGTTAAAGCCATGGCCGAGTGCCATGCGTTGATCACGTTGCTAAACAAAGAAGATAGCTATGATGGATTGTATGACGACATTGCTAAATTCTCTAATGATGTCATCGATAGTTATTATTGGATTCGCGAAGAAGATACCTTTAGATTAGATGCGCCGTTAGAAGAAATTAATGGAGCCGCAAATGCCGCCATTGATGAATTCGAAAAAGTAGTTCAGCTTCGTAAAACAGCTACTAACGTTACCAAAGCGACTCAAGAGAAAGCCGAAGCTATCTTTGGTAAGATCAAAAGCAGCTCTTTTAAATCGATTGATGATTTTGTGCACGTATTGTCTCAATTAAGAACATTAAGAGGCGAGGTTATTGGACTTAAAGATATTCGATACGTTGATACGACTTTTATTGAGCAACTTGAGACCGAAATCGCAGCACAAACCGAGAAGATTTCCCAACGATGTGTTCAGTTCTTACTAGACGATAAGGCACTCCTACCCTATCATACTCGTGTAGAAGAAAGACATGCCGACTTAGAAAAGATAAAAAAGGTAATTGATGCTAAAAAACTCGAAGAAGAAGTAAACCAAATTGCAGTAGATCTTGAGATGTTAATTGATATTGTATCTAACCTTCAGATTGAAGATACTTCGCATTCTACCAAAATTATTGATAATATATCGTTAATCTTTGCAACGATCAATCAACTTAAAGCCGGAATCAAAAACAAAATCAAGTCGTTAGGAAGCAAAGAAGCTACCGCCGAATTTGCTGCCCAGCTCAAGTTAGTTGATCAGAGCATTATCAATTACCTGGATATTGCCAACACTCCCGAAAAAACAGACGAGTTATTAAACAAAGTTTCGGTTCAATTAGAAGATCTAGAAGGACGTTTTGCAGATTTCGAAGAATTTATTTCTCAGATTATTGAGAAACGAGAAGAAGTTTACAATGCCTTCGAAGCTCGTAAGAATAGTCTTATCGAAGCCAGAAATAAAAAGGCTGTCGCATTAGAAAATGCTGCCAATCGAATTTTGAAAGGTGTTTCTAAAAAAGCACTAAGCTTTGACTCAGTTATTGATATTAATGGATATTTCGCTTCTGATTTGATGATCAACAAATTGAGGGATATCATTTCTCAACTTGCAGCGTTGGATGATGCCGGTAAAGCCGAATCCATAGAAACCGCACTAAAAGTTGCCAAAGAAGATGCTACTCGTAAACTAAAAGATAAGCAAGACCTTTATGAAGATGGAGAAAATATTATCAAATTAGGGAAACATAAATTTGGAGTCAACAAACAACCGCTAGATTTAACTATTGTATACAAAGATGATACATTGGCGTATCACCTAACCGGAACCGATTTTTATCAGGAAATTAATAACGAAGTATTACTTCAATCTCAAAAATACTGGGATCAGGAATTGATTTCTGAAAACCAGGAAATCTATCGTTCAGCCTATCTTGCTTATAAAATTTTTAGGCAATATCACGGTGAGCCTGTCGAAGCGCAAACAGACTTATCGAATAAAAAAGACTTCGATAAACGTAGTCTTACCATGAGGTCTGAGGAACAACTACTGGAACTTGTAAAATCAGAAAGTAGCAAAAACTATGCTGAAGGCTATATAAAAGGTGTTCATGATGTAGATGCTGCCAAAATTTTAAAAATATTAGCGACCAAAGATCATGATCTAGGTTTACTACGCTTTACGCCAAATACACGAGCCTTTGCTCAATATTTTTGGTTTAGTTTAGATACAGAAAAACAAAGCTACTGGAATAATACCATCAAAGCTTCAGGAGAAGTATTGGATGTATTTCCAGATACCAGCGAATATCATAAAGTAATTTCGAATCTAGCCAAAGAAGTTACAAATTCATTTTCTAAGACACTAACCGGAGTCGAAGGCTATTCGGACAACGGCACAAATGAAATCGCTGCGTATCTGTTTACCGAATTGCAAAATGATCATACCTTCTGTATTAGCCAAACTGCTAATGAACTATATGAAGCTTTTGTTGCTGAACTTAAAAAGAAAAAAGTATACACCAAGCTCAAGAAATCACTTCAATTAGATATCAAACCACGTTCAAATGGAACTGTTAATTGGAACGATAAGATCAATCTTGCTTTACAATGGGTTACTTCATATCTAAAAACAAATCGCCCCGCACAAATAGAGTATGCCAACGAAATCGTTAGTACTTTGTTATTTAAAGATGAATCAACTTCAGAAATAATTCATGTCAATCCTTCTCAAACTATTAATGGGTTAAAAGGAAGTCATAGAACTATAACTGAAGGAATTTTTGAGTTTCGATATCATGACTTTATTTCAAAATTAGATCAATTCACTCAAGTAGAAGTTCCTGCGTTTAAAGCATATCGCGAAGCAAAGCATAAAGTAACAGAGGAATTAAAAGATGCCCTAAAACTAAACGAGTTCAAACCTAAAGTACTTTCGTCTTTTGTAAGAAACAAACTTATTGATCAAGTATATTTACCCTTGTTTGGTGATAACTTATCCAAACAATTAGGTAGTGTTGGCGAGAACAAACGTACCGACCGTATGGGAATGTTGTTACTCATCTCCCCTCCTGGATATGGTAAAACCACTTTGATGGAATATATGGCCAACCGATTAGGGTTGGTATTTATGAAAATAAACGGTCCTGCGATTGGTCATGAAGTAACTTCGGTAGATCCTATGGCGGCAAACAATTCTGCAGCTAGAGAAGAACTAAAGAAACTAAATCTCGCATTAGAGATGGGTAATAATGTGATGTTATACCTTGATGATATCCAGCATTGTAATCCAGAGTTTTTGCAAAAATTTATTTCACTGTCTGATGGAACTCGAAAAATAGAAGGAGTCTACAATGGTAATCCTAAAACTTATGATTTGCGCAGCAAGCGTTTTTGTGTAATTATGGCAGGGAATCCATATACCGAAAGCGGAGAAAAATTTCAGATCCCAGATATGTTAGCCAACCGGGCCGATATCTATAACCTTGGGGATATTATAGGCGATACTGCAGATTTGTTTAAGTTAAGTTTAATTGAAAACTCTATGACATCAAACCCTGTATTACATCAATTAAGCAGTAAATACTTTGAAGACATTTATCGACTAATCGAAATTGTAGAAACCGGTTCACAAGAAGGTGTCGAATTGAAAGGAAATCACACCAAGCAGGAAATACAAGATTACTTGGCTGTGTTAGAGAAAGTAGTTACTATTCGTAATACGGTCTTGAAAGTAAATGAAACCTATATCAAATCTGCCGCGATGGAAGATACCTATCGTATTGAACCTTCATTCAAATTGCAAGGGTCGTATCGAGATATGAGTAAATTAGTAGCCAAGGTAGTCCCCATTATGAATAAAAAAGAGCTACAAACCTTACTCCTCTCCCATTATGAAAATGAGTCACAAACCCTAACAAGTGCAGCAGAAGCTAACCTATTGAAGTATAAAGAAATGACACAAACCATTTCTAGCGACGAAACCATACGGTGGGGAACCATAAAGGAGACTTTTGTAAAGAACAATAAGCTCAAAGGTTTTGGAGACAAAAACGAAATGGCACAAGTACTGGCACAAATGATGCAGTTTAGTGATCATCTTGCTGGGATACAAGAGGTTTTAAAGAAGGGCTTAGAGAAGTAAAAACCAGATCTCACGGGTCTTCATAGCTTGTGTGGTTGAGATTTCCTCTATCATTGTTGTCTGAAATTTTAAAATCTTAAAAATATTTCTTATTTTTACATAAGCACTTATATAAATACTTATGAAAGATAGCTTGCAACAGTATGGAGAATTGGGTTTAGGGTCTCGATTTAAGCGTTTAAGCGAATACATGATGAAAGAGATTCAGCTAGTATACAATGCTAATCATATCGATTTTGACCCCTACCTCTTCCCAATTTTCAAAGTAATTATAGACAAAGAGTTGACAACAACAACTGACATACAAGAAGCACTGCAATACACGCAACCCGCTATCACGCAAGCTCTAAAAAAGTTAATGGATAAGCAACTAGTTACCTATAAAACTGATCAAACCGATAAACGAAAAAAGATATTTCGACTTACTACAAAAGGAAAAGAAATACACCAAACGATGCTACCCCTGTGGAAAGTCATTGACGAGCAGGTTAAATGGCTCACAGAGGGAACCTCGATAAGTTTAACAAGCCATTTAACACATTTAGAAAATCAACTAAAAGATAAATCACTGAGTAAGAGGATACTAGAAAAATTAAAGTTATGAATACTATACAAAAAGCAACTATAATACCATTCGACCCAAGGTATGCAAAGGATTTTGCTCGTCTTAATGTAGAATGGTTAGAGAAATACTTTGTTGTAGAACCTCTTGACAAAGAGTTACTAGAACAATGTGAAGAAACAATCATTAATAAAGGGGGGTACATTTTCTTTGCTAAAGTAGGTGATGAAATCGCAGGAACGTTCTCTTTAATTCAAATAGAAGATGCTGTTTATGAATTAGGAAAAATGGCAGTTTCGCCAAGGTTTCAGGGTCAAAAAATAGGGCAACAATTATTAAAATTTTGCATTGATTTTGCTAAAAAACAAGGCTGGAAAAAAGTCATCTTATATTCAAATCGAATCTTGGAAAATGCCATTTACATCTATAGTAAACTTGGTTTTGTTGAAATACCTATAGAAGAAAACCCTCTTTATAAACGTAGCAATATTAAAATGGAATTGGTTTTATAAAAAAGTCCGCTTTGCAATAAAAAGCAAAGCGGACACAGTAGTTAATTTCCCCTTTTTAACTAATTATAAAACTATATGGATAGTTTATGGTTTTTTCCATAATTATTATCCCAATATTCTTGACCATTTACTTTATATACTACTACATACTCTACAGTATTTAAAGATTTATCAAAACGTACGTTACCCGACCATCTCTCAATATCAAACTGGTTTGGACTCTGGATAAAGAAAAATGGACCACTTGTCCAATACCTTTGAAAATTAAGCGTAAAATAGTTTTGTGTTTGCCATCCATCTGTTGTATACACTACGCCTACTTCCTTGTTTGGCGCTAGATTTCTAACATCAACTGTAACTCTCATCGAATTTTGATCATAATATGGCACATAGGACATGCCATCATAATCAGTATCTACACTAACATTAGCATTAGCATTAGCATCTGCAAGAAGATACCCATCGCTTCTTGACATCTTATAATTAGCACCATTATTATTATCCCAATAGGTGTTTCCGTTCACCTCGTACTTAACCACGAATTCATCATCATATACAGGAGAAACACCATAGCCGCCAAGGTTATATTCTGTTGTCCATAATTCATTTTGATCATCTATACCCATACTATAACTTAATGGAATTTCTTCCCAAGTTCCATCCACTTTTTCATGATAAATACTTACTTGCTTATCGAAAGCAAGATCAGCTACTTTTACGGTAAACTTCTTTGTATAGGTTGTGTATCCCCTATATGAACCGTATGATGTCCAGGACTTCACTAAACTTACGGGGTTTGAATTTTTAGTCGAAACTTCCTTCTTTGAAATTAGACTCTCTGGATTTTCTGCAAGATCGTCGGTTGTACAAGAAAAGACGACTAAACTCATTAATAAATAAATGTACTTTTTCATTGTTGTTGGTTTTAAAAGTTAGTATTTAGTTTGATGTATTTACGATATAATTTCTCCCATAATTGTTATCCCAATATTCTTGTCCATTTACCTTATACACTACAGCATATTCAACACTGTTTACAGAAGCATCCAACACTACAGATCCAGTCCATCGCTCTACATTAAACTGATTAGGACTTATTAAAACATATTGATAACCGCTATACCACCTAGGTGTAAATGATAGAGAAAGGTATTGCGTTGTTTGCCATCCATCGGTGGTATATACTACCTCTACCTCTTTTCCTGGAGCAATGTTTCTAACATCCACAATTACCGAAAATTGGTTACCTGTGCTTCCGTAAATAGGATATAAACTATCATAATCTGGATCAACACTTATGTTCAGGTCAGACTCAGCAAAAAATGAGCCTACTTCTTTTTCTTGAATACTATAATTATTGCCATTATTATTATCCCAGTAGGTAGTTCCATCTACATCATACTTAACAACAAATTCATCATCATAAATCTTGCCTCTAGTACCTGCTGTATATCGATATTCTCCTGCCCAGATTTCATTTTGGCTATCAAGATTGTAAGTAAATGACAATGGAATTTCTTCCCAAGTACCATCAATTTTTTCATGATAAATACTTACCTGCTTATCGTAAGCTAGATTGGTAACTCTGACTGTAAATTTTCTGGTCCATGTATTATAACCTCTATAATAGCTGTATGAATTCCAAGCCTTAACTAAGTTTACATTGGCAGAACCTTGGGTAGTTTTAAGTTCAAGAGCCTGATTATTTTCAATACTTTGATCCAATAGAAGATCATTGTCTGTTGAACACGAAATAATAACCAGGCTTAATAATAGATATAAATATTTTTTCATTTTAAAAGTGATTTGTGATTATTGGTTTTTAGTATGTTAACTCGTTGTGCATTTAGATTTTTTTTAACCAAATTCCGTCAATTCGAGTACTTTGACTTTAGGAGAAGTGTACTTCGACTGGCTCAGCAGAGCTATCGAGAATAGGATTATTGGTTAAAAAAAGCTATTCTCGATACATTTTGTCTTCTGTCATCTCGAGCGAAGTCGAGAGGTCATTACAACAAAACACTCGAATTGACGCTTTTTTCACAGTAATTTTCTTAAATGCGGAACGGGTTATGTTACTTATTGATTGTATAATTCTTTCCGTAGTTATTATCCCAATACTCTTCTCCATCAGTTTTATAAACTACTGCATATTCTATTGAAGTAACATTGGGGTCTACGTGAACAGACGTTTCCCATTTGTCGATATCAAATTGATTAGGGCTTTGAATATAATGTGCGTATCCTACTCTAAAATATCGTTGGTAGCTTAACGAAGCCATTTGAGAAGTATTCCAACCATCTGTACTATATACTACTTCAATAGTTCCTGAAGCTCCATAATTTCTTCTGGCATCTACATTAATTGCAAAGTAGTTTCCAGAAAGTCGAGTATAATAAGAGTCAACCATCACTTCCACTTCTGGTGCCAAGTTTGCTCCAATATTAACAAGCATACTATAGTTAGAACCTTTGTTATTATCCCAATAGGTTTCTCCATTTACAGAATACTTTACAACAAATTCATCGCTGTAGATTTCTGTATCCGGTTCTACTTCACCCACCCAGATTTCTTCATTTTCACCAATACTTTGTTGATATGTTAATGGAATATCAACCCAATTCCCGTTATATGTTGCGTGATGAATTGTTACTTCTTTCTGAAAGGCTAGATTCTTTACTTTAACAACAAAACGTCTTACGTATCGTTGCCTTACAGGGCTACTACTGTTAGATGTCCAAGCTTTAAGGAGCTTAACATTATCCGAACTGTTTTTTGCTGCTATTTCAATTGATTTAGCCCCTAAATCAAGATGGTCTGCATCCTTAGTACATGAATACATTCCCAAAGCAACTACTAATAGAGTTACAATTTTTTTCATAATTATTGTTTGTTAAACTGGTTGTGATTTTTATTGATAGTTGGTTTTACTTTTCGAAAAGTTTAGTGGTTATTAAAAGCTTTAACATTAAGATATATCAGGGTCGATTACCCTGCAATTAGCCAGTGTAGAATTAACAATTATTTTACGAAAAACGATTTCGTACTCTAGTAGTTTTAACTGAATATTAAACCTAAAAAATTGGAAATATTAAGTTTTCAATAGAATGAGATTATTTTTATTGAAACAATTTTGACAACGAAAATTTATAGTGTTTTTGAACCGAAAATTAGAGTCGTTTTTTTATGCACAAAGTCTATACGAAAACCTTTTCAGTGTTTTTTATGAAAATTCGATATAGATTTTTCGTAAAAAATAAGTCCTGAATCTTTAACTTCTTACATATAGATTTATCAGACACTCTCAGCATAGGATACTTCTCAGTTAAAACAAAGAGTGATTTCAAACTAAAAAAAACAATAATAAATTGTAAATTTAAGATACATATACAACCATCCAATATCCCGAGTATTCTTAAAACCTAAAATAAGGACTCTTACATTGGAAAATAATAATTATTCAAACCAAAAGTAATCGTCATGAAAAGATCAACGTATCTCATTTACTCCTTTGTAATTATCTCAACAAGCCTATTCTTCTTCAACTCCTGTCAACAAGACGAATCTATAGAAGTCTTTGGAGAGGAAGAATATTTAAAAAAAATTGAAGTTTACGAAGCAAAGATTAAAGACCTAGAAGAAAAACTAGATCTGGAAAAATCAAGTAGCAGGAGACCCAATAACATTATAAGTCTGAGACAGGCACAAAGCATATATAATGCCTATGATGATCGAGCAGATCTTATTAGTGAGACTGTGAGTTCAGAGACGAGTAGTGGTGCGTTTCAACCTACGAGATCGTTATTTTATGAAATTTCTGAATTGCGCAATTATTTATCATATATAGATGAGCTATCACAAAAAGCTGGGGTAAAACCAACAGGGCTTAGATTCTACTTTGCGCTCTATCCAGAAAACTATCAATCTTCAGACGGCAGTACCAGAAATGCAAGACATCAAACTATTTTTATAGCCCCTACATTAGAAAAGAAATATAATGAGCAAATTGTACATATAGGATATACTCTTGATAATCAAAATAAAATAGTTTTTCTCGACAAAGACAATGGATTTAGCCATTTAAGAAGAAATAGAAATAAGGCTAAAAAAAACAACGCTTTTGATTTTTTAACGCAAACCAAAGGAAGTAACAATAGCCTTATTGGTAATGAATTAGGCGCATCTCCACCAGACTATGTCCAATAACATAGAACTTCTCATTTTATTAAGAAGAATAGCTTTCGGTACCGAATGCATTGCTGCAGTAACAGGATTATTTTTTCTTTTTAACCACAGGATTAAAGGAGCTTTAAGATGGTTCCCTGTTTTTCTTACCTATATATTTCTGAATGACCTTATTGGACTAAAAACCAAACCTCTTTTCCCAAATGCAAACAATCTGATATTGTATAACATATCTACTACAATTACTTTTATATTTATATTCTATATATATTATCAATATTGTAGAAAACAAACTAACAAAAGGCTGATATTACTTTTTCTTTCACTCTACATAAGCACTCTTTTTATAGCTGGATGGATTGAGAATTACTTGCATCAACTTCAGAGTATACCTTTTCTCTTAGGTTCACTTCTACTCATGACTTCTATCATTTTTTATTACATAGAACTTCTAAAGACTGAACAAACTCAAGAGATAACCAGAGATCTGTTATTCTGGATAAGTGCAGGGTTATTAATTTATTATATAGGAAAAACACCTTTTCGTGTGGTAAGAGATTATTATGCAAATCTAAGTATGAGTGATCATTCCATTCTTTTTATATTAAATAGTATTCTTACGATTATTATGAATAGCTGTTTTATCATTGGATTTATAATGAACAAAAAACAACTCCCACTTATTAAAAATGAAGACATGCATACATAGTATTACTAGTCAAAATCTTTTACAGGTTTGTTTGATGTTTTAAAAACAAAGTTTAAATACAAAGAATATATAATAGATCAGGAAGAGTTCATTTAAAAATATTTTGTAATCTAAAATAAATCGACAACAGTCAATCCCCTTTTTTATATAGGGGCTTTTCCCCCTTTTTAGAGAATTCTATTATACATTACTAAGACAGTAATTTTTCTAAACAACCTTATTTTCAAAGGGTTAACATGTGTCAATTTTAACAAAAAAGGGGATTCACTTTTTATAACTATAGAATAATAGTATTTTTAGTAATCACTAACATCTTAAACACCTAAACAATGAACGACAAGACTAACAGTTTCCTTACTCGATTAAAAAAGTATCCTTTGGAATATATTGCCATAGTGCTTATTACCGGAGGAGCCGCATTTTTTCTTGCACAAGTACTGCTACAACCAGAACCGGACTTTGGTGCATATCCTCCAAATGATGATGAAATCCAAGATCTTCTTACCTTAGAACAAATCGGAGATCTATATTATCGTTATGCATGGGAGCGTACACCAGTTATTGATAAAGCAGAAAGAAATCATATAGATAATTTCGAAGCGGTAAGATCAGTAACTTTCGAATATCAGGATTTAAAAAATTATATAGAATTTATTGAAAAGAATTCTATTGAAGCTAAGGTAACAATCTCCGGATTAAGATTTTACTACGGTAAATACAAAAATGACAGTCCCAATAAACAAAAAGGAAGGCAAATGTTATTTTTTAATCCAACAGTATTTGACACAAAAGAACAAAAAGAGCTTGCCTATGCTATTGAAAGAGTAGGAGGCAAAACAGGCATTGTATACCTAAGAGATATTGTGGAAAAACCTCAAAAAACACACACTCCTGATAGTCTCAAGAATAGTAACACTGTCGGTTCATTGGAAAAATCATACATCATAAATGAAGCCTCTGCGCTTTCGTTTTTTAACTTTTCTACAAGCTATACCATTCAACCTCAGGCTAAAAATGGTGGCGGTCAGCAAAGCCCTCCTCCTTATGATATTGAGTAACATTAAAAAGCAGCAATGGATATAGAGGTTTACATATTCCTTAGAGACTTTTCAACTCTTTTTATAGGGCTTTTAAGCCCTATAGTTGGGTCTATCTATTTTTATAAATACAAAGACTCGGTATTAAAATATTTTCTAGCCTATTTATGGATATCTGTTATCTTAGATTATGGAGCCTACATTGCTAGAGAATATTTTGATATCGGGAACAATGGAATTGTATACAATCTATTTTTCTTTTTTAGCTTTCTATACTTATCATCACTTTACTATAGAATTCTAAGAGACCCTAGAAACAAGAAAGCCGTTTTCGTTTTTATTATTATTTACCTAATAGCATTTATTATTGGTGGGTTTTATGAAAACTACATGACCGATTTTCAATCCATCCCATTTATAACAGCTTCTTTTCTATTTGTTTTGCAAGCAGCCTTATATTTCATTGAAATATTAAACAGTAAACGCATTTTATATATAAAAAAGAATCTTTTTTTTTGGATTAGCATAGGTATTCTTGTTTATTATGTCGGCAATATTCCTTTTCGAATTGCGATAAAGTATTATCTTGAAAAAGAATCAACGACATTATTGTTTTCACTTTTACATGTGTTGATTATTTTAACTCATATTTGCTATATGATAGGCTTTATATGGAGCGACAAGAAACAGCAATATTAATAGCCACTATAGTATTAGTGGTGATTATCGTAATTATGATCTCCCTTTTTTTAATTTTTCAAAAAAGGAAGAATAGTTTATTGCTGCAACAAAAAGAAGATCAACAAAGATTTGAAAAATCTATAGCAGAAACCCAGATCGAAATTAGAGAAGAGACATTGCGCAATATTAGTTGGGAGTTACATGATAATATAGGCCAGCTACTCACACTAGCTAAAATACAAGTAAGTGTAGCCCAAAATGACCCCAACAAATTACAAGAGGTTACCGATACGATCACAAAAAGTTTGGTAGAGCTTAGATCATTGTCAAAATTAATCAACCCCGACGCAATTAAGAGTTTAAACCTAACTGAAGCCATAACGATGGAGATAGAAAGGTTTAACCGTTTACAATTTATAAAAGCAACCATAACCAGTAATGAAGAGATCCAAGTATTAGATGATAAAGTAGAGATTATCATCTTTAGGATACTTCAAGAATTTTTTACCAATACAATCAAACATTCTAAAGCCTCAAACCTAGATGTTAATGTACATTATGATGAAGAAAAATTGGTAATACATGCAAAAGACGATGGTATAGGGTTTAAAATGAATGGTTCTAACACAAAGCAAGGTATTGGTTTATGCAACATACAAAATAGGGGCAAACTAATCGAAGCTGATGTACTATTAGAATCCGAAGAAGGAAAAGGAACAGCTTTGATGCTAACCTACTATTATAATAAGAAAAGTTTAACCTCATTAGAAAATGAAGTTGATTAACTTTGTAGTAAAGAACAAATCACACAAATACCTAGTCGTATAATCGGCTTATTAAAAACGCACACAGATGAAATATTCGGTCGTAATCGTAGAAGATCATATCTTGCTCTCCCAGGCCCTATCAGGACTAGTAGATGGGTTTGCTAAGTTCAAAATATTGTATATCTGTAAAAACGGAAAAGAACTTCTAACTCGATTTAAAGATCCAAAAAACATTCCTGATATTGTCCTTATGGATATCAATATGCCTATCATGAATGGCATTGAGACCACAGCGGTTTTAAAAGAAGAATACCCAGAAGTTAAAGTATTGGCGCTGTCTGTTGAAGAAGATGAAAAAACTATTCTCAAAATGCTAAGAGCCGGTGCAAAGGGATATCTTTTAAAGGACACAGAAAAAAGCATCTTAGAAAATGCTCTAGTCGAAATACAAGAAACAGGTTTTTATCACACCAAGAATGTTACCAATCTCTTATTAGGGTCTTTAAACCCTAAAAGCGAAGACAATGTTGTGCTTAAAGATCGGGAGCTGGAGTTCATTAAAC
Source organism: Aquimarina penaris (assembly GCF_040786285.1). Classification (NCBI taxonomy): domain Bacteria; kingdom Pseudomonadati; phylum Bacteroidota; class Flavobacteriia; order Flavobacteriales; family Flavobacteriaceae; genus Aquimarina; species Aquimarina penaris. The sequence goes on from NZ_JBFMKQ010000001.1 coordinate 61,755, forward strand.
ATGCCTGTACAGAAAAAACGTATAAAGAGATTGCAGGAGATATGTGTTTAAGTCCAAAAACTATTGAAGGTTACAGGGATTCAATTTTTGAAAAACTAGACCTAAAAAACAGAACAGGTTTGGTTATTTATGCCATTAAGAACAAAATATTTGTTCCATAATATCTATTCTGCATATTATAATTACTTTTGGCTCGTTTATTGTAAAAGTAAAATTGCAACCATTTTATATCCATTGTGGTTTTGAAGTTCTTTTTAAATAAACTAACCATCTTATACTTGACTAAAAACAGTGTTTTTTGTTTATTTTTGTGAGTACAAGAACATTGATGATTTTTTATGCTAAAGCAACAATTAAATTTTAAACTTTCTCAAAAACTATCTCCGCAGCAGATTCAACTCATGAAGTTGATTCAACTTCCTACGCAAGCTTTTGAGCAGCGTCTTAAACAAGAAATGGAAGAAAACCCTGCTCTAGATAGTGGCAAAGAAAAAGCGGATGAATATGACGATGCTTTTAGTAATGAAAGTAATGCGGATGAAGAGTATGGAACTGAAAAAATAGAGGCCGATATCAATGTTGATGAATATCTTAGTGACGATGAAATTCCCAGCTATAGATTGAGCTCAAATAATTATAGTGCTGATGATGAAGATAAGAGTGTTCCTTATGCTTCTGGGACCACGTTTCATCAACACTTAATTAATCAGTTAAACACATATAGGTTTGATGATGAAGAACGAGAAATCGCAGAGTTTCTTGTTGGCAGCGTTGATGAAAGTGGGTACATTAGAAGATCTTTACCTGATGTATTAGATGATCTGGCCTTTACCCAAAATGTATATACTACTGAAGAAAAAATAGAAAATATCTTAAAAATAGTTCACCAACTTGATCCAGCTGGTGTTGGTGCTCGTAACTTACAAGAATGCCTATTAATACAACTCGACAGAAAAGAGAATACAATCCCAATCAAACTGGCTTCAGAAATATTAAGAAACGCATTTGATCACTTTAGTAAAAAACATTATGAAAAACTTCTACTAAAGTTTGATATTACCGAGGAAGATTTAAAAGATGCAATAGAAGAAATCGAGCATCTAAACCCTAAACCAGGTGGTGCATATTCTGGAAACAACCGAATGATTGAACATGTAGTCCCCGATTTTACAATCAGAATTGTAGACGGTGAACTAGAGCTAACATTAAATGGGCGTAATGCCCCAGAACTACATGTTTCTAGAGAGTACAATAACATGCTTCAAGGATATAAAGCCAGTAAAGAAAAATCTAAATCGCAGAAGGATGCTGTTTTGTTTATAAAACAAAAATTAGATGCCGCAAAATGGTTTATCGAAGCTGTAAAACAAAGACAACAAACACTTTTTATTACCATGAGTGCAATAATGCACTACCAAAAAAGTTATTTCCTTAGTGGAGACGAACGAAATCTAAGGCCGATGATCTTAAAAGACATTGCCGATGAGATCGAGATGGATGTAAGTACTGTTTCTAGAGTAGCTAATAGCAAATATGCAGATACTCCATATGGAACAAAACTGATTAAAGAGTTTTTCTCTGAATCCATGACTAATGTTGAAGGAGAAGAGGTATCCACAAGAGAAATAAAAAAAATACTGGAAATAACTATAGGAGAAGAAGACAAGAAAAAGCCTCTTACAGACGAGAAACTTGCTAAGATCTTAAAAGAAAAAGGATACCCTATAGCCAGAAGAACTGTAGCTAAATACAGAGAACAATTAGATATTCCTGTGGCGAGGTTACGAAAGAAAATTTGATGAATTTTTTTCTTAAAAGCATTTCTTATATTTTACACCCTTTATTAATGCCCCTTGTAGGTGCGGTTATTTACTTTACCTGTGCTCCAAGGTATATTCCTGATGATATCATTAGAATAAAGGTTTTTGGATTAATCATACTTACCGTTTTAATCCCGATAGTATTATTCTTTTTCTTAAAAAGCTTTGGCACTATTACCTCAATACATTTAGAAGAAGTACAACAACGTAAAATCCCATTACTACTTCAGTCAATTTTACTTATTGTAGCGATTAAAATGATTATAGATATATATCACTATCCCGAACTTTATTACTTCTTCTTAGGGATTTTATTTTCATCATTAAGTGCCATTTTTATGGTACTATTCAATATCAAAGCTAGCCTACATATGATAGGTATTAGTGGAATTACGATGTTTACCGTTGCATTAAGTATACATTTCGGGATGAATTTAACGTTACTAATCACCGCACTAATGATTGCAAATGGTCTTGTGGCTACATCCCGATTACATTGCAAAGCACATACTAATTTAGAACTAATTCTTGGATTTTTAATTGGTGTTATCCCCCAATTGACTTTGATTAATTTCTGGCTATAAAATATAAAATATCAGCCCAATTTTAGCGGGAGTAATTCCAACAGTATCACCATCTATTAAAGCATCATTATTGAATAAAGTATTTAAGCTATAATAAAAATTAAAATTAAATGTGTTCCATCCAAAGGTAAAAGTAACTCCCATTCTCCATCGATCTAATGCATCAACCTTTGTTAGCTTTATTTGATTATCTGATTGTTTAAAATTTGAGTTAAAAGAATACAAATAACCCAATTTAAAACCTGAGTATATTCTGTAGAACTTATGAGTTTCTGGGACAGAGGTTCGCCATCTAAATTCTAAGGGAGCCTCTATTATATGAGTAGTAAATCGATTAGCACTAAAATCTACTTCCTTTAAACTTCTAAAAACGGGTTGTCTTGTATCTTCATCTTCACCAATAAACAAATTATGATTATATACATTAAGCGAATAACCAATCCCTAAACCAATAGCAACATTACGCTTTTTATTAATAGGCATATCTCTAATAAAACCCAAATGCAATCCTCCCGAAAAACCAGATTGACTTATATCCTTAGGTCTATCAAAAAGTAAATTAAAGGTAACCCCGACATAAAACTGATCTTCTCGATACAAAGAGTCTACAGCTTTCTCCGGATCAGAATCTAATACTACTTCTTGCCCCATAGAAAAGAATATAGATGAGTAGCATAAAACAAATAACAGCAACTTCTTCATAAGATTACTAAAATAAATTTATTTCTTTAGAAATCAGCCAAACTTCTTAAAACAAAATTGAAGCTATACTAAAAACCCCATTTATAGTGGGGCTTAGTATAACAAAAATAACATTTTGAACTACTTATTAAAGTCATCAATATGTTCGGCTTCATAAATTTTCTCTGGATACATGGATTGTATTTTCTTAATACGCTTTTTTAGCGTGGTTTTATTTCCTGAAAAATTTACATTATTGAGATCACTTTTCATCTCTGTATATGTTCTATCAAAAAGACGTTTTGCTTCTCTATTTCTTAAGGTAGTATAAGCACTTTTAAGTTCGTTTTGAACGGCTATATATGCTGCATAATTTGCATTTCTACTATTTCCTAAAGATATCACGGCTTTGTTTGGATGATCAGAGGAATATGGATCTTTGGCCCCCTTACAGTATGTACAGTATTCAATATTTTTACCTCCTCCATTGTCTAAAAAAGCTATCGTGGCCATCTTTAAAGACAAAAGTTCCATTGGAACACCTTCTACCAACAACTCATTCTCGCGATTAAGCTCTATTTCAAAAAGGTTTCTCTTCTTAATAGAAACATCCCTATGAATGTTCTCTGTTGAAGGTAGTTTTCTACTAATACCACTTTCACTTTGAATTGTAGTCGTAACCAAAAAAAAGATGAGTAATAAAAATGCAATATCGGCCATAGATCCTGCATTAACTGATGGTGCTAATCTTCTATTCATAATAATTCATATTTAGTTAATAATTACTTACACAATTAGAAAACTGCAACCACTTGGTGATAAGAATTATTTAGAAGAAAAACATAATAAAATCATGACTGATTGATCTATATATTCAATATCACTGTTCTGGAAGGTTAGATATTGATTGTATATTGGAATACAGTTAACTTAAAATAAGCAATAGTTATGCCAATTATACTGGTCAAAATTATTTTAAGTAGACGTGCCAGCTTTTTATCCAAAAAGTTGAATCCATAAAAAAATCCCGCCATAGGCAGGATTTTAATATTGTATATTGGATTATTTTCTACTCGATATTTATCTTAAATTATCGACTGCATTACCAGTTCTAGTAGTATAATTAATCTTCAACGCTTGAACATCTCGAAGTTCACTTTTAATATCACCAACAAGTCCCATGTTGGTTTCGCCATCAACTTTTAAAGCTGTGGTTAAGAAAGGAATTACTTCCTCTCGTTTTGACGCTCTTTCTGCAAGAATAAAGGCCTTTATATCCCCTACCTCTGCAAACTTATCATTAAGCTGGATTCTAGCCTGATTACCAGCACTTGCTCGGTATCTAGAACTAGGTTTTCCTGCATAGATATACATTACCAAATCTTTCTTATCAAGTTTTTCTATTTGATCTGCAAATGGTAATTTATTTTCAATCATTAGCGTGTTTTGACGCATTACCGTTGCTACCATAAAGAAAAACAATAACATAAATACGATATCCGGTAACGAAGCCGTAGAAATAGCAGGTAATTCACCGCTTTTTTTCTTATTAAACTTAGACATAAGATTTCTGTTTTATGTTATTACTATTTTTTTGGTTCTGCTTCAGATAGTTTCTCTGGATACAGAAATTGTATCTTCTTAATATCTTCTTTCAGTCTATCCTTGTTTCCTGCATAGTTAACATCCTTAAGGTCTTTTTCCATTTGCTCGAATGTTTTACCAAAAAGACGTTGAGCTTCTCTGTTACGCAATGAAGTATATGCAGCTACCAACTCATTTTGAACTGATATATAAGTTGCATAATTAGTCTCTCTATTATTACGTAAAGAAATCACCGCTTTAGTAGGATTATCTGATGAAGAAGGGCTTCTCTCTCCCTGGCAGTAATTACAAGCCTCTTCTCCTTTTCCACCACCATTATCTAAGAACTTGATTGCAGCTTCACGAAGATCTTTCAACTCCATAGGAGTTTCTTCTACTAACAAGTCATTGTTCTTATTCAATTCTACTACAAAAATATTTTTTTGCTTAAGAATTGGCGGTTCTACATTATCCTCTTGAGGAGGAGGAAGCTTACGGCTAATACCACTATCGGTTTCGATAGTCGTGGTAACCAGGAAGAATATAAGAAGTAAGAATGCAATATCGGCCATAGACCCCGCATTTACTTCTGGTGCTGATCTTCTTGCCATAATTATTTACCTATTAATTTTTTAATTCCAGAAAGAAACATTAATCCAACTGCTGCTGCAGCCAGAACATAAAATGCATACAATCCTGTTCCTACCCATTTAGATCCACTTGCTGAAAGTATTTTACCATCTTTTAATGGAGTTTCTACTCCATCAGCTAAGACAAAACCAATACCTAAAATCACAATAAAAACTACAATTCCTATTGCTGCATTTTTAAGACCTGCCGGATTCTTTGCAAGTGTTGAAAACACTGCAATTAAAGTTGCTATTATGGTTATAACAAAAATAACCAATGTAAGGCTATATAATGGAGTTACTGAAGACTCTGCTAATTCCAACGGAAGTTCTCTAGCTTCAGACACACCATTTTCGGCCATTAAGTTACCAATTGAACTACTCATAACATACCAAAGGATAGCACCTAAGACACCTACGCCTAGAACAATATATGATAATATTTTAGAAATTTTCATGTGTATATTTTTTAATTTGGAGTGCTTATCTGCAATCCGATTAAAGTAACAAGAAAATAAACACTTTCTTTTATTGTAGAAAGGTTTAAAAAGAAGTATTTACTTCTTATTTCTTGTTTTTATAAGCTACTAACATATCGATTAAAGTAATCGAAGCATCTTCCATATCATTAACGATTCTATCGATCTTAGCTACGATGTAGTTATAAAAGATCTGAAGAATAATCGCTACAATAAGTCCAAATACTGTAGTAAGAAGTGCTACTTTAATACCACCTGCTACAAGAGAAGGTTGCATATCCCCAGCCGCTTCAATCTTATCAAATGCCTGAATCATACCGATTACAGTACCCATGAAACCAAGCATTGGAGCAAGAGCGATAAATAAAGAAACCCATGATACGTTTTTCTCTAATTGTCCCATTTGCACACCACCATATGCTACAACTGCTTTTTCTGCAGCGTCTATGCTCTCATCAGCTCTATCAAGTCCTTGATAGTATATTGATGCAACAGGTCCTTTTGTATTTCTACAAACTTCTTTTGCTGCTTCAACACCACCACTATTAAGTGCATCTTCTACATTTTGTTGTAATTTCTTAGTGTTTGTCGTAGAAAGATTTAAAAAGATAATTCTTTCAATTGCAATCGCTAGACCAAGGATCAAACATAAAAGTACGATTCCCATGAATTCAGGTCCTCCTTCAATAAAACGTTTTTTAAGGTTTTGATGGAAGGATAACTCTTCTGTAGCATCTGCTACATCATCTTGTGTTGTTGTCGTAGTTATAGGAGCAATTAATAATTGCACATTTGCCGTTAATAACTGGGCAGGTGCAGTAGCCGCTTGTAAGTTTCCAAAAGCCATTACCGCTACGATTGCCAGAATAGAAAATAATCTTTTCATTGCGCTGATTCTTAATTTTAATTAGTTAAAGGGTTAAAGATATAAAAATAATATAAAAATTATCATAAAATTAAATATATTGCAGAGAGGAAGGGATTCGAACCCTCGATACGCTTTTGACGTATACACACTTTCCAGGCGTGCGCCTTCGACCACTCGGCCACCTCTCTCGATTTTTTCCCAAAAAATGGGATAGGCAAATAACAAAAAAAAATGTTAACTGATAAAATTTAGGGCGTTAATTTTCTGACATTTCACCTCGAAGCGAAGTTTCGTATATGGTTTTGAGCACTTTAAGCGGCAAATTTTCTCCCAATAAGTACATTAACTTAGCCACAGCAGCTTCTGTGGTAATGTCTCTTCCCGAAATCACTCCTGCTTTTTTTAATGCTACACTAGTATCATACTTACCCATCTCAACACTTCCTCCTGCACATTGTGTAACATTTATAATAGGTATTCTTTTCTTAATAAGATCAGAAACTATACTTATGAACCACTTTTCTTTGGTGGTATTACCAGCACCATAGGTTTCTAATATAATCCCTTTTATCGTTGGTACAGAAAGAATACTTCTCAAAATACTTTCATTGATACCAGGAAACATTTTGATAATAATAATATCATTATCAAAATGTGTGTGGTACACCATCTTTTTGCGCCTGTTAACTGGTTTTAAAAATGATTTATTGATTTTAAGGTGTACTCCTGACTCTACTAAAGAAGGGTAATTAAGCGATTGAAATGCTTCAAAGTGTTCTGCATTAATCTTAGTGGTTCTATTCGCTCTAAGCAATTTATATTCAAAATAAAGACCTACCTCATTAATTACCGACTTTCCTTTTTCTTGTAATGCTGCTATCTGCACGGCAGTAATCAAATTCTCTTTTGCGTCTGTCCTTAAGTCTCCTATAGGCAATTGAGATCCTGTAAAAATTATTGGCTTGGACAGATTCTCAAACATAAAACTAATAGCCGACGCTGTGTAAGACATAGTATCACTTCCGTGGAGTACTACAAAGCCGTCATAGCTTTCATAATTTTTATTTATAATATCCCCCAGCTCCTTCCATCTATCAACATTCATATCTGAAGAATCAATAGGTGTTGAAAAGCTAACAGTATCTATTGTGCAATCCAATTGCTTAAGTTCTGGGATATTCAATAATAGCTCATCAAAATCAAAAGCTGCTAATGCTCCTGTTTCGAAATCTTTAATCATTCCTATAGTACCACCAGTATATATAAGCAGTATGTATGGCGCAGTATTCATATAACAAATGAACAAAATTTTAAACTATATTCAATGTATTTAAACCCCAAATACATCTTTAGAATTTTTTGTAGTTATCGCTGCGATTTCTTCTATAGGTTTTTGATACACTTCAGAAAGTTTATCAAGCACATTGATCACATAAGAACTTTCATTACGTTTACCTCTATAAGGAGTTGGTGCCAAATAAGGAGAATCGGTTTCGAGCACTATATTATCGAGTGGAATTTGATCTAAAAAAGTATTAATTTTCCCATTTTTAAAGGTCACCACACCACCTATTCCTAATTTCATATTGTACCCGATAGCACGATGAGCATCTTCAATAGTTCCTGTAAAACAGTGAAAAATCCCAAACAGGCTATCATCTTTCTCTGATTCTAGCACTTCAAAAATTTCTTCAAAAGCATCTCTACAGTGTATAACAATTGGTAATTTATATTTTTTTGCCAATCGAATTTGATATCTAAACGCTTCTTGCTGTTGCTTTAAAAGAGTTTTATCCCAATATAAGTCAATTCCTATCTCACCTACCGCATAAAACTTTTTATCAGAATCTTTTGCAAAACGCTTTGCCAGCTCTTCTTCTACATGGCTTAACTCTTGCTTAAAATTTTCTTTTACATGTGTGGGATGCAACCCCATCATTAAAAAAACATATTCTGGATATCTAGACTCGATATCATACATAGCATCTGTATACGAAGAATCAATTGCTGGCACAAAAAATCGTGTTACCCCATTTTCTATGGCGCGCTCCATCATTTGATCCTGATCTTCTGCAAAAGATTCACTATAAATATGAGTGTGTGTATCGGTTATTATCATGCCGCAAAAGTAATTAAATTTTACAGGCAGTCACGATACTTTTTATGGTATGGATTTTTTACCCTTGTATCGTATTAAGAAATACTGATTATTCTTTCTAATGGAATAACAACAGATCTTTTAAGAATTACCACCTTATCTGTTATCCCCCAAATTGTGGTTTCAACTTTTTTAACCCCTTCTTCATCTGCAAAAATAATCTTAACCTTTACGTGCTCTAGATTTCCTAGGCTTAATGCTCTTTTTAATGTGAGGTTTCGCATTTTCTTATCTCTTTTATTGTCAAGTACCTCATCTTTCGGAAAATGCAAAAACTGTATTTCCTCTTTTTCTATATCCTGAACTTTATCTCGTGTTTCCATAACAATTTCAGATTTTTAATTTTTGACTACTAGTAGTTCTATAAAATTTACATTTTTAACATTACATTTTCTGCAAAAACACTGTTAATTAACACTTTAAAGTTCAAAAACAGTCTCCGCATGGTTTATCAAATAAGTTCATCAAACTTTCTCCTAATTAATTGTATTACTTTTGTGTGCTATTAACAAATGAATAATGACTCTTCGAAAACTCTTAACACAAAAAGGATATCATCGAATCAAGCTAATCCTTACGAAAACAAATCATTTTGAGGTTAGAACTATCTTGAATGATGTAGAAGGTAATTTTATTGTAGATACGGGCGCCTCAAATTCTTGTGTTGGTTTTGAAGCTGTAGAAAAATTTAACCTTTTTACCCAGGATAGTGATGTAAAAGCGGCCGGTGCCGGAGCAACCGATATGCTAACGCAACTTTCAGAAAAAAACAGTATTCAAGTCGGTAATTGGTCAAGCAAGAGAATTTCTCTTATTTTATTTGACCTAAAACATGTAAATGCTGCTCTGATAGCACACCAAGCCGAGCCAGTTGACGGAATAATTGGTGCCGATATTCTAAAAAAAGGAAAAGCAATTATTGATTACGAAAGAAAATGCTTGTACCTGAAACAAACTACAAAGCATTAAACCTACAACTTGTTAAAAAGATCATTCTCTTGTGTTAATCGCTTCTATAGCACCTAAACTTGAAGCTGTTCTTTACAATGCATTTTGAATAATTTAAGGGTAGGATGTTTTACTTACATTTTTGTTACAATTCACCATAAACAATTACATATAATTGATTGTCTAATTGGTAACTAAATTGCTATTTTTGCATTTTACTAACTAAAATTTCTCATGAGCAACACAAAATCGGCAAAATCCGCATTAATTTCTGTATTTAGTAAAGACGGACTAGCACCTATCGTAAAAAAATTAGACGAACTTAATATCACCATTTATTCTACCGGAGGAACCGAAAAATTCATTAGAGATTTGGGCGTTGATGTAATTCCTGTAGAAGATATTACCTCATACCCTTCTATTTTAGGCGGAAGAGTAAAAACATTACACCCTAAAGTATTTGGAGGGATTCTAAACCGCCAAAACAACGATAGTGATGTTGCAGAACTTGAGCAATACGAGATACCACAAATTGATATTGTTATTGTAGATCTTTATCCATTTGAAAAAACAGTAGCTTCGGGAGCACCCGAACAAGATATTATTGAAAAAATAGATATAGGTGGTATTTCATTAATAAGAGCCGCAGCCAAAAACTTTGCAGATGTTACTTGTGTAGCATCGGTAGACGATTACGCAGAGTTTTTAAATGTTATTTCTGAAGGAAAAGGAGATATTTCTCTCGAAGATCGAAAGCGATTTGCTGCCAAAGCTTTCAATGTATCATCGCACTACGACTCTGCAATTTTTAATTATTTTAATAGCGATCATGAGATTGCTTCACTTAAAATAAGTGAAACCAAAGGCAAAGTATTACGCTACGGGGAAAACCCGCATCAAAAAGGTTTTTTCTTTGGAGATTTTGATGCTATGTTTGATAAGTTACACGGTAAAGAATTATCTTACAACAACCTATTAGATGTAGATGCTGCTGTTAATTTGATGGGCGAATTTAAAGGTGAAGCTCCTACTTTTGCTATATTAAAACATAACAATGCATGTGGGCTGGCTCAACGAGAAACCGTGCTTCAATCTTATGTAGATGCTCTTGCCGGTGACCCGGTTTCAGCATTTGGAGGAATATTAATTAGCAATAGCGAATTAGATAAGGCAACCGCCGAAGAAATTCATAAATTATTTTGCGAAGTGGTTATAGCTCCTTCATTTAGCAATGAAGCTTTAGAAATTTTAAAAGGAAAGAAAAACAGAATTCTTTTAGTACAGAAAGAAATTACTTTACCTAAAACACAAGTTCGTTCATGTCTTAATGGAGCTTTAGTACAAGACAAAGATCTTAAAACTGATGCCAGAGAAGATCTAAATACGGCCACCAAAGTTGCCCCTACTTCAGAACAAATCGAAGATCTATTATTTGCATCAAAAATTTGTAAGCATACTAAATCCAACACCATAGTTTTTGTTAAAGGAAAACAGTTGCATGCAAGTGGTACCGGACAAACCTCTAGAGTAGATGCTTTAAAGCAATCCATTGAAAAAGCAAAATCATTTGACTTTAATTTAGACGGTGCAGTAATGGCAAGTGATGCATTTTTTCCGTTTCCGGATTGTGTAGAAATAGCCGACAAAGCAGGGATTAAAGCAGTCATTCAACCCGGCGGTTCTATCAAGGATCAGTTAAGTATCGATTACTGTGATCAAAACGGAATTGCAATGGTTATGACCGGAACTCGTCATTTTAAACATTAATTTTATTACATTTACTGAATTTTAACCCCTTTTTTGAACTTTTTATGGGATTTTTTGACTTCTTTACCGAAGAGATCGCAATAGATTTAGGTACCGCCAACACATTAGTTATTCATAATGACAAAGTAGTTGTCGATAGTCCATCTATTGTTGCCAGAGATATTATGACTGGTAAAATTATTGCAGCAGGAAAAGAAGCTGCCATGATGCAAGGAAAAACCCATGAGAATATAAAAACTATTCGTCCGCTCAAAGATGGTGTAATTGCTGATTTTGATGCTAGTGAGAAGATGATAAGTCTTTTTATTAAGGATATCCCTGCATTAAAGAAAAAAATCTTTGCACCGGCGTTACGTATGGTGATTTGCATCCCTTCAGGAATTACCGAGGTAGAGATGCGAGCTGTTAGAGAAAGTGCTGAGCGTGTTAATGGAAAAGAAGTGTATCTTATTCATGAACCAATGGCTGCTGCTATTGGTATCGGTGTAGATATTATGCAGCCAAAAGGAAACATGATAGTAGATATAGGGGGTGGTACTACCGAGATTGCTGTTATTGCTCTTGGCGGAATTGTATGTGATAAATCTGTAAAAATTGCAGGTGATGTATTCACTAATGATATTATATATTATATGCGTACACAACATAATTTATATGTTGGAGAACGCACCGCAGAGAAAATAAAAATACAAATAGGTGCTGCTACCGAGGATCTCGAATTACCGCCAGAAGAGATGAATGTTCAGGGTCGTGACTTATTAACGGGAAAACCAAAACAAGTTCAGATTTCATATAGAGAAATGGCAAAAGCTCTTGATAAATCTATTCTACGTATTGAAGATGCTGTGATGGAAACCTTATCGCAGACTCCTCCAGAACTTGCAGCAGACATATACAACACAGGGATATATCTTGCTGGTGGAGGTTCTATGCTTCGTGGATTAGACAAACGTCTATCGCAAAAAACCGATTTACCTGTTTATATTGCCGAAGATCCATTAAGAGCAGTAGTAAGAGGAACTGGGATTACACTTAAAAACATAAATAGATATAAAAGTGTATTGATTAAATAACATTTTAAAAAAATAGTATTTAAGAATATACCTAAATTTCTGATTTTACGTTATCCTCCTTTAATACGTTATAGCTCGGGCTTAAAACCTATGTAATTGTACGTTTAACTAAAGAGATAATCATACCCTAAATCATGCAGCAGATCATTAATTTTTTAATACGAAATAAACATTCGCTGCTGTTTCTATTACTATTATTATTATCCTTGATCTTTACTATACAATCCCATTCTTATCATAGGAGTAAGTTTGTGAGCTCAACCAATTTTATTAGCGGGGGTATATATGGCTGGCAACATTCTGTAAGTGATTATTTTAAATTAAAAAAGGAAAACGAACGGCTTCTGGAAGAAAATGAACGACTTCATAATCAATTAAGTGCTTATGGATTAGATTCTGTAGCCTTAAAACGTATAGACACCTCATCCTTTGACAAACCCTACACTTTTATAAAAGCAAGAGTCATCAAAAATGATTACAGTAAAGTTGACAACTATATTCTAATTAATAAAGGTGAAAAAGATAGCATATTACCCGATATGGGAGTGATTACCGACCAAGGCATTATCGGAATTATTGAGAATACAACAAAAAACTATGGTAGAATAATTTCAATCCTTAATAGTAACTCACGCATCAATGCAGGGTTAAAAAAATCTAATCATTACGGTTCATTGGTTTGGAATGGAGAAGATCCTAATATTGTTCAGCTAGAAACTATACCTAGACAAGCTATTCTAAAAGAGGGAGATACCATTATTACTCATGGGCGATCTACTATTTTCCCCAAAGGAATCGGAATCGGAACCATAGTTAACTACAGTTTAAATCAAAATAAAAGTTATTACCTTATTGATGTCAAATTATTTAATGATATGACTAATATTGGATTTGTATATTCAATTAAGAATAGTAATGCCAGTGAAATTAAAAGCTTAGAAAAACCAGATTATGAATAAGGATGTGGCATTACAAATAGGAAGGTTTATAATTCTGATTTTGGTTCAAGTAATGGTTCTTAATCATGTTAACTTCTTAGGTTTTTTAAACCCATATATTTACATCATTTTTATCCTCTTAGCTCCTATAAACATAAACAAAAGCCTCTTTCTTTTGATTAGTTTTTTCTTGGGATTAATCATGGATATTTTTGGGGATTCTGGTGGTATACATGCAGCTGCTTGCACTATTATAGCATTTTTTCGACCAGTAGCACTGCGCAGTGTATTTGGACTTAGTTATGAATTCCAAACCGTAAAATTAAGTAATTTAGGTTTTGGCGAAAGATTCGCCTATGTAACCCTTATGGTTTTAACACATCATATTGTTCTATTTTCATTAGAAATTTTTAACTTCTCACATATACTATTAACCGCAAAAAAGACGTTATTTACCAGTTTATTTACTATAGTGATTACTATGCTGGTTTTAGTAGTGTTTAGAAGAAAAGATTCATGAGAAAGTTATTACTGTATCTTATCATTGTTACTACGGGTTTTGTTTTTGTTGCAAGACTCTTTTACTTGCAAATTTACAATACATCCTTTGCATCTTTATCAGAAGATAATGCTGTAAAGGTAATCTATGATTATCCGCAGAGAGGGGCAATCTATGATAGAAATGGCAGATTATTGGTTACTAATCAACCTTCTTATGATGTCATGGTAATTCCTAGAGAATTAAAAGCTTTTGATACTTTAGAGTTTTGTTCTATTTTAAAAATCAGTAAAGATAAATTGGTAAAAAGATTACACAAAGCCAGAGTGTATTCTCCCAGAGTTCCTTCAATAGTAATCCCACAATTGACCAAAGATGAATATGCCTATCTACAGGAAAAAATGCGGAAATTTGATGGCTTTTACATTCAGAAACGATCACTTAGAGATTATCAAACTATACACGCAGCTAATGTTTTAGGTTATATTGGCGAGGTTAACGATGCTTTGATTAAGAAAGACCCTTATTATCTCTCGGGTGATCTTATAGGCATTGATGGTGTAGAAAAACAATACGAAAATGAACTTAGAGGGATTAAAGGCGTAAAGCGAATACAAAAAGACAGATTTAACCGAGATATCGGGCCTTATAAAAATGGAAAATTCGATACTTTACCTGTAAACGGAAAAGATCTTACCATTACTATTGATGCTGGCTTACAGGGATATGGGCAAAGGCTTATGCGCAATAAACGTGGAGGAATTGTAGCACTCGAACCCTCTACAGGAGAGATACTTGCATTAATAACCGCACCAACATACAGACCTGATTTATTAGTAGGACGAAAAAGATCTCCTAACTTCACAAAACTTGTATACGACACCATTGCAAATCCTTTGTTCGATAGAGGTGTTACAGGTGAATACCCTCCGGGGTCACCTTTTAAAACTATTAATGCCTTAATAGGGCTACAGGAAGATGTCATAGATCTTAATGAAAGAGTTTCTTGTAGAATGGGGTATTATTATGGAAAAAGAGGGCAAAAACTAGGTTGTCATGCTCATAGGGGCCCCCTTAATATGATACCAGGAATTGCCAATTCTTGCAATGCATATTTTGCAACTGTGTATAAAAGAATTATAGAAAAATACGATACTCCTCAAGAAGGAATGGATAACTGGAGAAAACACGTACAAAGCTTTGGATTAGGAAAATATCTGGGTAATGATTTACCGACAGGAAAACGAGGCAAAGTACCAACTGCGGCGTATTACAACAAAATATACCAGTACCCCACTTATAAATGGTATGCTTCTGCTACTTTGTCTAATGCTATCGGTCAAGGAGAAGTACTAGCAACACCAATACAATTAGCTAATATGACAGCCGCTATTGCAAATAGAGGCTATTATCACACTCCGCATATTATAAAAGCAATTGACAGTAAGCCCATAGACAATGAAAACTACACTACGCCCAAGGTTACTACAATTGACAAAGAATATTTTGAGCCCGTAATCGAAGGAATGCATCAGGTATACACTAACGGAACTGCGAGTTTTTTACAGGTTAAGGGGATAGATATCTGCGGAAAAACAGGAACAGCAGAAAATTTCACTAAGATTAATGGTGTTAAAACACAACTTACAGATCATTCTGTTTTTATAGCATTTGCCCCTAAGGACAACCCTAAGATAGCGCTTGCCGTTTTTGTTGAAAATGGATATTGGGGAGCTCGATATGCAGGTAGAATTGCTTCTTTAATGATTGAAAAACATCTATCTGGTACAATTTCAAGAACAGATCTAGAAGATTGGATTCTTACCCATAGCCTTGAAGAAGAGTATGCAAAACCTTATAGTGGCGAACCTTTTAAAATTAATCAATAATGGCAAGATCTAGCGTAGCCGCTATTGATTGGATAACGGTTTTATTATTTTTATTATTAGTAGGTTTTGGGTGGGGAAACATTTATTCGGCGTCATATGAGGGAGAAACTTTCTCTTTGTCAGATTTTTCTCAAGCTTATGTAAAACAAGCCTATTGGATACTATTAAGTATCATACTCATTATTATTATACAAGCTATAGAGGCGAAGTTTTATGAACGATTTGCCGGTTTAATCTATGTGATATCCATATTATCACTTGTAGGGTTATTTATTTTCGGAAAAACCATTTCTGGCGCAACTTCATGGTATGCGATTGGTCCTATAAGCTTACAACCTTCAGAATTTGCAAAAGCATGTACTGCATTGGCCTTGGCCAAATACTTAAGTGATATGCAAACCAATATTAAGCTTCTTGGCCATCAGGTAAGAGCGTTTTTAATTATTGCCATACCAGCAGTAATTATTATCCCTCAGCCAGATCCGGGAAGTGCTTTAGTTTACGCCGCTTTTTTCTTTCCTCTGTATAGAGAGGGGTTAGCAGCTATATATCTCATTGTGGGAGCTTCGGCAGCTGGATTATTTGTACTCACCCTACTTTTTAACCCGCTGTGGGTAGTACTTGCAATTGCCGCAGTCATGATTTTTATTCTAATCAAAAATAGAAAACAAAAGCCTAAGTACTCAAGATACCTTTTAACTATTATTGTTATTACAGGATTCTGTTTTTCTGTTAACTACATTTTTAATAATGTATTTGAACAACGACATAGAGACCGATTTAATATTGTTTTAGGAAAAGAAGTTGATGCTAAAGGGATAGGCTACAACACGAATCAAAGTCAGATTGCAATTGGAAGTGGTAGCTGGACAGGAAAAGGATGGAAAGAAGGGACACAAACCAAAGGAGGTTTTGTTCCAGAACAACATACAGATTACATATTTAGTACTGTAGGCGAAGAGTGGGGATTTTTAGGAGCTACTATGGTCATCATTTTATTTATTTTATTGTTGATTAGACTAATTAATCTGGCAGAAAGACAAAAATCACAATTTAGCAGAGTATATGGCTATAGCGTTGTGGGTATATTATTTATTCACTTCGCTATAAATATTGGTATGGTAACCGGTTTAATGCCCACTATTGGTATTCCTCTTCCGTTTTTTAGCTATGGTGGATCGGGATTGTGGGGTTTCACTATTTTATTATTTATCTTTATTAAGCTAGATGCCAATCGCGTTAATGAATGGTAATTAGTAATAAATTAAAACTTCCACCCTGTCGTATTGGTCGAAGCCTCTAACTTTGCTTCAACAGCATCTTCTAATTTTGGAAAAAAATCGATTCCGGTAAGTTCTTCAATACGATCAACTGAAACTACATACTGTTTAAGAGGAGTATTTGAGTTTTTACCTTCCATCAAAAAAGCGATCATTTTAGGTTTTTTAGTGCTTTTACTCAATAGTACTTTATAGAAATACTTAGGTACCGATACGGCCTCATACCCTATTGTTTTAAGATTATCAGATAAAACACCTCCGGTAACCACATATAACCCATCATAACTCTTTGCCCAGTATCTTACTTTTTGCTCTAATTCATTCCAGATACCACTATTAAATTCATGATTTTGAGGTGTAATATTCGATGTAAGAAATGTTTCTTCGAAAGCTCCGTAGTTAAATCTCCTATCACCTGCTGGGCATAAATGTCCCCGGTCATACCCTGATTTTTTATAATTACGCCAATCTGCAGAAGATGTTCTTACTTTTTTATCTACTTCAAAATACGGGCGTTTAAAGTCATTAGAGGATAAATGTTCTTTCTTTAAATGATACGCTACCCATTCTGCTTGTTCGTGCTTTTCAGAATACGATAATGAATAATGATTATGAGTTACAATTGTTCCTGTAGTTGATGTTGGAAGGTAAAAAAAGCTTAGTTCAGGTTTTTGTTCTTCGGTGGCCTCATCATGGGTATATGTGTTATTATCTTCATATTCTTCGAAATAATAAAAACCTATCGTGACGATGATAATTAATAATGGGTAAATATATTTTCTCTTCAATTTTTTTTATTTAATAGCGAAATGCAAAAATATCAAAATATTGCGTTTACAAAACCTAATTTAATCTAACTCTTCTAATAACAGAATTGCCTTATTATAATTAAAATTTTCTGGATCCGCTATAATTTCGGATAAAACCTTCTTTACATTTTCCGTATCTCCCATCTTTAAATACACCAAACTCTTGTACCAAAGCCCCCTTGAATTATCAATAGAATCAGAATTCACAAGAGCATCAAAACTCTTTAGAGCCTCATTGGTTTTGTTTAATTCAAGGTATGAAAACCCAACATACGCATGTAACAACGGTGCATCTTCTACAGACTTGTTTTGATATTCTTGAAAGGAAGTAATTGCTTTTTCAAACCGTTTATTTTTATATTCTATTATTGCAGTATTAAGCACATCATCATCCGCTCCCCTTTTAACCAAAGAAGGTAAATCATTAGCTGAATAATACAATTGGTAGAGATCATCAGAACTCTTTTGATTAAAAAACACATTAGTAAGCAATATCCCAGCAACGAAAACAGCCGCAATTGAGCCTATAATATATCTAATATTGACAGGGTTACTTTTTTTCTTAAATCTTTTTCCTCCTTGTTGTATTTGTTCTTTTAGTGTAGCAGCATCATCACTTTTGATATAGTCCTCTAATTCTTGTCTGGCCTTACTCTTTTCTATAGTATTAGTTACAAGCCAACTTTCTTCATTTAGATGGTGATTGATCTCGTTAGAGAGTTTTACTGCTTTTTGCAATTCTTCATCCTTAGCCATCATCCCCTCGAACTCATTACGCGCTTCTGCCGTCATATCCCCGCCAAGATATGCTTCAATCTTTTGGTATATCTTTTCGTCCATAACTACTGTAGTTCTTGATATCTGCTATCTTTTTTAATCAATTCTGTTAAACGTTTTTTGCATTTAAATACTCGCTGAAAAGCTACATTTTCTGATGAATAATTGAACTTTTCTACAATCAGACTATAAGAAACTTTATTAAAATACTCCTTTAGTAACCTCATGCAATTTTCTGATAATTGGGCAATCTTTTCTTCAAAAAGCTCCCAACGTTCTTGTTCTAAAATAAAAGAACTATGCTTATGCTCTTCACTTACTAGTTCTACAACCTTATCATTTCTTACCACCTTTTTTCGATTATTTAATTCTTTTCTCCATAAATTCCTACAAACCGTAAATAAATAGCCATCAAAAGTAGATTTAATTTCAAAACTTCTGACCTTTAATCTCACTGTTAACTGAAATAAGGCGTCCTGAAAAATTTCTTCTGCATCTTGGTAGGTTCCATTATTTTTTTTCACAAATGCTACAACAGCAGGAAAGTTTTTTTTGTAAATCGTATCAATAATATTTTCATCCCCCGATAATAGGCCTTCTAAATAGATATTACTCTGCGGTTCTTGCATTTTTTGGTTACTTTTTACTAAAGACGGTTAGTGCTCTTACATATTTCACTAAACTACTATATTTTAAATTAATTGTAAATCACAAACAAATAAAACCTTATTATTTTTATTGCTTTACCATAACTAAAATAACCAAGACACTTTAATCCAGATTATTAGCATTTTAACTAAAATTGTAGTTATTATTTTTTTATATCCCCATTTTTGTTTTTTTTCGCCGTTAAAAATTGTACTCTTCATGGGTAAGATTTTAAATTTTTAGAAACTAATAGGTGGAATACAAGAAATAAATCTATTAAACCTTAATGAAACACATGAAAACAATTAAAGTAATTTGGAGCCTAATCCTTCTGTTCACTGTTATTAGCTGTTCAACAGATGATATAAAAATCGAGGAACTGCAAAATAATCAAACACTTTTTGAACAAAAAAATTTTCTATCGGACCAAGAAGGTCTTGCTTATGGCATGCCACTTTTACCACCACACTCATATATCAATGAAAACAACCTTATCAAAGTCACATATAACACCGAAAATCCCAGTACTATTATTGCTGTAAGACAAGAATTTTCGGAAAAATACTCAACATTACGTTTAGTAAAACCATTATCATTTGACTCTAATGTAGAACATTGGGTTTTAAAAAATGTTATTAATTCTGGTGGAGGCACTCAATCTTTTCCTGATGATGATAGGGACCTTAATCAAGAAGACCAGTATACGACTCTTATAAGAGACATTAGAGCTCACGAACTGGTTAACCTTTTGGGAGAAACATACCCTCCTTTGGGTCTTGATACAACTCTTGGCTCGCCAAGAAGATAAAAAGACCACATAAATACATTTACAATATTGATATTTATCTCAAGAATAGTTGCTACGCAACCATAAAAACTTAAAAAAATAAGCGATGTTTAAGGCATTAACAACCACATCGCTTAATTATTAAAACCCAAATTTAAAATTTAAACAACAATGATAATAAAAAAAGGACTTTGGAACTTATTACTAATTGTAGTATTGATAGGTTGCTCGACTGATGATTATGATTCATCAGAATTAGAAATGCAAAATAATTTACTAACACAAAAAGCATCTGCATTATCATATGGCATGCCCATAGAAAATATGCCACTTTCTACCGAAAAGATAATTAAGATAACATATCATACAAATAACCCATTTACTCGTCGTAGCATACGACAGGAATTCGCAGAAAAGTACACAGAAACCCAAGCATCATCTAGGCTAAGGCTTGTATTAGTACAACCTGCAACTTCTAATACAACTACAGAATATTGGTACCTACACAATTACTCAGATATACTTCCCCCTACTGCGGGAGGAACACTACGTCATCCTGATGATGACAAAGACCTTGAGGGCACAAAAGCTCCTTTAACATATTATGATGCATTATTAGTTGAAATTAGTACTCATCTAATGATTGATTTATTTATTGAAGATAATGGCGATCCATTTGATAACCCTTTTGATCCTACTGATAACCCTATAAACCCAATTGGCAATCCTTTTAATCCAACAGATCGAACTGATAATCTCGGAGGTATGCAGGACAGATATCAATAAAGAGGAATCAAACATTTAAATAGAATTATGTATAAGGTTGGCAAGATTGTCAACCTTTTTTTGTGTAAACTACCCGTAAGAATTTTAAGATCAATTGAAAAAGAGTATTTTTAAAATCCTTAAAAGGATTTTGTACACCTTGTTATCTATGACCTTAAAAAAAACTACAACTATATTCTTACTGTTTTTCTTTAACTATTGTATTGGTCAATACTCAATAGATTGGCAATCATTGCTGAAAGCAGATATTCCTTCAGAAAACAAAACAAAACAAATTGATTCAATTATTGACTTGCATAGTGTTGATAACGATTCTATTTTAGAACGACTCACGCATAAATATGCCATTTGGTTATATCGCAATAAAGAAATTGACAAAGCCATTAATCTTGCTAAGTACTCTTTAACTATTAAAAAGAAATACTTTGCAAAAGACACCACACTGGTGCAACTTGGTTTAAACAACCTCGCTTTCTTTTATTATAAAAAAAAGAAGTACGTTAAAAGTATTGGTTATTATCAAGAATTACTCGCCCTACATTCCAAAAACAACGCCGCTGCCGAAGCCTACTCAGAACTGGGAAGATGTTATAAAGCTTTGGGTGATTACTATAAATCAGTTACTTATTTCGAATTAGCTCATTCGTTATTATTGGAGCATAGCAATTTTAAACAAATCATTATTAATGCTGGTAATGCTAGTGAATGTTATGCTAAGTTAGGCAATAAAAATCTTTATAATAGGGGGATAAAAAACCTCATGATTGCAGATTCATTATCCGAAGTAATTCAATCCAGAAACTACAGAAGATATAACATAAAAATAGCTATTGGAAATCTATACAATCAAGATAAAATTTTAAACGTTGAAAAAGCACGCTATTATTATGACCAAGCTTTAGATATTGCAAAAACAAGCCAAGATTCTCTAAAAATAGCTTTGGTAAAAGGTCTTATTGGAAATTTATATAATGGTATTGACCCCGATCAAGGAATTAAATTTCAAAACCATGCTCTTACGTTTTCGGGTCAAATTGATACTTTACAACGAATCGCCAGCTTCATAAATTTAGGGTTTTGTCATACTAGAAAAAAAGAATTTGATGAAGGAGTTGCATACTATCAAGATGCTATAAAACTACTTACCGTTACTAATAAAAACTCGAGCCAAATTACTACTAAAGATCTGTATGACACATTTAATAAATCTAAACTTTTAACGGCTCTAACAGAATTGGCAGACACATATCTTAAAAAACACAAGACTTTAAAAAACAAGGAATCACTACTTAATAGTATATCATTATTTCTATTGGCAGACGAATTAATTGACCTTATTAGAATTGAAAGTAGGGAGTTTCAATCCAAATTATACTGGCGCAAACAAAGTTCGGATCTATATGGAAAAGCAATTGAAGCTTGTTTTTTGGCAAAAGATATAGAAAATGCCTTTTACTTCATGGAAAAAAATAAAGCTTTGTTGTTGACTGAAGATATTAATAATGGTAAAATAAGGCAGTCTTTAGCACTCCCAGACGATATTACCAACCAAGAAACAATGATCAAAAAAAAGATCTTTTTTCTTGAAAGTATTAAAAACGACCCTGAAACTTTAAAAGATTCAATCACAATCGAATTATTGGATCAAAAAAATCAATTAAAAAATTTGCAGGATAGTATACAGAAATCTTTTCCAGAATATAACCCCTTCGACCTACAACCTAATGTAATTTCTTTAAAAGAGGTACAACAGGCCATAGAAAAGAATACTATTATCTTAGAGTATAATATTTCTGAACACGAAAATTATGGATTAATTTCTGAAAATAAAGGATATACTCCTATTCATAATGGTAGTAATTATGGTGTAAAAACTACCACTAATGCATACATTTTATATATTTCAAAACACAATATCCAATGTATAGAAATAGAAGATGTTTCTGGGCTAAAACAAGAAATTTCATCGTTGGTAGAACAAGCCTCTACACCATTTAAAACTAAAGAAGCGCTTATTTCATATGCCAATATTGCGTATAAAGTATATTCTAAGTTATTTCCTACTCAAGAACTCAAAGAAAGAATAAAAAACAAAAAAGTAAAAATTATCCCAGACAGCTATCTTAACTATCTTCCTTTTGAAGCATTGGTCACCTCGCCTATTGTACACAAAAAGCTCAATTATTTGATAGAGGATTCTGAGATAAGCTATGGGTACTCCTATTCGTTCTTAGAAAACACAAAAGGTACCAGAAACATAGAGTATAATTCATTTCTTGGCATTGCACCTCGTAATTTTGATGTTTATAATATGCCCTCTTTAGAAAATAGTGCAACGGAGTTACTGAATATCAAAGATTATTTTGATGGTGAGATATATGTTGACAATCGAGCCACAAAAAAAGAGTTTTTAAGCACTCTGCAAGATCATAACATCATTCATCTAGCCACTCATGCTGATGCCTTGGATTCTATTTCGCCATGGATTGCTTTTAACGACCATAAACTAAATCTTGAGGAGCTATATTTTACCCAAAACAGTGCAGATCTGGTTGTATTAAGCGGTTGTAATACCCTAAAGGGTAAACAAGAAACAGGAGAAGGTGTTATGAGTTTAGCGCGAGGTTTTTTTCATTCTGGGGCAAAAAGCGTGATCTCTTCATTATGGAGTGTTGATGATCGCTCTACAACCTATATTATGAATGATTTTTACAAATATTTAAAAAAGGGGCATTCAAAATCCAAGGCTTTGAGAACAGCAAAACTTAATTATTTACAAAACCATAGCCTATCTGAAACCTCTCCGCATTTCTGGGCCACTTTTGTTTTATCGGGAGATGCCAGCCCTCTTCAAACACAATATAGCATACCGAAGTTTTGGTTAGTTTTAGCATTTCTAGCAGTACTGCTTTCTGTTTTTTTATATAAAAAAATATAAAGGATAAGAAATACAATTTTTAAGCGAGACTAGCACTTCAATAAACATATCGGATTATTTTGAAAAGTGCATTAATCAGCAGAAAAACCTGTCCTATATAGATTTCTAAAGTATTCTCTATCCTTTCACATCTAAAGCATCTCGTAATGCATTACCAATCAGCATAAAAGCCATTACAAGGCTCATAATCGCTAATCCTGGTATCACTGCAAGGTATGCTTTTCCTAAAATGATGTACGAATAATGATCCTTGATCATTGCTCCCCAACTTGGCATGGGAGGTTGTGCACCTATACCAAGAAAGCTCAAACCACTTTCAATAAGTATAGCACCGGCAAAATTTGCAGCCGAAATTACAATGACTGGCGCCAAACTATTGGGTAGTATGTGTTTGATTATTATTCTAAGATTAGTAAATCCTAATGCACGTGCTGCGGTTACATATTGCATTTGCTTCACGCTTAACACCTGCCCTCTCACTACTCTGGCTACTTCGACCCACATTGTTAAACCTACAGCTATAAAAACCTGCCAAAACCCTTTTCCTAAAGCCAAAGTAATGGCGATTACCAACAATAATGTAGGTATAGACCAGGTAACATTAATCAACCACATAATCAAAGCGTCAATTTTGCCTCCAAAATAACCCGCTACTGCTCCTAGTGATATTCCTAGTAGTAAGGAAATCAATACTGCAATAAACCCTATAGAAAATGAAATCCTAATTCCAACCAGCATTCTACTCAATAAATCTCTACCATATTTATCTGTTCCTAATATAAATGTTTGGGTTTGAATAAACTGATCTATAATCTCTTCTGGAGTCATAGTACCAGGAAAAACGGCTAACTTAATTTCTTTTGAAACTCCTTTGATTTCACCTTCGCTATATGGAGCAATTTTTAATGCACCATTCTCTATAGAATACTGTTCTATAGGAATCTCTGTATCTGTATTTTTTTCTCCAAAAAACAACCTATCTAAAAATGGCTGATTCGCAACTTCTTGAGAAGGAATAGTTAACATCTCAACACTAAACCCAGGAGGTTTAGAATGAATAGACAAATGCATCTGATTAGCGTTCTGAGAATTATCTGGAGCCAAAACGTACGCAAATATTGCAACAATTGCGCATACCGCAATGAAACAAAAACTCAAAACGCCCCAAAAATTCTTTTTGAATTTATGGAGCGCTAGTGTACTTAAAGAGTTTGACTTTGTTTCGGGCATTAATGTATTAATTCTTAAGTGTAAGAGGGTTTTTAGATCTTCTTATATTATTGATCTTCATATCCTCAAGAACACTTATCGCTTCTTCTACATAAACATCTTTGCTAAGGTCTTTATGCCATCTTTTTCTTTTCTCTGCTAAAATCGAATCTTTTTTAATCAAGTTCTGCTCATAAGGCAAAGACTCAAAAGTCAGATCAGTTTTGTAATCATTTATCGCGTCAAAACGCTCTGCCTGTTTTTCATTAAGCTCAATATTTGCTTTATATTTTGCATACTTTAATGAATATATGTCTACATCTCTTTTCTGTCTAACCCATTTAGCATTTTCTTCAATTAGCTTTAATTGTTCATTTGTAGACATTCTTGATTTACTATTGCTTATGGTCTGGTCAAAATCAATATAGCCATCCCAACTTTTATAATCGGCCGCTGGTATTTTATCCCAAGGTAATGGGTTTTCTTGATCTTTTTCTCCTATATCAATATAACTATAACGATCTGGTACTACTACATCACTTTTAACTCCTTCTAATTGTGTAGATCCTCCATTAACTCTATAAAATTTTTGAGTGGTAAGTTTTAACGCTCCAAGGTCTCCGAAATCATTACTACGCATCCAGCGATTAAGGTCCATTACATTTTGCACAGTACCTTTACCATACGTTTGCTTGCTTCCGATAATAATTGCTCTTTTATAATCTTGCATTGCTGCTGCTAAAATTTCTGAAGCTGAAGCAGATAACTCATTAACTAAGATTACTAATGGACCATCCCATAGGATATTTCTATCTTTATCGCTTAGTACTTCTGGAGATTCTCCTTTGGTTCTAACCTGAACTACCGGGCCTTTTTCAATAAACAATCCGGCAATATCAACAACGGTTTGTAGTGATCCTCCACCATTATCTCTTAAATCAATAACCAAACCATCCATGTTTTGCTCTTTAAGACGTATAATTTCTTGTTTTACATCTTTGGCAGCATTACGTTGGTTATAATCTTGCATATTGAAATAAAACTTAGGTAAGTTAATTACCCCAAAAGCTTTATCATTCTTCTTTACTACAGAGGATTTTGCATAGGTTTCTTCTAACTCAACCACATCTCTAACAATATCCACAACTTCGGTAGTACCGTCAACTTTTTTTACGGTGAGTGATACCTTAGTCCCTTTTGGGCCTTTGATTAAACTCACAGCATCATCAAGACGCATTCCTACAACACTTACAGGTTCTTTTTCGTCTTCTTGTTTTACCTTCATGATAAAATCTCCAACTTCTACTTTATTTCCTCTCCATGCCGGACCACCAGAAATAATTTCGATAATCTTTACATTATCATTTTTCTTCTGTAACCTGGCTCCAATACCTTCAAGTTTACCAGACATAGCGATATCAAATCGATCTTTGTCTTGTGGAGCAAAGTAGTACGTATGAGGATCAAACTCCTCTACGATAGAATTAATATAAATCGAAAACCAATCTTTTCGTTCTAAATCATCAGCAAATTCAAAATACTCCTTTAGAGAAGTCATGGTATTTTCGCGCGCTTCTGTTTCTAAAGCAACTGGGGTCTTAAGCTCATATTCACTATTCTTTGCCAAAGAATCTGCTTGTTCTTCAAACTTGTCAAAATAACTAGAAAGTGCATTGAATTTAAGCTGAAGCCTCCAGCGATTGGTCATCTCTTTTTTATTCTTTGTGTACGGCAATTTTTCGTAATCCGTATCAATAGCTTCATCTTTTTCGAAGTCAAAAGGTTCTTTTAGAATCTCTTTATACAACACTCTGGCTTCGGTCATTCTTTGTTGTAAACGACCATAAGTAAGATTAAAAAAAGTGATATCCTTATTTCTAATTTCATCATCGATAAGTTTCTCATACTTCTTAAACTCTTCGATATCACTTTCATAGAAATAACGTTTAAGAGGATCTAAAGCATCTATATAATCAGAGAAAACCTCTCTTGAGAAGTCATCATTTATATCTTTTGCATCATAATGTCCTTTCCCGAGGACATAACTTATTAAATCAATCAACAGCTTATCTTTATCCGGGTCATTTTCAACCTTAGTAGTAAAACTGCAAGAGGCAGCAGAAACAATCACGGCAAGCATCAAAATCAAAAAACTCTTTTTCATACGCTCAATTAAAATTTAGGGGTTTTAAAGGCAAAATACATTAAAAATCATGCCAATATGAAGTAATAATACTAAATTTTTCTTAAATGAACTAATATTATTTCTTACTCTTTACATATCTGTCAATTCGTACAAAAAAAGTGTATTTTTACCTTCGTAAAAAACGACAAGCTATGGCTCCAAAAAGACCTCTCATTTTAGTTACCAATGATGATGGAATTACCGCTCCCGGAATACGCGCATTAATTAGCGTAATGAATGAAATCGGGGATGTTTTTGTAGTTGCACCAGACAGTCCGCAGAGCGGAATGGGGCATGCAATAACCGTTAATAGTACATTATATTGCGATGCTATTACCGTTGATAAAAATGCTCCTCAAAAAGAGTATAGTTGTTCTGGGACTCCGGCTGATTGTGTTAAAATGGCATCTCGTCAGATTCTTGACAGACAACCTGACTTATGTGTCAGTGGTATCAATCATGGATCCAATGCTGCAATCAATGTAATTTATTCTGGGACCATGAGTGCAGCTGTTGAAGCAGGCATCGAAGGGATTCCTGCAATAGGATTTTCATTACTTGATTATTCTATGGATGCCAATTTCGAGCCTTCTAAAAAATATGTTAGAACAATTGTAGAGAATGTACTTGCCAATGGTTTACCCAAAGGTGTTGTTCTCAATGTAAATATTCCCAGATTACCCGCAGAAGAAATAAAGGGCATCAAAATATGTCGCCAAGCCAATGCACATTGGGTAGAAGAATTTGACAAAAGAGTGAATCCAATGGGGCGCGAATATTACTGGCTTTCGGGTAAATTTATTAATGAAGATAAAGGTGAAGACACTGATGAATGGGCTCTTCGACAAGGGTATGTTTCTGTAGTACCTACACAGTTTGATCTAACAGCTCATCATTATATTCAAGAATTAAATAATTGGTCTCTACATGATTAAAAAGGAAATAAGTATTGGTTTTTTATCAGGTTTAGTTGTTAATAGTATAGGGTTTATTATTTGTGTGTTTATCTTTTCAGCATTAAACCAGCTAGATATTACATTTACAGAAACCATTAAGGCTTCTATAAAAAATGATTCTTTTGGTAGCCTTATTGTATTAGGAGCTATACCCAACTTAATAGTTTTCTTTTGGTTTTTAAAGAAAAATAAACCGTATCGAGCTCGTGGCGTGCTTCTTGCTACACTTATTGCAGCTATTTGTATTGCAATTAGTAAATTTGGATAACATTTTAGAATCTGAAGCTGTATTTTTAAATGAAATAAATGCATGAAATATTACTTAATCGCAGGAGAAGCATCTGGTGATTTACACGGTGCCAACCTTATGAAATCTATTCTCAAAGAAGACCCGCAAGCCGAATTTCGGTTTTGGGGTGGGGATCTTATGCAAGCTGTTGGGGGATCAGTGGTTAAGCATTATAGAGATTTAGCTTTTATGGGGTTTATAGAAGTACTTTTGAACCTATTTACAATCCTGAAAAACATAAAACTTTGCAAACAAGATATTACAGAATACCATCCCGACGTAATTATTTTTATTGATTATCCAGGGTTTAATTTACGTATTGCCGAATGGGCAAAAGAAAAAGGGTTTAGAATACATTATTATATTTCTCCACAGATATGGGCATGGAAAGAAGGGAGAATCAAAAGCATCAAAAGATGTGTCGATACAATGTATGTAATACTTCCTTTTGAAAAGTCTTTTTATGAAGACAAGCATGAATTTCCTGTTCAGTTTGTAGGTCATCCATTAATTGATGCAATAGCTGATCATAAACAGATTATGCCAGAAACTTTTAAAAATCAGCATAATCTTGATGACCGCCCTATTATTGCTATACTTCCGGGAAGCAGAAAGCAAGAAATTCGTAAAATGCTAGAAGTGATGCTTACCGTTGTTGATGAATTCCCGGAGTATCAATTTGTTATCGCCGGTGCGCCAAGTCAAGATGCTGCTTTCTATACACCCTTTATCAAAAAACAAGGAGTGCATTTAGTCATGAATCGCACCTATGATCTTTTAAGCCTTAGTAATGCTGCTTTAGTTACCTCTGGGACCGCTACATTAGAAACTGCTCTTTTTAAAATCCCCGAAGTTGTATGCTACAAAGGGAGTTATATTTCATATCAAATTGCAAAACGTGTGATTAACCTGGATTATATATCACTTGTGAATCTTATTATGGACAAACAAGTGGTTACAGAACTTATACAAGGTGATTTTAACACTAAAAAACTTAAAGAGGAGCTTACCAAAATAACCGATAGCTATAATCGAGCCGTAATGTTTTTGGATTATTATGATCTAGAAAAAAAACTTGGTGGTAAAGGTGCCAGTGATAAAACAGCTAAGCTAATTGTTGAATCCATACAATAATAAAAACAGCCCCAAAATGAAAAAAACACTTTATTATTTGCTAGCCATATTATGCTTAACGGCCTCTTCATGCGGAAGTTCTCCTAAAGATAAGGTTATCGTTTCTGGTAAAACGAAAACTACGAGCAACTCAGGTAACAAAAAGATTAAAAGTATTATTAGCTATGCCAAAACATTTAGTGGCACCAAATACAAATACGGCGGGACTACTAAAAAGGGTATGGATTGCTCTGGTCTTATGTACACCTCTTTTAAAAAAGAAAATATCATCTTGCCAAGGACTTCAAGAACAATGGCGACTCAAGGTAAACCTATTTCACTAAAAAAAGTTGGTGTTGGTGATTTACTGTTTTTTAAAACCAATAAGAGGAAAAATGTTATTTCTCATGTAGGATTGGTTGTTGAAGTAAAGGGAACAATTAAATTTATCCATGCTTCTACCTCTAGAGGGGTTATTATATCTAGCCTAGATGAAAAATACTGGAATAAAGCATTTACTCTTGCAAGAAGAGTTTTATAAGTCGTATTTCATACTTAAAAAATAATTCCAGTCCCGAAAAATGAAACTAGTATCTCGTATCATTGCATGATGAGTGCTTACTAGAGTAGTAATCTTATTATTCTCACTTATCATAGTTTTTCTAAACATTTGATGTGAGACTACTCAATATCCCCTTTGTTATTATTACTTTTTCAACCATTTCAGGGATCATCTTAGGGTATTATCTTTCCATTAAGATAACTACAGTTTTACTCAGTTTTTTTGTTTCAATTATAGTACTAGGTATCTCATGGCATCGATCAAAAAAGATGTTTAGTAGAGCCATAGATTTTGTACCTGCTACAATTATTGTGTTTATCGTTTTTGGAACTACGTTAGTTAACATCTATAATCCAAAAAATAATCCGAATCATTATATCAATCACTTTTCTAAAAAAGATCTTCAGCAAAACTCATTCGGAATTCAATTTCATATTAAAGAAAGAGTAAAACCAACGTTGTACTACAACAAATATGTTGTTTCTCTTAAGCGAATAGAAAACAAGGTTGTACAAGGAAAAATTCTACTTCAAATCCCTAAGGATAGTGCAAGCAAAATAATGGATATCGGAGATACCTATACTGCTTTTGCAAAAATAAAACCTATCTCTAAACCG
This sequence comes from Aquimarina penaris, assembly GCF_040786285.1. NCBI lineage: Bacteria > Pseudomonadati > Bacteroidota > Flavobacteriia > Flavobacteriales > Flavobacteriaceae > Aquimarina > Aquimarina penaris. The sequence continues at coordinate 92,628 of NZ_JBFMKQ010000001.1, forward strand.
TTAAACCCAAATCAATTTGATTATGCAAAGCACCTAAGCAAGCAATACATTTATCACCAAATAAGTATTCTAAATGATCAGCTGATTATTACTCATAAAACTCAATGGTCAATCTTTCGTTTGGCGGATCAATTTAGGCAATATATCAACTTACAGCTTGTAGAATATTCTTTTACCACTAAACAACTATCTATTATAAACGCCTTGCTTTTAGGACAAAGACAGGATATAGATCAAGAGACATTTAGTGAGTACAGGGATGCTGGAGCTATCCATATTTTAGCTGTATCTGGATTGCACGTTGGTATCATTTTATTGATTTTAAATTTTATTCTAAAACCATTGGATAGAGGCAAACAACAAGGCAAAACATTTAAATTAATTCTAACTATTCTTTTACTCTGGTGCTTTGCCATAATAGCAGGATTATCACCGTCTGTACTTCGAGCTGTTACTATGTTCTCTTTTCTAGCGATAGGCATACAAATTAGATCTAAAACTAGTATTTACAATTCATTATTCATTTCTATATTTATATTACTTTGTTTCAATCCCTTATTGCTATTTTCGGTGGGATTTCAACTAAGTTATCTTGCTGTTTTTGCTATTGTTTGGGTACAACCCATATTGGCTAAACGATACAGCCCCAGGTTTTATCTCACCAAAAAAGTTTGGGAGACCTTTACCGTTACCATCGCAGCACAGCTAGGATTATTACCTCTTACATTATTTTATTTTCATCAGTTCCCCCTTTTATTTTTTGTTTCCAACGTACTTATCATTCCTTTTTTAGGAGGAATACTAGGATACGGTATTTTGGTAATTATATTAGCATCTATCGGTGTTCTTCCTCAGACCATCGCTTCTCTTTTTGGTCATTGTATCGATCTTATGAATACTATAATAGGCTGGATTGCCCAACAAGAAGATTTTTTGATCACCGATATTCCATTTTCCTGGAGAATGCTCATCATTCTTTACCTCATTATTATTCTTCTTGTAATACTATTTCAAAAATACAAGCAACAAAGACTATACTGGCTGGGAGCATCCATTACTGCTATGATATTTGTTATGATTTATGAAAAACATACCGCAACACAGCTGCAAGAGTTAATACTATTTCAAAATCAGCGTAACACTATATTAGGGATTCTAGAAGATCAACGATTATATATCTATAGCAAGGATAGTATCTCTAACAAGACTCAACATTTTTTATTCGAAAATTACCTCACTCAAAATCAAGCGAGCTTAGATATTTCGTTTACACCATTAAAAAATGCATATCGCTACAAAGAGCATACTATACTAATTATCGATAGCACTAGTATTTATACTATTATGGGAGTAAAACCAGACATCATTATCCTATCGAACTCCCCAAAAATTCATTTAAATCGAGTTATAGATAGCTTACACCCAAAACAAATTGTAGTTGATGGAAGCAATTATAAAAGTTATATCGATAAATGGGAAGCTAGTTGCAGAAAACAAGAAATCCCTTTTCATCGTACAGATAAAAAGGGAGCTTTTATATTGAAATGAATTTGTAATACTGCTTACAATGCTACTAAAGACTCTTTTACATATACTTTAATTTCATCAGGTGAATTTAAAATCTCTTGTACTATTTTATGTAGTTTAGGAATAACATCTTTAGCCATTTTATTTGGACTATTAAACAGCACACAAATTCCTATATCTTCATTGGGGTATATTGCGATTTCGCTTCGATAGTTGTTCACACCTCCACCATGATGAATCACGGTATTTAATTTACCGGTATCTGCATCATTAAATTTATGCACGCGCCATCCTAATCCATAATAAGACGCTTCATATCCAGGCCATCTTTGATAGTAGTTTCTTCTTCCTCCTACCTGAATCATTGGATTAAAAACATCCTCCATTGTACCAGGCATTAAAACATCGGGATTATTACCTAATAAGAATTTCATCCATTTCCCCATGTCGGTAGCACTTGCATTAACACCTCCTGCGGCAACTGCATTATAGTATTTTTTATTAATAGGAAGAGCTCTCCATCCTCTTCGTATACGCTGGTGAGGCATAGCCACATTATCAGATTCTTGTAACGCTTCATAACTTGCAGAAGCCGTTGACATATGCAGCGGATCAAAAATCCTTTTTTGAATAACCTCTTTTAAAGGCTGGCCTGTAATCCTCTCTATAATTTCACCACTCAAAGCAAAAACAGCATTTTGATAGTTATATATGCTTCCAGGCTCCTGGATTGGTAAAACCTCATTAAAACGTCCTGCTATGGTAGTTAAATCAAGACCATCCTCTACCAAATTTGTAAAACTATGATAAGGCAATCCTGCAGTATGAGATAATACATTGGATAAAGTAACTTTATTAGTGGCGGTTTTATTAGCAAGTCTAAAATTAGGAATATGATCTATTATTTTGTCCTCCCAATTAATCAAACCTTCTTCAACATGAATTCCAGTTAATATACCTGCAAATCCTTTGGATACAGAACCAATTCTAAATATGGTTTCTGCATTGATTGTATCTTTTAAAGTAGCATTTCTATTTCCAAAACCGCCGGCGTAGATCATCGAATCGCATTTAACAATCGCAACGGCTGCTCCTACAATTTGGTGCTTTTCTAATGCCTGATTAAAATATGCCTGTATCGATTCTTCTAATTTTTGTTTTTGCAAATCTTGCAAGTAAATCTCTGGCGGTTGGGGTTGTGGATATATAAGTGCCTGAGGTTGATTATACTTAACTGGTTCGGGATGTTTTACAAATGCGAAAGAAAAAAGCACTGCAATTAACAACATAGTGGGGGTGGCTATGATCAATATTTTTTTCATAAATAGGTTTCGATTCGAAAAACTAACATAATAAAACTTAATAATTTGGCTTTATTATCTTTTTCAAACCGGATTTGGGTATTATTTTTTCGGTTTATGATATAGGTAACGCATACAATTTCAATTAATTGTGTGAAATCAAAAAATTAATAAGAAAATGCTGATGCCGTTTCTTCTTATTCTCTAACATTTGTGCTAATTAACTAAAAAAAATCCTTTTTATCGAATTTGATAAAAAGGATTTCTATTCTTAGAAGACCAAAACCGAGGGGCTAATTTGTAAATGTACCTACAAACGATTTCTCATATTTTTGCCATGCTTCGGCAGTCGTTAATTTTTTATAGTCATTTTTATAGATCATTTTTAAGTACAGCTCTAATTGTTGAGGAGTTTTAAAACCCACTACAGGGGCAATGAGATTTCCATTCTCATCAAAAAACACCATACTAGGGTAGCCTGATATCTTTAAAGCATTTGCAAAAAAGTGCTGGCTATTTCTACCTTTTCTATCCGGATTATAATTAGGATTAGTATACGTGAAATTGTTATAGTTCACTTCTTCAGTTCCTTCTGCATTAAACTTTACGGCATAGTAATTTTTATTTACATAATTTACTACATCTTTATTTTGAAAAGTTCTTTTATCCAGAAGTTTACATGGGCCACACCAATCGGTATAAACATCCATAAAGATCTTTTTAGGTTCTTTTTTTTGAGCCGCTAAAGCATCATTTATAGACATCCATTTGATTTCTTGTGCCTGGGTAGATAAGCACATTAGAAATGCTAGAATAATAAGTAGGTTCTTCATTTTAATAGTTTTTATAGTATGTCGGAAACAAAAACCGTTCCTTATTTAAAAACTTTACTCGCCTTTGGGAAACGAGTAAAGTTACATAATATTATTTTATCGTACTCCGTGCATTAATTTCTTAAGTAATGGATTTAACAGTATCATAATACCTCCTGCCGCTACAGGCACTACCGTAAATATTAAAAAGAAGGTCGACAATGAATACTCACTTGTAATTTTATCAATCATTCCGCCAAGTTGTCCGGCAGACCAATTTCCAATAAAAATTGCTAAATACCACACTCCAAACATTAAACCAATTAATTTAGGAGAAACTAATTTACTTACATAAGATAATCCAACCGGAGATAAGAACAATTCTCCTATAGTATGAAATAAATATGCAAGAATTAACCAAAGCATACTTACTTTTGCGGTTTCTGCACCTTGCGGAATAGTAATGGCTCCAAACGCTAACAGTGCAAAACCAAAGCCTAAAAGAATAAGCCCTAGCCCAAATTTTACTGCTGCAGAGGGATTATACTTACTTTCCCATAGTCTAGAGAACATCGGCGCAAAAGATATAATAAACAACGAATTTAAAATTCCAAACCAAGAAGCAGGAACTTCTGTTGTATCGGCATTAAACTCGCGGTATAATTTCCATACAACTATGGTCCAAATTATCGCAAAACTAAATCCTAAAATACTATTGGATAATGATATTTTCTTAAAGGTCTGAACAAATAATTTATAGAGCACCCAGGTAATAATTACCAAAGGCACTAACGTTATTATTGCATCAACTATTTTAAAAATTGTTGCGCTATCACCGACCAAAATTCGATTCGTATACTTACTGGCAAAAATGGTCATTGAACCGCCTGCTTGTTCGAATGCTGCCCAAAAGAATATGGTAAAGAACGCCAAAATAGCGACTACTATATACCTGTCTTTTTGAACTTTAGAACTCACCTTTACCTCTTCAACAACTTCTTCTACGGTGTCTTCAATTACATCATCAACTTCATCGAGTTCCAATTTCTCTTTAGGAGATAGTCCTACTTTTTCAAAAATACTTCTACCAAACCAGAATTGAAGCATTCCTAAAAGCATAAATATTCCAGCTAAACCAAAACCAAAACTCCAGCTTACTTTTTCTCCAATATATCCGCATAACATTATACCCAAAAATGCTCCTGCATTAACCCCCATATAGTAAATAGTATATGCACCATCTTTCTTTTCTTCATTCTTATCATACAATCCACTAACGATAGATGTTAAGTTTGGTTTAAATAAACCATTACCTATAATTAGGCATGCCAATCCTATGTAAAGAAACATAGGGGTTTCTAATGCCATTGAAATATGACCTAACGTCATAAACAACGCTCCAAGCGCTACCGCTTTTCTATACCCCAGAAATTTGTCGGCTATAAACCCACCGAAAATAGGTGTAAGATACACCAGACCCGTGTACCAACCATAAAGCTTCAGGGCGTCTTCGTTACTCCATGCCCAGCCCCCATCAATAATCTGACTAGTTAAAAATAACACAAAAAGAGCACGCATTCCATAGTAGGAAAAACGCTCCCACATTTCTGTAAAAAAAAGAACAAATAATGATGGTTTATGCCCTAGTAAACTAAATACTTTTGAATCGTTTGTTGTAGTACTCATAAAAATATCTTATTCTGCGGCATCAGCTAATTCGAACCCTTCAGCTTCTTCGTGAATTGTTCCTTCTTTATCTTCAACACCGTGAGTAAGAACTTCTAGTTTCTTTCTGAATAGCATCACAATTGATCCAAATGCTACACAAAAGACTGCGATTCCTGTAAAAATTGCAAATTCTCCTTGACTCTCTGCCCATTCTCCCAATAAGCCTGCAAGTTTATTTCCAAAACCTGTCATCGCAAAATATACTCCCATCATTAGCGCTCCATATTTAACAGGAGCCAATTTAGTAATAAAAGAGAGCGCAACCGGAGATATACAAAGCTCACCTATTGTATGGAACAAATATGCTAATACTAACCAATACATTGCAGATGACCCATCAGCACTATACTCCATAGAAGCTGCGGTCATAAAGAAGAACCCTGTACCCATAATAATGAGCCCAATAATCATTTTAAACAATGAACTCGATACTTTACCTTTTAATTTTCTATTAGCCCAATATATAGCTACTGAAGTACCCAAGAAAATAATAAACATTGCATTTAATGATTGAAACCAAGAAGCAGGAACTTCCCAACCCATCAACATTCTGTTAGTTTTTCCACTTGCATACAAATTCATTAGTCCCCCTGCTTGTTCAAAAGCTCCCCAGAAGACTATTACTAATAAAAATGAAATTAATAAAACTATGACTCTATCTTTTTCAATTTTAGTTAATGGTTTTTTCATGGCTTCTTTATCCTCAACTTTTTCTGAAGCCCCTAAAAAATTACCCACATTAGCTAGATATTTTTGACCGAGAAGATATTGTAACAACCCTAGAGCCATACCAATACCCGCAAGACCAAACCCATAGTGCCATCCGTGTACTTCTCCTACATATCCAACAATTAAACTAGATAGAAAAGCTCCAAGGTTAATCCCTATATAGAAAATCGTAAATCCTTTATCTCTACGTATATCTCCTTGCTTATACAAACCACCTACCATTGTAGATATATTTGGTTTTAGCATTCCCACTCCTGCTATGATTAATCCAAGCCCAGAATACCATGCCCACATCTCTTCTATTGCCAAAATACTATGCCCAGCAACCAATAAAATTCCTCCGACTAATACTGATTTCTTTTGTCCCAATAATTTATCTGCTATCCATCCTCCTGGTATGGATGCTACATATACTAACATCGTATACCATCCATATAATGCCAATGCTTCTCCAGATGACCATCCTAATCCTGCATTCTCATCTACAGTCTTAGTTGTAAGGTATAATACAAAAAGTGCTCTCATTCCATAGTAGGAAAAACGCTCCCACATTTCTGTAAAAAATAATATGTATAATCCTACCGGATGCCCAAAAAGCTCTTTTTGATGAGCTGCTTTAACTGTATTTGCCATTATGTTTGTTTAATTAATTATAAGTTCTCTTTAATGAAGTTTGTCATTTTATTATATAAGTGTAATCGGGTATTACCCCCATAGATACCATGATTCTTGTCGGGATAGATTGCCCAATCAAAATCCTTATTGGCCTGTATCAAGGCTTCGACCAATTGCATCGTATTTTGCACATGCACATTATCATCTGCACTACCATGTACTAATAAAAATTTTCCTTTTAATCCATCTACAAAATTAATAGGCGAATTACTATCATATCCTTTTGCATTTTCTTGTGGAGTCATCAAATATCGTTCTGTATAGATAGTATCATAAAATCTCCAACTAGTAACGGGAGCAACAGCAATGGCCATTTTAAAGGTGTCTGGTGCTTTAAACAGGCAATTACTAGACATAAAACCACCGTAGCTCCATCCCCAAATTCCTATTCGGGAAGCATCAATATAAGGTAGCGCGCCAAGTTGTTTTGCAGCTGCAATCTGATCCTGCACTTCTAGATTACCCAAATCGTTTTGTGTTGCTTTCTTAAATTTAGCACCTTTTAGCCCCGTTCCTTTACCATCAATGCATGCTACAATATATCCTTGTTGCGCCAACATCATATACCAATAATCATTGGCTCTGTGCCATGAGTTTTTCACCATTTGAGAACCCGGGCCTGAATATTGATACATTAATAAAGGGTACTTCTTTTTAGGATCAAAATCTTTAGGTTTGATCGTCCACATATTCAATGTTTCTCCATTAACCTCGATCGTAGAAAACTCTTTTGGTCGCACGTCATATTGTGCCAAATTCTCCAGTAACGTTTTATTGTTTTTGATCTCTCGTACTACTTTTCCTGTAGATCCATCATTTAATGTATACTCGTATGGAGTCGTAGCGTTTGAAAAATAATTAATGTAAGAACTAAAATCAGCGCTAAACTCTGCATCATTAAATCCATCTTTGGTACTTAATTGTTTTTTATCTTTTCCGTCCAGGGTTATAGCATAAATATCGCGATTAATATTTCCGTTTTCTACACTTTGATACAATATCCTTTTGTTCTTTTTATCGTACCCATAATATTGAGTTACCTCCCAATCACCTTTAGTAATCTGGTTAATCAATTCACCAGTTTCCTTATAGTGATAGATATGATTGTATCCATCTTTTTCACTAGTCCAGATAAAGCTATTATCTTCTAAAAATGTTAAATTATCGGTAATATCAATATAAGCCTCATCTTTCTCATTAAGTACCACTTTTGGAGCCTTTGTTTTAGCGTCTACAAAAACTAAATCCAGATTATTTTGGTGTCTATTCATTACTTGTACACTCAAAATATCTGGATTGGCTGTCCATTTTATTCTAGGGATATAAAAATCTTTATACTCTCCTAACTTGACTTTATCTGATGACATGGCAGTAATATCTGCTATAAATAGAGAAACTTTAGCATTTTTCTCTCCTGCCTTAGGATATTTAAAAACATCTTGTTTTTGATACAATGCTTTTCCATACACATCCATAGAGAACTCTGGCACTTCTTTTTCGTCAAATCTCAAAAATGCTATTTTGTTACTATCCGCACTCCAATCAAAAGCTCTAACAAAAGAAAATTCTTCTTCATATACCCAATCGGTAATCCCGTTTATGATTTCATTTTTCTTACCATCATCTGTTAACTGAATTTCTTGTCCAGTAACGAAATTCAGCATAAAAATATTATTATCCTCTATATAGGCAATCTTATTACCATCGGGCGATAACATTGGAGATTGGATTTTCTTTTCACTAACTTTAAACACTCCATTAGATGGAACATCATAAATATGGTAAATCCCTCTTGAAGAGCGTCGATATATTTGTTCCATCTCACTAGAGAGTAAAATTCTATTCTCGTCTTTACTAAAAGAATATCCCTGAAACGAATCTAAGCCCTCTATAGAGGCAGAACTTATCAAGGTTTTAGCTTTTTCTCCTGTCTCATAATCATAGACCTCTATATTGGTTGCGCCAGAGGCTTTGTCTTTTTCTAAAACAGAATATTGTGTTCCGTTTTTCATAGAATGCAATGATTCTAAGGTTTCAGTTCTAAATGCTCCTCCCCATATTTCATCTAAGGTAAAAGCTTTGTTTTGGGCTGTAGTTACGAGCCCAATAAAAAGTGTAAATCCAAAAAACAATTTTGTAATCTTCATATCATATTTTAAAAATTGTTAACGCCAAGAATACTAAAAAATCCGTGAAAAATACAACAATTGATGTTAAATACAATAAAAACAGGAGTAGGAAAGCAATATTTTTTATCAAATCATCAATCAAAGTTTAAAATTACTACAACACAAAATGATCTGAATCGACTTTTTGAGTATGTAAATGATAAAACAGAATAGTATCTTTGGAGCATCAATAATAAAAAACATAATGGCACCAGTAGTTTCTGGGTTTTCTAAACTCTCTAAAGCAGATAAAATCAAATGGTTGGCAGAACATCATTTTAGTAATGACAATAATGCTACCGATACACTAACCACCTACTGGAATTCTGATGATAATTTACAGCAACTTCATGATGAATTTACAGAAAATACAATTTCTAACTATTACCTTCCTTTTTCGGTTGCTCCCAATTTTTTGATTAACGACACCCGATATACATTACCTATGACTATCGAAGAAAGTTCGGTGGTAGCAGCAGCCAGTAAAGCGGCTAAGTTTTGGCAAAATCGAGGCGGTTTTAAAGCAGAAGTACTATCAACAGTAAAGGTAGGGCAGGTACATTTTACATATACTGGTACTCCCGAAAAACTTAAAAAATTCTTTACTACTATAAAAACTGATGTATTACAATCGGTATCTCAGATTACCAAAAACATGGAAAAACGAGGTGGTGGTGTACAAGAAATTGAACTTAGAGACAAAACCTCAGAAATAGAGAATTACTATCAATTGCATTGCACTTTTGAAACCGCAGATGCAATGGGGGCAAATTTCATCAACTCTTGTCTAGAACAGTTTGCAAAAACGCTGATTGTCGAAGCTAAACAATATAGTGGCTTTTCTGAAACAGAAAAAGACATTGAGATTATTATGAGCATTCTCTCTAACTATGTGCCTCAATGTATAGTTAAAGCTTTAGTGTCTTGTCCTGTAAATGAATTACCCAATACCGATCAGTTATCATCACAACAGTATGCCGAAAAATTTATAAGGGCAGTTCGTATTGCAGAAGTTGAGCCTTACCGTGCCGTTACCCATAATAAGGGGATTATGAATGGTATTGATGCCGTAGTTTTAGCTACCGGAAATGATTTTAGAGCCATCGAGGCAGGAGCTCACGCCTATGCTGCAAAAGACGGAAAATATAAAAGTCTTACTCATGCCGAAATTAAGAATGATCAATTCACTTTCTCAATTGAAATACCCTTAGCACTCGGTACTGTTGGTGGTTTAACTACATTACACCCATTAGTGAAATTAGCATTGCAGCTTCTAGGAAAACCTAATGCAAAAGAGTTAATGAAAATTACTGCCGTGGCAGGATTAGCACAAAACTTTGCTGCAATAAATTCACTAATCACTACCGGAATTCAGCAAGGGCATATGAAAATGCATTTGATGAATATTCTTAATCAGTTTAAAGCGACTGATCAAGAAAAAGAACAACTTGTTGAATATTTTAAAACAAATACCGTTACTCACAGTGAAGTAGTTGCACAAATCGAAAAATTAAGAGCCTGATGAAAATTAAATTCTTTCTAAAAAAATTCCTCATAATCACAATAACTCTTTTGGTATTGAATATCATTTTGAGTTATTTTATCTTTGATAAATCCAATTTTTTGCAAGAAATAATTGCATCAATACTATCAGGAACTTTATTAGCATTGGGTTTCACATATGCCAATAGTCATAATTTGAAATAAAACCAATTTCAATTAAGAAATGAAAAAATCCTTCTACAGCCACGGTAAGTTATTGCTCACTGCGGAATATTTAGTTCTCGATAGTATCGAAGCTTTAGCATTACCCTGCAGAAAAGGGCAATGGTTATTTGTAGAAGAAAATGATACTAACCAAATCCATTGGAAAAGTATTGATGAAGAAGGTAATTGCTGGTTTGAAACCGAAATCAATCTCCCGCTTGAATCTGTAACAAAAGATGAACCTTCGACTGATCCCACTCTTAGTGATGAAGAAGGTCTTGGAATAACAGAAACTTTGTTAGAAATATTAATTGCAGCAAAAGAACTTAATCCAAATTTCCTTTCTTCAGATAAAGGATACATCGTAGAAACCCGACTAGAATTTCATCGCGAATGGGGGCTTGGGTCTTCTTCTACATTAATTAACAATATCGCACAATGGGCAAAAGTAGATGCCTTTGCATTATTAGACAACAGTTTTAGAGGTAGCGGATACGATATTGCATGTGCTCAACACGATGTACCAATACTATACAATCGTAATGAGGGCAGACCAACCATTAAAGAAGTATCTTTTGACCCTTCATTTAAAGAAAACCTATTTTTCATCTATTTAAATCAAAAGCAAGATAGTAAAGCATCTATTAAGCATTACCAATCTTTACCCTTAAAAGATTTTGATAAAGCTGCTGCCACCATAACCGAAATAACTCATAAAATGCTAGATTGCTCTTCGTTACATGAATTCGAAACGTTGTTAGCTTCTCACGAAGAAATCATTTCTAAAATCATAAAGACTCCTACTGTTAAATCAGTATTATTCTCTGATTACCCAGGAAGTGTTAAGAGTCTTGGAGGCTGGGGTGGAGATTTTGTTTTGGTCACTGGATCCAAAAATGAGACATCATATTTTATAGAAAAAGGATATACTACAATTATTCCTTATTCTGAAATGGTTTTGCAGTAAGTTATTCTGGTCTCTTGGTAGAAAAACAACTTTTACACATAAAAACAAGGTTCATATAAACTATTCACCATGCATCCAGGCTTTTTTCTCTAATAGCACCTCCTCTGTTTCTATATTATTCTCATCAGGAACACAACAATCCACAGGACAAACAGAAGCGCATTGTGGTTCGTCATGAAAACCTTTACATTCTGTACATTTATCAGATACTATAAAATAAAATTCATCTGAAACTGGCGCATTTTCAGCATCGGCATCTATTTCTTTTCCATCAAGAGAAGTAACGATACCACTTAAAGATGTTTCATCAGAATAAGACCATTCCTGATCGGGTTCATAAATTGCATTATTAGGACATTCAGAAACACAAGCATCACAGTTAATGCATTCATCGGTTATTATAATTGCCATATTTATCTGTTTTTAAAACACTTAAATATACAACTTAAAATTATTTTAAACTTTCTTTAAAATGGCAAAAACCACACTACATTGTTAAAAGTAAGGTTAAATATGCCCCCTATTTTATCAAAATCTAACCAAATTTTGATAAATTTAAGTGATTTTTTAAAATTCATATACATTATGATTATAGATAAAACCGATAATAAACAAGAAGTTTTGGAAGCTGTAGTCATAAGATTTGCAGGTGATTCTGGTGATGGGATGCAATTAACCGGAACTCAATTCTCAGACACCTCAGCAATGTTTGGTAACGATGTTGCCACATTTCCTAATTACCCTGCAGAAATTAGAGCTCCACAAGGTAGTTTATATGGAGTATCCGGGTTTCAGGTTCACATAGGCAGTATTGAAATTAGCACACCAGGAGACAATGTAGATCTATTGGTCGCTATGAACCCTGCTGGTTTAAAAACCAACTTACATGCTGTAAAGCCAGGACATACTATTATTGTTGATACCGATGCTTTTAATAAAAAGAATTTAGAAAAAGCACAATACGAATCTAATCCGCTTGAAGATGGGAGCCTTGAAAATTACCGTATTATTGAGGTAACGATGACTTCTCTAACAAAAGAAACATTAAAAGATGTCGAAGGATTAGATAATAAAAGTATTACGCGAAGTAAAAATATGTTCGCCCTGGGAATGGTATATTGGATGTATGACCGTTCAACAGATTATACAATTGATTTTTTCAATAAAAAGTTTAAATCCAAACCCCAGATCATTGAAGCAAACACCAAAGTACTGAATGCAGGATATTATTTTGCTGAAACCATAGAATTAATTCCTAATGCGTATACCATTGCTCCCGCTAAGATGAGTCCTGGTACGTACAGAATTATTATGGGTAATACGGCTACAGCCTGGGGATTTTTGGCTGCCGCTGAAAAAACAGGTTTAGAATTATTTTTAGGTTCATACCCTATCACTCCAGCATCAGATATTTTACACGAACTAGCAAAACACAAGCATTTTGGAGTAAAAACGCTTCAAGCCGAAGATGAAATCGCAGGTATAACATCTGCCATTGGTGCTTCGTTTGCTGGAGATTTAGCAATTACCACCACATCCGGACCTGGTTTGGCATTAAAAGGAGAGGCATTGGGGTTGGCTATGATAATTGAGTTACCTCTGGTCTTGGTTAACGTACAACGAGGAGGGCCTTCAACAGGTCTACCTACCAAAACAGAACAATCCGATTTGTTGCAGGCAATGTATGGTAGAAATGGAGAAAGCCCTGTTATTGTTATTGCGGCAAGTACCCCTGGTAATTGTTTCGATTTTGCATATGAAGCTGCAAAACTTACTCTGGAGCATATGACCCCTGTAATATTATTAAGTGATGGTTATATTGCTAATGGATCGGCCCCATGGAAAATACGTACAGTTGATCAAATGCCAGACATTAAACCTAATATCATTAAACAAGCAACCGAAAATTGGCATCCCTATGACCGTGATGAAGATACACTGGCGCGAAACTGGGCTATCCCAGGAACTCCTGGATTAGAACATAGAGTTGGGGGTCTTGAAAAAGACCGTGTAACCGGTAATGTTTCTTATATACCCGAGAATCATGAATACATGACTAAAATAAGAGCAGAGAAAATTAAACGAGTTCAGAATTATATCCCGAATTTAACTACCGAATTTGCCGATACAGGCGATATATTGGTTGTAGGTTGGGGAGGAACCTATGGTTCACTTCACTCTGCGGTTAAACAAATGCATGATGATGATGGATATAGTAACATTGGGTTCGCTCATTTTAATTATATCAATCCAATGCCCAAAAATACAGAAGATATACTCTCTAAATTCAAAAAAATAATTGTTTGCGAATTAAATAGTGGGCAGTTTGTCAAAATCTTGAAAGCCAACTTCAGTGGTTTTAATATTTTACAATACAACAAAATTCAAGGATTACCCTTTGGAAATAACGAGCTCATTCAAAAATTTAAACAACTCCTCTAATTATGGACACAACAGCAGTAAAAGAATATACATTCAAGGATTTTGCAAGTGATCAGGAAGTACGATGGTGTCCAGGTTGTGATGATTATGTGATTTTGAGAGCTATGCAAAAAGCGCTTCCAGAAATGGGAGTAAAAAAAGAAGATGTTGTCTTTATTTCGGGGATCGGTTGTTCGTCTCGTTTCCCATATTATATGGACACCTACGGAATGCATAGTATTCACGGCAGGGCTCCTGCGATTGCAACAGGTGCTAAGTTAGCAAATTCTAACCTCAGCGTTTGGGTTATTACAGGAGATGGCGACTCTATGGCTATTGGAGGAAATCATTTTATTCATGTGCTTCGACGAAATGTTGATTTAAATGTAGTATTGTTTAATAATGAAATTTATGGATTGACCAAAGGACAGTTCTCCCCCACATCATTGGTAGGTCAAAAAACAAAGTCATCTCCTTACGGAAATACGCAGCCTCCTTTTTCGGCTGGCGAATTAGCCATAGGGGCTCAAGCCCGATTTTTGGCAAGAATTGGCGGAAATACACCCAAAGAAATGACCAAGATGTTTATCGAGGCCGAAAAATTTAAAGGCACTTCCTTGATTGAAGTATTACAAAATTGTCCGATCTTTAATGATGGATGTTACTCACAATATACTGATAAAGCAGTTCGTGAAGACAAACAGTTATTCGTAGAACACGGAAAACCAATGGTGTTTGGAAAAGAACGCGATAAGGGGCTACTATTAAACGGTCTAAAATTAGAAGTCGTTACTATTGGTGAAAACGGAATGACTCAAGAAGATCTCCTGGTGCACGATGCCAAAGAACAGGATCCAACATTACACCAAATGTTGGTAAGGTTAAAATATCCTTTGGTTACAGGAATCATTAGAAGTTATGATGATGTTACCTTAGAGGAACGAAAAAATGCACAAACAGAAGAAGTAAAAGCCAATTCGTCTTTTACCAAAACTGATGATTTGTTTTTTTCAGGTGAAACGTATGAGATAAAATAACACTAAGCCTATGGGTTCAGAAGCAATAATAGTATTCTTAATAGCAGGAATTGTAATGGTTGCCGGGGCAAACTTTTTATCGAGTTTAATTTCGCATAAATCCGACAATCCGCAAAAACGTGAACCCTATGAGAGTGGTATGACAACAATTGGACCTACTTGGGTGCAATTTAAAGTAGGTTATTATTTATTTGCGATATTATTTTTGGTGTTTGATGTAGAAGTAGCATTTTTAGTACCCTGGGCCGTTGTTTTTCAGGAAATTGGAGCAGTTGCTTTTATCGAAATTATCATATTTCTTTTCATATTAGGATTAGGATTAGCATATGCATGGAAGAAAGGAGCATTACAATGGGAGTAGATCACACAAACCCCTCTACGGGTAACATACCAAAAGATTTTCCCGGGAAAGTAATTCCTGCGGGAAATGGTGCCAATGTTATTGTTACCTCATTAGACAAAATCATAAATTGGGGTCGGTCAAATTCGCTTTGGTCACTGTATTTTGGCACAAGTTGTTGCGCCATCGAAATGATGCAAACGGGTGCAGCTCGCCATGATTATTCTAGATTCGGTTTTGAAGTAGCACGTCCCTCACCCAGACAAGCAGATCTCATTATTATCGCAGGCACTATAGTTAATAAAATGGCACCTGTTTTAAGACGTTTGTATGATCAAATGGCCGAACCCAAATATGTAATTGCCATGGGAGCTTGTGCCATTTCGGGAGGTCCATTTTTTTATAATACCTATTCTGTAGTAAAAGGCGCAGATCATGTGATTCCGGTTGATGTTTATGTCCCGGGATGTCCTCCTCGCCCCGAGGCATTATTAGAAGGTATGCTGATGCTACAAGACAAAATACGTACAGAAAGCATGAAAAACAAGAAGAATCCTATCGAAGGATTTGATGAAGGACTTTAATACCAAAAGTTATGACTAATGAAGCATTACAAGAGCTAATAACCAGTTGGATTCCCGAAGTAGAATGCACGGAAGAGGGTTCTCAGTTTTTAAATATTACGGTGCCTTCAGAAAGACTTCATGAGTTGATGTCACAACTTAGAAATAATGCAGAAACCTATTTTGATTATTTGTTTTGTTTAAGTGGTGTGGACTGGGGAGAAGAGTTAGGTGTAGTATATCACTTAGAATCCACAACGCATAGGCATATTATTGTGGTAAAAGTAAAAACCGAAGATAGAGAAAATCCCACATTGGATACAGTTTCTAATATTTGGTCAACAGCAGAGTTTCATGAACGAGAGGTATTTGACTTCTTCGGAATAAAATTTAATAACCACCCCAATTTACAGAGGCTTTTTTTGACTGATGAATGGGATGGATTTCCACTAAGAAAAGATTACGTAGATGATATTAATATGATCATTAAATAAACACCCATGGAAGCACCCACCGTGCATAGTAATTTTAAATCTGAAGAGTACTTCATTAACATGGGGCCTCAACACCCCGCTACGCATGGTGTTCTACGACTCGTTTTAACTATCGATGGTGAAATTATCAAAAAAGTCGAGCCAGACCTAGGCTACATACATCGATCCATCGAAAAAATGTGTGAGCGCGATAGCTATCAACAAATCGTTCATCTAACCGATAGAATGGACTATTTATCGGCTAATATTAATAACGAAGCCGTTTGCCTGGGAGTTGAAAATGGGTTACAATTAGAAATTCCAGAACGTGTAAAGGTGATTAGAACTATTATTGGTGAACTTACCAGAATCTCTTCACATTGCCTATGGTGGGGCGTAATGGGAATGGACGTTGGTGCCATTACCACCTATTTTTATGGTTTCAGAGACCGAGAAATGCTCAATGATATTTTTGAAGAAACTTGTGGTGCACGATTAACCATGAATTATAATGTACCAGGAGGATTAATGTTTGATATACATCCAAACTTTGTAAATAGAGTAAAGAAATTTGTGGCTCATTTTAAAACAAAAATTCCTGAATATGACAGGCTGCTAACTGGGAATGTAATATTTCAGAAAAGAACAAAGGGAGTTGGTGTTTTGAGCAAAGAAGATGCGATTTCATTCGGTGCCTCGGGTCCTGTAGCACGTGGCTCAGGGTATTCTTGTGATGTAAGAAAATATCATCCCTATAGTGCTTTGGATAAAGTTACTTTTAATGAATGTCTAGAAACCGAAGGAGACACCTTTGCAAGGTATCGTGTAAGAATTAGAGAACTATGGGAATCATTGTCTATAGTCGAGCAGTTAATAGACAATATCCCTGAAGGAGAACATAGAGTAAAGACCAATGCAGTGATCAAACTTCCGAAAGGAGAGTTTTATCAAAAGGTTGAAACCGCAAGAGGCGAGTTAGGCATGTATATCATTAGCACAGGAGCCAAAAGTCCATATCGACTTAAATTTAGATCACCCGGATTTTCAAATTTATCATTATTAAACCGTATAGCGGTGGGTGGTAAAATTGGGGATTTGGTGGCCACTATGGCAACCTTAGATTTAGTAATTCCGGATATTGACCGATAAAAACTATACCGTTTTTTGAGGTGTTTTTTAATAAAAGTTCTGAAATAGATGAACATAGTTGGCATCACATATAATCAACCATTGTTTTTAAGCATAATGCTTAAAGACTCTCTAAGTATTTTAGAAATGGTAGTAATTGCACTAATCTATTTAGGAATTTTTTCTGTTGCAGGCTTGTTTTTGGTTTTAATGGAAAGAAGGGTTGCCGCCTGGTTTCAGTTACGAATCGGTCCTAACAGAGTTGGTTTTCAGGGATTATTACAAACCATGGCTGATGCTTTAAAATTAGTATCCAAAGAGCTAACAGGCACCGTAAAATCAGATAAGTTTTTATATAATCTGGCGCCTTACTTCGTAATTGTCACTGCTTTAATGGCATTGGCCGTTATTCCGTTCACCAAAGATTTTCATGCTTTTGATATCAATATTGGTGTATTCTTCTTGATCGCAGTTTCATCCATAGGTGTTATCGGAGTTTTACTTGGTGGTTGGAGTAGTAATAACAAGTTTGCTCTTATTGGAGCCATGCGTAGCGGTGTGCAAACAATTAGTTATGAATTATCGGTCGGATTGTCCTTGCTTACCATGATCTTAATTACAGGGACATTACAACTTTCAGAAATCATTGAAGTTCAAAAAAACGGATGGCTAATCGTGCAGGGACACGTTCCTGCAATTATTGCTTTTATGATATTTATGATCTCCGGTACTGCAGAAACCAACAGGGCACCTTTTGATATGGTTGAAGCCGAATCAGAATTAGGAGCAGGTTTTCATACAGAGTACTCAGGGATGAAATTTGCTTACTTCTTTCTGGCCGAATTTATAAATATGTTCATCATAGCTGCCATTGCCACTACTATATTTTTTGGTGGTTGGCTGTCACCGTTCGGAATTACAGAATCCATCCCCTGGTTGGGTCTATTTTGGTTTTTATTAAAAACACTCGGGCTCGTATTCTTAATGATGTGGTTTAGATGGACATTTCCTCGTTTACGGGTTGATCAGTTACTAACCCTGGAATGGAAATATTTATTGCCGTTAAACCTAATGAATATCGTTTTAATGGCATTAATAGTTTGGGGAGGTTTACTAATTAGGTTTTAGAAATTATGAGTTACTTTTCAGAAATATATAAAGGAATAAAAACACTGCTTACAGGTATGAGCGTTACAGGAAAGTACTTCTTAACTTCCCGAAAAGGAGCCATTACACAGCAATATCCAGACAACAGGGATACCTTAAAAATGTTTGATCGCTTTCGCGGAGAAGTCATCATGCCGCACGATGAAAATAACGAACATACATGTACCGGTTGCCAAAAATGTGAAATAGCTTGCCCAAATGGAACCATTGAGATTATCTGGGATAGAAGCCTTGACGAGGAGACAGGCAAAAAGAAAAAGAAAATCGACAAATTCGTATATCACCTTAGCATGTGTACTATGTGCGGCTTATGTATTGATGTTTGCCCCACAGATGCCATTAAATGGGGACAGAATTTTGAAAATTCAACATATGACAGAACTCAGCTGACCAGAGTTCTCAACAAACCAGGATCTAAACTAAAACCAGGAGTGGAAGATTAAGCCTATGGAAAAAGTTATATTCTACATTTTAGCATTGATCATGATCGTTTTTGCGATTGCTTCAGTGACTAGCCGTAAAATGCTCAGATCTGTTATTTACTTATTATTTGTTTTGGCAGGAATAGCGGGATTTTACTTCTTAATCGATTATAATTTCTTAGCCGCAATTCAACTCACCATTTATGCAGGAGGGATTATTGTACTGATCATTTTTTCTGTGTTATTGGTGCATCATATAGAATTGGAGTTAGAAATGGCTAAGGTATCAAAACAAATAATTACAATTTTAGGCTGCTTAATTGGTCTAGGAGTCTTCTTAGTTTCTATTTACGGACATGAGTTTAATGTAGTAGAAAATAACAATACAATCACGACAGCCGAAATCGGGACTTTATTACTGAGCTATGAAGCAGGAGGATTTATTTTACCATTTGAAGTAGTAAGTGTGCTTTTGCTAGCCGCAATGATAGGAGCTATTGTTATTGCAAAAGGAAAAAAACTAACTAATAAAAAAGATGAAAAACTATGATCCCAGGAGTTAGCATTTATGAAATACTAACCGTAACATCCATCCTGTTTTTTATTGGAGTCTATGGATTCATCACAAGAAAAAACCTGATTTCAATATTGATTTCAGTAGAGCTTATTTTAAATGCTTCGGTAATCAATTTTGTAGTGATCAACAAATATCTATATCCAGATATGTTGCAAGGCGTAATTTTTTCAATTTTTATAATTGCTGTAGCTGCTGCCGAAACTGCTTTGGCGGTTTCTATTATAATCAACTTATACAGACAAATTAGTTCTGTAGAAGTTAAAGACATTGAAACAATGAAGTACTAAATGAAGTATTTAAAATGATCTAAAATTAAAAGTGCCTAAATTAAAAATGGATAACAAACAGTTCAGTAAACAATTAGAAAAAAGAACTAAAAATTTTGCTATTAACATAGTTAAACTTTCAGGCACCCTACCTTCTTCATCTGAAGGGAAAGTAATTAAGAATCAAATAACCAAATCAGGAACAAGTATAGGTGCAAACTATAGAGAAGCGAACCGATCTAGAAGTAGGGCAGATTTCAAAAACAAAATAAAAATATGTGAAAGTGAAGCTAGCGAAACTGTGTATTGGTTAGAAATTATTGAAGAACTAAATTGGGTTGAGCCTCTTAAAATTGAATCAATAATTAAAGAAGCCAGTGAAATACTGGCAATTTTCACCTCAATTGGTAAAAAATTAAACCTTAAGGCAATCTAGTCATTTTAGACACTTAAAACTATTCAAACGATAATGAACCTAACATATACCATATTAATTCCTCTGATTCCACTTGTAATCTTTTTGCTTTTAGGAATATTTAATCAAAAAATTAAGCCTTCGGTTTCAGGATACATTGGTGTATTAGGGTTATTGATTTCTACAGTATTATCATTCTACACTGCTTATCAATACTTTTTTGTGAATGGCAAAGTGAATGGTGTGTACCAAACCTTCGTAGAAAAGACGGTGTGGATGAACTTTACTGAAACATTGCGTATCGATATGGGGGTGTTGATCGACCCTATAGCTGTAATGATGCTCGTTGTAGTTTCTGTGGTATCCTTAATGGTACACATCTATAGCAGAGGATATATGAAAGGTGATGAAGGTTACACCAAGTTTTTCTCTTTTTTATCCCTATTCTCTTTTTCTATGTATGGGTTGGTTCTAGCAACAAATTTGTTTCAGATCTATATTTTCTGGGAATTGGTTGGTGTTTCGTCCTACCTGTTAATTGGATATTATTATACCAAAGACTCGGCAGTAGCTGCCGCAAAAAAGGCATTTATTGTTACTCGCTTCGCTGATTTAGGATTCCTTATCGGAATTTTAATCATCGGATATTATACCGGAACATATGATTTTCAAACACTCAACAATCCCGAAGGAAGTGCTATATTGAATTGGGCATCAAATTCATTTATGGGGTTATCTGTTATTACCTGGGCGTTGATCTTAATTTTTGTAGGGGGCGCTGGTAAATCAGCTATGTTTCCATTACATATCTGGCTACCAGATGCTATGGAAGGCCCTACTCCTGTCTCTGCCTTAATCCATGCTGCGACCATGGTGGTAGCTGGGGTGTATTTGGTTGCCCGATTGTTTCCTATGTATTATTTTGTTGAGGATAGTTTTGCACTTCATATTGTAACCTACGCGGGGGCATTCACTTCATTATTTGCAGCTATTATTGCAATTACACAAACAGATATCAAACGTGTATTAGCCTTTTCAACAATGTCTCAACTGGGTTATATGATGTTTGCTTTGGGGGTTTCAGGATATGAAGGGCATGAGGGAGTTGGCTATATGGCTTCGATGTTTCATTTATTTACGCATGCCATGTTCAAAGCGCTATTGTTTTTAGGTGCGGGATCGATCATACATGCTATACACAGCAATTATTTAAAAGACATGGGCAGTTTGCGCAAGTATATGCCCATCACGCACATTACTTTTTTAATCGCTACTTTGGCTATTGCAGGAGTACCTCCGTTGGCAGGGTTTTGGAGTAAAGACGAAATTTTGGTAGCAGCATTTGAGTACAACACTTTGATCTATGTTGTTGGGGTATTTGTAGCCGGACTTACCGCTTTTTATATGTTTAGAATTTACTTCGGAATTTTCTGGGGTAAAGAAACCACATATGAACATACTCCCCATGAATCTCCTTTATCAATGACTTTTCCATTAATCGTATTAGCCTTACTTAGTATTGTGGGTGGGTTTATTCCGTTTAGTGAATTTGTTACTGCTGATAAAGCTGGATTTGAAGCACATCTGAATTATCCTCTGGCTGCTATCGCTGTAGGTGTAGCCCTGATCGGAATTATCCTTGCCTGGGTTTTCTACAAAAAGGAAAATGACTTAGCAGATCGATTTGCAAAAGGGTTTGGAGTACTATACAAATGGACCACCAATAAGTTTTATGTTGATGAACTTTATTTATTTATCACAAAAAAGATACTATTTAAACGAGTAGCATCACCCATAGCCAAATTCGACAAGAAGTATGTAGATGGAACCATGCGAGGTATTGGAAGTAAAACAGTAGTAACTTCTGAAAAAATTAAAGGAATGCAGTCCGGAAGGATACAGGACTACGCCTTTGCATTTATTATGGGGGTTGTAATTATAGCATTAGTGTTTATTTACGCATGGACAAACTAAAAGAATAATATGGATATTTTATCGCTTTTTCTAGTTGTACCAATAATAACTGTTTTGACTTTAGTTTTTACAAAAAGCTTGAAACAGGCTAGACTCATTTCAATGATGGGTAGTATAATACAGCTCGGAATGGCAATACATTTGGTTTTTGCCTATTTTAATGAAAAAGTTATCAATGATGATATCATGGTTTTTACCAAAGATATCATTTGGTTTAAGCATTTTAATATCCACTACGCGATAGGTGTCGATGGCATTTCGGTAGCATTGTTATTATTGACTGCAATTGTAGTTCTTGCCGGTGTATTTATTTCATGGAAGATACAAGATCTCCCTAAAGAATTTTTTGTTTCACTAATTGTACTTTCGATAGGTGTTTATGGATTTTTCATTTCTTTGGATCTATTCACCATGTTTGTTTTCTTCGAAATTGCTGTGATTCCGATGTATTTATTAATAGGTATTTGGGGTTCTGGGCCCAAGGAATATTCAGCCATGAAACTCACCTTGATGCTTATGGGAGCTTCGGCGGTTTTACTGGTTGGCATCTTAGGAATTTATTTCAATTCAAACACCGACGGAGGCCTTTTGACTTTTAATATACTAGAAATAGCTCTAGTGAATATTCCGATTGAAGCACAAAAACTATTTTTCCCATTAACTTTTATTGGTTTTGCAGTTATCGGGGCATTGTTTCCCTTCCATACATGGTCGCCAGATGGGCACGCCTCTGCGCCAACGGCGGTATCTATGCTCCACGCTGGTGTTTTAATGAAATTAGGTGGATATGGAGTATTTAGAGTCGCTATGTACTTACTCCCCGAAGGCACTTTGCATTGGTCCTGGGTCTTCATTATATTATCGGTAGTCGGAGTGATTTACGGTGCTTTTGCGGCCATTAAGCAAACCGATTTAAAATATATTAATGCGTATTCTTCGGTAAGTCATCTAGGGTTGGTACTATTTGCCCTGTTAATGCTAAATAAAACATCCTGGAATGGTGCAATTTTGCAATCACTCTCCCATGGATTTATGACGGCATTGTTCTTTGCCCTGATAGGAATGATCTATGAACGTACCCAAACTAGAGACGTAACCAAATTAGGAGGGTTATTAAAAACCATTCCGTTCATTTCGGTCACATATGTTATCACCGGTTTAGCTTCATTGGGGTTACCAGGGCTAAGCGGTTTTGTAGCAGAGATGAACATTTTTGTAGGAGCATTTCAACATGAAGATATGTTTTATAGAGTTGCCACAATTATTTCGGTTTCTGCAATTGTAGTAACCGCAGTTTATATTTTACGTGTTGTTGGCATTATGTTGATGGGGTCAATAAAAAACAATGAATTTTTAAGTTTATCCGGGGCAACCTGGTATGAAAAAACAGGAATATTATTACTACTCATTCCGATTGTGGGTATAGGTGTTGCTCCTTTATGGTTAAGTGACATGATATTGAAGAGCGTAAAACCATTTATTGAAGGAGTTTTATAGATGAGCAATAAGACAGAAGACAGGTCTGAGTAACAAAAATTAAGAATAATGACTATTGACAGTTTTTTAATAATGAGGCATGAAATTTTACTGTTGGCAATACTACTATTGCTCATTGTAGGTGAAATTTTTATACCTGAAAACAAAAAAAACAGTATCGTACATTTAGCCATATTTTTATTCGGTTTGCACACAGTAGTTGGTTTTTTACCTATTGAAGAAGACAGTTTATTTGGTGGTATGTTTCGCACTAATGATCTGATTCATTTTTTTAAAAACGTGCTTACTGTTGGAGTATTGATTTTATTACTCATATCTGCCGATTGGCTTCAGGAAAAAATAGTATCCCAAAATAGAGGAACCGAGTTCTTTGTATTGATGTTTTCATCACTTTTGGGTATGTATTTCATGATTTCGGCGGGGGATTTTTTAATGTTTTATTTAGGATTAGAACTATCAACATTACCTGTAGCCGCTTTAGCTGCATACGATATCACCAAGAGGATATCTAGCGAATCCGGAATCAAATTAATTCTTTCTTCAGCGTTGGCTTCTGGTATTTCATTATTTGGTATGTCGATGTTATATGCAACATCGGGGTCCATATATTTTAATCATATCATTGAAGTGATTGCACCCAGCAACTTAACTCTTTTGGGTGCTATTTTATTTTTTACCGGTTTGGCTTTTAAAATTTCACTAGTGCCATTTCATTTTTGGACTGCTGACGTTTATGAAGGCGCACCCATCAGTATTGCTTCTTATTTATCAGTAATTTCAAAAGGTGCGGCAATCTTTATATTGATGATTCTATTATTTACTGTTTTAAAACCGTTGATACATGCTTGGGAAAATATAGTATACACTATTGCTGTGGCAACCATGTTTATTGGTAATTTATTTGCTTTACGACAACAAAACATGAAACGCTTTTTAGCCTTCTCATCGATTGCTCAGGCGGGATTTGTTTTATTGGGTTTAATTACCGGAACGCAACTAGGAACTGCAACCATTGTGTATTTTGTATTGATCTATATATGCTCTAATCTTGCTGCTTTTGGAGTAGTACAATCCATTTCATTGCAAACAGGAAAAGAAAACATCAACGATTATGAAGGGTTGTACAGAACAAATCCTAATTTAAGCCTGGTCATGATGCTTGCTTTATTCTCGTTGGCCGGAATCCCACCAGTCGCAGGATTTTTTGGTAAGTTTTTCTTGTTTACTGCAGCGGCCAGTAAAGGATATTATTTGCTTGTTTTTTTAGCGGTTATAAATATGATCATTTCATTATATTACTACCTATTAGTTGTTCGGGCAATGTTTCTGAGAAAAAGTGATCATTCTATTCCATTTTTTAAGAACAATATATATATGCGATTAGGGTTAATACTTACGGTAATAGGTATTTTATTTCTTGGTTTATATAGCCCGTTATATGATTATATATATGAATTGAGTAGTGTTTTTAATTAAGAAAATATGGCATTA
The DNA here is from genome assembly GCF_040786285.1 of Aquimarina penaris. Lineage (NCBI taxonomy): Bacteria > Pseudomonadati > Bacteroidota > Flavobacteriia > Flavobacteriales > Flavobacteriaceae > Aquimarina > Aquimarina penaris. The sequence goes on from NZ_JBFMKQ010000001.1 coordinate 118,013, forward strand.
GGAGGAAAACATTTGTTTGGTGATATAGAAGGGCAACGTGTCACTTTTGCTGAAAAAGGCGTAGAAAAGAACCGTGCTGAGTTTTTAAAAAAATTGTTAGAGCACAATGGTTTTGAAGTCATTATCGCAGAAGATAAACGCAAATCTGAAGAAGACCCACAGTTATATACTGTTGCAGTCACTGACATGGTTTTTAATCCCACCATATGGGTTTATCAACGTAAGTTGAAGACCTTCGAAGGCCGTAAGGTGACTCCTGGATATTGGAATCAGGAAACCGAGGATACTCATCCTCAATATTGGAAAAACCTATAAAAAAACCAGGCCGATTTTAAAAACCTGCCTGGTCTGTAGTATTAAATTAGAACGAATTTTAAATTTTTATTCTTTCTATAAAAATGCTATAATTCTAACGCTCTGGTTACATTATTATTCATTAGTAATTCCTCAGGATTTTCTAATGCCTCTTTTACCGCTACTAAGAACCCAACAGATTCCTTCCCATCGATAATTCTATGATCATAAGATAAGGCTACAAACATAATAGGCGCCACTACAATCTGGCCATCTCTTACGATTGGACGTTCTACAATATTGTGCATTCCTAAAATCGCGCTTTGTGGTGGGTTGATTATTGGTGTTGATAACATACTACCAAACACTCCACCATTAGTAATGGTAAACGTACCCCCAGTCATTTCATCAACAGTGATTTGACCTTCACGTGCTCTTATTGCTAATCGTTTCACTTCTGATTCTACTCCTCTAAAGCTAAGATTTTCTGCATTACGAATTACGGGTACCATTAGTCCTTTAGGACCAGAAACTGCAATACTAATATCTTGAAAATCATAAGAAATCATCTCTTTCCCGTCAATCATAGAGTTTACAGCAGGATATAGCTGTAATGCTCTTACACATGCCAATGTAAAGAAAGACATAAACCCTAAACCTACACCGTGTTTACTTTTAAATTCTTCTTTATATTGACTACGCAGATTAAAAATAGGCTGCATATCCACTTCGTTAAATGTGGTTAGCATAGCCGTCTCATTTTTCACTGAGACCAAACGCTCTGCTACTTTGCGACGAAGCATCGATAACTTCTTACGTGTCTCTCCTCTACCTCCTAGTCCAGGAGTTCCCATTGATGGTTTCGCATCTATGGCATCAGCTTTAGTAATACGTCCGTCACGACCAGTACCTTTTACCTGAGAAGCATCAATCCCTTTTTCGGCAAGTACTTTTTTTGCTGCCGGAGAAGCAGTTCCTGTTGCATAGGTTTCTGTTTTAGCAGGTTGTGCTGGTGCCACTGGGGTTGCTGTTTTCTTCTCTTCTACTTTAGGTGTTTCGACTGCTGAAGCTGGTTTTGAGTCTCCCCCTTCTGGTTTTTTAGCATCGGTATCAATAAGACACACTACCTGCCCTACCGCTACAGCATCACCTTCTTCTGCCATAAGTGTAATAACACCACTTGCTTCAGCTGGTAATTCTAAGGTTGCCTTATCACTATCGACCTCGGCAATTGCCTGATCTTTTTCTACATAATCACCAGTCTCAACAAGCCATTGAGCTATTTCTACTTCTGTAATAGATTCTCCCGGTGATGGGACTTTCATTTCTAAAGCCATAATTCTGAATTTATTCTTTATATAATTTCCAATGGAAATTTTAGTCTATAATTACTTACAAAATTTTATCTACTTTGATTGTCTTTTGTTTTATCAAAAACATAATCGATTACTTGCTGATGTCTTCGCTTAGATCGTATGGCACTTCCTGCAGCGGGTGCACCATAAGATCTTCTACTTGCAAATCTAAATTTTATTGCCCCATCATAATGTGTTAGAACATGAGTCAATGCACCCATATTACGTGGTTCTTCTTGAGCCCAAACAACTTCATCAGGCTTATATTTCTTAATCAGGGTATCCATTTCTGCAGCGGGTAAAGGAAATAACTGCTCTATTCTAACTAAAGCTACATCTTTTCTACCTAATTTCTCCTTCTCTTCTAATAAATCATAATAGAATTTACCCGTGCAGAACACCAATGATTTTACATCTTTCGTCTTCACATCAGTATCATCTATTACCGTTTGAAATTTTCCGTTAGCAAATTCATCAACCGATGAAACTGCTTTAGGATGACGTAACAAACTCTTAGGTGTAAATACAATTAAAGGTTTCCGGTATTTTGCTTTCATTTGTCTGCGTAACAAATGGAACATATTAGCAGGTGTGGTTACATCGGCCACAAACATATTATCCTTAGCACAAAGCTGAAGGTATCGTTCCATACGACCCGAAGAATGCTCAGCTCCCTGTCCTTCATAACCATGGGGTAACAACATCACCAAACCGTTTTGCAATTTCCATTTATCCTCTGCAGACGAAATATATTGATCGACCATGATCTGGGCCCCATTACTGAAATCTCCAAACTGAGCCTCCCAAATCGTAAGAGTATCAGGACTGGCCATGGCATATCCATAATCAAAACCTACTACTCCATATTCAGAAAGTAATGAATTATAGATATAGAAATCTCCTTGATCACCTTTAAGGTTGTTTAATAAAAGTACTTCTTCTTCGCTATCTTCAACCTTAATTACTGCGTGCCTATGAGAGAATGTTCCTCTTTCTACATCCTGCCCACTCATTCTCACATCATAACCTTCTTTCAATAAAGAACCATAAGCCAATAATTCTCCCATGGCCCAGTCTAATTGATCGTTTTCAAAGAACATTTTACGTCTTTGTTCGATCAATCGTTCTATTTTTCGCAAGAATTTCTTGTCTGAGGGTAATTTTGTTATTATTTCTGCTATCGCTGTTAATTTATCTTTAGCGTATGTGGTATCCACCACTTCCATCATCTCATCTTCTTGAACTCTTTCATAACCGGCCCACTCATCATGCATAAATGGGGTGATGATGGTCTTTTCTACTTTACGAGAATCTTCTAGTTCTTCTTCGAGCGATGCTTTGTATTCTTTTTCAAGTTTAGACACATAATCCGTATCTATAATACCTTCAGAAATTAATTTTGTAGCATAAATATCTCTTGGATTTTTATGTTTGGCAATGGCCTTATATAATTTAGGCTGCGTAAAACGTGGTTCATCTCCTTCATTATGACCATACTTACGATATCCTAATAAATCAATAAATACGTCTCGCTTAAATGTCATTCTAAAATCCAGTGCAAAGTTAGCTGCATGCACCACTGCTTCTGCATCATCTGAATTTACATGTAAGACCGGAGACAATGTAACCTTACCTACATCAGTACAATAGGTAGAAGATCTGGCATCCAGGTAATTTGTAGTAAAACCAATCTGGTTATTCACCACAATATGGATAGTCCCCCCTGTTCTATATCCATCTAGCTTAGCCATCTGAACAATTTCATACACCAATCCCTGACCAGCAATAGCTGCATCTCCATGCACTACAATAGGAAGTACCTCTGAAGTATTTTCCTGATAATGTCTGTCTTGTTTAGCTCTTGTGATACCTTCGACCACCGCCCCTACTGTCTCCAAATGTGAAGGATTTGGAGCAATATTCATATTTATATTCTTACCAGAATCTGTTTTTCGCTTAGAAGTCCATCCCAGATGATATTTTACATCTCCATCAAAAACTGTCTCTTCATAATCTTTACCATCAAATTCGCTAAAAATATCTTTAGGGCTTTTACCAAAAATATTGGTAAGTGTACTTAGTCGTCCACGATGAGCCATACCCATTACGAATTCTTTTACACCAAGATCAGCAGCTTTTTCTACCAGTGCATCTAGAGCAGGAATTAGAGATTCCCCTCCTTCAATAGAAAAACGTTTTTGCCCTACATACTTTGTATGTAAGAAGCTTTCAAAAGATACCGCTTGATTTAGTTTTTTAAGAATATGTTTCTTTTGATCGGCAGAAAATTTAGTTCTATTCGTATTAAAATTTACTCTGGCCTGGATCCATTCACGTTCTTCAGGGTTACGAATATACATATATTCTATACCAATAGAATCACAATATATCTGCTCTAAATGAACAATAATATTACTTAATGTATTGGGCCCAATATCTATAATCTCTCCTGCATTAAAAACGGTATTTAGATCACCTTGACTTAATCCAAAATTCTCTAATGCTAGTGTAGGAGTGTATTTTCTTCGATCTCTTACCGGATTGGTTTTGGTAAATAAATGGCCTCGAGTTCTATATGCGTCTATTAATTGAACTACCTGAAACTCTTTCTGAACACTTTCGGGTACAGCAACAGTTTCTCCCAGTGCCTTTTCGGCATCTATGGTTTCTCCAGAACCATTAACACTTTCTAATCCAAAGTCAAAGCCCTGAAAAAACGCTCTCCAGCTTGGTTCAACGCTATCAGGATTCTGTAAGAATTGATCGTATAAATCTGCAAAAAATGCGGTATTAGCCGCATTCAAAAATGAATATTTATCCATATGTAAGTATTCAATTGTCTTTTTTATGACAAAACGCTACAAAAATACAATAATTACAATTTATTGACCATTGAAATATCTATATTTATGTTACATTTTTTTTAAAATTTAACTATGAAAGTATATACTCTTCAAAAAAGTAATGTTTTAGTCTTAGTTTTCATTATTATATTTTCCTTACAACATGGATATTCTCAAAGTGGTGATTCTGATATAAGTTTTGGAGGTAATTTAGGAATAGGTTTTGGTAATGATACCTTTAGTGGGGTAATTGAACCCTATGCTGTTTATAATTTTAGTGAAGAGTTCGCCGCTGGCGTTGGGGTAAGTTTTGGGTATACAGAGTCAAATAATTTTACTGCTTTTAACTATGGTGGGAGTCTAATTAGTTTTTATAGTCCTATCCCAGAAATACGTTTGTCTGCCGAATTTCAAGAGATGGGAGTTTCTAGAACTTTTGAGCGAATCGGTCTAGAAGATATAAAACAAGATTATTGGTATCCCGCATTATTTGTTGGTGCAGGTTATCGTTTAGGCAATATAAGTGTTGGCATTCGATATGATGTTCTATATGATGAGGATAAGAGTATTTATGGTAGTGCTTACGTTCCTTTCTTTTCGGTTTTCTATTAATATTATCCGAAAAGGTAACTCTTCTGCGATCCAAAACTAAGTTGAAAGACAATCGCTTTTGATTACCAATATGTTTCACCTTGACTTAATGTAACAATTAGTTCTACAAATTACTCTAGGATAACCACATAGTTTTTATAATTTTCTAAGCTGGTTTCTATACCATACTTTTTTCCATTCTCTTTTTAGGATTAAATACGTAGCATACCCTGCTATATCTTCGGCTTTTTCTGATTTAAAATTTCTAATTTCTGCCTCAGAAACATCTACAGCGTATAATAAATTTAAATACTCGTTAAAAGTATGTTGTAACACGCTCAAGAGTAATTTATTTATCGTTGTAATGAGATCTTTTGGTTGTATTTCTGGATCAATCTTATAGTCTATCCCTGCCCGGTCAATATCCTTCTGAAGTTGTGTAAGTAATTGTGGATATAAACTGGATTGAGTAACCTCTAGAATAAGGTCATCCACCAACGTTATGTTATACTCATCAGACACTTCTATTCATTAAATTCTCTCCAAAATACTTTAATAGTTTCTTTTTCTCTTCAGAAATAGTCACATTATCAAGAGCAGAAAAAGCTTTTTGAGTATACATTTTTATTTCGGCTCGTGTTGCATCCTTAGCTCCTGTCGTTTCGAAAAAAGATTTTACAGTACTTATTTTTTCTGAAGGATCTTCGGGGTTTAATGAAAACAGACCTCTTAGTTGTTTTTGCTCATCTTTTGAAGAAAATTCTAATGCTTTTAAATATAGAAAAGTCTTTTTATTCTCAATAATATCACCTCCAACCTGTTTCCCAAAAGTTTTGGGATCTCCAAATGCATCTAAGTAATCATCCTGAAGTTGAAATGCCAATCCTAATAGCCTTCCAAAATCATATATAGACGATTGGCTTTCTTCTGAAGCATCGGCAACTATAGCTCCCATTTTCATGGCAGCACCAACCAAAACAGCAGTCTTATACTCAATCATCTTAATATACTCGGGAATAGTTACATCATCCCTGGTTTCAAAATCAATATCATATTGCTGCCCTTCGCATACTTCAATGGCCGTTTTTGTAAATAGTTTTGCTAATTCTTTAAAAATTTTCCCATCATAATTTTCAAAAAGTTGATAGGCATTAATAAGCATTGCATCTCCAGAAAGAATCCCTGTATTTACATCCCATTTTTCGTGCACGGTTTCTTTTCCTCTTCTAAGCGGAGCATCATCCATAATATCGTCATGAATCAATGAAAAATTATGAAAAACCTCAATAGCTAAGGCAGCATCCAACGCTTTCTTGTAAGAGGAGCCAAAAATTTCTGATGTCATTAACGCTAATGTTGGCCGTAATCTTTTACCTCCAAGACTTAATATATAGGTGATGGGTTCGTAAAGATTCTTAGGCTCTTTTGTCGTTGTTTTCTTGGTAAGGTATTCTAAAAAATACCCTTGATACTCTGAAATTGTGTGCACAGTAATTTTTTATGCTAAAGTAAAATAAAATTTTCTGAAAAAATGAAGCAAATTTCACTTAACTCAAGCGCACTGTATTTAGTACTTAAAGAATACTAAAAAAATAACACGCAATGTTAAATAATTGTGAAACCTAGGAAACTTTTATTGTTTTTAAAGTTTCCATATGTACATTTGCCCCTGAAAATTAATACAAGTACCCCATAATGAAAGAGAAAATAGTAGAAAAAGCAAACGATATGTTTCTGAATCTCGGTTTTAAGAGTATCACTATGGATGATCTTGCTTCAGAAATGGGAATTTCTAAAAAGACCATTTATACTCATTTTCAGAATAAAACCAAACTTGTAGAAGCCACAACACATCATCTTTTTTGCAAAATAAATGATGGTATTAATGCTATTTTAAAAGAGAATCTGGACCCTATTGAAGAATTGTATGCTATTAAAACTTTTGTAATGCATCATCTTAAGAATGAAAAAGTAGCGCCGATTCATCAGCTCGAAAAATACTATCCCAAAATACATCAGGGATTAAAAGCTAAACAGTTTGAGGTGTTTCAGCAATGTGTGGTTGACAATCTTAGAAGAGGAATAGAAAAGGGGGTTTTTAGAAAAAACATAGATATCCAATTTATTTCAAGAATCTATTTTATAGGAACTAATGGTATAAAGGATAAAAACATGTTTCCAGAACAAATATTTCCGGTAACAAAACTTATGGATGATTACCTAGAATATCACATTCTGGGGATTACCACCGAAAAAGGACGTACAATTTTAAACAATCTTATCAAAGAACATCAAATATGAAAAACAACCTTTGGTTATTTTGTATCGGTTTGGTATTTACCGCCACAATACAAGGGCAACAACCGCCAACCGATTCTATTTATTCATTTACATTAGATGAAGCCGTAGAGTTTGCATTAGAAAACAGTTATCAATCTATAAACGCCAGACGTGATGTTGCAAAAGCATTAAAAAGAAAATGGGAAACGACCGCAGATGGTCTTCCTCAAATTGAAGGTAGTATTGACTATCAAAATCAATTAAAACAACAACCTCTATTACTTCCCTCTTTTGATGGTAGTGGTGGTTTTGATGAATTTTTTACTCCGCAACAACAGGCTTCGGCTACTGCAACGTTGCGTCAATTGATTTTTGATGGATCATATATAGTTGGCCTTGAAGCTGCGAAGAGTTTTTTACAGTTTAATAATGACTCTGAAGAAAAAGCACAGCTCGAAGTTCGCAAAAGTGTTATTAATGCCTACGGAAGCGTTTTGGTAGCTCAAGAGAGTGTAGCTATTCTTAAAAACAACGTTGCCACTCTTGAGAAAAACTACCAGGAAACCAAAAAGATTTTTGAAAATGGTTTGGCCGAAGAAGAAGATGTAGAGCAACTACAAATTACATTGCTGCAAATCACAAATCAACTAAGTAATGCAGAACGTTTAGAAAAAATTGCGTTACAAATGTTTAACCTAACCATAGGAGTAGATGTGGACTCAAACACAGCTCTTTCTGATGATTTAGATAGCCTGGCTATGAAAAATAGTGATCAATCGGTAACTACCAAGCCATTTATTATAGAAAACAATGTTGATTACAGATTGGCCTTTCTTCTTACCGAACAAAGAAGATTAGAGCTCAAATTAGAAAAAAGCCGTGCATTACCCAAACTTGAAGCCTTTATTAATTATGGTACTGCTGCATTCGATGATGATTTTGTGTTTTTTGATAGCGAGACCCGATGGTTTCAATCCTCTGTATTAGGAGCAAGTCTAAAGATCCCTATTTTTAGTTCTTTAAGACGTGGTGCCCGAAGTCAACAAGCTAAAATAGCTTTTGAGCAATCGAATACTGATTTTATTCAAGCGCAACAGGAGATTCAACTTCAGTATAATTCTACGTTAAGTGATTATAAACTCTCGTTGGAAAACTTTGACACTACAAAACAAAATTTGGCATTGGCAGAACGTATTGAAAAAAAGAACCAAATCAAATATTCTGAAGGTCTTGCCACAAGCTTTGATCTAAGACAAGCACAATTACAATTATATTCATCACAGAATGAAGTGTTAAACGCTATGCTTAACATTATCAACAAGAAAGCCGAACTAGAAACGATTTTAAATACACCTAATAATAATTAGTCATCTTATGAAAAAGATATTTACCATATTGCCTGCATTACTTCTTATCATTTCTTGTGGACAGAACAAGACAAAATCGATAGATGATATTGTACAAGAAGGTAATCTTGAAGCAATACGAACCAAAAGAACCGAGATTGTTAAAGAACAACAAACCATTGCAGATCAATTGAAGCAATTAGATGAAGCTATTGCAACCTTAGATTCTGTTAAAAAGCTTCCTTTAGTTACTACAATTATGGCTAAGGACACACTGTTTAATCATTATTTAGAACTACAAGGAAATGTAGAAACCAAACAAAACATAGTATTGTATCCAGAGATGGGTGGGATTTTGACAAAGGTATATGTGCAAAAAGGACAAAAAGTATCTAGAGGTCAGTTGCTTGCCAGAATTGATGATGGTGGATTGAGTCAACAATTATCCCAAGTAGAAGTTCAGGCTCAATTGGCAAAAACTACTTTTGATCGCCAAAAAAGACTTTGGGAGCAAAAAATTGGTTCAGAGATCCAGTATCTAGAAGCTAAAACAAATTTTGAGGCACAACAAAATGCTGTAAATCAAATCAAACGCCAGTTAGCCAAAACTACGGTAAATGCTCCTTTTTCTGGAGTTATTGATGATGTTATTACAGAACAAGGAAGTGTGGTCTCTCCTGGGCAAAATGCAATTATTCGTATTGTAAACCTAGACAATATGTATATCGAAACCGAAGTACCAGAGCGCTATATCCCCAATGTTACCGTAGGTAAAAGTGTAGAGGTTTATTTTCCGGTTCTAGGAAAAACAATCAATACAAAAATTCGTCAGGTAGGAAATTATATCAACCCTAATAATCGTTCATTTACTGTAGAAGTAGGGATCCCATCTAATGGGGGAACTGTAAAACCTAATCTTACTGCCAAAGTAAAAATTAACGATTATACGAATGAAAAAGCAATATTGATTCCACAAAGTATACTTTCAGAAAATGCAGAAGGTGATCAATACACCTATGTAACTTCAGCAAAAGACGCACAAAATATAGCAGAGGCCAAAAGGGTAATTGTAAAAACCGGAAAAACACAAGGAGATTTTATCGAAGTTTTAGATGGTATTAATAATGGTGATGCTGTGATTAGTGAAGGTGCGAGAAGTGTAAAAGATGGTCAAAAAGTGAAAATTCTAAACTAAGATTCTATGCAAGTCAATAAGAAAAAAGTAGATAAGGAATTTAGATTATCCTCATGGGCAATCAATAACCCAACGACTATCTACGTCATGATCGGGATCTTTTTAGTCTTGGGTTTATCGGCCTACTTTTCGATGCCAAGAGAAAATTTTCCTGAAATCAACGAAACTAAAATTTATATAAGTGTACCCTATCCGGGAAATACCGCAGAAGATATAGAACGATTAATTGTTGACCCTCTGGAAGACAAGCTAAAGAATGTAAGTAATGTGGTAGAAGTTCTTTCGACATCGCAAGAGGATTATGCCATTATTACCGTTGAGTTTGAAGAAGAACTTACAGTCCCCGAAGCCAAACAAAAGGTAAAAGACGAGGTAGACTCAGAAAAAGCAAACGAAGATTGGCCAACATTTAATGGCGCTAAAGTAGAGCCTAATGTTTTTGATCTTAGTATTTCTGAAGAAACTCCGATAATGAATATTAATATCACCGGAGACTACCCTGTAGATAAATTGAAAGAATATGCGGAATACTTAGAAGATGAGATAGGAGATTTACCAGAAATCAAAAAGGCAGATATTCGAGGTGCACAAGAAAAAGAAGTGGCTGTAGCAGTAGATATCTACAAAATGATGGCTGCCCAAGTAAGTTTTGATGATGTTATTAATTCGATTCGTAATGGTAATATGACCATGTCTGCAGGGAATATGATTGCCAGCGGACAACGTCGTACGATAAGAATTCTAGGAGAAATTGACAACCCGTCCCAACTTGATGAATTTGTGGTAAAATCTCAGGATGGTGCAGTATACCTTAGGGATATTGCAAAAGTAACTTTTAAGGAAGAAGACAAAACTACGTATGCCAGAGAATATGGAAAAAGCGTAGTGATGTTGGATGTAAAGAAACGTTCTGGTAAAAACATGATCGAAGCCGTCGAGAAAATAAATCTTATTCTAGACGACGCCAAAGAGAATGTGTTCCCACAAGATGTAACAATAAGTGTCGCCAATGATCAATCAGAAAAAACTGAAAATCAAGTAAGTGATTTAGTCAACAATATTATCTTCGGGATTATCCTGGTGGTTGGTGTATTAATGTTCTTTTTAGGATTTAGAAATGCACTATTTGTGGGATTTGCAATCCCTATGTCAATGTTTATGTCGTTTATGATTCTATCGTTACTGGGATATACCATGAATACTATGATCCTTTTTGCCCTGATTATGGGGTTAGGAATGCTGGTAGATAATGGTATTGTGGTCGTAGAAAACGTATACCGATTAATGGAAGAAGAAGGCATGTCTCGTATCGAAGCTGCCAAAAAAGGTATTGGCGAGATTGCATTTCCGATTATCATCTCCACCCTAACCACAGTAGCTGCATTTATACCATTAGGGCTGTGGCCAGGCGTTATGGGGCAGTTTATGATTTATTTCCCGATTACACTGTCGGTAGTACTGGGATCATCACTTTTTGTAGCCATTTTTATTAATTCTATGCTGGTTTCTCAGTTTATGGAAACCGGAGAAAAAGTACTTACTCGTAAACAATTAATACGATTAAGTATTATTCTGGGAGGAATGGGGATCTTTATTTTAATAGTGGGTGGACAAGTACGTGCTTTAGGAAGTTTAATGATTGTAACAGCAGCTATGTTTTGGTTATATCGATACGTACTAAAAGGTGCTGCTAATTTCTTTCAAAGAAGAATACTGGCATGGTTAGAAAACAGATACCAGCGCTTCTTGTCTTTTGCACTAAAAGGCTGGAGAGCGTATATGTTTACTTTTGGAACTTTTCTATTGCTTTTTATTGTATTTGCCATGTTTGGCGCATCTATCGGAAGTCAGCGTACAAGTGTAGAGTTTTTCCCAGACAACAAACCCAATCAGATTGTGGTGTATATCGAATATCCTCAGGGAACAGATATTGATAAAACCAATGCAATTACCAAAGAAATAGAACAACGTGTCTATGCGGTTGTAAATGATCGTGAATATGTAGAGGGTGAAAACTATAACTTTTTGGTAGAATCTGCAGTATCACAAGTAGGTGAAGGTGCCGGTAATCCGCAAACCGATGGAGGTAGCAATGCCGAGATGCCTCATCGTGCTAAGATTACTGCCACTATGCGAGAGTTTAAATATCGAAAAGGAAAAGATTCTGAAATCTTACGTCAAAAAGTACAAGAAGACCTTAAAGGAATTTACCCTGGTGTAGCCATTTCTGTAGAAAAAGATCCTGTAGGCCCTCCTGCTGGTTATCCTATTAATATTGAAATCGAAGGTCCGGATTATAACGAATTGATCAACATCGCAGAACAAATGCGAAACTTTATCAATGAAAAGAATATTCCTGGTATCGAAGAACTGAAAATAGATGTAAACAAAGGAAAACCAGCGATGCAAGTGGTTGTAGATCGCGAAAAAGCTGGTGAACTAGGTGTTGCCGCCGGCCAGGTTGGTAACCAATTGCGTCGTTCTATCTTTGGTGAAAAAGCTGGGGTGTATAAAAAAGATGGTGAAGATTATGATATTTATGTTCGTTTTAATGAAGAGAACCGATATAATACCAGTGCCCTCTTTAACCAAAATATTACCTTTAGAGATCAGGCTTCAGGAAGGCTAAAGGAGATTCCTGTGTCGGCAGTTGCTTCGCAAAAAAACACTTCATCATTTAGTGCTATTAAACATAGAGACACCAAAAGAGTGGTAACTGTATATTCTGGTTTACAACCCGGATTTACCGATGCAGGAGCTATTGTATCGCAGATACAAACCGAGATGGCAAGTTTCAAGAAATTACCTAGAGGTGTTAAGATAGATTATACTGGTCAGATAGAAGAGCAAGGCAAGCAAATGGCGTTCTTAATGGGAGCATTTTTTACGGGATTAGGGCTTATCATGCTAATTCTTGTATTTCAGTTTAGTTCTATTTCTAAACCTACGATCATTATGATTGCCATCTTTTTAAGTTTTATTGGTGTGTTTGGCGGTATTCTTGTTACCGGAGCATCTTTTGTAATTATGATGACCATGATGGGTATTATTTCACTTGCCGGTATCGTAGTAAATAATGGGGTGGTCCTCTTGGATTACACCCAACTACTTATAGATCGTAAAAAAGTAGAGCTTAATGTACCAGAAAGCGATTTATTGCCCAATGATGAAGTGATGAAGATCATTATTAAAGGTGGTAGAGCGCGTTTACGACCTGTATTGTTAACTGCAATCACCACAGTATTAGGATTAATCCCGCTAGCCATTGGGTTTAACCTGGATTTCTTCTCGTTGTTTAGCACTGGAGATCCTAAGATCTACTTAGGAGGAGATAATGTAATCTTTTGGGGACCCTTAGCATGGACCGTAATTTATGGATTGATTATAGCCACGTTCTTAACATTGATTATTGTACCATGTCTGTTCTTTATTGTAAACAGATTCAAAGTAAGATTTTATAAAAAGAAAGTTGTAGAAGTACCTGTTACGCCTGCAACCGCATAGGGATATGTAAAATTGATGAAAAAACGCCGCAAATTGCGGCGTTTTTTGGTTTAGTGTAGAATAGATTTTTAATAATTCTATTTCCTAATGTAATTATCAATGTGTTTCAAATCTCCTCTCCCAGTATGATTCCGGTTGTTATTTCCTTTTAAGTAATCCATAATCACAAACAAAAAGCACAATATCTAGCTAATTTTCAAGCACTTAAATCACAAGTTACTTACACGTTTTCACGGAATCGAGGGCACTACTTCTTGCCTAACCCTACCTATTGCTATTACATTTGACACAATTTAAGAGAACACAAATTGTCTTTGCACTCCAACGAAGTTTGGTTTCAAAAAATTGTAAATAATCAGTCAAATAATAAATAATTACTCTAATGAAAAAACAATTGTTATGGGTTATGAGCATAGTATATGCTGTAACTTTTGCCCAGGGTCCAATTGATATTCCACAAATATTTCCAGGTTCGCCAGAAGCTACTACACTAGGAAAATTTGGTGAAATCCCAGTTAACATGGCTATGGGGGTTGCCAATCAAACGATTCCTATCTATACCATTAAAGAAGGGGGTTATGAATTACCCATTTCTTTAAATTATAACTATACCGGTTTGCTTGTGGATGATATCCCCGGAATCACAGGTTTAGGGTGGTCATTAAGTGCAGGTGGCATTATCACCAGGCAGTTAAGAGGTAGGCCAGACGAAGAACCTAATGGATATATTGGAGATAATAGAATCGGATCAAATTGGGTACTCCCGTATGTAAATGATCAATTGCTATCGGTAGACAAAAATAGGTTTGAAGAGAACTCTGCCAGAGGAACCTGGGACACACAGCCTGATAAGTTTATGATTAGTGTGGGTAACGTTCAGGCAAGCTTTTATTTTGATGAAAATAAAAATGTAGTAATAAAACCTTATAAGCCTTATAAAATTGAAGTTATCAATGGGGATTTTGCACAAGGCTTTAAGGTTACCGATGATAGCGGAATACAATATTTCTTTCAATCTACAGAAACTACAAAGAGAATTCCTCCTATAGGAATAAATGATCTCGTTTCGACGCCTGCTTATGGATATATCTCTGGTTGGAAATTAACAAAAATACAAGTAACCAACAACAGAGTGATTACCTTTGGCTATACTGATTATTATCATACCCAGAGAGTATTTTCACAGTCATACACAAAATCAATAGGATCTGGAGGATGCGCGAACAACCTAAGAAAGTCTGAGGCCAGGTATGGTGTGTCCTCAAAAATAATCGAAAGTATATCTTTCACATTAGGTACGGTTAATTTCATTTCTACAAGGCCAAATACTACAACATTAAATCAATACTTAGCAAGATTAGATAAAATACAAGTTAAAGATTCTTTTAGTAAAGAAATATTTAGTCATGATCTTGCTTATGACAACAATAATAAAACAAGAAAATTATTAACAAGTGTAACGATCAATAATGATATTACAAACAAATACCAATTTCAGTATAAAGGAAGTCCATCGGATAATATAGCCTTTACCAGCCAAGATTTTTGGGGCTATGCCAATGCAAACAACACAGGAAAACTAATAAACATAGATGATTTATATGGTCCTAGAAAACCAAGTTTTGAACGAGGTTCAAGTGGCGCACTTCAAAAAATTATGTATCCCACCAAAGGCAGCACAGAATTTGTTTATGAACAGAACACCTATGATCCAGGGATAAATGGTGACGAATATGATGATTTTTATGATCCTCTAAATTCTCCATGTACTATTCACGACGAATCTTATAAAGCATTTGCCAATGCCTCGTATCCAAACGGAGGAAATGATTCTGAAACAAAAACATTCACCATTACTGAGGCTACAGCGGCGGATATATCTATTACAGTTACCAAAGCAGCTGTAGGAGGTAATGTTACTGCTAAAATTGTTGAAGTAAATACAACTACGGGGCTTGCTTGTGCTGATTCTAGCAATGTATATGACTGTGATCCAACAACTCCCTGTTATGTGGCTACCTTATCCTATGGCGGAGGATTTCTGCAACCAGGGCAAGTACTTACAAAAAGCTTTAACAGAAAGGTATATCTAAAACCTGGAACTTATAGGGTTTCTGCTTCGGTAAGTAATGCAGGTACTCATGATATAGGATCCTATGTAGAGGGATCAATAAACGTAAAAATTAATAGAGGAAATATATCACCCCCACAAGCGAGGTCGAGACCTACAGGTGGGATACGAATCAAAACAATTAAAAGTTGTCCTGATAATGATCCGGCAAACTGCATTACTAAGGAATATGCTTATGAAAATGCTGAGGGTATAAGTGAAGGACTCTTATTTAGACGAAGAAATTTAACTACCTATGATTATGGCTCGTCATCCTTAGATGGTGGAGGCGTACTAACTTGTGTCTACAGAAGTTATTCAAGCTCCAGTAATTTGCCTCTGGGCTATTATATGGGTAGCCATATAATTTATAAACAAGTCATAGAAAAATTTACTTCGACCAATGGCAACAATGGAACCCGAAAATTAATTTTCAATCATAATATTCCTGCACCAATTTCTTTTCCATTTCCAATTAAAGATGATAATGCCTATAAAAATGGAAAACTCCTTAAAGAAGAAATTGCCAAATCAGATGGCACTCTGGTAAAAGAAACTGTGAATCATTATGATTTTAATGAACATCTAAACTTTAACCGAAGAGTATATAGTGTAAAAGTTGGTCAAAGTGGATTTAATTATCAAGGCCCTGGAAACTATGTTACTAATATTACAACCTTTAATGCGAGTAGTAATGTCGATAGGTTAATCCAAACTGCGGTCACAGATCATTTTAATAGTACTAATGTGTACACTCAAAATTTTTACAGATACAATAATCCTCAAGGTCATATAAAAGAACAGGAAATTATCAGTAGCAATAATGAGAAAAAGATCAGCAAATATTTCTATCCTTATAATTTTAATACCACTATAGCAAATAGTTTATCAAGCCTGAATAGGATTTCTTCTCCAATTGAAACAAAAGTATTTGAGGATCAACAATTGCTAAATACCCAAAACTATGACTATAAAAATTGGGGGAGTAACATATTTCTCCCTGAAATCGTCAAAACGGCCAAGAAAAATGATACTCCAGAACCTAGACTAACCTATTACGACTATGACAATTTTGGCAATCCACTAGAGGTTTCTAAAGCCGATGGAACGCATATTGTTTATATCTGGGGGTATCAACAACAATACCCAATTGCCAAGATAGAGAATACCACCTATACTGAAGTATCTGCTCATGTTGCCGGCATACAAACCAAATCCAATGCAGATACAGACAGGACAATAGGAAATACAGGCAAAGAAGGAGCTTTAAGACAATCGTTAGATGATTTAAGAAATGCTCTGCCAGATGCCCTTGTTACCACCTACACCTATGACCCTTTGATTGGGGTAACAAGTATGACCGATCCACGTGGCTATACGATGTACTATGAGTACGATAATTCTAATCGTCTGGAGTATGTAAAAGACGATGCAGGGAAACTGATTTCAGAAAACAAATACGGGTATAAAAACTAATTTTTAGGAAAGATGATACAAATTAATAGAAATAAATTATTCTATATAGGAATCCTATTACTTTTAATAAGCAATACAGCACATGCCCAATTTGGTGATTTACCAATAGGGGATGATGGATTATTATACTTTGATGGCGATGGCGATGGGTACGGAAAAAATACTGATTTCATTTTTAATGATGGAAACCACCATCCGGGATACGTAAATGTATCAGGGGATTGTAATGATTTGGATCCGCATGTATATCCGTTTGCTCCTGAGATATGTGATGGAAAAGATAATGATTGTGATGGTAGTATAGATGAGGTTCCTAAACCTGGTATGCCGTCATCCGTTTCGGTAGCCAATAATTGTGGACGTAGTATTCTTACTCGTGGCAATCCTCCAGGTGGTATTACCTGGTACTGGCAAAGCAGTGCTTCAGGTACAAGTATGGGAAATAGTGCAAAAACGTATACACGTACTTCGGGTAGTGTGTTTTATTTACGTGGAAGGAACAATAGTACTAGATGTTGGGGTTCAGCCAGAAGCGTGAGCTATACTATTAAAGCAAAGCCCAGTATGCCTGCAACACCATCTATTGCTACTTATTGTGGTAGTACAAGATTAACGCGATACAATCCTCCAAGTGGGATTACCTGGTACTGGCAAAGCAGTCCTTCGGGTACCAGTACAGCAAGTTCTTCTGTTAGCATAACGCGAACTAGTGGTAGTGTGTATTACTTAAGAGGAAGAAACAATAGTTCGGGATGTTGGGGAGATACTAGAATAGTAAATTACAGTATTAAAACTGTGCCATCAAAACCAGTAATAGATAAAGTAGTTAACAACTGCGGGAATAGTGTCTTAACCCGAAAGAACCCACCGGCTAATGTTATTTGGTATTGGCAAAGTAATGCATCAGGAACTAGTACCACTAATTCTTCTGCTTCGATTACACGAACTAGTGGTACTTCTTATTATTTAAGAGCTAAACATAAGAATGGATGTTGGGGGCCAAGCTTAGCAGTAGGGTATAGTATTAAAACTATCCCTGCTATGCCTACTCTTCCAAACGTTACGAATAACTGTGGTAGTAGTGTCTTAACCCGAGGTAACCCACCTAGCGGAATCACCTGGTACTGGCAAGGTAGTGGGTCGGGTACCAGTACATCTAACTCTAGTGTATCAATTACTAGATATTATGGTAGCAATTATTATCTAAGAGCTAGAAATAATAGCACAGGGTGTTGGGGTAGTGCTAGATATGTGCCCTACACTCTTAAAACTATTCCGGTTCAACCTACTGCGCCAAATGTTGTAAATAATTGTGGGAATACAAAATTAACACGAGCCAATCCCCCAAGTGGGATCACCTGGTACTGGCAAAGCAGTGCTTCGGGGACGAGTACTTCGAATTCAGGTGCAACCCTTACTCGTGAAGGCGGTAGTGTTTATTACCTTCGTGGAAGGAATAACAGTACCGGATGTTGGGGTTCCTCTAGAACCATAAATTACAGTATCAATTATCCTCCAGGTGTCCCAACCACACCATCAGTAGTGATGAATTGTGGAAACACAAAATTAACACGAAGCAATCCACCTAGTGGGATCACCTGGTACTGGCAAAGCAGTGCTTCGGGGACGAGTACTTCGAATTCAGGTGCAACCCTTACTCGTGAAGGCGGTAGTGTTTATTACCTTCGTGGAAGGAATAACAGTACCGGATGTTGGGGATCATCCAGAACGGTAAATTACAGTATCAATTATCCTCCAGGTGTCCCAACCACACCATCAGTAGTGATGAATTGTGGAAACACAAAATTAACACGAAGCAATCCACCTAGTGGGATCACCTGGTACTGGCAAGGGAGTGCATCGGGGACGAGTACTTCAAATTCAGGTGTAACCCTTACTCGTGAAGGCGGTAGTGTTTATTACCTTCGTGGAAGGAATAACAGTACCGGATGTTGGGGATCATCCAGAACGGTAAATTACAGTATCAAATATATTCCGGCAGTACCTTCAGCGCCATCGATAGCGACTAATTGCGGAAACACAAAATTAACAAGAGCCAATCCACCTAGTGGGATCACCTGGTACTGGCAAAGCAGTGCCTCTGGGACCAGTACGTCGGATTCATCAGCAACTCTTACTCGTACAGGGGGTAGTGTTTATTATCTACGTGGTAGAAACAATAGTACGGGATGTTGGGGATCTTCTAGGACGGTAAATTATAGTATTAAATACATTCCTACTCAACCTACTCTTCCAAGTGTTGTTAATAACTGCGGTAGTAGTGTCTTGACTCGAGGTAATCCACCTAGTGGAATCACCTGGTATTGGCAAAGTAGTGGATCGGGCACCAGTCTTTCTAACGCTAATGTATCAATTACCAGATACTATGGTAGCAATTATTATCTAAGAGCTAGAAATAATAGCACAGGTTGTTGGAGTAGTGCCAGATATGTGCCTTATACCCTTAAAACTACTCCAATCGTGCCAACTAGACCAAGTGTTACAAATAATTGTGGAAATAGTGTCTTGACTCGAGATAATCCACCTAGTGGAATCACGTGGTATTGGCAGAGTAGTTCATCAGGCATTAGTACAACTAACTCTTCTGTTTCAAAAACGTTAACTAGTGGTACTACTTATTATTTAAGATCAAGAAACAATACTTCTTTATGTTGGGGACCAGCAGTAAGTGTTGGATATAGTATTAAATCTGTTCCTACAAAACCAGTACTTGATAGGATAACTAATAATTGTGGAAATAGTGTCTTGATCCGAAAGAACCCACAGACCAATGTTACTTGGTATTGGCAGAGTAGTTCATCAGGAACCAGCACTGCTAATTCTTCAGCTTCGATCACACGAACTAGTGGTACTGTATATTATTTAAGAGCTAAACATGATAACGGATGCTGGAGCACTATTACCCCAGTAAATTATAGTATCCAACAACCTACTCTTTGGTATGCCGATAGTGATGGTGACGGATTTGGAGATCCCAATACTAGCCAAAATGCTTGTGCACAACCTGTAGGATACGTAGCTGATAATACCGATCAATGCCCGGGAGTATTTGGAGCCAATGGTGGTTGTAACGATACACCATATGATCAAGTCACGATCAGTGATGAAAATTATGTCTTTACCCGAGTATATCAAGAGGGGATGGAAACTCCAGATGCGATTACTGCTAACAAAGATGTAATAGAAAGTATTACCTATTTTGATGGATTAGGAAGACCCAAACAACAAGTTGGGATAAAAGCTTCACCAGATGTCAAAGACATTGTGACTCATCTCGAATATGACCAATATGGCAGGCAAGCCAAACAATACTTACCTTTTGAGCGACAAAATGGAGCATTAGGAAGCTATGCAGCTGTTGACGTTAATACCAACATTAATAGTTATTATTTAAACACGTATAATGATGATTTCCCTGGGATCACAGACCCTGCTTTGGTGAATGCTTATTCTGAAAGTGTGTATGAGGCTTCACCACTTAACAGAGTACAAGAACAAGGCGCACCGGGTGCTGCTTGGAAAGCCAACCATAATAGTAATGCAGATCATACCATTAAGTTTGATTGGGATGCGAATAGCACTAATGAGGTAGTGTATTTTAAGGTTGATTTTACTAATGGGAATACCGAAACTCCTATCTTAGTAAAAGATGGATACTATGTAACTAAACAGCTCTATGTGACCATCACCAAAGATGAAAACTGGACAGATGCAGATGGAGACAATCATACTACCAAAGAATATACCAATAAGCAAGGACAGGTCATCTTAAAAAGGACCTACAATGCAGGTGACGCTCATGATACCTATTACGTATATGATGATTTTGGGAATCTAACATTCGTATTGCCTCCTAAAGAAAATACTACCAACAGTATCTCTGATACCGAGCTTACCGAACTATGTTACCAATATCGTTACGATCACAGAAACCGATTGATCGAAAAGAAAATCCCAGGAAAAGATTGGGAATATATCATTTACAATATCCTGGATCAACCGGTACTTACACAAGATGCCAATCTCAGAGCAAAAAACCAATGGCTCTATACCAAGTATGATGCTTTTGGTAGAGTGGCCTATACCGGGTTGACAGAAAATGGCAGTACAGTAGCTTTGTTACGTATTAAAGCGGGTTCGTCTACATATGGTTATGAGACCTATGAGACTAAAACGACAACTCCGATAACTATTGCAGGTACAGAAGTGTATTATACTAAAGAGGCCTACCCGGTGAGTAGTTATAGAATACTAACGATCAATTATTATGACGATTATGAGTTTGATACAGCAGGGATCATAAAACCGGGTACGGTCTACGGGGTAGGCACCACAGATCGTACTCGATCCTTAGCTACTGGAAGTAAAGTACGTGTTTTAGGGACTAATGACTGGATTACAACGGTTACGTACTATGATGCAAAAGCACGACCGATCTATGTGGCCAGTAAAAATGAGTACTTAAATATTACAGATATTGTAGAAAATAAACTGGATTTCGCAGGTAAGGTATTAGAAACCAAAACCACACATACCAAAGATAGTAATGCTGCTATTGTAACCATAGACAAATTTGAATATGATCATATGGGTAGGGCACTAACTCAAACACAAAAGATCAATGATCAGGATGAAGAACTCATTGCGGCAAACTCTTATGATGCTTTAGGGCAATTGACGTCTAAAAAAGTAGGAGGCACTTCGACTGCGCTCAGTGCAAGCTTACAGACTGTAGATTACACCTACAATGTTCGAGGATGGTTAAAATCAATCAATAACGGCTCTACTGTTGGTGGAGATCTTTTTGGCTTTGCCATTGATTATAACAGTGGTACTACTCCACTCTATAATGGTAATATATCAAAAACCTCATGGAGAACAGCCAATGATAACGTAACCAGAAGTTATGAGTATACCTATGATGCATTAAATAGAATTACCAGTGGTATTAGCAATGATGGCAGGTACGACCTGAGCGAGATATCTTATGACAAAATGGGGAACATTATGTCTTTAAGCCGAAATGGTTTCCAGAGCGCATCAAGTTATGCTAATATGGATATCTTAGATTACCATTATGATTTAGGCAATAAACTTGTAAAAGTATTGGATACAGGAAATAAAACCTATGGGTTTAGAGATGGTACCAATACCAACGATGATTTTGAGTATGATGAAAATGGTAATATGATTATAGATCGTAACAAGGGTATTAGCGAGATTACCTATAATCATCTAAACTTACCAGAGACAGTTTCGATCTCAAATACAGAAGATACAGGAACTATTTCTTATATTTATGATGCCACTGGAGCGAAATTGAAGAAGATCGTCACCGAGGGAAGTTCTTTAATAACCGAGTATGCTGGTAATTACGTCTATAAAAATGGAAATCTTGAGTTCTTTAATCACGCTGAGGGATATATAGAACCTGTCATTGCGAGTGGTAGCTCGGCAATCTCATCGTTTGATTATATCTACCATTACAAAGATCACTTAGGAAATATCAGATTGTCATATAAAGATGCGAATGGCAATGGAACCATAACCCAGGATGAAATTATAGAGGAGAATAACTATTATCCCTTTGGTTTGAAGCAAAAAGGATATAATGAAATTATAAGTCCTCATACAAATGGCACGGCACAGAAATTTAAATTTAATGGCATTGAACATGAAGAAGCTCTAGGAGTAGATTGGTACGAGATGGATCTAAGAAAGTATGATCCTGCAATTGCTCGTTGGACTTCTATCGATCCTGTTACACATCATTCAATGTCCCCATACGTAGCATTTGATAATAATCCTGTTTATTGGGCCGATCCTAGTGGTGCGGATGGAGAAAGCAACACCTTTTTTAAAAGTAAGTTTCTAAACCAAAATGGAGGGCTTTGGTCTGATATATTTGGCGCAAACAATGGAAACTCCTTAGATACTAGTAATTCATCTTCTTCCGATTCAAATGACAATAACGATTCAAATAGTGGTTGTTGCCAAAAACCAAAGCTTATAGTAAATGGGAAGGAAGTTGATTTTAATGAAGATCAGTCAGGCCTCTCATTGAGTGAAATTGGGAATGATGAAGTTGAAGAAGTTCTGAACGAAATGATAGGTCTTCAAGAACATGTTAATACCGCCGTAACCTCCATTACTTGGATTACAGGAGCTTATTCAGCAGAATCCTTAAGGGATATAGAAGCATTCAAAGATTGGAAGAGTTTTGTTAAATCGCTTAAGAAACTAAAACATAAAAGTACTTATAGAAATTTACTTAAAGGTAAAAATCTTAAAAAGCTAAAAAAGGCATCTGGAATGGCCATAATCGGAACCTATTTCAAAGAGATTATAGGTACAAATGCTGATATAATTGCTCAAGGTTGGACAGAGGTTTTGGCTAAATATTCATTCCATCATTCTGTTACAGACTACAAAAATGCACAAGGAATTTACATTGTTAATCAAGTAAAAGTAACACCAGGTAATCCTAGAATGTTTATACCTACAATTACTCATCAAATATTACATGTTTATGACAAAAGTTCAAAAAAGCCCCTCGGATCTATTGAAACTATTAGGTGAAAAATGGGACTTCTTAGTTTTTTTATTAATCCTGTTAGTGAATTTATTCTATTTCAAAGTCAGTAATTTAAAGTGTAAAATAGAATTAATGAGTTATTTAACAGAAAAATGGTATATACTCTACATAATAGCATATATAGTTATGCCTATAGTTTTTGGGAAAAAGGTTTTAAAAATACTTATTGCATCATTATTAGTTTATGATATAGTTTACATATTTTGTCTATTAAATCATTGAAAAGTGCAATGATATTCGAACTCGGGTGTAGTATGCGCTAACCAGATCGCGCGGAAATGTTTTCCGGGCTGCATATAAGTAAACAAATAAAACAAAAGCTATGATTATATAATCATAGCTTTTTGCTTTATGGATACTACAATACCAATTAGGCCTCTGTTGAGGGATCGTAATTTGCACAGTTACTAGTGCAGTTTTCTATAACCAGATTATATTACCTAGTTTAAAATAAGTCGATTTTATGCTAACTTATTTTTGATAATCCGCTCTTCGAAGTATGTGCTCTGCGAATGTCTGTGACTTCGCAGCAACACACTATTATAAAGAAGAGCAAAAACATAACAGCAGTTTGTAACTGCTAAACATAAGCACAAAACAGTCATGTTAATTGAAAATATGGCTGTTTTTCATTGGCAAGGGGTCACTGCGAAGTTGCAAACTTCGCAGAACCAGTAAAAAGTATAATTTGCAATAGAACTAATTAAGTAGAAAGGCCAGATGGCGAGGATTTATACCTTAAATCCGTGCTGCACATGAGTAAGTAAATAAAACAAAAGCTATGATTATACAATCATAGCTTTTTACTTTATGGAGTACTACACATACGTTATTCCTCAGCCGAAGTATTGTCGTTAGTGCCGGTATTGCTGCCATTTACTATAATCTGGATGACGCGGATTTACAATCCGCACAACCAACAAATATAAATTCAAAACAGCCACAACCAAGTGGTTTGTATCTTTCCTAAAAAAGACTAATTCTCAAACACTTATACAAGAAATTACTTCCACGTTTTCGCGGAATCGAGGGCACTACTTCTTGTTTTAACCCCAGTATTCCTATTACATTTGACATCATTAAGGGGAAATAAATTGTTTTTATACTTCGCGAAATTTTAGCATCGAAACATTGTGACTAATCACGTTTTAGGGTTGTTGATCATGTTTTTTTGCCATACAACGAAAAGTTAAAAGAAAGTAGATTTACCCGCATTGATCGTATTGCTCACCTAGGATTATAATGTTAGGTTTGCCATTGGAAAAATTGAATCACTAATATACTTATCATCATTAATTATGAATAAATTTATTTGTTCTCTAGCATTTTTATGCTGTTTTTATTCTGGATATGCTCAGGGTGAGGGCGGTGTTACTCCAAGCTTTGATTATACCGCAGAGCTATCTCGTGCAGTTGCCATTCCAAATTCACCAGAGGCACAGGCCTTTGTAAAATATGGTACTATTCCTTTTAACCATTATACGGGTACTACCAATATTTCGGTCCCTATTTGTGAGATCCAGGGAAATAGTTACAGTATACCGATAAGCATGACATATGATGCCACAGGAATTAAAGTAGGGCAATTAGCCACCAATGTAGGTTTGGGTTGGAACTTAAATTACGGAGGCGTGGTTTCACGACAAGTACATGGACTACCTGATCAAGCTACAGGGGGGTATGCAAAGATTACAGATACGCAAACACGTGATGGACTTGAGGCTATATATAAAGACCGACAAATGACTAGCTATGATACAGCAGATGAAATGTATTATGGTAATAGAGTGTTAGAGAATTATAGATTGAACAATATCGACACCCAAGCAGACACCTTCAGTTTTAGTGTCAATGGGCTCTCGGGAACCATAGGGATTAATTATGATGTACTTCAAAATGGCAAATACAGGGTTTTTTGTATCGAAAACCCCCATGTACAAATCGATTACACACTGCTGGGAGATAAAATCAATAGCTGGATCATTACCGATACCGATGGCACTACCTACCAGTTTGCCAAAGCAGAATACACGTTTACCTCATATAGCACCGAACAAAACGAATACGATGCCGAATACATTTCATCATGGTATGTAACCCGTATTCAAACCGCCAATGGGGAAGATACTATAGACTATCAATATAGTAACGGTGTGTATTATCAAGAAGGGCAATATCTACCTAACAATATAGTTTGGGAGTACTATTATGACAGCATAAACAACAACAGGCTTGAGAAAAGTGTTATAACACAGCACAAACAAACGATCTATAAAATCAAGCAGTTCTATCCTACTGCAATTTTACTTAATAATACCCCGGTACTAACGACAAGCGTAATTCCCAGGGAAGATTTATTAGGGCAATCTGCTATTTCTAATATTACCGTGCATAATACAGTTGGGCAAACAGTAAAAAACATTGCCCTTGATTATTCATATTTCACAACAGGTAATCCATCTACTCAGCAATTAGAAAAAGGTAAACGTCTTAAGTTAGACCGTATACGTTTTATAGAAACCTTAGGCAATCCTGATGGAGGTCCGGTTCCTGGAGGTCCATCTCTAGAAGAGAAAGTTCATAGTTTCGAATATTTTAACCCTACCAGTTTACCACCAAGGGATTCTAATGCAATGGATCTATGGGGATATTCTAATGGAAATAATCATAGTACTGTTTTTGTACCGGGTAATAATCATAGCTTTAATCAGCAGTTTGAAGCATCAATAGGTGAACAGATTACAGGAGCAGATCGAAGACCAAACCTGTCCTACGCCAAAAATGGTACATTAAAAAAGATTACGTATCCAACAGGCGGGTCTACTACTTTTTATTACGATGCACATAGAGGTTCTATCGAGCAGGACAATGCGTATTCTAATAGGTCAAGCATTGTTTATGGAGGGAATAACAATCATCCCATTGCAACAAATGACCTCAACGATTGCCCTAATTTAGATGATATTGCATACGAAAATACTATACAAAATGTAAGTAACGCAAAACTCATCATCGATGCAGACAATGCTAACAAAGCCATTACTTTTGATGTTGATTTTATCAATAATGTCCAGGGCAATCCAGTGGCAACCAATAACATCAAGTTTATATGTATTTACAAATCTCGATTTGGTACTAATGAATGTCAGACGTATCCTTGCCCAGATCCAGGTCAAGGAGGGTTAATCCCTAATGAATGTGCCACTAGTAATACCTATACGATATGTGACAGGGACGATCCTCCCCTAACCTATTGTGATATTATGACCAGCGATCCTTACAATAATCCCAACATTGTATATATTAACACAAATCCGGGACCAGATTTTACCTTAAACCTGGAAGAAGGAGATTATCGCATGTTACTTGTAAATGGATATCAGGATACTTCTCTATCTGTAAACTATAAATTGATTACCACCATAAATCGTATCAATACCGTAGGTGGTTTACGAGTAAATAAAATTGAAAGTACTCCATCTAATGAATCCGACGAGAAGCTTACTAAATATTACTATTATAATGAATTACCCGAAAACACAACAATTACTCCTAGTCTTGTAGAAAATCAATTTACTTCGTCGGGGATCATTCATCAAAAAATCAGGTTTTCTGAAGAGGAATTTCACTACGGAAAGCTTACGCGATCAACATCAACACATTGTAGTGTTTTGGGTGGTGGATCCTCTCCAGGTGGTACTGGTAGTATTAATGAATATATAAATGCAACTGTTTTTAAATTTTACAGCTATAATCTAGCACCAAAAACAAGGCATAATATTGCCTATTCTAAGGTAACAGAATTATTATTTAACAATGATACCTTCCAAGGGAGTACACTATATGAATATTATAATGACGATGATGGGTTAATCAATAATCATCAACCTTATTTTGTAAGCAAACATCTAAACGGAAAGCCTAAAAAAACCAGTCATTATGATAATGCTAAAAACAAGTTACAAGAAAGTGAGCAAGAATACCAACAGATAACCTTGGATGCTTCTGTACCCTATAACGGTATATTTATGATTCCCGATGCAGTGTTTCATCATTCATGCACCGAGAAAGTGTCCAGCGGGAATACTCATACGGTAACCGTTACCGCTATCCCAGGAGAATCCACTTGTAATTTATTTCAATGTAATGGAACACCTGGTGGGACCAGTACTTTTTTAGCTAATAGATATCGCTTAACACCCGTATGGACTCGATTAGAAAAACAGACAGAAAAGCAATATTTTAGTAATGACTCTGTAACAACTATTACTAAGCACTTTTATGATAACACTATTCATAAACAAGTAACGCGTACAGAAACTACTAAAAATACCGAGGAAACTATACTCTCAAAAACGTATTATCCGCAGGATGCAGGATCACTTACTGATCTTAGCACAACCAATTTGGATGCGATCAATAAACTAAGTAGTCAGCATCGTATTGCCACCCCAATACAGGTAGAAACCTACCTAAAAACAGGAGTAGATAGTGCTTTACTTTCTAAGACACGTACAGAATTCAAAGACTGGGGAGGCGAAAAAATCTATCCCGAAATAATATCTACCAAGGATCCTATGGCTAGCAATTGGGATGAACGTATGCGCTATATAAACTATGATGATCAAGGGCACCCATTAGAGGTAACACAAACCCATGGAGCTCCAAGCGTTTTTATCTGGGGATATAATAATCGTTATCCAATTGCCAAAATCAGTAATGCTACCTATGCAGGTATGCCTACCGATCTAACCAACCTGATCAATGAGATTAAAACAACATCCAATACCGAGAATTCTACTGTAAAGGAAACCAATATGCAAACGCTAATGGAAACCTTACGCACACATGATTATTTTAAAGATTCAGAAGTAACTACGTATACCTATGACCCACAGATTGGAGTGACCAGTATCACAGACCCCAGGGGAGAACGAATCCAGTACTATTACGACGGCTTCAACCGATTAGAAGCGGTTAAGGATAATGAAGGTAATCTAATTTCTGAACACAAATATCACTACAAAAACTAAGGATCAACGATGAAAAATAAATATATCTATATATTGATATGGGTTTTATGTAGCCCATTCTTAAGTTACAGTCAATTAGTTCTAGACCCATGTTTTGGAGATGATGGTGGAACAGCTTATTATCGAGACCTCGATGGAGATGGATATGGTAGTAACAGTTCGGCGGTATGCCGTAACACTCGCCCCGCTGGTTATGTGACCAGAGGTGGAGATTGTAACGATAATGATGCCGATGTATATCCGGGAGCTACCGAAAGATGTGATGGAAAAGATAATGATTGTAACACTCAAGTTGACGAAATACCTAAGCCGGGAACACCAAGTTCTCCTTCGGTATCCAATCAATGCGGAAAATCGGTATTAACGCGTGGTAACCCACCAAGTGGAATCATCTGGTATTGGCAGAACAATGCTTCGGGTCAGGACAAGGTCAATTCTGCAAAAACCATTACTAGGACTGGTGGCAGTGTTTATTATTTGAGAGCTTATAGTACCAGCACCTATTGTTGGAGTTCTGCCAAAACGGTAAACTATAGTGTTAAGGCAGTTCCTGCAACTCCCTCTGCTCCTTCTGTCTCTAATCAATGTGGGAAATCGGTATTAACGCGTGGTAACCCTCCCAGTGGAATTACCTGGTATTGGCAGAGTAGCGCCAGTGGTACAAGTACAGGAGTAACCGGCACTTCGGTTACCAGAACTAGTGGTAGCACATATTACCTTAGAGCGAGGCATAATAGTTCGGGATGCTGGAGCACAGCCAGAACTGTAAATTATAGCATCAAAGCGGTACCAGATGTACCATCAGCTCCTTCAGTATCAAATCAATGTGGAAAGTCTGTATTAACCAGAAGCAACCCACCTAGTGGAGTAACCTGGCATTGGCAAAGTAGTAGTTCGGGAACAGATACTTCATTTCCAAGTACGATATCAGTATTAACCCGAACCAGTGGGAGCCGATATTATCTTAGAGCAAGAAATACAAGTTCAGGGTGCTGGAGTACTGCTATCACAGTTAATTATAGTATCAAATCAGTACCCGGAGTACCATCAGCTCCAACAGTATCGAATCAATGTGGTAAAAGTGTATTAACAAGAAGTAATCCGCCAAGTGGTGTTACCTGGTATTGGCAAAGTAGCGCTTTGGGTACCGCTAGGAATTCAACCGCAATAAACGCATCATTTACGGCGACCAGTGGTAGTCGATATTATCTGCGTGCGAGAAACAATACTACAGGATGCTGGGGTACCGCCAGAGCGGTAGACTATAGCATTAAGTCACCACCACCTACTCCTTCAGCTCCAAGTGTATCAAATCAATGTGGAAAGAGCATACTTACAAGAACTAATCCGCCGAGTGGAGTTACTTGGTATTGGCAGAGCAGTGAAAACGGTACGAGCACTTTAAGTTCAAGTTCATCGATTACCCGAACTAGCGGAAGTACCTATTACCTTAGAGCTAGAAATAATAGTACAGCATGTTGGGGAACGTCTAGAAGTGTATCCTATAGTATCAAAGCCCTACCTCCTATCCCTGCAGAAGCTTCAGTAACAAATAACTGTGGAAACAGTGTGCTAACCAAGAGCACCTTTGTTCCTAGTGGAGTTACCGTATATTGGCAAAGTAGTGAAAACGGCACGAGTACTTCAAATGCGAATGCATCGATCACCCGAACCAGTGGTAGCAACTATTACCTAAGAACCAGGAACAATACAACAGGATGTTGGGGACCTACCAGAACAGTAAATTATAGTATCAAAACAGTTCCTGCAGTACCTTCAGCACCTTCGGTATCTAATCAATGTGGTGAGAGTATACTTACCAGAGGTAATCCTCCTAGTGGAGTCACCTGGTATTGGCAGGGTAGTGAAAACGGTACTAGTACTTCGGTAACCAGCACATCGGTTACGCACACTAGCGGAAACACCTATTATTTAAGAGCAAAACATAACAGTTCAGGATGTTGGAGCGATGCCAGAACTGTGAGCTATAGTATCAAAGCAATACCAGGAGTACCTTCGGCTCCATCGGTATCTAATGAATGTGGAAAAAGTGGACTTACAAGAAGTACACCACCTAGCGGGATTACCTGGTATTGGCAGAGCAGTGCTTCAGGAACAAGTACTTCAAGCTCGGGGGTGTCGATTACCAGAACAACGGGTAATACCTATTACTTAAGGGCTAGAAACAATAGTACAGCATGTTGGGGAACAGCCAGAAGTGTATCCTACACTATACAACCCGCTCCCACGTGGTATAAGGATAGTGACGGAGATGGTTTTGCCGGTAGTAGTATCGCGCAATGCACCAATCCGGGAGCAGGATATACACAAACGGTATTACCTGTTACCGATTGTAATGATAGTGATGCTTCACTACATCCTAATACCCAATGGTACGCAGATACAGATGCAGATGGGTTTGGAGATCCTAATAGTGTAGTGCAACAATGCGAGCAACCCACAGGATATGTTATCAATGCAGATGATCAATGTCCTGATACTGCAGGAGCTTTTAATGGTTGCGAAGACGGAACTTACGAGGCGATTACACCTAGTAATGAAAATTATATGTTTACCAAGGTATATCAAAAAGCGATGCCTACTGCAGATCAGGTAACGCACAATAGAGACGTAATCGAAAGTATTGGGTATTATGATGGTCTAGGGAGACCGAAACAACAAGTTGCTATTAAAGCTTCCCCTACTGCCAAAGACATCATCACTCATATCGAATATGATGACCTGGGAAGACAAACCAAAGAGTATTTACCATTTGAGCGTCAAAATGGTGCTAAAGGAAGTTTTACAACTGTAAACCCGATCAATGATATCAATAGCTACTATCAAAGTAAGTATGCAGATGATTTTACAGGAATACCAGTTGCAGAGATAAATGCCTATAGTGAATCTATCTATGAAGCCTCACCATTAGGTAGAGTACTAGAACAAGGAGCACCAGGTGCAGCCTGGAAAGCTGACCCAACTAGTAATGCTGATCATACGATAAAATTTGATTGGAGTACCAATACTGCAGATGAAATTGTATGGTTTAAAGTACAGTTTACAAATCCTAGCAATACAGCACTGCCTAGTTTAATAAAAGATGGTTTTTATGCAGCTAATGAACTCTATGTTACCATCACCAAAGATGAAAACTGGACAGTGGCAGATGTAGATAACCACACTACCAAAGAATACAAAAACAGACTAGGCCAAGTGGTGCTTAAACGAACATTTAATGCAAGTGTGCCTCATGACACATATTACGTGTATGATGATCTTGGTCGTTTGTCGTATGTAATTCCACCTAAAGTAACCTTAAGTCCTACAGACGGAGTATCGGATAGTGAGCTTAACGAACTATGTTACCAGTATCGATACGATTACAGAAATCGATTGATCGAGAAAAAGATCCCGGGCAAAGGATGGGAATATATTGTCTATAATAGACTAGATCAACCCGTACTAACCCAAGATGCGAATCTTAGGAAAGAAAATTCAGGGAAATCATATGATTATTGGCTGTTTACTAAATACGATGCGCTGGGTAGAATAGTCTATACTGGTAAAATAATCAATAACAGTAGCCGAAAAATATTGCAAAGCAGAACGTATTCATCTACGTATGAACAATACGAGCATAAAGAGGCGACTCCAAATAGTATTGCGGGTACCGATGTGCATTATAGTAAGGACGCCTATCCTACCAGTATGCAAAATATTTATACCATCAATTATTACGACAATTATGAGTTTGATACAGCTGGGATCACAAAACCGAGTACGGTCTACGGGGTAGGCACCACAGATCGTACTCGATCCTTAGCTACCGGGAGCAAAGTAAGGGTGCTAGGTACTAATGATTGGATTACCACGGTAACGTATTATGATACAAAAGGAAGGCCTATTTATGTAGCTAGCAAGAATGAATATCTTAATACTACTGATGTTGTAGAAAGTAAATTGGATTTTGTGGGTAAAGTATTAGAAACCAAAACTACCCATACCAAAGGCAGTAATGCTGCGATCGTAACCATAGACAAATTTGAATATGACCATATGGGTAGAGTATTGAAACAAACCCAAAAGATCAATACTCAGGATGAAGAACTGATTGCTGCTAATACCTATGACGAACTAGGGCAATTAGTCTCTAAAAAAGTAGGAGGCACTTCGACTACGCTCAGTGCCCAAGGAGCCCCGAGCGTAGCCGAGGGGTTACAAACGGTAGATTACACCTATAACGTGCGCGGTTGGCTTAGAGGAATCAACGATGCCAATACCCTTGGTAACGATCTCTTTGCCTTTGGGATTAACTATAATAACGTTACCGAAAACACCCACAGAGTTGATTCTTTATATAATGGTAATATAAGTGAAACCATCTGGAAAACAGCCAACGATAACACAAAACGATCTTATTCGTATAGTTATGATCATCTTAACCGAATCACAGATGGATTTTGCAGTAACGGAAGTTATAACCTGCTGGGAGTGACCTATGATAAAATGGGGAACATCATGTCTCTAAACAGAAACGGTTATCAAGGTGGATCGAGTTTTGGCAGCATGGATGCACTATCCTATACGTATGATAACGGTAATAAACTACTAGGCGTAATAGATGGTGGTAATAAAGCCTATGGCTTTAAAGATGGCACCAACACTAATGACGACTATGTATACGATGCTAATGGTAATATGACGATCGATCAAAACAAAGGGATTAGTAGCATTACATATAACCATCTTAATTTACCCGAAACCCTTGCAATCTCAAATACTGAAGGAACAGGAAATATTAGCTATATTTATGATGCCGCTGGAACGAAGCTTAAAAAAGTAGTGACAGAAGGAAGTTCTTTAACAACTACTGAGTATGCTGGTAATTATGTATATAAGAATGGTAATCTTGAATTTTTTAACCAGCCTGAAGGGTATGTAGAAAAAGAGGCGGATGGATATAAGTATGTCTATCAATTTAAGGATCATCTTGATAATATTAGATTGAGCTATAAGGATGCTGATAAGAATGGATCAATCTCTCAAAGTGAAATCATCCAAGAGAAGAATTATTATCCTTTTGGACTACAACATAAAGGATACAATAATGTGATAAATGGTGCTAAAAATAACCATCAGACATTCCAAGGTCAAGAACTTGAAGAGGAACTAGGGAAAAATACTTTGGCTTACCAATGGAGGGACTACGACCCAGCAATTGCACGATTTAATAAAATAGATAGGTTTGCGGAGAAATATAAAAATGTAACACCTTACCAATTTGCTCTAAATAGTCCAATGCGATATACAGAAATCAAAGGTGATAGTATAAACCTTAGAGCGATACAACAATACGACAAAAAGAATAACACTAACTATACTCAAACTATAGTTGATAATTTATCAGAAATAACAGGTTTACAACTTTCAGCGGATAGTAAGACAGGAATGCTTGGTTATGCAAAAGATGGAGACGGAAACGCTATAGTAACACAGGTTGCTTCCGAGGATGAAAATGGTGTTATAACAGATGAAACTGTAGATGGAGGTAGTCAATCAGCTAGAAATGATTTAATATCTGCTGTCGATAACAAAAAGACTGGGTTTGCAAGGATTAATAATAAATCAGCAGCAATCAGAGGAGGACTATTAATTAATATGGGACCAAATCAAATAGATAAGTTTGTAAATGGCTCTAACAACGTTAACAAAAATACTCTTGGTTATGGGATGACGTTTTTACACGAAATGCATCATTCAGCATTAGGTTTAGGAGTTGGAGACGATAAAAGTAAATTTGGTGCTACTGGAGGGGTTGTAGATAGGATGAATCTTATCAGAGGCGAATTGTCGAACCAATCATTTACGCAAAGCTATGGGACAAGAACTTCTTATAAAGCTCGTGGATTTAGTAGTGGAAAAGCTTATCTTCCTATGGGTCAAGGTTCATTTAAGAGATTAAATGGAAACAGAAAACCGACTACAGCATCACAAAAATTTATAGAATTTTAAATATGGAAAAATTAATATTGTTATTTTTTATATCGCTTATATCTTGTGGCTCTAGTAATTTAGAAGACCAAAAAAGTGGTGATGATGAAAAAATCTTATTAGCTTATGATTATGTGTCTCAAAAGTATGATGGCGATATTTTAGTGTCAAATACTCTAGTTGATATTGATATTGTAAATTTTGCAGAAGAAATATCAAAAAAACAGAAAAGAGAAATGTCTAAAGTATTAGATTCATTAATTAATGCTAAAGAGCAATACAAGTACGAAAAGAAGAAATATCCTATCAAAAAGCTTTTAAAAAAATCTAGTAAAGATGGTAGTATGAAATTATTCTTTTCTATACCGCAGAAGGATTATATAATGGTAGAAGCTTTTAAAGTTGAAAAAGATTTAAGTTATGATAAACTTACTTTATTCGGAAGTTCAGATGTATACCTGATTTATTTTAAGGATAATCAAATCTTAGAAAAACATCAAATCAAATTAGACTACAATTAAAAGAAAAACCCGATGGCACGGATTTGTAATCCGTGCTGCACATGAGTAAGCAAATAAAACAAAAGCTATGATTATACAATCATAGCTTTTTACTTTATGAGGTACTACACATATGTTATTCCTCAGTCGAGGTATCGTCGTTAGTGCCGTTACTGCTGCGATTTTCTACAACCTGATTGTATTGCCTGGCCAGGACATCAATCTGGTCTAAGATAATGGTGTGTCCTTTTGCAGTGGCCAATGTGGCATGTGCGTCTATATGAACAACAAAGGTTCTATACGCTTCTTTAATCCATAAAATGTACACTTAATTTTTGAAATCTACGACACAAAAAAAAACGCCGCAATCATTGCGGCGTTTTTTGTTATATTAATTTGAATACTATTATCGATTCTCATTATCTGGTGTAGGGAATCGATCAAAAAGTCCATCACCTGGCCTATCAATAGAACCGGCTAAATCACTTTCTAATCTACCAAATCGTCTTAAATCAATCCATCGATGACCTCCTTCTGCGTAAAGAGAATATCTTCTTTGGTTTAAAATTTCATTTACCAATTCTGCAGGAGTAGTACCTCCTGAATATGCAGGTAATCCGGCAGCAGTTCTAATCACATCTATAGCGGCTACAGCAGCAACAGGATCTGTAATATGATTTGCCTCTGCAGCTAACAGAATCAATTCTTCATTTCTAATAATAGGTACAGAAGTAATGTTACTCGTATAAACAAACACATCGTGAGTTGCATTTAAATCATCAGGAGAATTAGCAACTCCATCTGGCCCAGCTACAGTAATTGGATCATCTCTAAGGACTACTTTATTTAATCGGTTATCTCCCGCTTCTGCATCAGTAATAAATGTTGGATGAGTTAACCTTACATTAGATAACGAACTATTTAATGCAAAAAATAAAGGATTAGCAATATCAGCTCCATCTAATGAAAATGTAAAATAGGCACCTGTTGAAAGATCTCCACTCATATTCATAAAAGAATTTCCAAGAAGGGTAAGTACCGAAGCATAATTACCGCGATAGGCTTCTACTCTAGCTGCCAATGCATTATTGAATTCTAGAAAACTAACTTGACTGAAACCTGAAGGAAGAGAAAAAGCAAACCCACTACCAGCATTAGATAAATCGGTTGCTCCCTCGGTTAGCAAATTAAAAATAGCGGTTAAAGAATCATCATAACTTAAGAAAGGCCCTAAATTTTGAGGGTCAGCAACATCTACTCGTATCCCATTTTCAAATTGTTGATTTAATACCATTAACAATTCATGAGCCTTTATCGTATTAGCAAAACCTCGTATTCCTGCGACTTCCTCTGCAGAAAACGTTTCGGTTGTATTCGCTAATCCTTCTAGTAATAAGTTAACATTTTTGATTGTTGCATAACGAGCAGCGTAAGGGTTAGTCGTATAAAACGTATTATTATCCAACGTTCCCGTTAATAAATCTGCTGTCCATCTCGGATCAGAACTTGCAACACGCCAATATTCTCGTCCGGCTACTGCCTGACCATCTACCTGCGTACCTAACTGAAAACGCATACTAGACAAAATACCAAATACTACATCTCTTAACTCTCCACGAGATAAATCACTGGATATAGACTCTGTACTAGGCCCATTTAGATCTTTTCCATCTTCAATCTCACATGATACGAATATCATTGAGGATAAAATCCCCATTAAAAATATTTTGATTATTTTCATTTTCTTATAATTTTTTGTTTAAAAGTCAACAGCTAAGTGAAATAAGTAACGTTTTGAAGTAGGAAATGGTGTAACTTCTACTCCAGTCGACAATCCGTTAGATCCAAAATTTGACACCTCAGGATCATAACTATTATAATCAAATACATTGATTAGATTGTTTCCTGAAAATCCAATTTTAAGGTTAGAAACATATTTTCCAAAAACCTTCTCACGAATATTACTTGACAAGTTATAGTATAAACCAACTTCTCTTAATCTAAGATACGAGGCATCCTCAACAAATGGAGTTGCATTTCCTGAACTAAAGGCTCCTATTCTAAAAGGCCCATTGGGTGTTGCTCCAGCAGGATCCAAATCAATATCATCAAAATCTGGACTGGTACCACCAAAATCACTCAATAAATTAGTTAGATTGATATTGTCTCCTCCTTGTTTCCAGTGCCATAAAAATGATAATGTAAAATCTTTATAACTCAAATTGTTACTCCAGGTCATTTGGAAGTCAGGAGCTGCGTCTCCTAAAACTACTAAATTACCATTTGCGTCATTACCTACAATTTGTGTAGCACTTTTTCCTTCTTCTATTCTAAAAGTACCTAAACCTTGCCCAAATCCTCCAAGATTAAATGCATCTACATCTAACTTGGTAATTTCCGATTCATTAGTAAAAAATATCAAATTAGAATTCCAATTAAAATCATCTCCTTGAACTACATCAGCATCTATACCAATTTCAACCCCTCTGTTTTCTAAATTACCCGCATTTGAAAATTCTAAAGTAAATCCTGATGAAGGCTCAATGTTTGATCTCAAGATCAAATCATCAACGGTTTTATTATAATATGAAAATTCTAAGTTAATTCTACTATCTAAGAAACTTGCATCAAAACCTACTTCGAATTCTTTTTGACGTTCTGGAGAAATATCTGGATTTCCAAGTGCTAAGGGTGCTACCGGAACAGTAATACCGGCAATACCATCAATTAAGGTATTTGTATAGGTTGTGAATAAAGCTCCGTTAGGCGCAAAATTTCCTGCTTCACCATAAGCAGCTCTAATCTTGAATTGATTCATTACAGGAACTTTCCAAAAATCAAAATTATGAAGGTTTACAGCTACAGATGCTTTAGGATAATAAAATAATTCATTAGCATCTCCATTATTAGAGGATTTATCACCTCTTACCCCAATCGTACCAATGATTTTGTCCTGATAATTTAATTCTTCCTGTACAAAAAATCCTTGATCTTCCTGTTCTTGTCTAAATTGATCCACGCTTATGTTAGCCCCTTGGTCTAAATTTGTTTCAAAAGCTATTAAGTCTGTCGCGATATTACCTACAGTATTTCTAGAAAATGTTTGCTTAGTAACCCCTGCTTGTGTTCTAAAATTAAGATCATTACTAGTGGTATAATTATGTACTAAAAAAGCCGAATAATTGGCATCTTTATTTTCTGTAGTTCCTAATGCAGATACACCATTAACACCTCCATTACTAGGTTTTTGAAATTGTAATGTTTTTGGGAAAATAGTAGTTGTTATTAACTCATAATAATCAACTCCTGCTCCTAAAACAGCTTTTAAGTTCGATTTTTCGGATTCATACAACTTAACATCTAATGTACTCCCCACAATAAATCGATTGACATCTTCTCTATTGGTAATCAAATCTCTAGTCTGTAATGGGTTTGAAGCTGCATCAGGATTATCAGGATAAACTCCCAATGCATTAGGAAACAACTGTGTCCATGGCAATGTAAAAGTAGCTGATTGACCTATTGTAGTAGTGGTATTATCATTATTAAAATACCCACGATCAGATTTAGAATTTATATAATTACTAGATAAAGAAAGTTTAGCCCGATCTTCAAGAAAACCATGATCAATATTTAAACGTATAGATTTTCTGTTATATCCTGTATTTTTAACAATCCCATCTTCATCGTTATTTGAAAAAGCGGCATAAAACTGCGTGTTTTCTGATCCTCCAGATACATTAACGCTAGTGTTATTAATAAACCCTTCTTCACCATAAATTTCTTCTTCGTAGTCTACAAGCGTACCACTATTACGAGCAGCTGTAAACAAGGCTCCATTACCAGCACCTGTTGATTCGGCTGTTGCTTCAGTAAAGTTTCTTTGGCCTCTAAATCTAATAATTTTATTAAACCCAACATCCTGACTAAAAGAAATTTTAGTCTTTCCTGCTTTTCCTTTTTTCGTGGTAATAATGATTACCCCAGCTGCAGCCCTGGCTCCATAAATTGCTGCTGCCGATGCTCCTTTAAGCACTTCAACACTTTCTATATCATCTGGGTTAATATCCGCGATCCTGTTTGAAGGATTATCCTGGCTAGATGGGTTTCCACCACTTGCAGCTCCAGATACTGAATTTAGACCAGCCGCAGAGATACTTTCATTATTAACATATACCCCATCTACTATATATAGCGGTTGAGAATTACCATTAATAGA
Organism: Aquimarina penaris; assembly: GCF_040786285.1. NCBI lineage: Bacteria > Pseudomonadati > Bacteroidota > Flavobacteriia > Flavobacteriales > Flavobacteriaceae > Aquimarina > Aquimarina penaris. Next base: position 157,369 of record NZ_JBFMKQ010000001.1, read on the forward strand.
AGTTATCCCTCTTAATTTTACGGAGATCCCACCACCTGGTGCACCAGAACTCTTCGTAATTAATGCTCCAGCAAATTTACCTGCCAAAGCTCCGTCTAAGGTTTGTGGAGGCGTTAGCCCTGCAAGATCTTCTGCAGAAACAGAGGCAACAGCATTGGCCGCATTACTTCTTTTTACAGAAGTTGCTAAACCAGTAACTACCACTTCTTCTAAAGCTTCAGAAGATTCGCTAATCTGCACGGTAATCGCTCCTGCTGTAGCAACATCTACCATTTGTGTTGCAAATCCAAGAGCAAATACCCTTAATCGAACTGGCAAAGCATTAACATTAATCGAAAAGTTACCGTCTATATCTGTGGCTGTACCATTATCGGTTCCATTTTCAATAACATTAACAAAAGGCGCCCCTTCTCCGGTACCCTCTACCATCACTTTCCCCGTAATGGTCTCCTGAGCTAAAAGAATAGCCGGAGCAAAAATTAATAATAGCAGAATCTTCATTCTGCTAAAATGAGTTTGTTTTTTCATAATGATTTGTTTAAATGTTCGGTTAAATCTATTAAAAGATATTGATAAAAAAATGTTAAAACTAACAATTGTTCGTGTAAAATAAGTCACACCTGCCTAAAATACCTAGCATAATTATTAAAAAAATACATTATTAACAATTTTCGAAGCTACTGTGTATTATTTAACAATTTGCCAATCGCCTTATTTTCTTATGATCCATACTTGTATACCTTAAAACTTTCTTATTTTTGCTGCCTTAATACAAGCTACTATGTACAGAAGTCATTCTTGTGGCCAATTACGCGCCTCAGATATCAATAAAGAAGTTACCCTGGCAGGATGGGTGCAAAAAACTCGCGATAAAGGGTTTATGATTTGGGTGGATCTTAGAGATCGCTATGGTATCACCCAGTTGATCTTTGATGAAGAACGTACTCCTAAGGATGTAGTAGAGAAAGCCAAAACTTTGGGTCGCGAATTTGTAATCCAGATCAAAGGTACTGTGATAGAGCGCGAATCTAAGAATGCGAACATTCCTACTGGTGAAATAGAAATTCTGGTAAGCGAATTGAATATACTTAATGAAGCCTTAGTCCCTCCTTTTACTATAGAAGACAACACCGATGGTGGTGAAGATATACGAATGAAATACCGATATCTGGATATTCGTCGTAATCCAGTAAAAAATAGCTTGATGTTTCGTCATCAGGTAGCTATGCAAGTACGTAATTATCTATCTCAGGAAGGTTTTATTGAAGTTGAAACTCCTTATTTAATTAAATCCACTCCAGAAGGAGCGCGTGATTTTGTGGTCCCTTCAAGAATGAATGAAGGACAATTCTATGCACTACCGCAATCGCCACAGACCTTTAAACAATTGTTGATGGTGGGTGGTATGGATAAATACTTTCAGATTGTAAAGTGCTTTAGAGATGAAGATCTACGTGCCGACAGACAGCCAGAATTTACACAGATAGACTGTGAAATGGCATTTGTAGAACAAGAAGATATTTTAAACATATTTGAAGGCCTTACCCGCAATCTAATTAAAGAGATTAAAGGAATTGAAATTGGTGATTTTCCGAGAATGACCTATGACGAGGCTATGAGAATCTATGGTAACGATAAACCCGATATTCGTTTTGGGATGAAGTTTGGTGAACTTAATACCGTTGCCCAGCACAAAGATTTTAAAGTTTTTAATGATGCAGAACTTGTAGTGGGTATTGCCGTTCCTGGTAGAGCTTCGTATACACGAAAAGAAATTGACAAGCTTATCGATTGGGTAAAACGCCCACAAGTAGGTGCTCTGGGAATGGTATATGTAAAATGTAATGAAGATGGAACTTATAAATCATCTGTAGATAAGTTTTATGATCAGGAAGATTTAGCTAAATGGGCTGCAACAACAGGTGCAAAAACAGGAGATCTGATTTGTGTTCTTTCTGGTCCAACACATAAAGTAAGAGCACAATTAAGTGCCTTGCGTATGGAATTAGCAGAGCGTCTTGGTCTTAGAAACCCAGAAGAGTTTGCTCCATTATGGGTAGTTGATTTTCCGTTATTAGAATGGGATGAAGAAACAGAACGTTATCATGCTATGCACCACCCATTTACTTCTCCAAAACCAGAAGATATTCCTTTATTAGATTCTAAACCAGGTGATGTGCGTGCTAACGCCTACGACCTAGTATTAAACGGAAATGAAATTGGAGGAGGGTCTATTCGTATTCATGATAAAGAAACACAAGCTTTGATGTTTGATCATCTAGGGTTTACTCCCGAAGAAGCCAAAGCACAATTTGGATTTTTAATGGATGCTTTTCAATACGGCGCACCACCTCATGGAGGCCTGGCCTTTGGATTTGACAGATTAGTTGCTATTCTTGGTGGTCAGGAAACTATACGGGATTTTATTGCTTTCCCAAAAAATAATAGTGGCCGAGATGTGATGATCGATGCTCCGGCAAATATTGATACAGCACAATTAAAAGAACTAAATATTAAACTTGATTTATAATATTATCAAATCTATTGAGTTTTAGAATTTCAGTAAATATTAAATCCCGCTTATGGCGGGATTTTTATTACCTTTAACTTAATCAAGAGTTTATAAAAGATGTCTAGCCCCTCAAAAAAAACTTTACTATACAAGCTTTTAAAATGGCGCTATCGCAATATTTCTGATAAGAATTTTATTCTAATACTGAGTATTCTTGTAGGATTTACTGCCGGTCTTATATCTCTATTATTAAAAAATATTACCCACTTGATCCAGGTGGTTCTAGAAAGCGATATCATCTCCTGGCAAACTTCTTTTTATTTTATAATACCGGTTATAGGCCTATTAATTGTTTATGTTTTTACAAAATATATTATTAAAAAAAATGTACGATCTGCTATACCCTTGATTTTGCATTCTTTATCCAAAAAAGACGGGATTATAAAACCCATTCATGGGTATTTACCTCTTATTTTAGCACCCATTACCGTAGGTTTTGGTGGTTCTGTAGGACTTCTGGGGCCAGCTATAGGATCAGCATCTACGTTGAGCTCAGATATTAGTAACCTATTTAAAATAAAGGATAAGACTCGATTTTTATTAATCGGTTGTGCCGCTGCTGGTGCTATTTCTGCCGTTTTTAAGTCTCCACTCGCAGGTTTGGTATTTGCAGTAGAAGTCTTTAGTCTGGATCTTACTCTTACCTCGTTATTACCATTACTTTTTGCTTCGGTATCCTCTATACTTACCTCCTATTTCTTTTTAGGAGATGAAGTATTATTTAGATTCGATGTTGTAGAAAAATTTGATATTTATGATACTCCATTTTACATTATTTTAGGTGTAGGCACTGCAGTTGCCTCTATCTATTTTACTAAAATGTATTTCGGAATTCTGCATTTCTTTGACCGCTTTTCAAAAAAAATTCATAGACTTCTTATTGGCGGACTTGCCATAGGAATCATGCTATATTTTATACCCCCACTTTATGGTGAAGGACTTGGTTTTATAAATGACCTTTTGCATGGCGATCATTTAAAAGCAATCGGAAACTCTCCTTTTGATGATATGACAGGCAATATATGGATCGTTATTGCGCTATTAACCGGGATCACCATTTTTAAGGCCGTTGCGATGACCGCAACATTTGCGGCAGGTGGCTCTGGTGGAATATTTATCCCCACAATGGTGATGGGTAGTGCCCTGGGAAATGTAGTATCAAAGGTAATTAATAACCTGGGGATTGGTTTTCAGGTTTCGGAAGCTAATTTTACTCTATTGGGTATGGCCGGTTTGATAGCAGGGGTATTGCATGCTCCACTTACCTCTATATTTCTTATCGCCGAGATTACTTCGAGTTATGAACTATTTGTTCCTCTTATGATTACCACAGCCATATCATTTATTATTTCTAAAAATAAAATCGAACATAATATTTATACCCGAGAACTTGCAGAACAAGGGAATTTATTAACTCATGACAAAGACCAAACGGTCTTAACCTTGATGAATATAGAAGATTGTATAGAAACTAATTTTATTTCGGTAAAACCAAATTACACATTAAAGCAATTATTAAGTGAAGCTGTCGCTAAATCAAACAGAAACCTATTTCCGGTCACAGATGAATTTGATCATTTAATAGGTATGGTTTCTTTAGACGACATTAGAGATATTATGTTTGATATTACCATGTATCATAAAATAAAAGTTGAAACACTCATGTCGCAAATATCAACAGTAATTGTCTACGAAAATGATGACGTAAAAACAGTAATGCAAAAATTTCAGGATACTGGAGTATGGAATCTTCCTGTAATTAAAGACGGTAAATATTTAGGATTTATTTCTAAATCAAAACTCCTTACCTCTTATCGAAGAAAGTTGATTAATTTTACACGATAATCTAACGTGAAATGAAATACGTCATCAAAATACTTTTTATAGCAGTAATTATACTTGTTTGCGTAGGGTATTACTTCAAAAACTCTGGAGATCATATCACAGGAGACAAACTGGTTGGTATAGGGATATTAGCTGCTTCTTTTATTCTAATGCCAATTTTTATCTATCACCGATGGAAAAACAAAAAGGTAAAAGACTACATGCTTACCGAAGAAAACCTCAATAAAATGAGGAATTATGAAAAGAGTAAGGAAGACAAAAGGAAGTGATTTTTTAAAATATTCACATTTTGATAACGCTTCATAAAATATTTAAGATTAACTTTAGATCTCGAATATTTATTACAATTTTATTACAATGGAAGGAACAGTTAAATTTTTTAATGAATCAAAAGGTTACGGATTTATCACCAACGATGAAACCGGAAAAGACATCTTTGTACACGCATCTGGATTAAACGGAGAAGCTCTAAACGAAGGTGACAAAGTAGAGTATGAAGAGGAAGAAGGTCGAAAAGGAATTATTGCGGCTCAAGTTCGAGTAATTCACGACTAAAGAGATATGATTTCTATGATTCAAGAGCACTACTACCAGTAGTGCTTTGTTATTTTAATCAAGAATATACTTTGACTTAAAAACCTGACTCTGTTCTATAATAAACTCTAATGTTTTTAGCTTATCTGGTGATCGTAACGCCAGTTGAGTACCCGGTTGTTCTTTTAAATAATCAAGAAAATTATAATATTCGGTTTCCGGAATTTTTAGGCCCTGAACGAAAAATTCTTCGGTATAAAAATCAGTTATTTCTAAAACAACTTCCTTCGTTTTTTTCCTACTTTTAAAAAGATCTCCTGCTAATTCTGCTAAGCCCATAAGATTTATAGGAGTGGCATCCATCTCATCAGGTACAACCTGGTTTTTAACAGGTGATTGAGCATCATTAAATCCACCGACACCCATTTGCTTAAGTTCGGCTGCATTCCAAAAGGGAAGATTTTTAGTATGCGTAGGAATATTTACAATATCTGCTTTCAAATCACCAGTTAAAGAATACTGGGAGATCCTTACTTCATCTAATTCATTGACAGCTACTTCTAATCTAATTTCAAAAGTATCGATATCTACATCTTCCTTAAGTACAACATATTGTTTTAAAGCATACTGAATAGACGAAAAAACGATAACATCTCCTACATTGACTTTAATCTCGAAAAAACCATTGTCATCACTTATTACTCCAATATGCTGTGTTTGATTTAGTATATGTATAGCCTCTGCTTGTTGAGAATCTACTAGTACTTTACCTTTTAGCATCGTACCCTCCTGGGTATATCCATAAAAAGTAATCAATAAAGTAAAAACGAGGGTAATGTATCGCATCCAATAATTTTAACATTAAAAAGACGCACTATATGTAGAAGCGTTGCATGCTTTACCGTAGCCTAAGCATATCTTCTAAACCAAAACCTTTACTTTTCTTAAGTTTTGAAAGAATTTTTAAGAAAGCCATTGCAGTAATAAAAGCATCTCCCGAGGCTGTATGTCTATCACTTTTTGATATTTTTAAATCATTGCAAAGCTCATCCAAAGTATAGTTCATACGATCATTACGATATATTTGATGTTTAGAATTTCTGAAAAGTACTCCTGTGTCTACTATTTTATTTTTTAAATCACCTAATCCTTGCCTTTGTAGTGCCTTATTGATCATTGTCCTATCAAAACTGGCATGATGTGCAATTAGAATAGCATTACCAATATATTCTATAAATTGTTGTAGCGCTTCTTCTTCAAAAATTTTATCTAAAGCTCCATGTTTACGAATCCCATGAATCTCTACAGTAGCTTCATTAAAAATATCCTGCTCAAGATACACTTCTAATTGATCAGATACATTAATCCTATTATTTTTGACTCCAACCGCGCCTATAGACAATACCCTATCATGAGTATAATCAAAACCTGTAGTTTCTGTATCAAAAGCAATAAATCGAAGATCTTCTAGAGGTCCATTTTGATCTTTCTTGTTAAAGAGATCCAGGTACTCTTTCCAAAAATCAGGGTAATTCTTGTCGTTTTTTTTAGGCCAAAATTGCATTTATACTATTAATTACATCAATGTTTTAAGCTGAAAACGTATCCTAAGTAATTCTTGAATGTCTCTTACGGGTCGAAAACAGCGCTTAAGTCTTAACTTATCCTTTTTACTAAGTGTATTCAATTTAATAAACCTTCCCGAGTCTTTATGAAGCAATCCCTGGCGAGTTCTAAACTTGATTAATACCCTAAACGCTTTGGCGCAACTTTCAAAAATTGCGGCGTTTTTTGGTTCCAGTTCTGCAAGTTTTTTATACCGTTGCAATGTATTGTTTACTCCTTTTAAATTATGATATAACGTTAGTATTCTGGCTGCATCAATCAATACCATCATCGCTCTGGATTTTATATCAAATGTATCTTTATGCTCTCCGTTCTGCTCTACCAAAAATTGTTTAAAAAACCCTAATGGGGAAGGTTTCTGTAAAGCGCTAACACCAAGTAAACTCAAAAACCTATTACTTTTATTAACGCCTTCGAAAACCACTTCAGATAGCCTATCGGTCATGATAGAATTTCCATAAATATGCTGAAAATCAAAAAATATTGACGATAACAGTGTTCCTTCTTCGGTAGGAATAGTCATCCAATCTTTAAACTGCGATTCCCATTTTGTTATCGACATGCACCATTTTGGGTTGCTTGCCATCATTTCGGCAGGGCAATATTCGAATCCGATGGTATGAAGCCCTTTCGTGATTCTGTTTGCCAATTCTAAAAAATAGAATTGCGTAGCCTTATAATCCTCTTCTGCAACATCTTCAAAAACAATGGCATTATCCTGATCTGTAAGCAATACCTGTTCTCTTCTTCCCTGGCTTCCAAGGACTAAAAAACTAAACGCTACGGGTGGTGGAGTTGACATCTCTTTTAACGACAATTCTATTATCCGCACTACAAGTGCATCATTAATCTCTGAGATGATGTTTAGGATATGAGCAGTGGGAATATCTTGTTCTAAGTAAGTTTTAAGCAGTTTTTCTACCTGTTTTCTAATATATCTTAATTTTTGTAGCTTCTTAATACGTTTGGTTTCTTTAATAAGTACCGAAGGATTATTTCCAAAAGAAACTAAAAGATCATGATCAGATAAAATCCCAATTAGTTTTGAATTGCGAGTGCCATCTTTGGTAATGCAGAGATGACTAATATCATGCTTTATCAATGCTATTTGTGCTTCGGCAACAGTGAGTTTTTTAGAATATGTCACCACGGGTGAAGTCATAATTTCGGTAACCAATGATGTTAACGAAAACATCCCAGTAGCCACCTTTGCTCTTAAATCACTATCGGTAATAATACCAACGGGTTGTTTATCTTCATTGATGACAACACTATAACTCCCCTTTTTTTTGGTCATTTTTTTAGCGATATCCTGTACAGAATTCTCCAGAGAACACGTTATAGGTTTTTTGCGATATGTGATACTACGTAAGGCAGATAGATCTTTTGCCGCTTCAATAGAAATTGTGTTATCTATTCTATTTCCTTTTTCTGTTTCAGTAAAATAATTTCTTGCATGAGCAGCAAAGGTGCTTAACAAAAATCTGTTTACTTCTTTATTCTCTTCAATAAATGGTTCAAAAACCTTTGCAGAAATAGCATAAACGATCGATTCTTCATCTGCAACAGCAGACATACGGTAGTTTTTTTTAATGATCATAATACGAAGTCCGAAGAGGTCTCCTGCATCGCATACATCGACTAAACTCTGATCATTATCAAAATTTCGGTAGAGCCCAACGGCTCCTTCTCTTACAATATAAAACTCATCATGACATGGTTTATCCTGTCGAAAAATATAGTCTCCTTTTTCGACATAAAGCACCCTAATTTGCTTGGAAATCGATAATAATTCCTCTTTTTTGAGAATATCAAAAGGAGGAAATTGCTTCAAAAAATCCTGTATACGTTCTGCAATGGTGTTTTTCATACCCTAAGATATCGGGATTCAATTCAAGTTTCGTTTTTCAATAAAAAATCGCTTTAGTAATGCACCACACTCTTCTTCTAATACTCCTCCAATCATTTCGGTTTTGGGATGCAGCTTAGTTCCCATCACGGTACACCCTCTTTGTCCATCTACAGCACCATAGACGATTCTTTTTATCTGACTCCAATATAAAGCTCCTGCACACATTTGACAAGGTTCTAAAGTAACATACAAGGTGCATTCATTAAGATATTTGCCTCCTAAAAAATTAGAAGCGGCTGTTATGGCTTGCATTTCTGCATGTGCTGTAACGTCATTTAATAATTCTGTCAAATTATGTGCTCTAGCAATAATTCTACCAGCCACAACAATAACAGCACCAACGGGCACTTCATTTTTTTCATAAGCCACTTCGGCTTCTTGAAGCGCTTTTTTCATATAATGCGCATCATCTAATGGCTCAAGCATAACATCGAATTTTAAGTAAAGCTAATAAATAAAATCATTCATTTTCTCTATCCAATAAAAGTTTACAAAGAACCAGTACAAAATAGTATTTTTGCTCTATGTTAACATCATTACTTTCAAATATTCAAGATCCTTCAGACCTTAAAAAACTTTCCCTAGATCAATTACCAAAATTGGCAAAGGAACTTAGGGGTTTTGTGATTAATATTATCGCTACCAAAGAAGGGCATTTAGGCGCGAGCTTGGGAGTAATAGAACTTACGATTGCATTACATTATGTATTTGACACCCCAAATGATCTCTTGGTTTGGGATGTGGGGCATCAGGCATATCCTCATAAAATCTTAACAGGAAGAAAAGATATTTTTCATACCAACCGACAATTAGATGGTATTAGTGGTTTCCCTAAACGAAGTGAAAGTGATTATGATACTTTTGGTGTAGGACATTCTTCTACTTCTATCTCGGCTACTTTAGGTATGGCTATTGCTTCAAAACTAAAAGGTGACACTAACAAACAACATATTGCCGTAATAGGCGATGCTTCTATCGCTAGCGGAATGGCTTTTGAAGGACTTAATCATGCCGGAGTAACTGATACGAATATGTTGGTTATCCTTAATGATAATGCTATCGGAATTGATCCTAGTGTAGGAGCTCTGAAAGAATATCTTACCAAAGCCAAAGTAGGTATTAAACCTAGAAAAAATAATATTATTGAAGCGTTAAACTTCGATTATTTTGGTCCCATCGATGGGCACGATTTACCTTCGTTGATTACCACCTTAGAAAAACTAAAAACTACAAAAGGTCCAAAGCTTTTGCATATCATTACTACCAAAGGAAAAGGATTAAAGCAAGCCGAAGAAAACCAGGTAAAATATCATGCTCCCGGTAAATTTGATGCCTCTACCGGTGATTTGATATCAAAAGATAACGTTGGATTACCTCCAAAATTTCAGGATGTTTTTGGACACACCATCCTTGAACTCGCCAGAGATAATGATAAAATTGTGGGGATTACCCCCGCCATGCCCACCGGAAGTTCTCTAAAATATATGATGGAAGAAATCCCGGATCGCGCCTTTGACGTAGGTATTGCAGAACAACATGCTGTTACCCTTGCTGCAGGAATGGCAACACAAGGAATGATTCCTTTCTGTACTATTTATTCTACATTTCTACAACGCGCCTATGATCAAATTATTCATGATGTTGCACTGCAAAATTTGCCAGTAATATTTTGTATTGATCGAGCTGGTATCGTTGGAGCAGACGGTGCAACACATCACGGTGTTTTTGATATTGCTTACCTTAACTGTATCCCAAATATAATTATCGCTGCTCCTAAAGATGAAATCGAATTACGAAACCTTCTTTATACAGCTTCCTTAGGATTAAATCATCCTATTGCCATGAGATATCCTCGTGGCAGAGGTCATATCTTAGATTGGCAAAAACCATTTCAAGAAATTGAAATTAGAAAAGCTACCGAAATAAGTGAAGGAATCAATATTGCTATTATTTCAACAGGAATAATGGCACATAATGTTAGCATTGCAATAGATAGTATCGAAGAAAACATAGGTCACTACCATTTTGGTTTTATTAAGCCATTAGACACTAGCCTTCTTGAGCAAATATTAGAAAAATACAACACCATTATCACGATCGAAGATGGAGTGATTAAGGGTGGTTTTGGAAGCAATGTAATTACTTTTGCTAATCAACATGGTTTCAAAAATAAAATCATTACTCTGGGTGTTCCTGACCATTTTATTCATCATGGTACTGTAGAAGAGCTTCATGATATTTGTGGGATTTCATCAGGAAAAATTCAAAAAACCATACTAAAAAACCTATAAAAAGATAGCCATACCTCTTTTTATAAAATTTTGACTTGAACATTAAAATGTGATAGTAACATTTTGCAATGTGAAGTAACATAAATAAAAAACAAGTTATTATTTAATTACAATCCATGATAAAAAATGAGTTCTGTATCTTCAACTTTCTACAAATACAGAACTTTAGTTCTATATACAATCAGTAAGTTCGCCGTTTCTAAGTTTTAAGATACACTTAGATGAATAATACATTCGAAATACTGTATAACACAAAATTTTATATTCATGAAAAAATTTGGTTTTATTATCCTGTTTATTGCAGCAACCTTTACTTCTTGCAGTGGTGACGATGACAACGTAGTCCCGCAAAATGAGAACCCGCAATCTACCTCAAAATTAATAGGAAAATGGGGACAGATCTCGTTTACACAACAAGGTGAAGCAATGACGATTACCGATTGTGAAAAAAAATCTACTATTGAATTTACTTCTGAATCTTATACTGATATCGGCTATGCACCAGTCAATACCGATTGCCAAATCGATTACCAAGATATGGGGACATGGAAAGAAGAAGGTACTACTTTAACCCTAACCTATATAGAAGAAGGAGAAACTATCATAGAGGCAACTACTTTTACTATCGCCGATGATGTATTCACAATACGATACGATGATCAAGGGTTTATAACAGAATATGGGTATAAAAAATTGTAGTTAATATCTCTATTTATCACCTAAGCCTATTATTATTTTTAGAAAAATAAAATATCTTTTCGCATATTTCTAATCGGTATATACGTAGGATGAAATTCAAAAAAAGACTATAAAATTTAACATTTTAGGCTTAGAATCAAATTTCTTAATCACATATACGTTATTTAAAACTGAAATAATTTCAAAACATAATCGAAAATGAAAAAACTTAGCTTATTTATCTTACTTATTGCGGTAACCTTAACTTCATGTGGAAGTGATGATGACGCAGCTCCGCAACAACTAACTCTACCTAACGAAACTCTTATTACGGGCATATGGGAATTAACAGCAAGAAAAGAATTAGGAGTAGACAGAACATTGGATAATTGCGAGTTAACCTCTACAATACAATTTAATGCCAACAAAACATATACAGAAAAAACTTTTGTAAACATCTCTAATGAATGTGTTAGCGATGGTGAGTTTATAGGTACCTGGGCGATATCAGGAGAAACTTTAACCTTAGTGTATAACGATTTTGGCACACCTGCGACAGACACTCCAAAGTTTAATATAGCAAACGACGAGCTTACTTTAACTTTTGATGAATTAGAAGACACTTATAAAAAGAAATAAGAATCATTACATTGTTTACCCAAAGAGTCTCTGAAAAAATCAGAGACTCTTTTTTTATACCTATAAAGATCCAAAAAAACAATAGAAAACATTCTTTAATTCATGGTCCAACCCTATAGGCAATAAAAAATGAAAAAATTAGGGTAAGAATTTTGGTTTTAAAATAACATGCTTAAGAAGTAATTCATTTAATGAATTTATAAGGGTAACATTTTATGATGTTATTACATTAAAAACCAATAAACAAAAACAAAAAAAGTTATGACCATGAAAAAGTTAAGTTTACTAGTACTTCTAATTACATGCGTTTTTATATCATGCAGTGACGATGATGATGCAACACCAAGCCCGGTAGTATTTAATGAAGTTGATTTGGTAGGAAAATGGCAAATCACAGTAATCGAAGAAAACGGCGTAGTTTTAGAATTAAGTGATTGTGAAAAAAAGGACCTTAGTAATTTTTCTATTTCAGAAAATGGAGAAAAAATTGCGTCTTTTACAGAAAATATTGAAGACAATAATACATGCTCCGAATTCATCAGTAATATTTATAGTTGGACACTTGGCACAGGAAATGTACTAACTACTTCATTTGGGTCTGCAGACACTGAAATTCAGACCATCATCGAACTAACAGATACAACCTTAATACTACAGTCTCAAGATACAGAAATGGTCAACGGACAAGTTGTTACTATTATTTATACCGATACCTATACCTATTTGGGTGAACCAGAAATTCCCGAGGACAACTCCTCTATTAATGAATCTGATCTTATAGGAACATGGCAATTAACCTCTGCTACCGAGAATGGCGAGGAATATACAAACGCGTGTACCCAAAGGACTACTGTGGATTTTAAAGAAAACGGAACTGTAGATTTTGTTTTATATGCCGAAGATAATGCAGGACAGTGTTCAATTGATAGTTCATTTGCATCACCATGGTCTTTATCTGAAAATGTTATAAACTACGACGTAGACGATGAACCTGAAACCATTATCGAGTTAACATCTACTACTTTAAAACTACAATACACTATAATTGAAGGAAATGAACAGTTCGTTATTGTAAATACATATACAAAAAAGTAATGCACTCCATGAACTTGATTAAACAAGGGATTCTATGGACATTATAGATATATAAAGCTATATCTTTAATAAAAACAACTAATCAATGAGATACTTAATTCTACTTCTTATTTCTGCAACAATACTTTCTTGTGGGTATGACAGTTACCAATACACAGAGGATATTGTTGGAGAATGGACCGCTAAATCTATAGTTATTAAAGAAAAAAAATACACTATGGAAAAAACCAAATTCGTCATCAATTTTGATAAAGACTTAACCTATTCTGTAGATAGTGAGCTTAACAAAATAGCCAATGACTATTATTTTGAATCAATACCCTTTAGAGGGAAAGGACAATATCAAGGCGATTACGCTGTGGTATCTGAGAATATGCTTCGATTAAAAGAACAATACAGAGACAAAATTACATTTACATATATGGCTATTAATAATGATGAATTGACTTTAACCTATATAAGCAGGGATAATGTAAAAATAATAACAGTATTTACTAAAACTTCAAAAAATGACTAGAATTACACTTGTATTTGTCCTAATGATAAGTTTTACATTCTTATCATGTTCCAAAAATTTTCCAGTTGATATCGCTGCTAAAGTTTTACTATTAAATCCTGCTAAGGATAGTCTGAATATTCATGTAAATAACGAATTAGTAAGATCTGTTACCGCTAAAGTAGGTCATATATACTTAGAACAAAATGAGTATGATGTATCTATTATCCAAAATGGTAAAGAAGAGAATAAAGTAACATTAGAAATAGATTCTGATGAAGCCGATAGATCCACTCATGACAGCGAGCATGTTACCTTAATAAACTCTAATCAGAAAAATGATTATGTATTAGTAGATTGTAGCGCAGCGTATACTGAAGGGACAGAGTATACAATTAAAGAAAAATATATAGATCAGGCAATCATAAAACTTGACTATATTACTTACGAATATTTTCGAATGGGGTGGCAAAAACTTCCCAATAATTTATTCGGGTATGGAGATCTTTCTATCTATAAGTTGTTTTATATCCCAGAAGAGTACGTTTCAAAATCAGACAAGGAGATTATAGAATATTGTGTGGCCCATGGTCTTTACAATTAATAGGTTCATAAAAGAGCTGTCTGTAACAATCAGGCAGCTCTTTTTACTATAACTGTAAACCTCTTATTTTCTGAAATTTCAACAATGCGTTGCCATCTGTAAGACTAGCTACATAATTACTGATACTTATTAGTCTAGTATATAAATCTTCATTTTTGTAATCAAAATTATCTCCTTCGGCTCTTAAAATAAGCTTATCATAATTTGAGCTTTGCTCTTCATTATAATTATCGGTAGCTACACAATATCTATCAAGTAACGTTGCCAAAATCTCGTATCCTGCAATCTCTTTTTCGATTACCTCTTGACTTTGATATATTTTTTCGACACTAATTTTGATAATATCATTGATCTGAGCTTCGTACTTACTTTTATCAATCAATGCTATATCAAAATTACTAGATAGGATCTGTTCTTCGTTTTCTATAAAAACACTTGCGGCTTCTTGTATTAATGTATTAATAGCTAATGCGCGCAAGTAACTCAAACGATCTGCCGTAGTAGCCAGTTTATTATATTTTGAAGTATTAATCGAATCCTTAACCAATTTAATAAGATACTCTAAGGCATATTCTTCATCAATCAACCCTAGATTAATACCATCTTCAAAATCGATAATGGTATAACAAATATCATCTGCGGCTTCAACCAAAAAGGTTAACGGGTGTCGGCTATATGTAATCTCATCCCCTACGCTGTGTTTTAGCAACCCTATTTCTTCTGCCACTTCATTAAAAAAAAGTTTTTCATTCTGAAAATACCCAAATTTTTTATGTGCAATATGTGGGGTTGGTTTTTTGGGTAATGACTCCTTAGGGTATTTCATAAAAGCTCCCAATGTGGCATAAGACAATCTAAGTCCTCCTTCTATTCCTTCTCGGGATTCGGTAAGAATCTTAAATCCATTAGCATTGCCTTCAAAATCGATCAGATCCTGATATTGTTTTGGAGTCAATTGATTTTTGTAACGATTACCGCTTCCCGTTTTAAAGTATTCTCCGATAGCTTTTTCTCCAGAATGACCAAAAGGCGGATTCCCAATATCATGTGCTAATGCTGCTGCTGCTACAATGGCACCAAAATCATTAAACTGATACCCATGAATGGTTGCAAGGTGTGGGTGTTTTTCTAGAATCTTCTTACCCACTACTCTACCCAAAGATCGACCTACTACCGATACTTCTAAACTATGAGTTAATCGCGTATGTACAAAACTGGTTTTAGACAGTGGAATTACCTGTGTCTTATCCTGCAAGCTTCTAAACGCAGAAGAAAAGATAATGCGGTCATAATCTACTTCAAAACCTAGTCGAGTTTCGTCTTGTTCTTTACGTAATCTTTTATTTTTATCTCCTTGTCGTTTTAAGGACAGAAGTTGTTCCCAATTCATCATATTTTTAAGAAAATTCGAATATACAAAAAAGGGAAGCATCCCCTAAGATGACTTCCCTTTTTACCCTATATAAATCTAGGTCTAAGACCCACACATTAAACAATCGTCTCCTTCGCCTTCTTTAGATTGTGCAATGATTGCACGAAGTTCTTCTGGAGTAAGCGCCGTTCCTTCTGCAGCAACCGGCTCTTCTTTTGGCTCTGCCTTTGCAGCTTGAGCTTCCATTACCTGAGCTGCTGCTACTGCTACTTGCTCTGGTTTTGGTTCTTCTTTATTCTCTTTTTTAACCGTAAACTTAATCGCATCAACGGCAGATTTTGTTCTTAAGTAATACATTCCTGTTTTCAATCCGCTTTTCCATGCATAGAAATGCATTGAGGTTAATTTTGCCATTGTTGCGCCTTCCATAAACAGATTTAGAGACTGAGACTGATCGATAAAATATCCTCTATGACGAGACATATCGATAATATCTTTCATACTTAATTCCCAAACGGTCTTATAAAGCTCTTTAAGATCTTGCGGAATGACATCAATGTTTTGTATTGATCCATTTGCGCGCATAATAGCATCTTTAAGCTCATCTGTCCATAACCCTAACTTCACTAGATCTTCAAGTAAATGCTTATTTACTACAATAAACTCTCCAGATAGTACACGTCTGGTATATATATTACTTGTATATGGCTCAAATGCTTCATTATTTCCTAAAATCTGAGAGGTAGATGCTGTAGGCATTGGTGCTACTAATAACGAGTTACGCACTCCGGTTTTAACCACCTGCTTACGCAATTTTGCCCAATCCCAGCGACCACTTAATTCTTCATCTTTTATACCCCACAGGTTATATTGAAACTCTCCTTTAGAGATCGGAGAACCTTTATAACTCTGGTACGGGCCATCTGCTTTGGCTTCTTCCATAGATGCTGTTACCGCAGCAAAATATAAGGTTTCGAAAATCTCCTGGTTTAATTTCTTAGCCTCATCACTTGTAAAAGGCATACGCAACTGGATAAACGTATCTGCTAACCCTTGCACTCCTAATCCAACAGGACGATGGCGCATATTAGAGTTTTCTGCTTCTTTTACCGGATAATAGTTACGATCAATTACCTTATTTAGGTTTTTAGTCACCCGCTTTGTTATTCTAAACAGTTCTTTGTGATCAAACTCTCCATTTTTCACAAACATGGGCAATGCAATAGAAGCTAGATTACATACTGCAACCTCATCTGGACTAGTATATTCTAAAATCTCTGTACATAGATTTGATGAACGGATCGTACCCAGGTTCTGCTGATTAGATTTACGGTTTGCAGCATCTTTGTACAACATGTACGGTGTACCGGTTTCGATCTGAGATTCTAAGATCTTTTCCCAAAGCTCTCTGGCTTTTATGGTTCTACGTCCTTTTCCTTCGGCTTCAAAACGTAAATATTCTTTTTCAAACGCATCACTATGGATATCAAATAATCCCGGGCATTCATTTGGGCACATTAGTGTCCATTCTGCATCATCCTGTACTCGTTTCATGAATAAATCAGGGATCCACATAGCATAGAACAAATCACGTGCACGCATTTCTTCTTTACCATGATTTTTCTTCAGATCCAGAAAATCAAAAATATCTGCATGCCATGGCTCTACGTAGATCGCAAAAGAACCTTTACGCTTTCCTCCTCCTTGATCAACATAACGTGCAGTATCGTTATAAACTCTAAGCATTGGTACAATACCATTTGATGTACCATTGGTTCCTGCAATGTATGATCCTGTAGCACGTACATTATGAATAGATAATCCGATACCACCAGCAGATTGTGAAATCTTAGCCGTTTGTTTTAATGTATCGTATATCCCATCAATACTATCGTCTTGCATTGTTAACAAGAAACAAGATGACATCTGTGGTTTTGGTGTCCCCGAATTAAATAATGTAGGCGTAGCGTGTGTAAAATATTTTTTAGACATTAACTCATATGTCTCGATAGCTGCATCTAAATCATTAAGATGAATCCCTATAGAAACCCTCATTAACATATGTTGTGGACGCTCTGCTATTTTACCGTTAATCTTAAGCAAGTATGAACGCTCTAATGTTTTAAAACCAAAATAATCATAACCAAAATCGCGATTATAGATGATAGTAGAGTCAAGCTTTTCTTTATTAGCTGCAATTACATCATATACTTCATCAGAAATCAAAGGTGCTTTTTTACCTGTTCTTGGATTTACATACTCATAGAGATCTGTAACTACTTCAGAAAAGGTCTTCTTTGTATTTTTATGCAGATTAGAAACAGAGATACGAGCCGCAAGTTTTGCATAATCAGGGTGCGTTATCGTCATGGTTGCAGCAATTTCTGCAGCCAGATTATCTAATTCGCTAGTTGTAACACCATCATACAGTCCTTCTATCACTCTCATCGCCACCTTTACAGGGTCAACTAATGAATTAAGCCCATAACATAATTTTCTTACCCTTGCGGTAATCTTGTCGAACATAATTGGTTCTTTATGCCCATCTCTTTTTACTACATACATACTACTTTTTGGTTTTTAAATTTTCTTCTTGCGAAGAAGTTGATGTTAATTCGTGTTACTAATTCTACTATTTGAATACCAAAAAATTATATTTCACCTGCTAGAAACATGTTACTAAGAAGAAGTCTCTAAATCTTAAAGCTAGAGTGATTCTACACGTAAAATATAATTTTTTGACTTTCGTCCCTTTCTTTTTGTTATAAAGCTGTATCAAACTGAGCTAATCTGAAATAAACAGAAGAAACGTTTTTGACTAGCTCAGAATGAATATATTGTTGTTTTGATAGGATTTTGGATTCCTTCAGCTTTCGCCGGAATGACAATTATCTAAAAATCGGCATCAAAACTTATTTTATTATCTCCGGTATCGTTATTAAGTACTCCTGCTTTCTGGTATTCTGAAACTCTTTTTTCAAAGAAATTTGTTTTTCCTTGTAATGAGATCATATCCATAAAGTCAAATGGATTTGCAGTACCATATTCTTTTTCGCATTCTAATTCTACCAACAATCTATCGGTAACAAATTCTAGATATTGCGTCATCAATTTAGAGTTCATTCCAATCAAACTTACGGGAAGTGATTCTGTAATAAATTCTCTCTCGATATTAAGAGCATCTACGATGATACTTCTAATTCTTTCTTTTGGTACTTTATTTACTAAATGTTTATTATGAAGGTGAACGGCAAAATCACAGTGTACTCCTTCGTCTCTAGAAATTAATTCATTTGAAAATGTAAGTCCTGGCATTAAACCACGTTTCTTTAACCAAAAAATAGAACAGAATGCTCCAGAGAAGAAAATTCCTTCTACTGCGGCGAACGCAATTAATCGTTCTGCAAAAGAATCAGATTCGATCCATTGTAATGCCCAATCTGCTTTTTTCTTAATTGCAGGAAAATTTTCAATTGCATTAAATAGAATATCTTTTTCTTTTTCATCCTTAACATAGGTATCGATAAGTAATGAATACGTTTCAGAATGAATGTTTTCCATCATGATCTGAAAACCATAGAAGAATTTTGCTTCGCTGTATTGTACTTCGTTTACAAAATTTTCTGCCAGATTTTCATTTACAATTCCATCTGAAGCTGCAAAAAATGCCAAAATATGTTTGATAAAATATTTTTCGTCATCGGTAAGCTTAGTAGACCAATCTGTTATATCTTGATGCAAGTCTATTTCTTCTGCAGTCCAAAAACTAGCTTCCGATTTTTTATACCATTCCCAAATATCATGATGTTGAATTGGAAAAATTACGAATCGATCTTTGTTTTCTTGCAAAATAGGTTCTACGGCGCTCATCTCAGTTTTTTTAACTTTTCTTGGTGTTTTTTTCTCTTTCAAGGGTCTTACAAAGATCAAGAAATAGGTCAAAAGTTCTACCAAAAGTTAGTAAACGTTTTCAACAAGTTTTCAACACGGAGTATATTTACGGGAAAAATCCCCTTTTACAAAAAAATACACAATATACTGATTATCAGTATATTAATTTTTAAAAAGATAAAAAAAATGTTGATGATATTTTTAAAAAGTTCAAGTTTTTCAATTGCTGACAGTGTTTTTTGAGCAAAAAAATAAAAAGATAAAAATGAATGAATTTACGGTAAACCCGTAACGGGAAAAATCCCCTTTTTTTTAACAAAAAGGTTACGAAAATTTTAAATTTTATGAATTTTGCGTAGAAAAAGTGTTATTATTTTTTAAAATCTGTGGCAACTTTTTCAAGTTCGATATACCAGTCTTCACCAAATTTTCGGATCAATGCTTCTTTTACAAATTTGTAGATTGGTACTTGTAATTCTTTTCCTAGTGTACACGCATCATCGCAAATCTCCCATTGATGGTAATTTACCGCCGAAAACTCGGTATAATCTTGCACACGAACCGGGTAAAGATGACATGAAACTGGTTTTTTCCAATCAATTTCTCCTTGATTATATGCTTCTTCGATAGCACACATAGCTGTCCCTTTTTCATCAAAGATTACATAAGCACAATCAGCACCGTTAATTAATGGTGTTTCTAACTCTCCGTTTTGAGTTTTAACATAAACCCCTTGATGCTCGATTGCCTCAATACCTTCTTTACGTAAGTAAGGCTTAACTATGTGATATATCTCTTTCAATTTCTGAGTTTCGGATTCTTCGAGTGGTGCTCCTGCCTCCCCATCAATACAACATGCCCCCTTGCATGCAGAGAGATTACACACAAAATCCTTTCCGATAATATCTTCTGAAACTATAGTTTTTCCTAGTTGAAACATGGCGCTAATATAATTCTTATGTGATATATTTTTTACAATTTATTAAGCTTTTTATAATACCTTTATCAAATAAAGTCTATTTACATTTGCATAAATTTTGAAACCATCCATTTATGAACTTTAACCTAAAAGAAATATTAACTGCAAGTATGATATTATTTGCGGTTATAGATATTGTAGGAAGTATCCCAATTATTATAGATTTACGAAAAAAAGTAGGCCATATTCAAAGCGAGAAAGCATCGATAGTAGCTGCTATATTGATGATTCTTTTCTTATTTGTTGGTAAAGAAATTCTAAGTCTAATTGGAATCGATGTTAATTCTTTTGCCGTTGCCGGGTCTTTTATTATTTTCTTTCTAGCTATAGAAATGATCTTAGGCATTCAATTATATAGGGATGATGCCCCAGAGACAGCTGCTGTTGTTCCTCTTGCATTCCCTTTAATTGCTGGTGCAGGTACAATGACCTCTATACTTTCATTAAGGGCAGAATATCAACCTATTAATATTGTAATTGCTATAATAATCAATATCATCTTTGTATACCTGGTATTAAAATCTTCGGGTAAAATCGAAAAGGTTTTGGGCAAACAAGGGATTAATGTGGTAAGAAAGATATTTGGAGTGATTTTGCTTGCAATCGCAGTTAAATTATTTGCTACCAATATCAAAGGACTATTTTAAAGAAAGATAACTACAAAATACTACAGATTGAAATATTTCATATATATATTAATAACAATAGCTGCGGGTTTGATGATCTATAATGCTACACATTTAGATTTTGACAACTTATTTTCTGGTGATAGTAAAACTGCTCTTATTGGTGTTATTGCACCTGCTTGTGTTATTCTTTTAATGTTAATTTTATTGATTTCCAGAAAGATTCAACAGAAAAAAAAGAGAAAATAAGTTGTCAAAATACAAAAAAGCAGGCAATAATTACTGGTGGGATAGACACCACCATTAAAATCATAAAGAAGTTATGCAGTTTCCTAAATAACAAAGCTCTCTTTAAGGATTTTGTAAGTTTAACATCTCCCGAACTGTTTATATGTTCTCTTATAATATCGCCAGAAACATAAGAAGTATCGACTAAGATATCATGCTTTAAAAAAATCGCAGCACTATTATCCAATAGCCTAAAAGCGACCGCAATAATAAAGAAAAAAAGTGGAGAGCAAATTGCAATAGCAATTAAATATTCTTCTAGTTCTGACATATTTAGGGGGTATAATTACTTTCGCTTAGAGAGTGATACTACTTTATTTATCATCGCATCATCATTATTTATAATTTTTTCAAATTCACCAGTGCCAAATAGCTGTTGTGCCATAATAGCCTTAAGATACTTTTTTAATTGATTTTTATAATTTCTCAACTCTATTTCGACTCCTCTTTTTCTTGCGTATATTAAAAACCCTTCGGCAAAAGCATCATCGATATTAATTTGTTCTCTAAACTCTAGTTCAGACAAGTTATTATAAAAAGTTCGTTTTACATCTAATTCTTCTTCAAACACATAACGCCCCATGAAACCTGACCTCAACAAATAATTAAGTGTTTCTCCTACTCGGGTTGTATCCTTACCAACAAAGATATCTGGTATAATACCTCCCCCACCATAGACTGTCTTACCTCCTGGTGTTTTAAATTTTAAAGAATCCGCCACCTGAATACTGTCTGCACTTTGCAGTTCGCCATTTTTATAGCGCTCCAGGTACTCATTAAAATATTCTTTATTTCCGTTAATGTACGGTTTTTGTATAGAACGCCCCGTTGGAGTATAGTATCTAGAAATTGTTAGTCTCACTGCGCTTCCGTCACCCAAGGCCATCTCTCTTTGAACAAGTCCTTTACCATAAGAACGCCTCCCTACAATAACCCCTCGATCATTGTCTTGAATTGCCCCTGCAAAAATTTCGCTGGCAGATGCCGAATTCTCATTAATTAGCACATAAATTTTTCCTTTTTCAAAGCTCCCTTTATTCGTTGCATAGTTATTTTCGATGGCTCCTTTTTTATTTTTAGTAAACATAATAAGGACATCATCTTTAAGAAATTCATCTGCCATTTTCAAAGCCGGTGCAATAAACCCTCCTCCATTATCTCTAAGGTCAATGACTATACTTTTTGCACCTTCATCAAGTAATGTTGCCATTGCCTTTTTGAACTCTTTATATGTGGTTTCTGCAAATCGATTTACCTTAACATATCCCAACATATCATCTAGCATATATGCTGCATCGACACTTTGAAGAGGTACTTTACCTCTTTTTAATAACACATCAAAAGTTCCTTTACCTCTTCTATATACCTTAAGCTGTACTTGACTATTTAATTCTCCTTTTAATTTATTGGCTAACCCATCTCGTATCAGGCCTTCGCCATAAAGAGTGTCATTATCTGCCATCAAAATTCTGTCTCCGGCTTGAATTCCAGATTTTTCGCTAGGCCCTCCTTTTATAGTATTGATTATCGATATCGTATCTTTATAAGGGTAATAAGTAACTCCAATACCTATAAAATCTCCTTGCATACTCTCGGTAATTCCTTCGAGTTCTTCTGGTGGAATGTATACAGAATGAGGATCTAAATTTTCTAAAATTCTATTTACCGTAACTTCAACAATACTATCTGTATTGATCTCATCTACATACTCGTAATCGATATAATCGATTAACCTATTTAACTTTTCTTTTTTTGCATTAGAGGAAAAAAGCTTAGCCGAAGGGTTACTGCTGAAATCAAGTTTACTACCTAAAAACACTCCCGCTCCAACTGCCAAACCTAAAAATAAAGGCAAGTATTTTTTTGAATATCCCATTATTCTTCTAAATCCGTAATCTGTTCTATTTCTACTCCGGCTTTTGCAAGAAACGTTAACCCGGAATTATCTTTATAATCGATCTGATACACTATGCGTTTTATACCCGCTTGGTGAATCAGTTTACTACATTCCTTACATGGTGATAACGTAATGTATAACGTAGCATCTCTACACGACTGTGTTGATGATGCAACCTTTGAGATTGCATTTGCTTCGGCATGCAATACGTACCACTTTGTATATCCTTCTTCGTTCTCACATGGATTTTCAAAACCGGTTGGTGTACCATTAAATCCATCTGAGATAATCATTCTATCCTTTACAATAACCGCTCCAACTTTTTTTCGTTCGCAATGCGATAATTTACCCCATTCTCTTGCGATCCGTAGATAAGCTTTATCATATTTAAGTTGTTTTTTTTTAGACATAGGGCAGAATGACTAGTATATTCTTAACAGTATAAAGTACGAATATATTATTACCATGTGGCAAATACAACTCAAACTCTTACTTAATTACCAAATTTTATTAGCGATGAGCATTGGAATAACCATTCCTATTACAATTGAAGATACAATAAGAATCCAATCTCGTTTAGAAAACCTTAAAAAGGTTTGTGCAATAAAGCTAATCAAAACGACAATCAAAACGACGATGATTTGCGAGATTTCTATACCAAGAGCAAACTCTATTAAGGGTAAGATTTTAGAACTCACATTACTACTTACTGCCTTAAAATAACTAGAAAAACCTAATCCGTGTATTAATCCAAAAAAGATCGTTGCTCCGTACAAAATTCCAATCTTACTGCTTTTTGAACCGCTTTTACCAGTTAACACATTAAATATTGCTGTGGCCAGTATAGTCAAAGGAATTAGAAATTCTACTAATCTCGAATTTACTGATACCACATTATAAGTAGCCAAAAATAAAGAAATCGTATGTCCTACTGTGAAAAGAGTGATTAAGAGTAATATTCGTTTCCAATTATCAAGAGAATACCCAATGGTAAGCACAACTAAAAACAAGATGTGGTCATAGGCATTCCAATCTAATACGTGACCAAAGCCTAGCTTAATATAGAGCCAAAATTCTGACATATTTTAAAAGTTTTGAGGTTGGGCTAATGTACAATTAAATAAAATAACGAAGAAATTACATGCTAATTCTTATCAAAAAACTCAATATGCTAAACCTTTTAAAATTGGCAGATAATTTTCGCAGAATACGCATCTCTTTTAACCAAACAATAAATCATCAAACCAATTTACTAGAAGATACTAAAAATCAATAATTTACACTCTATTCTTTAGGGGTTTATCCCCCTCGTTTATAACAAAAAAAATACTTAAATTTACTTATCAATTCACTTCTTGAATTGAACAACCAACTTATAAAAGTCATGAAGCAAATTATAATTCAGCGACAAACCTATACCGAAAATGAGGTTTTAGGTAAGCTGTATATTTTTGATGAGAGCGGGATTCCTGTTTTTGAGTGCTTCTCGTTAGAATTGGCCTGGCGTGATAATCAAAAAAATATTTCTTGTGTTCCGGCTGGAACCTATCAAATTGTTAAAGAATTCTCACCTCGTTTTGAAAAAGATCTGTGGGAATTAAAGGGGGTTCCTAACCGAAATGAAACTAAAATTCATGTAGCCAACTTTCATACTCAGCTTAATGGATGCATAGCCATCGGCAGTAATTTATCTGATATCAATAATGATAATGAGCTCGATGTTACTAATAGCAGAAATACACTTAATATATTTCATCAGACCATGGGAAACGATACTAAAGCTGTACTGGATATTGTTGGAGTTCATTAAAAACATCTATTAACATAATATACCTCATGAAAAACATTAATACAAACACTATTCTTCAGATTGTAGCACTCTTATTTTTGGTTATTATTGGTTATATGACATTTAGCTCTGGATCCAATTGGAAAATTATTAAATCCGAATTGGACAGGGCCAGGAAAGAATTAGAAATTTCTAAGGATACATTAGCCGCAACCAAGTCTAAGTTAAAAAGTTCTTTGAAGGAAATAAATAAATTAAAACTTCAGAAAGATCTGGTCACCCATAAACGTGATTCATTATTAGTTGATTTTGGACAGAAAAATGCAATCGATTGGAAACAGAAAATGGAACTGAAGGATTCTTTAAAAGCAATCCAGGATAAAATAACAGTAGAAACAAAATTATTAGACAGTCTATTTGGCCTGTAGAATTATATACAATAAAGTTGATCAATCACACAACATCTAACATCATGAAAAACTCATATTCTTTTATTTTTTCGATATGCTTCATTTCAATTTCTTACGGGCAAGACTTACAGATCGTTGAATTAGATTCTTTAAAGGCCTATGAAATTCCTGAATCTTACGCTAATAGAGAAGGTGTACCCTATTTGGTAAAGAAAAATGCTCCTTATATTTTTCGAACATCAGCTGTTTATCTTCTGAATTCTACCTCTTATAATAGAATGAAGGACAGGTTTAAAATTATGAAACGCAAAGACTCTATATACAACGAAATTGACAAAAATTATACTGCAACGTTACAACGTAATGAAAGATTAGAAACCCAGTTAAAATCCAATTTTTCGAAAACCGACAGTTTGGATCAAATAATCTACCAAAAAACTCAAGCTACTCTAATCCATACACAAAAGGCATTAGACTATACCATAAATAGCCTCGAAAAAGCAACTAGTAGTCTTGATATTGTTGAAAAAAGCACTAAAAGACAACGTAGAAAAAGTGCATTCGAAAAAATACTTTTTGCTATTGGTGGCGTGGGAATTGGTGTTATCGTTGGTGTATCACTATAGCATAAATCGGGACTTGGTGTAGTATTATCTCATTACCCTACCTCCTTTTTGGAATTCTCTTTGGACCCCAGTCACGATATCAGACTGGTATATTGTTTTTTTATTCATATTTAAAGAACATAAGCAAGCATATTGTACGATATTCATTATCTCGGCACCAGACAATTCATACCGTTGCGCAATCTGCACAAGATCAACATCTGAATGAAATCTGATAATTGACGGAAAAGCTTTTTTCCATATTATTAATCGTTCAGACATTTTTGGTAGTGGAAAATGGATAATAGACTGAAATCGTCTTACAAAAGCATCATCTATATTGCTTTTTAAGTTTGAAGCCAGAATAACCAATCCTTTATATGTTTCTATTCTTTGTAATAAATATGACACTTCCTGATTGGCATATTTATCATGTGCATCTCTTACATTCGTTCGTTTACCGAATAAAGCATCAGCTTCATCAAAGAATAGAATGTTTTCCGTTTTCTCTGCTTTAGCCAATAAGTTAGCCAAATTTTTCTCTGTTTCGCCTATAAATTTAGAGACGACCATAGATAGATCTATCTTATATACATCTTTACCAGTATACTTACCTAGCAAACTTGCAGTTAATGTTTTACCAGTTCCCGGAGGACCATGAAACAATGCTCTATATCCAGGTTTCAGTTTTTTATACATCCCCCAATCATTAAGTAAGGTATTACCATGGGTAATCCAGGTTTGTAGTTCCTGGATTTGTAAATGGGTCTCTTCGCTTAGTACTAAATCATCCCACTGCATTTCAGTTTCTATGATTTGTGCCGGAAACTTCATACTAAAAGCAGGCCTACTCACTTTTCCTAATGCTAAAAGCTCAACATATTCTTGTGAGAATACGATTTTTCCACTCATCCTAGGCTCACCTTCTGGAGGTTCTTCTAACCAAAGAATACGATGTGCTGCAAAGAAATGATCTGGGTCAAAAAATCCCTGGATTTCTTTTCTCTTTTCTAAATCATCTCCTGCCAATAAAAATAAGGCAGTTTCTCCTGTAGGTAAAAAACCTCTGAAATTTTTACCTCGTATTCCTCCTAATTGCGGAAAGTCTCCCGTAGAAGATAATTTATTTTGTATAATACTATCTAATAAATTGCTATGAACATGAGGACATAAAGCTAGTAATAAAGTGATTTTTTCAGGATCAGTTAGATCAGCATTTTCAAACATTTGCGGAACCGCTAGATCCCATGTACTTATGTGCGGCAATTCTGGAGCAAGAGTATTATTTTCTGTATTAAAATAAGAATCCAAACGATATTGGATTAATTCTTTAAGGTATTTAAACTCTAATACTTCTGCCATTTTCTATTAATTAATATGTTTATAATTTACCATGATAAAAATGCCCTTGTTTGGTAATAAGTTCGATATTTCTTTGTGAGCTATATCCGGCTGCTGTTAGTGCTATTCTCAAATTTGTATTTGCGCTAAATTTTGAAGCCAAATCGGTTTCGATATTCTGATAAAAGCTTTCTCCTACAAAATGTTTTAAATATCTATTTCTCAAAACTGTGCTATTCTTCATTACATCTATAAGAGCCCAATAGCGTATGGGATTTAAATTTTTATCAAAAAAATCCAATCCGGTACCGCCTATCTTTAACTCATTAATGTCTTTGTTTTGCTCTTTTATATACTCGCCCATAAAATATTTGACTTCTTCTTTGTATGCCTTTGCCTCAAAATCAAGTTCGTTCACCTCTTTATTAGAAGTTGTATTAAAATCATCATCGGCATGTGTTAACTCATGAATGATAGTTGCCCTATCCCTTATAGAAGACAATTGAACATTTGTAGGGATATATATAGTGTTCGCTTTGTTCTTATCTCCAGATGTTAAAATCTGGTATGAGGCTCTTTCACCACCTTGTATTTTTTTATATTTTTTGGGTGATAAGGCATCAACATGTATTGCGCCATTCAGTAATTTTCTAGCCATTGGGTGATTAGCACCGGCAGCAACTATGTACGTAATTCCTGCCATTACTTGATCTGCAGGAGTATTATCTGATGCCGCATTATACATAGCCATTAGCACATTCCCAGGTTGAATACCCGATTTTGACATTTCTAAAATTAAATCTTTCCCTTGGGGTGATTTTGACTTTTTATCTATTTCTCTTATTTTATTTAAAGCCAAATAATTTATTTGTTTATTTACTGAAACGATTTCTTTTTTGCGTTTATCGGGTTCAAACATTAAATCTTTCATCAAAGAATATCGCTTATTAATCAGTTTTTCGATTCTATTAGATAACCTCCCTCTATCAATATTCATTACATGGTTTTGATCAGCAACAGGTATAGTCTTCATAGAGATTATTAGTCGTTTTTTTTTATTCGCCAATAAAGCATCTACATTACTTTGTTGACGCATTGCGGCCATTAATAAAAGTTCAACATGCTTAACTGTTTCATTCTTTTTTAGAGCAAATTTCTTTAACTTTTTTATTTCATCATCTGTTAGAGGTCCATCTTTAACCGCTTTCCTAACTTTTCTGTAGAATTTACTTTTCGTTTTGAAAATATAATTATCAGTAAAACGTCCTGATTTTTTATCCTGCTCTCCTTTTTTCAGGATTTTTTTTTACCATTTTGCTGTACCACATGAGTTAACTCGTGCGCCAATAAATGCTTACCCGTACTAGAATCGGGATTGTACTTTCCTGAATTAAAATATACATCATTACCATGGGTAAACGCTTGGGCACCTAACTCTTTGTTCATTGCAACAGCCTCTTGATCTGTATGGATATTTACGCCACTAAAATCTTGCCCAAAGGAAGATTCCATTTCTGCTTTTGTGATTGTTGGTAAGCTCCTGCCTTTGCCAGATTTACTTTTAATTTGCTGAGACACCTTTGCGCTTGCAGTTTGACTATTAGTTTTAGAGGTACTCTTTGTTTGTAATTCTTCTTCCTCTTCACCACCCATTCTTTGGATTTCGGGTTTTGTTTGCAATTCTTCTTCCTCTTCACCACCCATTTTCTGGATTTCGGGTTTTGCTTGCAATTCTTCTTCCTCTTCACCGCCCATTTTCTGGATTTCGGGTTTTTCTTGTACCAGTTTATCTTCTTCCATTCGTTGCTCTGCGGTACCTAATTTTTCATCTTCTTGTGGCGTAGCTAATGATTCTCGTTGTATACTGCTTATTTCTTTGTTTTGTATATCCGGTTTTGAAGTATTATTTACCACGGCATCGGCCATAGTATCTGCCTCTTTTTCATACTTATCCCCTGGCTGACCTACGGTAAGTTTAGTTTGTACTGCTCCCCCATTTACTATATTAAAAAATGGTTTCTTACTGTCCTTAGAAAAGAAAGGGGTTTCTTTATTTTCTTTTCCCTCATTACTGTGTGGATTTTTTTTCCAACTATTAGAAAATACATTTTTCATCTTTCTCCATTTTTGTTTAACTAAAATTTTGACAGAAACTCTACAGTAAGCTTTTTATAATCTTCAGCTCCGTTTGAGTTTTTATCATATTTAAAAATATCCATTCCCTTTTCCTGGGCATTTGCTAAGGCTATATTGCTTCGAATATGTGTTTTAAAGATCATTTTCTCAGAAAACTCTTTTTCCAGATCCTGTTTTACTTGTTGATTCATTCTTTTTCGATAATCATATTTAGTAAGTACAAATCCTAACAGTTCAATTTTTTTGTTTAGTTTCTTCACTAATTCGAAGTGATTTAAAAAGCTCTTGACTCCTTTTAAAGGTAAAAATTCTGCTTGTAGCGGTATTAATACGTAATCACTACTTACTAATGCATTAACGGTTAACATGCCCATCGAAGGAGGACAGTCTATAAATACAAAATCATACTCTTTAAGAGGCTTAATTAGTTGCGAAAGTATTTGTTCTCGCCCATATACACTAGCTAATTCCAACTCTGCCCCCGCTAAATCAAGAGAAGAGGGTATTACATCTAATCCTGAAGCGGTAATCATAACATCGGTGATTTTTGTTTTTTCACCAAAAGCTTCTTTATGCAAGACGGTATAAATTGAATCCTCGATCGTATCAATTATGCCTAACGATTGCGTAAGATTAGCTTGTGGATCTACATCAATCAACAATACTTTTTTACCTTTCTTCTTTAATCCTGCTGCCAGATTAATTGCGCTTGTGGTTTTACCTACTCCTCCTTTAAAATTTGCTACTGAGATTACTTTCATTATAGTATTGTATTCTATTTTTTCTATCAAAGAATACATCTATATAAATATACATAAACCTATTCTAAAAAACACCTCTTATCGTTGGTTATACATCTCTTTTTCAAGAAGTTGTCTTAACCCAACTCTGCATTGAAATATTGACATGCTTTGTCCCATACCTCGCATCCTACTTTACTACCTAATTTTCTACCTTCTAAGTCACCATCAATAAAGTGGATCCCTCCGTACAGTCTTGAAATCCCAGCTTGATTTGCTGCGTCCTTTAACGTTACCCAAGTTAATTTAATATCCTCGCAAGGTGTACAACCAGGCTCAATTTTAGAGCCTCCTTTAGGTATAATTACCGACTCTCCATAATCTCTATCGGCACAAAAACTGTATAGCACTTCATCGGCTGCTGCACTAAATGTACTATGTCCCGATACATACTCTGCAAAAGGCGGTGTTGGTACATAGGGTATCCAATCTTCACCTTCGATTTCTTTAGTCCCTTCGCAAGGTCCACCCCAGGCCTCTATTTTTTTACCTCTATACAATGAATTAATAAGTGATTTGGGCCGTACATAATCATAATACACTTTGCAATCCCACGCAGCAATCCCAGCATCAAGCAAAGCATTAGATAGTACAAAAAACATCTTGATATCATATGCATTTTTATATTTATACTTTCTTGATAAATATCGAGCTTGTCTACAACATTGCTCGGGTGGTGTTGCCCAAGGACCTTTTTCGCTGTTTGATGTGTCGGCAAATTTATCTTCATGCATTCCTCCCCAAAACTCTGCAATCACTTTTTGTTCATCTGTAAGGTTAGCACTATATTCGATTAGTGTCTTAGCTTGTTTTTCAAATCCTTTTTCATCGCACTCTATAGGGGAAGGTGGTCTAAACTGGCCTCCCCAGGATAATGAAAAAGGTTTTACTACTCCCCATTGTGGAGTAAGAAATTTTTGTGGTTTGTGATCTCGCAATTCTGGCTGCCAACGATCTATATGCTTTAATGATTGAGGCTCTGGCGGGTTAATAGGATGATATCCTGTGAAATCAGAAAAACTACCGGAATGTAGTGTTGCATGTGGATTCGAACCATCTCCCATGCGGCATTCTAATATTAATCTGGCTGATAAATTTCCAATCCCAACGGCATTGTAAGGTTTTAAATTT
The DNA here is from genome assembly GCF_040786285.1 of Aquimarina penaris. Classification (NCBI taxonomy): domain Bacteria; kingdom Pseudomonadati; phylum Bacteroidota; class Flavobacteriia; order Flavobacteriales; family Flavobacteriaceae; genus Aquimarina; species Aquimarina penaris. The sequence goes on from NZ_JBFMKQ010000001.1 coordinate 188,926, forward strand.
TTATCATCTGGATCATACCCACAATCACACATGAAATCACGAAAAATATTTTTCTTTTCTGGTGGTAATCGTAACCAAAAAAGCTCTTGTAATACAGTATATGCAGCATGACTATATGACTTTGATCGGTTTTCTGAAGTGCATTGACTATCGGGTTGCTTTAAACGACTCCCAGTAGTAGTGCTTACCTCGCAACCACCATCGTTATAATTAGTCCAGGCATCATACATCGCAGTATGCACCATCGCTAATGCCCTCGAAGCAACTGTAGGAGGCGCTCCTGTATAGTGTAATGCATCGCAGGTTAATCGATTCCATTGGTGGGCTTTACTCGGTGTGTATGTTTTTTTTGTTGCCATGATTTTATTTTTTATGTTTAAAAATTAAATTATCTAATGCCTTCTCAGTTATATTTCAAAAAAACAAATTGGAAAACATCCTTTTTAGGTGTTTTACAACTAAAAAAACCGTATTCCCGAAATATATTTTGAATCATTTTCATCAATGTTTTTATAAAAATATCAGGCATTTTATGGGTGTTAGAAGAAAAAGAAAAAATGAAATAGACAGAGGAATCTTTTTCAAGTTTCTCGTAAGAATAGTTGATACCTTGAGAAGTACTCTCTATTTTGCAACAAGTGGGGAACTCTTTTTCGTTTAAACATTTATCATACGTGTTTTTTATTAGTCTATCTATTTCTTTAATATGAAATGGATGCAGCAAAAATGACTTAGGGTTTCTTACATATCTAGAAATAATCAATATTGTACTCACTACTAAAAGTATGGCTGTAAGCCAAAATACATAGTTAGGTATCTGAACAAGGTTTAATACCGAAAGAATACAAACGGTGGTACAGGTGAAAATTGATACCCATTGTGCTTCAGAAAGAGACATCCAATAAGATCTTTGGGTATCTGCCCTTCGCAATTCAAGAAAAAACCTAAGCATAGCATACATCACCAGATAAGTCATTCCAGCTTCCCCAGGGATATAAGAATAAAGCATTTCAATTGTTAGAAATGAAATAATCAAAAAAACACCAATCGATTCTACTAACTGTATAGGAAAAAGAGGAACACCAATTAGATAATCAGGGAAACCAGATTTGATATGTTCTTTGGCATATTGAATTTTAAAACGACAATCGCATGGAATACCGTAGCAACATCCTGCATGTAAACAACCTATACGACCCCATGCTTGTATAACTGCAATAGATAAAATTATAATATCTAAATGTGATAGGATGTTTTCATTAATAGAGTAAAGAATAATTGTATTAAAAAAGATCAAGAATAATTGATAACGGAAAAATGTAAGAATTCTATTTCCAACAATGATGTAATGAACATAATAAAACAATAGGGTTCCAATCAAAGAAATGCCTAATAAAATAACGTTGATCCATAATGATAAGGACTCAAGCATCACTACCAAAACGCAAGCATAAACTAGAGCAAAAACAAAACCTATTGAAAAATACAGGACAAAGCTTGTCCAACGCCTATTCCCTATATTTAATTGTAAAGGAGGAGTTAAAGTAAATGATTTTGAAATTGAAACACTCATTGTTTTACTATTAGTATTACATTCTATTTTTATCTAAATATTTTGATACTTCTATTACTGTTTTTGCATAACTTTCTTCATATGCTTTAAAAGGGTCGGGGTGTATAATCATTTCTATGGTTCCGTCTTCAAATGCTTCAACATGATAGAAAGGAGCATTTAATAATACTTCTTTACTATAATATTTTGAGTATTGTTTTTCTGGCACAAGACTATACCATGAAAGATACATTCCAATTTGTAAGGGTAATGGATTCAAATCATTTTCGAGGTAAAAATCTGAAATTGTATCTTGATCTGCAGAAGCTACGGTAATCGTAAATTCATTAAACCCAAATGTTAATTCTCTTATGTATTCTCGAAACTTAGGCAACCAATCATTTTGAAAGAAAACAGGAAGCAAATTTAAATTAAGTGTATTCTGTACTGGGTTCTTAGAAAAAGAACCGCTCCATCCCGGACTACCATTTGCTCTTAACCAAACTATAGATTCTAACTTATCTCCTAAATTTTTGGCTAATTCATCAAGATTAAAAGGCCTCCAGTTCTTCCTCATATCCATACTCATTTCTGAAGGTGGTAAAAATGGATTTTTATTCAATACACTAATCACTTTTTCAACCTCTTCTGCAGGAATATCTTTTCTGTTTTCCTGAATTACAGAAAGGGCTAAATACAATTGATCATCAAAAGGTTCGATAATATTCATTAAAATTTTATTTTGTTGTTCATATCATTCAAATTTATATATTAATCTGGTAATCTACCTCCAATTCTACGTGTCGCAAAAACTTCATCCCCAGTTGAAGCATCTATTCGTCTAGACAATTGATAAATGATACCATCTGCATCCTGGAAATACACCGCAAATCTAGATCTAGCTTGCCCCATAGTACTACGGATCAAATCTAAGGCCTCTTCTGCAGCTCTTCTTGCATTACCTCCTGGTCCCGGTAAAAACAGGTAGTCATGTCCTCTTAACCCTCCACCTGTAGGAGTTCCAAACAAGGCATTAAGGCGCTGTTGCACGGTACTTCCAGCAACCTGGCTTTGTTCAAACAACCTATTATAATTAGCCATCTGGTCTACATCAATTGGAGTTCCTTCGTACCCCGTTTTGATATCTAAACTTCGTCTGGCACCTGGTCTAAATCTGTCTGGCCTAAAAGGATTACGAGTTAGTCCGGGGATATCGCTTGGTGAAAATGGCACATGAGCAAGATCGCTGGCTCGGGTACCACTACCTGCAAGTTTAGCCGCAAAGTAAGCTTCTCCTAAACTTCCTCTTAATCCTGGTTCGTTAATTAATTGCATTACTTGTTGAAGTTCGCTAGGACCGGCAATATGTTGTGCTAATTCTGCCCGCATAGCTTGCCTTACTTTTGAAGCTCCACCATTTAAAGTGGTAGCAGCACCTCGTACACCCGGGTTGTTCAGAATACTTTGTAACCTTTGAGCCAAATGCTGAGGTAAACCTGTTCCCGTACGAATGGCTTCTGCCAATCTGGGTTCGGTTACATTCAATAATGACAAATTCTTTTCCAGATCAGTAGCATTAGAGCCTAAACTGCTAAAGAAATCTGACAATCTAGGGTTAGGTCTTCCTCTAAATCTAATCCCTGATAAAGGCTCAACATAATCGGCAAAGGCACCTCCAGGATTAGTTCGGTTAAAATCGTTCCACCAAGTAAGCATTTGCCTTGTGTCAAAAGAATGCGAAGCTAAAATTCGTCTTAGATCTGCAGAGGCCGTAATCTGGCTTACAAGCCCTGCAGGAAGTTCTCCGGATTCTTGAAGACGATTAAGTAGTCTCGTTATTATTGCTCTTTGTTGAGAAGAGTGCAAGCCTCCAATCAGATTTGTTACATCAGAAATATTATCAAGGTCTGAGGTAACTCTATTTCCTAATAAATCATATACCTGGTTTCTGAATTTATTATAATACCCTTGAGAAGTAGTTACTCTAGAAAAATCTATTCTTCTTAAATCATCAGCCGAAATCCCTACTTCTCGCATGGTTCTTAAGAAGCCTTCTCCACTACCCGATCTCATAAAACTCTCAAGAATTGAGGTAAATGCCTGATTATTGCTAAGTCCATCTTGCAAGACTTGCATTGCACCTCTGAATGACTGAGACCTACTCGATGCACCTGCTATACTTCTAATTACATCAGAACTTAAATTACTTAATACTCTGGTACGTAAAACCTCGGGTAATTGTAATAGGCCAAATCGTTCTGCTTCGGTAAGATTATCTACTACGGCATCTATGGCTCTTAACGCATCAACATTAGCAGCATCACCAAGTGCCTGATCTTGGGCAAGCTGTCTTCTTACAGAAGCTTCTGCCATTTCCTGTACCTCATCTGCACTTCTTACCAATCCTTCTCCTGCAAGTTCTCTACCAACTCTACCTGCATCGTTAGAAAGTTGAGCCATAGCCTCTGCCGTATCTTCAGCAGTTCTTGCGGCCTGAGCAGATTCTCCTAATGCCCTAGCTATTCTAAGTCCAGCGGCTAAATCTCCAACCAGACCAATAATATCTAAGGCTAACCATAATGGCGATGGCGTATTTTGTGATATTGCCTGAGCACGATCAAAAGCTGTTCCTGATGCTGCAGACTCGAAAATATAGTTATCTATACTCTCCATCAATTGAAGCCCGGATAGAGTAATCGAACCCATTGTTGCCAGTACGGCAACTGTTCCTGTTCCTCCGGTAAACAACCCAAGAGTAATTCCTAATCCGGCCACTGCAAGATTTCTAAAGATGGTTTCTAGCCTTATATCGGATCTCTTCTTTTCAACTATTTTATCTGCAAGAGAGTTTTCCTGGATACCCAATCTTATTTTAGTTCCTTGGATAATTTCTGGTAAATTGTAAACCCGAGAAGGGTCATCATTCAATCCATCTCTTGTTTCCTGGATATCCTCTAATCTGGCATCAGATACTTCGGTGACAATTTCTCTTAGATCATCCTGATCACCATATATTAATTTACTAAATGTTGAAAGTATTTTATATCCAGGACCAACTGCTGGATACCCTTGCATTGTATCATGTGTCCCTTCTAGTAAATCTTTGTCCAGAAGGATTGGATACTCTCCTCCCAGACTAATAAGCTCTTGTTTTACTTCTTCAATCAATTCTTCAATGATCGCATCAGAAGGATGACTATCTCTAAAGCCAAATTTAGGATCGTAATCAGCTTCTCTATCAATAATCTCATTTTGAGTCTCGATTCGTTGGCCGATTGCTCTTAGAGGTGCTAATGCATCATATAAGGATTGCATTCCTCCTTGATTACTTGGCACTAGATAACGATCCTTTTCTCCCTGGACAATGCTTTCGTTTAATGTAAGTAGTTGTAACGTTTCTTCTTTAGCTCTCTCCTTAAATTTAACCAAAAAGAGAATTTCCAACTCCTCAAAGTTCAATGCATTCTGAAAAGTTTCGGGATCGTTTGATACCGCTTCATCCAAAGTATTTGCCTCTCGAATTATTTGATTTGGAGAATGAAAATCAGGGGTCCCGGAAGCAGCGGCGCAGCTTGAAGTTGTTACAGCGGTGTTGCGTGAATCATAATTTTCACCATACATATTGAGCTGATCCAGCATAAAAACTAGTTCTTCTACAGTATAAGATTCTGTTAGCTCTTCTGCTCGTTCATCTCCATACCGTACTTCCATAGCCCGTTCATCGGTTATCATTTCGGTATCACAAGATTGAATTCCAAAACCACTTTTTGCATTCGGATTTATAAAATCTCCTATTTCGCCGATAACCTCATTGGTTCTTCCCCAAAGTTTTCCAACTACTGAAACTGCTGATTGGTCTGCTTCAGTTTCCATAAGCTGGTTATCTGATAACTGGTTAGGGGATTTAAGGTTGGTAGATTTTCTTCCCTGTTGCTGCTGTTGTACGTGGGCTAATTCATGAGCTAATAAGGCATCTCCAAAAGGAGTTCCCGGTTTAAATTGATTCGATGCAAAACCTATTTGATTACCCACTGTAAAGGCTCTTGCTCCCAACTCGCCTGCAAGATTGTTTGCTTTTGATCCCGTATGAATTTCTACATCAGAGAAATTTCGTCCAAAAACAGATTCCATTTGTGATTTTGATCCACCTGAAAATTTTGCACCTCTACCTAATCGCTGTGAGACACTAACCGGATCATGTCCAGAGGGATCTCCTGATTTGGTAAATAATCCCATAACTCCCCGACCTACGTTTCCGAAAAAGCTACCCACTTCTCGTCCTACATCAACAACGGTATCGATTACTTGTTCTGATGCAGTAGAAATGGCCTGGGTGATATCTTGTCCTGTACGCCAAATTGGCATCAAATATGGGTTTACCCTACCCAATGTTCTATATTGCTCTGGAATTCTTTCTATAAGCTCTTGAGGTTCGCTTGGCAACTCTCCCGTAGTAAGCCAATGCGAGGTTACTTCTCGAAGTTTTCCGCTTAACAATACTATATACTGATTTGCGGATGTTACAGACTCTGTATTGACCGTGTATTCTTTTATTTTATTCTCAACCTCTTCTGCAGATGACCTATTTAAGGTTTGAAAATGACTAGTCAAATATGGAAATTGATCTAATGAATATGGAGATCCTACGAGCTCTTCTTCAACAGATTTTTTAATTTGATCCTTGGCAGACCTTAGAAAAGGTGATTTTTTCATCTGCCCATGTGTTGCTATCTCAAAATCCTCTACAATAAATCTAGGGGTACCTTCATCAGATGAGGCAGTGGTAGTCTCTGTTTTTTGTATTTGTGGAGTTTCTTTTTTCTGTATTGAAGCTCCTTGCTGTACTGTATGTGTTAATTCATGTGCCAGTAGATGTTTACCACTAGCACTATTGGTGTCATACTTCCCTTTATTAAAATAAATATCATTACCATGTGTAAACGCCTGAGCATTCAAATCCTTATTCATTTGCACGGCGCTGCTATCGGTATGAATATTGACTCCACTAAAATCTATTCCGAATCCGGATTCCATTTGGTCGCGAGTCTTTACATCCATTTGAGCACCTTTACCTGCACTAGCACTCAGTTTATCTTGTAAACTATTTGTACTAGAACCGGAGGTAACCGAATCTTGCTCTTTTTTCTGTATTATTGTTTCAGAACCCGTGAAGGCCGTAAAAAAAGCATGAAACTGAGACCTTGGGCGTGTTCTTTCTTTAACTTCACTAAAGTTTCCACTATTTCCATCAATAGAATCGATCATATCCCCGTTGACAGCTTTTATGATACAATGATGCTGTTGCTTGGTAAAATAGCCAACATCTCCAGGTTGTGGATTATCTGTTGGTTGAAGTGTACCAAAGGCTGATACTCCTTTTCCCATTTGCCAGTATCCCAAATCTATACCCGCTTTTTTAATCGCATATACAGAGAAAATACCACACCAATGTGGAAACTCTTTAGTATATCTTACATTTTCTATAACCTCATCTGGCCATTCATCTTTGGCCGCCAGGTGAAAAATTTCTAATAGATGCTCTGCACCAACTCGTCGACCAGAGCCGTCATCTTTTTTGGCTTCGATCTTGCCCACCATCTTTTGCGCTTCTTCGACAATGCGTTCTCTTGATCCAGTTGTAGCGGTACCTCCACTACTTAATTGCAGATTAGGCATCTTTTTAAACAGAATAGGATATTCTGTCATTTCCATTTCTTTAGACCTTAATTGCAGATTAGGATCTTCCTCGTCTGAAGGGTCAGCAGAGGCATTAACAACTTCTTTTTTTTGTAACTCTTGATCTTCTGTGCTTTCTTCTACTTCTTCTTTTTCACATTCATCACATTTTGTCTGGATAGGAGTAGCTGTAGAAGTTACTGTATTACTTACAACCTCTGAAACTGATGTATTGGTTGTATCGGCTACGTCGGTTTTTGTTTGTACTACCTCATCGGCAGTCTCACTTTCAAAAATAGGTTTCGTTTGAATCTCCTTAGTAGTATCCTCAATTATTTCTTGAGTTTCTTCTTCTTTCTTTTGCAGTTTTTCTTCTTCACAAGTGTTACACTTTGCTTGGACTGCAGAATTAGATGCTGATTTTGACTGAATCGAATTTTGCTGTATATTTTCTGAAAGATTGTCTACAGATGGTTGACTTAATTTTTGTACTACCTGATCCGCCATGGCATCGGCCTCTACTTCATATTTATCATTAGGTCGACCAACAGTAAGCTTAGTCTGTACAGCTGAAGTAAAAAAAGGTGTTTCTACTTCGTTAGATTTTGAAAAAAAGCCTCCTTCCCCTTCTTTTTTAAAGAAAGGTTGCCGCTTTGCCTGCACATGGTTATTAGCGGAATTGGCGGTTTTTACTTCGGCTGTTTTCAATATCTAGTGCATTTTTAATACATAAAACATTATATTTTTCTTATTAATCAACTAGAAGGGCTTCTCTAAACTGTTCGGTTAATCGAAACATCTCTTTTTCTATTTCTGGTGTAATCGAATCCGAAATATTTTTGGTCATTCTTATAAATAAACCTTCATTATTATTTATCCATTCATGCTGATAACATTCAATATTTTGTAATTTTTCTCTATCAAAGAAATCAAGGTGTTCTTTTCCTAAAAAAGTGACCCAAAAAATCCCGTTAAACATGGGGCCAAAAGTTAATGGATTTTGATATTTACCCTCTAAAGAATCTGTAAGTTCACTGTACCTGTCATTAGGGTGAATACATGCAAATTCTGTAGTATCTATGGTATGCGCTCTCTTAAATGTTTCTGCTAACAAATCTGATCCATCATCGGTGAGAAAATGATCATTTTGAAAATAAAAATTAACTCTATTCATGCCTCTAATCTGATTCATAGAAGACACAAAAGGAAAAAGTAATAGATTTACTTCCCAAGTAAATGGTATAGAACTTCCCATATTAACACAAAAAGATCCGTTTTTTTTCTCTTTTATTTTCATTAGGTATGTGAGTACATCAAAATCCTCTTTAACCGATTTTTTTTCATCTTCAAACATCCCTTCGTATATCCACTCGACCTCTTCAAATACCTGAAGATCTTTCATACTTTCAAACATTTGTCTCGGAATTTCATTTTTATTCTTATACCAGTCATGATATCTAGTTGTTCCGTTCCAATATAATTTCATATCAACTACTTTTTCTTTAATTCAGTTAAACACCTCACAATTTCACTAATTTATTGGTTACATTATCAATATAATGTACTCCAAACCCATAAACTGTTGAGAGTGCCTTATTAAGTTCGGCTGCTTCTTTGGTGGGGAATAAGTAATTTACAGCTTTTACTGTTTTTCCATCTGGAGCTACTTTCCCTATCAAAGCAAGGTAATCGTCTGCTTGACCCGTAGGAACTTTACTCAATTGATGTTTCATATCCCAAATCTCACCTGCACTTGGCAACCATTTGTCTACTGTACGTTTGTATGGCGGTGTAGCCTTACCAATTAGTTTTTTTAGATCAAAACTTATTCTTCCGAATGTTTTAGATGCAAGTTTAGGAACATGAAGTGCTATCCATTGTTCGAACATTGCGCCTTTTAAAGCTGCTCCTCTACGAGGTTCTGCCTTAATCATTTCTGCAAGAATTTTATTAAGCTTTTTAATGTCTTTCCCTGTTTTTGCTGGGATAACACTGGTTAGATATCGTGTAAAGGTTCTATATCCTTGAGCGAGGTTTGCATCTCCGGGAGTCAGAAAATCAGCAAGTTTAAGAAAATCTTTATCTGTTAACCCTGCTTCTTTAATTGCAGTCATCAAAGCAGATCCTTTTTTTCTAAGTTTTCTAGAGATTTTTAATTTATTGAGGCCTTTTGGCAATGCCTGGATAACATCATCAACCGTACTAAGTACTTTTCCACCTTTTGAAACCAGCTTAAGGGCTTTTTGAATTTCATCAACATCTACCTTACATGGTGAGGCGCATCCCAGCAAACGAAGTTTTGCATTTGCGGCCATGCGTGCAAAACGTTCTTTTGCCCATTGAGGGAGTTTTTTTAGCTTGCCTATATCTGCTTTGCTTAATCTCTTTAAAATACTCAAAGGAATTCTAAGAACTCTGGCAGCCCAACCATGAGCTTCAGATAAAGCATTAGCAGCTTTAAGCGCTTTGCGTACTTTCTCTATACCCTTTCCTTTTAAGGTATTGGCTTTATTCATTATTTTTTGCACACTATTTAGCTTTCCTAAATACTTGGCTAATTTCCCAAACTTTCCTGCTTTTCCGGCCCATTTAATCGCTGTAACTATTCCTCCAGAAAAAACAAGCATTAATATTTCTACTATAGCATATCCTATTACATACCCTCTAAATTTCCATCTATCCCAAACATTAGGATGGTTCCATTTCTCTCCGACCATCTTTATAATGTCACTCATTTTTATTTTAGAGATGTCACTAAAAAAGGCTTTTGCATCAGAAATTAATGTTCCTTTAAATAGTTTTACAATGATATCTTTTATTAATACTATTAGGTCATAAAGTCCTATAAAGACATCTGCAACCGACATCACTGCACCATGTAGTAATCCAACAACAAAAGCCCCAATACCTATTGCGATATCGGCAAGTGTTGAGAGCATTTCATAAGAAATTGAACCCGAAGAAACTTGGCCGCGCATGGCTTCCACTAATTGTTTACCCGGAACCCAAATTTGTCCTTTCTTCGTTTTTGTCTTTACCCAAGAATCGTTTGGATTATCCTTATAAATATATCTTCGCCCTTTTGATTGGTTTACGGCTGTAAGTACATTGACTAAAAACCGGAAATCATTTTTGCACGCAAGGGTAAATAAACTATTCTTAATAAGGCAGTCTGATACATGTCCTGGAAATAATTCTATAGCTAAAGACAAAGCCCCTTGCCCTTCCTTTGTAATTCTATACAACCGAGCACCAGGATCTGGCATATCTACATTGATCCTACTGGCAGGGATATAGCCATGAGTTCCTTTTTTTACTGGCAATGTAGTTCCTTCTTGATGCCCCATTACATATACAGAATACCAACCATGTTTATCTTTTCTATCCACAAATACACGCGTATTAAGGGGTAATATTCCCAAACTTGTATTTACACGATTTGTTTGTGGCCAAAGCGTAGTTCCTTCATCATGCTGTACTACTCCATGAGTTTCAACCGGAGTTCCTTCTTCCATGTCGGTTAACTGCTTCTCTGTAGGTTCGAACACAGGCTCTTCATAATCTCCTAACTCATCTTGTTTTTGGATTAGCTTACTTTTTCCCTGTTGTACAGTATGTGTTAGCTCGTGTGCTAATAAATGTTTTCCGGAGCTCGAATTGGTATCGTATTTTCCTTGATTAAAATAAATATCACTACCGTGAGTAAATGCCTGTGCGCTTAGGTCTTTATTCATTTGAACAGCTTTGCTACCCGTATGCACTCGAACATTACTGAAATCTGCCCCAAAAGCTGAGCCCATAGACTTTTCAACATTTCCAGATAATGGTCTGCCTCCTCCTTTAGAAGAATTTAAGCGACTTTGTAGATCTGGAGTTGATTTATTTTGGGTAGTTCCTGATTTCTCCTGGATATCATCCTCTGTTTCAGAAAGTTCATCTTCTTTTTTCTGTAGCTTTTCTTCATCATCACAGGTAGCACACTTAGTTTGTATGTTCGCTTCTGGTTGTTCGGCATTACTTTCAAAAATAGGTTTCTGCTGTATTTCTATATCACTTTGTGATAATTCATCATTCTCTTTTTCCTGTACTTGTTCCTCTTGTTCGCAATCACTACACTTAGCTTGGATTTGATTGGTATTATTTACTGAAGTATTACTTAAACGCTGTACCACTTTATCTGCCATGGTGTCCGCTTCAACTTCATATTTATCATTGGGTTGACCTATAGTAAGTTTAGGCTGTACAGTAGTCGGATTAAAGAAAGAAGTTCTCGCTTCGTTAGATTTAGAAAAAAAGCCTCCATTCCCTTCTTTATTAAAGAACGGTTCTCGCTTCATCTGAATCTCATTATGTGAAGCTGTACTTTTTTGTGCTTCGTCTACTTTCAACCTATTTTATTCTTGTTTAAGATTTTACGGTATCTGTTTTTATGTTTTGCCGTATGATTTTCTTATTTAAATATTCTTTTGTTTTGGGATCACTCCAGGGTATTCTATTGATTTGTTCTTTTAATTGAGAGGTATCCTTGGGAGCTATTGGATGATTTTTACTATTTTTTTGTATCCTGGCAACTTCATTAATACCTTTTAGTGTTATTAGTTTATCATCAACTCTATGGTTAATTTCTGTATGCGCGATACTATCTTTTAGTACTTCTTCTTGTGTTTTTTGTGATTCTTCTTCAATAATTTTGTTAGTAAGATCGATCACTTTTTCAGAATTTCCCAGCAATAAATTAGCTTCTGCAACTGCTTTTATATCTTCTATATCTGTAGCTCGTTTTTCTAACTTATTGGTAACCTTAGTTAATTCTTTTTGAGCAATCGTATCCTGAGGGTTTTCTATAACCTCATTTGAAAACTTTTTTAAGGCGATCTTATCCTTTTCTATCTGTATTTCCTGAATACTGGGATATGCGATCATTATAATAGGTATAGGAAAAAAAAGTAATAATTTTTTCAAATCATCTTTTTTAATAATAAAATATACTAACCCGGCGCATAGTAACATAAATAAGAATACTCCTAAAAATAGAAGTACAATTTCATATAGATAAAGATTATCAAATATTGATTTCATCATTCTTAATTATACATTTACTTTACCTCCATTCTACCCTAAGTATTTCTTTCATCCAAGGAAGTTTTATTAAGCTCAGATTCCATGGGAGTCTATCTAATAAAATATCCAAGGTTTTTTGTTCTACAAATAGTTTCCAACCGGTTTGTTCTTTTTCTAATTTTCCTTCTCGCATAAGAAATCCCTCTCGCAAACCATCTGGTGAGGTACCTCCTAATACACCCCAATGTTCTATAACTGCTTGTAGTAAATTGTTAGCTTCTTCTTTTTCTTGTTTGGTCAACTCAACCGTATGATCCAGAGGCATATTTACTGGCATTTCACAAAGAAATTTTGGCAATACCATCTCATACTCTTTTGGGGTTTCTTCTGCAGTTGCTAAAAAATGTAGTAACATCACTGCTTTACTTCTGGCATTAAAATCTATAAAATCTTTGCCTTCCAATAACTCAAGATTTCTAAAAAAAGAATTCAAAAAAGGGTGAAGTAACACTATCCCTGTATTGCTAAAAAACTGAGGCGATTCTAATTGCTCTTCATTGTATAATATATCTTCATTTTCGGTATCCTCATCTATAAAATTGTCGATCTCTTCATCATCTTTTAACAGGGATGTTTCTTTTTCTTCTTGATATTTTTGAGTCTCTTGTTGCAGTATTTCATGTAGAAAAGAAAACCTATTCCCTGATTCTGTTTTTATTATTTTTCTGATATCACTTTCCTTAATAATTAAGGAGACAGATGGTAGTTTAATAACTTCTATACCTAACAAAAGGCTTTCTAACTTCTTTCTATCCAGAATTACCATTTTAAAAATGTGCTCCCAAATATCAATTTCTAGCGTTCTCTGGTGTATAGACATTTTAGGTGATATATCTTCAAAAAGGAGCTCTACTTCTTTACATAAATCCAATAGTTTATTTTGCGAAAACCCTGTATATAATTCAACTACTGATTTTAAATCTTTAGCGGTATGCTGTAGAACCAATCTTTTTAACGCTATGGGATGTTTTCTGAGTTTGTTTTCTAATATGGTAACTGCATCTATATCTAATCCTAAAGTTTCAAGAATTAAAGGCATCCAATCCTCTTCGGGTTGGATAGTATAAGGAGGCAACCTACCCTTTTCTAACCAGTACAACCATAAATCAAAATAATATCTTCGAAGTGATTGTCGATTATTATTCCTTAGTTTCTGATCTTTTTCAATATTCTTATTTTTAATGTTAGATTTATCTTTAAAATACCTTTTTGAGCTCTCTTTTTGTTTTCTATAATGGGAATCCCCATTTAAACCAAATGAATTGTCGTTTTTATTTTTGATTTTTAAAGTCTCACTTTCTAAATTAGAATTCTTTAATATCTCTTGTATCTTTTCTTCTAGAAGCTTGATAATTTTAGTAACTATTTCATCAATATGGCGCCTACTATTTAAATTAATATGCCCTATATCTAACTCGATTCTATCTAAGCTAATCACCTCATCCTCTCCAACAATTTCGTCAAACATTATAGTTAGTTTAGGCAGTAAATCTTTGCGCACCAATTCACTCACAGTTTGCTGTATGGTATATATTCTATCAGAAGAATTGACTTCTACTTCTAATATTTGTTTTCCTATGAGGTGCTTGTTTGCCATTTCCTATTTTAATACACTTTTTATCTGACCAAGAGATTTTGTATTCGCCAATGATTTTACATCTTCTATTTTCCATTCTTTTGCTATTTCTTTGAGAGAAAGTCCCTTTTCACTTAATATTTTAAAGTTGGATTTAAGATCATTAATATCATCTTTTGTAATCTCGCCCTTCTGATCAAGGGTTAGTTTATCTAGTAAATGCCATGTTGCATTTTTTAACAAGCCTAAAAAACCCTCTATATTATTATCTTTTTGTAGGCTATACCTTTTAAAGAAGTTTACCAGTTGTACATAACCAGGTATTGTTGGAGTATTTTGTAAAAAGAACACCGTTCGCTCATAGCTTTTGGTTTTCACCATATCATCATCTGCTAATGCTTTTATATTGGATAGATATTTAGGTTTCCTTTGTCTTACCAATATCAATAAATCTTGTTCAGATTTATCCTTAGTTGCTTCTTTTTTTACTACGTTCTTCGCTTTTTTGGTTGTACCCTTTTTAGTTTTTGATATCGCCTTCTTTTTAATGTCTTTAGATGGAGTTGCTGGCTTTTCTATTACCGCATTGGTGGTCTTTATATCTAAACTTTGATTACGAACTGCCACGTCATAGCCAGGTATTTCGTCTTCATTATCTTCATCACAACAGGACCAAAAAATGGTTCCTTCGGTTTCTTTAGGCAAGCAACATTCATTATCATTTACCCATTCATTATCCTCACAACTGCAATCCCCTTGTTCTTCTGGTGAGGAAGCACATGCTGGTTCAGATTTTAAGGTTTTTATACAATCGACTAACGAACAATGAGGTAATCCATTTTCGGGCTCACATATTTTTTGCATTGGGTCATATTGCTCTTTTTCGAGAGCATATTTATATGTTTGCGAAACTTCTATCCATTCTAACCACCTTCTATATTTATCTTCGAACGTACACATATCTTGTGGGCTTAGCCATAAAATATTTAACCCTACCAATGCCGGTACTTCTTTATATAATAATCTTTCAAAAATTTGGCGAGAATCTTTTGTTCTAAAACATTTTATCCATGATGGCAATGCAACCGTAGCCCAAAAAGAGTAAGGGTCTGTTCCTGGCAAATAATGAATCATGTTAGTTTCAGGATCTTCTGCACAAGGATCATCCTTATCTAGGTCTGGTTGCCAATCTATTTCGCAGCAATAATCAGGACAAATGGGTAATAGACAATTTTCGACTTTTTGGTTTGCTAAGGCTCTTTCGACCACTATGGGTTCTTGACATTGACTCCTATCTCTTGGTCTTAGTAAGATGTGTTCTACAAGATGCATTCCTGGATCATCGATGCATTGTTTGGTCATTTTAATTGCGTCTTCTACTTCTTGCAGACAAGTATATTGTTGGGGGTGGTATGCAATCTCTTTGCTTGTATCAATGAGTTGAAAAGAATACGGGCCATACTTTGTTTTTGAGATGCACTCTATACTGTATCTTTTATCTGTAACTAACTCGCAGAATCGAACAAATTCTAGTAATGCTTCAGAGCAACACGAATAGCAATTGCTACTTATAAAAGGATACTCTTCGGTACAAGCTCTTTCATCTTCATCGGTTTCTTCGTCACAACCACAAGGTTGTAATTCGTTATTAGGAATTGTCTCATCACCATCAGGAGACCAATATAATCTGTAGCAATATCCCTTATCTGTTTTATAAACCGGGAAATAGTTGATTAAATAATATATGTTTTCTAAATCAACATTTTGAGCATCTACATCACCATCAACAGGTATTTTCTCTAAAAAACATTTTAGAAAAGCATCGTTTTTATCCTCTGTGGGGTTATCTTTAGAACATATCTTGATACATTCTCTGGCAATTTCTACATATTCACAAAGTTTTTGAATTCTATCTGGGTTCTCGTTAATGTAATCATTTATTGTATCGAGGTTTTCAGTTCTGGCTTTTAAAGTCTTTTTTTGTGAATCTGCAGCTTGATCTTGAATAATATATTTGCTCCAATCCAGGTTTCCAATGATTTCTTCCCACACTATAATTTGGGCATCTCTTTCAGCTTCAGAGTTATACCAGCATGTATGATCTACTACAAAATAACTTGAAGAAACTATTTTAAATTTCCAGTATTGTTGATCGCACATCGGGATATAATTTCTATCATCTTCTGCAGCATACACGAATTCTCGTACTCCTCCTGGAATGCAATTATTACAAGAATCTACTTTAGTTGGATATTTGCTATCCCAAGCATCTACATATGATTCAAAATCACATGAACTCTCTGCTAATACCTCGACCATACCCACATAAAACTTACCTTTTTCGCAGAGAACTCTACAATTATTGGGAGTGTTGGCTAGTGCATAAAAATGTTGGTACTCTTTTATTGCTTCTTCAATACTATCAAAACAATCTACACTATCCCATAATAGGGTTCCCTGATATTCATTTTTATCAGGGTTAGTGCATACTCTATTATCTATCAATCCTTTCTCGGGAACGATGACTCTGTATTTGTATTTATCCTTGCATTTTATAATTTCATGATCTTGTTCATCATCCAATTCATCTTCTTCAATTTCGACTTTATATACGGGAAATAATTCTGCTAATTGCACATAATAATTGACCAAAGTTTCCTCATTACCTCCTATTTCATCGCTTTTCTCTTTAGGGATTACTGCAATAAAAGAAGCTTCATTACAATCTTCGGATTCGGGGTTTTTATATTCCTCTTTAACATTTATTTTTCCTTCTTCTGTATATTCATCTTTATCTTTAGCCAGTCTAATTACCTCTAACCATTCTTCTCCCCAGGCAGCTTCAGCTTCTGCACTAGTTTGATAACCGGCATAACTTATCAAAACAAACTCGTTACCATCTTTATCTTTATAACAAACTTGATAGTGATATATATTTTTATCCTCTCGAGGGCAAACAACAATTTGTTTAGGAGGACAAATTCTTAAGTCAATTGGTGGTGTTTTATCACAAATAATTCTTTTGATTGTTTCTGATTGTTCTTTTTGGTCACACAAATAAGGATTCTTGGCTATAGGAGCATTTTTTTTATAGAACCTCCACTCATAAGATGTTCTTTTATCCTCTATCATTTCTGACGCCACAAACTCTTCATTGGGAGTTGTGTTGTTTGTGTATACCGTACTTATATAATTAGTTATTTCTTTTGCATCTTCTAGCGACCCTTTAATAGGTTCTTTTGAAAATTTGTTAATCTCTTTGTCATTATATTGTATTGCAATGGGAGTGTTTTTGTCGTTTAAAGAAAATTCAGATGCGTTATCTTTTTTTCTGGATACTTTTAGTGATAGTTTAGGTAATTTTTCAACAAATTCTGTGTAGGCCTCCCGAGTTTCTTTTTCAGTTTTATAAATGTCACTACTCATAAAAATTGGTTGTAATTCGTGAAGTGAATTACTGTTTCCATACACATATCGATATTCGGCAGGAGTACCAGTAACCTCAAACTTATAAAGATGTTCACTGCATAGTTTAGTAAAGCTTTTCAATGCTTCGATTGCAATCACCTTATCAAAATTGGATTGTGCTCTCGCTTTAGATGAGAATTCGGATTCTGATTTTAATAGTATATCTTCTGTTTCTGAAAGTGACCAAACGTATCTTCGTGGTTCTTCTTTAACTAAAACGGGTAGTTCGCTGTCTTTAAAAAAACGAAGCATTGAATTTAACACCTTGTTACGTTCTGATGCAATTTCAAAATCATTAGGCGGTAAGGTCAGGAATGAATCATTGGCATCTCTAAGTAAGAAATTATACTCTGGATTTCCTTCATCTCCTGATTGAAGATAATTTTTTTTGTTACCTCCCAGCTCAAAAACTTTACGTATTTCCTGTAATGCTTCTTTTTTAGAATCATAAACACAATAACTAACTAGTGGCGTTATCGTATCCTGTACAGGAATTTTAAATCCAATTTTAGTTTTCTCTTCCTTGTAACTAGGTTTAGTTCTTCTATTACCAAAAACTTTTATGCAACCATCTATAATTTCTTCTCTATGATTTTCATAACCGTCTGATACGGCAATGATTTTTTTCTTTTCATTCTGTAATAGTATTTTATAGGTGTTTTCTCCTTTTTCGGTGGTGTAATTTTTTGAAGAATTTCCTAAAACTTTTGCTTTTCGCCATGCTGCGATTGCTTTATCTTTATCTGGATAGCACCCCAATCCATGAAAAGAAATTTTTTCGTCTGGTATATCGAGAGTCCATTTATATCCAGTATCATGCTCGGTCAAATAATGATTTAACTCTGCTTGTTTCATCATTTGCTCCCATGCTTCTTCTTCATTTTCGAAACCAATTTCGCTTGATATTTTCTCATTTGATACTGCATCTTTAATATGCCATTTCCAGCTAATAATAGGATCAATCTTAGGTTTTAGAGTACTAACATCCAGGTAGTAATTTTCTTTATCAACCGGAAGCAAACGATATTCTTTGCTTTCTTTAGATCCATCAGAAGAAGTTTGCTTATTTATATTCTTAACGAATTCTTCTCTTTTATTGATTGCCGTTTCTTCAGAAGTCATTTTAGTGTTCTTACTGCGAACAACTTCTATATTATCATGATTTAATAATCTTTGATCGTAGTGATACTTTGTGATTTTAATATTCTCATCTGTTGGTTCTTCACAAAATACCCTGGCTATTACAGTAGAATCAAAACCGTTTAGTTTTTTTTCTAATGCTGTATAGGATTTAGAGTCACGTAGCTTTAGTAAGATATCTTTTGCAGCGAGATTCAGTTCCTTTTCTGTTTCATAGCTAATATTACCTCTAAAAAGAAGATTTCCTTTTGGGTCCTTAAGTATTACTCTATTGCATTCGGTTACTTCAAAATTGCATAGATTTCTCCTGTGATAATTTTCAATTCCCGATAATCGGGAAACTCTTTTTTCAAACCCCGAAACGTTATCGGTATTCCAGGAAGGTTGTAGGTAGTTAAATGCTTTTCCTCGGTTTCTACTTAATTCTGCGAATTCATTGATATATGAAGATTGATCATTGATCATTTCTTCATCCAACTCAGATTGGCTTAATTTACCTTTATATTGAAGTAATGAATACTCGGTAAATTCCTCACCAAACCGAGCCAATAAATGATCTAAAAACTGCTTACGTCTCGAAATATATTCTTCTTTATCCTCGGTTAATTCCTGAATAAGATTTATATATGATATTGGGTGATATGTAATACTAAAATAATGTTGATCGGGAGTTTCGTCTTGTGATTTTCGAGTAGATAAACTATAGTTATTACTTGTTGCAGCAAAGAAAGCAGCATTTTTGGCTTCACTTTTTGCTATGTCGTCGGTTGCATATCTTTTTGTTCCTACTAGTACTATTCCGCATGGTAGGCTAGGATATAATACAAAAAAGCAACCAAAACGATCTTTTAAAATCTGTATTGTATAGTTTTTGGCAAAAAAGGAATCAATTAATTGGTTTACATGTATAGAACGTATGTTTACTGAAGGAAAAGCATAAGAATCAACTAATGCCGTTCCATCTTCACAATAGTTGCCAATGGATAATTCGGTTCTGGGGTTTTCTTCAAGTTTTTTTAATGCATCTCTCCATTGTTCATCGTCTGCTACAGGATACGCAAGTATAGTGCCTTCAGTTTGGGTGGTATTCTTATCATAAAATCTTAATAAGTCTTCTAGTCCGGGAATGCTTTCCGGAATCTGGGTGAAATATGTTTTCTTTTCTTCTTCACTTCTTTCTTTTTCGAATTTTAGTGAAAACAATGAGCGTATATTAGCTAGTTGAGAAGTATAATTGGCCAATATTTGATCATAAAACAATAGATACCCCTTGAGTTGTAGTGCTTGAGTTTTTCTCAATAATGATGCACTATCAGGCAAACCTTCTTCTCCGATTCCATATACCGTCGGAAAATCGTTCTGAATAGCGTAGTAATCATTGATATCTTCATGATAAATCCCGAAAGGAATTTCATTATCCAGGCTACCTATTGATAATCTAAATTTTTTACCAAAAGAAATTGACTTTAGAATCTTAATTTTATCAATCTTAAGTAACCCTTGTTCGTTGTATAAATCTACACAAGTATCATCGATCGAAAATATAGGAACCTGGTACTCTTCTATAGCTTGTATCCAAGACATAGATGAAACCATGTTACCTCCTTGTTGCTCTTTGGTTATGTGTATTTTTTTTATTTTCCGAACACCTTCTATACTAAGAATAATGTTATACAGGTCTGATAGATGAATTTCTTCTCGTTTTTTTAATTGTTCAAACTCATCGGTATCAACAAATCCAAAGCTTTCTTTTCTGTAAGGTCTTCCGGCAAAAATATCGTCGATAGCTTTTCCTTTATCCAGAAGTTCATTGAGTGTATAGTACCTAATTTCGGGTTGAATAAAGTTTTTAAGCTCCTTAATAATTTTTGGGTAAATTACTTGAGGATCGTATCCCAAGCGTATTTCGACATCTACACAAACCCCAAATTTAATTGGCTTTAAAACCTTTATATCAATAAAATCTTCACATAAATTTCTATACTTAGAAAGTAATTCTATTACTTCTTTCTTGATTTGATCATCATCGATACCTTCTTCTTTTTCTATATAAACTTTATATAATCCGTTTAGAAAAAGTTCTTCAAATTTGGCATCAATTATACAATCATCATAAGCAACAATAGCACTATTGTCATAGGTTTCAATACCTACCTCATCATTTGGGCGCACAGATGGAGAACAGCTTAAACTATCTATATTTTGATTTACAAATAGATTCACTTCTTGATTTACAGGTTCTAACCAGGCATTTCGAACACCTTCGATCTCTAGAAGTAATTTTCTATAATCGGTTATTGTAACCGGATTTACTGTTAGTATTTCTAAAGGAGTTAAAAAATTATCGTCTTTGTCTTGATTGTTTTCCCGAGCAATTAAATCTTCGAAAGGAAGATTTGTTTTGTAACCCAAATCCATTAAAGCATAGACTAAAACTTCAAGAATTGTAATGCCTGGATCATGTACATTATGGTCGGTCCATATTTTTCCTGAAAGATTACCGATATGCTCAAGTCCCTCTTTTCTAAGCTTTTCAAAATCCAGATATTCTGGTAAATTTGGATCATTTTGCTTAATAACAGATATAGTATTTTCTGATAATCCTGCCATTCTTACGTTGATTGATATAATTTATTAATCTCGAGGTCGGGAGTAGTGGTTTCATTGTCTGGACATTCCTCCTTATCATCTTCTACACAAATTTCTCCTGCGGTTAAAACCGATCTTGCTGTAAGTGGTTTTATAATAGATCCTGTTTGTTCACATTCACCCATTAGATGCAGACTTACGATAAAATCTACATACTCTAATTGTTCAACAAATCCAACGATATCAGAAAAGAGTACGACTTGGCCAAAAGCAAGTTTTTCTGAATCGCCAAGCGACCAAGGCGCTAAAAATAGCGTAATGTCCTCTTTGAGTTTTTTCTTATAAAAATCGGGTGATTTACCGCGATATAGTCGAATCTTAATTGATACATCAACATATTCAAACCTTGGATTCATGACTTTAAGTCGAGCAAAAGGAGACGTTCTTTTTCTAATGTGATCTCCTATTTTTTCTAGCAGACTTACGGGTACTTTGGGTTCTTGTAAATTTCCAGATTTAAGCTTTGTTAAATCAGGAATTACGGTAACCACAACATAACCTGGTGCTATTTCCAGATCACGTTTATAATCAATAGCAGAAAGCCCCATGGTATGCGTAATGCACTTTGCCTTATAAATTTCGGGGAAGCCTTCTAAAACAATTTTTTCATAATCAGTAAGCATTAGTGCTCTTCCTTTGTGCTTTAAATGCTCGCTAACTCTTGTATAAAAGTGCCCATTGGCTTCTGGAACTCTACCGCCAAATGAGGGGTACAACTGCTCTACTTTTTTAATATTAAAATCTGCTTCAACTAATTTGGCAATACCACCAGCTTCTAAAGCTTCTTCTAATCTGGTTTTATCGTTTAATTCTGTAATTCTTGCCGATGTTTTTGCAGCCTGAGTATGAATGCCTATCGTTTCGGCAACTGCTTTTACATTTTCGGGTGCTGCAACTTTGAGCCAATAAAAAGGACCTTGCATAACAGTATTCCCATCATTATTGATATCTTCTGGGATGATTATGGTAGTAATACCAGATACCGTAAAACCATCTGTGGTATCAGAAATCACTTTAAAATCATACTCAAGTGGTTTCCATTCGTTATTACTTAAATACTGCCAGTTAATTTCTGCTCTGTCTAATTCTGAATTGGCAGTAGCTTCAGCTAATTGAAAAAGCATAGACAAGCTACCTCCTACTGTTATTTTTTCTATTCCGATAAACAAAGTCCCTTCATCATCAAAATATGGGAAAAGTGTCGGTTCATTTACGATATTCTCTTGCTTAGATGTATCCTTAAATGGATAGAGATGAACTATATCCATATCCTCTATTTCGGCTTTAGCCTTATAGTCTACAAATATGGATTTGATCTGTGGGGTATACGGTTCGTTAGGTAATTTGGCGTCTTCTTGTACATCTAAGAGATCAGTTACTCTGGTAACTCTCCTGCTTATATCAATTAAGATAATCAGTAAACCATAAGCGTTTAGATTATTATCAACCTCATTATCTGGAATACTTGTCGTATTAAAGGGAAGTCCAGGGTTATTCTCTATCAGACTTTTGATTGTATCTAGATGAGTCTTGGTATGATCTAATTGATCTAATATCGATGATGCATTAAGATTAGGATCTAATTCAACAAGCATCACATTAACATTGCCCAGGGCATTTAGAACTAGGGCAGGAGAACCTGGATTATTATAGTTATTATTCACAAAAACCAAATCTTGTTGGATAAGATTAGCGAGATTTAATAGATTTGGTATTTCAGTATCATTCAAAGCGTTTATCTCCGTAACCATGAAATCAACATTTCCTAATATAGTACCCAATACTATTATCGCTCGATCACCTAATAATTTTAATAATCTTAGGTCTTCTCGAACAGTTTCTGCTGTTTTTGCATCAATAATATTGGCAAGTGCCATTACTTGTTTTGCAAGTACAAATGCATATTGATCATGCTGAAAATCTTCTCCTTTGAGTCGCATTCTAAAAAAAGCTTTTCTAGAATTTACGGTGAGTGGAGATAATGGATCAATCGGCATTGATTTTTCTGTATACATATCCATTGGAAAATCTGACCGATCCCAGACATATCCATTAAAATTAAACAGTGGATCAATTGGTGGGCAAAACTGTGGATCAACTGGTATACAAAGTGAGAAAGGATCCTTATCAATAAAAATCGTCTTTAAATCATTGTCTTTCTTCCATAAGGCATTATCCAAAATACTGCCTTCCATTTGAAAGCTATTGTTCGTGATCGGAGCCCCTCCATCTTGATTATAGGCTTCATAGTAATCGGTAAAATCTTGAGGCCTGTCTTTCCACTCAACACCAACTCTAAAAGATTCCCAGTTTTTGCAAAAGACTTCTTTTGATCCAATAAAAAAGGAAGCATCGACCTTGGGTCGTGGTCCAAACGGAAACATGGGTTTGTTTACATCCTGTAAATTTTCATCATTTTGGACTATTATATTTTTAACTCCGCAGACCTTAACATCGATTTTGGCATCGATAAGTGCTAAGCCTTTTAAAAAGTTATAAGGTGATATTTCTTTTTCTTCAAGTGGATTTCCATCTTTTTTTAAGCAACATGTATTACGATTATTTCCATTAAGTATAACAGGTCCTCCTGTAATTTCATCACATGTAAAAACATTTAGCTTCTTTTTTACTTTAGGATTAAGTTCTATTTTTACTAATGGAAATGGTGTTTTAAGTTCAATTTTTTCTTTTAGTTTTTCTTCATCAAAAAAGACCACCTTAGGATCATCATCATCTAATGTTATTTTAAACATAAATTGTATATCCCCATCGGTATTTAATTCTAGAAATGCGGGAAGGTTTATTTCGACATTTTCAATGTTATCTGGTTTTGGGATGATCCACTCTTCTTCACCGCTAAAAGAAATCATAAAAAGCTGACTGACATCGGGAAAAGTTTCTTCGACGAATACTCCGCAATCACATAAACGAGATTTCTGGTCATCATCTAAAAATGGCACACAGCTAATTGGGTCCTTTTCTCCTAAAAACTCTTTTAAGCTACCTTCGATTATATATTTATCTTCTTTACCAAGTATATCTAACAAGTATTTTTTTGTTTCTTCAGCTATTGTAGCACATCTATTTACAGCTTCTTTAGTAAATGAAAACACTTTTTGTAGTGCAATTTGATCCAGGTTATTTTTTATTTGCAGTGCTGTATATCCATCTTTTGGTAAATTACAATTAAGTCTTATTTCGATCATTCGTTTACCTTCTTCCAATAATAATACTGGTGATGATAACACAAACCCTAATCTAGCTTTTGGATACTCTTCGGCTTCTTCTTCTCCTTCTTTAATATACTTACTATACTTATCTCCAAGTGTTGGCCAATTGGCAGGTTGACCTTCTTTAAATTCTTTATCTACGCCATCGGCCAAGTTAGCCTTTGGAGCTATATATATTCCTTCAATACGTTTTACATCATTTACTTTTATTGGATAAAGAGAAAGCGTTTTTAACTCCTTTATTTGTGCTTTATCTATAATAATTTCATGATCAAGGCCAAACTGTATATCCTGGTTATTACCGTCTTTTCCATCTTTTAATAACAAGTCTTTTTTTATAGCATACTGTTCTTTATGATTTGCAAGTTCGAAAACAATATGCGCTTCATCGGGGACAGCATCTTTAGGAATTAATCGTAATACTTGTTCATAAAAGAAATCTAAATGCTTCTTGCCTAGTTCGTTTATATTACCTTTAAAGTGCTTAAACACTTCTAAAAAAGTAAATACGAGTGCTATATGTGGCTGGTGTTTTTTTTGTAATGATTCTTTTAAAGGTATTAGGCTTTCATCAATATAATCTGGTGCTGCATTTACAATATCTTGCATACCACTTAATACTTGCTGAAATATGGTGTTTAATACTTCTCCTGCCTTTAAAAAAGCTTCTTTTTTTCCTGTTCTAACTTGCTTAATACATAAATCTAAAGCGTATATCTCTTCAACTTTTAATTGCCAAGGAGGACTCATAAAATCGTTAAAATTCTTTTTAGTAATGCATAAAAAATTAGTACTAGAATTATATAAACAGATTAATGATTTTATGGCATCTGAAAACGAGGTTTTAATGATTGCTAATAACGAATCTGTAAAACTATTTTCTTCATTTGCTACCGTATTAAAAAGTTGTGTGGTAGGTGCTATGATTTTATTAAGAATAAAATTGAAAAGTGATTCGAGGGATTGTTTTGATGGATTCGCTTTTAGTTCTTCGTATAAAAATAGAAACTGAGCATCTAATTCTTCAATTGATGTTTTGCTTAACATTGCTAATTGAAAAGGCAAACTATCTTTAAAAAATAACGACCAATCATCTAATTCCTGATACTCTCCTTTGATTTCGGTTTTTTTATATTGATAGAAATTAATTTGTCTGGCATACTCACTAATTAAATACAATCTATCCGCCATTGTTTTTCCATCAATGAGTGCAGAGTCTGTTCCCAAAGCTTGCAAAACTCGGTTTCGTTGACTTGTCCCAGTTCTGTTTTTTAAGGGATGTGCTATGTTTGATGGGTTTTTCATTTACTTATACCTTTGTATTTATATCCCTTGATTTGCTTCTCTTAGATAGAAATCGTACACAAAATTATTACGGGTGTTAGTTCCTTCAATTTCGTAGTGAACAATAATTTTTAAAAGACCCTCTATCAAATCAAAAGAATCCTCTTCGGTAATATCCACTCGTTCTAATTTAATTCTGGGTTCAAAAAAAAGTATTGCCCTTTCAACCAAATCCTTTATAAAACCAATTAATGCGCTATCTGTACTTTCGAACTGATAATCCTTTAAATTACATCCATAATCGGGTTGCATTACGCGTTCTCCCAAACTTGTAGACAGTAAGATTTCAAGACTTTGTTCTATATCTTTTTCGGCACTAACCATAGTTACCGTTTTACTATCGGTATCAAATGTTGGTGGAAATGACCACCCTGTTCCTAAATATGCTTTATTCGTATTCATTCTTTTTATTTTATCCTCCTATCATTACTGTTGGAAACCCCTGGACAATTGTTCCTCCGTGCGTGGTCATATCTCCCATTCTTGCCGCAGGACTACCCCCAATAAAAACTGTTCCCGACCCTCTATTGATAGTATCTGGAGGCCCTACACAGACACACATATCACCCACTACTGCTGCTGGCATACCACCGATCAATACCAGAGACTTTGGTGGCCCTATTATCGGACCGCCAACATGTGGTACTGGTCCATTAAACAATGGGCATGTATGCATGTCTACTATTCTTGCTGCTGCTGGCATAATGTTGTTCTTTTTTAATTAATGTTAACTATAGAGCCTTTAATGGTAGTTGGGCCATCTGCAGAAACATTGGTTGTTGCTCCTTTGACCTCCATGCTTGCTGTGGCATTTACCGATATTTGTGTTGCTTCTAGTGTCATGGTGGTCCCGGCTTTAATATTTAAACTTCCTGTAGCTTCTATTTTAATATCACCTGGGCTTTTCGTTTCTATCCCCGATGAATTCATTTTGGTTACATTTCCATTTTGGTCTTCTATAGTTATCGAGGTGCTATCCTCGTCTAACTTAATACTATTGCCCGCTGGTGTATCAATTACTATGGTTTTGGTATCATCATTAAAATACACTCTTAATTCTGATCGGGTCACAAAACCTTTTTCGTGGTTATCATCCTGAGCAGTTATAGGTGCTGGCTTTGCACTACTATTTAACATCCCAAGTATTACCGCTTCTCTAGGATCATCATTTAAAAACCCTACAATTACTTCGTCTTCAATTTCTGGTAAAAAAAACGATCCTCTACCTCCATTAACACTTCCGGTACCGGCATCTAAGGTGGCTACTCTTGCCCATACGCCTCTGGCAGAATTATCAATAATGGGTAATCTCACTAATATTCTATTCTCTCCTTCGGGATCGTCCTGTAATTGCACTACTTTTCCTATTTGTAATCCATTAATAGCGGGAACTAAACCCGATGCAGGTACATCGGTAATATTTTTATGAATATGTGAAAAACAATCAGGTTTTAATCCAAATTGTGCTTGAGTATACCAAGAGCCATTATACACATCATGTCTAACGGCAGAAACAAAGGCATTACCAGTAAATCTTGCTCCCACACCTTGCAATTCAATTAATTGACCCGGTTTAATATCCCCAAAACCTATAAACTTAGCACGACCTTGTATTTTTGAAAGCCTACTGTTTTGCATTATAGAATTTGTCCATTCCTGCAGCTCTTCTTCTATAGCTTGCCCCGTATGTCTAAGCTCAAATTTTTCGGGACTTATTAGTTCTGCCAATTTTTTACCGCTTACATTACCTGGTTCATTTATGGGTACACTTTCAGTTACATGTTCAAACATATCTTGTCCGGCATAATCCCATGATTTAGCCTCTACCGAAGTCCATTGACTTCTGGAGTCCATTTCGGCTTCAAAATCAATCAATGTTGAACCAAACAATACAGATACTGCAGGACTTGTATTGGTTACCGGGGCTTTAATATTGATTTTACCATCATCAACCACCACTAATTTGCCATTGGCTTCGGCTCTCATCAACACAAAATCCCAATCTGTACAATGATGTTGTACCATTTCGAGATGAGTAACATTGGTAGCTTCTACATCATGACTTAGAGAGGAATATCTGCCTATGACTTCCTCCATAATTTCACTATCTTTTATTTCTTCATAATAAAAATTATGTCTACCTATTGTCATTTTTACGGCTTCATCTCTACAGTCTAAGATTAATTCTGTTTTACCGCTTTCTTTAACTTTAATACCGTGTTTAACAATTATGCCTTTGAATAGTTGTTTATTTTCTCCGTCACGACCTGTTTTTATCGTTATTGACTTGCCTGGCAGAAATTCTTCTTCTTCACTTATTCTGAAAGTTTCTTCAGATGAATTACCATCTTGCAAAACAATTTTGCCTGTTGGTACTTTGTTTATTTCTTTTACAATTGAAATTGAGAGTACCTGATAGCCCGGATCAACTAATTTTCCGTCAATCAAAATATCAAATGTTGATACATTGTGTGATACTTTTACTGGTATTTCTCTATCCTTCATTTTACTTATCGGTTTATGTTAGGTTAGTTCTATTCGGTTGTTTTCTCTAGAGGAGGAAAAACCAACTCTTCGCCTGGTTTTATTTTTCTGAACGTGGTTAAACCATTAGCCCTGGCGATTTGGGTAACATACTTGGGGTCGTTATAAATCTGTTCTGTCATCCAGTCAAGCCTATCCCCTGCTTTTACCAATCGGACATGGGTTAGATCGGGAGATTTTTTACGTTCGCGTGCCACTCGTTCTTTCTGAGCTACATAATTCAAAAAAGTGGCACTTACTTTGATTCGTAATGGGTCTCCATTAGGTTTGAACAAGGTATAATTGAGATCAAGATTTGATAGAATACAAGGGAACTTAAAGCCATCTCCCCAATGCACCTTTAAAAAGTGAGGTCTATGAATTTCGCCATTCATATTATATACTGTATTCATAAAAATATTTAACTGATCTTTTACAGGTACAGTATTTTCATTAGAAAGTGTTGCCACATCCGGTTTAAATTTTAAACTAGAATTATATCCCTGAATGGTCCCTGTTCCGTCTAATATAAAGTCCAACTTTAATTCTTCGGGAGCGGTTCCTTCATAATTTGCATTGGTTCCTTGATTTCCTTGCCCTTGTTGAATGTTTAATTTGACCTTATAATTTTTCGTAAAACTTTCGGGATTTACAGGTAGCGAAATTCGATTAGGTTTAACCTTAGATCTTTTGGTAAACTCTTCGTTTTCATAAGATTCAATCGAAACTTTTATTAATTTCCCGCTTTCATTCATTATCTTTCATTTTTCTCTTTAATTATTCTGAGTACCTTATCTACAATTTCATTAATTGTAGATTCGTCTCCCTTGTTCTCAGGAGAGGCATTAGAACCGGCCGTAGCCGAACCTTCTCCTCCTACCGAAGCTTTTATAACCAATTCTCTAATTTCTAAAGGCATTTTTATATTTTTTAGGGAGCAGTTACTGCATAATAATTATAGTTTAACTCGAGGGTTTCTATAAGTACTTCGCCTTTTTCGGCGTTGAGTTCTCCTACTTTCCAACTTACCGGCCATACATGAGATAGTTGCCACCGCATTAAAGGTGTATGGTTTTCATTTAACAACTCTACACCGACAGTGTCTAACGGTTTGATTATCATGTCCCTAAAAGCATTATGACACCATTTAATCAATCCAGAATCTTCTGGTTTTAGTATTCCTCTTTTAAGGGTGAGTGTTGTATATTTTGTGCGTCCCGGAAGTTGATGTTCAAACCTGTTCTCGCCACCTTCTTTCATGGCTTCTTTCTCTATTTGAACATCTAAACCAGACACAGATTGAAAACTTACATCTGTCCCTTTTGATTTTGGGAGATCTGTAAAACGGACCCTAAAATGAAAACCAACTATTTGATATGCATTAGCCATAGATTACCTCTTTATTTCGCTTCAAGAATGGTTAATCCTTCATGAACCAGCTCCATGGTTTCAATGGCCACTTCATTAGCATCTGCTTTTAGGTCTGTTGACTGAACCTTACTTGGCCATGCGTTTTCCAAAATCCAAGTAATAATAGGCTCATGATCTTCTCCTAATAATTTAATAGTCACTGGACGTCTATATACAGAACCAGTGGTATTTCCTTCTTGAAATTGATACGTTTTTTGCCACTCTAAAAAGAAAGCAAAATCCCCTTGAAACGTACCTCTTTTTAAGGTAACATTACTATATTTAGTAAGTCCGGGTTGTTTCGTTTTGTTATACTTTTTATTATTTCCTTCTCTATATTCGATAACTTCTGTCTCAAAATCTAATCCACTGACTTCTGTAAATCCTATACGAAAATCATCACCCCATTCTACTTGAAAGTGAAACTTTGGTAATGGATAATCTCCTATTGCTGCCATAATATTAATTTTAGATTCATTTTAAATTTTATTTACCTTCGGCTGCTTTTGCCGCTTTTATTGCTTCCGTCAGACTATTTTTACGAGATAAAGCTTCATCGCTTTCTTTTTTCTTTATGGTCCACTCCTCTTTAAACTCCTCGGTTTTTGTAACCGCAATACCTAATGCTTTTTCTATTTCTTTATAGTATTCGGTATACTTAATTGGGAATTCTGGTTGTGGTTTTGCTGCTTTATCATCACACGGATACATGTTTTTGTCATGGTCCTGATCAGGAGAGCAGTGCATTTCCTCTACGATATCTCCCTTAAATTCATCTAGAAGCTTCTTTATTTTATATTCTAACCCATGTTCTTCGCAGATATATGCATAGAGTAAATTGGCACATTTAAGTGATTCTAAAAGCTTCGTTATGATGGCATCTTGTAATTCGGCAATCATCTTGATTTTTTCTTCGTATACTTTGATACATTTAATCACTTCGTCTTTGTCTTCATCCTTAAGACTCTTAAGACATTCTACGGCTTTAATTAGTTCTGTAGTAA
Source organism: Aquimarina penaris (assembly GCF_040786285.1). Classification (NCBI taxonomy): domain Bacteria; kingdom Pseudomonadati; phylum Bacteroidota; class Flavobacteriia; order Flavobacteriales; family Flavobacteriaceae; genus Aquimarina; species Aquimarina penaris. The sequence goes on from NZ_JBFMKQ010000001.1 coordinate 219,619, forward strand.
GATCCAGAAGACCTTCTTTACCTTGCTCATAGGTGTATAAACAATCAAACATTGATTTTACCAGGCACAAAAGTTTTCTTAATGAACCACTAGTACACTTTGCATTTTTACAAACCTTTAATACTTGCTGATAAAAAAAATCAAGATCAACAACAATATCACTGGCTTTTTCGTCTGATTTCTCAATAAGGTCAAACCATTTATCCAACTTATCCTTCCAATTATAAGAATTGGTATACTTTTCTTTTCGTTTATCGGCTTCGGCAGATTTCTCGTTATATGTGCGACATGCTTCGGCAAATTGATCCTCCCATTTTGTTAAGCAATTTTTACCTCCGTTATCTCCATTACCTCCATCATCTGTGCAACAACGATCATCTATCAAAAATTTTATATTATCCATAATTCTATTTTTATATCATTATTTATATGAAGTATCTATCAATCCTTATCTTCTGTTTGCTGCTTCTTTTTTCTCTCATCATGATCATCATCATCACAGTTATCATCTTCTTCACAATCACAGGAAAGGTCTAAAGGTTCGTCCTTGCATTCTCCTTCACAAATAAATTTTCTTGTGGCATATAATCCTTTTTCTTTAGTTCCTTCAAGGTATAGGTTACAAGTAACTTCTGCGAGCTCTTCTACGATAACATTCAATTCATCTCTATAGGTGGCCACATCTTTCTCGGTTGTTTTGATGTTTTCTGAAATAAAGTCTTTAAATGTTTTCATTGTCTCAATAAGTTTTGATGCAAAACTCTTAAGACCACAGGTATTAATAAAGGTTTGTATACCAGCTACATTAACTGTAGAATTAAATGCATTTTGGCCTTTGGCCGCTAGTATTGAAGTTTTATCAGTTATATTTTTTAAAATTTTGTAAACCTCCTTGATTCTTTGCCACTCTGCTTTATTCCCTTTTCTCTCTGCTCCATTTTTAGGCTCAGGGATACAGTCTTTGATACAATTAGCCATTGCACATGCGGCATCATTAGCTTCTTTTATCTTCACCCGTAGTTCATTAATCAATTTAGACGATTCATTAATAAGTTTTTCTAGGTCGTCATCTTTCTTGCAGAAATCGTCTACATTTTTTTGAATGATCTCGGTTTTCTTATAGTTTTTTAATACTATACAGCTCATTAAATCTTGGTAGACATCATAAGATTCCTCGGCCTTATCGAGGCAACATATTTTGTACCCTCGGGCTATTTCTTTAGAATCTCTTTTTGTCGTATAAGCAGTGTATGAACTCTCTGCTGTTTTTCTTTCGTTTTCAATGACCTTTTGTATGTCACATATATTTTTTTCGGGATTTGGTATAGTACTATCATTCCCATTCATGTTTGCCATTTTTCTACTATTTTAAAGTTATTTATCGTTTCTTAATACTATTCTGATAGCATTTTATGGCTAAATCTCAGGATGATAAATTCTGCAGGTCTTACTACAGCCATTCCGATCTCTACTATCATTCTACCTTCCCAAATATCAACCTCATCCATGGTTTCATTTAGTCCAACTTTTACAAAAAACGCTTGCTCGGGCGTAGTTCCCATTAGCGCACCTGCTTTCCATTGTTGTACTAAAAAATTATCAATCATAGACTTAACTCTTACCCAGGTGTTTAGATCATTAGGTTCGAAAACAAATTGTATGGATGATTTTTTTACAGATTCTTCTACCATATTGAAAAACCTTCGAACCGAAATATATCTCCATTCGTTACTATTTCCTGCCATGGTTCTGGCTCCCCAAATAATGGCATTCCCTCTACCCACGAATGAGCGTATTACATTTACTGATTTACCTGCATTTACATCCACATTTAAGCTTTCTTGCTGCTTATCTGTTATTTTTATGACTGGCCTAATCACGTAATCCATGTTTACATTTGCTGGTGCTTTCCATACTCCTCTTGAGTTATCTACACTTGCATATTGACCCACAACTCCGGGAGACGGAGGCATCTCCATGGGTAATGTTCTTAACGCATTCTGAGCCTGGAAATACAAGGCATTGTTTTTGGTCTTTAGCTCTTCTAATGTACCTGCTAGTGACCCATCGCCCCCTGCATGCACAATAGTAACTCTTGCATCACCTTCTCCTTCACCACCATAATAGTAATCTAGTATAGTCTCTACGTTTGGAAAATATGTTGCGCCGTATTTTATAGTATCTTCTTCTGGCGAAGTATTATTTCGCATGGTATCAATATTTGCCAATAAATCTGGCTGCGTAGGATCTAACCAAATATCCATTACCGTAAAACGATCTTTTAATTCTTGACACATATCCATAGATTCGCCAAAAAGATTGTAGAAGTCTGAAAAATTATCAAGCCCCTGGGCATCTGGATATACATATAATGTAATTTCATCTACTTTTTCTGTAGCGTCTAATCCTGTTTTAAGGTCAGCAAAATTAACGATGCCTGTTGTATAATCTCCAACAGAAACAATCCAACAAGGACCTCCTCCATTGGCAAAAAACATTTCTAAAGAATATTGCATTATATATTTTGCCTTTTCTCCTATCGATGCTTGCACATTAATAGGAACTCCTAATGTTTCGGTGATAAGTACCGAAAGGTTTTCTTCAGGAATAGGTTTTCCAAAAAAACGTTCATACTCTAACATAGAGCTAATTCTTTTAGGCTCGTTTAGCAATGCAATCCCTCTATCATCCACAGCTTTTTCTGTATAACCGATAAAAGCAGGAATTGCAGTTTCTACTTGAGCAATCGACGGCGGAAGTTTTGGAATTTCTTCTATATAAACTCCTGGTGTTTTGTAATTCATAATATCATTTTTATAAAAAGTTCCATTTAATTATTCAATAATCTATTCGATTGATTAATAAAGATCTCTGAGAAAATTCTTTCTTTCTCTATTTTGATGGATGACATTCGGGGTGGTGGCAGCATCAATGTTGTTCCGTTTATAAAAGGCACTAAAGTCTCTGTTAAACCTTTGGGTTTAAGGGAAATTAATTTTTCGGGTTGATGTTCTAAAAAAGTGGCAGTGGCTGCAATTTCTGGAGCACTAAAATCTCCTTCTCTATTATACCTCCAATAGGTTCTTCTATTTTTAAATCGTACTTCGAAAACAGGGTGTGTAATTTTTTCATCTAATGCGTTAATTCTGGTTTTCAGAAAATTGTCTGCATCCAAAAGACTGTGCGGAGAGTCTTGTTCATCAAATCGAATATCTACTATCGCAAAATAATTTTTATCGTAAATGGTACTATTTAAATTGATTGAATGTGCTACTTCTGGCACTCCACCTGCTTTTACTTTAAGAGTATAGAAACCCTCCGGAATCAAATCAGAGTTTTCATTATTTTCATCAACCCTAGTAAAATTTAAAAAAACACCTTCAAGAACCTCAAGACCAGTTATACTTATTGTTTTTAACTCTGTATTACTTTCGTCTTCTAATACAAAATCGACTTGTGTAATATTTTGCTCTTTTTTGAATGTATAATTAAAATTGTGAGGTAACAGTACTCTATCTGCATTACTAATAAAGCGTTTATCTGTTATATCTTCCCAATGACTTGGATCATTACCATCTGTATATTGCAACGCCTCTCTGATTGTTCCTCCAAAATCTGCTAATGCACCCATTTCATATTGCACTCCGTCTTGATGAGGATTTACTTTGTTTGAAATCGGAAGTGATGTATACGGAAATGGTGTTTCATCAAATTCTTCTTTATCTTTATTAGTGAAATAATAAATTGAAGGAAAAGGGGGTCTTAAACTTATGTTACTAATACTATTAAAAAAAGAAACAGAAGGTTTGATTGAAAAAGTAAGATTAATATCACTATCAAACTCCAAACGAGGTTTGTATACTGTTTCTCCTGCTTGATTTTCAACAATCACTTCGGTACCTACGATAAAACCCAAAGCCGTTTTTGCCAGTATCAATTTATAGTTATTTAATATTGATTTTGTTGCTCCAACAGGCTCAATTTCGAATAGACTTCTTATATCGTATAGACCGTTTTCCAACTTTCTTGCTATTAGGTTTTCTTTATCAATTTTACTTTTATCAAAAAAGGAAACAATAGAGGGAGTAGCATCTACCGTAGTAAGAAAATAATCGTGTAGTATTTGTACCTCAAATAACCTTTTAAATATTATGACATCTCTCATCCTAGCATTCGTTTGTTACCTGTTGATTATTAACTATTTCTTCTATCACAGGAGCTACCTGACCTGAATTCTCTTTAATACTAACCAGCCTGATCTTGTACATTGCAAATGGCACCTGTTTCCCACCCAATGATCCCCATAAATGATTGATTTGCTCAAAGGTTAGCGTATATAGTTCTACATTAAGTTTTAATTCATCTTTGTTTTCTTGAGGAATATTGTTATCCATAGAAATTGTAGTAAAAGGGGAGTTTTTGACTGTGAAGCTTTTTTTTGCCTGAAAGAATTGAATTACCAAGGACAATCTGCTCAAAGCAAACTCATAGGCGTCTTGTAAATCCTGTCCAAGAGTTGACGATATAAGAATATAGAGGTTTAAAAAAACGGGAGGCTCAACATACTTTATAGTATTTGCGCTTCTAAAAACATTACTGCTGTTTTTTAGAGTACTCTCCTCTTCTGTATTAACCAGGGTAATAACAATTTTGTTATTTAAATCTGCCTGACTATCACTTTCCATTAAAGATATGTTATGCAAAATTATATCATCCTGGGTAATAGAGTCTCCAGGTGTTCTATTCTGAAAAACATAATTGCTTAACTCGTCTCTTATCAATTTTAGCGCTAACCCAATCATAGATAAATATTAAATTCAAAACTTATGATTGATTTGTGGGGTAGCAAATCAAATTAACTTCAGAGCAAAAGAAATTCTGAAGCTATTAATGCTAATTAGTAACTCTTTAGGATGTTTACGTTTACGAAAGTCTAAGGTTCAAAAAAAAAAAGAGGAAATCAATCCCTAAAAATGGGGATTTTATATGTAAAACATTAATTAACAATTAGTTAACACGGTGTTAAAACTATAGTTCTAATACTTTTGATGCTTTCTTTATCAACTGTGCAGTATTCTTTACTCTAAACTTTTGTATAAGATGTTTACGGTGCGAAATCGCAGTATGATTACTGATAAAAAGTTTCTCGGCGATTTCCTTAGATGAAAATCCATCGGCAATAAGTTTGAGCACTTCTTCCTCTCTAGAGGATATACATGTAAGTTGGTTTTTTAAAAAACTTCTTCCGCGATGTCCTCCATTAATTTTAACACAACGTTCTATCTCTTCTTTTTCTGAAATATCAAAAAAATAATTAAGTGCAAACATTTTGTTTTTCAATTTATAAATCAAGATTTCGTGCTTAATACAAATCTCATCTCCTTTATCATTATTAATATGATATTGAAGTGTTATTATATCTCTTACAAGTGGAGTAGTAAAGAAATTAAAAATTTTACTCCTTACCTGTGAAACTTCGTGAGGAACAATTAAAGAAAACCAAAATTGCCAACCTTCTTTAATAAGACTATAGGGATCAAAACCTATAACTTTCTTAAATATTTTATTGCAATATAAGAACCTGTCTTCTTCGATAAGGTATAAACCAATGATTAGATTTTTCGAATCATTACAAGTATTGAGTATTTTAGAAATTTCGGTCGTGAAGATCGGCTCATCTATGCAGTGAGCTACATAATAATTGTGGTCAGGATTCATAAGAGTATTTTGTTTTGTGTGAAAAAATTAAGTGGCTTTAATTTCACATAAAGTTGGAGATTTATTTTTTTAAACACAAATAACTTATGTACATATTCCCCTACTTTTAATTAAAAACATTTCTGTTATTAACACCCTGTATTGCAAAAAGATAAGCTCATAAAATCATACATTTTTTTTAAGAAATTCGATACAGTAGAAATCCGTTTACAACAAACATTATAGCTCAAAAACTAGTCCCCTCTCTCAAAACCCCTATCGAGAAAAGGGTTTAGAATCTAGTGTGATACATCGGTAAAGGGTTTTTTCTCTAAATCATTTTAAGCAAATTAATTGATTACCTTACCTTTGGCAATTAAATATATGGTTTTCAGTCAACTAAATTCTTGTTTTAAAATCGAGTCAAAAAGAAATATAAAAAAATTAAATTTTAATAAAACAGCCACCAAAAATTAGAAAAAACCCCTGTAAAAAAAGGGGTGATTACCCCTTTAAACAATAGCCGTTCAAAGTGTATTATCCCTTTTTTCTCTGCTGCAGGCCTTAGCGTTTATGGTTTCCTTATTATGAAAACAAAATACAGTGCACCACACTATAAAACAAATGCTATACATACAACTAATAGCGAGGTAAAATCCCAGTTTTCAGGGAGAGCATTACACATAAGAATTAATACATTTGCCTATGTTTAAATTAATACAACACGCTTTTCTATATATACTCTTGATTATACCATTAGCCATTAGTGCACAGGTTAATGATAATAACATTCCATACGCTTCTAACGAGGTAATTATCTTCAATGAGGAAGAGGAACAGATTGACAAAGCCTATACGCTTCTTAACGCAAACGATAAAAGAGTGTATACAATTGCACATGAGTTTCTTAAGACTTTAAAATCAAAAAGATCCTTAATAAATACTAATTTAATATTGGCCCACTATTTCAAAAATAAAGCCCTTATAGATTCATCCATTTTTTATGTTAATAGATCTTTAAAATATACTATAGTTAATGACTCTGTTCAAGCTCGTTTGCATACTTCGGCATATAATATATTAGCGGTTAACTATATAAATAAAGGCTTATTTGAGGAAAGTAAAAAATGGCGTCTAAAAGGAATTGAAACCGCAGAAAAATTCAATGAAAAATACTACTATTACTTACATACTCATGGTTTAGCCAGAGTGTATTTTGAGATTGATGATTTAAAAAAAGCTTTAGAGCTTTTTAAAAAATGTCTTCAGTACAAAAAGGAAAAAGAAATAATTTATGGCAGTTACATTAATATAGGAGCTATTTATACCAAAATGCAGGATTTTGAATCTTCTGATGAATATTATAAAAGAGGACTTAAATTAGCTGAAAAAGATAATGCAATACGGGCATTGGCATCAATTAAATTCAATCTGGCTTCAAACGCACAATATCAAGGTAAACTAGATGAGGCTATTTCTCTTTATAACGAAACTATCAAAATAGCCGAAGAATATGAGCTTCATCAAATCAAGCTTATGGCCCAGATGGACATCGGCAGTGTATTAATTGATCAAAAAAAATATCAGGAAGCACAGGGTATTTACATCAATGCCCTAGAAAACGCAATTGAATTGGGTTATTTAAATCAGCAATTATTTGTTTATGAGAACCTTAAACAAATTGCAATAAATCAATCAGATTACAAAAGCGCATTTCATTATGTTTCTCAATATTTTAAAGTCAAAGATTCGATAGGTAAGCTACAAAAGGATAAAGAAATTAATGAGCTGGAGGTAAAATTTAATACACTACAAAAAGAAAAAGAAATAAAATTCTTGCAAATAGAAAATAGGAACAGAACATTAGAACTAGCCAATCAGGAAAAAGCCTTTAGAAATCTAAAATTTGAACAAGAAATTGAGAAAAAGGAGGGTGAAATCCGAAAAAAAGAAAGTGAAAACAAAATTTTATCCTTCAAGAATACTACAGAAAAAACGCAAACTGAAAATATTCTATTAAAAAAGGATCGGGAACTCAAACAAGCCGAACTAAAAATTAACGAAGCCAAACTAACACGAGAAAAGAGTATTAAAAACACCATTCTATATTCCTTTTTGATCATTCTTATTCCTATAATTGGCTTATTGATTATTTATTATCAAAAACTTCAGACGCAGAGTGAATTAAACAAAAAACAAGAAGAAATAAATCAAGAAAAGATTTCCTCTTTAATGAAGGATCAAGAGTTAAAAGTTATTAAAGCCTCTGTAGAGGGCCAAGATAAAGAAAGAAAACGTATCGCACAGGAGTTACATGATAGTATTGGAGGGAATCTGGCTGCAATAAAATTACAGTTAAATAATACGATAACGAATAAAAAACAAGATGGGTTAAAAGCAATCAATAATCAGATTGATGACACCTATGAACAAGTTCGTAGCCTCTCGCATAATTTAATCCCAAAAAAATTTATTAAAAATAATTTTTGTGATGTACTCGAAGAACATATTAATAACATAGGAGGAGTTAGCAATCTTAATACTTCTTTTGTTGGATATCCGAGAAAAAAGATTGATCTTCTTGAAGAAAATATGCTAGTCGAAACTTTTAAAATCATTCAAGAACTTATCACCAACACAATTAAACATTCTAAAGCAACATCAATAGAACTACAGCTCAATTTGGTAGAAAATGTATTGAGCATTTTATTTGAAGATAACGGGATAGGGTTCGAAATGAAAGAAAATACAGATGGAATAGGATTCAGGAATATAAAAAGCAGGTTAAAAAAAATATCAGGAACTTTACATATTGATTCCAGGATCAAAAGAGGCACCATTATCAACATAGAAATTCCCAACTTGACGACTATACATGAAATATAATTTAATCATAGCTGATGATCATAAGATGTTTTTAGATGGATTACTAAGCATTCTTAATTCTGAAGACAAGTATACGATTATACTTACGGCAAAAAACGGAAAGCACGTTACCAAATATCTGGACATAAATCCCGACGAAAAAATCGATCTCATTATTACAGATATCACCATGCCAGAAATGGATGGAATAACGCTGAATAAAATTGTAAAAGAAAAAAATAGTACCATCAAAACCTTAATAGTGAGCATGCATAATGATCCAGAAATGATTGATAACCTTATCAAGCATGATGTAGATGGGTATGTGCCAAAAAATGCCGAAAAAGAAGAACTTCTTAAAGCCATTCAAACCATAATAAAAGGAGAGAAATATTTTTCTAGAGAGATCACTGATATTTATATGAAAAACAAATTCTCTAAAAAGAAAGAAGAAGAGATTAAATTAACGCAACGAGAAATAGATGTAGTTACTCTAATTGCAAAAGAATTCACTACTCAGGAAATTGCAGATACATTATTCTTAAGTAAACATACGATAGAAAGCTATAGAAAAAACCTAATTGCAAAACTTAATGTGAGAAATCTGGCAGGATTAACAAAATACGCCTTGAAAATGAAGTATATAGAACACTAAACTACATTTCGATACTCCATCTAAAAATCTACTCTAAAACAATCGCTTAAGATAATTGTTGCGAATTTTTCTTATTCTATGTTTGAACACATCCTACAAAATAAAGAGATTTTCGTAGTTAGTTCATTAGATCAGATGGACTTATGGCGAATTCTTTTTTGAAACACTTAGAAAAGTAAGAAGGGCTAGAAAAACCTGTTTGAAAGGCAATTTCGGCAATAGTATCTTGCTGACTCAATATTAGTTCTTTGGCGTGATGTAAACGTACAGACGAAATCAATTGATTAGGAGATTTATTCGTGATAGCTTTAAGTTTGCGCTGTAATTGTCGCTCACTAACTCCTATTTCTTTACAGAGCATTTCTACACCAAAATAGTCATTGCTCAAATGATTATTGATGTTTTGCAGCACTTTTTTTAGAAATGAATCATTTTGCGGAAGCTGCTTATTTTGATCAATTCTATTGGTATTTATGTCCCTGGGCTTATTGGCTACGGTAAATAGTAAAAGAGGTTCTCCCGATTCGGTTTTAAAAATTGTTTTGCTTGGTGTAAAACTCACACCCGCTCCTACCAGTAAATTTTTTACAGTTTGGGTTAATTGTATTTGGTTAGGTATAGGTTCCTTATGTATTGATGCAGCAAAATCTTCTGTTTCTTCACATATACAATTCCTTACCAGACATTCTTTAATATGAATACCAATAGTCAATTGTGCATTCATATCCCGAATAGCATCAACCAAATCAATACTGCAATGAACAGCCTTACTGGGGCCTTCAAAAGTAGCAGTAAATGTTTCTGTATTATATTCAACTATATTCCCTCTATATTGTTTTACATATTGTCTAATCAACTCCTGATGTTCTGGGTTATTTATTTCTGAAGATATAATGCGCCCAACCATTATAGTAAAGAGTTGTTTTTCATAAAATAACTCTGGCTTTACATTTAAGATAAAAGCCTTCATCTCTTCTAAAATCTCATCAGTATTGCCCGTCCAAAACAGATGATCACTACCTTCAAATTCAACAAATTTTGCTCCCGGTATACGTTCGGCTACAAAACGTCCTTCTTCAATTTTTACATCAATGTCATGAGTACGTTGCAGGATTAAGGTGGGAACTTTTATAGAGTCTAAAATGTTAATGATATCTACTTCTGTATTCATTTTTGTTAACATCAGGGCTGCACTCGGGCTGGCTCCCGAACGAAAATAATTAGCCAACCAATCCATAAATACACTATCGTTTGCTTTAGAAGGAGCTAGCGATTCTAGGTTCATCTCTCCGCTTCCCCAACTATTTTCAATCATATCATAAACAACCTGACGCTCTTGGTTTGTTGGTGCCCAAGGATATTCAGGAGCATATATACGTTTGGCAAATATCCCAAAAGCAATCAGCGAAATAGTTCGGTTTGGATATGTCGCGGCAAATAAGGCAGAGACCGACCCCCCTTCAGAATGTCCGAACAAAACTGCTTTTTGAGAGCCTACTGCATCCATCACGGCTCTAATATCCTCCATTCTTTCTTCTAAGGTAGGAAACCCTACAACACGATCAGAAAGCCCTGTTCCACGCTTATCAAATAGAATAACTCTGGCTACTTTTCCTAATTCCTGTAAAAAATTAACCAGTTCTGGACAAGTCCACATCCAATCAATATTAGAAACCCATCCCGGAATATAAACCAAGTCTATAGAACCTGAGCCAAAAACCTGATATGCAATATTGAGGTGGCCATTTTTAGTATATTTAGTATCCGGTTTCATAAAATATATCCTATTTTTTTAATTTGATAAAACAGTATCATGGTTTTTTTGAGTGAAAATTATAAATAGTAAATAACCTTATCTAAAGTTGGACATTACTTTCACGTATTTAACAAAAAGTGATCTTAAACAAAGAAATGTATAAGGAACCTACATTGCAAAAAAAAGAGGGTAGCAAATGAGTATCAAACAACGTAATTTGCTCAATTTTAGCATTTTAAAATGACAATAAGATATTCCTTACAAAATAGGGCTCTTATAAATTAAAGAAGATATGAGTTTAATCAAAAAACTGTGTACAAGGAATACTTTTAATACCTTATAACGTAATATTTTTATTTTCAATAAAAGCAATAATATCTTGTTTAGAGCCTAAACCAAGTTTTTTACGAATACGATATCTTGAAGATTTTATAGCCGCTACTGTATTGTTTTGAAGTTTACTAATTTCTGTGGTACTGAGCTCCATTTTCATAAGACAAAGGAGCTCCTTTTCCTTTGGTTTTAATTCGGAAAAATGTTGATCAAGTAGTATTTTAAAATCAATATTTACCTGATCGAGGTAAGTCTGTAGACTTAAAGATGATTTTTTAGAACCTTTCTCTGATAATAATGAAGCAGATATGGAGCGTAATGCAGACTTGCGTTCTCTCTCATCCTCTAAAGCAGTAACTTGCTTAATATCATCTATTGTACTATTAAAGACTTCTTCTCTAACAGAGCTTTCTACCACCACTTTTTTAAGTTCTCGTTCTCGATGTGCGAGTGCCAAGTCCGTTTTTAATTTTTCAACCTCTGCTAGCTCAACTTTATTTACAGCAAGCTCTAGTTTTTGTTTATTATTTTTTCTAATAAAATAGATTAAAAACAAAGCTGCCAGAACCGTAATAACGAGTAACCCTAAATACAATTTCTTTTTAGTAGATTCATTCTTGAGGTTTATGGCGACTAGCTCCTTTTCTCTCTTATATTGATATGCAAACTCTAAATCGGCAAAACGTTTTGTTGTACTTTCCTTTACTAAAGAATCTTTGTACTTATCTTGAATTAAAAAAGCCTGATAAGACTCTGAATATTTTTTATCATTATATGCAATTCCAACTTTAGCACGATATGCCGACTGTATTAAAAATAAAGCGTTCACCTTTTTTGAAAAGAAAATAGCACTATCTATATGCGCATTTGCTTTGCTATACTCTTTTTGTTTGTCATATACTTTTGCCAGACTAGAATGGTTATGTGCTCTTATATTATATGAAGTCGGGTCTAACTGTTTTAAGTTTTCTCTATAAATGTTGCCGGCTAGATCGTATTTTCCAGTATTGGCATAGGAACTAGCTAAATTTCCCTTTATTTGTAGTCTAAGCGCCTTAGAGGTGTCAGCTTCTATAGCTTTTTTGTAATAATACCTGGCAGAATCCGTCTTTTCCTGTTTACCAAAAATTCTTCCTATTCGATTTAGAGTAAGCGCTTGCCCACGAGCTGACTTTGCCTTTTCATGAAATATTAATGCACGTCTATGAAATCGTTTTGCTTTCTCAAAATCCATTTGTCTTGAGTAAATATTCCCTAGATTACTTAAAGCTCTTCCTACAATCATATCATACTCGATCTCTGTTGCAATATCTAAGGCCTCATTTGCATATTGCAAGGCTGCTGCAGTATCTTGAAGGTTTAAGGATACGCTTGACAGACTATACAACAATTCTGCTTCTTGCTTTTGATAATGATAACCATTATATCCTTTATCCTTAATGATTTTATGAACATCTAGAAAGATTTCTTTGGCAATATTGCCGTCAAAATAGGCTAATTGACCTGCCAGTTTTAATCTAAGTGCTAACCGTAAAGAATCTGAATCTGCCTTTTCTATTTGTAGTTTAGTTGCTTCTATCTTTCGAGTACGTGCATCTGTAATATTATCTTTTACTTGAGAATAGGAAAAAAGAGAGATGAAAAATAGCAGTGGGAATAAAATTCTAGTTTTCAAAATAGAGGGATTTTAAATACAATTATTATTGACACTTTAACTTTAGCTAAAATACAACTTCATGCTATAATTGATATAACACATTTGTATTTTCTAAATTAAATATCATTAAATAATTAATCTTTTGGTGCTTTTACGAAACTCGGTTTCCCCAAAGCCTATAGAAAACGTTTTTATTCCCCCTTATTGAACTTACTAGAAAGATTCTAATAGTAATAAAAGCAATGCTATCATCCTTAGCATCTACAATCCAATATTCAAAATCAATAGTATTAAGAAGGTCTACTTTTATTGTATCTCCAGCAAAGCTTCATAGTTTTTATACTTTTGCTATTTGCCTAAAGTTATAAAGAAACCCCAACTAAAACCCCTGCCCCAACTCCGGCAACGCCTATGAGTATTTTTTCGAAAACAGTTTTTCCTTTTTGTCGTCTCGTAGCTTTTTCAACAAGCTCTAGGCTGTTCGTTGCTTTCTCAAGACTATTTACGGTATAATCAAGAGCTTTTTGTGTATGGTTTAAGGTTACCTGAGTTTTTTTATACACGATTTGATCCAAACTATCACTTTTGGCAAAATTGGTTTGTAATCTACCCTCTAGATCTATGTTTCTACGAAGTGTTTGTGTGTACTTTTCTACAAGTTCTTGGGTCATCTTATCTTGGTTAATCGTACTTTGATACACATTTTTGATTGCCAAAAAGGATTTTTTATTTACCAAATAAATATCGGGCGTTCTAAATACGTAGAGGCTATCTTTTTTTACCGTAAGAGGTTCTCCTAAACGATTGGCATACGACTCGGGGATTTCGATGATGTTTAAAGAATCTATTTCCTGACCAAAAGTTGCAGAAACTGTTGCGATAAAGAGAATGAGCATTACTATTTTCATGTGTTTTTAATTTATGATAATGATAACACCAAAGCTTATGGATCTAAGCCAAAAAGGCCCTCTAATACTACACGGTCTTTAGCCAATCTATCATTAGTGCGTTGTATAGAATCCTTAATACGTTGTAAATCTGTCCAATCTTTAGCATTTTTTCTTTTAAATGAAAGTATCAAAGAGTCTCGCCTATGAATGATCAAATCTTTTTGAGCCTTCATCTGCACAAATTCTTTCTTAGAGTTTTCTAATTGAAACTTCGTCGCGGTTATAACATCTTTCGATATGTTTAGTTCTTCTTTTGCCTTGTTTAGTTCTACTGTTATGGTTTTCCAATTCGCATTAGAGTTAAAGATCAAATAACCAATCGCGATTAAAAATAGTAGCGCAATGACCTGAAGAATAATACCAATATTTGTGTTTTTCATCAATTAATGATTTGATCTTTAAAAGCTTGCTTTGATCTATATATATGGTCTAAGAAAGAATCTTCTCAAAGTAGTGTATGCCGTATACTATAGAACAGTCGTTATTTTAAAATTGTACTATTTTTTTTCAATTTTGATGGTATATTTTTCTTTGTACAAAATGATCAGGTTACAAAAAGAGATCATAAACCCTGCAGAAAACAAATAACACAAAAATAAAAGCACCATTAGCTGTACTCTATTGAATAGGATACTTTGTTTGGTCCAGGCTTTTTCGGGGTCACCTAGCAAGATCATCATCTTTTCGTTTCGGGCTGGTAAAAACCCATGTGATGTTTTAAATGACTCAAATGGATCATTATCCACCATTTCATTACCTATCACAATATCCATTTCGAGATAGGGTAATGTTTTAGCTTCTCGAGCAAAATGATAGGTAGCATAAACTGTTATAAAAAAAATGATAAACTCAATAGACAAACGGGTCCACTTTATAATTGATTTATTTTTTAGTGAATATAATATTAAGAACCCCGCGAGTACCGTGGCTATAAACACTCCAAATTTCATTAAAAAGGCCGTGTTTTCGTCTGATGCATGCCAAGATGGCAAGGGTATAATAAACGCTCCGGTTACCGAAGCAATCCAGGTACTAAGCAGCGTAATCTCTTTCCAAACTTCTTTTATTTTAGTAACCAGCATTGTCATATTATTTAGGTGTTTTTAAAACCAATTGTTTCACTTCTTCTACCCCGCTGCTCATGATAAGGTGTAATTCTGCCTCTCCTACGCGGTCTTCTTTTTCTAACCAAAATAAATAATACCCCGGCACAAAATCCTGAGATGCCTTTTGTGTGGGTTTATTAAATCGAAAGCGCTTAATATTTAATTCTTTTTCATAGGATAGTTTTCCGAAAACAAAAAAACCTTCATCCTCGCTAGAATCAACAGTCACCTTGATCTTGGTATTGGCATCGTTTTTAGCACTGCTGTTAATTGATTTTAATTTGGCATCAAAATCCAGATATATAGCATTTAAAATAAAAGTTTTATCATCTATGGCATCAAAATCTTTATCCAAACGCTGTACTGTTTTTTGTGCCTCTCGTAATGTTTCTAAATAATTTACGGTGAGTTTATATTTTTCATTGCATTTTACCAGAACAGGAAATAATTCTTTACTCTTTGCTTCTAGTTTGTTATATGATACTATAAGATCATCATCTTTTGTTGCTGGTATTTTTTCTGATAAACTTGTTATCGCTTTTTCTGTTGTTGACAAGACTATAGAAAGGTCATTATCTTTTGAAGCATACTGTGCACAGCTATATACAATAACTGAAATACAAAGAGCCCATATAAACTTGAAGAAATTTTTCATATCCAGAGGGTTTAATTTTTTTGTCGATAGTTTGGTATACCAACCCTATCATCAAAGTTACATGTATAGGGCACCATCATACTATCACAAATACGACAAATTCGAGTAATTTCCCGACCTTATCGTTGTCTAATGGTTCTATACAAGGCCACCTATTATTTTGTTCCAATCAAAAGCCGGACCTATATCCCACTTGCCAGACGATCTGTAATTTACATGAGACACAATACCTTTAAAATTAACTAACTCATCTTCTGCCGCTGTACTATATCGTTTATCTTCTGGTAAAAAGACTCTTGGTATATTGTATTCTGCGGTGAGGTAACGAAGTAACAGCAGTAGACTTTGGTATTGTCGTCTTGTAAATGTGGCATAGTATATTTCTCCCCGGTAAGGTGACTCAAGCTTTGTATAAAACTGTTTTTGCTTTATATCACAATACACATCGGTATCGCTATACACGGTAACTAATTTGTTGTCTATTCTTTTTAAAACACCAATGTTAGACATTTCGATACCAATAGTTCGTTTGCTACCATTGGTATTACCACCAATAGCTCCCGATCCTAAGTGGTATGACCAATAGGCAGACGACCATAAATTAAGTATGGTACCGTTTCTGGCAATAATAAACGGGGTAGATACATGGTTGTTGGGTCTGGACAAAGCAGCCACATCACCTTTTATATACCCCACTGTATAATGGAGTACAATTTGCGTTTTTGTGTTTTTCTCCTGATAATAAAACGAAGTATCTCCATTTTTTGGCCTGCAATGTATATAAGGCATTACTTGATTAGCACCTTTAATGGGCACTGTCATTTCTGATAAAATAAATTCTTTTCCGTCTGAGTCTTTTCCGGTTTCGAAAAAGGTGTTCTCGTGATTGGCGATACTAGTTGCTTTCATGCTTAAATGGGTTTACGTATAGTGATCCAAAAGTAGTGGGATACAGATAAGAAAGCTATCACAAACCCGGCAAATCAAAGCAGTTTTGCGACATAGTATGCAGGATATTCTAGGAGCAAGGATAGGGTCTTCCCCACACAACTACTCATAGTCTAGCCGTTGTGGCGCCTCCGATAGCGTCAGAATATTTCTGCTACCATCAAAGATCGGCAAGATATAAAACAGGCAAAACAAAACTCCTCAAAAAATAAAGAAGATTGCTAAGCCATAAAAACTACAAAATCGCCCTAGTTAGACAATTTTGTTATGAATAATGCTTATTTAATAACCATTCGTTTTACGTCTACTTTTTTGTGATCGGCCATTAGGCAGAGATACATACCGGATCCCAGTGCGAGTGGTTAGGTAGTGCCTAAATTACTAGTCTTTACTAGTGCGGTACCTATAGTTATTCTAAAAACGAGAATATTTTGGTGTTTATTGGCACAAAGATTTTAAAAAAATTCGTAAATTTAAATACAAGAAATTATAAATCAATAGCTTATGAAAAAACTTTTACTCCTTACATTTTTATTTCCTCTTACTTTTTTTGCACAGACAAATTACTCGCAAGAGGATATTGCCGCAGCGGCCACACATGACAAACAGTGGTTACTCACCAACACTACCAGTGGCCAAATAGACTATGCCTATGGTGTCTCAAAGATGGTACAATCTTTTATTCAGGATAAAACAAAGTGGGAAGCTAAATCTGTAACTTGCCGAACGAATTGTTTACAATGGGTGCACCAAAGTAACGTTCCTAGTAAACTAAAAAAGAGAAAAATCTCGTACAAGTTATATTATGACCAGCTGCCTACAGGAAAACGGATTAGTACTAAAGTCGTTTTTGAGGGTAATAAAGATCTTATCGTTGACTTTTTTATGAATTATTGGACCGACGATCTTGAGTTTACCCAAGGCTCACAGAGCAAAGACCACCTTGCTACGGTACGGTTTTTAACCGATATAGCTACATTGAGAATTAGTGACAATGGGGATGCTTCTATCACGGTGACCACGGGTAAAGCCAAAGATACTTATGCTACTATGATTTCTCATAATTAGGATAGCTTATTGGTATACTTTGTAAGACCCTTATTTGATGTATAATCAAGTGAGGAGTGGATATTTATGCGTGAAATAAAAAGACAAGAGCTTTTTACTTGGCTATACTTGTTAATCTTTCAAGATCAGCTGCTACTTTGTAAATATTCTCAGCACTCAAATAAGTGAGCATTTCAGGAGGAGAATCCATTTTCTTTCCTTTCTCCTCTAAGGACCTATATATATCACTAATCAAAAACAATACACCGATACGATTTTTTATATGGTCAATTTTCTCTTCAATTTCTTTAACAATGTTATTTGACATACCTGGGAATTTATTTGTAAAATCAATTTTTTGAAGATCATTTTCCTTTATATCTACTAAGATAGCAGTATTTATAACAAGCCTATTAACATGAAACTTTATCTCCGATGCTATTTCTTCTTCACTCTTATTAGGAAATCGATCTTGTGCTTCTTTTCTCTTAATATCTATAAAATACTTAAAACTAGACTTTATTTGTCGAGCAGCTACACTAATATCGCCTGTACGGTCATTTATATTATCAAGTGAAAAAGCATTTTCTTTTAATCCGACAAAATTCTTAATATCATTATTGAAGTCGATCATCGAAACCAGATCATATTCTACTTCGTTTCTAAGATGTTCCTGAATTTCCTGCACATGGTACTGACCGATGAGCCATATGCCTTGTACATCTTTCTTTTCATTAGCTAGCTCATGCATTGCTCTGGAGCGAATGAAATTGTGAGAAATTTCTCTCCCTTTTGGGATATTAAGTACTAAAGAAACAAGAGTATTAATCTTCTCAAGACCTCCTAAAAATCCGTTACTATCTAAAATCGTTTTTTTATCCTCATCAGAAAAATAACCTTTTTCCTCTATTTCTTGTACAATGCTAAGTAGACTCCGTTTTTCTTTTTGTTTCCAATCGTAAATAAGCGTATCTATTTCAGATCCATATTTAACATCTATTCCGGCATCTTTTAGATTTTGCAACATGCTTTCAATTGCAGTCATAAGTGCATTAGCACAAACCCGTATTGTAGCACTACTCGTATTGTCTTTAGGTTTCGATATATTCTCATCTAATGAATTAATTGATTTGGAAAGTTCTTCTATAAGAATAGGCTGATAATACTTAATACGATCAACATTACTAATAGCAAGGTGTTCTGGTTTTTCACTTGCTATCTCATGATCGTCTAAATACTCTGCTTCTGCAGGTTGTATCCCAGGCGTTTTATCCTCCTTCCATAAAAATTGATCGGTCGAATCTTGTTCCCTTGACTTTATATATTTTGCAAATTCTTCTTCGAGCCCTCGTTGTTCTTCAGATTTCGAATGAAATTCTCCAGCTACGGTGAGACCTTCCTTTTTGGTTTTATATCTTTGAATGGGGTTAGAATTTGCAGGCCTACTTGTTTTTAACTGTATCGGCCTATCTGATACATCTTTGCAAAATTGCAAGGCTTTCGCCCCCATTATATCCGCTTCTTTCTCTAATGCTGCATCATCATTAATATTTACATTTCCTTTAAACTGCCTCGTAGATTTTACTCTACCTTGCTTCTGTTGTACCACATGCCAGGCTTCATGAGGTAAGTGCTTTTGCTGGCCAGGTGCCAGGTGGATATCAGTCCCTTGTGCATAGGCATGGGCTTGTAGTTGTGCCGGTTTGCTGGAGTTGTAATGTACTTTTACATCGTCCATACTATAACCGGATAGGTTTTCGATACCTGATTTTAGGTTATCGGGCAATCCGGTATTATTTTTTCGTTGGATGGGTTTAATTGTACCGCCTGAACTAACCATAACTGATCTTAACTTACTTTGTACTGCAGATGTTGGGCGGTTGTCAGTAATGGTAGCTTCACCACCCGTACTGTGTTCTTGTTGTACCCGCTGTACGGTTTCTTTTTGCGGTTCCTGGGTTTTATCTGCTTGTGTTTTCATGATTTGTTAAACTTATACTAACTCCATTAGTGACAGCCTGTTTTCATTTTTAGTTACCATTTTTTACTTTACCGTATTCATAATCTTCTTACTCCTGCAGCCACTAGAAGAAAATGCTAGCGAGAGCAGAGGACGATCCATTTATTTTTTCCCTACAACGCTACCCCAATGATTTCCCTTTTTATATAATACAACGTTATCATTATTATTAAAAACATCATTCGGAAGTTCATTCAATGTTTCTTCTATCTCCCCTTTGATCACACTAATGATAGAACCAACTTCTGCATCCAATATATACACATCTTTTTTCTTTAAACGGCTATATGCACTAACTGTTTCCATGTCTACCCGTATACCTTGTTTCCTCATAATTCCAAAATATGTGTTTAGGATTTCATTATCATCATGTATATTTATCCCCTCATATTCATCGGGACTTAATAATTTTTCAAGAAACTGCTCAGCATGATAAGCAATCATATCTTTTTTTTCTTCGCGAGAATTTGCAATCTCTAGACGTAATTTCAAATGTTCTGGGGTTTTACCTTTGATTGTCTTTTTGTCATCATGATTTACAATTGCTTTAAAAAAGCTATCTCCTGCATCTCTATAATGGACTATTTGCCAATTTTTTTCATTTATATATTCTTTTCTTAATTCTTCTGCCTTTTTATTTTCAATATCATTTATCAGATACTCCGCAAGCCCTGTAAGTCGTTCAATCGTTTTTTCAATTTCGACAGGAGTAATTAGGTCTTCTAATGCTTCTTTTAACGGATCAGGCTTTTTAGAAAGTTCGATTATTTTGTTGGAAAGTTCATTATCAATGTCTTTCAAATCCCTAAGTTGAAATCCAGGCCAAACTTGACCATCAGCAAGTTCAACTACGCCTGAACCCGCATCAAAACTGATTTTACTCCCGAAAGCAAGATCGTTATCAATACCCCATACTTTCTTACCTTGAAGAAGTACGTTCGTGTGGTTCCGATCGATCTGACCGGTAATTATATCCATTAAATACAATTTATCTCTCTCTTTTTGGTGGTGTTCTTTAAAATTCAAAATAGTTTTCGTTCCATGAGATTCAGAACCTGGCTTTGCATCTTTAATAAAATTCATTACCGATCCAAATGCTGTCCCTTTCGTTGCCAAGGAAGTCTTTGGAATAATTCCCGCTCCCAGAAGTTGGTCTATTCTATAGGAAGCGATACTGCGTCCGGTCATATTGGGTTTTGTTTCTGGGATACCTGCAAGTTTTGCTCGACTTGTTTTATAATCCTCAATTTTATCCATTTCGGGTTTAAATATCCCTTCATCTCCTCTTAAGTTTATCATCACCTTTTCTATTCCCATATTCATTTGACCACCCTTTCGCCACAATTTATCCTCCACCTCAGAATTGAAGAGATTGGATATAACAGAAATGGGCTTTCCCCAGGATTTTTTATTCTTACCGAATTCGGGGATTAATGGAGGCAGTTTCGATGTTAGTGGGGTTACGTCAGTCTCAAAAACATCACTAACGTTAATAACATGTTTACTGTGATCCTGTTTTAGCCGTTGTGGTCTTGGTTGTGGTCTCGGAGGCAGTATCCATGTTAGTGGGGTTATATCAGTCCCAAAAACATCGCTAACTTTAATAGGCTTTTTAACGCGATCCTGTTTTGGCGGTAGTGGTCTTGGTAGTGGTCTTGGTTGTGGTCTTTCCTTATCAAATCTAACTACTGGGCGCTTAGGATTAGATGTGTTTTTTTTTTGCCAAAATATAAATCTCTGTATTGTCCCTTTATTTGAGGATCTTTTATAAAGAGGAGACCCAAGCGAATCGCCATCGGAAACCAGTCGATTACCTACAGGTGAATTGATCTGAAGTGCTTTTTCTCCCATCACATCTGCCTCCTTTTCCAACCCTGCATCATCATTGATATTTACTTTACTTTTTAGCTGCCTAGTAGGCTCTACCCTACCCTGCTTTTGCTGTACTACGTGCCAGGCTTCGTGGGGTAAATGTTTTTCTTGCCCTGGTCCCAGATGGATATCGGTTCCTTGTGCATAGGCATGCGCTTGTAGTTGTGCTGGTTTATTAGAGTTATAATGTACCTTAACATCATCCATACTATAGCCAGAGAGGTTTTCGACACCTGATTTGAGGTTGTCGGGTAGGCCTGTATTGCTAGCCTTTCTTTGTACAGGTATGGGGTTGACACTATATTTAGTGTCATCGATAGCTGACCTCAACTTACGTTGTATAGCAATAGCAGGGCGATTATCTGCAATCGTTGCTTCACCACCTATACCGGGTTCTTGTTGTATACGTTGCAGGGCTTCTTTTTGGGATTCTGTGGTATTTACTTGTGGTGCTTTCATTCTTCTTCTCGTATTTTTATTCAGCTAACAGTCACGCATATCCAGCAAGCAGAACAGGGTTCTATCATTTTTAGCCTTCATAGTATATTATCTACTCTTTTAGGTAAACATTTTTCTAGACATTAATTGTAAACTCGCAACTTAGAGCATGTCTGTTACTTCTCAGCATTTTGTAAATACTTTTATATTTCCATTCTTACGTTCTTACCGCTATATCTATGAAGTTACAACCTTCTCAGAGCATGGTGTGAGCTTCAGAATAAAGGCATATCAATTACTTTTTAATTACCTAAACAGGAAACATAGGTACAAAATGATACTGACCATAATTTGCAATGTACATAGTAGTTGGTGCACCAGGATTATCATAGGTTAATGTATCTGGCTCGATCCATTGATTAGCATTATTTCTATGATTGAAAACAATACTAACAGTATTTGGATTTTTTCCTAAGGATTGAAGTATCGCAGTCAATATTTCCTGATCATTTGCAAGAAAATTATTCTCTCCGACACCCAGTATTCCAATAGCTATCATATTTTTACGTATTTCTTTAGTTTTCTTACTGGTACATTGCACATTTAATGCCTTGGCAATTGAAAAGATAAGACAATTATTACCCCAACCAGATGCAGTACCGAGCTTAAACTTTTGATTCTCTATTGTTACATATTTGGATTGATCAACAGCTAATTTCTTTTTTGCTTTTGGTCTTTTTTTCCGCAACTCTATTTTGGGCATTTTTTTCGCCCACTTTATTTTGGGCATTTTTTTAGACGGTTTCAATTTATTGGGTTGGTCTTGCTCTAATGATTCTTCTGTGATTTCTAAATCATTTGATGTGTTTTTGATTTCTTTGGCTTCATATACTTTAAATTCCTTAAGTGCTCGTTGATTTCTACGATCGGTAAACAACATCTTTTGTTTTGAAATCCCAGTAATTTCAATTCTTGCTCCTGGCATTAGTAATACTTCGTCTTCTGCTTGCTGCCAAGACGCTACCTTAATATCTTTGCCTGCATGCCCACTAAGTTGGACTCTGAGCAGTACCCTGGTAGTTCCTTCTCCCTGATCAACAGAATTGTCTGCGAATTGCTGTGCTACATTTCTTTGTGTAGAAAAACTTTGAAAACTATTATAGTTAATAATACTTCCCACTTTTAAGGCCGTAAGCCTCCAAGAATCCTTTTTCAGTTTTTCTTCAGTAGTACCGCGATATGCTAATTTATTGCTAGAAGGTAAATTAGTTAATCCTTGAGTCATTATATTGATATGCATTTGTATCTCTGGATAAATATCTTCAACGAACCCATCAATCCAACTTTTAATTTTAGCGCGTTCTGTATTCCTTTTTGCCCTATTAAAATCTTCTCTATTCAGGTAATTAACGATCATATTAAGCGCATTCATTTCTGCCGGGAACTCCACAGCCTCTCCTCTTCCCACACGATCTGCAAGTTTTAGCAACTTGCTTTTTAGTGCATATTTGATGGCTATATGTGGTGTATTTATTTGCCACATTTCCAGTACTGTATTAAACAATTTATGCATCCCGCCTGAATATACTCCTGTGGCTATAGTATGTGCTTTATTAAATCCTGTTCGCTCTTCTTTACCATCGTCTTGTCTAACCCTGTCATGAGCTGAATTTATTTGATCGGCATGCCTTTCTGTAGTCCGAAAATTTGGTAATGCAGGTAATACAACCGGTTGTCTTCTTAACGCAATCTCTGTATACTGTTCTTCGTGTGGGAACATACCTTCATTCCCCACATGATTTCTTAGTTCATCGGTTTGTAAAGGAGCAATATTCATATACATCTTTATGACATCGGTTATTCTTTCTTTCTCTCCCGGAGGATTGACACCCGCAATATGCGAACCTTTCAAAATTTCGTAAAGCGAATGATCCCAGGTAGGAAGCATCCATCCCATAAGGGCTAAGCGAAAATTGAGTTCACTGTTTTTAATATTAAGAAATTGGTACGACTTTAACATTCTGGTTGTAGTTCCCGAAACCCCTGCTACCACCGGCATTCTTAATTGGTCGTGTATTTTTTGATACCAACTATCATCAGGAGATAACTCAAACATAGCATTCCCTGAAATCCAAGGTAGTTGTTTATCTCTCGTACCTTTTCTCCGAGCCTCATTTCTTTTTTTCTTTTTTTGTATGCGATTTAAATTTAAGCCTTCGTCCTCATATAAGAAAGCCAATTCATTATCAGAAAGCGGTACTCCCAGTTCTTCAAAATCTGCTGGTGTTTTGATCAGTTCAGGATGAACATTCGGGTCTATAGGCTGTTTTCTAGTTTTCTTAGCTTGTTGACTGTCTTTCACAGATGTATCCCTGCCCTGAATAGACAAATTACCAAGCGCAAATACATCATCATAAAAAAGGTACTGCCATTCCTCGGGGGCTTTCCATTTTGCAAGACGCCTAACTGCGCTGTCTTTAAAAGAGGGATTATTGTAAAAAGTATGTTGTTCCTTAATTTTTTCTTCATTCAGGTTCAAATCTTTGATTAATTCATTCTTATTGTTAAAAATAATTTCATGAAGAATCTGTTTAAAGCCTCTCTTTATATCTTTTCCATACCCACTGCCGTAATAAGATGCGTTATAAAAAGCTGTCATTCGTTCTCTTAGGTTTCCTTTTTGTAATACTTCAAAAATTTTGTCAATATCTAAATTGATCCCAACTTGTCCACTGCTTGTCTCATCATCCCTAAAAAAGACTTCCCTAAACATATCTTCTTCTGAAATATCTTTGTCCTTTATTTCCTGAGCATAATAGCTATTCACGATATACATTAGCTTTTGTATGGCCAAATTCAAGGCATAATTTGATTTTGGATGTGTTGCACAATATGCTCCTAGGCGTTGTTCGTATGCTTTGGCTTTTGGAAACCACCCATAATGGGTAAGTATATCCTGGAACGGATTTTTAATGGGTTCTTCTCCGACTTTAAATCTCTGCACAACCGTGACGTTATTGACAGCGGCTGTATTTCCATTAGATAACTGATATGTATGATTTCCTTTAGTATCTATTTGCTGTCCTCGCTTCAAGGCACATGCTCCCATTACATCCGCTTCTTTTTCTAAACCGATACTATCATTGATATTCACTTTACTTTTTAACTGTCTGGTAGGTTGTACTCGCCCTTGCTTTTGCTGCACTACATGCCAGGCTTCGTGAGGTAAATGTTTTTCTTGGCCAGGTGCTAAATGGATATCTGTACCTTGTGCATAGGCATGAGCCTGAAGTTGTGCTGGTTTACTGGAATTATAATGCACTTTTACATCGCCCATATTGTAACCGGATAGGTTTTCGATACCTGATTTTAGGTTATCTGGCAAACCAGTATTATTTTTTCGTTGAATAGGATTATCGGTATCATCAGCACCACCCATGACAGACCTCAGCTTGCGTTGTACTGCAATAGCCGGTCGATTATCTGCAATGGTACCTTCACCACCAGTACTAGATTCCTGTTCTACTCGTTGTACAGTCTCTTGTTGTAATTCTTTGGTGTTTTCTAGTGGTGCTTTCATCGTTGTTAACTCATTTATGTTTAATCTATAGACTTTTAAAGTAAAGATTCCAATCCATTTTATTTAGCTTCACTAGCAAGTTGTAAAATCAAGCGTTTCTCTAGCAGAGAAATCGTTATACATACTTCTAAGATTTAAATCACTACTATTTTCAAGTCTGCTTTTTAATCTATTATAACTTACTACATTTCCATTTTTAAAGTTTTGATGTTCTTGAGTAGCTGATGGTAATATTGCCGTAAAATTGGCTAAATTGGCATCGTCATGATACTTCCAATATTTCTCAATAAAATCCAACAAGTTTTCGGCATGCACGGTCATCTCATGAGTTATTGTTTGTAAAAGGTTTCCATCGGTAAAACTTCGGATAAATCTTGGATTTACTAAAACAACTACCTTAAATGATTGCATATTTCTATTTTGCAAATTCCTATCGAAATGTTGACGTTCTACAGGATTATCATACTCTAATTCTGAATTACTATTCATTGGTCTACCATAAAGTCTTGTTATTGCCAAGGACACTCCGCTTTCTCTTCTAACAACAAATTTCAAAGTAGTCCCGCGTGCATTTCGAAACCTAGAAAATAAAGCTGAATTTCTTTTGTATCTTCCATACCCTAATTGAAAGGGGTTTAAAAAAAACCTCTTTTTAAGTCCTGGCTGTTCCAATTGTTCATAATTTCGTACCGCGTTTTCTATTTTGGCATTGGAGTTCAAATTCCCATAGTCAATTACCCGTTGCGCTAATGATTGCTTGGGTTCTTTATATTTTAAAAATGTATTATTAAAAAAACTATTTTTAATAGCTCGAGTTCCCATCAAATCTGCCTCTTTCTCTAACCCTTCATCATCATTAATATTGACTTTCCCCTTAAACTGCATCGTGGGCTTAACCCGACCTTGTTTTTGCTGCACTACATGCCAGGCTTCGTGGGGTAAATGTTTTTCTTGCCCTGGTGCCAGGTGGATATTCGTTCCTTGTGCATAAGCGTGGGCTTGTAGCTGTGCTGGTTTACTAGAGTTATAATGTACTTTTACATCATCCATACTGTAGCCAGAGAGGTTTTCGATACCAGATTTTAGGGTATCGGGTAGGCCGGTGTTATCCCTTCGACCGGGCTCAGGGCGAGTCTTTCGTTGGATAGGTGCTTTTGTATTTTCAGAACTATCTATTCCTGATCTTAGCTTACGCTGATCGATAGTAGAGGTACGGTTATCGATGAGTTGAGCCGCACCTCCATCACTAGGTTCACTAGTAACCCTCGGGGTAATCGAGTTTTTAGATTCTTGGGTTTTATCTCCTTGTGTTTTCATGTGCATGATGTTTTTATGCCGCTCTGCGAACGTCTGTGACTTCGCAGCATTTCTTTTCATATTTATTAAGCTGTAAATAAGCTATTATACTCTTACTGTTATCGCTACAAAGTTGCAAACTTAGCAGAGTCTCACTTTTCTTAGAACAGCGTTTTACGATGGTGGATCCCGGTACCTTTTCTGCAGGTATTCCTCTGCATATTTCATAATCAATACCGGGATAATTCCCCCTTATTTCCCCACCATCTATTAAAATATTTATGTTTTTTATATATTATTGTATCGTTTAGTTTAAAATAATCCCTTCTTTCTGTAACTCCTGTCGTATTGCAGTTTCCAGACTTTGTTGGATGATTGTTTTTTCTTTGTTCGTTACGGCTTGTAGCGTACATTTACGTACTACATTCATCATCAATCCGCCAGAGATTTCATAGTTTTCGGCGATATGCCATAGATCTGAGTTTTCATCTAGTGGTAATTTCTTAGCAAAGGATTGTTTCCATAATTGATAGCGTTCTTCTACTCCCGGCATGGTAAATTCGATCATCGATTGAAATCGTCGGGTAAAGGCATCGTCTATATTGTCTTTTAGATTACTTGCCAAAATCACCACTCCTGGGAAATCTTCGATGCGCTGTAATAAATATCCAATCTCCTGGTTTCCATATCGATCATTGGCACTACTTACTTGGGTACGTTGCCCAAACAAAGAATCTGCCTCATCAAAAAATAAGATCCAATCGTGTTGTTGTGCCTGATCAAAAACCTTAGCCAGGTTTTTTTCGGTTTCACCAATGTATTTAGAGACCGTCATACTTAGGTCGATCCTGTAGACTTGCCTGTCTGTACTTTTTCCTAAGATGGCTGCTGCCATACTCTTACCGGTTCCCGGTGGTCCAAAAAACAGGCTTTTGTATCCCGGTTTTAGTCGTTTGCCCAACTCCAAAGCTTCTAATACCATTTGCCCGTGAGTCACCCAATCCCTGATTTCCTGCAAGCTATGTGTTGTGGATCTAGAGACGATGAGATCCTCCCACGATAGCTTGGTATGCAACTGCTGCGCAGGAAAATCAGGGCTGTACACTGCTTGATAGGGTATGCCGGTAAGGATAGACGATACATATTCATTGGCAATCATCCATATACTGCTTAATAGAGGACTATTTCCTTTGGTTTGAGATACGTTGATCATCCCTTTTCGGATGGCTACAAAGTTTTCGGTAAGCAACGTGTGGTATTGTAAACGCTTGTTAAGATCTTCTCCAACCAGTAAAAACATGGCTGTTTCTGCAGTAGGGACTAATCCCAAATGTCCTTCTAATAACAACCCACCAAACTCGCTATAGCGACGATCATAGTCCTTGTTTTTGGTCAATAGTATGTCCAAAACTTCGGGTTTGATATGAGGAACCAGTGCCAGAATTAATAGTAATCGCTCTTCAAAGTTGAGTTTGTGTTCTTGGATAAAGTTAGCATAGCTACCTTCTTTATCTACTATATTCGGTGGTGTTAATTCCTTAATAGACTCATACGGTGTTTCTTGTTCGAAATACAGTTCTAAACGTGTTTGCAATACGGCGCTTAGCCAAGCAAGTTCAGTTTGTAGGACTGCCGCGTTACTACTATTTATGTCTTTAATAGTATTATTATTTGTATGATTTGTTGTTTCTGCAAATGTTGGTTTTTCCATATTGCTATTTCTTTTTTTTATTCTATTTCATAATAATCACTTGACTAGACCTGAAAAATCAATCATCTAATACGTCACATCGAGTGTTTTTTGTGTGGCGATAGCGGAACAAAAAATGTATCGAGATGTAATCTATCTATCAATTTTTAAAAGTGTTCTCGATACAATTTTTCTCCATTTCATTACGAAAAATCACTCGAACTGACGATCTTAATTGTTTTTGATCAATTCCATTTACAACCACTCCACTACAATAATGTCTTGCATCCAGGGGAGCTTCACGGTATGAAAACCCCAAGGCAATTTTTCTAACGTAACATCATGAGTTTCTCGTTGCACCTGTAATAACCAATGACCATCTCGGGTGCGTAAGGATCCGGGACGACATAGATAGGAGATTCTAAATCCTTCTATGGATAAGTTTTTCCAATGTGGGCCTTGTCCTATTGCAGCGGTTAGCAGTCCTTCAGCAATTGCTGTTTCTTGATCCGATAGTGTGATTGGCGATATGACTTCTTCTATAGCGACACCACATAACAATTTGTTTAATGGTAGTGCTCCTTCAAACAGTTCCTGGTCATCTCCTTCACACAGATACTGCAATGCACATATGGCAGTATGACGAGCGGTTTCATTGATAAAGTTTTTATCTTTGATCAACTCCAAATTCTCAAAAAAGCGTTCTAAAAATGGCCAAAAGAGTACCAATCCTGCATTTTGTATGGGTATAAAATCCGTATCCTCAAAAGGAGAGGACACCTTTTCTATCTCCATTATTGCGGGTTTTGATGCTATCTCCTGCAGTTCTTTATGTACTCCCTGGAGATAGATTGCCAAGGGTCTTAATACACTATTGGCATCTACCGTTTGCTCTTGTATGTTACCTATATCTTTTAGTAATTGCACCCATTGCTTTAACATTTTGGCAGGCAACTGATCCAAAAAAGGGTTGTTTATGATAGTGGATAGTTGTCTAAAGAATTCTTGCCATACAGTATTTTTAGCTTGCGCCGTTTTATAGCTAGCTACTAAAGATTTGATTTCATAGACATCCTGTGCTTGATGTTTTTTGCTATTTCCTTTTTGATCTATTCCGAGTACTGCCAACGTACCTTGGAAACATTCTTGTTCGAAGAACTTGACATCTTTATACGTATCAAACTTCTGAAACGCTGTTTTCCAAAATGCAGCCTGTATCTTCTGCAATGCAATGCCGTATTTCTTATGAATTCTCTGCTGAAACTTTTCTAAAGTAGGTACTATTTCTTGTACAGGAATATCCGAAACCAGTTGAAGGGATTGAAGCAGTTGCGCTTCTGTACTTGTATGAACAAAACGTTCTAGCTGCTGGGTATTCCATCTCAATTGTTTTAGCAAGGTGATGAAAGTGGTGTTCGGTTTTTGCAACAATTCTTCTAATTGCTCCAGAACATATGCTTTGGTTCTGTCCTTTGCCCACCATGGTAATATCCCGGTTTTCAGATAATGTGCTACGGCTCTAAGTGGTGTTTTTTCTTCGGTTTGATTGACTGTGTTTTTTTGTACTACGGCATCAGATTGCTGATATACAGTAAGTACTTCTTGAAGTTTTTCTTGTAATTCTTCCTCAAAAACAGTTTCAAAATTATCCAAAGATACCTGCCCTAAATCTAATGTAAGTCGATCAATCTGCAACGGTTGATCTCCCGCATTATGAGCAGTATTATCAAATATGCGGTCCATAACCGTTCTTAACTGATGCCGACACAGCGCACTCAGTTCTTGCTGCACGGCAAAAGCATCTACAGTCGAAGGCAGGTGAACTTCTAAAATCTGTTTATTGATGATATGTTTTTGCTGTGTCATCATGCTACTTATCCATTGTTGATTTCTTCTAGAAAACGATGATAGGCATAGTCAAATCGTTGCATTTCTTCTTGCTCCAACCATTGGATATTGGTCTTGATATGTGCTGGGGTCTCCTCGCGTATCGTTAATGCAATGAATTTCTTAAAATCTTCATCCTGATATTGCGCTATCCATGCTGGCAGTGCGAAAGTTAGTTGTAATGAATACGGATCTTTTGGATCCGCAGTCGACATCCATCTTCCGGTGGTTTCTTCTTCTATAAAAGGCACTGCAATTTCGAACCCTTCTTCAGATATTGAAACTACGCTATGTTCCCCATTATAATTTTTGGTTCCGGTAATTTCTATCTTATCTCCTGCTCGTAACGTATGTATTCCTGTTTTGCAAAATATATGATCTGATGCTGTAGAAGACGTTTCAATACTATCTATACTAGTGGATTGTAGGTAATATCGAATATCGGGTGTACGCTGAAATAAACCTCCGGTTTCTGATTCTCGAAAAGGCGCTTCAATTTCAAAAAAATCCTCTCCGATTGCTAGTACTATATACGTCCCTTCGAATTCCGCATTGCCTGTGATGCGTATTTCTTCTCCAGGTTCTAAGGTATGATCTTTGGCGATGCATCGTGTAAATTCTTCTGTGATGGCGACTTCGAATCTTTCGATTTGTAATGGAATATACGTTGCGGTAAACGAATAAGGATATTTTTTTCTAGGTCGTAACAAGATATGTTCTACCATATGCATTCCAGCAGTATTAGCATCACCTAAGTTTCTACTGCTATAGTCCTCGATCCCTATTTTTAATGCAATTCGCTTTTCTAATCCCGAGATGTTTAGAGTATCCCAAAAGTCTTTTGTGGTATCATACGCTTTTGCTCTACAGCCACTCACCACAGGATATTCTTTAAGAAATCGGGCTTTATCCCGGATCAATTTTTTATCCATAGCAGCGGTATCGTTGTTCAGGTCTTTTAAGACCATACCATAGCCTGTAAATTTCTCTGCAAATCGTGCCAACAAATGATTCAGAAATTTATTTTTTCGTAATAATCCGACATTAGCATCAGCTGTCATTTCGCTTAAATATCCTTCATAACTTTCTTTGCTTCCGATCACTTCAGATACTCCGGGAACACAATCTAACAAGGACTGATTAAAATAGGTGCTGGTATCAGCTCCATCAAAACTCATGAGTTTTTTAAAATGGGCTAACTGCGAAAAGTAATTGGCTAAGATTTGCTCAAAAAACAGCAAATATGCGCTTAACTGCTTTGCTTGTGCTTTTCTTTCGGGAGTAGCTGAATCCGGGAGTCCCATTTCGCCAATCCCATAATTAGCAGGGAACTGATTTTGTATCGAATCATAGTTTTCTAGTTGCTGTGCTTGAGTTTCTGGCATGATCATATCCAGTTCTTTACCTGATACAGCTCTGGAAACACTTTCAACTCTTTTTTGATTGTATAGTGTTTTTATTCTTTCTGTATCGATGCCTACGGCAAGTCCTTTAGAGGTAAATGATAGTTGTGCTAAGGTGCCTTCGATATCCAAAATTGGAGTTTTGGAAGTATCCAATGGTAACAACCAATTTTTTACTGTATTGGTCCCCGTAGCCAGTGCGATTTTGTCAATCGCTAATACTTCGGTTTGATCCATGATTTCTTTAATTACATCAGAAGTCTGGAGCTCTTCTTTTCGATAGTTTTGTAATAAGTCCTGATCATCGATAAAACCGTTTAGCAGTCTTGGCCCGTCAAAAATTTCATCAGTACTTTTTCCTTTTTCTAACTGTTGTTGTAATGTGTAGAAGGGAATACGAGGTGAAAAATGAGTTCCTACACGATACAAAATATTAGCTACCATCTCATTGACATCATCTACCGTATCTGCAATTTCGATAACACCATGTAATCGGACACCTTGTGTATCTAGTAATTTTATTTCTTCAAAATCCTCACAAATCGTACGACATCCGTAGAGCCTTTCTTTTACATCTTTAATTATTGTACTCCCAGGAATATCAAACAACCCATCTTTTTCTATAAAAACTCGGTACAATCCTATTGGTGTACTATTAGCTTCTGAGATCTCACCAGCTCTTTTTTGGGTTACTTTTTCGATCCAGGCATTTTTAACCCCATCCACATCAATAGCTACTTTACGAATATCCAATACCGTTACTGGATTTGTGGTTAAAATGGTCGCGGGACTATACAGGTTTTCATAAGTGCTGGTGGTATCACTACCTATGATATCCTGGATATCATAGTCCATCCGATACGCCAGATCGGTAATAGCATAACAAACTTGTTCTAAGATGGTAATCCCGGGATCGTGGATATTATGATCGGTCCAGGTATCTCCTGCCATTTTTTGTATTAGTTGCATTCCTTCTGCACGTAGAAATTCATAGCTTAATGCGGAATCCTGTGGTACTTCTCTGGGTATTGTTATAGATGTTTCCATTTTCATTTTTTTAGAGTGTATATTTAAATGAGTGCTTTTAATAGCATTCCACTGAAACCCGAACTATGATTATCTCCCCTAGTATCTAATTGCTCTACATGTACCTTATCATTTGCTTCAAGCATTGTGATCACCGTCCTTGAATTACTATGATTTTTACTCCCAACAGTCAACTCAGAACGTTCTTTTTTTTCTTCCCCTGAAGATCCATTCACATAGCCTGTACCATTTAAACGAAGATGCCATCTTCCTCCTGTATCCGTATTCCTCCTCACGTTCATAATAAACATGTACATTCCCCTTACTGGTGCAACAAAATGAGTAAAATTTTTAAAATGATCTCCAATGTTGTAGTTTATTTGTTTAAATTCAAGTACACTTTTATCTCCTCCAATATTACTATCTTTTAACGAAGCAGAAAATGCAACGATATAGTCCTTTGTAGTTTGCATATGGCCTTTAATGGTAAGTCCCCCTTCTGCAAAAATCTCAACTTTTCTTGATGATGAATCTTGATCCGAGGACATTCCTATAATTCGTAGCGCATTGGTATCATGTGCAGTAATCTTTCCGGAAAACTCTGATTTACCTGCATTGGGCCCTCCAAACAAAATACTTCTGGAGGTAATATGCATCGCCTCATCAGGATTTGATGATTTTCCTGTTCCTGTAATGGATAATGGCGCTTCTGGATTTTTACTCCCGATGCCTATTTTACCCTGATCGGTATTAAAGTGAAAAGCAACCTCCTCCTCCGTTGCACCTACATTTTTTATAAAAAAGTTGTCCTTTGTCGAAAGAAATGCATCACCAGCATGGCGATAAAGTGCTCCATCTTCATTGATATGCGCTGTATCTGATCGGCCAAAAATAATTCCGCTGGGCAATTCTAATCTACCCTCTTTTTTCATGACTATTTTTTTGGATGCATTTTTGGGCGAAAAAAACATCAGACTATCCTGCCCTTGTTGTAAACCTATTTCCCAGTGTTCTGAATTCGCTGTATTTTCTAGTGATAGACGTGCTGAAGTAGCATCGCCCTGCCCGGTGTTGGTGATTCTTAGTTCTGTGTTTTCGCCACTAACCTGTATGTTTGTCTTTGGATCTTTGGTTCCTATCCCTAATTTACCCAGAAAGAAGCTAGGTTTTTCTATCGATCCACTAAGCTGAATATTAGTTGAACTACTACTATTTCGCAGTGACAGTACTCCATCACCTTTTTGCTGAGAAACATCAAAAATAGTAGCTCGTTCATTAGTAATATCAACAACTGATAGTAATGAAGGTATATTTTTACTTTCTATAGTAAGCTTAGATCCAGGTTCTAAGGTTCCTATACCAACATTGCCATCTCCTGATTTGATAAACAAGCGGCTTTGACCGGTAGCATCTTTGATGTTCAATCCCGATTGGTTACTCGTTGGTTCTGCCGGATTTACCCGGGGATTTAAATTAATAGACCATTGCGGATTATCATCGCTTAAATTTTCATATATATCCAACACCTCTTGTGTACCTACAGCCTCTCCTTCTGCTTGTACAGATAGCGGATTGCCCTGTACTTTGGCAATACCATCCTCTGTCTGGTTAAGCCCTGCTTCTATAAAATCGGCAAACTCTTCTTGCGTAGGTTTGTCATTGATCTTAAAATATGATTTGAGCTCTGTTCGGTTTTTCTTGTTGATTTCCACGTCTTCTATTTTTTACGATGATTTCTTTTTTACAAATAGTTTGCAATTGTTTTTTCGTATAGGTGCTTACAATTTCATGATGTAAGCCAAAACAAAGTAAGGAGGGCGGTTTTCGTGAGGTTGATTTCCTCCGGTTTTATTAGTAGTAAAGGAATGTTTGTGTTTACCAGCAGATTTGGTTTTAGTATTTAGTGTTCCATGTGTTTCCCCGTCCATAGTAATTGTTTTAAGACCATTACCACTATCATTCCCCGAAGCTGGGTGCGATATGTTATGTACGTGATCTCCAATTTCTGAAGTGTTTCCTGTATGATTGTGGGCAGGCATTTGACTTGTGTTAAGTGTTACTTCATCCTTTCCTCCTATTTCACCAACTTGGTATTCTGGATTTTCTTTATCGAATCCAACAATAAATCTACCTGATAAATCAGGGGTTCCCTGGATTCCATTACATAAAGCCCATCCTGTGGGGATGTTTCCTATATTTCCTGACCACATGACGATGACACCTTTTGGCATCCGAGTATCTACATAGTTCTTTACGGCCATTTGCGTAGGAATTTTTTCGTGACTTGCTTCTTCTTTATCCAGGTCTACACTCGAAGAAATATTATCTGCCTTTAAGTTTTTTATAGTAATATCACCTTCTACCAATAAAGCTCCCTTTATAGTAACCCCTTCTTTTTTTGAAACCTCAAAAATAGTAGTAGGATTGTTTGTAGTATCAGTTACCGATAATAATGAGGGTACATTCTTACCTTCTATAGTAAGTTTAGAAGTTGGTTCCAAGGTTCCAACACCTACATTGCCTTCTCCTGATTTGATAAATAACCTACTTTGCCCGGTTGCATCTTTAATATTGAATCCGGGTTGATTGCTTGTCGGTTCATCAGAATTTACTCTGGGATTGAGGTTAATAGACCATTGCGGATTGTCATCTGCAAAACTTTCATATAGATCTAGTACCTCTTGCGTACCTACCCGCTCTCCTTCGGCCTGTATGGATATGGGATTTCCCTGCACTTTCGCTATACCGTCCTCTACCTGATTTAATCCGGCTTCTATAAAATCGGCAAACTCCTCTTGCGTAGGTTTGTCATTGATCTTAAAATATTCTTTGAGTTCTGTTCGGTTTTTCTTATTGATTTCCATCAGGTTATTTTTTTATTCTTTCTATTTTTTTATCAATTATCCATTGTTTTAAAGTTGATAAAACAAGTCTAATTTAATTTTTGACTTTTCTTCAAAATATCTTCGGCAGCACTTCGACAAGCTTAGTGTGACAACTCAGACTAAGACGAGCATTTTCTATTTTTACCTACTTAATAATTTTATCGAACTATAAAATCTTTATTGATTTCCATATAGTTAATTCCCTCGAAGCTGTCTTCTTCAAATCCACCTTCATTCACTACGTATACCTCGTGTATTTGCGCAGCAACCATGATCATATTAGGTTTGGAGGGGATAACAATAGTTTTTCCGTCATTTAGGCTTCGTACATCGTTAAAGGTCTCTCCATCCTCACTCTGAAACAATTTAAGATTAGCTACATAATCGATATACGGTCTTTCTGCAATAAAATTGATAATTACACTGGCATGAAGTGATCCTCCGATCTGTATATCTCTATCCTCACCATATGCCCATGGAGACATAAAACGCTTGATTTCTTCTATGAGCTTATTTTTATAAAAACCTTCATTATATCCTTCATGAAATTTTACAATGCACTCGGTAGATACTTGCAAATAAAAAGGATTGGTTACCGATATATCCGCATAGGTAGGTGCATGCATTTGTGCATATTTTTCAATCTGAAATAGGGTATCTGCTGCTACCTTTGGTGCAAACGGATCAAAAGGTAACTTTCCTTTAATATCGGGTACTACAATCACATCTACTCCTCCTGTTCTATCTTTTGCCGGAAGACACTTAGTCTTATATATCTGAGGAAACTGATTCAATATTACATGTTCGTAATCCCACATTGTAAGCGTCCTGTTTTTATGTCGTAGCCTTTCGCTAACACGTTTGTATAGCCCATTCCCTTTTTCGGCTGGTTTTCCTTTGCTAGAGGTAAAGGGTTGTGTAATCTTGGCGACCTCCTGAATCGGATTGAGCACTTCTGTAATGGTATCGATGGGTAATGGATTTTCGAAATGTGTAGGATCTACTTCTACACTAGAAAGTGTAGCACTTACTACCTGACTTCTAATATCAATAGTATCCGATATACCATTTATATCTTTAAAAGCACATATTTTAATCCAATGTAAATCGTTAGGCATTAAGGTGCCACCAGTAGTTACATCTGCTGGTATTTTTATTTTTACAATGCCTGTATTTACCAATCCATTAGTTGTATCTTCTAAGATCCCCGAAGGTGTTAGAGGCACCCACTCATTATCCCTAATATAATTCCATTGCAATTCGGGTTTTTGAATATCCGGATCGGCACTCCCTTCTGCCATCTGAAATAAAACAGATAGTATCTGTGGCGTTTTTAATTGATCGATCCCTAAGTACAACGAACCTTCGTCATTATATACTGGGATCAGGCTTGTCTCGATTCCCGGTGTCAAAAGATCATATCCAAATGGATGTATATGAAAGATCTTATTTGTACTTTTTTCAGGCTGTACATCTGCTGTTATATTCGCACATGCGGTATACGAAACCCCTAGTTTTTTTAGCTTAGGTTGATATGGCAAATTAATTCGTAGGTTTTTTATTTCTTCTTTTCCGGATAATGCTTGCTTTGTAAATAAGGTATTATATGCCGTATGCTGAAAGTTTACGGGTGTTAGTTCTATTCTAAAATATCGATCCCAGGATACTACCTCCTCTTCATCCATCTCGATGTCTAAACGCTCTTTGTATTTATAATCCGGACTTGTTTCTTGCATTCTAAAAGGTACATTCGCAATCGAAATAGTGCCTTCTTTTGTAAACAATGAGAAACCTTCTGATACTTTATCTCCTTCAGGGTTTTCTATCATAGTAGATAGTAAGACTTCTGCATTGCGATCATGAAAAAATACATCCGCTTTAAAATCACCATCATCTTCAATGATGGCAGCATTTGTTGCAAGTCGTTGTTCTATGAGTTCAGAAAGCTCTTCTTCGCTAAGTGCAGCAAGTTCTTCTTCTGTATGATTAGCCTGTATTAACCAGTAATTCTTATAATATTCTGTAAGGGATTTAGGTTGTTGTACCCATTCCATCTCCAGATATAAGTCTTTTATTCTTTTCTGAGCTATTTCTTCATTTGCAATATAGAAACTGCTTCCTATTTCGGGCTGGAACCCAAAGGGCTCAAAAGGTTTTTTGGTGTCAATAGTATTTTGATCGTTTTGTAAGATACTTTGTTGCATTCCTTGCACATCTACCCGAATATGTGCTTTTTGTAATCCAAGGTTTATTAAATGTTGATAATTACTTCGATAGCGTTCTTCTCCTTTTTCTTCTTCTAAAAAATGATGTAGTGTACATACCAGTGTTGGATGCTCTGATGCTACAAAAGAAGAAGATCTTGATCCAAAAGGTGTGACTGGCGGATCATTATCCTGAAGTTGTATTGCTATTTTTAAGGCATTTAGATATACCTGATCCGGTGCATATTTTTGTGCTTTCTCGACATTCTCATCAATCAATCCTACTTCTTGAACCTCTAGTATCGAAGTATCCTTAATCCCTATGATTTTATATATTTTTTGGGTGGTATCTACAATGTATTTACCAACATCTGTGATATCAAAGCTTTGATTATCGATACTAGTAATTGTAGTGTCATTT
The DNA here is from genome assembly GCF_040786285.1 of Aquimarina penaris. NCBI lineage: Bacteria > Pseudomonadati > Bacteroidota > Flavobacteriia > Flavobacteriales > Flavobacteriaceae > Aquimarina > Aquimarina penaris. The sequence goes on from NZ_JBFMKQ010000001.1 coordinate 258,010, forward strand.
ACTATAATATCTAAAGGAATTTCTGAAGTTACTCCTACATAATCCCCTAAAGAATAGGTTACTTTATTGGGTGTAAACCACTGTTCATTACTACTAAGGTAGGTCTGAAAGGGATCGTTTTTATCAAAAATCGACTGTAAGCTTTCTATAGTTGTATCTTCTTGTCCCAGATCTAGTAGTATCTCAATAGTACGTTTACCATCTTGGAGTAGTAAGGTGGGAGAACTTATAGCAAAACCAACCTCAGATGGTTTTAGGGAATGATCGGATATGGAAGATTGTCTATTACCAAACGTCTTAAATCGCTTACTTTCTTCTTCTTCATCATATTTACTAAAAACAAATTCTTTGGCATCCGCTGTTGCATAAATATCTGATAACTTTTCTATGCTAGGTGGAAAAATAGAGATCGATCGTATCTGGCGCTCAGCGAATTCTAGAATACGATATACTTTATCCTTATCTTCTTCAGAAGCCTTAGGATTCGCTTGAGTTTGCATGATATGTATAAAATCAAGTTCCGTTAATTGCAGGTCTACTATTACATATTCTAACGCTTTTTCTGCTTTTTCGTCTGCAGTCTGTATATCTTCGAATACCTGCTCTAACAAAGCTTTTTCTCCATTATATAAGGGCAATACATCTCCGGGATTTGGATTTCCATATACTTTTCTCATCATTACATCAAATCCTTCAACAGCGTGTAATTCTCTAAGGTTTTGTTGTCTTTGATGTATGATTTTTTTCTCATGAGCCTTTTCCAAGTCCTCATACACAGACTGCCAATCTGTAGGAATACCCTCTTTTTCTTCTTGATGTTTTAGAAAAATAAGATCAAAATCATTTCTTTTTAAAAATAGCTCTTGTGTTACATAGGAAATCGCAGCTGCATCCTCTTTTTTTACTGCTTCATTCAGCTCAAAAATATCCCCAATCTGATTCCCTGGAAAGTCCGGAAGGGCATCTCCAGGATTCGGGTGTCCCAAGGCCATTTCTATCATATCGATAAAGGCCGCATCCTTGGTTTTACCACGTTCTTGATGTGTATTTTGGATGGTAAGAAACTCCTTTGTTACAAAAACATTTTTAAGTTGTGTGATTTGAGCCTTGCTAATTACTGTATCTTCATTAGTAATGTACTGCAATTGATTACCCGAAGCGTCTTCTCCGGCCTCTAATACAGTTCCCTTGTTTACTTCTAGGTATTCGGTATTCTCTTCTAACTCTAATAATACATTGACCACATCCGGCACCGCCTCTTTTGTACTCAATCCAAGACGTTCTCTAAAATAAAAATCAAGATGTCTTTCTGTAAGTCCATTCATTTTGGATTTCACGTGATTTAATAACTTTAAGAAAGTCATAAATAGTGATACGTGAGGTTTGGATAGTTTGGCTTTCTTTTCTGAATCATTATAAAAACGTTCAGGATTTTCTACATATGCAGCTAATAGATCAGCCCACCGTTTTTGCTGAATCCTTCTTCCTTCCGGAGAATTTTGGTTAAATGTTTGCGGATCGTCAATTAAAAAAGACTCCCAAGTAGTAGTAGGCCTGTTTTGTGTATCAAAAAACTGAAGCTCTTTGGCTATACGTTGTGCTTCGGTAATCAGTTCTTCAATACTACGATCTTCTATCGCTACATAATCAGGACGAATCGCATCTGTATTGCGATCTTGCTGACTGGTTCCATCTCTAAGAAGTATATTATCTGAATTTTGAATGTGAGTCATTGTTTCTACTACTTTACTAGGTTTAAGTGGCCATTATTTTTGTATTTGCTGGTATTAATTGTCCTTGTCCCGGATACATAGGTACGGGATCCGGTGCATTAGTGGGAGGTGGCTGTTTTGCCTGAGCTGTAACTTTGAATTCTGCAATAAACATGTTTCCCTTGATCACGATGCTTTTATTACCACTTTTATTTTTTTGTGTTAACTGATCAGGTGCTAACTTTTTAATGGTTAAGGTTCCTGTTCCCGGAATCACAAAAGGAGGGGCCACATAGGAACAATTGGTCACCTCTACTTTGGATTCATCACCTGCTACACAAACCTTTTTTCCTTTAATGGTTGTCTTTCCAGAAGCTATCATTTTTCCGGGTTGTACACTTACCAAGGCACTCCCAAATACCGGAAGGAAATTGACCTGATCACCATCTATAATTATTGCATCCATTTTTTTTGTAATTTCTTTTTAAAGATCAAATGCCACAGTAGCAGCTTCATTAACATAGAAGGGATATACCAGATTAAAGCGATTATTGGTGCTTCTAACTATATAATTGATCGATATATGCACAATCCCTTTCTCTAGATCTATATCTGTTATCGTAACTGTTTCTACTAGGATTCTTGGTTCATACAATAGTAAAGCCCTGGATACCATATTACTCAACTCACTAGCAAATCGCTGATCTAATTCTTCGAACAAAAACTGCGTAAGGTCGCATCCAAAGTCCGGATGCATCATCCGCTCATTTAAAGAAGTAGATAACAAAATCTGAAGACTTTGCTTGATATCCTCTTCTCCTGCTGTAAATCCAACATCTGCACCACCTCCTGAAAAAGAAGGAGGGAACGCCCAGCCACTTCCTAAAAATTTATTATCCATCTTCTGAGAGTATTTCGGATGTTTCGTTGTGCGCAACCAGATTATTAGACTGGTACGATTTTAATTGCGAAGCTCCTTGTTGTTGTATTTTTTTGATTAACCCTGCTACTTTGATATAGGGTTGTTCACCTAGTCCCGCTAGTATTACATTAGCTTCTGACACTGTTAATTCCAGTTGTATATTATTTTTATCCATATGTATGCTTATATTAAATCCACTTTTTTCCCTTTGACTTTAATTTTCCCTTTAGCATTAATAATGAGATCTCCCTTAGCATCTATCATAAAATCTTTAGCACTCATCAGCTTGATACCATCTTTGCCTAGCTCTATTATATTTCCGTGAGCATCTTCTAGATTAATCTTCTTTTCTTTCTGATTGATACAAATGGTCTGTTCATTTGCGTGGTCTGCGTCTTCTGTAGATAAGGTTACTGTCTCTTTTTCTTCATCAAACAGAAGTTGAAAATTAGACTTGGTAAAAATCCCTTTATACGTGTTTTTTTTCTTTACTGTATTAGGCACTTTATTACTATGCATTGCACCCAATACAATGGCTTGCCTGGGATCGTCATTCAAAAAACCTACGACCACCCGATCTCCTTTTTCTGGCGGGAAAAAGATTCCGTGATCTGCTCCTGCATCCAACGAAGTAAACATCGCCAATACCTCTGTCGGTTTTCCTTCTTGATGAAATGCCGGTATATGTACCTGAAGCCTGAAGCCATGATCTGCATCTTCGATATGACCTAAAACAGTACCAACCTGCAAACCATTTACACCTGGAAGCAATCCGGCAGCTTGCGTATCTATAATATCCGATTGAGCGCTAAACCAGTTTGCATCCATACCAATTTGTAGATGAGTATACCATCCCGAACCTATAACGAATGTATTACGAACACCTGTGATGATATGATTTCCGTTAAATCGACTTACATTTTCAATTTTTATCGTCTGTCCTACCTTGAGCTTCCCATTTCCATCAATTCTAATGGTTCCTTGTACCGCAGAAAGTCTGGATTTTATAAGCTGTGCATCGGACCAGGATTGAAGTTCCAAAGGATCTGTGGGTACCGGATGAATTAATTGTGCTTCTTTAGCCCCCACTACATTCGATAGCCTCGGTACATCATACCCTATACTTCCTAACGTTTGTTCTTCGGCTTTTTTAGGAAGACTTAATGCTAATTGTTTTTTCTTGGTGTCTAAACCAAAAGTATGAATCTTCTCATATTGCCCCTGACTACTCAATTTTAAATCAAAATGTGCTAAATCGATACCAAAGGTTAAGGTAAGATCCGGATTTTTGATATTGGGTGTTTGAACAGATAGTTCTCCATTGTCAATTGCTACCAACTGCCCATTAGCTTCTGCTCTTGATATCATAAAATCCCAATCCGATACATAATATTGTACCATCTGCGAATGCACAAGTGTGGTGTCATTATTTTCTTTTACTTTTAAATCTTTGTATTTTCCAACAAGATCTTTTATGATCTCATTATCGGTAAGATTTTTATACACTTTGCTTTTTCGTAAGCTGGTCATTTTAATACAAGGATCACAAAGCTCTATGGTTAGCTCTGATTGATAATGAGATCTTTCTATTTCTTGATTAATGACAATACCTTCAAAAATCTTTTCTTCAGTGGTGTTTTTCCCTTCATATCGCATAAAGATTTCTATCAGGGATCCCGGTAAAAAAGCATCTCCATCCAGTGTTTCGAACTTTTGTTTCGCTATGCAACCATCATATAGTTTGAGCTCGGCCATTGGTATTTTATTGAACTCTTTATTGGTATCTAAAGACATCAATTGATACGTTCCCAACTGAAGGGTTTTGCCATTGCTTTTGATGGTATTTGTTACTACTGTTGATGTCATATTTTATTTTTCAATTGGAGGAAAATAAATTTCTTGTCCTGGTGTAAGATTCCTAAAACTCTTAAGCTTATTAACACGCGCTACTAATGGATAATGCATAGGTGATCCATATATATCCTGACACATTAATGGTAATTGATCACCTGCTTTTACTATTCGATAATGTGTTAAATCAGGAGATTGTAAATCTAATTTTGCTAATTGTTCATCAAGCGCATCATCTTCTATAAAGGAAACATTTAACTCTGCTCGCAATGGATCACCGCTTCTAGCAAACATGGTGTAATTAATATCCAAATCATTGAGCCTACAATTAAAATCAAGTGTTTGTCCCCAACTAAGTTTCAGAAAAGGAGGCTCATGGATTTTACCTTTAATTTTTACAATGTTTGTTAAAAAACCATCGATCCGCTCTGTTACATTGGTTTGAGAACCTGATAATACTCTAAATGCTGTTTCTGCTCCGTATTGATGTACATTGGTTCCATCAAAAATCAACTTCATTCTTACCGTAGATCGTGCACTATTGGTAAACTTAACTGTATCCTCGTTTTGAGGATTACTTGGCTGTTTAGTATACTTATTCGTAAAACTTCGTCGTACAGATTCTGGGTTAAACATCACCTCGAACTCCTTACCTGAATCTTTTCTTTCCTTCTTATCATAAGAAGTAATCTTGAGTTTTTGGAGTTTAAATGGATTTAAGCTATCTAATACCGACATATCTATCTAAGATTTTTCTTTTTTAATATCTTTAATACCTGATGTACACATTCCTGTACCAAAATGTTTTGCTCCATTCCAGAATCCTCCTTGGAAGCAATTTCGGATTGCTGCGTATCTGATACGACAGCTCTAATCACAATTTCTTTGATCTCAACAGCCATTTTTATATTCTTAAAATTTGAAATCGCGTATAGGCCAACTCCATAGTATCAATAGCTACCGAATTGGATTGCGCATCCAGATCCGACACAGACCATTTTACAGGATAGGCTTTTACAAATAACCATCCTCCGATCGGGATTCCTTCTTCATTAAATAATGTGACTAATACGTCAGAAGGGTTAAACTTAAATAGCGAAAATGAAGCATTGAATTCTAAGTTTAACGGAGAAGGGATTGCACTCGCTACATAGCCTCTTTCTAATACCAAATTATTGTAACTCATCATTTTTGGCATCCGATGTGCATGCAAATTTTCTCCTCCTTCATTTAGAGTTTCTAACTGTACATCTGTGCTGATACCACTGACCTTTTGAAACCTAAGATCAATAGGATTGGGAACTATCCCACCTGTCAAAAAAAATACTCCAAATCTGTGGGATAATGTGGGTTCTCTGTCTGCGAAATTGATTGCTTTTAAAACATCTAACATATACGAATTCTTAAGTGTGTTTTATTCTTAAATCATGTGCGATCAAATTCAGGCTTTCGAAGGCGATTTCACTCGCACTTGCACTGAATGATGGTGCATCTAATTTGAAAGGTAATGCTCGGGAAACCTCCCAAATTACGATGCCCATCCCAGTTTCATCACATAGTTCTATTCTGATATCTTTTTTTTCTCCAGACTTGATCCAGTCATACAGATCACTGCGACGCTTGACGATCCCTCTTTTTAGCGTGATATTAATCGGTTTTCGTTGACCTCGAATCAAATGATCCCCTACAGCCCAGCTAAAACCGTGTCTGTACAATACGTGCTCATGATCAATTTCTAATCCTGAAATCTCTGCAAAAGACATGATTTCAATCCCATTGATTGTTACCTGATAATTATAAACAGGTAGGGGATACTTTTCTATAATTCTTTGTTTGTCAACTGCCACAATTTGCTATCTTTTAGATATACATCAACTCTACACCTTTCTGAGTTGGTCTAGTATGAAATTAGAATACTACTTGTTTTACTATTTTGCTACGAATTACTTTAGCGACTATGCTTCTTCCATTGTGACTCTAGATGCCATTAGATCCATAGATTCTATAGCGACATCGTTAGAATTAGCGTCGAAAGAAGGTGCTGTAAGTTTGGTAGGAAAAGCATCGATGACCTTCCAGCTTACCACTGTACTACCAGTTTCGTCTAATAGATGTACTACAATATCTCTTTTATCTACTTGATTAAGCTGAATATCATTGATCCAATCATAAAAAATAGGAATACTTTTTCCTTTTACCAATCCCTTTTTCATAGAAATATTTACTGGCTGTATTTGCCCTGGCATATACATAATATTAGGTCCTACTTTACCTCCTGTGGCAAAGCTTTCTTTATAGGTATGTGTTTCGAAAGATAATTCTAGCCCTGATACCTCAGAGAAACTAATTGACTCTCCATTAATATCTACCCTATAATTATAAATAGGTAATGGATAATCTGTTTTTATTTGTGCTTTTGTTAACGCCATTTTTCTTATTTTTTATATGATTATATATCTCTTCTCTATAGATTAGGCCTCCTGTAGTTTGTGGGAGAATTTTAAAATGATAAACTCAGCAGGACGTACTGCGGCAAGTCCTATTTCTGCGATCATTCTTCCATTGAGAATATCTTCTTGTGTCATGGTTTTGCCTAATCCGATATTTACAAAATAAGCTTGCTCTTCTGTAGCTCCTGCCAGACCACCTTGCTGCCAGATTCCGTATAGGAAACTTTCGATCATTGCTTTTACTTTTAACCAAGTTACCGCATCATTGGATTCGAAAACAGCAAACTGAGATGCTTTTTTGGTAGATTCCTCTATCATGTTGAACAATCTTCTAACCGGTACATATCGCCATTCGTTATCATTGCCGTCCAGCGTACGAGCTCCCCATACCAAGGTTCCTTTACCTACAAAACCGCGTATGGCATTGATGGATTTACCATTATCGGAATCTACATTCAATCGTTCCTGATCTTTGGACGTTATTTTCTTTACGGGTCCTATTACTGCATTTAGACTAACATTTGCTGGTGCTTTCCATACGCCTCTTTCTCTATCCGTAGTTGCATAGGCACCTGCTACTGCCGCACTAGGAGGTAAGATGATCCGTTGTTTTGATACTTCGCTTACTACTCTATTGTATAATTCGGATTGAGACCCTTTAATATCAGATAATCTTAAAGACGCTCCATCTCCACCAGTTGTTGTCAGATTACGACTTCCTGTAAAGGACTCTACAGTGGCTGTTCCATCTAATACAATAATGTCAAAATCACCTTTATCATCGAATGCATTCCAGGCATCTACCACCTCGTTGGCTGATATACCCTCTCCTACATTAGTAATCGTTAAAGTGGTTCCAGTATTATTAAAAGAAGGTGTCCCAGCTGATCCTTTGTTAATCGTAGCTTTTGGTTCATCCTGCGCAGATCCATTGTATATTATTTTGATAGCTTCTTCAACCTTTAACTCAATGGTTTCTTGTCCTGAAGAACCAGAAATGATAACACTCTCTTCTTGATATTTGTACGTAAGTGACGTTTGCAAATACGGTGTATATGCCGCTCCATATTTTAGATGATTAGTTCCAATTCCATTTCTAAAAGATGCAACTCCTTCATCCCCTTTTTGGATATCAAAAATGCAAAACCTGTCTTTTAATTCCTGGCACTGACTTAGAGCAGTTTGACATACCTCATGATAATCAACCGGATCTAATTGAGTGGCTTCACCCAACATAATTAAGGTAGGTTCATCTTCTTTACTCAATACATCTAAGCCTTCTAAAAAAGATTCTTTGTTATAATCATCTTGATAACTTCCTACAGATATTACATAACAATCTCCTCCTCCATTTTTAAAATATAAATCTATTGCATGATATAATGTATGCTGTGGAGCTGTGACCTCAACATTTTCTATAACTTCTTCATTTACATTGACCTTAAAAGATGCGGGCTGAGCACCTCCAAAAGCCTCTTTGAATTCCAACAATGTGGATATTCTATAGGCCGCGTTTTTGATACTTTCACCGTTTTTTTCGGTTTTCTCAGTATATCCAATAAAAGCAGGTACTGCTGTGGAAACTTCTGCTACAGACTGTGGTAATAGAGGTACTTCCTCCGTATACACATCTGGTGTTAAAAATCTAGACATTTGTTTAAAGTTTTAAATATTTATAATTAGCACTCCCGAAAATCGATGTAATTCTTTCGGTATGCTTTTCTTACTTAATTTTAATTATTTGAACCCCGTTTTGTTCTTTTTTGGGATTAGGTAAATGGTTAATAAGTACATCACCATTTTTGATCAGTTTGATATTTTTTATAGGTCTATTACTATGGGGAACCAAATCTTTAGACTCAAAAGCCTTTATTTGGGTATTGGGGAAATTTAATCGTATAGAAGTTACAATCTGATCTGTGCTATTTTCGTCAATGATCATTGCATTAAAACTGATTTGCTCGTCTCTAGATTCTAATGTTATAATTGGATCTTCAGAATTAGAAATAAAATAATACTTCCATTTTATAGCCGTAGCAGTAAACTGAATCTGGTATGTAAATAACGTACCATCGTCCTCTGAATTCATTTCACTTCCTTTAATTTCTACTTTTGCTAGAGCAGGAAATCTCTGATAAGCTCCTTCCTGTTCAATTTCGCTAGCAACTAACTCAAGTTGATTTTTACGTAATTTTTCATTGGTAAAAAACATCATTTCACCTTCTTTTGCTTCAGACATATCCGTGAATTCCCGAACCGTATCCGAAGTAGGAAAAACATAAAAAGCAAATACATCATTCTGGATCTTTTCGGAAAAACCCTTGTTTTCTTCATCAATTCCAACAAGGCAACGTATTCCTCTGGTCGTTTTTTTAAGAAGCAATCCTCGTTTTTTTAAAAGCTCCTCTGTTTCTAATACCGGAGTGAGTACCAAATCGGCTGCTCCTCCTGAAAAATAGGAGTGTTCTATCGTAATAGAAAAGAATTCTTGATACTTCATGATCTTGTTTTTATCTCAGCTTTATCAGCTATTTCTTATGTCTTATGCTTGGTTAATTACATTATTTTCCTCCTCCTCAGGATCCGTGATTTCTGGAAGAGGATATTTTTCTCCAACTGCCAGATTGATCTCTTGCAGGGGAGTTCCAACAAACTCTACACTTTGCTCATCGATAAAGGATAGCAATCGCACCCTATACAGTACTGATGGCAAGTAAGAAGTATTTAAAGAATGCCATACTTGATTCTGTTCTTCCAAGGGGAGGGAAATTAATTCTACAACTAGTTTTTCTATACGTTCATCAGACAATTGTGGGGAGTTAAGCGGATTAAAAATCCTATTGACCTGAAAAAACTTGATTACGTGGGATAAAAATTTAAGTGCCTGATCATATTTACTAAACTTGGACACAAAAAGAATCAAAAGCTCTATTCTTATTTCGGGATTGGTTTGCGTTCTGATTCCGTTTCTTACAATACCCGAAAATTGATCAGCATTTCTGAATTTTCTATCCTCAGAAATATTAATTAAAAATGGTGTGATTTTATCATTCGTAAAGGAAACGGGGTCATTACTAGTGGTACTAATAAACTCTATTAAATTAGACTCTGTAGTACCAACTACATTTTTAAAATATTCATTGAGTTTATCTTTCAAAACGCTTAATACAACATCAACCATAATATACTCTAGGTTTATTAATTTTGTTGTATCAAAGGTAACGGGCAATGCTATGTTAGGGCTAGAACAAGTCCGGCAAATCTGTTAAGATTTCCGACAAGACAGTAGTACAAATCCGACGTACTATACCATTTACGACATCGATGATTTATTCGTAGAAGTTGTTGTGTTTATGAGTAGTGATACTAAATAGCTGTTCGGCCTAAAAGTAAAGGAATGCGATACTGCTATTTATACATTGAAAATCGGCCTAAACTGAGTTTGGATATTTGATTACTTTGAAGGTTTTGTGTTTTATTTATAAATACAAACACTATGTAGTATCTAATCTGGCTTACGACCGCAAGGAAATTAAATAAAAAAACCTCAATCCACTAAATAAGGGAATTGAGGTTTTACCTGTACTCAAGGTGGGAATCGAACCCACACGACCGAAGTCACTGGATTTTGAATCCAGCGCGTCTACCAATTCCGCCACTTGAGCTTCAATCGGATGGCAAAATTAGCAAAATAATCGTTTTTCACCATTAAATAAGTAATAAAATAAGAGCAAGAGTTGAAATAAATTTATAAATTTGCACCTTGTTTTCAGAAAATAAGTTTTAACTCATTACAAAACAACATTTTATCCTATGCCTACCGGAGTTACAGAAGCAAAGTTTTTTGCGTGCAATCAAAGTACAGAACTTGCAGAAAAAATAGTAGCTGCCTATGGCGCTAAATTAGGTAAAGTGATCACATCAACCTATAGTGATGGTGAGTTTCAACCTTCTTTTGAAGAATCTGTGAGAGGATCAAGGGTATTTATCATTGGTTCTACACACCCAAGTTCTGATCACTTAATGGAAATGTTACTAATGCTAGATGCCGCAAAAAGAGCATCTGCAAGGCATATTACAGCAGTGTTACCTTATTATGGTTGGGCACGGCAAGACAGAAAAGACAAGCCAAGAGTACCTATAGCGGCAAAATTAATTGCTAAAATGCTAGAAACTGCAGGAGCAACAAGAATCATCACCATGGATCTACATGCAGATCAGATCCAGGGATTCTTTGAGAAACCAGTAGACCATTTATTTGCATCTACTATATTTTTGCCCTACTTACAATCGCTAAATTTAAGTGATCTCACTATTGCTTCACCAGATATGGGTGGTTCTAAAAGAGCGTATGCCTATTCTAAAGCATTAAAAAGTGATGTAGTAATATGTTATAAGCAACGTGCCAAAGCAAATGTTATTTCTCACATGGAGTTAATTGGTAATGTTACTGGTAAGAATGTAGTATTAGTGGATGACATGGTAGATACAGCCGGGACATTAACAAAAGCTGCCGACCTGATGATGGAAAGAGGAGCATTAAGTGTTAGAGCGATCTGTACACATCCAATCCTTTCGGGTACTGCTTATGAAAGAATTGAGAATTCAAAATTAGAAGAATTGATCGTAACTGATTCTATTCCGTTACGACAAGAAAGTAATAAAATTAGAGTAGTAAGCTGTGCAGATTTATTTGCAGATGTGATGAACCGAGTTCATAACAATGAGTCTATTAGCTCTAAATTTATAATGTAAATTAATAATTAATAAATTTTAAAATGAAATCATTAACAATCAATGCATCTCAAAGAGAAAGCGTAGGCAAGAAAGCAACAAAAGCCTTACGTAATGCTGGACAGGTACCTTGTGTAATTTACGGTGGAGACACTATTGTACACTTTGCAGCACCAGAAATTGCTTTCAAAAACTTAGTGTACACTCCAGACGTTCATACCGTGGTAATCGCGTTGGATAATGGTACAAAGGTGAATGCTATCCTACAGGATATTCAATTTCACCCTGTAACAGATAGAATTTTACACATCGATTTTGTTGAAATTTTTGACGATAAACCAATCACTGTAGAACTTCCTTTTAGAGCAGTAGGAAACGCAAGAGGAGTTCTTAATGGTGGTGTATTACGTTATAACTTAAGACGAATCAAAGTAAAAGGTTTTGCTTCTAAATTACCAGATTTAATCGAAGGAGATATTACAAAACTTAAAATAGGAAACAAATTATTGGTTACTAGTGTAGCAAGTGACGATTTCACGATCCTACACCCGGATAACACTGTAATTTGTATGGTTAAAACTTCTCGTACTGCTGTTGAGGAAGACGATGAAGATGAAGAAGAAACAGCTGCAGAAGGAGGAGAAGCTCCAGCTGCAGAAGCTCCTGCTGCAGAAGCATAGTTTCTTGACTAGAGAATATTATAAAAGCACTTTGAGTTTTAATCAAAGTGCTTTTTTTATTTTTGATTAAATTTATGGGCGTGTCCTCCGTTTTACTTCGGTCGGGCTATACGCTGTATCTTTTCATCATCGCTTCTCGATACACCGTGCAAAAAAGCACGGTACTCGAAGTGACGATAAAAAGGATGCCGCTACTATCCCTCACGCAAAAAACAAAATTATATGTTTTCTATCTTCAGGAAATTATTTTCAAAAACAGAAGAGAAAGAAGAAACCCAAGAAGATCTTATGAAAAAATTTCTTGTTGCTGGCCTGGGTAATATTGGGCCTAAGTATCACAATACTCGTCACAATATAGGGTTCAAGGTACTAGATGCTCTGGCTAAAGCAGAAGACCTTACTTTTGAAACTATGAAATTAGGCGACCTTACCACCTATAAATTCAAAGGAAGAACCATTATTCTTTTAAAACCAAGCACCTACATGAATCTAAGTGGGAAAGCTGTACGGTACTGGTTAGAAAAAGAAAAAATACCACTAGAAAATCTTTTGGTAGTTACCGATGATATTAATCTACCCTTCGGAACCATTCGCCTAAAAGCCAAAGGAAGTGCAGGCGGCCATAATGGGCTTAAGGACATAGAAGCACAACTCAACACCTCTAAATATTGTAGATTTAGATTTGGGGTTGGTGCAGAGTTTGGTAAAGGTCGACAAGTAGATTATGTGTTAGGAGAATGGGGCGAGGACGAAGAATCTGCTATGCCAGAACGATTAGAGAAAGCAATTACTCTAATCAAATCTTTTGCCACTGCAGGACTTGCCAATACGATGAATACCTTTAACGGAAAATAAAGAAATGTGTCAGAACAATTTTTTATTTTTACAATTGCTTTGCATTTCGATTTTTGAAATGATCCATAATAATTAAAACCAATGTTAACCACAATGTTCATTAGCAAATTACATCTGACTATTGAAAAACAAAAAAAGTAATGCAGATGAAATGCTATACTGATGCCAAAACATACGATAATCAAACACCATCTGTGGTCACCATAGGTACTTTTGATGGAGTACATATTGGGCATAAAAAAATAATCGAACGCTTAGTAGAAAGCGCAAGAAGAATGAACATAGAATCTGTAGTCCTCACCTTCTTTCCGCATCCTAGAATGGTTCTTCAACAAGATTCAAACATAAAGCTTATTAATACCATTGATGAGCGTACCCAGATCCTTAAAAAAACTGGTCTAGATAGTCTTGTTATTCACCCGTTTACCAAAGATTTCTCTCGTCTCACCGCAGGAGAGTACGTGCAGCAAATGCTTATTGGTTACCTAAATGTGAGACACGTAATTATAGGGTACGACCACCGATTTGGTAGAAATCGTAATTCTAACATTACTGACCTTGCTTCATACGGTATCCAAAATGATTTTACAGTAGAAGAAATCTCCAAACAGGATATTGATGACGTCGCCATAAGCTCAACAAAAATACGCGAAGCCCTATTAGATGGCAATATCGTTAAGGCCAACACATATCTGGGATATAATTTTATGCTTACTGGCAAAGTGGTAAAAGGAAAAGAACTCGGTCGTAAACTTAACTATCCTACTGCTAATTTACATATCGAAGAATCGTATAAGTTGGTCCCTAAAAATGGAGTATATATTGTACAATCAAATATTGATGGAAGAACCTATTTTGGGATGATGAATATTGGCACCAACCCAACAGTTAATGGAACTCACCAAACTATAGAAACACATTTTTTTGATACCAGGTTTAATTTATATGACAAGAAAATCCAGATCCAGATGCTAAAACGTATTAGAGATGAGAAAAAATTTAATTCTCTTGAAGACCTGCAAGAAGCCATGCAACAAGATGAAGATTTTTCTCGTGATTATATAAACTCACTTGTATGATCAATCGCTGGTTATTTACTCAAATCGATAATAGTGCTCTTATTATCTTTAGAGTTTTTTTTGGTTTTCTTATTGCCGCCGAAGCCATTGGTGCCATATTTACAGGGTGGGTTAAAAGAACACTCGTAGATCCCGAATTTACTTTTAATTTTATAGGTTTTGATTTCTTGCAACCTTTACCCGGCAATGGTATGTATTTCTATTTTGCCATCATGGGAGTTTTTGGACTTCTAGTAATGATTGGTTTTAAGTACCGTTGGAGTATGATTGCCTATACCGTAATGTGGGCCGGAGTCTATTTTATGCAAAAAGCATCCTATAACAACCATTACTACCTCTTGCTATTACTTTGTATCCTAATGAGTATACTGCCCGCTGGTAATTACTTTTCTTTAGACGTAAAACGAAATCCCGCATTAAAACAAATATCAATGCCGCGATGGGTTGTTTTAGTCATCATCGCGCAACTCTGGATTGTTTATACCTATGCATCTGTTGCAAAATTCTACCCGGATTGGTTAGATTATACGGTAGCCAAAAACCTAATGGCAGGTCGTGCTTATTACCCAATTATTGGTGATATTATACAAGGACATTGGGCTCACGTGAGCGTTACCTATTTTGGGATATTATTTGACTTATTAATTGTTCCGCTTTTGTTATGGAAAAGGACACGGTTGGTAGCTTTTTGTATTAGTATCTTTTTTCATTTGTTTAACTCTATCATATTTCAGATTGGGATATTCCCATATATGTCATTAGCATTTACCGTGTTTTTCTTTTCAAAAGAAAGAATACATCACATTTTTATGAGAAAGAAAGAGTTCTATGCTGCTAACGAAATACAAGTTCCTTCATACAAAAAAGTACTGATCACCTTATCCATTATTTGGTTTGTGATTCAAATTGCATTACCTCTACGTCACTGGTTAATCCCAGGTGATGTATTGTGGACCGAAGAGGGTCATCGGCTGAGCTGGCGCATGATGCTTAGAGGTCGATCGGGAAATACAAATTTTTATGTGGTCGATAAAAATGACCCTAAAGCAAAGCGAAGCTACATCAACAAACAGCAATATGTCTCTAAAAAACAAGTACGCCTGGTGTCTACAAAACCCGATGCTATGTGGCAATTTGCACAACGCCTCAAACAACGCTATGCCGCCGAAGGACAAGATATAGCGGTCTACGTACGTAGCAATATTTCTATAAACGGTAAAAAAAGTAAGCTCTTTATTGATCCTAAAGTAGATCTTGCAAATGTACCCTGGAATTATTTCACTACCAATCCATGGATAATTCAATATCCTGAAGAAGAATAACACTAGGAAACTCTTTTAAATTAAAACCGATGAATTAATCTAAGCTGAGAGTTATTTTCTATTCATCATCATTATGTCTCCTCTCCCTCTGGTACAGGATTAAGGTTAGGGTTTTTGATATGAATACCCCCTCATCCTAGCCTTCTCCCCTAATGAGAAGGAACTCCAATAGTGTATTAAGAATTAGTCTTTGGTTTAAGTTAATCCCGCAACCATGTATCTGGATCTAAATGAAACATTTTGCGATTACCTTGCATAGCTTCGGGATCACGCAACCACCAATAAGGAAACGGAGTAGTAATGGCATAATGTAGGTGAGATGGTGTGTTTATGGCATTACCCGTATTACCTACCGTACCTAATATAGTACCAGGTTGTACCGGCTGAAACGGGAAAGCATCAATCTGATCCAGGTGGGCATAATAATGAAATCGCCATTTTGGGCCTAATACCATAACAGTTTTACCTCCCTTACCCCCTTCATAAGTGTATACTACAATGCCGTAGGTAGATGAAATCACAGGGGTACCTTTGGGTTTGAAGATATCAATTCCTTTATGGGTAATCGAAGTCCCCCAGGGATATGCCCAAAATGAATTATCATCCCAATCGGCAATAGTGGCGCCTTGCACTGGTACAATCATTTTTTGCGGTAGTACAAAACCAATAACAATAACCAAAAGAGGAATTCCCGCAAATTTTCTGGTTTGCCTATCCCTATATAGACTTGCTATTAATGTAAAAAGAGCAACTAAAAAACGTTTTGTGGTACTGGTGATCATCACCTCAATATACAAATAATGAAAAAATTGGTTATCTCAACATTATCTTGTATCTAATCTACCTTGTGCACTACACATCTTGAGATGTGCAGAAGAGGTACTAAAATATTTTATAGCTTATAAAGGGTTAATTATCCTTTTTAACAGGTTTGTAGCTTATGTTTAGGTAGTTGTTTACTTATTCCAGGTAGTTATCTATTGATTCGAGGCGGTGCATTACTCTCTTTAGTAGGTTTACTACTTAGGGCTGGGTAGTTCATTACATGTTCGAAGGGGTAGAATACCCTCTCAAAGGTGTCTTGTATCTATTATAATAGGTTGCTGTAGTGGTTCGAATGGGTATTTAACCTATTCGAAAAGGTGAAGAACCCATTATAAACGGTAAATAACCGGTTCTAAGTACCTATGCAACCTATTCGAAGGGGTGTAGAACCCCTTCGAAGCACTTTGGCATGGGTAAGAAGCGGTTCGGAACCAGGTTAGGGGTGGTTCAGAACCCCCCCACCCCCCTAGGGGATACCCAAGACAGGGCTTCTATCATATGTCTCTACTTACTCGCCAATCTTTGACGGTACTAGAGGCACTCTAGCGGTAGCACTTAGTTTAGTATAGTTATTCATAATCAAAAACGGCCACATATTATATGCGGCCATTTTCTTGAATTCTCTTCTTTATTAGGATTTACCGTACTTTAAAACAATGAGTAAATCCATACATATTATTATTTAAAAAGGGTTAGTTCTTTCTCCACCAAAATAATTATCAGCAGCAGCTTTGAAAAAAGATTTTATGGCTACTCCAAAATCATTAAAACTTCTTTGTAATTCGTTAAGATTGGTTTTAATATATGCTCCTGCTCCACCAATAGTTAATATATTATCATTATTATTAGTAATACTTCCTTCCAGAACATCAAGACTACTATCGCTAATGTTGGTATTTAGATTATAGCTTACTTTTCCATCTATCACGGTATAATTACCGCTAATATTATCTCCGAATAGATCTGCACTTCCTCCCGCATTTAAAAGAGAACCGTTGGCTTGCAATATGGCTTCTCCTCTAGATGTTACTTGTAACTCGGCATTCAACTCTCCCAAAGAAGCATTTACCTCAGTCCCAAATAACCCAGGAGTCCCGAATGAAGATGAAAAAGCTCCTTTATCGAAACCTAATCCAAAGGTAAAAATAGCCTGATTAGTTCCTTGTAAGCTTGCACTATTATTGATTAATTCATTAGCAGTTCCTAATAGCAATTGTCCTGTTTGATTTAAATCCTCAAACTCTGAAACTTCTAATCCTTCTAATTCGATTCCTATTCCAAGTTTATTTTCCTGAAAAGCATAGGTACTATTATAAGTGTATTCCTCTGCTAAAGGATCAATTTGCCAAAATCTACCTGTAGAAGGATCACTGATACGATATTTCCATTCATGAACATCTATATTTAAATTCTCAGTAAATTCTTGTCCCTGATACGTTTTATAATTATTCTTTACCTCTGAAGAAGAAGAATTATAGCCTTTATGCTCAAGTCCAAAAGGATAATAGTTCTGTTCTCTTATAATTTCAGAGTTCGTGATTACGCCATTTTGATCGTAATCGGTATAACTAATTCGTGAATTTCTCCAGATATCGGTTTGTCTATACACATATTGATAATTTCCAGATTCATCTGGCATAAGATAACCTTCTGGAGTGTTTATGAATTGCACTTCTTCATTTTCGTAAATGTAATTACCATCGTAATCGGTGGTAGTGACTACACTTCCTTCTTTTGCGAGCTTTTTTATTTTAATTCCATTAGCATCATAAACATAAGTAATATCTCCATTTTGCCCAGTACTGTTTACAGAAACAACTTTGGGTAAGTTTAAATGATTATATGTAATCTCTGTAATACCTTTATTTTGATCCAATGTCAAATTACCATTGGCATCATAACTAAAATCATCATTAGTATTAGTGCCATTTTTGAATCCATAATTAGTATTTCCTGTGTCGGTAACTTTTACTAGTCTATTTCCTTGTCTATAGTCATAGTTCAACACATCCATGTCGGTATATGTTGTTGTATTTTGCCAACCATTTCTTGCAAGTTTGGTAATATTACCCATCTGGTCATACCGTACTTCATGCAAATCATACTTGTTATCATTACTAACGGCATTGGTAATTCGGTCTAAAGCATCGTATTGATAACTGTAGGATCTCTTAGTGTTATCATTAGCTGTTTTCCATACTGTTTCGCTTATGTTACCATTATACAAAGCATTGGCCTGGCTTGAGCTTTCGGTTACCACATTATAATTGACTCCAAAAGCAAAAAGATCTGAACCTAAATTATTGACATCATTAATTCCTTTTAACCAACCTCGCACATTATAAGTATAGTCTACTTTTTGAAGAGGGCTACTCTCTTTATTCCCAACTTTTTTGCTAATTAATTGACCTAACTCATCGTAAGTATTAGCAGCTATCAATTCACCTTGCACATTTTGTATCGTAGCAGAAAAACTAACATTAGATGAGGCCGCTATATAGAAACCTGGCAATAGTGTAATACTTTGGCTCGCAATCTTATTTGTAGTTGTGGTAATACTTTCTGATAATTCTATATTATCTGTCACTCCTGAATTAGCGGCTCCGCAATCATTAGAAAGAGTGCTGTCACCAATACATTGTTTATGATCCAACAAGCGATTCATATGGTCATAAGTAAAGGTATCTACCGTTACAATCTCGGTATTACTCCCCTTTTGATGCCTCGATCTGGTCTTTAAAATATTGCCTACAAAATCATACTGGGTTTCTACAATAGTAGTAGTATTCAAATACTCATTTTTTGTAGCCACATATATTGCTCTACTTTTATCATCATAATAGGTAACTGTAGTAATCCAATCATTAGTTCCCAACACTCTTACTTTGGTTCCGGTAGGTAGCAATTGCGTACGATCAGTTGTCACTGTTCCAAATACCATCCCCGGATCTTCTAACCCTACAATATCAAACTTATAATTATCATAATAATTAATAGTGAACACTTTGTCAAAGCTTGTAGGGTAAGCATTTTTAGAATAAAACACTGTTGTACCAGCATACGATTGCCCTTCGTCCAATTTAGTAACAAATTGCTTACTTGCAGCATATGCCGCTGTTTGTAACACATCTCTGTTTGATGTGCTATTTTCGTCGATACCTGTATATGCAACTCTCCCAAAGGCATCGTAAACCGCAAACAACCATTGATTATTTGCTTTTTGATTGGGATCCTGGGTCATAATTGGTTGATCTAATTTGTTATAAACGATATACTCCCAAGTATTAGCATCACCTTTACCAGGGATTTTCTTTTCGATCAAACGGTTTCTCTCATCATATCTATATTGATAACATAGCTCATTCAATTCTTCATTTGATATCCCATCGGCTATATGTACTCCCGGAGGAATTACAAAAGTTAAATTTCCAAAATCATCATAGACATGGTAAGTATCATGGGGTACTTCGGTTTCTAAAACCCCATCATTATTGGTGTCGACATCGGCATAGGTGCGCTTTAAAATGACTCTATCTAGTTTGTCTTTAAATTCTTCTGTTGTATTATTTTTACCTGTTCCCACATGATTTTCATTTCGAGTTATAGTTTTATATAATTCGCCGGGATTGTAATAACTACCTGTATTTGCTAGTAATTGAGGCAATTGACTTCCATTAGCATATTGCACATCAAATTTTCGTACCTCTGGTACAGTATTAATAGTATATTCGGATTCAATTTCATGGTTATTACCAAGTTTCCAATCCTCACCGGGAGCTGCTTGCATCAATACCCTATCTAAAGGAGATTTTTCAAAGTCTTGTTGATTGTATGGATTGGTAGTGTTTTCATATTTTGGCGTATTATAGAATGACCGTTGATCTGTCACAACATTAGCATGAATATTACCTCCAAGAGAACTTTTTGCATACGGTAAATATTCTTTGATCTGTCTACCGTGTTTATCGTATTCGGAAGGTGTAACAATATCCTGGCTCTGTCCCCCGGCTTTAATATCAATGGTTTGCTTAGATCTTCCTAAACCATCAAAATACGTAATGGCTTTAATACTTTTAGGTTCTTCGATATTAAAATCTAAGGTCTTACTAAATGCTCCACTGGTAGGATATGCAGGAATGGTTTCATCTGTGTAGAACACCAAAATATTATTCCAGATTTTGGCTTTATATACTGTATCTTCACCTTCTGTGCTTCTAAGCGTCCCTAATTCCATATCAGGTAAAGTAACATCTTCTATAGTTTTTATAAATCCCAGGTAAGGTTTGCAGTCGCTTCTACTACTATTATTATGGTTAAAACCAACATGTAGTGTAATTGTATCATCATTTATTAAAATATACCCTTCTCCAATTCTGTTTCCGTCTGGACATGCTCCCACATAACTTAGCGATATGAACTTTTGAAGATACGACTGATTTCCTGGAATTTGCCTTGTATTATGAGTGGCAATTCCGTTTACAAAGTAGTTAGAATACAAGATGAGATCCTTACCTCTTATCTTCATTTTGATTCCTGAAGGTTGATCATTTGTAAGCATTTCTCCTAGCTCAACATCAGTATCAAATCCTGGGAATAGCGGTAATGTTTTTACTACTCCCAGTTTTAAAACTCCGGTACCCCATCCACCATTAAAATTTATGTTTAAGACATTACTGGCCATACTCGCATCAAAACCTCCTCCACCGGCGTTGGTATGAAGAAAATCAGAAATGCCAGTATTCATTGAAAAATCAGAATAATCAACTGGTAAAACAGAAATTTCTTCTTGGAATGTAGTCGTTCTTATATAATTTTCTGTTTGTGTTTGCCCATGAACAAAAACTACACAAAAGAAAACCATGGATAGTATATAAATATGTTTTTTCATGTCTTTAAGATTAGTTTTGTGAAGCATAGTTATAATCGTTCTTGGTTAGAATATTTCCATCTGAATTTTTAACCGCTTTAAGACGATTATACTCATCATACTCATAATATGTTGTATCCCCTTTTGGATCGGTCTCGCTTGTCATACCAATTAATGGATCATAGGTATATGTCGTTATCATAGCAAGAGGAAAAGCAGTTCTTAACTCATCTAAATCTTTTCTTAGCGCTCCTTCTTTTCCAATATATTTAATAGTTCGGTCATTATCTTGATTAGACTTTGCTATTAGGTTATTTACGTACGATTTTACCTGATCGTAGGTTATGTTTTCTAGTTTTGCAATAGGGTAGTTCTCATGATAACCCCAAATAATTGTTACAGGTATACCATTACTTTCACGGTATTGAGTTATGTTAGCACCATCATTATATTTTTCATATAAAATACTACTCTTAAGACGTGAGTCTATAGATAACTGCTCACCAGATATTGTATTTGATGGAGAGGTTTCAACATAATCAGTTAACGGAACTTTGGTTTCAAGCTTTAAATAATCTTGTGGCACATAGGTAACTCTATTATTACTTAAAGAAACTCTTTTAAACTTGTTTAACTCTGATGATACTACCTTATTATCTACTCTTTTTATGGTTTCAATAGGGTAATGAATCATATTTTTATCGATCATTTTACCATAAAGGTTTTTCTGGATAATTTCATACCAATTACCAAAAGGGTCTTGTTCAAAAATGCTTGTCTGGTAAACGAAGTCTCTAGTGTACTTATAATTTTCTGTATACAATTTACCATCAGAATTAATGAAGTTTTTTTCAGACAGTAAAAAGTCATCATTGTAAACATAAGATGTAGACGTATTTAATCTATTTCCAGAATCATGATAGTCAGAACTATCTTCTATTAGTTGGTATTTTGCACTTAGGTAATTTATGGCTGCACGTCCTTCTCCTCCTGTATCAAAAAGCGCTTTAGTCGTATTATAATTATTGCTATACTCGTATGCGTATGTTTTATCTAGGAGTATTCTATTTTGATTATCATATGTCTTAACAGATAGCGGTTTACCAAAAGCAAACGAAAAATTTGTTTCTGAAGGATATGGAAAATAATCACTAGAATTTGTAGTAAAACCTGGATTAGAAGAGAATGAGCGCACATATGTAGCTCTAGAATACAGATTATTTAAAGAGGTATTATATAAATTAAGTCCATTCTCTGTAACATTGGTTTTGCCTAAAGGAATTGGAAAAGAGAATGTTTTTACTTCTTTACCATTTTCTCCTCCGCTATATTTTTTTTCTACTCTTAAATATCCAAACTCACCATTAAAAGCATTGTTAAACTCATTTATAGGGTGAGAAGAAATGTAATAAAATTCTTGAGGATCATCTGCACTATGATACCTTCCTAACCCGGTAAACATGGGTAGTGTTCTTACCCTACCGGTAGTTTTCCCATTTTGATTATAAATATAATCGGTAACAATCGCGTTTGTATCAGTGCTACTTTCTTTTAACGTAGTTTTACTCACTCGCAATCCAGGACCATACTCTGATTTTCCTCTGTATAAAAATTGATTCTGCTCATATGCAATTGCAAGTTCGCCACCTGCTGGATATTCTATTTTCTCCAGCACTCCCGCTTTCGAGTATGTCTCATTTGGTCTTCGATCTGCAAAAAACACATTTACTGGCAATCTAGGAGGAAAAAAGTCATCCATATAATTGTTCAATCGTTTTTGCTGACCATTATACGTTGTTCTTGGATACAGTGACATTTTTGATTTATCTATATAATCTCTTTGCTCACTGGGATACCACCATAAATTGGGTAAAAAAGTATTGGCATTGTTATTATTGTAATATCCCCAATAATCTTGCTCGAAAGAAAATTTATTAGGCAACTTAGTTGCATTATATGTCATTTTATAACTCCCGGTAATTTTTCCTATTTTATCTTTAGAAATTACCTCATCTAAGAACAGTCTTTTATATAATGATTTTTCATGCGCCGGAAGAGAACTTGAATATCCTTCGGCATTTCTGTAAGAATATCTCAACTCAAATTCTTTTATAACATTATCAAATTTATCATAAATGATTACCTTATCTAACGACTTAGTCCTCGATACTGCATTTACACTGGTGTCTTTATAGACATCTTCTCTTACATCACCAGATATAAATTCTATTCTCCCCTGATCCCAAGTGATCTCACTTAATCTTGGATATGCAATTTTTTGAAATGAATTTCCGGAGGAATATGCCCATGTAATATGAAGAGAACGGCCTGCTACATTTCTACTGGCATAAAGATCTCTTTTAAGAAAAGTATTAGACAATTTAAAAATCGTATCGGTTTGATGATCAAAATGAATTTTATTGCCTTTAACAGTTTCTATTTCGCTTGTGTGCCATGCTTTTGGCCATAAGCGTTCACTAATTTTTATGGCCTCGGGATCACTATAAGAAACACATCTTCCTTCTCCATATGCAGTCCAAAATGTATAAAAATTATGAGGAGATAATGCGGAAGAGCTTCGTCTTACTGGCTTTGTATATGCGCTACTCACATATTCGGGATTAGTGTTACCAGTAAAATTATCCCGCTGATAACGCAAATATTCTTTTTGATTATACTTATATGTTGTACCGTTATTATCTTTAATACTGAAATAATCAATCCCTTTATTAATATCTGCTATATCATAATTTACAGCGATAGAATTTTTATCAAAGAAATGTACTTCATCACGCTTATTAAAGAAAAAGTTTTCAGATTGTCCATTAGGCAAGAACGCATTAAAAATATCAGGAGCGCTATCGTTGGCACCGTAGCCAATAGCCTTATAATAACCTAAATGACCTGTATCACTTATACTGCTTCCATTTTCGACAGCATTCGCAATAGATTGAATCTTATCTCTTGCATAAAACCATCCGGAGTTATGATATACCTGAGGTGTATTACAAAGAGAACTGCTGCTGCTTCCTAATGGATCCATCGGGTGCAAATAGCTTATAAAAGTAGGTACAAAACCAACATTTTTATTCATGTCATCGGGAATACCAACTTGATTTCTTGAAACTAATCCTCCTGCCATTAATGACCAGGATTGTCCTACCCAGCTTGCTTCTTCTTCAACTTTGACCCCGCTAGAATCATATCTTAGGTAAATAGGTATCGTAACTTCATCTACTTTTATTTCGTAAATGGGTATCGTTACATCTAGTGTCCCATTAAACTCACTTACTTTGGGAGAAAAAACCTCTTCAAATTTTGCGGTTGAAGGAGAATTAGGGATTATGGTATTTATATCATAAAATTGAGCATGCCCCATATATGTTATAAAAAACGATAGTAAAAAGATTATTTTCTTCATGTTTTCTTATATATTCTAATGTTTAGAAATGTTATTTTTTCATCAAAACTGCTTCTAGCTTTGCTAAGCGAGTTTTTAATTCTTCAGTATCTGCTTTTGCCCTTTTGAGCTCTTCTATTTCTCTCTCCTGCTCAATCGTGTATAAGGTTAATTCTTCAATTTTTTCTAGCAGTTTCATATTCATCAATCCTAACTCTACTCCATTAGTTTCCATTTCTTTAGCTGAAGGAATATTTGGAAGATGGCCTTGTTCTACGATATGCTCTTGTACCTCTTCTATGGTAAGTAGATCGTAATCTTTTGTAAATACATAATCGGGTGCAGGAACACTTAAATCTACTCTCACCTCTTCTGTGTGAATCTTTCCTTTAACGGTTAGCTTGGAGTCTGGTGTTGTTGTACCAATACCTACATTTCCACCAGTTTTTATAACCATCCAATCTTTAGAAATATCATCTGTAGGAGTATATCCTCTAAAAACGAATCCTCCATCTGTATTACCGTTAGTTGCATTACTGTCCTGCATCTCAAAAACGATTCCGTCTTTATACTGCCCAAAATAATTTATATCTCCGAACACTCTAAATCCTTCTCCTATACTCATGTGCATATCTCCATTGATATGTAATTTTGCTTTTGGGCCATTGGTTCCTATCCCAACATTTCCATTTTCGTCAAGAATTCTTAAACGTTCAGTTCCTTTAGTTTTTAGTATTAAATCATTATTGTATGAAGAGAATGCATTCGTAACTGTATGAATGTCTTTATTGAAAATAATTTTAGGTCTATCGGTATAGATATGCGCCCATGATGTATTTTGTGCACCAACATCGATATAGCCATGTGCACTTTTTATTTTTAAAGCTCCACCACTGGCATTACCACGTATACTACCATTAATGTGTAGTTTTTCTTCTGGTGTAGCGGTGCCAACACCAATATTACCATCACGTCTAATCGTAAATACCCCAAAATTGTTGGTATTTGTTACTCCATCATGGATAAACAATTCCATGCGCCCTCCATTATTGGGATTATGAAAAGCGTATACATCTTTTTTATACCCATCTACAAGGGCCATCCAATTACCCCAAGTTCTTTGAATATTTAAAGGAGACCCTCCCACTGATTCTGTATCTGAAGCACCAATTGAGAACTTACCCGAAGTCCTGAAGCTTTTATTTTCATAAGTACTATTTGTAGTTGTTTGAACAAATTCTTGTGCATACATGCCAGCACTCATTAATGCAAGGACGGATAGTGTGATTATTCTTTTCATTTTATTTATTGGTTTTTTCTAATAAAGTATTTAGTTTTTCTTCTAGGATTCTAATTCTTGAATCTTGTTTCTCCAAAGATTCTACTTTAAGATGTATTGATTTAATTTTGTTCTCCTGCTCTATTGTATATAAGGTTAACTCTTCAATTTTTTCTAGCAGTTTCATATTCATCAAACCTAGTTCTATACCATTAGTTTCCATTTCTTTAGCCGATGGAATGTTTGGCAAATGACCTTGTTCTATAATATATTGTTGTATTTGCTCTATGGTGGGTAGATCATAGTCTTTAGTGAATACATAATCTGGTGCAGGAACATTTAAATCTATTCGTACTTCTTCGGCATGTATTTTTCCTTTTACAGTTAATCTGGAATCTGGTATTGTTGTACCTATACCTACATTTCCTAAATTATCAATGATAAATTTATAACCACTACCCGGAGTATTATTATGAGGAACTTTAAAACCTAAAAACCCTTTATTATTTCTATAAAATGTTGAAATATCTGCGTGAAACGTGGATCCAGAAGAATTCTTTACTCTAAATCTCATTGAAGCCTCTTTTCCCGGAGTGTCATTTTCTATTCGTAACCCATTATAATTATCGCCATTAATTGTTAAAATACCATTAGATGTATTGGTGGTTCCAATACCAACATTACCATCTACAATTAATTTAGACCCCATAATTCTTGTGCCTTCTGCAAAGTCTCCTCCATAGTTAATATGTAGCTTGGTAGCACCGCTAACTAAAGCACGTTTCCAGATAAGATCTCCAGAAATATATCTGCGCATATTAAGATCACCATAATCATTATTTAAACGAAATGCATTATTAGACATCTGTCCAAAAACAACAATACTGTGTATTAAAAAACAGAAAAGAAAGAGTGTTTTTTTCATTTTTAAATGTTGATCATTTTAGATTAAACTTCTTTTGAAATCTTAAAAAGAATAAAAAAAGTGATTAAAAATTTTACTCAACCATTTAAATATGCAGGAAAGTTTTTTCGATTAGGGATAGCAATTATAGCTTCAAAAAAGAAAATTAAAGTTCTGTATCTGTAGAAAGTTGAAGATCCAGAACTTATTTTTTTGATTTTTTAAATTGATTCGGAGTTTGCCCGCTAAATTTTTTAAAAGTGCTATAAAAATTGGATTTAGATTTAAACCCACATTCTAAGCCAATCGATTCTATAGTGTAGTTATCATAACGCACATCGGTTAGCATTTTTTTTGAAGCCTCAACACGTAACTCGTTGATATGATCGTTAAAACTTTTTTGTGTATTTGCATTCATCAATTGAGAAAGATACCCATTACTAATTTCGAATTGATCTGCAATCGTATTAAGATTAATATCTACCGATAAATACTTTTTTTCGGTTATGATATACTCGTTGATTCTTGTAAAAGTATCATACCCCATCTTTTTAGAAGATTGTGTATTCTGTAGTCTTTTAAGTTTTTCAGAGGAAGATGATCGATTGATTCCTACATACCCCACCCAATAAATCCATAACGAAAGGGAAATAAAAAACGGGTAGGCGTAATACGATTGTTTCATATCTAAAACAATACCTAATACTGCAGATAATGTTCCTAAAGAAACAATACTAACTCCAATATGAATTAGATTTTTTAACCATGTAGTTTCTCCTTTTACTTTTTCTATGGCTCCAAAATGTTTTTTTTCATAAGAAGTAATCATTCGATACATAAAAAAAATCACTCCCGGAATGTGTATAAAAGAAAGCATATTGGTATACAAAAACAATCCGCGCTCATAGTAATTAGAGATGTGATATCCTTGATTAAAATATAAATGATATAGTAACTGAATACCATGAACCACTGCAACAATAAAAAAAGGAGCAATTAAATAAAATAGTTTCTTCTTATCTACAGATTTGGTGTTTAAAAAATAATAAGCGAAAAGATAAAACATGGGTGCCACAAGCCATTGCCATGGAATATATGCTTTCTTTATAATTGATGCTTCGGTAAAATAGCCCACATCAATCAACATGTGTTGAATATTGCTTATTGATAAAAAAAGAACTGTTAACCCTAGAAAAAAACCACTTTTGGATCGATACTTTTTAACAAAGAAAACGATCAAACTAAAAATTACTCCTTGTATAGAGCCAAATAAAATTAGTAATTGAAAAAAATTGAAATGAATAGTTTCCAATAGGTATGGCGGTTAGGTTATTATTAGTTGGATTAGTGTTTATATTTTTGTTTTGCTTACACAAATACGAATAATTTTCAAAAATATACTTTTTTTAAATATTATTGCTCTTTTTTATATATCCTCATTACACCAATACAATATAAGAACATATGACAGATCTTCTTTGTACAGTCAACAATAGCATAGGTGAAATTAAGTAAATGATTTTGTAATTATTAATTTTCTTATTACGCTTTCAAAAACCAAGCTTTTCTTTAAATTTGCTCCTTCATTGCGATAGGGATAACAGTGACATCCTTTTTTTATTGTACCCTGAGGTATCACACTGAGCTTGTCGAAGTGTTCTCGAAGAGTACAATAAAAAAAGATATAACGAATAGCCCGGCAATCGCCCAAAAAAAACATCATGTTAGTAGTACAGCAAATCATTGCAAATAAAGAGGAATATATAAAAGCATTGGCAAAACGTAATTTTGATGCTGCGCCAGTTTTGGACAAAGTGATTGCATTAGACGAAGGTCGTAGAGCAACCCAGGCAAAACTTGATAATACCCTAGCAGATTCTAACAAATTCTCAAAAGAAATTGGGATGTTGTTCAAAAATGGAGAACAGCAAAAAGCAAATTTGTTAAAAGAGAAGACGGCACAATTAAAAGAAGCTTCGAAAGAATTATCAACCCAATTGACTGAAATTCAGGAAGAGCTTATAGAACTTTTATATACCATCCCAAATATCCCGCATGATTCTGTACCCGATGGACAAAGTGAAGAGGATAATGAAGAAGTTTTTAAAGAAGGTGAGATCCCAAAATTAGAGGATGGTGCACTCCCACATTGGGAACTTGCCAAAAAATATGACATCATAGACTTTGAACTGGGTGTAAAAATAACCGGAGCCGGTTTTCCTGTATATAAAGGTAAAGGAGCGAGATTACAACGGGCTTTAATTAGTTATTTTCTAGATAAAAATGCCGAAGCCGGATATAAAGAGTATCAAGTTCCTCATTTAGTAAATGAAGCCTCGGGGTATGGCACCGGGCAATTACCCGATAAAGAAGGACAAATGTATCATGTTACGGGAGATGACTTATATCTTATCCCTACGGCAGAAGTCCCTGTAACAAATATGTTTAGAGATGAGTTAGTTACCGAAAATGAATTGCCTATTTGCTGTACCGGTTATACTCCCTGTTTTAGAAGAGAAGCAGGTTCTTATGGGGCTCATGTTCGTGGATTAAATCGTTTACATCAGTTTGACAAGGTAGAAATCGTGCGTATCGAAAAACCAGAAAACTCATATCAAGCCCTTGATGGGATGGTAGAACATGTTAAAGACATTCTTAGAGAATTAAAATTACCCTATCGTATTTTACGCCTTTGCGGAGGTGATATAGGGTTTACTTCTGCTCTTACTTTTGATTTTGAAGTGTTCTCTACCGCTCAGGATCGTTGGTTAGAAATAAGTTCTGTGTCAAATTTTGAATCCTTTCAGGCCAATCGCTTAAAATTACGTTTTAAAGACACCAATGGTAAAAATCAACTTGCGCACACCCTTAACGGAAGTTCATTAGCATTACCAAGAGTGCTTGCTGGTATTTTAGAAAATTACCAAACTCCAAAAGGTATCAAAATCCCAGAAGTTTTAGTGCCTTATTGCGGATTCGAGTATATAGATTAGATGAGTTTGCAGGTTTAAGTAAGCAATTTGCAGAGTGAATAATTATCAAAACTGCTTACTGCAAACTAATTACTGCTTACTATTCTTTATCTTTACAAAAAAACTTGCAAAAATGCGCTTTGCCTTTTTATATATAAGCCTGTTTCTAACACTCTCTGCATTCTCTCAATCAGAGCAGTTGGCAAAAAATTATATGCAACAGGGGCAGTATGAAAAAGCACTTTCTATCTACCAAAAACTCTATAACAAAAACCCTAACCGAAATAGTTATTTATTAGGATTAGTAGAATCTTTTCAACAACTAGAGCAATTTAACGAGGCAGAAAAAATCCTACTAAGAAGGGTAGAAAAAAAAACTAATAATGCTCAGATTTTAGTAGAGCTTGGCCATCATTATGACCTACAAGAAAAACCTGAGCAAGCTCGTATATATTATAATAAAGCTATAGAAACCTATACCAATAGTGATGTAAACCATGCCTATTCTCTTGCCCAGACTTTCGAAAAATATAGTTTATTAGATGAAGCTGCTTTAATCTATGAAAAAGGGATGGAAGATAATCCCAGGGCTAACTTTAATGTTCAACTGGCCAAAATTTACGGCGAGCAAGGTAAGCTAGAAAAAATGTTCGACAGCTATTTGTCTTTATTACAATTACAATCTAATTACATCAATATTGTACAACGAAACTTTAGTGATTATATATCAGATAACCCTTCTAACGAGGCCAATATTATTTTCAGGAAACTTTTGATTAAAAGGCTTCAGCAAAATCCCGATATTTTATATAACGAAATGCTAAGTTGGCTGTTTGTGCAGCAAAAAGAGTTTAAAAAAGCATTTGTACAAGAAAAAGCAATTTATAAACGTAAAGATGAAAGTCCGCAGGGTATTATAGACTTAGCCAGAATTGCTATCTCTGAGAAAGACATTAAATCTGCTACAGAAATCCTTAATTATATTCTCGAAACTCCGGTATCAAAAGACATGAAACTTACAGCGCATAAGATTATTCTTAAGGCTAAGGTAGACAGTGCAAATAAAAAAGAATATAAAACCATCGTTGAGCAGTATAATACCGTATTTGCAGAATACGGTAAATCCAGAGAGACCATAGGGTTGCAAATTGATTATGCTCATTTTCTAGCTTTTAATCTAGATAAAAAACAAGAAGCTATCGCTTTTTTAAAAGACATAATTAAAAGAGAACGCTTATCCAGGTTTCAGTCTTCTAGAATTAAAATGAAAATTGCCGACATTCTGGTTTTAGATCAAAAATTTAATCAAGCTTTGATTTATTATACCCAGGTCCAGAATGCATTAAAGAATAATTTTTTAGCTCAGGATGCTCGATTCAAAGTTGCAAAAACCAGCTATTATAAAGGTGATTTTAAATGGGCACAAACACAACTTGATGTACTAAAATCTTCTACGTCACAACTCATCGCTAATGATGCCATGGAGTTAAGCTTAATAATTAGTGATAATTCTCAGGAAGACTCTACGCAAACAGCCCTTAAAATTTATGCTAAAGCCGATCTTCTTGCTTTTCAGAATAAAAATGAAGAAGCTATAGGGATGTATGAAAAAATCCTAACCCAACATAAAGGAGAAAAAATAGAAGATGAAGCCTTCCTTCGTCAGGCTAAGCTATTCGAGATAGAAAAACAATTCGAAAAAGCAAAAGTTAATTATCTAAAAATTATTGAGTTTTATAGCGACGATATTTTGATAGATGATGCCTATTATTGGTTAGCAGAGCTATATGTGAATGAATTAGGAGAACCCGAAAAAGCCAAAGAATTATACGAAAAGATAATTTTTAATCATGCCGATAGTATTTACTTTGTAAATGCCCGAAAAAAATACCGTGCCCTACGTGGAGACGCTATAAATTAAATTTAAAAGACAATAACTACTTAAGCCATCTGGCACATTTTACTTTGCTTCTTTGTAACTTTGCTCCTTTGAAACTTAACACTTATAAATGTACATATACAACGTTACCATAAATATAGAAGAGACCATTCATGACAAATGGTTGGATTGGATGAAAAATGAGCATATTCCCGACATGCTCTCTACAGGTAAATTCAGTAAGGCTTTAATGACCAAAGTACTTGTTGAAGAAGAAATGGGTGGGATCACCTACTCTGTACAATATACCACGGATAGTAAAGAAACCTTGCAAAAATATTATACAGAAGATGCCGATCGCCTTCGTAATGAAGCCAATCGTTTTGCGGGTAAGTTTGTTGCCTTTAGAACCGAATTAGAAATTGTGAGTGAGCACTAATGAAAACTTTTAAGCCAACATCACTCTATATCATTAAGATTTTAGGTCTCATAATAGGTACATCAATCTCAATTTTTGGAATTACTTTTTTTATTGGTATTTCGATAATGGCTTCTTTATTAATTCTATTAATTGTTTTGATTTTTATCTATACAATATTAAAATCTAATAAACCTGCCATTCAATTAAGTAATACTAACATAAATATAAATGAAGTCAATATCGAATACGACCAAATAGAAAGTTTTCATTCTTCAAAAGGAGCTTCAGAACCTTATATTATTTCCAAAAGTGGAGAAAAGATTGATCTAGAACTCTCATGGTTTAAGAAAAAAGATCAGGCCGAAATCGAAAGTATGATTTTGGAAAAAATCAAATCATTAAATAAAGAAGTTTAGATGTCTTCCAAGCACAAAAAAAATAAAAAATACAATACGAATCACAACGATTCGCTTGAAAAAACTGCCGTTAGAGCCAAAAAACATCTGGGACAACATTTTTTAAAAGATGAAAATGTTGCCAAAAAGATAGGAGATACCCTTACGCTCAATGGATATAAAAACGTGATCGAAATTGGCCCAGGAATGGGAGTGCTTACCAAATACATTCTTCAAAAAGAGCTTGATGTCGTGGCTATGGATCTGGATAGCGAGTCGATTGAATATCTAAATACCAGTTTTCAATTAGAACATAATGACACCATTAGAGATAATGCATCATTTACAGTTTTGGAGGCCGATTTTCTAAAATTTAATCTTAGTACACTCTTTCCCGAAGAGCAATTCGCCATCACGGGCAACTTTCCATATAACATTTCAACACAAATCGTTTTTAAAACCTTAGAAAACCGAGATCGTATTCCAGAGTTTACAGGGATGTTCCAAAAAGAAGTGGCACAGCGTATTTGCGAAAAAGAAGGAAGCAAAGCCTACGGAATTCTTTCGGTGCTAACACAAGCTTTTTATGATGCCGAGTACTTGTTTACGGTACCTCCAAGTGTTTTTAACCCTCCTCCCAAAGTAGATAGTGGTGTGCTGCGATTAATTCGAAAAAAAGAGGATACCCTACCTTGTGACGAAAAATTATTCTTCAGAGTGGTAAAAACGGCCTTTGGCCAACGTCGTAAAACACTAAGAAACAGTCTTAAAACTTTCCAGCTCACCGATGAAATAAAAGAATTAGAAATCTTTACCAAGCGACCCGAGCAATTAAATGTGGATCAATTTATAGAATTGACTTTATTACTAGAAAAATTAATAGCTTCAGGTATTTAATATAAGCATAAAGCTCAATTAAATTGTTTGGTTATCTTTGTGAGCGTTTGCACAAAGGACCACTAAATTATTAGCATATGCAATTTCAGATTTCCGCAGAGCTTATGGAGCAAATAAAGCACCTCATCGAGATCGAAGGGGATGATCAATTGCACGATATGCTTAGTGAAATACATTTTGCTGATTTTGCAGAGATCCTTAGCGAACTTAGCCTTTCGAAAGCGACCTACCTGGTTAAATTATTAGATAGCGAGAAAACTTCTGAAGCCTTAATGGAGTTAGAAGAGGATTTTCGTGAACGTATTCTCGAGAATCTCTCTGTAAAAGAGATTGCAGAAGAGTTAGAGGAAATGGATACCGATGATGCGGCCGATGTCGTTGCAGAACTTCCCGATGAGATTGTAGAAGAGGTAATTGCCAAAATAGAAGATGAAAAGCATGCTGAGGATATTAAAGAACTTCTTGCATATGATGAGGATACCGCCGGTGGACTTATGGCTAAAGAATTGGTAAAGGTAAAAGAAACCTGGACAGTAGCAGGATGCGTTCGTGAAATGCGCCGACAGGCCGAAAATGTAACTCGTGTACATTCTATTTATGTAACAGACAAAGAAGGAAAACTAAAGGGAAGATTATCCCTTAAAGATTTACTCACCGCATCTGCAAAAACAAGTATCTCCGAAGTGTATATTCCAAAAGTAGACTATGTTTCAGTGGATACCGAAGGCGAAGAAGTAGCTCGTGTTATGCAAAAATATGACCTCGAAGCGATTCCTGTAGTGGATCATGAAGGGGTGTTGGTTGGGCGTGTTACCATTGATGATATGGTAGATTTTATTAAAGAAGAAGCCGAAAAGGATTATCAAATGGCAGCCGGTATTTCGCAAGACGTAGAAGCAGATGATAGTGTTTGGGAGCTTACCAGGGCACGTTTACCATGGCTTATTCTAGGTCTATTCGGAGGCTTAGGAAGTGTATTTATTATGGAAGGCTTTGAAGAGGCACTTTCTAAATACAAAGAACTATTCTTTTTCACTCCACTTATTGCTGCAATGGCAGGAAATGTAGGGGTTCAATCTTCGGCAATTATTGTTCAGGGATTAGCTAATGATAACGTAAAAGGAAGTCTTTTTAACCGACTGCTTAAAGAAATTGGCTTAAGTCTTATTAGTGGAGTAACCCTGGGAATTCTTGTAATTCTGTTCGGTTTTGTAGACGGGATGGATCTATTATTTAGCTTTACTATCGCCATATCGCTGTTATGTGTAATTATCGTAGCTGCTTTGATCGGCACCTTTGTTCCTATTATTTTAGATAAACAGGGTATTGATCCAGCCATTGCCACAGGCCCCTTTATTACTACGAGTAACGATATCTTTGGTATCTTTTTATTCTTTTATCTAGCTAAGGTTATTTTAGGGTTTTAGGCAGGCTGCAAGCACCGTGCTTTTCACTATAGTTTTACAAACCACTTATCAAAGTTTGTAAAAGCTGCCGTTACAATCACTGCCTGAGATCAAAATTATTGTATTTTTAATCGATCAACTCTTCAACACATGAAATCCAAAGTCTTCGAATATCATTTTACTGTTCCTAAATCTGCTATCGATGACATGGATCATGTAAACAACGTAGTATATCTGCAATGGGTGCAGGATGTTGCCAAGAAACATTGGGAATCCAAAACCGATGACACCATTAGAAACACCTTTGTATGGGTAGTACTCAATCATTATATTGAATATCATCAACCGGCTTTCGAAAATGATAATCTTACCATACAAACCTGGATTGATCATCATCGTGGTGTAAAAAGTGAGCGACATACCAAAATCATCAATACAGATACCCAAAAAGTGTTAGTTTCTGCAAAAACCATGTGGTGTCTACTCTCTAAAGAAACGTTAAGACCTGCCAGAATTACAGACAAAATAAGTACCTTGTTTCTTTAAAAACAACGTTTATGGAAGCAATCAATATCAAAGAAAAATTATCAAAATTTGATAAACAATGGCATCCACACCGTATCGCTACGGTCGATGACAACCAAGTATATTTAGCAAAACTTATTGGTGACTTTGTATGGCATAAACACGATGATGAAGATGAGCTATTTCAAGTTATAAAAGGCACTTTGTATATGAAATTTAGGGATAAAACAGTAACTGTACATCCCGGAGAAATTATTGTGGTGCCCAAAGGTGTAGAACACTGCCCTTCTACCAAAGATAATGAGGAAGTACATGTATTGCTTTTTGAAAAACAAGGAACTAAACATACTGGCGAGATACAAAGTGAACGAACGGTTTCTCAGTATATCGAAATTTAAAATACAATTGCTTAATGGTTTAAATGAAAATAAGAGAAGCAACACAAAAAGATTATGATGCTATTTGGGAAATCTTTAAAAAGGTAATAAAAACTGGAGATACCTATGTGTTTGATCCTAGAACCCCAAAAAAGGACCTAACAAGACATTGGTTCGCATCATACATGAAAACATATGTTGTAGAAGAAAACAATACAATTTTAGGAACATATATCATTAAACCCAATCAAATAGATTTGGGATCTCATATCTGTAATTGTAGTTATATGGTAGATCCCGATTCTCATGGAAAAGGAATTGGAAAAATCCTTTGCGAGCATTCTTTAAAAAATGCAAAAGAAATAGGATATAACGCAATGCAATTTAATAGTGTTGTAAGTACAAATATTCCCGCTATTAAACTTTGGGAAAAATATAACTTTGAAATTATTGGAACGATCCCTAAAGGGTACAAACATTCCTCACTAGGATATGTAGATGCTTATGTCATGTTTAGAGAAATTTAAAACGAATAATCATGAGTTTAAATCGTAGAACCTTTATAAAAAATACTGGCCTATTATTAGGATACAGTCTACTCCCCTATCCTAACATATATGCTAACGCTGGTCAAAAACAACTTGGAGTTTGCCTGGTAGGATTAGGATACTACAGCACCGATCTTTTGGCTCCGGCATTGCAACTCACAAAACACTGTCGTTTAACTGGAATTGTAACCGGAAGTCCCTGGAAAATTCCTAAATGGCAGAAACGGTATGGTATTCCCGACAAGAATGTATACAACTACCAAAACATGGGTCGTATTGCAGATAACCCAGATATCGATGTGATTTATATTGTGCTTCCTACGGGATTACATGCCAAATATGCTATTAAAGCTGCTCATACGGGAAAACATGTATGGTGCGAAAAACCAATGGCTAGAACTGCTGCAGAGTGCCAGGCTATTATCGATGCATGTACAAAAAACAATGTAAAACTTTCTATAGGGTATCGCATGCAACATGAACCTAATACCCAACGGATTATTACATGGGCCGATACTAAACCTTACGGAAAAATAAAAAACATTACTGCCGAGGCGGGATACTATGATTCTCGTTCTGATCATTGGAAACAAAATAAAGCCTTGGGAGGTGGAGCTATGTATGATATGGGGGTATATCCCTTAAATGCTACCCGATATGTAACCGGTGAAGAACCCATAGCCGTGCTTGAAGCTAACCATACTACCAAAAGGCCAAAAATATATACCGAAGTCGATGAAACCACTCAGTTTACTCTCGAATTTCCATCTGGTGCCATAGCAAATTGTAAGACCAGTTTTGGCGGGGGTATGAATGATTTAAGAGTGGATTGTGAAAACGGATCGTATGGCCTGAGTCCTTTTCAGGCGTATGGAGGAATACGAGGCAAGGCAAGTGATGGCAAGCTTTTAAACCAAAGAATCCCCAACCAACAGGCCCAACAAATGGATGATGATGCCCTGGCTATTATGAATAACACGCCCGTTTTAGTCCCTGGTGAAGAAGGTATGAAAGATATCAGGATTGTAGAGGCGATTTATAAAGCCGCAAAAAGCAAAAAAAAGGTTGTATTGCAATAGTTAGTTACCTCGGTATGATTATTCGGTTAAAAAAAGGAATAGAAAAACCAAGTACCTTAACATGTATAAGGAAAGACCAAAGTAGTACCTGGTCAAAATTACATAAAGGTACCGAAACTCATGACTTGGCACATTATGCGGTTGAAAAAATAATGGGTTACACCAATGCTTTCTACGGAATTCTTAACGAAGGTTATGATATAGCAGATTTTGAACTCCCTAAAAATAAACGCCCAGAGCCACTTCAACCCAAAAACCTTCATCCCTCTGCTCTTCAAACCGAACATATCGTAAACTTATTACAGGTTGAGTTTTTAAATTCTGGAGAAGATTCAAATTTTATAGCTTCTTTGAGAAGTATTCTCGAAGATGATAGCATTCCTTTTCCAGAGGATTTAGACAATAATAAGTTAAATCAAATTAGGCAATTGTACTCAGAATTATTATTTAAGTGGGGTGCACTCGGTGATGATGAGCAATTAGAGCTTAGACTATTCTGAAAACTTCTAATCACCTCATCAATCCATATCCTTAATTTCTGGATTGTTTTAATAGCCATTCATAAAACGATGCATCTGAGAGGATACCGGGCCATATTCCATGACCTTTACCTTCAAGGGATATTAATTCGGCAGTATTAGCACCACATTCTTTAAGTGTTTTGATCATTCTCTTGCTATTATCATATCCATAATCTGCTGTACCGTGATATACACGTATTGACAAGTCCTTTACATCACATAATCCCGAAGTTGAACCTCCTGCCGGTGCCAAAGGAGTAGCCGCTGCGAGTAATGTATTCATTTTTTTGAGATTTGCCCATGTTCCTGCACCTCCCATACTATACCCAACTAAATAGATTCTATTTTGATCTATAGATACTTCATCTTTGACTTGATTTAATATTCCTTTTAAATCTACACTAGACCATGAACATCCCGAAGTACAGGAAGGAGCAATTACTATAAACGGAAATTCTAATCCCGCTTTGGAAGCATATTTTGTTGGGTGGTGTTTGGTATTTGATCGATCTCCTCCATGAAGAAAAATAATAGTAGGATAGGTCTTCTCTTTAGAATAACCGTCTGGTGTGGTAATGATAAAAGGAATGCTTTTGTAGTTTCTTTGTAATGCATTTTTTAGACCTTGCCCCTGAGTTATCAATGCAAACATCAAAAAGAAAACAAGGGTTACGTGTTTAATTTTCATCACTCTGTAAATTTCTATACACTTAAAAATATGCTTTTGAATCAAAAATTTATTCCCATTTTTGAAATAATTAACGTAACTCTGTTTATATCCCAATAGTATTCAAAAAAGTAGAGGCTTGCTAACTTCTTAATGATAAAAAGAAAAGTGAATTTATATCTTCAGAATCATCTATATATTTCTTCCAAAGAGATTCATTTTAACTCTAATTGTATGATAATTATACAAATAAAGATTAAATTTATGTTCTAAAGGATTTTTTAAATCCAATATACATTACCCAGACAGTACTTTCTAAAACATAGATCAACGCATTATACCATTTGTCTTATGGAAACAATTGCCAAACAACCCAAAGTAAAAAACTATATAGATGGCCAGTTTGATAGAAATGGTCAGGATTCGATGGATATTATAAGTCCGTTAGATGGGAGTGTAATCTCTACACTACCATTATCGACAAGTCAGGATGTTGATAAAGCTGTGCAAGCTGCAAAAAAAGCATTTCCCACCTGGTCAACTATGACTTTTAAAGAGCGTGTTCAGATATTTTTTCGATACAGAACATTATTAGAGAAAAACATGGATGAATTGACCAATTTAGTTCGTCTTGAAAATGGTAAAACTTATGGCGAGGCCAAAGCCGAAGTTGAAAAAAGTATGGAACTTTGTGAATTTGCAGTATCTATACCTCAAATTATAGTCAACGAAGTACAAGAAGTAAGTAAAGGCGTAGAATGCAGAACAGAGCGTAAACCCCTCGGTGTTGTTGCTTCCATTACACCTTTTAATTTTCCAAATATGGTACCACATTGGACACTTCCCAATGCTTTAGTCCTTGGAAACACCATGGTTATGAAACCATCTGAGTTAGTGCCGTTAAGTACAGTGCGTATGGCAGAATTACTAAAAGAAGCCGGTCTACCTGATGGTGTGTTCAATATTGTAAACGGTGGAAAAGAAGTTGTAGAAGCTATTTGTGATCACCCCAACATTGAAGCAGTATCATTTGTAGGGTCTACCAA
The DNA here is from genome assembly GCF_040786285.1 of Aquimarina penaris. Lineage (NCBI taxonomy): Bacteria > Pseudomonadati > Bacteroidota > Flavobacteriia > Flavobacteriales > Flavobacteriaceae > Aquimarina > Aquimarina penaris. The sequence continues at coordinate 297,623 of NZ_JBFMKQ010000001.1, forward strand.
AGTAGCAAAAATAGTATATAAAAGAGCTACATCTAATCTAAAGAGATGTGTTGCATTAGGAGGGGCAAAAAATCACTTGTTGGTTTTTCCGGATGCCAATCCAGAAATGACAGCTTCCAACGTGGTGGCATCCATGGCAGGTTGTGCAGGTCAGCGCTGTATGGCAGCTTCTGTAATGGTTGGTGTAGACAAAGTGCAACATATTATTGATAAAATGGTGGTAGAGGCCAAAAACATTACTCCGGGTAAGAGTTTGGGATCGGTAATCAGTGCCGAAGCTAAAAAACGTATTGAAGGATATATTGCCGAAGCAGAAGCTGATGGTGCCACGATTTTAGTAGATGGCAGAAACGCTACTGTTGAAGGCAAAGAAGGAGGCTACTATGTTGGTCCTACAATTATTGATCATGTAACTACCGATATGTCTGTTGCTCGAGAAGAGATTTTTGGACCTGTGATTTCAATCATAAGAGCCAAAGATTTGGATGAAGCTATCGAAATTGAAAATGGATCGAATTATGGTAATGCTGCTGCCGTATTTACCCAAAGCGGTGGATTAGCTAAGCAAGTAATGGAACGTGCTAGTGCCGGGATGATAGGCGTCAATATTGGTGTGCCTGTACCTCGTGAACCCTTTTCTTTTGGTGGGTGGAATGAGTCAAAATTTGGCGTAGGTGATATCACGGGTCGAAGTTCTATTGAATTCTGGACTCAAAACAAAAAAACTACGATCAAATGGAACCCAGAGGCCAAAACCAATTGGATGAGTTGACTTCATGTTGAAGTTTGTATCTAAGCAAAAACACACAAATCCTTTTCTCTAAAATTTAAACTATCTGCATGAGCGACCAACAAATTGTAAAAAACAATCTTGAGTACACATTATTTTCCTGGGCCAAGCAAGGAAATCTAAATCCCATAAACGCATCCCATGCCAAAGGTTCCTATTTCTATGATAGAGATGGTAAAAAATACCTGGATTTCTCTTCTCAATTAATGAATGTAAATATTGGTCACGGAGATCAACGCATAACTGATGCCGTTGCTAAGCAAATGAAAGAGGTAAGTTATGTATATCCGGGAATGGCAACTGATGTGCGTGGAAAATTGGGTAAAAAAATAGCCGAAATAACCCCCGGCAACCTTACCAAAACATTCTTTACACTTGGGGGAGCCGAAGCCATAGAAAACGGTATAAAATTAGCCAGAATGTATACCGGGCGTCATAAAATTATTACACACTATAGAGCTTACCATGGGGCAACCTATGGTGCCATATCCGCTGGAGGAGACCCCAGACGGTTCCCTGTTGATAGTCAGGCAATGCCTAATGTAGTTCATGTAGAAAATCCGTATGCCTATCGATGCCCCTGGAATTCTTCATCGATTGAAGAATGCGGTGAGTTGGCGCTGGCCCATTTAGAACGAGTCATTAAATTCCAAAATCCAGAAAGTATTGCTGCTATCCTTTTTGAAGGAGAGTCAGGTTCCTCTGGATGCATAAAATATCCTCCGATGTACCTAAAAAAAATACGAGACATATGCGATCGATATGGAATATTGTTTATTGTTGATGAAGTGATGAGTGGTTTTGGAAGAACAGGAAAAATGTTTGGAATCGACCATCATGATGTAACTCCCGATATCATGTGTTTAGCAAAGGGACTAACATCTGGTTACTTACCATTAGGGGGTACTGTGGTTACAGATACTATAGCTAATCACTTCAATGATCATCCAATGGTTATAGGATTAACCTATTCGGCACATCCAACTTTATGTGCTGCGGCATTAGAAAACATAAGAATCATTGAAGAAGAACAATTAGTAGATAAAGCTGCCAAAATGGGTACTTATATTGAAACCGAAATCGAGAAACTAAAAAAGAAACATCCATCTATCGGAGATTTTAGAAATACTGGTTTGTTAGGTTGTATAGAACTAGTTAAAAACAGAAAAACTAAAGAACCTATAACACCCTGGAATGCGAAACCCAACGAAATGGAAATAACCAACAAGATGGCAACAAAAATCCGAGAACTAGGCATGTTCACTTTCGTAAGATGGAATTGGATTTTTATAGCACCTCCACTAAATATTAGTAAAGAGGAAGTTGATGAAGGGTTAGAAATTGTTTCACAAGCAATTGCGATTGCTGATCAATATTGTAATTAATATATGAGCAAGGATATAGTCGAATTACAAGAAGATGTTTCTCATTCATCATTATACAGCGAAGATTTAGCCCCCGTTCCTCCCAAAAATCGAACCTGGAGTAAGTGGCATCTTGCAGCCATCTGGGTAGGTATGGCAGTTTGTATCCCAACCTATTTATTGGCCTCGTATATGATCAAGACGGGGTTAAACTGGTATGAAGCCCTTATAATTATAGGATTAGCAAATTTAATTATAACTATTCCAATGGTGCTTAATGGCCATGCCGGAGTAAAATATGGCATCCCTTTTCCTGTTATAGGTCGTGCAGCTTTCGGCACCAAAGGTGTGCATCTGGCTTCGGTGGCAAGGGGTGTTATTGCATGCGGATGGTTCGGCGTCCAAACATGGATTGGCGGACTGGCCATATATGCTATTTTTCATGCCATTATGGGGACGCAAGGTGAACTTGGTTTATCTATTGGGAAATTTGTTGGATTCGGGATTTTCTGGTTCATTAACATCTATTTTATTTGGAAAGGAACAGAGAGTATTAAATGGTTAGAAACCTACTCTGCACCTATTCTTGTACTCATCGGATTGGCTTTAATTTATTGGAGCTATGCCGAGGCAGGTGGAGTTTCTATTGTATTAGACCAAAGTCAACAGTTAGAACATACAGCTGCGACCATTACTAAAAAAGATAACACTTTATATCTCAATTTAAAATCCCTAAAAGATAAAGAAGGACATCTAAAAGTAAATGAATACAATATCATTTCTGATGAAAAAAGTGGTTGGATATCTTTTACAGAACAACCTATTGCTATTGTAGAGAAACAAAGGATTGAAAATATTACCTCCGGTCAAGAAAAAGTGCAACTTCAATTTAGAAATACTGAAAGTGATGCTCCCGTATTATCCAGTGTGGTAACGGCAAATATTATTACTCCAACGGCTAACAAAACAGGAAACAAATTATGGAGCTATCTCCTTTGGCTTACCGCTATGGTGGGATTTTGGGCAACCATGTCTATAAGCATAGCAGATATAACCCGTTTTGCCTCAACCCAAAAAGATCAGGTTGTCGGTCAGTTTGTTGGTCTTCCTGCAACCATGATGCTCTATTCTTTTGTGGGGATATTTGTAACCTGTGCAGCGATTATTAATTTCAAAGACGTACTAATTGCCGACGATGCCCCCTGGGATCCTGTTACGCTAATTTCAAAATTTAAGAATCCAACGGTTGTGATTATTTCGCAAATTTTTATGCTTATTGCAACCTTAAGTACAAATATTGCAGCCAATGTTATTGCTCCTTCTAATGCCTTTTCTAACCTGTGGCCAAAAAAGATAAGTTTTCGGATGGGAGGTATAATCACCGGAGTTATAGGTATTCTAATTGCACCCTGGTGGTTACTCAATGAGATTTCGGGGTTTTTAATTTTTGTTAGTGGTTTGCTTGGACCGGTTTTAGGAATTCTGATCGCCGATTATTATCTGGTACGAAAAAAGAAAATGGAGTTAGCCGAACTGTATAAAGAAGAAGGTATCTATTCTTACGGAAAATCAGGTTTTAATAAAGCCGCTATGATTGCCCTGTCTGTTGGTGTGTTTTTAGCTCTTATCGGATATTGGGTGCCACAACTTGAATTCTTGTACTCATTATCCTGGTTTACAGGATTTATAATCTCGTTTGTATTGTATTATTTCCTAATGAAGAAAAAAACTATTTAATCTTTGGTTACGAAATACGTCATATTATTTCTCTATTTCTCAATCCTATTTTTAATAGGATATTTTGCCTCTAAACGCATAAAAGACACAAAGGATTATTATGTTGGAGGGAAAAAACTAGGATTTTGGGTAGTTGCATTTTCTGCCAGAGCTACAGGAGAATCTGCATGGCTACTATTGGGACTTACCGGACTAGGAGCCATGGTTGGTGTTTCTGCTTTTTGGGTTGTTTTAGGCGAAGTATTAGGAGTAGCGTTTTCCTGGTTTTTAATGGCCAAAAAATTCAAAATATTATCTGATAAATACAATTCTATTACAATTCCTGATTATCTGGTAAGCCGATTCAAATCGACCACACATACATTACGAATTGTAGCAGCAACAGCACTTTCGTTATTTGTTGTTATTTATGTAAGTGCGCAAATTGATGCAACAGGTTCTGCATTTGAATCATTTCTTGGGTGGAATTATTTTACAGGCGCCATTGTGGGTTTTTTTATTGTTTTGGCCTATATATTTTCTGGAGGTTTTGTTGCCGTAGCCTGGTCTGATTTGTTTCAAGGGTTAATTATGTTATTGGGATTGGTATTTTTACCCCTTGTTGCATATTTTTCTATTAGTTCAGATGTTTCAATTTCAAATGAATTAACAAAACTGGATCCTCATTTCTTAAATATTTGGGGACCGGATGGATTTAACATGGTTAACCTTTTTACCATCTTAGGATTTGCATGTATCGGATTAGGTTTTATGGGCTCACCTCAATTATTTGTTCGATTTATGTCGATTAAGGATACCTCTGAGATTAAAAAGGGGCGCTGGGTTGCCATCACATTTACGATACTCACAGATTCATGTGCAGTACTCATCGGAATATTTGGAAGATATCTTTTAACATCGATCAATGTTGACCCTGAAGAAATTCTAGGAAATGGAGCACAAAATGTATTACCTATGTTGGTAGAAAGAATAATGCCACTCACATTAATAGGTATTTACATAGCCGCGGTATTATCAGCAATTATGTCTACTATCGATTCTCTTTTGGTCGTAGCATCCAGTGCCATATCAAGAGACTTCTACCAACAAATTTTTAAGCCCAACAAATCAGAAAAAGAGCTTGCCAAAATTTCGAGAATTATTACGGTAGTGTTAGCAGTATTTGCATTGATTATAGCCATGGCTGTTGCAATAACAACACCCGAAAGAACAATTTTTTGGTTCGTCATCTTTGGCTGGTCAGGAATAGCGGCTACATTTTGTCCTACTATCATTTTGTCAATTTTTTGGAACAGGTTTTCAGAAAAAGGAGCCATTGCTTCAATGATAACTGGCTTTTTATGTGTACCTCTTTTTAAATTTGGAGCAGCCTCGTTAGATACGATCGGAATATATTTCGAAAAGCTTGGTGAGCTTGGTCCTTCGTTCCTCTTATCAATCATTGTGGGTATACTTGTAAGTATAGTTACTTCCGAGCAAAAACCAGAAAATGAGTTAAATACAAGTAATAGTGATTAAAAAAAATTGTAAATTTAGAGAATAGACCCTTCTAAACTTGTTGTTCTTAGCGATTAACAAGATGTTTTTAGTTCAAAGTCAAATACGTTTAAATTCACACAAACAAAGACATGTCAATTCTAATACAAAATGGTCGTATTGTAACTGCTTCAGAAACCTATCTGGCTGATCTCTATATTGAAGGAGAAAAAATCATTGCAATAGGTAAAAACTTGACATACGAAGCAGATAGAATTATTGATGCCAGAGGTAAATTAGTTTTTCCGGGAGGAATAGATCCTCATGTACACCTTGATATGCCTTTTATGGGAACCTATTCTAGTGATGATTATGAAACCGGTACCAGAGCTGCATTATATGGAGGGACTACCATGGTAATAGACTTCATTTTACAAACACAGGGAGATACATTGCATAACGCCTTAAAGACCTGGCAAAAAAAGTCACAAGGAAAAGCAATTGGTGATTATTCATACCACATGGCAGTAACTGATTTTAATGATACTACTGCCAAAGAAGTTGTACAAATGATAGAAGATGAAGGAATTACATCTTTTAAAACATTTATGGCATATAAAGGAGCTTTGATGATTGATGACGGACAAATGGTGCAACTTATGAAAGTGGTTAAAAAACATGGTGGCTTGGTTACTGTTCATGCAACTAACGGTGATATGATTGATTCATTGATTGCAAAAAATCGCGCCCAGGGAAATTTATCACCTTTATATCATTATTTATCTCAACCCGAAGTAACCGAAGCCGAAGCCTCTGCAAGATTTACAGATATGCTGCATTATACGGGTTGTCCAGGTTATATTGTACATATGACCTGCGAAGGAGCCCTAAACGCTGTGCGCAATGCTACCAAACGTAATCAAAAAGTATTTGTAGAAACGTGTACACAATATTTAATGTTGGATGCTTCTCTATATGAAAAAGGTTTTGAGGGTGCTAAATGGGTCATGAGTCCACCACTGCGAGAAAAAAAGGATCAGAAAGCCTTATGGTCGGGAATTAATCAAGGATTAGTACAGGTTGTAGGTACCGATCATTGTCCGTTTATGTGGGAACAAAAGAAGATGGGAAAGGACGACTTTTCCAAAATCCCAAATGGACATCCAGCCATAGAACACCGTATAGAATTATTATATTCTGAAGGGGTTCATACTGGTAAAATATCGCTTACAAAATTTGTAGAAGTAAGCTCGACCAATGCAGCAAAGATTTTTGGGATGTATCCTCAAAAAGGAACAATAGCCATTGGCAGCGACGCAGATATTGTAGTATTTGATCCTAAAAAAGAACATATTATTTCGGTAAAAACACATCATATGAATTGTGACTATTCTGCCTATGAAGGTCAGAAAGTAACCGGAAAAACAGAGACTGTTATACTACGTGGCCAAATAGCTATCGAAAATGAAACATGTGCATTAAAACCAGGATTTGGGAAATTTATTAAAAGAGGTAAAACTTCAAAAATAATTTGAAGAATGTAAAATTATGAGTTTAGAATTGAAAAGTAATAAAACTGAAAACAAAAGCATCATTGCTGATAAAGCATATGATTTTGCTTTACAAATTATTTCCGTCTATAAAGAATTAAAAAAAGAAAATGAATTTGAGCTCTCCAAACAAATTCTTCGTTCAGGAACGTCAATTGGAGCTAATGTGAATGAAGCAATTTCTGCAGTATCCAAGAAGGATTTTGTTCACAAATTAAGTATATCCTTAAAAGAAGCTCGAGAAACAAAATATTGGCTACACCTACTAAGAGATACTGGTTATATTAATCAAAAAACATTTAATAAATCAAATAAAGATTGTGAAGAGTTGATAAAAATTTTAAGTAGCATTATTCTAACAACCAAGCAACGCTACTTAAGCAACTCATAATTCTTAATTAGAAACTCATAACTTTTTAAACTATGCCAAGAATCGTAAAATCAGGATTGATACAAATGAGTCTTCCAATGACTGAAGGAGAAGGCAGTATACAAGAAATCATGCAAGCCATGTATGATAAGCATATCCCCTATATTGAAGATGCTGGAAAACAAGGGGTGCAAATTTTATGTCTTCAGGAGATATTTAACACCCCTTATTTCTGTCCGGGACAAGATAAGAAATGGTATGCTTCGGCAGAATCTGTTCCTGGTCCCACAACAGAAAAAATGCAAGTGTTCGCCAAAAAATATAACATGGTTATTATTGTTCCCATTTATGAAAAAAAGGAAGCCGGAATATTTTACAATACAGCAGCAGTAATTGATGCAGATGGAACCTATTTAGGGAAGTATAGAAAAAATCATATTCCGCATACGACAGGCTTTTGGGAAAAATTCTTTTTTAAACCCGGGAACTTGGGATATCCCGTTTTTGAAACAAAATATGCAAAAATTGGTGTTTACATTTGTTACGATAGACATTTTCCTGATGGCGCGAGAGTATTGGGCCTAAACGGTGCAGAAATCGTGTATAACCCTTCTGCAACGGTTGCTGGATTAAGTGAATACCTATGGAAATTAGAACAACCTGCTCACGCTGCAGCCAACGGGTATTTCATGGGATGTATTAACAGAGTTGGAGAAGAAAAGCCATGGAATCTTGGTAAGTTTTACGGCCAATCCTATTTTGTAGATCCGCGAGGTCAAATATTCGCAGAAGCGTCTCGTGATGATGATGAATTATTAGTCGCAGAATTTGATCTGGATTTGATTGATGAAGTACGTTCTACATGGCAATTTTATCGAGATAGACGACCTGAAACCTACGGTAAACTAACAGAGCTGTAAGAAGTAGCTTGTAATTGGTATATAGATTATGCATAATTATAAAAAATTAGAAATTTGGAATGAATCGGTCGATTTGGTTACTGACATTTATCTTTTAACTAAAGATATGCCTGATAGTGAAAAATTTGGTTTGATAAGTCAAATTAATAGATGTGCTGTTTCTATTCCATCAAATATAGCTGAAGGCGCTGGAAGATCATCAAAAAAAGAATTTTCATTATTTCTTAGCTATGCCATAGCTTCAAGTTTTGAACTAGAAACTCAATTAATAATTGCTAATAATTTGAAATATATATCTAATGATAAAAAAGAGAGTACCATTGAAGTTTTAAATATAATTCAGAGAAAAATTCATAGTTTGATTAAATCTCTAAAAGTATAATACCTGTTACCAGATACAATTTATCAGATACACCAAAAATATGGCAGAATATAAAAGACCAGAATCAGAGGCAGAATTCAAGAAAAATTTCAAGCAAAAGAAAGCCTTGATGAACGATACTGAAGCATTTTACGAAAGCTCCAGATGTTTGTTTTGTTATGATGCACCTTGTATACAAGCTTGTCCTACTCATATCGATATTCCGCTATTTATTAAGCAGATTCATACCGATAATGTCACAGGTTCTGCAAAAACCATTTTTGATGCCAATTGGTTAGGAAATGCGTGTGGAGTGGTCTGCCCTACCGGTGTTTTATGCGAAGGTGCTTGTGTATATAATCATCAAGATGTACCTCCTATTCAGATTGGGAGATTACAAAATTATGCAACCCATAAAATTATAAATTCTAATACAGGTATTTTTAAGGTTGGTGCTTCAACCGGTAGACGAATTGCTATTATAGGATCTGGTCCTGCAGGAATTGCTTGTGCCTGTGAATTAAGAACATTGGGATATGAAGTGGATATATTTGAAGCCAAAGATCAACCAACAGGTTTGGTGCTTCATGGTGTTGCACCATACAAGATTACCAATGAAGAGGTTTTAGAAGAGATTGAGTATTTACAGAAACAACTTGGATTCAACATAAAATATGATAGCCCTATTACTTCAAAAAAACAGTTGAAAGATCTAGAATCTAATTATGATGCCATTTTTCTAGGTGTTGGTTTAGGAAAAACAGCAACGCTTAATATGGAAGGTGAAGACAAAGAAAATGTGATTGGTGCCGTTGAATTTATTGAAGAACTGCGCTTGAAACACCACCAAATAAAAATACCTAATAAAGTGGTGGTTATAGGCGGAGGAAATACGGCAATGGATGCTGCCTCAGAATCTGCTAGAATGGGGGCTTCAAAAACTGTTTTGGCATATAGGAGATCAAAAGAAGATATGGGAGCCTATGGATTTGAGTATGATCTGGCAATAAGTGCTGGCGTAAAAAGCCTGTTTAATGCCGCTCCTATTGAAATTATGGGAAATGAAAAAGTTGAGGGCGTAAAATTTGTAAAGACTCAATCTGTTAATGACCAAATTGAGACTATAGAGGATAGTGAATTTATAATACAGTGCGATATGGTCATCAAAGCTACAGGACAAGCAAAACAAGGTAGCTTATATAAACTTATTGATAAGCTCGAAATAGATCAGAAAACAAGAATAAAAGTAAATGAGGTAACGTTTCAAACTTCAAATCCAAAATATTTTGCTGGTGGCGATGCCATAAATGGTGGGGCCGAAGTTGTACATGCTGCTTATGATGGAAAAATGGCTGCACAAGGAATGCACCAATGGTTAACTAAGTAATTAAGATATAAACGACATGATAGATTTATCAATAGATTTTGCAGGAATTAAAGCTCCAAATCCTTTTTGGTTAGCCTCTGCCCCACCCACTAATTCTGGGTATCAGATCATGAAAGCCTTTGAAGCAGGTTGGGGAGGCGCCGTATGGAAAACACTTGGTGTCCCGGTTGTAAATGTATCAAGTCGCTACGGTTCTGTAAATTATAGAAACACCCGGATGATGGGTTTTAATAATATAGAATTAATTACAGATCGACCATTGGCCGATAATCTTCGGGAAATTGAAGAGGTTAAAAAATACTTTCCTGATCATGCCGTGATTGCTTCATTAATGGTAGAAAGCCGAGCCGAGTGGAAACAAATTATAAAAGATGTTGAAAACGCCGGTTCCGATGGTATTGAGCTTAATTTTGGATGCCCGCACGGAATGTGTGAACGCGGAATGGGTTCGGCAGTTGGTCAGGAACCCGAAGTTTTAAAAACAATAGTAGAATGGGTTAAAGATGTTGCAAAAACACCCGTGATCACTAAACTTTCACCTAACATCTCTCATATCACAGATCCAGGATTAGCAGCAGTACGAGGGGGAACCGATTCTATTTCATTAATAAACACGGTAAAAAGTATCGTGGGTATCGATTTGGATACTTATGCTCCACTTCCTGAAGTTGATGGTAAAGGAACCAATGGTGGGTATTGCGGACCGGCGGTAAAACCAATCGCTATGCATATGGTTAAGGATTTAGCCCAACATCCCGAAATTGGTAAAGTACCTATTTCTGGTATTGGAGGGATTGAAACCTGGCGAGATGTCGTAGAGTTTATTCTACTTGGTGCAACATCAGTACAAGTATGTACGGCGGTAATGCATTATGGCTTTGGGATTGTGCGTGAAATGGAAGCTGGATTACGACAATTTATGGAAAAGAAAAATTATAAAACAATCTATGACTTTGCGGGTAAAGCATTACCAAACGTGACCGAATGGAAACATCTAAATCTAAAACATAAGGTCATAGCCGAAATTGATGCCAACAAATGTATTGGGTGTGAATTATGCTATATTTCTTGTGAGGATGGTGCACACCAGGCCATATCCTTATCTGGCGACCCTGGGAACAGAATACCCAACATTATAGAAGAGAATTGTGTAGGTTGTAATCTGTGTTCTTTGGTCTGTCCGGTTGAAGATTGTATTACTATGGTTAAAAGAGATGATGGGAGCCAACATCTTACCTGGGAGGAACGAACCCTTAACGATGATATCCCTGTTACATTTGATGATGACAGAGCTGGCGGTAAAGGTCATTTTGTTCCTAAACCAACAGATGCTTTAAAAGCCAAATCCCGTTCTTAATTTATTAAGAATCGCAAAGTTGATTCTTCATAAAGAAGTAAAAACAATATTAGAAAATGCAATTATTCAGCTTCCTAAAAAGTATAGGTCTGTTTATATTTTTAGGGAGATAAAAGAACTTTCTACTAAAGAAACTGCGGCATTATTATTCGGTATCTACCTTTAATGTAAAGATTAGATTATTTCGAGCTAAAGCAATGCTAAAACAAAAAATAAGTAAACATATAAAAAGGCATGAACTCTTTGAGTTTTATGCCCCGAAGTGTAATCGATTGACACAAAAAGTAATGAATATGATTTTTCAAAACGAGACTACTGGATAAATACAAAAACCACTCAAGAAATTGAGTGGTTTTTTTAACCCAACGGACCCCTTACCTTCCGTTACATTTTATTTTAATTATTCGGTTCTAAAGTTCCATACTTGGCCGATGGTAACGCCTTCTTGGTCATCTTTTACCACCACCCTCCAATAGTATACCGTATCCGGAGATATCGTAACTTCTAACTGTGAAGCCGTTATATTTTGTTCTACTAAAGAAGGAGTATTGCTTGTTCCAAAATAAACATCATACGACAGATCATCTCCATCGGTGTCACTAGCATCCCAATCTAAAGTGATATTGGTTCCTGAAATATGTTCTCCTAATGTTGGGCTTACCACAGATGGAGCAGTTGGGATGGTGTTTAACCCAGCCTCAGGCTCGGTAAAAAACGATTGGATCGTTGAATACGCACTCTCATTACCCTCACTATCCATGGACTTTACTCTCCAGAAATACGTCGTGCCTTTTTCCAGACTAAAAACATTGGTTGTCTGTGATGTATTTTGAGTAAATACTATCGTAGAAAAACTATCGCTCTCGGCAATCTCGATCGTGTAACTTACCGAATCCCCATCACTATCACTTGCAGCATCCCAATCAAATTCTAAATTGAAATTTGTACATGTTGCATTATTGATTGGGAATACTAATTTAGGAACACTTGGCGCTTCATTAGATACCGTTTGTTGAACACCGCTATCATCACTTCCTCCACAAGAAAACAGAAACAGTGAACTTAATAGAATGATATATAGATTTAGATACTTCATTGTTTTATGATTTTAAATGTTTTTGGGGTTGTTCCATGAATACGTACAAAATAAATACCTGCCGATAGACTCTGCATTGGCAACATAACTTTGCCGTTAGTAATGCTATATGCTTTGGAGGAAACTTTAGTGCCTAATGCATTATGAATTGTTACACCAATAGTATCTCCTGTATTTGGAACTGTTAAAACAACATCTCCTCGTGTTGGGTTTGGAGCGATGGTGATGCTATCCAACAAATCCACTTTAGTCGATAGTTTTCCTTCACAAGACAGGCTTGAGAATACGTTTAATACATCACCATGTTGTATCTCGACTGTAAAATCATTGTCGCTATACACTCCTACTACTTTATCATTAATCATAGCGGTATAGGGCGCTGTACCCGATACCATTTCTACATTCATAGTATTCGTATTTAAGGTAGTCTTACCCGCTACAACATCTGCTTCTTCTATAGTCAATTCAAAACATTGCTCACAATTTGTGATGCCATCGATAGCAATACAGAACTTATACGTGTCAGGAGCCAAATCCGGAACTACTAAGTTTGATGTAAAAGTGTAGGTCTGATTATTAATTGTAGCGATGTAGTTTAATTCCTCACCAGCATTGATAGTGATCGTTCCGTTATTTTTATCGGTACAAGTCTCACTTGAAGTCGCAATAGTAAAATTATTGGCTGGTAGATCATAGATAGGACATAATACGGTTACAATAGCCGTACATGTAGACTCATTACCTTCTAAATCGGCTACCGTTAATGTAACAATGTTCTCACCCAGATCTGTTGATATGAATTCGGTTTTATCTAAGGTTATCCTATCAATACCACATGTATCAGAAGAACCTCTATCAATATCGGCAGCAGTAATACTTACTGATCCATTAATACCTAAGGCTATTGTAATATCTTTACAAGCGACCACTGGTGCTGTAATATCTTCAATATTAACAACCACATCTACACTAGTTTGATTGCCCGAACCATCGGTCACGATATACTGAATGATATTTGCTCCAACATTAGAACAATCAAAATCAGTTTGACTTAAACTTAAAGTGGTTGATACGCAATTATCTGAAACTGTAATTGGAAAGTCTGATGGTACGAGAGTAATATTCCCTGTATCATCTAATTGTACATTGATCTCAAGTAATACTGGGGATAGTGTTGGTGACAAATCTCCTCGAACCCATACTCTATGTATCGTATTATTTTCAAAATTTGTTGGCACATCATCCATTGCCCAGCGATCCCCATCGCCTTTAATATTCCATTCAAAATCTCCATCATAATAAAAGGCATAGTCTGTAAAGGCTTCATCGCCAGAATCGGTTTCAAATTCATCTGCTTCCGCTGGAAGCTCGGCTGTATGATCTGATAGTGCAGTAAAATTAATCTCTATACGATCAAAATCCCCTAATCCTGTCTTTACGTAGTCCAGTGCAGATTCTAGTGTTGTAGTAAAACTAAGGATACGACTATGCGATGCCGATTCGCCATAGAAGCGCATTTCCTCAAAATCAATATCAGCTGCCAGCGTATTCCCAAAGTGTCCCCAATACTCAGTTCCAGATTCGTCATCCCCTAATGTAGTAGAACTTAATAATGGTAAGTCTGTATTTCTGACAACTAAATCTGGATTAGTACCTCCCTGATGTACATAGTTTAGTACTATTAACCATTTTTTACCATCGATATCACTATCAGTTTGTCCCTGGAAGGTATTCCCATTAAAAGTAAAGTAATACACCCCATTTGGTAATGTCTCTAATTCGGGTGCATTCAAACTGGTAAAAGGATTTTCTTGTGTCCCTGTTCCGTATATTCCATCATAGGTAATCTCAGGAGCAACGTTATCTTCAACGGTTACGGTAGCCGTACAAGTGGTTGTATTTCCACTGGTATCGGTAACGGTAAGTGTTACAGTATTGCTCCCTAAATTCGTGCAGTCAAAAGTATCAACATCTAAACTGTAAGTATCAATATCACAATTATCGCTACTACCATTATCTATTTGAGAGGCATCAATAGTTCCCTGACCTGTTTCATCTAATGAAACTGTAATATCCTGACATACCGCTACCGGGTCATCACTATCACTTACGGTAATGGTCTGTGTACAAGTATCTGAGTTTCCTTCCTGATCGGTTACGGTCCAGATGACTTCTCTCACTCCGCCTGAATAGCTGCCAGAGGCATCGTTAAAGTTAGTAACATTATTAGTTACCATGATATTCCCAAGATCCGGAGCTATAAGCCAAAAGGTATTCGAACTATTGAATGCAACGACAAATACATCTGTATCTTCTTGTAAAGTAAATATAAGCTCAGATCCATAAGTATCTACCCAGGTATTCCAGGTGGACTGATCAACTGTAAATGTGGCACTAAATCCATTCTGATTAAAACCAACTAAGTTGCAGTCAGAGAATACGGTAGAGCCATCGGGTCCTTCAAGTACAAAACATTCATCTGCATTATTAAACGCAGTTCTTGTTCTAACCTCTAGTTCTATGGTCACATCACTTGTTGATCGAACAGCATTGTACATGATGGTATGTACATCCAGTAGAAATTCTAAATCAGGTCCTAAAGAAGTTCTTTCTGTCATTGGCACCAGGCTTTGATCTACTGTTCCTGTAATGGTTGGCATAGGTATGGTAACATCTGCACTACAGGTACCTGTCTCATTATTAATTGTGATATCTATCGGGCAAGTAATCACCGGAGGCTCATAAGTCACTACGGTTACTTGCGCAAAACAACTATCCATATTTCCAAAGTCATCATCAACGATTAATTCTACGGTTCTCGTAGTACCGATATCGGCACTTGTAAACGTTGCGTCTCCAGTGTCTATAAGAAGACTTAAAGAATCACAATTATCAGAGGAGCCTCCATCGATATCGTCTGCTGTAATGTTTACTGTATTTCCGGCAGCATCTAATTGAATAGTAATATTCTGGCATACTGCATTGGGTATAGTAACATCTTCTACCTCAACAATTGTCATGCAAGAATCTTGCAATCCGTAATCATTAGTTACAGTAACCATTACCATATTGTCATAAAGATTGGTGCAATCAAAGGAAGATTGATCAATTTCAATATGTAAGCTCCCACCGCAGGGATCGTAACTTCCTCCATCAAGATCCGTTGCAGAAATAGTGGCATTGCCGGATGCATCGAGTTCAATAGTGATACTATCACAGACAACTATAGGTGCAGCTGGTGCTACAGTTACTATTGCATCACAACTTGCACGGTTTCCATTAGTATCTTCTATGGTTAGGGTAACGTTATTGTCACCAATGTTGGAGCAATCAAATTGGGTGATAGATAACTCCATATCTGCTATCCCGCAATTATCTGTAGAGCCATTATCTATATCTGCAGTGGTTATAGTTGCTTGCCCGGAAGCATCCAACTGTATAGAAATACTTTTACATACCGGAGTAGGTAAAATATCATCAAGATTAGGGTCTGGGCATTGTCCTAGAATGATATTTGATGTAAATAATATGGTGGCCAAGGCCACCCAGCTAAGTAGTTTTCCTTTCATAGTATAAGGGGTTAAAGTTTTGTTTCCAATTCGGTTGATGCAATAGTATAACCGTTGTCAAAAGAATCAAAAAATACAGCGTTACAAAACGTTACATATGGAGTTACACAAGTGTATACACCAACACCATACAACTTTGTTACACCCTTATTTTGTTGATGTTTGGCAGGAAAAGAGTTAGAAATTAAGAAGGTTTACATATGTTACATACGCATTACCAAATCTCATTATTATTTATAAAATGATATCTGGAATATGTAAAAAAAACATAATTGACACTCAAATTTTAAGCATTAGACGCTCAATATCTTCTTCGTTAGACATATCGATCTTTTTACGAATACGATTTTTGGCTACGCGAATAGCTCCATCGGAAGTATTACGATAAGTTGCAATTTCTTTGGTATTCATTTTTAATCGAATCAAACCACAAATCTCTTGTTCGGTTTTAGACAGATTAGGGTATCGTTCTAAGAGTCTTTTGTTAAATTCAGTATTGAGTAAATCAATATGTTCTTGCTGAAAAGAAAGTTTTTCTTCTACCTGTATTTGTGCACGAATTTCTTGTGAAAGTTTTTTTAATGAATTCCCAATGTTGGTGTTATCTAGTCTTTGAATACCTTTAAGTTGCTCTAGCACCTGTTTTTTGTATTGCAATCGCATAGCATTATCTGTAACCAGGGTAGTAATATCATCCTCTTTGTATTGTAATTGTTCTCCCGCAGTAGTCAAATCCTCAGAAAGCTGAACAATTTGTTGGGTATACGACTTATAGGTTCTAAACAGTACGACTACCTGCATAACAACAAAAGCTAAAAAACCATAATTCATCAAAAAAATACCGTCGATTAGTTGCTGTACCAGTAATAGATCATTAATCATAACCACAGCTTGTACTCCCATAGCAAATAAAACAAGTTTTGCCTGAAGCCGTTTTTTAAAGTTCGCTTTCACAACTGCAAAAACTGCATATACTATTCCAAATAAAGCGATAAATTGATATGGAACAAAAGCATAACTGGAAAGATATAGAGGAGTAATCAAAATAAATACAGCAAATAGCATTGAAATCCTTAAATACCATTTTACTATAATTTCAGATAATTCCTGCGGAAATAATTTGTAGAAATACAGCCCGGCAATCCCCATTCCAAAATAGAAAGGTATGAATCGAAGCCAATGTATAATCCAAAAAGGTGTCTCGGGAAACAAACTCATTAGTACTGATTCTCCCACCGCAATTTGCCGTAACACTCCACAGATTACAAATACTCCAAAATAGAGAAACACTTTTCTATTACTCTCCTCGATATAATAGAATAAAATCGAAAAAAGACCAACTACTAATACAATTGCTGCACTTAAAGATTCTATTAACAGTTGCTGCTCTCGAGAAGCTCTAAGAACTTCTCTATTTCCGATAACAACACCATTTAGCAACCCTCCACCTGCGCGATATTCGTAACTAGAAACTGGTATTACAAGATCTATTTCTGCAGCATTCGGTATATCAACTAGTATAGATCTAAGTTCTGCGGTTGCTTCCTTTTTATGAGTACCAACTTTACCTAACCGCCCTACATTTTGTCCATTTACCCATACTTCCAAAGCGGTATGTACTCTAGGCACCTTTAAGGAAAGTGGATTTTGTTGCTTACCTAATTTTAATTTCAGTCTATAGGTTGCATATCCTTGTGCCTTATAATTCCTTCCTGTAAAATAATCCCCAATCCACCCTCCGGGTACACTTATTATTTTTGGATTCTGGATATTTTGTAAAGAAAATCCATCTTCATTAAAAGGAAGCTGCTTCCAGTAGAAATGCCAGTCCCCTTCTAAATTAATTTTTTCAGCGGTATTGAAATCAATCTCAGAAAGGTCTATTAGCCCATCTTTAACTTCGTAGGTCTTGGCAAGATTATTACATGATGAACATATAATTATACTTATAAAAGTTAAAAGTAGAAGGCATTTGTTTTGAGTTAGAAGCACTAATTTCTTTTTTGTCACCTATACAAAGGTAATGGATAATCATAAAAAAACCACCCAATTACTTGAGTGGTTTTTGCGTTTATCACAAATTGTTACAAAAAAATCGTAAATCTATTTTTTAATTTTTCACTACCATTTTCTTGGTGTCTATTCTTCGACTTCCTATATATAGGGTATAGAAATATGTACCGTTTGCCAAACCATCACTATTTACATTTAGGTCACTATCGCCTGTTTCTTTTAAGGAAACGGTAGAAAACACTTTTCCTAACATATCACTAAATACAATTGAAGCACTAGTAATCCCTTCGGGTAAATAATATTTAATTGTTGAAGTACCATTGAATGGATTTGGAATGTTTTGATATAATATCGGAACATTCGATTTATTTATAGGGATCTGACTCACAATATTTTGCTCTAATGCTTCTAAACGACTCAATAAATCATCTATTTGTACTTGTTGCGCCTCATTTTCTTGTTGTAGCGGATCTAATATTGAAGAAAGATCTACAGTAACACCATTACCATTTTCAATTTCTATAGTAAGTTCAGTACCACTTAAACTCGCCAATGTTAAATCCTGGGTGTCTGTGTTTACATATGCCGAAAGATCAACAGTTTGAGTGGCAACACCATCGCTTTCTAATGACAGCTCAAGATTATTCCCATTTAATTGAAATACATCTATAGTTTGGTCATCGGTATTATCTAGATATTTTGCAAGATCTACCGTTGTGGCATCATTGGCAAGACTAAGTGTATTATCGGTAAGTTCTAAATCCTGTGCATCGGTATCGGTGATCCATGCTGTACCATTCCAGAGATATAACTTATTTTCTTCGTTATCATATACCATCATTCCGTTTTCTCCTGTTCCTAAACTTGCAGCAAAAGTTGTACGTTGATCTGTATTGAGTCTATTGATCAAAAGACCTTTACTGGTAGAACTCATATGTACTGAGGCATTTGAGTTTGGCCCCCATGTACCAACACCTACAGTACCGCTTGAGCGAAGAGTAAGTGTATTTTTAGGAGTATTGGGTTGAATTCTAAAAGGAAGCTTACTGCCATTTGTTACATCTCTAACAAAAAAATTGGCTTCGTTTGCGGCTACATCCCATGATTGAACTCCAAAACCTCCATTCTGTGCCAAACGTATAGTAGGAGTATCATTATCAAAAATATTAAGCTCTATACTTCCTGGGTTATCGGTTCCTATACCAATATTTCCGTCACTAGAAATACGAAACGCATTATTAGGAGCACCGGCATCTACTCTAAAAGGTTTTGTACCCCCCGTAGCATCATCTATTGAAAAATAATTACCGCCACCATTTGTTTGATCATTAAACGTAAAACGCCAGTCATTATTTGGGAAAGATGCCGATGCCGAAGTATCATCAAAATACATTCTAAGGTTATTCTCTGACATCACAAAAGTATCTGACCCAAAATTATAGCCGTTTTGAGCATCAAGTCCAACTTGCATAGAACCTTGTACAATAACATCGGTAGTAAAAAGCTGTGCAAATGTTGAAGTATAAAAAAGTATAAAAAATAGTGCTGATAGTAATTTTCTTACCATATCTAGAGTTTTAAATTTTAAAAACGCGAAATTAACCCTTAACTTTTCTTAAAGAAAATTTAATCTGTTAAATGTCGTTGCTTGATATTTAGAATTATAACTACAAAAATACCCCTTGCTTATACATTATGATATGCGTAGCCCTACGTATTTATGAAAGTAAAAAACCACTCAATTTCTTGAGTGGCTTTCTTAACCCAACGGATCCCTTACCTTCCGTTATATTCTTATTTTTATTTATTGTTTTACAATTTTAAATGCTTCTTTTTCATTAATCATCATCAAATAGATTCCTTGTTGTAATTCTTCCATAGGGACTACAACCTGACCTGCAGTGATCGTATATTCTTTAGAAGAAAGCTGAGCTCCAAGGGCATTATACAGAGACACCTGTATACGATCTCCCCCAACATTTGGAATAAAAAGTGTAACATCTCCCTGGGTTGGGTTGGGTGCAATGCTTAGCCTATCGATTAAATTTACTTTGGTTGATAATTTTCCTTCGCAATCTACACTTGATGCAATCTCTACCTCATCACCATGTTGTACATCTATCGTAAAAATGTTGGTGGTAAACTCTCCTACCACTTTATTATTAATTCGAGCTATATAGGGTGAAGTACCCGCATTTAAGGCAACGCTAAGTTTTGTACTTCCTGCCTCTGTAATTAGTTCTGTTTTTCCGACTAAGCTCTCAGCATCTTCAATAACCATTTCATAACACTGCTCACAATCGGTAGCACTTTCTACCTGAATACAAAACGGATAGGTTCCTGATGGCAAATCACCTACTTCTAAAGAAGATGTAAAACTATACTGGATACCATTAATCGTAGTACTATAGTTTAATTCTGTGATTACATTGATATTGATTTTTCCATTATTCTGATCAACACAAGTTTCGCTAGCCGTTATAATTGTAAAATTATCATCTGGCAAGCTTAAAAGAGGACAGTTATTAATGACATCAACTGTTCTGGTCACTT
Organism: Aquimarina penaris; assembly: GCF_040786285.1. Classification (NCBI taxonomy): domain Bacteria; kingdom Pseudomonadati; phylum Bacteroidota; class Flavobacteriia; order Flavobacteriales; family Flavobacteriaceae; genus Aquimarina; species Aquimarina penaris. The sequence goes on from NZ_JBFMKQ010000001.1 coordinate 318,166, forward strand.
CAACAGCAGCATTACCTGCGGTATCGGTAGCGTTATAACGAATGGTATAACTTCCTATAGCATCTACAAAATCTGAACTATCGATTATAACATTGGTCACTCCATCATCAACAGTTGCTCCCAATTCGGTATAACCCGAACCTAATTCAATAACTTGAGGGTTAGCACCAAGTAAAGTAATTACAGGCGCTACGCAATCTTCGCTAAAACTGGCGATATCATCTTTTTCCCAACTACTTAAATACGCTGCGGTAGGATCATCTACTTGAATACATGTAAGATTATCGTTATATAGTACAAAGAAATCGGTGATTAGATTATTGTTCCCGTTTCTAACATCTAAAGATTCTAATAAATTCTGGTGAGCAGCAAGTTCTTCTAATTGTACACATGCTGTTAGGTCTAATGTTGTTAATAGGTTTTTGCCTGTACTAAGCTTTTTTAAATTAGGATTATTGTCCACTAATAAACTTATTAAGCCATTTGACCGCAAATACACTTCTTCTAATGCTGTATATCCTGTTAAATCTAAGGAAGTAAGATCATTTTCTGCTGCATTTAAAATTTTCAAGTTGGTGTTACCGCTTAAGTCTAATGTAGTCAAATCGTTATAATCACAGTTTAATGATTCTAGTGCCGCAAAGTCTTCTATCCCTGTAAGATCAGCTATATTTTGACTTTCAATATTTAATGTAGTAACAATTTCTATTTTTGATGTTGCTACTTGATCATCATTTGCAATACCGTTCCCCATACTTGTAGCATCTCCAACAACAACTACATTTCCATCGGCATCGTGAGTTTCCAAATAATTTTCAAAATTATCATCAGGCACATAAGTCAAGTCACAATAAATTGCAAAATTCGCCGTAGCATCTTTTTCCCAAATATCTGGAAACAAAGGAATTACTTTATCAGCTTGAATACATGTTACATCAGGATTTCCTTGTGCATCAAACCAAGTGAAATTATCGTTATTTCCATTGGCTACGTTTAAAGACGTTAATTGATTATTTGCTATACGCAATTGTATGATACTTGGTGATGCTGATATATCTAATTCCGTAAAGTTATTATCATTTAAATTTAATACTCTTAATATTGGATTATTAGAGATATCCACTGAATTAATACCCGTATTGTTTAAACTTAATGTAGTTAAAACTGAAAGATTAGAAATATCAACATTACCTAATCTCACATTATCTCCAATATATAATTTATCCATTAGGATATTATTACTTAAATCTACACTTGTTAAATCATTATTCTGTAAAGAAAGTGTTGTCAACTTGGTATTCTTACTTAAATCAACACTGGTAATGTTAGGGTTGTTACGAATCACAAAGTACCATGCATCTCTAAAATCTTCGATACCAGTTAAGTCAGATGCTGTTTTGTTTTGGAAGACGATTCCTTCCGAAACTTCAACTAATGCGGTATATACATAATCATCAATTACTCCGTTACCATACCCTGCATTTTCCAGAAATTCTTCAAAAACATCATCCGGTACGTATGTTAATCTACAAAACTCTGCATAATTAGCAGTAGCATCCTTTAACCAACCCGCTAACACAGGAGCAGATGTATCATCTACCTCAATACAAGTCAAATCTGGATTACCAGTAACATTTACATCATCAAGATCATTATTATTTCCACTTTTTAAATTCAAACCTGTAAGTTGTGCGTTTTTACAGGATAGGTCATCGAGAGTGCTTTGATTAGATAAATCCAAAGAAGAAAGTGGTGTAACATCACAAGCTAATCTACTTAGATTCGTATTGTTACTTAAATCGATGGTTGCAATACTGGTATTACTAAACGATAAATAAAACAGATCCGTAAGGTGAGTTACATCTAAACTTGTTAATGGGTTTAAACCACATTCTAGATTAACCAACAAAGGATTGTTTTCAATATTTAATGAAGTGATATTCGTGTTTTCACAGTATAACGACACTAGATTCGTCTGAGTGCTTACATCAATAGACCCTAATCTACTATTAGTAACTGTTAAACTTGTTAAATCATTATTACTTACGTCTATATTGGTTAAATCATTATCTGCTACATTCAAAAACTCCAACGCAGCATTGGTAGATATATCTATACTTGTAAGGTTGTTACCTTCAGCTTCTATATTTTCTAAAACAATTAACCCTGTTAAATCAATACTTGTGAGTCCCATATTGGTAACCGTTATATTTTCTAGTAACGTATTATTTTTCAGGTCTAAAGTTGTATTAGTTACTGTATTATCATCTATCCACAAACGAATCAGGCTTACAAAATCTTCAATTCCTGTAAAATCCTGAATCCCTTCATTTCTTGGAGTTAAGAGTTGTATGTTCTCGATTTTTCCTGTTGGTACTAAATTGTCATCAATAATTCCATTTCCTAAACTATTGGCACTTCCTAAAGCAACTGTTCCCCCAAATTCGTTATGTGTTTCTAAATAGGCTTCAAAATTAGCATCTGGAATATTTGTAAATCTGCAATACTCAGCAAAACTAGCGGTTACATCTTTTACCCAAGTACTTAAGTACCCAGCGGTTGGATCGTCTACTTCGATACACATTAAATTAGGGCAATCGTCCACTTCAAACTCTGTAAAACTACTGTTGTTTCCATTTCTTGCGTTTAGCTCGACTAATTCATCTATTTTTCTTGCCTTGAATTCTAACAAATTACTATTCTTACTAATATCTATTGAAGCAATATTTGTCTCATCTAAATTTAATTCTTCTAAGTTTGTTAAGTGACTCACATCAAAAGATGAAAATGGGTTTCTACTTAAGTTTAAGCGCTCTAACAATGTATTATTTTCAATATTCAAGGTTGTAAATTGATTCAAAGATGCAATGATTCTAGTAAGGTAGACATTAGCACTTAGATCGATACTACTTAATGTAGTTTCATGAATTTGTAAATCTTCTAGCAAAATATTGTTGCTTACATCTAATCCTGTTAAATCGTTTGAAGAAATTATTAATTCTTTTAGCGCCGTATTTGTGGAAATATCAATCGTTGTAAAATTATTACGAGGTATATCTAATCTTTCCAAAGCTGTTAATCCGGTAACATTGATAGTGGTTAATCCCATATCTCCCCCATCTATTCTTTTTAAGTTTGTGTTACTGGTCAAGTCTAAACTTGTATTGATCACATTATTAAAACAAAAGAATGTTTCTAAGGCAGTAAAATCCTCGATACCTGTAAAATCTGTTATCCCCTGGAATGCCACAAATAGATTTAAGACGTTTTCAATATTGACTGTTTTAACATAATTATCATTTGCAATTCCATTACCCATACTCATTGCATCTCCTACTGCAACATTATTCCCGTCTGCATCATGCGTTTCTAAGTAATTTTCGAAATTATCATCGGGTACATACGTCCAATTACAGTCATCGCTATAACTAGCCGTAACATCTTTTTCCCAGCTACTACTACTCAAATAGCTAGCTGTAGGATCATCTACCTGAATACAAACAAGGTTCGGATTTCCAGTAGCATATACTTCCATACCACTATTATTAGTCCCGTTTTTAAAATTTAAAGAAGTTAATTCTCCATTTTGACATTCTACGTATTCAATATCAGGGCTATTACTAAAATCTAATACAGCTATTGAAGTGTTATTGGTATATACTTCTACAAGTTTTGTGTTATTTGTTACATCTAAAGAAGTGAGCAACGTATTATTATCCAACCCTATGTCTTCAAGATTACCATTATTAGAAACATCCAACGAAGTAAGCGTTGGTGTATCTTCGATAAATAAATCGGTAAGATTAGTAAGGGTACTAACATCAATTGTAGTAAATTGATTTTTACCACAATTTAAGTTTTCTAAGAGTGTATTGTTAGTAACATCTAAGCTAGATAAAGAGTTATCTTTACAAAACAATCTTGTTAAGCTCGTATTTGTAGTTATATCTAGTGTTGTTAATGAGTTTTCTCTTATTCTAAAATCGACAAGTGCTGTGTTTGCACTTATATCAACACTACTGAAATTATTTTTATCTAAATTTAATGTTTTTAATGCTGTATTAGAGCTTAAATCTATAGCCGTTAAATTATTTTCTCTAGCTCTTACTATTTCCAGAGAAGTTAATCCTGAAATATTAATACTGTTAAGTCCCATCTCTAAACAATTGATTTCAATTAGATTACTATTTGCTGTTACATCTAAACTTGAAACCGTATTTCTGTATACAAATAGTGTTTCTAGACTTTCAAAACCCTCTAAACCTGTAAAATCTGTAATCCCCTGATCAGAAATATTTAAATAGGTTATATTTTGAATTTGCTCAGTCCCTACATAATCATCATTGGCAATACCATTACCCAAACTGGTAGGGTCACCAACAGGAACTACTGCCCCAATTGAATTATGTGTTTCAAGATATGCTTCAAAATTATCATCGGGCACTTGTGTTTGCCTACAAAATGTATTGTAAACGGTTTGTACATCTTTATTATCAAAATTAGCAGTTGCATAAGTAGTATCATCTACTGAAACACATGTAAGACCTGGATTATTACGAATATCAAAATCACTAGTATTAAAATTCGTATTATTTCCATTTCTCATATTAAGATATGTCAAAGAATTGTAGGCACAAGACAAATCCTCTAGAACCGTGTTTTTTGAAACATCTAAACTGGTAATTTGGTTATCTTCTATAAATAGTTCAATTAACTTTACATTCTTGCTTACATCCAAGCTTGTAAGCGAGTTCTCATAGGCTTGTAATTCTAGTAATTCCAAGTTTTGAGAAACATCCAAAACGGTAAGCTGATTATCAACACAATCCAAATCTTCTAATAACAAATTTTGTGTTACATCTAAACTTCCTAAAGGATTACTATAACACCATAGTTTTTTTAATGCAATATTATTTGTAACATCAAGGTTATTAAGCTGGTTATTACTACATCCTAAAGTTTCCAACATTGTATTCTGGGAAACATTTAAGTTTGTAATTTGGTTTCGTATACAACTTACAAAAGTTAATAATGTATTTTGTGATAAATCTAAACTTGTAAGATTATTTCTTCCTATAGCTATGGTTTGTAATGCTACATTCTGTGAAAGATCAATACTAGATAATGAATTATTAAAACAGTTGAACGTTTGTAATGCTACAAAATCTTCAATACCCGTGGCATCACTGATAGTTAATCCCGAAATATCCAATTCTACAACACTCGCTATTCTTGAGGTAGTTACAAAATTATCATTGATGACACCATTACCCATACTAGTAAGAGCACCAACAGAAACCACACCTCCACTTGCATCATGCGTTTCTAGATAGTTTTCAAAATTATCATCCGGCACATAGGTTTCCTGGGCAAATATTGCGTAATTTAAAAACAGTAAAAAAACGAAAGGTAATTTTCTTGTCATATTTCGGGGTTTATTATAAATCGGTGCAATGATAGTATAAATATCTGATTTTAAGACAATTTTAACAGTGGCAAAAAGTGGCAACCCTCTGTTTTAAAGGCAAATTACGTAGGGTTACGTATAACAAATACTTAAATTACTCTATCACCATTTTTTTGGAATCTATTTTTTGACTCCCAACATATAGTGTATAAAAATAGGTTCCCGAAGCCAAGCCGTCGCTATTTATGTTAAGTTCCCCATCTCCACTTTGTTTAATGGCAACTGTAGAGACCAACTGCCCTATAGAGTTACTAAATACAATCGAAGCATTAGTAATGCCAGTAGGCAAGTAATACTTGATCGACGAAGTCCCATTAAACGGATTTGGAATGTTTTGATATAATATGGGTCCATTCCCCTTATTAATACTACCGCTTGTATCACATGCGCAACCCTCTAGAACTTCAATTCTACTAATCAAATTGTTAATCTGAGCTCTTTGCTCATCAATTTCTGTTTGCTGCGCTGCATTTTCATCTTCTAAATTCGAAATCTTACTTTGAGCATCGATAAGATCGCTTTCCAAAGAAGAAACTATTGGTGCCAAATCTACAGTAACAGAGGCTCCGTTTTCTATTTCGATCGTAAGATTTGTATCGTTTAGGGTAGCCAATGTTAAATCCTGATGATCAGTATTAGTATATTCTGAAAGATCAACGATATTACCGCCAGAAATACTTAGGTTATTATTAGTAAGTGTTAAGGTTTGACTATCGGTATTATCTAAATAGGATGAAAGGTCTACGGTGGTATCATCATTCGTTAGACTTAATACGTTTCCTGACAAATCTAAGTCCTGTGCATCAGTATTATCCAAGTATCCAGATAAGTCTACTGAAGATGCATCATTGGTTAAACTAAGCGTGTTTGAAGACAAACTTAAATCTTGATTATCGGTATTATCTAGATATCCCGAAAGATCTACTGTAGCAGCATTACCCGAAATACTTAAGGTATTTGTTGCCAGCGAAATAGACTGAGCGTCTGTATTATCCAAATACCCCGATAAATCTACTGTAGATGAATCATTGGTTAAGCTAAGCGTGTTTGAAGACAAACTTAAATCTTGATTATCGGTATTGTCTAAGTATCCAGAAAGATCAACCGTAACAGCATTTCCTGTAATACTTAATGTATTTGTTGCTAACGATATGGCTTGCGCATCGGTATTATCCAAATATCCAGATAAGTCTACAGTATCAGTCCCTCCAGAAATACTCAGGGTATTGGTGTTTAATGAAAGTTCTTGATTATCAATTTGTGTAGACCAGGTTAATGCGCCCGACCCATCTGTGGTCAATACCTGATTTGCTGTACCATCTACAATCGGAAATTCATATGCTCCTGCAATATTAAGGCTGTTGGCGATTTGCATTTTTCCTTCTGTACTTATTGCTGCTACGGGGGCAGCGTTATAAGGCCCCCAGGTCCACCCATTATCGGCAGAAGTACTCATAGAAGTTTTGATACTTACTCCTGTAACAGGCCCGTAATCATAGTTTGTACTTCCTCCATAGGAAATTTTGTATCGGTCACGACCATTAAATTCAATCCCGTTATCTTCTCCATTATCAAAACGAATTACATTATCACCCATGTTAAGCATGGTTGTCGCCGCATGATCCCCCAGATTATCTTTAATAGCGCTACTCCACTCGGTTCCATTCCAAAAGTACAATGCTTTTTCATCGGTATCATATACCATTAATCCCTCTTCTGATTCTCTAATACCTCTAGATCTTGGTTGTGTTGGGAATCTCGGTTCTAACGCAGTACGTTGCGCCGTTGTCATTCTATTTACGAATAACCCTTTATTGGTTCCTGTTAGGTCTAAGGATGCATATTCATTAGGAGTAACGGTACCTATTCCCACACTAACCGGGTTGACTGCTCCTCCCAAAATCATGGTGTTATCATTTGCTGCGGTAGCTCCATTACCGATTGCAATAGCATTGTTACCACTTACTACAGCATTATATCCTATGGCAATATTTTTTGAAGCATCAGGGTCTCCATCGGTATTATCAATCAGATCATTAGAGGCTGCACCGGTTCCTATTACAATAGCACCATTGTTTTGGGCTACTGCGTTGGCACCAATCGCAATGGCTTCTGTATTATCAACATCTACAGATCGACCAATACCAATCGCATTGGATTGTGCAATATTAACTTGATATCCGATCCCTATGGAATAATCAGAACTATCGGTAGTACCAAATTGATGTCCCATTCCTATCGCTCCCACTGCATTTTGCATATCTCCTTGATTACCAATTCCAATAGCATACTGCCCTTCGTTATAGGAATAATATCCCATGGTAATCACATCATTTTGGGCAGCAATGGCTTGGGATCCAAAAAATGTAGTTCTGTATCTCCTCGTATTTCCACCAAAATACGTATATCCTTCACCTCCAGTAGTAGTTCTTTGAGCTCTTCCATAGCCTGAAAAAGCTCCAAAACCAGCATTATCTTCTCCTTCTCGATTAGAAGCTCCAGACAAATACCCCAGATATGTATTTCTATTTGCATCTGTGGTATTATTGGTCCTATTATTATCCCAACCTGCCATAGCCCCCACAAACGTATTGAAATTGGCATATTCTGTAGCCACTCCAGCCGCAGCTCCAATCATCGTATTATAAATCCCGTTACCTATATCAACTCCTGATGAATCCCCAATTGCAGTGTTATGATGTCCTTCTCTGATATCTTCAAGAGATACATTCCCTACTCCTGTATTTTTATATCCGGTACCTCCTCGAAATGAGTCCCCGGCACCTGCTCGATGTCCAACAAAGGTATTTTCATAACCTGTTGTAAAGTCAAACCCGGCATCTTCGCCTATAAATACATTTTCATATCCTGTAGTATTCTGTTGTCCTGATTCTTCACCTACAAAAGTATTATCGTATCCTGTAGTATTGTCCTCTCCAGATTCTGTCCCAATAAAGGTATTATCACTACCATTAAAGTTACTACCAGCACTTCTGTTTGTTAGAGCACCTGCTTCTGAACCAATAAAAACATTATCATCTCCATTTACATTATTATGTCCTGCATAATATCCGATAAAAGTACTTTCTCTAGCCGTATTATTTTTTCCTGCTCCAAAACCAATAAAGGTAGTTTGGCTATTACTGGTTAGAGCAGTTCCTGTACTATCTCCGTACATGGTATTGTAATCTCCTGTTGTAATGCTTACACCAGATCCGGTTCCTCTGGTTTCATTTAAGGTTTGTGCCTGTACAAAAATGCTACCAAAAAAGAACAAGATAGCAATACTCCATAGTAATTTTGTTTTCATATAAGGGGCTTATTAGATAATCTGTGCAAGAATACTACAATTACCTGATTTTAAGACAATTTTAACGGTGGCAAAAAGTGGCAAACCTTTATTTTAAGGACAAATTACGTAGGGTTACGTATATAAGTTTTACAGTTTTTGGAGGAAATATTTAGGCTATATTCTGAATAAACTTCTCTAATTCTTCTCCAGAGGAAAGCCCTAGTTTTTTACGTATCCTATATCGGGTAGATTTTACTGAATCTAATGATGTATTGCGAACCGTCATGATCTCTTTGATTGATAAATTGAGGCGCAACAATGCACACATCTCGCGATCGACTTTGGTAAGTGATGGATATAATTCGCGAAGTCGCGCATCAAATCCTTTATTAACCTCATCGATTTTGGATTGTAGTCCCGATAATTTCCCTTCGGTTTTGATTTGCACCTCCATTTCTGAAGTTAACGAATTGATCGCTTTTTTCACCTTATCTGAAGCTTCAGGTGCTATTTCATTTTTTAATCGGTCTAATACCTCTTGCTTAAACTCTAAACGCATACTGTTATCGGCAATCAATCGTTTGGTTTCTTCTTCATTGGCTTTCACTTCTGCCCCTAGTAATTCTTTTTGTGCTCGTTCTTTTTCTATTTTTTCGGTTAAAATCCGGGCTTTGTTTTGGTAGTTTCTTCTTACCAAAAACCCTATTACCAAAGCGGCTACCACAGTTATTAAAAGCAACGCCAGATATAACCACTTTTTTGAAGTTTCGGCTTTAGTTAGTAAGGCAACTTCTCTTTTTTCTTGGGCAAATCTAAGACTATCAATAGCAAGCTGTTGTTCATATTTATATTCAGATTCGAGATCAGCCATTTTTCTATAGTTGATTTCGTTTTTACCTTTTTCACGAAGTCTAGCGAACTTTTGATAGGATAAATAGGCATTTTCATAATCTTGGATATCCTTATAAGTTTTACTAAGCCCTAAGTAACGCATATGTATAATGGCTTCATTTTTTTGTTTTTTAGACATCTCAATAGATTGCTTAAATGCCTTTATGGCCTCATGAGGTTTTTTTAAGTTTCTATACGTAAGTCCTAAAGCATAATACCCTGATTCTAATCCTATTTGATTATCATTCTTTTCATGCATTATCATAGATCTCTTAAGATAAGGTATGTTTTCTTCATACCTCTTTTGGCGCCTTAAAAAATCTGCATAGTTGGCATTTGTCGTTGCTATTGCTTTGGGATTATTAATAGAATCTGCAAGTTTGACCGCCTGTAGATGATAGTCTTCTGCTTTTGTATACTCTTTTAGATTTAGATACAAGGTACCATATCGACTTAAGCTTCTTATCGCTTCTTTTATGTTGCCATATCTTTTACTTAATGCGTATGCCGAATCTAAATTAATTTTGGTCTTTTCGAATTCTGACTGATAGATCCAAAGCCAGGCGATTTGAGAATAGGTATATCCCAATGTATAGGTTTCTCCTACTTTTCTTTTTAACTCGAGACTTTCCTGAAGATATTCGAACGCTATTCCATACTTATTTTCTCTTCTTAAAAAATAGGCAAGTCGTTCTAGAATAAAAGCTTTCTTTAACAAAAAGAAACTACTCTCGCTGTTTGAAGTAGATAGGTTTTTGTCGATAGTTTTCAGGGCTTCTTTAAATATTTTTCTAGACTCAACAGGATTTGCATTTACAATTTCTATAGCCTTTAAATATAATTCTTCTACCTTAAGGCTATCTTTTGTTATATTCTTGGTTTGAGCTTGAATTTTGGCACAAAATAGCACTCCGAACATAAGCAATATCAGGGCTATACTCTTACATCTATTGAGATAAAGAAAAACTGAAGGTCTACACTTCATTATATTAAAAGTAGGGGATTTCATAAGTTTACTACTCACAAACTTACCAATAAATTCAGAAATACAACATTTTGACTTCTGGCAGTACATTCTTAAAAAGAAAAAACCACTCCATTTCTTGAGTGGTTTTTCTAACCCAACGGATCCCTTACTTTCCGTTATATTTTGATACTAAACTATTCTGTTCTAAAATTCCATACTTGTCCCATGGTTGCATTTTGGTTACTGTCTTTTACTACCACTCGCCAGTAATATGTTGTACCTGGCGATACCGACATTTCTAATTGAGAGGCTGTGATATTTTCTTCTACTAAAGTGGGAGAATCGCTAGTTCCGAAATAGACATCATATACCAAGGTGTCTCCATCGGCGTCATTGGCATCCCAATCCAGAGTAATACTGCTACCTGAAACCCTATCTCCTAAACCGGGGCTAATGAGCTCTGGAACACTGGGTAGTTTATTGACCGATGCATCAGGTTCGGTAAAAAATGATTGTGTGGTAGTATAAGCACTCTCATTACCATTACTATCCTTTGCCTTTACACGCCAATAATACGTAACTCCCTTTTCTAGATTAAATGTACTGGTACGTTGACTCGTAGTAGCCGTAAAAGCTACTGTTGTAAAATTGCTATTGGTCGAAATATCAATAACATAGCTTACTATATCTCCATCGGCATCTGTTGCTGCGTTCCACGAAAATTCTAAATCGATACTTGTACACGTTAAATTATTTGCTAGAAAAACCAATTTAGGTGTAGTAGGAGCCTGATTAAATATTGGAACTACTATTGCATCATCATCTGCTTCACAGGATACTAAAAATACTGTACTTAGTATTGCGATATATAGATATACTCTTTTCATCTCTTTACTGTTTTACAACTTTAAACGCTTTCCCTTTATTAACTGTAATAAAATAGACACCATGTGGCAATCTCTGCATAGGTAATATCAACTGTCCTGATGTTATGGTATACTCCCCAGAAGAAACCTGAACTCCTAAAGCATTATACATCGATACTTGTATCTGGGTGATCACATCATTAGGAATAAAGAGTGTTACATCTCCTTGAGTTGGGTTAGGTGCAATGCTAAGCTTATCAATCAAATTCACTTTGGTGGATAGTTTTCCTTCACACTCTAAGCTCGATGATATAACAAGTTCATTACCATGTTGGACATCTACGGTAAACGTTTTCGTTGTATACTCTCCTACTACCTCATCATTAATTCGTGCTATATACGGTGCGGTACCTGTGGTGACCTCAATGTTTATTTTTGCACTTCCCGTTTCGGTAATTAGCTCTGTTTTTCCTACTAAGCTCTCTGCATCATCAATCACCGCTTCAAAACACTGTTCGCAATTGGCAAAGCCATCTACTGCGATACAAACCGGGTATGTCCCTGGTGGTAAGTCTGCTACTTCTAAAGAAGAAGTAAAGTTATAATCGGCACCATTGATAGTCGTAGTATAATTTAGTGCCGTAACAGCGCTAATTGTAATCATCCCATTATTTTTATCTACACAAGTTTCACTAGCTGTGGTCACCATAAAATTGTTGGCAGGTACACTAAGGATAGGACAAGGTTCTACTACGTTAACCGTTCGGGTAACTTGAGTGGCGGTTTCACCAGAGGCGCTTGTAGCATTATAGGTAACCGTATACATACCCAGCTGATTTATATTAACTACCGATGCATCAATGATTAACGTAGCACCATAGGTTACGGTAGCTCCCAACTCTGTATAAGTGCCTCCTTGCTCTATGATTTGCGGGTTATCTCCTAGTAATGTAATTACCGGTGTAAGACAACCTTGTCCTCCATCATTAATCGTCCAATTATACGGAGTACTGGTTAAGATATTTCTTGCTGCTTCAGCCAAACAATACGTGGCATCAGCATTCAACGTTAAATCAGCTGGAATTTGCGTTTCACTTACATCTAGCGTTGCCCATCCGATCAATGTGTTATCATAGTTCTCCTGAGACATTCCAGAACCTGTAAAAAAGTTATTTAAGGCTTCTACTTTACTTATATCCCAAGCAGAAAGATCTTGATTAAAAGAGGCTGCTCCATCAAACATGTTTCCAGCTTCATACACATTGCTAAAATCCCAATTACTTAAATCCTGATTAAACGCTGTTGCTCCCTGGAACATCCTGTCGATATAATCTACTGTACCTAATGTCCAGTTTCCAATAGGTTGATTAAAAGAAGTAGCATCTTTAAACATAGCATCAAACTCATCTACTTTACTTACGTCCCAATTTGATATATCCTGATTAAAAGCAGCAGCTGCCTCAAACGCGTTAAAAGCATCAGTAAGATTATTAAAAGCCCATCCTCCTATATTCTCATCGAATATTGTACACCCTTTAAACATAAAAGAAATCGATTCCAGGTTAGTCATATCCCAGGAGTTCATCGTGTCTTTTAAATCTTCAAGATTTGTACAATCCCTAAACATCGAACTTGTTCTGGTAACCTGAGATAAATCCGGGGTATCATTGGCATTCAGTTTTAGATTATAACAACCTTGAAAAGCACTTCGCATCGTTGTCCATTGTTGTGACCCCCATTGCTCAACGGTTAACAATTTACTTTTGTCATCATCAGTTAAAGCAGTAAACCAAAGACGAGGAAAATCACCACTAATTTTCACAGTATAAACACCTGCGGTTGTATAGCTATGTGTAGTGTTTCCAGTAAATCCAGCTTCAACAGTTCCATCTCCCCAATCTACACTATAATTGTATCCCGAACCGGTTGTAGGGATGGTAATAGTTTCATTAGTAGTAGTGGTTTGCCAAGTGGTGATAAAGAAATCCTCAGGGCAACCTATCCCAGCATCGTTAATAGTCCAGTTATAAGGAGCACTAGTTAACGTATTTCTAGCCGTTTCTGATAAACAATAAAAAGTATCCGCATCCAACTTGACATCAGTCGGAATCTGGGTTTCTCCGGTTTCTAAAGTTGCCCAACCAATTAACGTAGCATCATAATTTGTTTGAGACATTGCTGAACCTGTAAGCATCCCATCCATGGAATCTCTATCTGTATTACTAATATCCCAGTTTCCAAGGTTTTGATCAAAAGTGGATGCATTTAGAAACATAAAATCAAAATATTGAGCCAACGCTGTATTCCACATTTCGATAGGTTGATTAAAAGCTGTTGCCCCATCAAACATATTAGTTAGATCATTGGCTTTCTCAGTATTCCAATTATTTAATGGTTGATTAAATGAAGTATTATTTTTAAACATACTAGAAAAATCCTCCACCTTACTTACATCCCAGTCATTGATATTTTCATTGAAAGCCGATCCTTCAAAAAGACCAGTCATACTAGTTACAGTGCTAACATCCCAGTTATTCATTTCGCCACCATTATCTACAAATGATGACGTATTTTCAAACATCCTATCCATAAACTGAATCTGGCTCAAATCAGGAGTATCTGTTGCATTCAAAACCAAATTAGTACACCCTTCAAAAGCTCCATTAGCTTCTAAAAGTTGTAGGCTTCCCCATTGTTCTATAGTAGCTAATTTTTCTTTGTCTACCGATGGAGCATCAAAGTCAAATCTTGGAAAATCTCCATAAATACGAACCGTTAACATTCCGATATTTTCACTATAGGACACTTGAACTATATCACTGGTTACGTAAAAAATCTCCCCATTTGATAAGCTAAGCGTATACTCATATCCATTTCCAGAAGTTGGCATAGTGAATCTATTTTCGCTAGTAAGATCCCAGGTCATCACAAATACATCACTTTCATCGCAGCCAGGACCGCTATCCGTTATTTGCCATCCATGATCATTGGTTAATTTTTCTATAATATCTCCTGCCAGACAATATTGACTGCTACCCGCATCAAAGGTGATATTATTTGGACGCGTATCATTCACATTTCGTTCTAAAAACCAGCCTGCAAGTGTTTGATCATAATTCTGTATAGATAATCCTGCATTACTAAACATTCCCGTCATATCGGTAACAGAATTTATAGTAAAAAACCCTAAATTCTGATCGAAACTTGTAGCACCATTGAACATATTTTTCAAAGAAATCACATCTGGTGTATCCCAAAATAAAGGTTGGTTAAAAGCAACAGCATCTCTAAACATACCTTCAAAGGTTTTTGCTTTAAAAGGGTTACCTAGTAATTGATTGAACACCTTTGCACCTCTAAACATTTCTGAAAAATCTTCTGCTACACTAAAATTCCAGGAAATTAAAGAAGTATTAAACTTGTCAGTATTCATAAACATCTGACCAAAATCTACTATGGTACTTACATTCCAAAATGGAAGGGTTCCCTGTACATCTATCAAATTCGTAGTGCCCTTAAACATAGCTCTTAACGTACTACTGTTTGTTAAATCGGGAGTATCACTAGCATCAACAGTTAAATTTGTACACCCATAAAATGCAGATTCCATACTAGCCCACTCAATAACACCCCATTGATTAACGCTAATGATCTTGTCTTTATCACCTAAGTTGTTAAAATAAATTCTCGGGAAATCCCCTATAATCTTTATTGTATAAGTACCTGCAGTTGCGTATTCATGCGTAGCATCTCCTGTAAATCCTCTTTCAATGGTATCATCTCCCCAATCAACAGCATAGTTATATCCGCTTCCTGTTGTTGGGATCGTAATACTTTCATTATCCATAGCGGTTTGCCAGGTCGTTATAAAAAAATCTGTAGTGCTACAAGCAGCTCCATCATCATCAATATTCCAATTTAATCCGGCATCATTAGTTAATGTATTTCTAGCGTCAGCTCCAAAACAGTATTGGCTTCCCTCAAAACTGATGCTGATATTAGAAGGTATCGTTTCTCCTATATCTTGAGTAGCCCAGCCAATCAAAATGGCATCATAGTTTTCTTGAGAAAGACCAGATTGTTGAAACATTGAGGACATATTAGAAATACTGGAAAGGTTCCAGTCACCTACGTTTTGGTCAAATCTGCTTGCTCCAAAAAACATTCCTCCCATATTGGATACAGCACTAGTATCCCAGTCATTTAATGGTTGATTAAATTGTGGAGTTACACCAAACATTCCAGACATGTTCGTTACTTTACTCACATCCCAATCATTTAATGGTTGATTGAAAGCTGATGTGGAATCAAACATTCCGCTCATATTGATAGTACCTGTGACATTTTCTCCAATATTCCAAGTATTTAGGTTTTGGTTGAAGAAATTGGTAGTACTGAGCATGAATGAGAAATTGGTGACATTTCCCACATTCCATAATCCAATATTTTCATTAAAATCGGAAGCTTCTCTAAACATTGCTGACATATTGGTAATGGTAGATACATCCCAAGATCCTATCCTATTTTGATTATCCTGAAAAGAACCTACTCTTCTAAACATTTGAGAAAGATCGGTTACTGAGGATAAATCCGGTATGTCTGTTGCATTGAGCACCAAACTATCACAGCCATAAAAAGCAGAAGCCATACTAGACCACGAAATCGCACCCCATTGTTCTATGGTTCTAATTTTGTCTTTATCGCCAGTATTGTTAAAATAAATCCTTGGGAAATCTCCAGTTATTTTTGCGGTATAGGTTCCTGTTACTGCATATTCATGGGTAGCATTTCCTGTAAATCCAGTTTCAATAGTACCATCACCCCAATCTATCGAATAGTTGTATCCAGATCCAGTTGTTGGTATCGTTATGGATTCATTTGAGGTAGTAGTTTGCCATGTGGTAATAAAAAAGTCTGTGGCTGTACAGGTAGTTCCGTTATCTGTTATAGACCAATCATATGGTAAACTTGTTAATGTATTATGAGCTTCCACTCCTAAACAATACATACTTGAACCTGCATGAAAAGTGATATTAGAAGGAACATCGTCAACACCATCGGTTGTATTACCACTTGAGTCTGTAGCCCATCCAATTAACGTCGCATCATAATTCGCTAAAGAAAGCCCTGAAGTCGCAAACATATCAGACATGTTAGTTACGTTGCTTATATCCCAATCACCTAGGTTTTGATTAAAATTAGGGCAGTTTGCAAGCATATCTCTCATATTTGTAACATTCTGAGTATTCCAACTACTGATATCCTCATTAAATGGAGTATTTCTGAATAAGAATCCCATATCCTGAATATTGCTCACATCCCAGGTACCTAAGGCACCGCCATTATCAACCAGGCTTGAACTTAAAAAGAACATTCCTTGCATACTAGTAACAGCACTTAAGTCTGGGGTATCGGTAGCATTAATAACAAGGCTGGTGGCACTATCAAAGGCACCCTCCATACTTGTCCATTGTTGCGTACCCCATTGCTCTATAGATTGAATTTTAGCTGCATTGGAAATGTAACCTCCTAAACCAGGATTATAAAACCTTGGAAAATCTCCTGATATTTCTACGGTATAGGTATTCGCTACAACATATTCGTGAGTAGCACTCCCGGTAAATCCAGCTTCAATAGTTCCATCTCCCCAATCTACTGAATAGTTGTATCCAGATCCGGTTGTGGGAATGGTAATACTTTCATTAGCTGATGTAGTTTGCCATGTGGTTATAAATTCGGTTTGGGCAAATCCAGCAGTAAAAAAACTAATAATAAATACTAGTGTAATGTAAAGGTGTTTCATAAGGGGCTATTTTGGGTAAAAAAGGGTTGAAAATCAAAAATCAGCTCATCTCAAAGTCGAGTGCAAAATTAAGATAGTTTTAAGATTTCCAAAGAATTAGGGGGTTGCAAAGGGGTTGCAAACAGTTAAAAAAGCCCTTCGACAGGCTCAGGGTGACAATCTCGATTAGCAGAAACAATTTCTAACTGACTTTAATCTACGTTCTTAATTTTTGAATAAATTCAATGATATCTACTTTAGAATCTACTCCAATCTTTTTACGAATCCGTGATCGTGAAGATTTAATGGCAGAAATCGTAGAGTTTTGTAGTTTACTGATTTGTGTTGCATTCAAATCTAAAGTCATAAGGCATAGTAATTCTTTTTCTTTTTCACTCAATTTTGGAAACTGATTGTCCAGAATTACTTTAAAATCCAAACTTACTTTATCCAGGTAGGATTGTATTTCTGAGGTCGCCTTTTTAGTGACTTCTTCGGAAAGCAAAGAAGCTGAAAGTGATTGTAAAGCGATTTTACGTTCTCTTTCATTGTCTATTCGAATAATATCTTTTATCTCTCCTAGAGTTTTATTTAAAATCTCGTGACGCAAAGACCCTTCTACAACAACTCTCTTTAACTCTTTTTCTTTGGTAACTAAAGCGAGTTCTGCTCTTACCTTATCCAATTGTTCTTTTTGCAACCTAGTCCGGGATAACTCCAAACGATGCTTTGCATTCTTACGAGTTAACCAAAAAATAACGCTTCCCAAAATCACAGCAATTGCAAACAATATGAGGTATAATCGTTTTTTCGCAGCCTCACTTTCTAATCGTAATTGATCTGCTTGCTTTTCTTTTTCAAACTTATAATTGAGTTCCAACGCAGTGATTCGTTTCACTTTTTCGGTATCATTAATAGAATCATTATATACTTTGTAAATTTTATAATCTTGTAAGGCTTTTTGATACTCTTTTCTAGTTTCATTAAGATTACTTCTGCTATAATATTGCTTAAGCAATAACCCTTTATTTTTTAGTTCTTCGGCAACAATAATTGCGCTATCCAGATAGGGGACGGCTTCATCATACTCCTTTAGTGCATTGTATAAGACCGCTACATTTAGATAACTAATACTTAGTTCGCCTTGATCCTGTATCCCCTTCGAAATCCCTATATTTTCTTTATAAATCGCAATAGCCTTATCAAATTCTTTATTGCTATAATGAATTGCAGCCAAACTCCCATTGGCTTTAGCTATTCTGGTTTTAGAACACGGCAATGCTTTCACTTTTGAAATATGAATCAAAGAAGAATCATTTTGTTTATTAGCATAGTAGGTTATAGCTAACATATGATGTGATACGGCCAAACTTTCGACATCAGTTAATTTTTCTTTAATCGCAATGGCATTTTTAAAATATGGTTTGGCTTTTTTATAGTCTTTTTGTCGCCTGTAAAACATTCCCAGATTATGTAATGTTAATCCGATCGTAACAGAATCGTTAATGGCTTCACTTAGATCCAATGCTTTTAAATACGTAGTTAAGGCTTTTTCGGCATTACCCTGCTTGTTGTCAATGATACCAAGATAATTGAGTGCTTTTGCTTTACTTTTTTGATAGTACAGATTGGTATTCTGAATTCCTTCAATTTGTTTTAAAACATCATTGATAATAACTCTGGATGTATCCAAATCAAACTGATGCATTTGTTCAACCAGTTCAACTTTGTAACCAATTCGAGCCGAATCAGTTGTTGCTTTTTCGAGCTTGTACTTCAATTGGTTTGCAATACTATCATGGGATTGGGAAAAAGCTGACCAGGATAGTAAGAGGATACTTATGTATACGAAAGTTGCTTTCAAAGTAGCACAGGTTTTAATAATTACAGATCATAAGCTAGTTACTACTCAAAAATACATCATAATATCTTTGCAACCGCAATGAGAAAAAAATAGGCCACATATATTCTTAAGATTTAGTTTTAAAAAAGAAAAAACCACTCCATTACTTGAGTGGTTTTTTTAACCCAGCGGATCCTTTACCTTCCGTTATATTTTGATATTATAAACTATTCTGTTCTAAAATTCCATACCTGGCCAATGGTTACACCCGCTTTGTCGTCTTTTACTACAACCCTCCAATAGTATATCATATCTGCAGTTACCGTAACATCAAGCGCTGTGGCATCAACACTCTCTGCAAATAAAACTGGTGGATTGGTATCTCCAAAGTAGAGATCAAATGTTAATGGATCATTATCTCTGTCTGTAGCATCCCAATCTAAGGTGATGGTCGTTCCTGATACTCTTTCTCCTAATGTTGGACTTACTACTGAAGGAGCATTTGGAACTGTATTTACCCCTGCATCTGGTTCGGTAAAAAAGGTCTGTGTTGCCGTATAAGCACTTTCATTACCTACATTATCCTTGGCTTTTACTCTCCAGAAATACGTCGTGCCTTTTTCGAGAGTAAGAATGTTAGTGGTTTGTGAGGTGTTTTGAGTAAATACTATCGTAGCGAAACTATCACTTTCGGCAATATCGATTGTATAATTTACCGAATCTCCATCACTATCGGTTGCTGCATCCCAATCAAATTCTAAATTGAAATTTGTACATGTGGCATTATTGGTCGGAAATACTAATTTAGGAACACTTGGTGCTACATTAGATACTGTTGGTGGAACCCCACTATCATCGCTACCTCCACAAGAAAGCAGGAATAACGAACTTAATAGTATAATATATATCTTTTTCATCTGTATATTTTTATTTGTTTTTCTATCACATTGGGCCTTTCGGCTTCACTTAAGACTCAATGTGATAGAATCAATTTTTTACTGTTTTACGATTTTAAATGTTTTTGGGGTAGTTGCATTAATACGTACGAAGTAGATTCCTGCAGATAGGCTTTCCATAGGTAAGCTTACTTTTCCATCATTGGTATTATATACTTTTGAGGAAACTAAAACGCCTAAAGCATTATGGATCTCGATCGCTAGAGTCTCTTCTGCATTTGGAACCGTAAGAATCACATCGCCTCGTGTAGGGTTAGGAGCTACTGTGATCTCATCAAACGGATCAATCGTTTTGGATAGTTTTCCTTCGCATGCAAGGCTAGAATGAATTTCGAGTACTCCTGATTGTTGAATATCTATTGAAAAACTATTTGTAGTATACACTCCAACAACTTCATCATTAATCATGGCAGTATAGGGTGATGTGCCTGTGGTTAGTTCAACATTTACTGTTGTACTTCCTTCTTTGGTGTTAAGTGTTGTTTTTCCTGTTAAGCTCTCTGCATCTTCGATCACTATCTCAAAACATTGTTTGCAATCGGTATTTCCATCTATAGCAATACACACAGGATAAGTACCCGGCTCAAGATTATCTACTGTTACTGTAGAAGTAAAGTTGTAGTTCTCTCCATTAATTGTAGTTTCGTAATCAAGTGTAGTTGTAGCATTGATCGTGATCATTCCATTATTTTTATCGATACAAGTTTCACTTACTGCTTCCACTTTGAAATTATCTGCCGGCAGATCATAGATCGGGCATCCAATTACGTTTACCACTCGAATTACTTCTAGAGCTACAAGGCCAGAGAGAGCAGTAGCATTATATCGAATCGTATAACTTCCTATTGCATCTACAAAATCACTAGCATCAATTACCACATCGGTCCCATCATCGGTAGTGGCACCTAATTCGGTATACCCTACACCAAAAATTATGGTTTGAGGGGTATCTCCTGTTAATGTAATTACTGGAGGGTAGCAATCTTCAGAAAAACCAGTTTGTATATCTTTATTTGTCCAATTGGTGGTTGAGTACGTTGCATCATCTACCTCAATACAAGTGAGATCCGGATTATTGGTGGCTTGAAAATAAGTTATGCTACCATTGTTTCCATTTTTAATATTTACAGTAGTAAGTTGATTATTTTGAATTTGTACAATTTCAAGATTTGTATTGGTACTTAGATCCATATTGGTCAACATATTATCGTTGATTGTTACCCTTTTTACTAAAGGATTATTACTAACATCTATACTACTTAATTGATTTTGGTTAAGATATATCTCTTCTAATAGCGTATTAGTACTAAGGTCTATATCTGATATAGCATTGTCAAAGGCAAGAAAGTTTCTTAATAGTGTATTATTACTTATATCTATTGTAGTTACTTTATTGGACGCAAGAGTCAATGCTTCTAATTTGGTATTTGTACTAACATCTAGCGTTGACACCTCACTATTATAACACGTTAACGTTTCTAAGTTTATATTGCCGGTAACGTCAAGGGTGCTGATATTTTGAAAACGAATATCAAGTTCTACCAAGGCGATAAAATCTTCAAGACCTGTCAAGTCAGACACAAGAGTTGCAGGATCAATTACCTGACCTGGTGCTGGTATTAAGTAATCCAGTATTAATGAAGTTACATTTTCGATAGCAATAGTATTTACATTATCATCATCGGCAATACCATTACCCATACTGGTAACATCACCTACACTCACTGTATTACCATCGGCATCATGAGTTTCGAGATAGTTTTCAAAATTATCATCGGGCACATAGGTTTGTCGACAATCTATACTATAAAAAGAGTGTGCATCTTTATCTGTCCAATTGGTATTTGAATAGGTAACATCATCTACTTCAATACAACTCAGGTTAGGATTATTAGTTACATTTACATAGGAAAATGTACTTACATTGTTTCCGTTTTTAAGATTAAGATAGGTTAATTGATTATCATCAGCCTCTAATTCTTCTAAAGCTATATTTTGTGAAAGATCAAGCGTGGTTAATTGATTATCGCTAACATATAAATACACCAAGTCCAGATTTTGAGTAACATCTATGCTAGACATCTGATTACCATAACAATCTAATTCTTGTAATAGTGTATTTTGGGTAACATCTATACTGGCGAATTGATTACCTGTGCTAAACAAAGTAACCAAATTAGGATTTTGTGTTACATCCAGAGTTGTTAATTCGTTTTCTGAACAACCTAAGGTTTCAAGAAGTGGATTTTGAGTAACATCCAAACTACCTAACGGATTAAATGAACAATATAGCTGTTCAAGAAGTATGTTTTGAGTAACATCTAGACTATCTAATTGGCCTTCAGAACAGGTTAGCGTAATTAATGTTGTGTTATGCGAAACATCCAAACTTGTTAATTCATTTTCACCACAGTTTAAAGAGGTCAATAGTATATTTTTTGATAGATCTATACTGGTTAGAGAATTTTGAGCACATATTAGTTCACGCAATACTACATTTTGAGAGATATCTATGCTTGTTAGAGAATTTTTATACAAATCTAAGTTTGTGAGCGCTACATTCTTCGTAACATCTATATCGGTTAATGAGTTATTCCTAACATTCAATTCTTCTAAAGCTATAAAACCTGTAATACCAGTAAGATCGGCTATGCTTTGAGAAGAAATATCTAGATTAGTTACATTTTTAATTCGCTCTGTTCCTACATAATCATCATTGGCAATACCGTTACCCATACTGGTAAGATCACCTACAGCTACCAGCTCTCCTATTGCATTATGTGTTTCCAGATACGCTTCAAAATTATCATCTGGCACATTGGTTTCACTACAAAATGTACTATAAACGGTTTGTACATCTTTATCTGTTAAGTTTGCAGCTGCATATGTTGGATCATCTACTGCAACACACGTAAGGCCTGGGTTATTAGTTATATCAAAACTACGATCACCTAAATTCGTATTATTTCCGTTTCTAATATTGAGATAGGTCAATACATTTTCATGACAATACAATTCATCTAAAAGTATATTTTGTGTGAGATTTAAACTTGAAATTTGGTTATCACTACAATCTAGATATGTTAATGCTGTATTTTGAGAAACATCTAAACTTGTAAGTAGGTTTTCATAACATTCTAATTCAAATAATGCCTTATTTTGCGAAACATCTAAACTGGTTAACTGATTTCCAACACAATTTAACTCTTCTAAAAGTATATTTTTAGTTACATCAAGGTTATTTATTGGATTATTAAAACAGGATATCTCAATTAATGCTGTGTTTTGTGAAACATTTAAACTTGTTAATTGATTTGAACCACAATATAAATGAGTCAATTGCGTATTTAGAGTTATATCTATAAATGTTAATGAATTAGAGCCGCAACTCAAATTCTTTAATGCTGTAAAATCTGCAATACCTGTAAGATCAGAGATATTTTTCCTAGCAATACTTAAACTTGTTACAGTTTCTATTTTTTCAGTAGTTACAGCGTTATCATTAGCAACTCCATTACCCATACTGCTTGGATCTCCAACATCTACAGTATTACCATCTGCATTATGGGTTTCTAAATAGTTTTCAAAAGCATCATCGGACACAGTAGTTAGCCTGCAATCTGTACTGTAAAAAGAATGTGTATCTTTATTCCAAGAACGACTATTAAGATATGCTGCAGAAGCATCGTCCACAAGAATGCAATAGAGATCTGGATTATTATGTACCTCAACATCTAGATTTGTGTTGTTTCCATTCCTAAGATCTAAACTGGTTAATACATTGTCCTGCAACTCAATTTCTACCAAGAGTGTATTTGATGTTAGGTCTAAACTTGCAATTTGATTATCAGCGCAGTACAATTCTATTAATGCTGTGTTTTGAGAAACATCTAAACTGGTGAGTAGGTTATCATCGCATAGTAAATATACTAATGCACTGTTTTGTGTAACATCTAAACTTGTTAATTGATTATCTGAACAACTTAGATCTTCTAAAAGCAGATTTTTAGTTACATCTAGACTACCTATTGGATTATCATAACAAGATAAATCAGTCAATTGTGTATTTTGGGTAACGTCTACGCTTGTTAATTCATTTCGATAGCAGATTAAGCGTGTTAGAAGAGTATTTTGAGAAACATCCAAACTTGTTACGTTATTATCACTACAATCTAAATTGGTCAATTGCGTATTTAGAGTAACGTCTAAACTTGTTAATTGATTATCATCACAAGTTAATTGGGTTAATGCTGTATTCTGAGTTAGATCAATACTTGTTAGTTTATTATCATCGAGCGATAAAGCAACCAATGCTGTATTCTGAGTTAGATCAATACTTGTTAGTTCATTTCTTTCAAAACTCAATTCTTCTAATGCGATAAAGTCTTGAATACCTGTAGCATCAGATACTATTTCTGATGGATCAGCCACTTGTCCAGGGAGAAGACGAGGACCATCTATTGATAAAACAGTCACATTTTCTATCTTTGCAGTGGTAACCTTACCATCATTAGCAATACCATTACCCATACTGGCGGCATTTCCGATATCTACAATATTACCATCAGCATCGTGGGTTTCTAGATAATTTTCAAAAACATCATCGGGGACATTGGTTTCCTGGCTGTAGGATAAAAAGGCACATAATATAATACAAAGTGAAAGTAGTTTTTTATTCATATTTGGGGTTTTTAAAGAAATTGTTCTTAGTTATTCAGAATAAATTAAGACTATAATAGTAGGTTTAAAATAACATTACAGCAATCGTGTACGGGTTCGTCTTTTTATTCTGAAGCAAAAATATTTTATTAATTGATACAAGCTATCATTTAAAGGGGAGACAAAGGGGGGGACATTTTTGTAAGCTGCTTAATATCAGCATCTTTATTAACTCATGTTGTTTGGACACATGTCCAGATTTAAAGTATATTTATGGTTCTAATTCTCAAGGAAAGAGATCATATATGAATAGTTCTGTTTTTTCACCCTTTGTAAAAGTGCCTATTCCTATATATGTGTTCTTTTTGTTTTTTATGTCTGTCTGTAGCGCACAGGACGAAACTGATATTGTACCAATTGATGGCAATACTACTGGAGGTTCAAATTTTTTGGGTAAACATATTGAATCTTTTCAAGAAGATGGTCGTTCCCTTTCTATTGAAAGTATTTCAAAAAAGAATTTTACTGAATCTAAAAAAGATATTTTAAATTTTGGCTATAGTAATAAAGCAGTATGGTTAAGGTTTAGAATTAAAAACTCTGCGGATACATCTATCAAAAGAATTTTAAGCATTCGAAAATCATTACAGGATTCTATACAATTTTTTTATAAGGAAAATAACACTTGGAAAATGCTTCAATCTGGACAAATGATTGCTGAAAAAGATAAAAAACTACCGGGTTATTCAATATCCTTTCCTTTAGAAATTAAAGAAAAACATACGAGTACTTTTTATATTAGAACCATTAGTAAATTTGGAAAAA
Organism: Aquimarina penaris; assembly: GCF_040786285.1. NCBI lineage: Bacteria > Pseudomonadati > Bacteroidota > Flavobacteriia > Flavobacteriales > Flavobacteriaceae > Aquimarina > Aquimarina penaris. Next base: position 343,714 of record NZ_JBFMKQ010000001.1, read on the forward strand.
CATTCGCCATAAAATTATTTGATCAACCCAATTATTATAAAAATGAACAAATAGCACTTATTATTTGTTGCCTTCTCATAGGTGTATTATTAACTGTTACTACATATAACTTTTTTTTGGCAAGAGCTTTAAAAGATCCGGTTTACTTTATATACTGTATAACTGTTTTGGGTACATTGGCTGTTCAGTTACATATAAGAGGTTTTACAAAACTTTATGTTATTGATAATAATCCCTTTTTACAAGAATGGGGGCTTTCGTTTACTTATTGTTTTGCTACCATATGCTCTAGCTATTTTTGTATTCGTTTTCTGGATGCAAAAACTTATAGTAAGTATGCTGACTGGGCGCTAAAAAGCATTATTGTATTTATTATTATTGCTATTCTTTATCCTTTAATTAATTACGAGTTTTTTAATACATATACCGATGTACGCTTTTCTAGTTACTCTGGTGTCTATTTTTCTGTTGTTGCAATTTTTTCGGGAATAGTTGTTTACTATAAAGGAAATAAATATGCACGATTTTTAATTTTTGGATGGTCAATTTATTTTTTAGGAATCACTTTATATTCATTAGGCACACTAAATTTTATTCCCGGAAATACATTTACACTTAATGCTTATTTAATTGGGTCTGTATTTGAGGTTTTTATGCTCTCTTCTGCTTTGGCTGATCGCTACAAACAATTAAAAACGCAAAGAATTCAATTAGGAAAAGAGATAGTCTTAAAAGAACAAGAAATAGTTCATAAAAATGATAAAATCTCATCATTGACCGTAGAAACTTTAAAATATATAAAGTCTAAGCAACACCTTACAGAGGAACTTAAAAAAGTTAATCGAGAACAAGAGGGTATAACGATTAAAGAGGTCATTACAAGCTTACAAGCTGATAAGATTGAAGACAAAAAATTAGAGATATTAAAGCAAGATATCGATGCGCTTAATATAGAATACACAAATACGTTAAAAGTGACCTATCCTACTCTTACAAAAGGAGATATTGAACTAGCTTCTTTCGTATTATTAGGGCTCACAAGAAAAGAAATAGCGGTACTTAGAAATACCTCCTTTGACGCAGTCAAAAAGAGCATGTATCGTTTGCGTAAAAAAATTGACATAACCCCTGAAGAGTCTCTGGAGAAATTTATCATTTCTTTACATGAAGAACAAAAAAGTAAGGAGTTGTAATAAATTGGATTGAGCCCTATTGAAGGTTAAAAAAAATTGGTGTGGTGTTATAAAAAAACCCACTCAATCTCATGAGTGGGTAATTGTAATTATACATGCTACGGATCCCTTACCTTCCGTTATATTTTGATACTAAACTATTCTGTTCTAAAATTCCATACTTGACCCATGGTTGCATTTTGGTTACTATCTTTTACCACCACTCGCCAGTAATAAATCGTGTTCGAAGTTACTGTCACTTCTAATTGCGAGGTTGTGATATTTTCTTCTATTAAAGAAGGAGAATTCGTAGTACCAAAATAAACATCATACAACAAGTCATCTCCATCGGCATCACTCGCATCCCAATCTAAAGTGATATTGGTGCCTGACACTCTGTCTCCAAGTTCGGGGCTTATCAATTCAGGAACCGAAGGAAGGCTATTAACTGAAGCATCGGGCTCGGTAAAGAAACTTTGTACTTCTGAATATTCGCTATCACTACCCTGACTATCTCTGGCCTTTACACGCCAGTAATAGGTAATTCCTTTTTCTAAAGTAAATACTCTTAGAGGATCTGAAGTAATTGCTGTAAACAATATCGAAGCAAAGCTACTTTCTGAAGCCACCTCTATCACATAACTCACTGTATCCCCATTAGCATCGCTAGCCGTTTCCCAGGCAAACTCTAAATTGAAGCTTGTACACGTTAGATTATCTGCAGGAAATACCAGTTTAGGTATTGTCGGAGCGTCATTAAATGAACCGACAGCAACTCCAGCATCATCACCACCACTACAAGAGAATAGTAATGCTGCGCTTACTATTGTAATATATAAGTATACTCTTTTCATCTTTTTACTGTTTTACAATTTTAAAGATTTTTGATCCTCCTTCATTGATGCTTACAAAATAAATGCCTGCTGATAAGTTTTGAGTAGGTAACACAACGCTACCCGATGTAATAGTATGCACTTTCGATGACACCCTAAGTCCCAAAGCATTATATATATCAACTTGCATAGTTTCTAATCCTACACTTGGTATCGTTACTGTTACATTGCCTTGTGTTGGATTAGGTGCTATGGTAATTTCATCAAACAAATTTATCTGTTTAGCTATTAGTTTCCCTTCGCAGTCCAAACTAGAAAAAACTTCTACCGTATCACCATGCTCAACAGCCAAAGAAAAACTATTGGTGGTGTATGATGCAGTTTCTTTACCATTAATCAGTACAGAAAATGGTGCCGTACCAGTTTCAACCTGAACAAATAGCTCATTGGCAGATACCGTTGTTTTTCCGGCTAATTTCTCGGCGCCTTCAATGTTTACTTCAAAACATTGTTCGCAGTTGGTATCTCCTTCGACTGTAATACAAAATGGATATGTTCCTGGCGCCAAGTTATCGGCTGATACTGTTGATGTAAATGTATAGGCTTCTCCATTTATCTCGGTACTATATGCAAGGTCCTCGTTTGTGCTAATAATGATACTACCATTATTCTTATCTATACAAGTTTCACTTATCACCTGAATCTGGAAATTATCATAAATCTCACAAGATTGGCAATTCTCAGAATATAAAGTAGTGGCATCTTTATACCAACCCGAGTAGTTCCCGGTTCCTGCATTAGTAGCCTCAGTATCATCTACTTCGACGCAAGCTAAATCGGGGTTACTAGTAATTTCAAACTCCAAAATAGAAGTATTCATACCATTTCGAACATTTAAACTTTTCAAGGCACATCCATTTGCATAAAAATATTTTAGATTCACATGTTTAGTTAAGTCTACATCTTCAATAGCATTAAAATCTATATTTAAAAGCTCTAATGCCATATTATTAGAAAGATCAATGGTTGTTAATACATTATTTGAGACATCTAGAGATTTCAATTTGGTATTAACTGTTATATCTACGGTAGTGAATGAATTTTTGGCGAGGAATAACGTTACTAATTCGGTATTAGCACTTACATCTATACTTGTTAAGCCGTTATTATAGACGTTTAAATATTCTAATACCTTATTATTAGACAAATCTATATTAGAAATACTATTGTTTTCTATTCCTAAAAATTCTAAAGCTATATTATCTGTAAGTGATAAACCAATTAGATCATTATCTGCAAGTGACAATGTAGTTAGATACTGTACATTAGAAACATCTATACTTGTTAATTCATTTTCATGTGCCAGTACAGTTTCTAAATTGGCATTGTTACTTAGATCTAAACTGGTTAAATTATTTTTGAAACAACTTAAAGTTGTAAGCGCTGTAAAATCTTCTATCCCTGTTAAATCGGCTATATTTTGTTGAAATAGGTTTAAAGAGCTTACTGTTTCAATTAACGCAGTCGGCACTTGGCCATCTCCAGAAATATCATCATACCCTAAATCTTCCAAAGCACTTTCAAAATTAGCATCTGGTATTGTTGTGTAATCACAATAATCGGTATCTGTAAAATTAGTTTGGGAATCTATAGATGTCCAGTTTGTAGTACTATAGCTTTCATCATCAACCAGAATACAGGTTAAAGAGCTATTTACTAAAGTAACAAATTCTCTTATTTTGGTATTCGCTCCATTTCGAATATTTAACTCTGTAAGTTGATTAACTTCTAAATATATCTCTTCTAAATTGGTATTGTTACTTAAATCTAAACTGGTTAAATTATTCTGGGTACAAGCTAAAGTGTTAAGCGCCGTAAAATCTTCTATCCCTGTTAAATTGGCTATATTTTGTTGATATACGTTTAAAGAGGTAATCACTTCAATATTAGCGGTAGGTACTTGCCCATCTCCCGAAATATCATCATACCCTAAACCTTCGAGAGCCCTTTCAAAATTGGCATCTGGGATAACTGTATAATCACAAAAATTGGTAGCTGTAAACTGGGTTTGACTGTCAATATTAGTCCAATTTCCTGTGCTATATGTAGCATCATCAACCAGAATACAAGTTAAAGAGCGATTGCCTCTAGTATCAAATAATGTTATATTGGTATTCGTTCCATTTCGAAGGTTTAGGTGGGTAAGTGAATTATTGCCTAAATCTATAGATTCTAAATTGGTATTATTACTTAAATCTAAATTGTCTAAGCCATTATTTGTACAAGATAAAGATGTAAGGTCTCTAAAATCTTCTATTCCCGTTAAATCTCCTATACCAATATTAGATACATTTAAAGCTGTTATTGTTTCAATTAACTCTGTCGGTACCCGACCATCTCCTGAGATATCATCATAACCACGTACTTCAAGAAAACCTTCAAAGTCAAAATCTGGAATTAGGGTATAGTCACAATAATCGGTATTTGTAAACTGGGTTTGATCGTCAATATCAGTCCACCTATCGGTACTATACGCAGCATCATCAACAAAAATACAAGTTAAATCGCTATTATTTCTAGTATCAAATATTCCTATATTGGCATTAGCTCCATTTTGAATATTTAAGTAAGTAAGTTGATTATCCTCTAAACGTATATTTTCTAAATTTGTATTGTTACTTACATCTAAACTAGTTAAATTACTGTAGGCGCAAGATAAATATTCAAGAGCCGTAAAATCTTCTATTCCCGTTAAATCTGATATACCCTTACCATTTACATCTAAACCTGTTATCACTTCAATATTAGCCGTAGGTACTCGTCCATCTCCCGAGATATTATCATAACCTAAATCTCCAAGAGCACTTTCAAAATTAGCATCTGGAATAGAGGTATAACGACAATAACCGGTATCTGTAAGCTGGGTTTGTACGTCAATACTAAGCCAGATATTGTCGGCGCCAGGAGAAGCATCATCGACGTTAATACAAGTTAAAGAACTATTATTTGTAGCATTACAATTACTTATGTTGGTATTCGCAGCATTTTGAAGATTTAAGTATGTAAGTTCATTATTCTGTAAATACATACCTTCTAAATTGATATTGTTGCTTAGATCTAAACTGGTCAAATTGTTGAAACCACCATGCAAAGTTGTAAGCGCAGTAAAATCTTCTATTCCTGTTAAATCTGATATACCTTTATTAACTACAAATAAAGAAGTTATCACCTCAATGTTAGCCGTTGGTACCTGCCCATCTCCCGAGATATCATCATAACCTAAATTTTCAAGGGCACTTTCAAAATTAGCATCTGGGATAGTTGTATACCTACAAAAGGTATCACTAAAGCTAGTAATAGCAGTATCAATGTCCCACCCATTTGCACTAAATGTAGCATCATCAACCAGAATACAACTTAAAGAGCTATTGTCTTTAGCAACAAATTTTTGTATTCTAGCATTAGAACCATTTTGAATATTTATATGAGTAAGTTGATTATGCTCTACATATACCTCTTCTAAATTGGTATTATTACTTAGATCTAGACTGGTTAAATTATTATTGCTACAATCTAATGTTCTAAGAGCCGTAAAATCTTCTATCCCTGTTAAATCTGCTATATTTTCAAGTTTTACCTCCAAAGAACTTACTATTTGAATTGAACCTGTTGGTACTTGACCATCTCCCGGGATATTATCATATCTTGCCAATGCAGCTTCAAAATTAGCATCTGGGATCGAGGTGTATTGCGCATTCATTTGTATAAAGCTAAACATAAAAGCAATGATTGCTATTAGCTTGCGCGTATTCCTGGTGTTTCGCTTTATACCAAGAGACATAAACAACCAGGTAAAGGTATAAGGAGTAATTTTTCTTTTCATAATTAAGGGGTTAATTGGTTTTTTTTTCAGCTTCACTTTTGGCATGAAGCATCCTGTACCACTTATATTGTTACAAAGTGATAATTTTAATAAACGCTCTATTTTTTAAGGGAGATTTCCTTTTTAGGATAGTGATAGAAAGAGGTTCATTGTAACGCTTTCTATACTTTCTTTCTAATGATAATTGATTGTTTTCATAACATAAAAGGTTTTAGGTTTTGCTTCTATCTATTCAAAAAGAATAGCTCATGTTCAATTTGGGTTATTGTATTTCAACTATTGGATTACTTCTGTACTTTTATTTTTCCTGGTTCAAACTTACTACCAGATCATTACATATAAAATTAAAATGGGAGACTTGTGGGAGACATTAATTTTAATTCTCATCTTTACTACTTTAATTTAGACTTCTATTGTAAATATGAACTGTCTTAATGATTCCTTTGGTTGTAATCCTAACTTTTTACGTAATCGTTGTATTGCTTTTTTTACACCCGCTATGGATATTCCCATAAAAAAAGAAATTTCTGTATTATTAAAATTCATCTTAAGGAAAGCAGCAAGTTTGAGATCATTATTAGATAAATCTTTGTTCATCACCAATAACTTTTTATAAAACAAAGGATGTACTTCTTCAAAATGCGCTTTAAACAATTGATAATGATCTCCTTTTTTTAAATTATCAGTTATTATATCATTTATCTTTATAAATTCTTTTTTAATGTCTGATGTAACTAGATCACTAACTTGATTTATTTGTAATTGCACTTTTTCTAAACACTCATTTTTAGCATCCAACACTAAATAATTCGTGGATAAAATTCTATTCAGCTGATTGGTTTTTACCAAGGCATTATTCAATTTTTTCCAATATGCAATTGTTGCTAAAGTTGCTCGTATTACAGATTTTGGATTTTCTCGGTGAACATATAGATACTCTTTATTATACGTCGAAAAAATGTCTTCGATTTGCACTTCCTCTTTACTTAATACAATCACCGGAATATCTTTATAAGTGTTAATTTGTCTCAACACGTCTACTTGCTTTTCCCATTCAACATTCGTCATACTATCCAAAATAATAGTATCAGGACTCACTCCCCAGGATTCTATATTGTTTGGGATCGTATCCATCAAATGGGTTTTAATATTCTGTGCAGCTAACAACTCTATGAACTCCAATTGCTTATCGGTAGTAATTACCGATATAATAGCATCTTCATAACTATAATTATATGGAGTATCGACATTAATCATTCACCAAATATTTAATAGCTGCTTCTTTATCGGTAAAAAACTTGATCTTGCTACCGGTATAGCTGATATAGATCTTCATTAATAAGGATACGATCCCTACGGATCCAACCAATGCCGATTTTTTGAGTTTAGGTTGTACTTGTTTCCCTAATTTCTTGATAATTCTTATGGCATTTGGGCTAGTTTTAGAGTTTTTGAGATATACCAACGCTCGTACTGATTTATCAGTTCTTTGTAACCCCATTTCAACTGCATCTGCTACACATTGAATAATATCTTCATCTTTATATAGTCCTGTAAAATCAATTTCAATATATTCTACATTCATGTAATGTTTCCAGGTTGGAGGGGTGTACCCCGAAGCTGCATGATCTTCCATGATATACATATTTAAGGGGTCCATATCTAGTTACTTTTTTGTGTTTGCCTTAGCTCCGCTTCTACTTCTCGTAAATGATTTAAGATAGCTTCCAGTTCTTTTTTCTTTGCTTTCATCTTTTGAATCTCTTTAAACTTATTACCGGATTTTTGAGATGTAAATATCTTTTTAAAAAAAAGTATCATAGCTAATTGTTAAATACTTTGCTAAGTAACTAACAAAATTCGTTCTTCTAAAAAAAACAGGGGGTACAACAGGGGGTACAGGTCCGAAACCTGCTTAAAAAACAAAGGGTTCCATCTTTTCTAAAAACAAGCCACCTAACAAAAAACTAAATAGATTTGATGTATTCTTCCAAGTCTATTTCCGTAGAAAGCTCCATTTTTTTGCGTAAACGACTTCTTGATTTTTTTACCGCATCGACCGAGGTAAAGCGAAGTTTTGCAATTTCTTTACGCCCCAAAGAAAGACGTAAATAGGAACATATTTCCAAATCTACATTCGTAAGATTGGGGTGTTTATCTTTTAATTTTTGAAACAACTCATAATTCATTACTTCCAAATGTTCTTTAATTAAATGAACACGAGAGTCATCTACCACATCAGATTTTAAATACGAAATAATATCATTTAAATTTAATTTATTGCTGCCATTACTGTTAGGGTCTAATTTATTTAAATCATCTAAGAGTCTTTCTTTTACTTTTATTTGCCGGAGAGACTCTTTCATTAAATCCGAAATGGTTTCTTTTTTAGTGATGACATCCTGAGCCAGGTTGTCTGCTTCCCTTCTTTTTACTTCCAAGAGGCTTTCTGTCTTTATACTTCTAGCTTTAACCTTTTTAAGTTCTTTAATTAATACCCTAATTCCGATGAAACTTAAAAGAATAGTTAAAATCACTATAATTATATAGAGTTTGTTTTTAAATGCTTCATTTTCATTAATGGTAATAAGCCTTCTTTGTTCTTCTTTAAATAGTATGCTGTCTTTTGCCTTTTCATTAGCAAATTTGTAGGATAACTCCAGCTCTTTAATATCATTAGATTTTGAAATGTTATATTCTTTATCAGACAAATCTTTATATTCTTTATAATCTTCTAAGGACTTTTTGTAATTGCCTATTTTATGATAAATCATACTTCTTATCTCATAAGCTTCTATTCTGGGTTGCAGTAATTGGTGTTTTTTTGATAGCGATATTGTCTCATTAACATTCGCAATGGCTTTACTAAAATCACCCAAGCCTAAATAAACTTTCGCTAAATTAGTATGGGTGGTCATTGTCAATATCCATTTGTTATCTTCTTTAAAAAAGGCAAGGTTTTTTTCCTCAATAGCTAATGCTTCATCATATTTTTCTTCACTTATTAGTATCCCAGACTTTAAAGATAAAACTTCAAAAAGATCAGCTTTGTGATTCATTACTTCATACTTTTCTTCCGCTTTTTCGAGATAAAACAAAGCAGAATCTTTTTGTTTCATTTCGGAAAACAAAATAGATGTAAATCTATAATTTATAGCCATATTCCTGTCTAAACCAAGTCTATCGCTAATGGCAATCGCTTTTTTGAAGTTAGTTAAAGCGTCTTGATAATTTTTTTGAAATCTGTATAAATTGGCAATGTGAAAATATAAAGGGGCTAGTTGAAATGAATCATTCTGTTTTTCGAAAAATGTTTTAGCTTCATAATAATGTTTTAAAGCTTTTCCATAGTTTGATTTTCTTACATTAAATACTCCATTTTGAACAGAAATTTTTGCTTGATGAAATGCTGAATTATAATTAGATGCATCTATTATTTCCTGAGCTTTAGAAGTAAATTCTTCAATACGATTGAAATCTCTTTTAAAATGGTATCGCCCTAATGACAATAATATCTTTACCTTCAAAGAATCACTTGTTGCCTCTTCTAATTGTTGTTCCCATCTAATTACTATAGGATCACTTTCCTGAGAAAACCCTGTCAGCGTACCTATAAAAAAGATTACTAATGAAAAAAATGACTTATACATTAACCGATCTAAAAAATTAAAAAAGACTACTATAAAAATACAGATAAAGTTTGACCCGGATTACTCTGGACGATCCTAAATAGATCTAATATACTCCCCCAGATTTTCTTCGGGAGGAAGTTCCATTTTTTTTCGCAAACGGTTTCTCGATTTCTTTACTGCATCTAAAGACGTAAAACGCAATCGAGCAATTTCTTTTCTACCAAGAGACATTCTTAAATAGGTACAAATCTCTAAGTCGGTTTTGGTTAACCTGGGATGAATTCTTTTTATACGTTGAATAAATTCGTAATTCAGGGTTTCAATGTCGTTCTTAATAAGAGAAAGTTGTGAATCCTCAATTAGCTCAGACCTTAAATTGGCGATGAGATTTTGTAGTGATATGGTCGTATCGTTGGAAGCTACTTTTTTTAAATTGTCTACTAGCCGCTCTTTGGATTTAAAATGTTGAAAAGTTTCGGTTCTTAGCTTTTTAATTTCTTCTTGTTTATCATCAACATCCAATTGTAATTGTTCAATATCAATGGATAGTGTTCTAAGTAACTGCTCTTTATTGATTTGCACCTTATGGTTAAGGTATGCCTGAAAAATAACATAAAACAATACGCCATAATTTACTATATATGCTGTTTGTATAATTAACATGGCATTTAGTATATCATTAATGAATGTTGAGGCTGTAATCACTAAAATTAATAAAACCCAAGCAGCATAAGGTTTTTTGTCTTTTATAGCTTTTAGAAGCAGGTACACACCTATGATGACAAGAAACAATCCATATAGTTGAAAAAATGGTGCCGCTAATGTCCCGTAATATATAGGTGCCAATAAAATGTAAATCACCCCAATTAATGGTATAATGTACATCCACTTTACAAAGAGTTTAGAAACATAATAAGGGAACAACGCATAATGATATAAAACAATTACGGATAAGCCTCCAAAATAACCTATATATCTCATCTTCTGAACAATATCAAATGAGAGGTCAGGAAAAAAATAATAGATTATGGTTTCACCAACAAAAAATTGTCTAGATGCTCCTATCAAACAGTACAAACCGAAATAAAGAAAGTAATCATATTTGTTAAAAGAGTAGAATTTATATATCTCGTGAACTCCAAAAAGAACAATGATTAAAGTAATAAAACCTTCAATAATTGGTTTTGAAGGATACTGTCTCTCAAAATACGATGCTATCTGTATTCTGTTTTGCAATGGAAAACCACCTCCCAGTCTATTGTTGTGATTAGAGACCAATAACATTACATCCAATGTTTTTTCTTTTGGTAATTCAAAGCGCAATGGTCTACCATTAAGTACTTCTGAATCTCCATTTTTGGACAGGCTCCCAAATTTTTTAAGTTTTTTACCATTTATCCAAATTTCTAATGCACCTAATACCCGGTCCATATTTAGGATTAGAGTTTCATCTGATGTCCCTTTATGAATAGAAAACCGGAACGTACCATATCCTTTAGATTCATAACCTGCTGATGACCATAATGCCGGAGGCAATGCAATGGTATCGGATTGAACTAAATTGGAAAGATCAAAACTCCCGTTTTCATCAATGGGCCATTGTTTCCAATAAAACAAACTTTGGCCTTGCAGAGAAATCTCAGGATATTGACTAAAATCCCAACCCGAAAGATCTATTATCCCATTTTCTATGATAGGGGTACTCTGAGGTTTTGAGGTACAACCCATTTGAAAGATCAAAAAAACACCCATAAGAAATATCCATCGAATTTTTTTATTCGATGATACTTTTGAGTTTTTTGATCGCTTCATGGATATATTGGGATATGCACTATCAAATATAATCCAAAATAATAGGAAGCCTTTTATTTTTGAAAGTACATTTTGCAATTACGTATCGCCAAGCAAAAGAGGTTGTATAGAAAGGCAGTCTTTTTAAAAGTCCAACGGATCCCCTTACCTTCCGTTATATTTTGATATTAAACTATTCTGTTCTAAAATTCCATACCTGACCCATAGCTGCATTTTGATTGCTGTCTTTAACTACCACTCGCCAATAATAAATCGTACTTGATGATACCGTTACCTCTAACTGAGAAGCTGTCATGTTTTCTTCTACTAAAACAGGGGAGTCACTGGTTCCAAAATAAATATCATAGGTTACATTGTCGTTATCAGGATCATTAGCCTCCCAATCTAAGGTGATATTGGTTGGGGATACCCGCTCTCCTAATCCGGGACTTACTACTTCTGGAACTGTAGGAATCGTATTTATAGCAGCTTCAGGTTCAGTAAAAAAACTCTGCACTTCAGAATATCCACTATCATTACCCTTATCATCTCTTGACTTTACTCGCCAATAGTAAGTAATTCCTTTTTCTAGATCAAACACTCTTTTTGCCTCTGAGGTAACTGCCGTAAATAATACCGTGGCAAAACTATTTTCTGCTGCCACCTCAATCACATAACTCACCGTATCGCCATCGGGATCTGTTGCTGTATTCCATGCAAATTCTAAATCAACACTAGTACAGGTTACATTATCACTCGGAAATACTAACTTAGGGATTGCGGGCGCTTCGTTTTGTAATATGGGAGCTGGACCAGGAGCATCATCACTACCTCCACAGGATAATACTAACAAAACTGTACCTAATAAGATCGTATATATCGTTACTCTTTTCATTTCTACTTTCTTTTTACTGTTTCACAATTTTAAATGTGGCCCCTTGATCAATCGATATAAAATATATCCCTCGGGGTAATTCTACCATTGACAATAGCACTTGTTCTGAAGTGATACTATACTCCCTTGATGAAACCATAACCCCTAAAGTGTTATGAATATCGACATTGATGGTCTTCAATAATGTATTGGGAATCATAAGAGTCACATCGCCTTGAGTTGGATTGGGAGATATGGTGATCTCATCAAATAAATCTACTTTGGTAGAAAGTTTCCCTTCGCAATCCAAGCTTGAGAATACCTCAACCGCATCTCCATGCTGTACATCTATAGCAAAACTACTGCTCGTATAGTTTCCAGCTTCTTCGCCATTGATCATTACGGTATAGGGTGCGGTACCCGTTTCAACGTCTACAAATAGCTCTCTTGAAGAGATTGTTGTTTTTCCGGTTAATTTCTCTGCGCCTTCAATGTTTACTTCAAAACATTGTTCGCAATCTGTAATACCATCGATAGCAATACACATGGTATACTTACCTGGTGGCATATCAGTAATTTCCTGTGTCGATGTAAAATCATAGGTATTTCCATCTACTGTAGCAATATAGGATAAAGCCTCGGTAGCTGCAATCGAGATCATACCGTTATTTTTGCCTATACAGGTCTCGCTAAATGTTTCAATATTGAAATTATCCGTCGGTAAATCGTAAAAAGGACAGCTAAAAACATCCTCACAAGTTAGAATATCGGCAACGGTAAATGTGCTTCCGGTAAGATTTAGTTTGGTTCGCCCATCACCATCGGTAACATAGGGATATAATCCACAGAAGTTAGTTACTCTGGTTTCTACAATATTCAATTGGTTTCCTACTGTTCTTAAACTAGTGAGGTTCAATGTAGAAATTGCATTACCGGATATGGTAGATTGTTGATAGGAAGCTGTTCCGGTTTCGGTAGTTTCTGTAAGATTATTTAACCCATTTACATTAGCAAGTTGAGTATTATCGAGTATTTGAAAATATCCAACCGAAGTAACATTCTGCAGTGCATCAATCTGAGTCAGCATTGGATTATTTTCTATCCAAATTATCTCATTAGAACCGCTAATAAACTCTAATCCATCTAAACTAGTTAAAGCATTATTATTTCTAACATAAAGATATGTATTAGTCGTTGATGAGATATTACCAAGAGCATCCAGACTCATTAGGTTTGGATGATCACCAATAGATATAAAAGTTCCTGCTGAAGTTAAACTAGCAAACGAAGAAAGATCACTTACATTAGTTTCTTCAAACGTAAAGCCATTTACTGTTTGTAATACATTAAAATCAAACGTAGTAGTATTTTCGGCGCCATCAATTGTAAATGATCTTCCAACACTTGTTAATAAAGGAAAAGATACCGTATTAATAGCTATATCTCTTAGGTTGAAAAAATTCTCAATTGTAGTAAGATTAGGAAAACTTACTGAAGGTGTTTCAACATTTCTTAAATTTAAAGATCCCGGACCTGAACTATTGAAAGTATTGGTTCCTGTTAAGGTGGTCACATTAGAAAATGTTAGTGCATGACTCAATGTTTGTCCATTTATAAATATTAATTCTGTAATCGTCAAATCAAGCACCGCTGTGATATCTGTTAAAACTGTATTATCGGATATAGTAATGCTTACAGTAGGATTCACAATTCCTGAAAGTGCAGAAATATCACTTAGAATATCATTACGAGATAAATTGATTCCGTCAGTCACTGTAGTTAGGTTTTCTAATCCATCTAAAGTTGTAATTAACTCATTATCTCCGATAAACAATTTTCCGTTAATGACTTCGATACTAGACAACCCTGATAAATCTGTAATATCCTTTGAACGTCGAATGGTTAGATTTCCATTAACTGTATTACACGAACCTAAATAAGCTACAAAAAGATCTAATTCTGCTTGAGTAGCAATTTCAGTTCCATCGACTGTACAAGCTGTACAAATTGTACCAAATGAAGCCGTTGCATCCTTTTGCCAGGCGCTTAAATAACTTGCAGTTTCGTCATCGACCTCAATACATAACAAATCTGCATTTCCAGTTACTGAGAAGGTAGTGACATTTGCATTATTCCCATTTTTTACTGAAAAGAACTGCAGCTGATTATTATTGGCCTGAATAGATGTTAAAGCTGTATTCTGCTTCAAATCTAATCTGGTGATTTGATTGTCGTTTACATTAAGAGTAGTTAACGCAGCAAAATCTTCTATACCTGTAAGATCTGCAATTGTTTTATTGTTAAGGTCTAATGAAGTAACTCCAACAATGTTGGACGTCACCACAAAATTATCCAATACATCATCGAGAGCTAAATCGATCAATACCTGCTCAAAATTATCATCGGGCACATGAGTAAATGGTACGCATCCGTCTGCAAAGGCAGTACTATCATCTTTTAACCAATTTCCATAATTTCCTGTGCCAGCGGTAGCTGCCGTAGGATTATCTACTTCGATACAATTGAGATCGAAATTTGATGTTGAACGAAGTGTACTTATACTTGCACTGCTTCCATTTTTTACGTTAAGCGAAACCAATTTGTTGTTTTCGCATTCTAATCTGGTAAGATTGGTATTGTTACTCAGATCTAAACTGGTCAATTGGTTATCATCAAGGTATAGAAGTCTTAAACCCGTATTGGCACTAAGATTAATACTTGTTAACTGATTGTCCTCTGCGTTCAAACTTTCTAGCACTGTATTTGCACTTACATCCAAGGTAATTAATAGATTATCCTGAACATTAACTACTTCTATTTTTGTATTGGTACTAAGATCTAAACTTCCTAATTGACACTCGTATGCATATAACTTTACTAACTCTGTATGGGTACTTACATCTAAACTAGTAAGTGCACTATTTTCAGAAATTGTTAATTCTATCAAGCCAGTATTTGTACTTAAATCTATACTCGAAAATAAATTTTCACTCACTTTTAAAACAGCTAATTGTGTAAGCCCTGTAAGGTTAATGTTGGTCAATTCAGTACGGAACGCATCTACTCTAGTTAACAACGTATTAGCACTCAGATCTAAAGTTCCTAATGGGTTATCATGGCATCTTAAATCTGTTAACGCAGTATTATTACTTACATCCAGACTTGTAATATCATTATTATCGCAGCGTAATGTGATTAATGACACAAAATCTTCTATCCCGGTAAGATCTACTATATTGTTGTAGCGTACACTTAATTCTGTTAATCCGTCAATATTAGCCGTGGGTACATAATCATCTAAAACCCCCGAATCATATCCTAAATCGATTAATGCTTGCTCGAAATTATCATCGGGTACGTAGGTTCGACATGATGCTGAATATGTAGCTATGGCATCTTTTTGCCAATTCGTATATCTTCCTGTACCCGCATTTGCTGCGGTAGCATCGTCAACTTCAATACAAATTAAATTTGGATTTCCAGTTGCGTTAAAAACTCTAAAGTCGATAGATCCATTTTTAGTATTTAAATAAGTTAAATCGTTATTCTGAACCCTTAAAAGGTCTAAAACCGGATTGGTTGAAACATCAAGCTCTGTTAAATTGTTATTTTCTGCATATATAAGTTCTAAGAGAGGAAAGCCGTTTACATCAATTTCGGTTAAATTATTATTGCTACAGATCAATTCATTCATATTAGGAACACCGCTTACATCTAGGGTTTCTAAATTATTGCCGCTTACATCAAGGTCACTAAAATTGGTATTCGTTCCCAAAACAAGATCTGAAGCATTGGTTAAATTATTTTGTGCGAGGTTTAAAATCTCAAGACTGCTATTTGAGCTTACATCTATATTGGATATATCGTTGTTATTAGCGTTTATAATAAGCAAAGCCACATTATTACTTACATCCAGACTTGTTAATTGGTTATCATTAACCGATAGTTGGGTTAAAGCAGTATTGGCACTTATATCTAAGCTTGTTAATTGATTATCATCAACCGATAACTCTTCCAACAATGGCGATTCCGTAATGTTTATCGAAGTAAGCGCATTAGAGCTTGCGTCAAGCTTCTTTAATTTTGTATTATAACGAAAATCAAACTCGGTAATATTATTATTGCTAATATTGAAATCCTCCATACTTGCAAAATCAGCAGCACCTGTAAGATCATTTATGTTTCTATTACTCATATTCAACTTTCTCAGCGTATCCAATGGAAATACACTTACAAAATTATCAGGAGTCCCAAAATCGAATCTCAAGTCTATAAATGCCTGCTCAAAATTATCATCAGGTATATAAATCTCACAAACCGTACGATAATAACGCGTTGAACCATCTTTGATCCAACTCGCTGTATAAGCACCAAATTGGTCATCTATCGCTATACATCTCATATTATTATTATCTGCCTGAAAAGAAACCACATTGGTATTATTTCCATTTCTAAAATCTAAGGATCTTAAACCAACATTATCACATCGTAAACTGGTTAAAACCGTATTGTTTTTTAAATCCAAATACTCGATTGCAGTATTATTATGGCAATTCAATGTTTGTAAAGCGATATTGTTACTAACATCCAACCAGTTTAATTGATTGTCATTAACATCCAACTGGGTTAATGCTACAAAAGCTTCAATACCGGTTAGGTCTACAATATTCTTATTAGACACATCCAATGTGGTAAGGCCAATAATATTTTCTGTGGGTACATAATTATTAAGTGGCCCAGAATCGTATCCTAAATCAATCAATGCCTGCTCAAAATTATCGTCGGGTACATAGGTACCACACGCAGTTGGATTACCCGTTACTATTAATACAGCTATACAGGTATCAGCACCAAAATTGCTAAATGCACTAAAGGTTAGGGTAATATCACCTGGAACTACCATCGTACCTGGTGCCGGCACCTGATTTACTGAGATAGGATCTAGATTGGTAGGATCATCTGCAATTATCTGGCTAGTAAAATCCGGCAAGACTACCTGGCAATTTGCACCCGCCTGTAGACTCCCTGGTGTCGCACATTGAGAAATTGTGACCTGAGCGTTTGTAGTACCAATAAAAGAAAATATCGTTATGCTTAAAAGAAGTAATCTTATTTTCATATTAAGGGGTTTATTAGAAATTGTTGCAATACTACCATAAATATCTGATTTTAAGAGTTTTTTAACAGTGTCAAAAGGTGTCATTTTACGGTTTCTCCTTTAAATACGTAGGGTTACGTATGGGGTTGTGTGAATTTTTATGGCTGCTCGTCAGTTCGAGTGATTCCGATGTCAATCGGGATTGTATCGAGAATTTTTCCTAAACAAATACATCTCGATACACGCTCGTACCTCACGCACTCGATGTGACGATACGTTGCCTATTTAATCACCATCTTTTTAGAATCGAAACCTTTGCTACCTATATATAAAGTATAGAAATACGTTCCACTGGCTAATCCATCGCTATTAATATTCAATTCTCCATCTCCACTTTGCGTGATAGCAATTGTAGACACTACTTGTCCGAGAGAATTACTAAATACAATTGATGCATTATTGATTCCTGAAGGCAAATAATATTTGATGGTGGATGTTCCATTAAATGGATTAGGAATATTTTGATATAAAATAGGTGTATTACTTTTATTAAGACTACCTGAAATGTTAGTTTCGAGCGCTTCAATGCGATCAATCAAATCATCAATGATCACTTGTTGAGCTGTGATTTGAGCTTGTTGTTCATCAATTTCGGTCTGTTGGGCCGTATTTTCATCTTGTAACGGTGTAAGTATCCCCGAAAGATCTACAGAAACCGAACTTCCATTTTCGATAGCGATCGTTACTACGGTATTAGCTAAGGTAGCCGAAGTAAGGTTTTGACTATCGGTATTTGTAAATCCAGAAAGATCGACAGTATTACCGTTCGATATGCTTAAACTTCCATTATTGAAATTTAAGGTTTGTGCATCTGTATTATCCATGTACCCTGAAAGATCAACCGTGGCTGTTCCTCCAGAAATACTTAACGTATTAGTCGTTAGTGAAAGTTCCTGACTATCGGTATTGTCTAAATATTTTGAAAGATCTACTGTTTTGGTGGCTTCAGCATCATCTAATAATGATAGTTCGAGATCATCGCCATTTAACTGAAACTCATCTATGGTTTGATCATCGGTGTCTGTATCCGTATCTATTGTAGAATTGACCCATTGCGTACCATTCCAAAGAAAAATAGCCGACAAATCAGTATCAAATACCATCATCCCAGCTTCATTTGCTGCCAATGGGTTACCACTCGCTGCCGCGGTTTCCATAGCAGTACGCTGCGCTGTGGTTACCCTATTGATCAAGAATCCTTTATCGATATCTGCTAGCTCTAATGATGCATTTTGATTTGCCGCTACCGTACCAATCCCAACACTCATTCGGTTGGTAGTCGTATTTCCTCCCAAAGCCATTGTATTTGCTTGGGCAACATCTACATCATATCCAATAGCCGCGGCATATGAACTGGCTGTACTACTTTGTGAACCTATGGTTATTGACCCTCGATTTCCTGAAGATCTGGCAGCATGACCAATAATCACCTGATCATCTCCAAAAACCGATACAGAATTCC
Organism: Aquimarina penaris; assembly: GCF_040786285.1. NCBI lineage: Bacteria > Pseudomonadati > Bacteroidota > Flavobacteriia > Flavobacteriales > Flavobacteriaceae > Aquimarina > Aquimarina penaris. The sequence continues at coordinate 362,519 of NZ_JBFMKQ010000001.1, forward strand.
CAAAAAAGATATTTCGTTGATTTCGATTATCCGAAGGTCCATTGACACCATTTCCTGTAAAATCAGCTTTCCAACCTATCCCTATATTATCAGACCCTTCTCTATTGGTACCTCCAGTAAGTACGCCCATGTAGGTGTTTCTATTGGCATCATTTCTATTATTAGTTCTGTTGTTATCCCAACCTGCACCATATCCTATAAACGTATTACCATCTGCATGTTGGCTATTTGCACCTGTAGCATATCCCAAAAACGTATTTGCAAAACCATCAACATTATCCAGACCGGAACCAGAACCTACAAAAGTATTAGCTTCGCCTACTGTATTTGATCCACCTACTGCTCCACCGATTGTAGAAAAATCATAATCAACCCCATTACCCAGCGTTGATGGTGTGAAACTTCTAGCTTCTCCACCAACAAAAGTATTACCACTAGCTGTAGTAGAATTCGCTCCAGCTCTACTTCCTACAAAACAATTATCATCACCCGTAGTTAATTCATAACCAGCATCTTCTCCGATGAGTACATTATCTTCTCCAGCCATGAGGTTACGCCCAGCTTCTTCTCCAACAATGGTATTATCCCTCCCACTTGTTAGATTTAATCCTGCACGATGACCTATAATCACGTTATCAGAGTTTGTAGCATTTCTTGCTACATAGTTCCCAATATACACATTATCTGAAGCAATTAATGTCTGATCTGCTGCAAAATTTCCTATAACAACATTTTCATTAACACCTGTATCTCCAAATAATGCTCCAGCCATACCTCCTACAAGTACATTAGTATAAGCAGAGGTTAAGGAAGCGCCAGCACCTGGACCAATAGAAAGATTCCAATCTCCCGTGGTCAATAAATCACCCGGTGTAAAAGTAACTAAGCCATCATAAGGAAAAGGAGTATGGCTTGCATTAGATTGGTTTGGAGTTATAGCCGATCCAGTAGTTTGATTTCCTGTCTGTGCAATAACGCCATTGAAAGGCACTAAAAAGACTACTAAAATTAAGAGTAATAGTTTTTTCATATTCTGGGGTTTAGTAAAATAGTATCGTCAAAAATAGGTTAAATACCCGATTTAAAGATAATTGTAAGGGTGTCAAAAGGTGTCAAAGCCGTAATTTGACTAATACTAAGTAAGGTTGCCTATTCGTTTGTATGGAAGTATATTGATTCGTCGGTTCGAGTAGTTTTTCATAACGCAGTCGAGAAAAATTGTACTTCGGCAAGCTCAGCAGAGCTATCGAGAACTTCTTGAAATGAAATACAAACTTCAAAAACATTTCGATACACGCTCCTACTTCACCGCACTCGATGCGACGATAGGTTTTTTATGCCAACTCCTGGATAAACTTTTCGAGTTCGATTTCAGAAGGGATATTCATTTTTTTACGGATACGACGACGCATTGATTTTACAGAGTCTGAAGAGACATTGCGAACAATCATGATTTCCTTTATCGTTAGATTTAATCGAAGTAATGCACATACTTCGCGCTCTCCTTTGGTTAAATCAGGATACAATTCCTGAAGTTTGCTATCGAAATGAATATCATTATGATCAATTCTTTCTTGTAATCCGGCCAATTTATTTTCGGTATCGATCTGCAAACGTAATTGAGCAGTTAATGAATTAAGTGATTGTCTTAGTTCTGCAGTATCGGCCGAGGCCAAAACTTCATTTTTTAGTTTGGCCAACCATTCTTCTTTGAATGCCAAACGCATACTATTATCGGCCATTAAACTTTTTACCTCTTCTTCTTTGGCCTTCAACTTTTCAATTAGTGTTTTTTTCTCTTGGGCCATTTGATTCAGTTGCATGCGATTCTGAAAATTCTTCCATGAGAAAAACACAATAACTATAATGCCAATGCTGACCAGTGCATACAGTATTGCCGAAGCATTTAAAAATAGTATAGACCACAATAGGTCGTTGCTCCACATGTTCATCATGGTAAAAGGATATATTGTTCTGTTTACACAATATTACCTACAACAATGAGACCCGCCAAAGAATTGGTGGTGTCAAAAGGTGTCATGATTTTTTTTAAGCCAATTCCTGAATAAATTTTTCCAATTCGACATCCTGAGGAATATCCATCTTTTTTCTAATACGACGTCGCATTGATTTAACCGAATCTGAAGTTACGTTACGAATGGTCATAATCTCTTTGATAGAAAGATTGAGTCTAAGCAAAGCACATACTTCTCTCTCACCTTTAGTTAAATCTGGATATAATTCTTTTAACGTACTATCAAAAATTTGATTAACATCGTCTATTTTTTCTTGTAAGCCCGAGAGCTTCCCTTCTGTAGTAATTTGTAATTGTAATTGCGTGGTTAATGAATTTAGTGACTGTTTTATCTGATCGGGATCACTTGTAATTAATTCATTCTTTAATTTATTAAGTAATTCTTCTTTAAACGCCAAACGCATGCTATTATCTGCAATAAGATACCTGATATTTTCTTCTTTAGCCTTAATTTGCTGATCCAATACTACTTTTTGATTTTCAAATTCTAATCTGGCCATTTTCGATTTCTGTACATAATTACGCCTGAGTAATACACCAATAACTCCTGCTCCAACAAGAGAAATTATAAATAATATTAGATATAGGCTTTTTTTTGATGACTCTGCTTGTGCTACTAGCTCTACTTCCTTCTTCTCTTGTGCAAATCGAAGACTATCTATTGCCAGTTGCTGTTCGTACTTATATTTGGTCTCCAGATCCACCATCTTTTGATAGTTCTTCTCATTTTTGACTTTTGCATGCCATTTGTGAAATTCTTTGAAATTCAAATATGCATTCTTATAATCCTTAAGATCTGAATAGCTATTACTAAGCCCTCGATATCTCGAGTGCAATACAGCTTCGTTTTTTTGTTCTTCAGACATTGCAAGAGCCTTATTAAAGAACTGGATTGCTTTGTTAGGCATCCCTAAGACTCTATAGGTAACTCCCAAAGCGAAATATCCCGATTCTAATCCTATTTGATTATTTCCTTTTCGATGCATTTCTACTGCTCTCTCTAGATAAGGGACGTTTTCTTTATGTCTTTTTTGCCGTCTTAAAAAGAACGCATAATTCGCATTGGTCGCTGCGATAGATTTTATCTCATTAATAGAATCTGCAAGTTTAATCGCTCGAAGATGATGTTGTTCTGCTCGAATACTATCTTTTATATTTTGATAAAGAATTCCATATCGACTCAATGTCCTTATCGTTTCATGTATATTATTGTATTTTTTACTAAGCGCATAGGCCGAATCTAAATTGATTTTGGTTTTTTTAAACTCAGATTGATAGAGCCATAACCAAGCGGTTTGAGAATAGGTATATCCCAAAGTATATGTTTCTCCTACTTTTCTTTTTAGTTCAATGCTTTCCTGAAGGTTCTTTAGAGCGGCACCAAACTTGTTCTCTCTTCTCAAAAAGTAGGCAAGTTGTTCTAAGATAGACGCTTTTTTTAATAAAAATTCGTTTTTGGATAATAAGCTCTTATCAATGATCTCTATGGCGCTTTCAAAATTCTTCTTTGCTTCTACAAGATCAGAATCCTTTATTTCTATTGCCTTTGCATATAATTCTTCTACCCGAATACTATCATCTTCTACTTTATGTATCTGAGAATAGCTTTTGGTGCAAAAAACTATACATGATATAAATATTGCCAAAACAATTACTTTATTTCCTGAGGGCAATAGAAAAACAGATGATAGCAACTTCATATTATTCGTGTAGTATTCAAAAATACAATATAAATTAATTCCTATCTTGCCAAAAATTGCAAAAACAAATTTCATGAAAAAATTAAAAGATTTTAAAAGTTCAGAAATAGATATAAAAACAATCTATGGTGGGAATTCTGATTGTCTTAATGTTTTACAAGAACAAACCGCAGACGAAGTTGGAGGCGACGATGACGAGTATTAGAGTGAATACAAACAAGCAAAATTAATTATAAAACCACAACTTAAAAAGGTTGTGGTTTTCTCTTTTTTAATACTTACTTTTGATATATTAACCAGTATACCAAATGAAAATCCTTCACCTAGATACTAATCATCCCCTACTCCTTACTCAACTTACAGTCGCCGGTTTTAAAAATGAGGAAGACTACACCTCAACCAAAGCAGAAATCGAAGCTAAAATTGCACTATATGATGGGATCATCGTTCGTAGCAGATTTCCTATAGACAAAACATTCCTGGATAAAGCCAAAAATCTAAAATTTATAGGTCGTGTAGGGGCAGGATTAGAGAACATTGATATCGATTATGCCAAGAAGCTAGGGATCAAACTGTTTAATGCCCCAGAAGGTAATCGCAATGCGGTGGGAGAACATGCACTAGGGATGATTTTATCGTTATTTAATAAACTAAATCAAGGGGATCAAAGTGTGCGAGAGGGCAACTGGCTTCGCGAACAGCATAGAGGTATAGAATTGGATGGAAAAACAGTAGGTATTATTGGCTACGGAAACATGGGTAGAGCTTTTGCCCGTAAACTAAGAGGCTTTAATGTCGAAGTCATCTGTTATGATATTCTTGAAGATATTGAGGACAGCAATGCAATGCAAGTAGAGCTTGATGAGCTTTTCGAGAAAACAGACGTATTAAGCCTTCATACCCCCCAGACACCTAAAACTATTGGTATGATCAATACCAAATTTATTAATAAGTTCAAGAAACCATTTTGGCTGATCAATACCGCTCGGGGTAAAAGTGTTGTAACTGCAGATTTGGTTGAAGCGTTACAAAAAGGTAAGATATTGGGCGCGGGATTAGATGTTCTGGAATATGAAAAATCATCTTTCGAGAATTTATTTACGTCAAAAAGCGAGATCCCTGAAGCCCTAAAAGAACTACTTAGCATAGATAATGTGATCCTAAGTCCACACGTAGCAGGTTGGACTGCTGAATCTAAAGAAAAATTAGCCCAAACCATAGTTGATAAAATCAAAGCAGAGTTTTGTTAAAAGAAATCTATACATCCTTACTTTCAAACTATTCTGATGACTCAAACCATATTGAATCCTTATGGAGTGAGATTGAAAAAAAGCATACTAAAAAAAACCGATATTATCATAATCTCTCTCATCTCGAACATCTTTATACTCAACTTAACGAAGTGAAAGACAAGATCAGGGATTGGGATATGGTATTGTTTGCTTTATTTTATCATGATTACATCTATAACACCCTCAAACAAGAGAATGAAGAAGAAAGCGCAAAGAAAGCCATAGAAGTATTAAATTTATTATCTATAGACAAAAATAGAATTGAGCTTTGCAATGAAATTATATTAGCGACAAAAGGGCATAATACATCAAAAAATAATGATGTAAACTATTTTACCGATGCCGATCTTTCAATTTTAGGCAGTGATTGGGAAGGGTATAAGACCTATTTTAAGAAGGTAAGAAAAGAATATAAGTACTATCCCGATTTTGTATATAACAAGGGTAGAGCTAAAGTGCTTCAGCATTTTGTTAAGATGCCGCAAATCTTCAAAACTCATCATTTCAAAATTAGATATGAAGCTAAGGCAAAAGAAAATCTTCAGCAAGAGATTGATTTACTTTCTAAGTAACCAAGAGTTTTGTTAAATTTATAAAGTGAGGAAAACTATTTTCATTTTTGCGGCACTGGTTGTAGCATTGCTTACGCTTTTTCAGCTAAGTAAATATAGCGTGCTCATGGGAAGCACTTCTATAGAAATTATAATAGCCATAATTGCAATCATCTTCTTTGTAATCGGGGTTATTATCAACAAAAGAGTACTTCATAAACAAAAAAACCTTACTCAAGATATAAATCACAAAAAGGTTCAACAATTAGGGCTGAGTAAACGGGAGTACGAAGTACTTTGTGAAATAGCTTCAGGACTGTCTAATAAAGAGATTGCCGAAAAACTTTTTGTTTCAGAAAGCACTATAAAAACCCATGTTTCTAATCTTCTTGTAAAACTAGATGCCAAACGTCGCACACAAGCCATACAAATTGCCAAGGAGTTACAGATCATATAATTTGAAAGAATGTTAACGTATAAAAACATCCCCCCAACCCCCTTCAAAGGGGGAATTGCTTGTGTATTTATATTCTCTATATGAGGAGGACAAGGGAGATGTTATTTTAGGATATACTACTAAAGTCCCATACAATTCATACTTTAGTATGAGTACAACATACCCAACTAAACCTACTTTTGAAACGAATCATTAAACATCTATCAAAATGAAAAATACCGTTTTACGTTACGGAGTGTATAGCGCCATTACCATTTGTGTTTTAGCTCTTGCCGGTTGGTTTCTAGGAAAAAATCTTGATTATTCTATCCAGGAAGTCATTGGATACACTGGCATGGTGGTATCCTTACTCTTTGTGTATTTTGGAATAAAGCATTATCGGGATAAAGAGAATGATGGTATGGTTTCCTTCGGAAAAGCTTTGCTCATAGGAGTGTTGATTTCTTTAATTGCAGCACTGGCATTCGGCATCTTAGATGTTATTTATGTCAAATACATCAATCCTGATTTTATGGCCGAATATTACACTCATTATCTTGAACAAATGAGAAGTACGCTATCTGAAGCAGAATTTAAGATCGAATTTGAGAAATTAGAAGCCCAAAAAGAATTGTTTGCGAACATATTTATGAGCTTCTTTATCATGTTTGCTACGGTATTAATCATTGGATTTATCATTTCGTTACTATCGGCATTACTGCTTCAGCGTAAGCCCATAATGAACAATTAAAACAACTATATACATGAAATATGAAGCAAATACACCAGACGATTATATAAGTGCGATTCCCAAAGAACGGCAAGCAGCAATGACAGCATTAAGAAACGTAATCAAGAAGAATCTTCCCAAAGGCTTTTCTGAAGAAATTAATTACGGAATGATTGGGTATGTTGTACCACACTCAATCTATCCCAATGGATATCATTGTGATCCTAAATTGCCGTTACCATTTATGAATATTGCATCACAAAAAAACTTTATAGCCGTATATCACAGTGGGATTTATGCCAATAAAGAAACCATGGATTGGTTTGTTAGCGAATATCCTAAATATTTGTCTACCAAACTAGATATGGGTAAAAGTTGTATTCGATTTAAAAAAATAGATCAAATCCCAATGGAATTGATTGGTGAGTTAGCATCCAAAATAACGGTACAAGAATGGATTGATATGTACGAAGCCAATGTGAAAAAGAAATAATAACACGTTTCCTTTTTCAAGGAAATAAAAAAATAAGCATCAATGAAAAACAGAGTAACAGGATTAGGCGGGTTCTTTTTTAAAACTAAAGATCCAAAAACAACAAAAGAATGGTACGGAAAACATCTGGGATTACCGGTAGATGATTATGGCTGTACATTCTGGTGGAAAGACAAACAAGGCAATGATTGCTCTACCCAATGGAGTCCTTTTAAAGATGACACCACTTATTTTGCTCCTAGCAAAAAGGAGTTTATGATGAATTTTAGGGTAGAAAACCTGGTCGAATTACTTAAAGTCTTAAAAGAAGAAGGCGTAACCGTGGTTGGTGAAATCGAAGAATATGAATACGGAAAATTTGGCTGGATTGTAGATCCCGAAGGAAACAAAATAGAGCTTTGGGAACCCATAGACAAAGCTTTTTTATAAAAGAAAAGCCGGCAAATTTGCCGGCTTTTCTTTTATATATCAAATAGTAGACTATTTTTATTCTCCAGCTTTTGGATCAGGTCCGTATTGATTATCTCCTTTTGTACCTTCGGTAAAGGCCAGAATAAGATTATAAATAGGAATCAGCATATACCACCAATCTTTATCAACATCATGCATTCTACGCACGGCAACAGCAATACTAGGTATAAGAGTTGCTAATGCATATATACTTCCAAGCGTTGCCAAGAAACCAATTTCTAAAACACCCGCAAGAATAATCAATCCATACATTATAATAATGTTAAACAAAAAGAACATCCAATATTCTTTACGTCTTGCTCTTCCTGAAAATCCTACGTAATTTTTTAATGCTTTTAAGTACCAATTCATAATTTTTATTTAATTAGTTAGTGTTACCAAATATAGCAATAAATTTGAGTTATCAAAATATTGGATACTATAATCAACGCGTATAACCAAAATTAAGACCCCTAAACATTCTTAATGATCTTCAGATTTTTAAGTAATATTTTTGTAATTTTCTGCAAATTAATAAATCATTTTAAACAACATGAGTGAAGAAAACAACAACTTAGGGGATGACATTAAAAAAGGTGCAGAAGAAGCTGCAGAAAATGTAAAAGAAAGCGCTAAAGAATTTGCCGAAGAAGCCAAAGAAATAATTGGTTCTCAAGACAATAAAAAGGTTCTTGCCGGTATTTTAGCCATATTTTTAGGTTGGCTAGGCGTACATAAATTTATCTTAGGATACCAGAAAGAAGGATTTATATTACTTGCTTGCGGACTTCTTGGATTTTTTACTTGCGGTATTACCTCTATGCTCTCATCTGTAGTGGGAATAATTGAAGGTATTATGTATCTAACTAAATCTGACGAAGAATTTTACCAGACCTATCAAGAAGGTAGCAAACCTTGGTTTTAATATATTGAAAAAGTCAGAAAATGTATCTCTGGCTTTTTTGTTTCATTTTATTATCGTAATATTGCGATATATAAATACGAAATGGGAATTACCAAGACTCAAATATTCGATAAAAAGCAAAATGAACTTGCTCAATTCTTTAAAATACTAGGGCATCCGGCACGTATTGCGATCTTGCAATATATTAGTACGCAAGATTCTTGTATTTGTAACGATCTTGTAGAAGAAATTGGCCTAGCACAGGCTACTATTTCACAACATCTTAAAGAATTAAAAAGTATAGGATTACTGAAAGGTGAAATCGAAGGTAAAAGCATGTGCTACTGTATCGATATTGATCGATGGAATGATCTACAACAACGACTAAATTCTTTTTTTAATACCACCAAACAAAATTGTTGCTAAACAAAAAGCAATCTAAAAATCATACATTATGACTACATCAGAATTCATTACATTATTAGCAGAACATCAAGGAAAATCATTGTTGTTCGAATACGCTCCTGGTATGTTAGTAGGAACAAACTATCATATTACCGAGGTAAAACACACCTCGATTGATGCTGTAGATTGCGGAGGCAATACAGATTCCTGGAAAGAAACAGTGATCCAGCTATGGGAAAGTCCAAGTGAATTAGGAAAGCCCGATTATATGGGAGTGTATAAAGCCTTAGGAATACTAAGAAAAGTAGGCACCATGAAAGAGTATGAAATGGACGCCCCCGTTAGAATCGAATATGGCAATGCAATGTTTCATACAGCACAGTTGCATGTCAATGATTTTGAAATCAAAGAAGGACAATTAATTCTTAAACTAGCTGTACAACCAACCGATTGTAAGGCAAAAGAAACATGTGGTGTTCCTGAAACAGCTACCGCAGAAGCCGGATCTTGTGCGCCTGGTAGTGGTTGTTGCTAAATTTGTCCTAAACTTGTTTCAGGATCTTTTATTATGAAACCCAACATCCAAATAGCAGCCTTTACCAAAACCGATTGGCCAGTAATTTCTACAATTTATAAAGAAGGTATGGATACCCAAATGGCAACTTTTGAAACCCAGGTACCTACCTGGGAAGTATGGCATGCCTCACATATCAAATCTTGTAGATTAAAAGCGATAATCAAAGATGAAATTGCGGGCTGGGCTGCCTTATCTCCTACATCAAAAAGAGAAGTGTATAAAGGTGTGGCCGAAGTTAGCATTTATATAACATCAAAATATAGAAATTTAGGTATCGGAAAGTTACTTTTGTCTAAATTAATTGAAAAAAGTGAAGCAGAAGGTTTCTGGACACTCCAGGCAGGTATTTTTAGTAATAATATAGCTAGCATTGCCATGCATAAATCTTTAGGATTTAGAGAAATCGGATATCGCGAAAAAGTTGGAAAATTAAACGATATTTGGTATAATAATACGATTCTCGAACGAAGAAGTAAAACAATACTATAACCACAAAAAACACCACATATATGAATATTTTAGTACTGTGTACAGGAAACTCATGCCGTAGTCAAATGGCAGAGGGGTATTTGAAGCATTTTGCAAAAGAAAATGCAACCATATTTAGCGCAGGGGTAGAAACTCATGGCGTAAACCCCAGAGCAATTTCGATCATGAAAGAAGATGAAATTGATATCTCTAATCACACCTCTAATAATTTGGATGAGTATCTAGATATAAACTTTGATTATATCCTTACGGTATGTGATAATGCTAAAGAAAGATGCCCATTTTTTCCTGGTAAAGCAGAACGATTACATTACAATTTCTTTGATCCTTCAAAAATTGATGGAACCGAAGAAGAAATTCATGCCGCTTTTGAAAAAACAAGAAATCAGATTAAAGAGTATTGCAAAGATTTTGTTGAAGAAAAAGTATTGAAGACCGTTTCCGAATAAAAAACATGAATTATAAATGATCTGTAGTATTTTTCGAATCTACAGATCATTTCTTTTTTCTATTTCTTTCATTTTCCTATTAAAACTTCTTAGTGATATCCCTAAATAACTTGCCAAATCATTCTTAGAAATATGCTCAATTTCATTTGATGAAAGTTGTAAGAGTTTTTCTAAATTATATTCTAAAGGGTAAGATTGTTGGCGAGAAGCGCGTACTGCAGTATCTCGTAATTTTTTTGCAAGTGCCTTTATTAAAACAATATTCAACTCGTTTTCTTTTTTTAACACCTTATAGAAATCATCTTTTGCTATTTGATACGCGGGTACCCTGGTCATTGCCTCAACATTACTGAAACTTAGTGTACCGCCAAAAACTTCTATTTCTCCAACAATTTCTCCTAGACCAAAAAACTCCTGAATAAATGTTTTACCATTTTCTTCTTCAATATAACATTTTGCAATTCCGCCTTCGAGAATATATATAAATTGACCTCTACTTCCTTGTGTAATAATTTTTTCTCCCGGATCAAATTGTTTTCGCTTTACAAATTCAAACTTCCGGAAACTCTTCGAAAAATAATCAAGTAACTCATTATTCGTTCTTATCATTTTTTATCATTGTTTGGGACAAATGTCCTTTGTAATACAAGAAAATTGCGTTTGTTTTAGAATATAAAAAAATTACAACCTATGCACAAATTAATTATTGATACCGATCCAGGAGTAGATGATAGTATGGCAATACAATTAGCTCTCGCTTCCAAAGAGTTCAAAATACTAGGATTAACAACAGTTTTTGGAAATGTAAATATTGACCTAGCAACAACAAACACTTTACGTCTATTGCAATTAGCCAATCGAACTGAAATTCCAGTCGCCAAAGGAGCCTCAAAACCATTAAAAGGTAAATTCATGGGAGGTGTTCCTTTTGTACATGGAGATGATGGACAAGGAAATACATGGCGACGACCCAGTATCTTATCTCCTATAAATACACCTGCAGATGAATTTATCATCGAGCAGGTTCTTAAGTTTCCGAAACAAGTCACCATTGCTGCTCTTGGTCCCCTAACTAACCTAGCTTTGGCATTATCAAAAAAACCAGAAATACAGAAGATGGTTAAAGAAGTTATATTTATGGGAGGCAATGCGTTTTGTGCCGGAAATGCAACTCCCGCAGCCGAAGCAAATATGTATTCTGATCCCAATGCAGCTGATATTGTACTGGGTGCAAAATGGCCAATAACAATGATTGGATTGGATGTGACTCATAAAACAATACTATCAAAAGAAACTATTGAAGAGATTTCAGAATTTGACTCTCCCCTAAATAATCATATTGCCGAAGCATATCAATTTTACCAAGATTTTTTCATCAAAGTCAATAAAATTGATGGCACCTATGTGCATGATTCTTCAGTTTTTGTGTATTTAATTAATAAAAATATATACCAAACTGTTAGTTATCCAGTTCGGGTCGAAACTCAAGAATGTTTGAGTAAAGGAAAAACTTGGCCTTCCTTAGGAGAATCTGATCATGAGGAAAGGATAGCTTTAAAACCCTGGAAAAACAGACCAAAAGTAACTATCTGTATTGATGTGGATCATCAAAAAGCAATAGAGCTTTTGAAGATCAGGTTAACAAATCCGTAATACAGGATGAAAAAAATTCAAAAATTTATTTATCTCCGTTTTTGAAATATTTCTGCTCTAATTCAGCCTGAAATTCTTCCATAACAGGTTTTACTGTACTATCTGGTAAGTCGGCAATACGAATATACATCAATCCATCTACCGCATTATTAAATAATGGATCCACATTAAACGCAACTACTTTAGCATTTTGCTTGATATATTTCTTAATCAACACAGGGATGCGAAGACTTCCTGGTTCTACCTCATCAATAATTTTATCAAACTTATTTAAATCACTTTTACTCTCATCAAACACAAAATCTTTGTCGGCATCTTTTAGTTTTACCTTAAACTCTTTCTTAGGTCTAACATATTGGGCGACATAAGGATCATAATAATGAGATTTCATAAACTCAATCATCAAAGACTTGGTAAAATTGCTAAACTTATTACTTATACTTACCCCTCCTATGAGATATTTATGTTCTGGGAATCGCAGTGTACAATGTACGATGCCTTTCCATAATAAAAACAATGGCATAGGTCGCTGTTGGTATTCTTTGATGATAAAAGCCCTTCCCATTTCTATAGATTGGCTCATCATCTTGTGCAACTCTGGCTCAAACCTAAACAGGTCCTGGAGATAAAAACCATCAATACCAAAATCTGAGTATATTTTAGACCCCATCCCCATGCGATAAGCTCCTGCAATTTTTTTAGCTCCAATATCCCATAAAAACATATGATGATAATAATCATCAAACTCATCAAGATCAATAGAATTATTGGTTCCTTCTCCAATTTCTCTAAAGGTGATCTCACGCAATCTTCCTATCTCGTTTAGAATATTGGGTATAAATTTTTTCTGAGCCAAGAACACCTCATAATTCTTACTCGTTAAAAGTCTCTTATCGTTATCGCGACAAAATTGTAGCTCTGACTCAATTATCTGCGCATTACCTTCTCCTGCAATTTCTTTAGGTGACTTTGGTAATTTTAAATTTATAGGAATAGATTCTCTTAATGTTTTTTTCTCAAAAGGATTCGCCAACATATACGTTTTCTTACGTAAGAAATTGGTAAAATCTTCTAGATTAGTATACTCTTCTTGATCTTTTATTGAAACAGGGTTACCGATTCGTATTTTAATCACTCTATTTTCCTGAGAGAAAAGTTCACTAGGTAATTTAGCGGTTCGCAATGTATCGCTAATCGAAGCAAGACGGTAAAAAAGTGCACTATTACGAGCATGAAAATATATTGGGATTACAGGAACTTTTGCTTTTTGTACTAATCTCATTATGCTAGGTTCCCAAGGCTTGTCAATATAGCTCTTTCCTTCTTTTATAGTAGACACTTCTCCTGCCGGGAAAATACCAAGCGGATAACCTTCTTTAAGGTGTAAAATGGCATTTTTAAGACCTTTAAGACTGGATTTAGCTTCTTTTCTATCCTCAAAAGGATTTACAGGCATTACAAAAGGCTCTAAAGGTTTAAAGCTGTGTAATAAAAAATTACCTATAATTTTATAATCAGAACGATGTTCTAACATTAATTTAAGCAACAATCCGCCATCAATGCCACCCAGTGGATGATTTGATAAGGTAATAAATGCACCTTCTTTAGGTAATCGTCTTAAGTCTTCATCCGGAATTTCAAAAGTCACCCCATACAAATCCAGGGTATTGCTTATGTATTCTAATCCTTCTAAATGATTAAGTTTATCGTATTGACGATTTATTTTTGAAACCCTAGTAATTTTCAGGATCAACCAACCTATAAAGGTGCCTATAAAACCAAGTTTATCTAATTTGAGCCCCGTGGCTACTTCTCTTGCTGTGACTATAGGCATAAATACAATTTGCGCTAACTGCAAATATAGCAAAATCCTTGAATTTTATGTACTAGTCCTTTACAACCATTTGGTAGGTCTCCCGAGTAATCTGTTTGAGTAAAATATCTCTGTTTTTTTCTAATGATGCTATCGCTTCATTTGTAAAGTGCCTAACCGTGTACAAGGACACTTCTTTATTGTATGTTACTCTAAATCTTGATTTTAATTTGGTGAGAAGCTCATCAAAATGATCAAATCTATCATCAAGGCATACCGAAAAACTAATAGCAGAATTTTGAATCAAATCTACCTTGATGTGATACTGATGAAATAGGTTAAAAATTTCGCTAATATTATCTTCGACAATAAACGAGAAATCGAGAGACGAAAGCGATAATAAAATCTGATTTTTCTTTACAATATAACACGGCAAGTATGGATCTAGAGGTTGGCCTTTTTTTACAGATGTACCTTTTCCAGAAGGATTGACAAATGATTTTACATATAACGGAATTTCTTTACGTTGTAATGGCTGGATAGTTTTAGGATGAATAACCGACGCTCCGTAAAAAGCCAATTCTATAGCTTCTTCATACGAAACATGAGATAATAATTGTGTGTTTTTAAATACTCGGGGATCACCGTTAAGTACGCCTGGTACATCTTTCCAAATACTTACACTATCTGCTCCTAAACAATAGGCAAAAATCCCTGCGGTATAATCACTTCCTTCTCTACCTAGTGTAGTTGTAAAATTATTTTGATCCGATCCGATAAACCCCTGTGTTACACTAAGTGTATTCTTGTTTACCTTATTTTTGATCCTTTGTAGTGTGATTTCCCAATGTACTTCGGCATCTCTATATGCATTATCTGTTTTTATAAAATCACGTGCGTCTAACCACTCATTTTCATATCCTTGATGATTTAGATACTCACTTATTATGGTCGTCGAAATGATCTCTCCATAGCTAACCACCTGATCATAAATAAAATCATATTGCTTTGATTTATTTCTATCCAATGTGGTTTCTAAATCGAGAAATAATCCTATGATTTTTTTAAAAATCGGATGCTCTTTGTTTTCAAATAATTCGTTTAAAATTTCTCGGTGATAGGTATATATATCTTCGATCGAATTCTTAAGTTTTGGGTTTTTCTCAACATATAATTCAACTACTTTCTCTAAAGCATTTGTAGTTTTTCCCATTGCAGATGCGATAACAACAAGATTAGAAAACCCAGTTTTCTGAAGTACTTTTGTAACATTCTTTACCGCTTTGGCATCTTTTACCGATGCTCCCCCAAATTTAAAAACCCTCATTAAATCAACTGTTTATTATATATAGTATCGTTAAAAAATTATAATTCTGCAATAAACTTATCTACACCATTTTCATCCATTTGTACCAGATACCAATCTTTAAGAAGTTTGGCTCCGCTTTTTTCATAAAAATCAATGGCATTTTTATTCCAATCCAGAACCACCCACTCTACTCTTCGTACTCCCTTGGATTTGGCGTACTTTATTACCTCTGCATACAGAGCACTCCCTAACCCGGTTCCTCTCATTGATTCTTTAACAATTAAATCTTCTAAATGGATCGAGCGTCCTTTCCAGGTAGAAAATCTATAATAGACTAATGCTATCCCTACAATTTTATTGTCTACCTCGGCAACAAAACAATGAAAAAGCGGATGTTCTCCAAAACCTTCATTCACAAGTTCCTGTACTGTAACCTCTACAGCATCTGGTTCTTTCTCAAAAGTAGCTAATTCCCGAATTAAATCCAGTACTTGATCCATATCCTGAGGTATGGCGTCTCTAATTATGTAGTTCATGATAGAAAAATTTATCAAAACTATAAAATATGTCTCAGAAACCAGAAGATTTTCTAATGTTATACTTCGGTTATTTCTGTTTTTATAATTCTTAAATTTAAACTTCCGAAAACGTTATAGTTATCTAAAAAATAATACTTTTGCACCAAATAAAATCCATCATAAATGGCACGAAAGAATCAAACCTTAGGAGAATTTATTATTGAAAACCAAAAAGACTTTCCGTATGCAAGTGGGGAACTCTCCCGTTTGATTAATTCTATTAGGCTGGCTGCAAAAATGGTGAATCATGAAGTGAATAAAGCCGGATTAGTAGATATCACAGGAGCTGCTGGAGAAACAAATATACAAGGCGAGGATCAACAAAAACTGGATGTATTAGCCAATGAAACTTTTATCAATACCTTGACTAATCGAGAAATTGTATGTGGAATTGCTTCTGAAGAAAATGATGAATTTATTACTATAAAAGGTCAAAAAAACGATCATCGCAATAATTATATAGTACTCATGGATCCATTGGATGGTAGTTCTAATATAGATGTAAATGTTTCTGTAGGGACTATCTTTTCTATCTATCGTAGAGTTACGCCAACAGGAACCCCGGTTACTTTAGATGATTTTTTACAGCCTGGTAACTTGCAGGTTGCGGCAGGTTACATCATCTATGGGACCTCTACCATGCTTGTGTATACCACAGGTCATGGTGTTAATGGATTTACACTTAATCCAGCATTAGGAACCTATTATTTATCACACCCTAACATGAAATTCCCTGAAGACGGAAATATATATTCGGTAAATGAAGGTAACTACGTACATTTTCCGCAAGGAATTAAAGATTATATAAAATATTGTCAAGAAGAAAAAGAAGATCGCCCATACACCTCACGATATATTGGTTCTTTAGTAAGTGACATCCATCGTAATATGATAAAAGGAGGCGTGTACTTGTATCCAAATACTTCAAAATCTCCTAACGGAAAACTACGCTTATTATATGAATGTAACCCTATGGCCTTTATTGCAGAGCAGGCTGGTGGTAAAGCAAGTGATGGATATAGACGAATTCTTGATATAAAACCTACTCAACTACATGAGCGTACTCCCTTTGTATGTGGAAGTAAAAACATGGTAGATAAAGTAGAGTCTTTTATGAAGTAATTATTATCCTGGATATTCTCTTTATTTCACTATTCTTTTTTTAAAGAATAATAATTGATATATTTATATCATCTCATGATACTTACCCCGCAATTTTAAATTTAAACAACGTTTACAATCTTTAACTAAAAACGAACATTACTATAATAAAATTAACATTATAGGTTATTTATCATTATATTTTAACATATTTTATGTTAATTTTACAAGTAAGTTCAAAGTAAGAATCTAATAAATCGACCAAAAATGGCTAAAGAAACTAAGGCTGTTGAAGAAAAAACATCTGATGATCC
Organism: Aquimarina penaris; assembly: GCF_040786285.1. NCBI lineage: Bacteria > Pseudomonadati > Bacteroidota > Flavobacteriia > Flavobacteriales > Flavobacteriaceae > Aquimarina > Aquimarina penaris. Next base: position 379,798 of record NZ_JBFMKQ010000001.1, read on the forward strand.
TTCTTCAAAAATAGAAGCAATTAAAAACCTGATATTTGGGGAAAATATCGCCGCATACAACTCAGAGTTTGAAAAAGTAAAAAGGGATATTTCTTCAAAAAAGAAAGAGCTAGAAGATTTTATTGATGATACTCGCAAAGAATTACACCAAGCCATTGATAACCTAAGTACTGATATCAATATTAGAATTACAGAATTAGAAGATAACCTGGCAGATAAAGCGGACATGTTGGATTCTAAAAAAGTAGATAAGAAAATATTAGGTGATCTGCTTATCGCTATGGGTGAAAAAATAAATCAAAAGTAATCCTTCTATCCACGAGTTATGGAAGATCAGGATAAACTTAAAATTCTCAAAGAACTCCTTCTCACCGAAGAAAAAGAGTATACCGACTCCATTGCCGAAAAGGTAGAAGAATTAAGTAAGATCGTTCATCAAAAACAAGAACTTTCTCATAAAGTCGATCCCATTATCGATGACAAATTAGATAAATTTGTTGAAGAAATCCCCCAAACCCTGGGTCCCACTATTACAGAAGCTTTAAAAGAAGAAATTAAAAACTCCCAAGACGCTGTAGTAGAAGCACTGTTCCCCATCATAGGTAAGATGATTAAGAAATATATCGCTCATGAAATGAAACTGCTTAGCGAAAATATAAGCAAGCAGACTAAAAAAGCGTTTTCTTTTAAGAACTGGTTCAGAAAAACAAGAGCTAAGGCACAAGGAATTACTGAAGGAGATTTGGCGTTAACAGAGTACTCAAAGCCCAGGCTTATTCAAATGTTTGTTATCGAAAAAAACTCTGGGATCTTAATTGCCGATTACAGTCCATTATCAGAGAGCACCATAGATAAAGAAATGGTTGCCGGAATGTTAACTGCAATTAAAAGTTTTGTTGAAGATGCCTTTGAAGGCGGAGATCAAAATTTAGAAACCATAGAATATGAACTATACACCATACATATTCAAAATTTTTATTCTTATTATATTGCGGCTGTAATATCAGGAGCATATAATATGATGTTCAAAGAAGTTTTAGAAGATCAGATTTTGGATTTTGCCCAAAATCATATTTCACGTAAAGATTTAGAAAACAGTTCACTTTTTACACAAAAATTAAAAAAACATTTTGCAGATGAAATTGTCTAAAAAAGTAGTGCTTTTAGGATACTTTGGTGTTGGAAAAACGTCATTATTCAGGCGTTTTATAGATAACGAATTTTCTGAAGAATATAAAGTTACTTTAGGAGTTCAGATAAAAAAGAAGGTAGTTCAACTACCCAATGGCAGAGAGTTGTCTATGATTATCTGGGATACCGAAGGGCATTCGGATAGTGTAGAAGATACCCGAAAATCATATCTCCTGGGATCACATGCCTTTATTTATGTTTTTGACCTAACAAGAGAAGACACCTATAAAAATCTGAATCAAGATTTAGAATATCTCAAAAAAACTTACAACAAAGTTACCACTAAGGTAATAGGTAACAAATTAGATTTGGTTAGTGAACGGGTTATTGTTAAACAACTCAAAGAACTTGATGTTCCTTTCGATTGTTTGACTAGTGCTAAAACCAATAAAAATGTACAAAAGTTCTTTTTAGATCTGGCAGAAGAAATAACAACCTAAGGATCATGAAAAGCAAGCACTCTCAATCGAAGTTCGATCAAAAAGTTCAACTTACCACGGTTTCCTCTGATGGCGTTATTATAGAAACCGACGGTGCTTTATTTGATTGGAAAAAAGGCACTTCTATCTATGATGCGCATCCTTTCTTTGAAATACTAAGAAGTTTCGTTGAAGATTACGATCCGTCTAGTACAGAATTTAGTTTTCCATGTATTCATTTAGAAAATAATGGATCAGAAAAAATATGTGATGTATCTATTAGGCTAGATTTAAAAGAAATAGTGCTTACCTTTTTTGATTATACACGCAGATATAAAGAACTTAACGAGAGCGCACAACAAAGAAATGAATCCATTCTAATTTCTAAAGAATTAGAGCTTAAAAATAAATATTTATTAGAAAAAGAAGAGTTCAAAAATAGCTTTATTGCCAACATTAATCATGAAATAAGAACCCCATTGACTAGTATTTTGGGGTTTGTAGAGGTTTTAGAGAAAACCAACTTAAGTTTTGAGCAAGAAGAACTCACAAGAATCATAAAAAGAGAAAGTCATCACCTTAATGCCCTTGTTGATGATATGATTGATATTTCTAAAATCGAATCCGGAACATTAAAAATTGTCGAAGAGCGTTTCTCATTCGAAAGTCTAATTAATGGATTTAGGGAATCATATTCTAAAATAGCCGAAGAAAAGGAACTAGCTTTTGATATTAATATCGATCCCAACATACAAGAATATATAATCGGAGATAGAACACGGCTTTATCAAATTTTAAATAATTTATTGAATAATGCATTCAAATTCACGGAAGAAGGGAGCGTTACCTTATCGATAAGCAAAAACTACCAACGCACCAATAAATTAAGTCTTAATTTTAAAATTGAGGATACCGGAATAGGTATACTTGAAGAAAATATACCTCATCTTTTTGAACGCTTTACCCGTTTTAATCTGGATAGGCAAATTTCTGGAACTGGTTTAGGGCTTGCCATTGTAAAAAACCTGGTCGACCTTTTTAATGGCGAAATAAAAGTAGATAGTCAACCAGAAAAAGGAACTACATTTAATCTTAAACTTCCGTTTAAGTTTGAGGTGACTAAAACCGCTGCATCGCTCCAACAAAGGAAGAAGAAAAAATATAAACTACCCGAAAACAAGGGAAAATTTAGGATACTTCTTGTAGAGGATGAAGAAATCACACAATATCTGATCATGAAAATATTGATTTCTCAAGGCAATTTTTTTGTTGATATTGCTATAAATGGCCAAGAAGCCATTCAATATATAGAGCGGCGTAAATATGACTTGATTTTGATGGATCTTACTGTTTCTAAAATAGATGGTTTTCAAACCACCGGTATGATTAGAAATAACTATGGAGATAAATTTATCTCCGAAATTCCCATCATTGGTTTTTCGGGAAAGGCCGATGAATCAACAAAAGATAAATGTATTCGATCGGGAATGGACGACTTTATTCATAAGCCATTTGAGCAAAAAGATCTATTGTATAAAATCACAAAACAAATAGCAAAAAAGGCCGCCGATTAGGCAGCCTTTGTATATCTGTAGAATAGGTAGACTATCTATTCATATTCTTAATTTCTTCGGCAAAGGCATCTACATCAATACCTTTACCTACAAGGTTTAGCGCTTTATCCACCACATATTTTGCGTTTTCAGAACTAAACCCTAATCCTATACTAAGTTTTTCTAACAAAACAACCTGCTCATCGCCTTTAATACTATCTGCATATACCATTCTTGACAAATCAAACAGACGTTCTAAACGCACATCATAACTTACCGGAGGGTTAATGGGATGAGATTGATAATCTTTTAAAATTTCTTTGTAATCAGTCTCAGAAATATCCAGTCTGCGAGCCAGCCTGTCTAAAAAGGCTTTCTCCTCATCTGTGATTACACCATCACTCATCGCTACTTTAACGATTGCTGCAAAATGATCTTTATTTCGCTTCTGAAACCCGCTATCAAATAAATCAGATATTGACATCATGTACTTTTGTTTAATTTGCCGCAAATATAACTAAACTCTACTCCTTTTAAAATTTCTAATGATCCTTTTTTCAGTATATTCTCATGCAATTAGAGGTAACCGTAAAAATTTAGACCTCGGTGGTTGATTTTTTAAATTACTTCGAATGAGAGAATATGTCTTTGCTTTTGTAATAAGTAAATTATAATCGCAACTTCAATACATACTTTACGTTTATTAAGAAAAGCTCGTTTTATTTAAACAAACGAAGTAGACCTCTTTTCAAGGAAAATATCTTGTGTTTTCTGGGAATCAGCAGGTATTAAAAAAATCACAAAACAATGAAAATCAAATTAATAAATAGTAATCAAGAGCAATCTATTTTTACGATAAGAAGTATTCGCTTAGTACTATCAAAAAACATAAAAACTAAACATTGCATTTTTTATACGTAAATATTTAAATTTGTGTAACCAAAATATCTATAGATGCCGTGTACTATTACGCTATCACGTATAAAAAGTATGTATTTTACACCTCTGTTTTTTATACTATTCCTATCCTGTAGCAGTGTCAATCTTTTTGCCTTTCAAACTCCTACTGATAGCTTACTCACCAAAGAATATGCCTATCTAAAAAAAATGGTGTCTCAAAATGCAAGAGACTCGGCAAAAGCATTTAAGTATGCTCAAACCTATCTTTATAAAGCAAAAAAAGATGTCGATACTATTAAAATAGTAAATGGTTTTCATTATTACTCGGGTATTATTAAAGATAATGTACTTACCGAGAAATATGTGGATAGTATGATTCTATTTTCTAAGAATTTGAATACCAAATTCTACCCAGCCCTATCCTATTTTATTAAAGGAAAACTCGAATACAATAAAGGAAACTTTAAAAAAGCCCTTGATCTGCATCTTAAAACCAATGAAAAAGCAAAAGAAGCTAACAACGTTAACCTCTTTTATGTTAGTAAAAAAAGTATTGGTGTATTAAAAAGTAGAATTGGAGAACATAAAACGGCATTAGAAGAGCTTCGAGAATGTTATAAGTATTATTTAAAGCTGAAGAAAAGTAAACCCAGTATATATTTAAGTACATTATTTGCACTATCTGATACGTATAACTTAAACAAAAAACTAGATTCTGCAACCATTATTAATACTCTTGGGTATAAAGAATCAATAACATTCAATAAAGAAGATTTTAAGTATTATTTCACCCTAAACGAAGGCATTAATCTATTTGATAAAAAGAACTTCACAAACGCCAAGGATAGTTTATCAATTGCCATTGAAAAATTAAAAACCAATGGAGATGAAGCTAATCTTTCTATGGCCTATTTTTATTATGGTAAAACACTAGCAGCCTTAGGAAAAGAAAAAGAAGCCATTACCGCGCATATTAAGGTAGATGATATATTTCAGGAAATATCCGAGATTATGCCTAATAATCGGGAAAACTATGAAATCTTAATCAATTACTATAAAAAGCTGGGTGATCAGGATAATCAGTTAAAATACATTGAACGGTTAATCACTGTAGATAGCGTACTACATACCAATTATCGATATCTCATAAAAACGGTTGTACAGGATTATGACACTCCCAGGTTACTTTCAGAAAAACAAGAAATTATAGATAGCTTAGAAACCGGAAAACGAACATCCTATATGGTGATTGGTATATTAGCAGCTGCTACTTTAATATTGTTCGCTTTGTGGTTGATTAATAGACGAAGACAAAAGCAATACAAACAACGTTTTGAGGAACTCTACTACAAAGACACTAATCAAAAACAGCGAGTACTGCCTAAAGAGAAAACAAAACTTGCTATCCCCGAAGAGAGTATAAAAGAGATTCTTAACCAATTAACCATTTTTGAAAGCGAATTGGGGTTTATTGAATCTAATTTATCAATACATGTATTATCAAAGAAATTTGGGACCAATTCTAAATATCTCTCTAAAATTATCAACACCTATAAAAAGAAATCATTTAATCAATATATCAATGATTTAAGAATAGATCAATCTATAGTAAAACTAAAAACAGATACTAAATTTAGAAAGTATACGATAAAAGCAATTGCACAAGAAATTGGTTTTAATACCACCGATGCTTTTTCGAAAGCTTTTTATAAACTGAATGGAATTCATCCTTCATACTTTATAAAAGAATTAGAAAAACAACTAGAAATTAGTCAAAGTTGAAATAGCAAGTGTTATCAGAAAAATAACAAGCCGCAATAAAAAAATAAAATAGTTGTTATATTATCAACTATCTTTGAAGTCAAATTAATAAACCTATTCTATGAAGATATTCGATTGGGGAATACAATATCTGTAGAATAATTTAGACGGGTTTATTATTTCTAATTCAAACTCACATTAAAAGTAAACAAAATGAAAAACAAAAAATTAAACCTGGGAAAAATCACCATTACTAAACTCAATAATTTAGATCATATTAGAGGAGGGCAAATTGGTTTTACAGGTGTACCTACTCTTGACAACGGCCTTAGCATTCAGACTTGTATCCAAGCTGGATGTCCAGATGACACCAAAACAAACCCTGACAATGAAGATTTAACAGAAATTTGTCCAGACTAAGAATACTCAATACTGTTTAAAAAATTGTATTTCCTGCATAGTAAAAAGTAAGAAGCAATTAAAAATAATGCAGTTGTTGTATTATCAACCCTATTTGAAGTAATAATGATAAACTAATTTTCCATAGATATTTAATCGGGGAAACGCAATGTCTGTAGCGCAATTCTCTTGCTGTTTTTAAAGAATTGAAAATGATTTTTATAATAATTTATTATTTCTGATTCAATCTCACATTAAAAGTAAAAAAAATGAAAAACAAAAAATTAAATCTGAGAAAAATTACCATTACCAAACTCAACAATTTACATCATATTAAAGGTGGTCATATACCTGGCCTTATTGATGTCTTACCAGTTAATACTGGTGATACTTGTGATAATTGGACATGTCCCACTGAAACCAAAACGAACCCTGATAATGAAGATATAACAGATATTTGTCAACAATAAGACTACTTAATACTGATTAAAAAATGTATTGAAAAGGCCAAAAATCAATGATTTTTGGCCTTTTTATATTTCATGGTTTCTAACAATCAAAGCACTCCTTTCATTTTTAACCATTTCACCATTGCCACAGGAATTTTTTTCCTATCAATCGCTCTTAATGGCTTAATTTTGGCGCCTTTTTGAATTAGAAGATCTACAATTTCTCTATGATTCTCTGTCGCCGCAAAAACAAGAGCCGTTTTACCTGCGCCTATTGGCCCAAAAGTCTTTGCCTCGAGCTTAGCACCAGATTGCAGCAACAATTCTGCTGCCTCCTTTGAGTCATTTTTTGCAGAAAACATAAGGGCGGTCATACCATTTACTTTATGATGAGCCTCTATCTCTGCATTGTTATCTATTAGAAGTTTTACCGTTTCTAAGGCATTGGTCTCTGCCGCATGCATTAAAGCGGTGGTTGGCCCACCAATACTTTTCTCGTTATAATAATTTACATCAGCACCTTTTTTTATGAGTAATTCTACAGTTGCATCCAGATTTTGGCGACATGCATGCATTAACGCGGTTTCGCCCATTGCATCTTTTGCATGAATATCTATACTATCGATATTTTTAAATAATGCTTTTATTTTTTCTCTTATATTCATCATCTAGTAAATTATGTTAACATTCTCAAAAAGAGATTTCTTTGAATATTTTGTCCTTTAAGGAAACACTATTTAATTTTTCTATCAACGTATCCAGGTCTTGTTCTAACTCCTTTTTTTTGAAATATCTCAAATATACAGGAAGCATACCTTTTTGTTCTAAAAGATCTACAAGATGTATATACGATTGTGATTGTATCCAATCTCTTATTTTGATAAAAACGGGTAATACTTCTTCTACGGTTAGCAATAGATTCTGGTATTTGTAAGGATCTAATGCGCTATAAAAAAAACGTTCGAAGGTAGTAACATCGCCACCCGATTGCTTACAGATGTATAACAATATAGGATCTTCTAACCATTCATTGGTAAGCCATAGTCTGTCGATACCGTAACTATGAGTAAAATCATGCTCTAACCATAATACTTCTTTAATTTCTCTTTTTGAGTTTATTGAAAGAAAGTTGGTACAAGGTAGTCCCCCCATTCGAAACATGTCCTCAACATTACCCCATACTAATTCAAAAGCTACATTTTCAGAACATTGTTTGTGTTGATCAAGAAACCATAATAACTTACGACCATCCTCAATTTCATAAGAAAGCTCTGTATCCGAAATAAGATGTATTGCTTCTGTTAAGGCAACGATCCATTGTTTCTTCTTGGTGCTAACGCTATTGGTATTTAAATCATTCTTTTTATAGAGTTCATTGGTGAGTACCTTAAATACTCGAGTAAGCAAGGAGGCTGATTCTTCAGACAAATCCTTTTGTAATGCTTCTTCTAACAAAACAATCAATCCCTTAAGTTTAAAACATCGGCTTTCGCTAACATTTGGAGTAATTAATCCAATACATGTTGTTGTCGTTTTATGAGGGACTTCGACAGACACACTCCATCTTGGATTAATTTCTCTTGATGATATTAGGTCTGATGTATTTCTTAGGTTCATTGTTTTTATTTAATCAATTATTTGATCTAGTTCTTTTACCCATTCGGCATACGCTCCTCTCTTTATTTTTGCCCATTTTTGTATCATTTCTGTATTCCAAAGATTATGTCTAGAAAGCAACATTAATGCCATGACTCCCAGTTCTTCATCTTCACTATTAACCAAACGACATAACTCATTTTCTAAAGGGCGAATATCCTCTGTAGAAAGCTCATTAATTAATTGCTGTACAAGATTGTATGCCCAAAAATGATCTTCGGTTTGTATCGCCATTAATACAACTTCTTTTAATGCAGGAACCAGTTTTTCTTTTAGCATTCTAAGCGGTTTTACAATAGCTGCCGCAATGGGCCAATTTACGTCTTGCAACCAAGTGAGTAAAATCGGCAAACAAGGTTCGATAGTCTCGAATGGAAGTTGCATTAAAGCTCTGGCTTTTTCTACAGCACTTTTGTCTTCAGGAAAATACGAAGCAAGATCTTCTGGCCATTGAGGTAATACTTTCCATGCTTCCCATTTTAATAATTCTGGGTTCACCATATTAGTATTGGGATCATATGCCTGTTGGTACTCCTCAAACAATTTGTCAAAATTCATAGATACTTGCATCATAAACTCTTCGTCATCTGGATCTATGCCGATTCGCTCATAATTTTTTCTGTGCATATCATCCAACCAAAAACGCATGGCTTGTAGAATATAAACATGGTCACTTGTATTCATATATTTAATAATTTTAACTAAGATAAGTACAAGTTTATAACATATCGTACCGCTTGATTGAGAGGTCTTTGTTTTAAGAAATATAGGCTTACCACATTCTTCTCATCGCCTGATCGGTAATCTCTTGTATCTGTTTGAATATTGTATTAACCATTCTCGAAAAATTATCAAGAATTGTGTACTCTTCCTTCGAAGTCTCATGATACAAATGAACATCTGCCAAGCGCCGGCATTCTTCTAAAAACATAAAATGATTAAGCTGTGTCCCTTTGAAAGATAATTTCTTAAAAATCGGGTTATATATATTGTATGTAAACCCTTTGTGATGGTTGTAAATATCCTTTAATGATTGAAGATTATAGTTCCCAAAATAAGGTGCATTGCCAGTAAATAAAGTAATAGACTCTATTAATTTTATCATTCCTTCTAGAAGAGAATTTAACTTTTCTTCTACTTTCTCGGGAGTATCATACTGCGTTTTACTTGATTTAGCGCTTTTATCATATAACATCATAGAATTAGGGGTAGTAGGAAACACTTTTCCTAATACTAGAAGTCGCTTGTATTTTCTAGTAGATAGTAACCAATCATATGCTCTTTGTTTCTTTTGCACATCGGGTTCGATCCTGTGCGTCGAAAAATAGTCAATAAAGGTATGACATAGGTCTTTTTGTTCCCAGGATGGCAAATTCATATATTCTTTTTTAATGTACTTATGATTAGGCCAGCCGGGTATTCCGTGATAGTAGGAGATTACATTTTTATAACATTCTGCTGGATTAAATTTAAAAGCTTCGGCAGTATTTACAGAAACATAATCAAAGTATTCTGAGAGATAAAATGGTGCATTGAGCTTACTTTTTTTCTTTTCAAGATATTCGGCCAATGGTAAAAGGCCGGTTTGATCTTCTACATAAATACAAAACCTGTCTGACACATAACCATCTACAGAAATCTTAAGTTGTTTACATATTTCTTCTTTTTTTCGAGAATCAGTACAGGTGTGTAAAAAATGAACAACGCCCGTGGCCAAAAGCAAAGGAGAGACCATAGTTACATTGACATCATCCTGCTTAAAATCCTCACCATATGAAAATGGAGCTAAACGGTAATGCTCTTCATTAATGATGGTATTGTTTTCTTTGTTGTTCATCCTTATGACTTTCTTTCTTTTAATAGATTATGCACATAATTTTCAATCCACTGCTCAAAAGATGTAGAAACAAACTCTCTATCTCCAAGGTCAATAGAAAAAAATAATATTTGTCCTTTAACTCCATGGTCTGAAGGGTCGAAATCAAGGCAATAAAAATCTCGGCCTCTAGAGCATCTTGTATAAGGAATCCAGTTTTTATTCCATTTTACTTTTTTTACTTCTTTAGTACCCGAAGAACTTTGGTAATATTCGTCTTCTTCATATACTTCATTATTGTATAGTCTATTTAATAAATTCCATTGATCCAGAATCTCCTCGGTCGAAAGAAGCTGACTGGGGTGTGGTAAAATAACAGATTCTTTCCATCCATTATGTATTTGATAGAAATCTTTAAATTTTTTTGGGAGGGTTTGACCAATATAGCTTTCCAATAGTAATAACTCATCGAGGCTTGCACCAGAATTTAGACTATCTAGCGAAACTGTATCAAAGCCTTTCCAGTACTTTATAATTTCATCCCATTTCTTTTTCATTTCTCCTTTTTATCGAATATAAAAAAAACCACCGAACTCTCCCCATTGAGTTCGGTGGTCAATTACAAAGCCCAATAGTATTAAAGAGCTTTTTCCAACGCCTGGACAATCATTTGCTTACGATTATCTACCTCATTGGCGTTGGTGAAACGATAATCAAAAGTCAATACGCCGTCCTCAAGTGTAGCCCCTGTCACTTTGTACGTATTAGTGATTATCAATTTCTTTACTGCTTCTTGTAATGCTTCCTTGCCTATCTCATCATGTGTTATTTCTGCTAGTGCTAACGCTACTGGCTCGAAATAGATCTTAGGGAGATCATTATCATAAAATCTTGTATAATCTGTAGTATCATCGGCACTATATTTTCCTAATGTGTCAAAGTTAACTTCTAACTCTAGATCGTAGCCTGCAGCATCCAAAATCTTTTTTTCTAAATCGGGATATATATTTTCTTTGAAACTTTTCATTGCTCGTTTTTCTGCTAAACTCATAATTTTTGTTTTTTAAGATTAAAGATTAATTATGATGTGAAAGTAAAACGTAATTTCAGGGATTTCGACCCTCTTAATAAAGCGGAACCTCTTTATACATTGCAATGAATACACCAATTATAATCGGCTTATCAAGAGAACAAAGAATCACCAATCGTAATCCTGAATAGAAGGATTTTCTGTGCTTCTCCTAAATGTTCTAATCTTACGATTGTATACATCAAGTCGCCATTCGGTGGTAGGATCAAGTTCTGCCAACAAGGTTAAGGAGCTTCCATCTTTTTTACTAATCCATAGTTTTTTATCGTGCGTATCTATGTTTTCCTGACAGATCAGTAGCTGATTGTACGTTTGTCTATGTGCAATAGCGTGATTATTTTGGATTTTACTACTCTGTCTATTAAATATAATTTCCTGCATTTTCTCATCATATCCAGTCTCGAAAAGCAGATGTGTAATCACTTCTTTGTCTGTTACATTGTCAAATAATACTTTAGAGCGTTTATGGGTTACATCATAGATTACAATATTGGATACTTTGGTCAAATCATCGTCTGCATCCTTTTTATTTCCTATCAGTTTTTTGGCCTTTGGGTGAATAGACAGATAGAAAAGATTATGCGCTCTATCATATTCTTCGGTATTGAAGTTTCTTTGATATTTATAATTGGTTATGCTCATAGGTTTAGTTTTAATTTGAAGATGATTTGAAATCAAATATAAGTGCTAAATCATATTTTCTATGGTCTAAAAAGAAAGCTCTTTTGGTTGCTTCAGTTTTGGAATTGTTTTCATTAGAATTATCAATAAAAAAATGATGATAGGGGTATTTTGGAGTGAAAGTCAAAATATTAGTCCCCAACATAAGCCGTATCCTTTCGGTTATTCTAGATTCATCTTCAAATAATTCTAAATTTTCGGCTTCAGAATTCTCTAATACGTTTAGTTCTAATTCTTCTAACAGCCGTTCAATTTCTTTATCATTATTCCCCATAAAAGTAACCAGGATCAATTCGCTATCTTCAACTTCTTTAAAAACCACTATAAGTTCTTTACTTAGCTTATATATTCTGGTCGCTAAATACTCGGGTATTGATTTCCATGTTTTTATTTCAGAGCAATCCATTCTGGTAACTCCACCTAAGTTACGCCCAATAACCCCTCTTAGAGCTATCCCTTTTTTATCTAATAATCGCAGCAGTTTTTCTTCTGAACAAGTAAGAGGAATATCCAAGGATTCTCGAAAACACTTTTGCCCTCCGATAGCAAACTGAATATCTTCTTTAATTATTTTTTTTTGTTGCATAGTATTATTTTGTTGTGCACAACAAGGATTGAAAAATCCAATCGCTATTAATGCTATAAAAATCTTTTTGATATTTTTCATTTTAACAAATCTGCAATGTGTTTGGATATTTTTTATGTTTTAAATTCTACTACTTCGACATGCTTAGCAGGGCTATCGAGAATAAAATTTTGGATCCAAAAAAGCTATTCTCGATACATTTTGTCTTCATTTCATTACGGCAAAATACTAGAATTGACGCTTTTTGGCACATAACAATTTTTAATAATTATACCTCTAAGATAACCCAACATCGATCAAAATTCTTCTGCAATAGGTCTAGTTTTCTAATCCAGAAATAGATTCTTCCCATTTCTTCGCCTCCCCAAGCCATACCTACCTCTAGATCCGAGTCCATTTGCAGCAGCAATATCCATTCTTCATTTTTGTCTATAGGTTCTGGAAGATTATACCCACTATTCCCCAATGGATAATGATCCATGTCATTGCCTGTGAGTCTACAAATGGCTATCATATCAGTGTTCACCATTTTTCTATCGGGAAATCCCAGCATTCTATACCGTGGTTTCTGGTTGACCTGTTTAAAATAAAATTGTTCATATTTCCAAAGGTCATCAAAATCCAGATGCAAAGATTTTACGAATTCTGATTCATATGGCGGCACAGTATATTCTGAATGAAAGTCAATTTCAAACTCATGAAATATTAATTTTTCGAATACGCTTGTAATCTGATTATTGCGTATCAGCAAATCTTGTGGATAAGGAGTTTTTACCATTTTTAACGGTTTTATTTCCTCATAAATAACTTTCCAACTGTTTTGATGCTCATTTTTGTATCCTGAAGGCTGGTAAAAAGCATCATAAAAGAAATACAGCATTCCGTGGCCAGGTAATACTCCTCGTCGGTCTAATGGTGTAATATCCTCTAAGTTTATTTGTGCAATAAAAGATAAATGTTCTCCATCTAGATTGAGTGGCCATTTAAACCCATTAGTCGCAACGGGAGTTCCTCCTATAATAGAAAGGCTGTTTTTGATACTACAAATTTTGGGTTTTAACTTGATAGAACGCTTCAGATTTGGCTCTATTTTCTTCCATATTCCCTCTAATCCTACAATTTGCAATTGATCTTGTAAAAACATCCTATTTTAAGTATGTCTCAAAATTAAAGGTTAAATTTCCCTTTTTCGTGCCGTTCGATTAAGCGGCACCTATTGAAAGGATTTCCTGTTTTTTTTATACTTCCTTTGAGAGTTTTTCTTGTATGTGTTTTTGACGATACTTAGAAGGAGATAAACCTGTGGCTTTCTTAAAAGCGCGATTAAAAGCGGTTTTACTATTAAAACCTGCATCAAAGGCAATCCCTAATAGGGTAAGGTTCGATGTTTTTGGGTCTGCCATAAATTGTTTTACAGCCTCTACTCTATAAATATTAATAAAGTCATAAAAACTCTTTCTTAATGCCTCGTTGAGAACTTCAGAAAGATGATAAGGTACCATCGTTAATTCTTCGGCTAATTTTCCTAATGTCAATTCGCTATCCAGATATGGTTTTTCGGTCTCCATAAAATCCAGAATTTGTTGCATGTATTTTTCTCTTTCTTCTTCTGATAATGTAGAGGTACGATATTTTTTATTTTTCTGTTCGGGATCGTCTACTTTTTCTGGTTTGTTTTTAATTTGGTCAGATAGCATTTCAAGCCTTTTCTTAAGATCTACATTAGTCTGTCCTAAAATGTTATTCTCCCATTCGACTTGCTTCTTCTCCCTGGCCAATCTTTGTTTTCTGAAATACATAAATCCACCTAAAAATAACAAGCCTAAAGACACAATTACTCCAATGATGGTTATCATTTTCTTTTGAGTAGTCGTCTTTTTCAACTCACTCTCTTTTGCGATGATCTCTTCCTCCTTTTTATCCACTTCGTAAGCCGAAAGAACATTGGTCATCTTAATAATATTTCTACCTAATGTATCCTTGGTAAGGCTATATTTTTCTTTAATTTTAAGTGCCTTTTCAAAATTTCCTTGTTGTTCATAGATCTCAGACAAATTATAGTAGGCCTTGGACGCAAGATCATTAGCTTCAATAGTAATGGCTTGTTTTAGGCCTTCTTCAAGGTATTTGGTGGCTTGTGAGAAATCACCTCTAAATGTATACACCTGCCCCAAGGCGATTTTAATTTGAGTTTCGGCTACAAAATTTCCTACTTCAGTACTTAATTTCATGGCCTCGCCATAATAAGACTCCCCATTTTTATAGTCTTTCTTCTGCAAGTAAATATCAGCCGTATTAATATATAAGCTGATCATTTGGTTTTTGTGAGATAGTTCTTTTGCTTTTTCTAGTGCTCGGTCATAATGCTGTAGTGCCTTATCAAGATCACCTCGTCTCGAAAAAAGGATCCCGAGGTTATTATTGATCATCATAATACTGTTTTCACTTTTGATCAGCTTAGACATCTCTAGTGCTCGAAACAGGTATTTTTCGGATTCTTTATAGTTCTCGATAGTAAGATACAGGTTTCCGATATTCATCAGGCCCTCTGCTTGTCCTCTCGTGTGATTAGTTTTCTCCATAATCTTTAATCCAGAAAGAAAATGTTGCAATCCTAATTGAAATTCTCCTTTTTTACAATGATAAACTCCTTTATAATTGTAAATAAATGCTTTGTCCTGTTCAGAATTTAATTTTTCTGCCAAAACCAAAGCGTTATCGGCATATCCCATCATTTTTGAAGGATCCAAATCCATGTAGATATGAGCCAGATCCATATTATACTGAAGTTTTAATGAATCGCTTATGGGTTTCTGAAGTAGCTTTTGCAGACTATCTGCATGAGATTGAAAAGACTGCGAATACAAGGATACGGTACACACCAAAAAACACAAAAAAACAACTAGACCTCTTTGCAGGGGTCTTGTAACGCTATTCTTTTTTAGGATACAAAGGGTCATACTACAATATTAGTGAAAATATAAATGAGATGAGTACCCCTAAATGTATAGGAACGAATATGACTTTACATGGGCAAATAACTCCTAATATTTTCCTAAACACTTTTTGATACACCAAGGAAAAAGTAATTTTAGTTTCAAATTAAAATGCATGCAACACCAAAAACATCTTTTTGACCTTTCTGATGATACCACATATTTAAATTGTGCGTATATGTCTCCCCAATTAAAATCGGTAACGCAGGTCGGATTGAAAGCCATTGCCCGAAAAGCCAAACCTAATGAAATTTTACCCGAAGATTTCTTCAACCAACGCGAAATTCTGAAACAACGTTTTGCTGCCTTGATAGAAGCTCCGGATTATAAAAATACGGCCATTATCCCTTCGGTATCCTATGGCCTGGCAAATGCCGCTAATAATACGTCGATCAATAAAGGTGATGAGATTCTTTTGGTAGACGAACAGTTTCCCAGCAATGTGTATATCTGGAAAGAAGTGGCTAAGAAAAAGGGAGCGGTTGTAAAAATCATTAAACCTCCACATAGTTTTGAAAACCGCGGGGCTCTTTGGAATCAAAGTATTCTCGAAGCTATATCTACAAAAACTGCAGTAATTGCAATGGCCAATGTGCATTGGGCCGACGGAACGCTGTTTGACCTTAAAGCCATAAGAGAAAAAACCAAATCGGTAAATGCCATGCTCATTATAGATGGTACACAAAGCATTGGTGCTTTACCTTTTTCTGTAAAAGAGATTGAGCCCGACGCCCTAGTTTGTGGGGGATATAAATGGATGCTTGGCCCTTATTCTACAGGGATGGCGTATTACAGTGATGCCTTTAATGAAGGAACACCTATTGAACATAGCTGGATGAATCGTTATCATAGTGAAGATTTTACCAACCTCACCCAGTACGAGGATCGATACCAGGAAAAAGCCGCGCGATATTCTGTAGGAGAATCCAGTAATTTTGCACTCACGCCCATGCTAATTAGATCCATAGAACAGCTTATAGAATGGACTCCAGCTGCAATACAAGAATATTGTAAAAATATCACTCAGAATACGGTACACCAGCTTCGGGATTTAGGGTGTTTTATCGAGGAAGATGATTACAGAGCACATCATCTTTTTGGGATCTATTTGCCAAAACATATGGATGTAGAGAAATTAAAAGCAAAATTGAAACAAGAAAATATTATAGTATCGTTTCGCGGTATTGCAATGCGTGTTTCGCCGCACCTATATAATGCTGAAGCTGATTTTGATAAATTGGTCGCTCAATTTGGTTAGGAAGCATATCCCTCAACCATCAAAAGAAAGGTATAGGGGTACTTCAGAAGTACCCCGGGGGTCTTTGTTACCAGGTCTGCCCACTACATTTGTTAAAGAGCCCGGTAATTTTGTGCGTTGGGGGACTTCATTTGTTAAAGTTTCCTGTAACTTCGTCAGTTGTCGCCGTAGATTTGCGAGTCGGCCCGGTAGCTTTGTCAGTTTACCCACTTCGTTTGTAAGTTGATGCGGTAGATTTGCGGTCGGACTCATGATTTTTGAAGTTTGACTCCCGAATACTGGTATACAAAGTATCTTTTTTAAGGTTAGGGGTTTAAAAATTTACTAGTGGACAACGATTTTTGCGCTATTGTTGGTGATTATCGGATTTATAATACCATCATCAATTTAAAAACATTTTATTCAACAATTTTAACCACATCAATTCAATACTTATATTTGCGCTAAAATCCTTCTTACGTGAGTACAACCCTAATCACGCAAACTTTTTTACAGTCTTTGCCATTGCAGAAACTGGGGAAAGCTATTGCCCAGTCTGAAGCAAAAACACACCTTCAGGGTCTTATCGGATCGTCATTATCATTTGCTATAGAGCATGTATTTGAAACCGCAGACACCCCCTTTCTATGCATTTTTAATGATAAAGAAGAAGCTGCGTATTACCTTAATGATCTAGAACAATTATTGGGTGATAAGAATGTACTATTCTATCCCGGTAGTTATCGCAGGCCCTACCAAATTGAAGAAACCGATAATGCCAATGTATTGCTAAGAGCCGAGGTCCTTAATCGAATAAACTCTAGAAAAAAACCCGCATTGATTATTACCTATCCCGATGCGTTATTCGAGAAAGTAGTTACCCGAAAAGAACTGGAGAAAAACACCTTAAAAATAGCAACTGGTGACACCTTATCTCTTGATTTTGTAAACGAGGTATTATTCGAATATCATTTTCAGAGAGTAGATTTTGTTACCGAACCTGGTGAGTTTTCGGTACGTGGTGGGATCGTAGATGTGTTTTCATTTAGTAACGACGAACCGTATCGTATCGAGTTTTTTGGGGATGAAGTAGATAGTATTCGATGCTTTGATGTAGAAACGCAACTCTCTACCGAAAAAATCAAAAAAATCACTATCATTCCTAATGTAGAAAACAAAGCTATGCAAGAAACTCGAGAGAGTTTCTTAAAATATATTGCTTCAAAGACCGTAGTTTTTGCTAAAGATATCGATCTGCTTTCTGCACGAATTGATAAAAATTTTGAAAAGGCCAAAGAAGCGTTCAGCACCCTTTCTGAAGAAATTAAACACAGTACACCCGAAGAACTTTTTGCCGATTCTGAGTTAATCAAAAAACAACTTTTGGATTTTACCTTAGTCGAAATCGGAAACCGACCCTTAACCAAGGCAGATTATGCTATAAAATTTGACACCAAGCCTCAACCTTCATTCAACAAACAATTTGATCTATTAATCCAAAACCTGAACGAGAATCATGAAAATGGATACAAGAATTATATCTTTTGCGTAAGCGAACAGCAAGCTAAGCGTTTTCATGATATTTTTGATGATGCCGATCTCGATGTAAAACAATATGAAACTATTGTTTTTTCTGCATTTCAAGGCTTTATTGATCACGATCAAAAAATTGCCTGCTATACAGACCATCAAATCTTTGAGCGCTACCATAAATTTAATCTCAAGAATGGGTATGCTAAAAAACAGGCCATAACCCTAAAAGAATTGACCAATCTCGAAGTAGGAGATTATGTAACCCACATTGACCATGGGATCGGAAAATTTGGTGGATTACAAAAGATTGATGTAGATGGCAAAAAACAAGAGGCCATCAAGCTAATTTATGGAGAGAGGGATGTACTGTATTTAAGCATACATTCGCTTCATAAAATTTCAAAATTTAATGGCAAAGATGGTAAAGCTCCGCAGATCTATAAACTAGGATCAAAAGCCTGGAAAACATTAAAGCAAAAAACCAAAGCCAGAGTAAAACATATTGCTTTTAATCTTATACAGCTATACGCAAAGCGAAAGTTGCAAAAGGGGTTTCAATACAATCCGGATAGTTATCTTCAGCACGAGTTAGAAGCCTCTTTTATCTACGAAGATACTCCAGATCAAAGTACGGCCACCGAAGCTGTAAAAGCAGACATGGAAAGCGAGCGCCCAATGGATCGTCTAATATGTGGTGACGTTGGTTTCGGTAAAACCGAAGTTGCCATTCGCGCAGCATTTAAGGCAGTAGATAATGGTAAACAAGTCGCGATTTTGGTACCAACAACCATCCTTGCCTTTCAGCATGCCAAAACATTTAGAGAACGATTAAAAGATTTTCCCGTTGTGGTAGATTATATAAACCGTTTCCGCACAGCGAAACAAAAAAGAGAAACTCTCGAGGATCTTGCAGCAGGTAAAGTGGATATTATTATTGGTACACATCAATTGGTCAATAAAAATGTAAAATTTAAAGACCTCGGATTACTTGTTATCGATGAAGAACAAAAATTTGGAGTATCGGTAAAAGATAAGCTCAAGACCATTAAAGAAAATGTAGATACCTTAA
Source organism: Aquimarina penaris (assembly GCF_040786285.1). NCBI lineage: Bacteria > Pseudomonadati > Bacteroidota > Flavobacteriia > Flavobacteriales > Flavobacteriaceae > Aquimarina > Aquimarina penaris. The sequence goes on from NZ_JBFMKQ010000001.1 coordinate 399,134, forward strand.
CACTAACGGCTACACCCATCCCAAGAACGTTGCAGTTTAGTTTAATGGCAGCTCGTGATTTATCTACAATTACTACTCCGCCCCCAAATCGATATCCTATCGAGACCAATGTGATACGATTTGCCGAAGAAACGATACGGGATGCTGTGAGTTACGAAATACAACGCGGCGGACAGGTGTTTTTTATTCATAACCGAATCGAAAATATAAAAGAAGTTGCTGGCATGATACAACGCCTGGTACCCGATGCCAAAGTGGGTGTAGGTCATGGCCAGATGGAAGGTAAAAAGCTAGAAGGCCTAATGCTTTCTTTTATGAATGGCGAATTTGATGTATTGGTTTCTACTACCATTGTTGAAAGTGGATTAGATGTCCCCAATGCGAATACTATTTTTATTAATAATGCGAATAATTTTGGTGTTTCAGACTTGCATCAAATGCGTGGTCGTGTGGGTCGAAGCAATAAAAAAGCTTTTTGTTATTTTATTACTCCGCCCTATTCTGCAATGACCGATGATGCACGAAAACGTATTACTGCACTTGAGCAATTCTCTGACCTGGGTAGCGGATTTAACATCGCCATGAAAGATTTAGAGATTCGCGGAGCCGGAGATCTGTTAGGCGGCGAACAAAGTGGTTTTATAAATGAAATCGGATTTGATACCTACCAAAAAATCCTTAACGAGGCTATCGAAGAACTCAAGGAAAATGAATTCGCAGACCTTTACGAAGATGCATCAAAAGAGAAAGTATTCCTTAAAGACACCCAAATAGATACCGATTTCGAGTTATTGTTTCCTGATGATTATATCAATAACATTACCGAGCGATTAAACTTGTATACCGAACTTAATGCAATTAAAGACGAAGAAAGTCTACAAGGGTATGAAAATCGTTTAATTGATCGTTTTGGCGAACTACCAGATCAAGCTATAGATTTGTTAAACTCTGTTCGAATCAAGTGGATCGCTACTTCTATTGGCCTAGAGAAGATTATCATGAAACAAGATAAATTAATTGGGTATTTCATAAGCGATCAACAATCCAAGTTTTATCAAAGTCCTGCATTTTCTAAAGTGCTTCAGTTTGTGCAACAAAACCCTAGAGTTTGTAAAATGAAAGAAAAACAAACCAGAAACGGATTGAGGTTATTATTAACTTTTGAGAATATAAAATCTGTCGATAAGGCTTTAAAAGTATTGCTACCATTAAAGGTTAGGACCGAAACTGAAATTATAAAGTAAGTAAACTTTTAAACCTTAAAAACCTAAAAAGACATTGCTGTCAATCGATTGACGGGTTAATGACGGGTAAAAGACAAGGCAAAATATTTGAGAACCTAATGCTATAATTTAATATTGCTGCAACAAATGAAAACAAGTTCTAGTGATCACAAGAATCAAACTAAAAACTTACGTATTATGAAACAGCCAGCTTTAGGTTTAAAAATATCTGAACTCAGAAAGTCGAAGGGACTTACACAAGAAGAATTAGTAGAACAATGCAATATAAGTGTTAGAACTATTCAAAGAATAGAAGCGGGAGAAGTTACTCCCAGAAGTTATACTATTAAGACGATATTATCGGCTTTAGAGTATGATATAAGTACTATTCAAACAACAAATTTTTCGGTTACCCAAGAATTTAAAAAACTACTTTTACTTGATGTTGATGACAATAAAGAAGCTGATTTTTTAACACGCCAACTTTCAATCTCCTGGATTAGTGGTATTGTATATTTTGTCCTTGGATTTGGAGAATTTGCTATGGATTTTTTCAGGCATTTTCAAGGTGAAATGATTACAAACAATATCGTTTATACAGCAATTAAACTTATAATTCTTGTCTCGATTATTCTATTTTATCGTGGATTTATTCTTAGCGGAAAGATTTTCAAAAACTACCTATTACGTATCACAGCATTCATTTTAGTATTTATAAGTTGCATTTTTTACGCATATGATATCTTATCACTTTATATTGGCACAATTGATCCAGAATTTATATTAGGTGCAGAAGCCGTAACTTTTGGAGTGATCGGAATATTGTTTGGAATCTCTGTATTACGTTTAAAAAATGCCCTGGGAACCATCGCTACCCTAACCGGTATTTTTGAAATTATTACATATGCATGCTTAGTCACTATATTTTTATCGGTAGTAGGTATGGTTTTACTTACACCAACCATCATTTTAGAAATTATTTTACTATACAAAGTTTCTCAAATGCTAAAAGCTAAACAAAAAGAATTTAGCGTTTCTTAACTCCTTATTTACTTTTCAAAAAACGTAAAAATCACTTAATACTATTGGGTGAACAGGCAAAATACACCCCAATTTTAAACACACATTATTATGAAAAAAATCTATATCATTAGTTCTGTAAGTATTGTATTTCTTATAAGCTATTTTTTATTCGAACCCATTTTTAACTACACCTCAGGTTGGTTTGATCTTCCTAAAGCAGAGCAACTACATCCAGTTATAACACATACGGATTCAGTTTCAAAAAAAGCAGATCATCTTCTAAAAACTATATACACCAATCTTAAAGCTCCAGCAATATCTGTAGCGGTAAGCTCTAATAAAGGAATCGTTTGGTCAAATGCTATTGGGTATAAAGATGCAGAACATAAGATTGCAGTAACAACAGATACAAAATTTAGAATTGGGAGTACCTCTAAAGCCCTTACTTCTTTGGGAGTTGGGGTTTTACTCGAAAATGAAAAGTTGAGTTTACATTCAACAGTTAAAGATTTTGTGCCTTATGCCAGCAATACTCTAAAACCCATCACTTTAAAAGAATTAGCATCGCATACTTCTGGGATTCGTAATTATGGTACTTGTTTTTGTTTCCCCGTATGGGAATATTATAACAACGACGAGTATGATACTGTTGAGGAGAGTATCGGTATTTTTAATGGAGACGATTTACTGTTCGATCCCGGAACAGACTTTAGTTATAGTTCTTATAATTATACGGTATTAAGTGCTATGATAGAAGGAGCTTCAAAAACCGATTTCGAGAGTTTTATGACTAAAAAAGTATTCGAACCTTTGAAAATAACTGATATTATATTTGAAAAAGAGAGCATCGCATCGCCGACTATTTCAAAGTTTTATGATGTAGAAGGCGTTAAAACTAAAGAAGCTTATAGAGTAAACAACAGTAATAAATGGGCCGGAGGTGGTCTACTGGCAACTCCATCGAGTCTTGTTACCCTGGGCAAAGCATTTCTTAGCAACGAACTTTTCACAAAACAAACCATGTTATCTTTACTACAACCGGTACCGCTAAAAAACGGGCAAGTAAATGAACAAAACTATGCTATAGGGTGGCGCAATGATACGGTAAATGATAAACTAGGGACGAATATACAAACACAAATTTTACATCATGGTGGTACCGCTATGGGATCAACGTCGTTATTAATCTTATTCCCAGAACATCATCTGTCGGTATCTATCATAATGAATCGAAGCGGGTCATCATCAGAATTATTTGAGCATGCGTATGATATTGCTAAATTGTTTCTCTCTGAAATGAAGAAAGAAAATAATTTATTCTTGAATGAAAAACACTAAACGTTGAGTGAAAAAGATTCAAAATCGAGTATAAAACACTCGAAATTGAATGAAAAAGACTCAAAATCAAGTATAAAAGATTCGAAATCGAGTATAAAAGATTCGAAATTGAATGAAAAAGATTCAAAATCAAGTATAAAAGACTCGAAATCGAGTATAAAACACTCAAAATTGAATGAAAAAGACTCGAAATCGAGTATAAAACACTCAAAATTGAGTCTTTTAGGTTTATCTTAGAATCTAAATGGGTTAAGAATCGATATATACGTCTAAAAGTAAGAAAGAGGTTGTACCAAAAAGTGACTTCCCGATATTCAATCTAGTTTTTACTTTTTTATACAACCTCTTTTTTGCTTCTTTGTTATAACGCAATTATACTTCGACCCAAATACCATTAACACAAGCTAATTGTGTTACACCTCCAAAACAGGGTGTAATTATAAACCTGGAACAACAACTTTCTCCTGCACTAGGGCAGATACCATTTGTAGGCACCCCTCCATTAATACTTTTCTGAATTTCTTTTTTCAACTCTTTTATTCCGTTTAATTTTAAAATTGATTGTACCATAATGATTGTTTTTAAGATTACTGTTTATACCGACTTTTTATAACGTATTGACACTTCTAAAGCTTTATTATTCGTAATCCACCTACTCCCGTATACTCTGATATGTATATAGTTCTTAAATATTTATTGAATGCAATTCCGTTAGGATTACTAAAAGAAGCTTCAAGTAATGGTCCATCAACTTGTGCCGCTTCGCCATTACCTGCAATTGTTTCTACCGTACCGTCTAGTGAAACCTTGAAAATATAATTGACTGCTATTCCGGTAGCATAAATAACATCATTGATAACGGTAATATATCCAATACCAAAATTTTGAACTACAATATCAGGGATATTAGCAATCAGTGAGATCTGACCATTTTGATCTATAGAATAAATATCGGCTGTATAAAAATTGGCAACTATTACATTCCCCTTACTATCCAAATCAATGCCAACTCCTCCAAATAATCTAGGATCATTTGCATATACAGTTACTTCTCCATTAGAAGAAATTTTATGAACCGTTGGAGCGGTATAATTAGATATATATAAATTATCCTCATGATCTATGGCCATACTGCTAGGCCATCCATCGATAGTTGCAATAACAGTCCTATCACCATCAGGTGCTATTTTTAGTACTTGGCCATTAACTGTATTATTTGCATTGTTAACATAAAGATTTCCATTAGTGTCTTTGGCAGTACCCATAGGACCAGACAACCCTTGAATAGTATCTAAAATTTTTCCTCTTGGTGAAAGTTTAAAGATTCTGGTTCCGCTACCTCCAGTATCAACAAAGCGTCCATACTCAGAAACATAGATATTGCCGTTTCTATCTACAGATACGGCTCCATTTGCTGCAAAATCACTAATTAAAGTTTCTACTTCTGGATCGGGATCAACCCCTTCTCCATAGCAAGACGACAATAATAAAGGCGTGCTTAATAAGACAAAAAGTGAAAGTGTTTTCATTGTGATAATTTTTAAATTCGACTCAAAACTATCACTACGATCATTACAAATCGACCGTTTGTATACAGCCGAACCATTTCTACTGCTTACACAGCTTTCAATTTTTTGACATAATTGCTAGGTGTGTCCTTTAGCACCGCTTTAAACGCTTTATTAAAAGTAGACTTAGAGTTAAATCCAGAATCTAATGAAAGTGCCAGTATGGTATGTTTTTGGTGTTCCCCCTTTTCAATTTTTTCTATAAATGCTTCTACCCGGTATTTATTAATAAAATCGTAGAAACTACTCTCATGAATATTATTAAGCAACCAAGAAAGATTATTGGTAGAGGTATTTAATTGTTTTGCAAGGTTGGTTAAGGTAAGTTTATGATCCAGATAAATTTTTTCATGTACCATAAGGTGTTCAAGATTTTTTTGCAAATCCTGTAGTGCTTTCCCCTCTACTCTCTCTCTATTTTGGGCGTCATTCTTTTTGCCCCTAGGCATTCTAAAAATATCAGGTTGTTTTAGACTATAAAACCCAACAATATAGACAAATAGAGGAATCGCTACCCATATGACATTATAACTAATGAATGAGGAATATATGCCCAAAAAATAAAATAAGACATAGCTTACCACCCATAGTATTAAAAACAATAGAACTATCATTAAAATAACTATTAGATAGGGTACAAGATCTTGAGCATAGGATAAATATTTCTTTTCTTCTTTTTGATATACTTTGATCAGCAGGAAGCAGCGATAACAGAAATAAAGATTAAACACAATCCCAACGGTTTCTATGATGAAAAAAGGAATCATTAGCCTTCCGTTACGAACCATAAGTACAAATTCTTCATACGAATATTGATAGGTCCAGATATGATATGCCAGCATGCCCATAGCGGGTATGAAGTTAACGTAATGAAGGGTATACTTTACTTTTTCATGAAACACTAATCTTCTATAATATAGATATAGTAATGGCCCAAAAACAAATACCAGGATGTCTACGAATAAAGCTAGCCTAAAAAAAACAATAGTATTGGTTTCTATGGTGAAGAAAAATCTTCCGGTAAGCATAATAGCGGCTATAATAAGAATCAATGACAACATCCTGTTTGCTAATCGGTTTCTATTGTGAATACACTGAATCGCTATTGCCAAAAAAATCCCTTGACTTATCCCTAGAAAAAGGATGAAATGAATTATTGTAAAAGATTCCATAATCAGTTACTTATTTTTTACGTAAATCTACGCTCTAATTGTATGAAATTCGACCAAATGTATACAGCTGCACTTCTTTTATGAGATTGATTAGTTTAAGAAGACCTTTTATCATTAATAATAACAAAAGATCATTATGCTACTTCATAATGATCTTTTGATTTTGCAAAACGTATAGAATTGTGGCTATAGTTTTATTTTTCTTAGCGCTCCTGCACCTCCAAATTCTGAAATATAAATAGCTTTTGCATACTTGTCAACCGTAATTCCGTTAGGGCCATTGAATGAGGCTTCTCCGACCGGACCGTCGACAACGGCAGGAGTTCCTGTACCAGCAAATTCTTCTACCCTGCCATCAAGAGTAACTCTAAAAATTTTGTTCACTCCAATCCCAGTGGCAAAAACCGAATTACCTGCAACTGTTATATATCCAATACCAAAACCATTAACCACAGCATTAGGAATTGTAGCAATAAGAGAAACATTTCCTTCTGGGTCGATAGATACAATATCTGCGGTGGCAAAATTACCTACAACAAGGTTGCCTTTATAGTCAAAATCGATTCCTACACCACCTGCTAATCTAGAATCTGATGCATAAACAGTTACCTCTCCTTCTTGAGTAATTCTGTGTACCGTTGGGGTTCCAAAATTTGAAACATAGACATTATTATAAGAATCTAATGTTAACCCAGATGGAAAGCCATCAATTGTTGCCAATGTGGTTCGAGTACCATCTGCAGTGATTTTTAATATATCTCCTGATCCATTACCACTGCCATTAACAACATAAAGATTACCATGTGCATCGATTGCATTACCCAGCGGGCCGGTTAAACCAGTAACAAACTCGGTTACATCTCCATTTTTAGACACCTTAAAAACTCGGGTTCCGTTTCCGTTAGAGCCAACAAATCGCCCAAATTCAGATACATAAACATTACCTCTACGATCCACAGAAACAGCATCGTTTCCTGCAAAATCTGAGACCACTGTCTCTACCACGGGATCTCGATCAACACCATCTCCATGACAAGAGGTTAATAATCCAGATATCATTAATAAGGTAAAAAAAGTAAGTCTTTTAATCTTAGTGTTTTTTGTACGTTTTTTCATTTGTATGATTTTTAAGTTTCCTCTAAAGTATCTCTAGAGTACTTAAAAATCGACCGTTTGGATGTACTCGTACCTCTTTCAGGCAACTTTTAACCTTTTGATGTAATTACTAGGAGTATCCTTCATCTCTAATTTAAAAGCTTTATTAAATGTAGATTTTGAGTTAAAGCCTACCTCCATGGCAAGAGCGAGAATGGTATGACGATGATGCTCACCATTTTCAATCTTTGTTAAGAATTCTTTAATCCTATAATGATTGATGTAATCATAAAAATTACTTTTTGAGATGGTGTTTAAATACCAGGATATATTGTGTGTCGAAGTTTCTAATTTTTCAGAAAGGTCCCTTAGTGTTAAGTCGGGTTTCAAGAATATTTTTTCTTCTTCTATAAGGCGTTTCATTTCTTTTTCAAAAAAAGTTATTTGACTTTGCGGAAGACGTTGTTGCGTTTCTGTCTTTTCTCTTTTTAAAGAAACTCTAAAAAGTTCTGGTTCTTTAAGACTATAATAACCCACAACAAATATAAATAGGGATATAGCACCCCATACCGAATTGTAATCGATAAATCCAATAGAGTAGCTAAATAAACGCGAAATGGTGAAGCTGGTAATCCATAAGGCCAAAAAAACACCCACAGATATTTGAAAAAACTTTAAAAATGACACCAGGCTTTGTTTATACGAGATTGTATTTTTCTCTTCTTTGGTGTACATTTTTAAAAGTCGCACATTTAATATCCAATAATAAAAATTTGAAATAATTCCTGCTCCTTCAACAACTAAAAAAGGTATGCTAAAAAATCTCGCTGACAATTTTTCAGAGAATTCTTCTGCCCCAAGAGATAGCACATAAAAGGAAAATAAAATATGGATTATAACGGGAATATAATGAATCCATGAAAGCTTAAAAGTATTGTTTTCAGAAAATGCCAACCGCCTAAAATACACATAACACAAGGGGCCAAATAGAAATATTATGGCATCAATGAGAATACTCCATTGAAACATTCGTAGGGTTAAAAACCTAAAAAAAATGATCCTTCCGAACAACATCAAAACCGATAAAACTAAAATAACAGAAAGTAGTTGATTAGCAGGCTTATTTTTGTTTCTAATAAATTGAATAGTGATTGCCAAGAATATACCCTGACTTATTCCTAAAAAAAGTATGAAATCTATTAACTCTAAAGACTGCATTAAGAAAAGATTATTTTTTATGTGAAACGATCTATATGATCATGATTCTTAGCTCAAGAAATACTAAGTTACTCTTAAAAGCGCATTTTTTTAATTAAAAATGATAAAAAGCATCTTCGAGATGTTCTATAGCAGTTCCTTGTTTATTTTTTATAATCGCAACAATATCAAAACGCACCTCTACATCGAGGTCATGATCGGTTATATAATGATCAATTGCTTTGACCAGCGATTGTATTTGTTTTGGTTTTACGAACTCCTGCGGATTACCAAACTCTGGGGTACTTCGTGTTTTGACCTCTACAACCACAATAACATCTTTGATCCTTGCAATGATATCAATTTCAGATTTTAAATACCTATAATTTTTTTCTAAAATATCATATCCTTTCTTTAATAGAAAATCAACGGCCAACCGCTCTCCTTTTTCCCCCAAAGTATTATGTTGTGCCATAGTTATACGTATACTAGTTTAACTTCGTCTTTAGTTACTTTCAATGAAGCCTTTGCCCCAAAAATCAAAGCACGATTATCTTCAATATGCCCCATAGGGAATTTAAATGCTACAGGAAATCCATACTCTTGTACAATATCCAAAATAATCTGTTTAGGTTTTTTCCCAAAAGGAATATTATTATCATGCATTTTGGTCATCCCGCCAACAATCAATCCGGATAGGTTATCAAAATACCCATTTCGTTTCAGGTTTTGAAGCATTCTGTCTATATGATACAAATATTCATCTAAATCTTCAATACATAAAATTTTACCAGTGGTATCCAAAGAAGATGAAGAGCCACATAAGGAGTAGAGCATAGATAAATTTCCACCTACTAGCTGCCCTCTACAATCTCCCAAGATATTTTTCTTAGAAGAAGGTATCTTATATTCTATATTTTTTCCAAAAGTAATATCTCTAACGATATCAATAGATTCCTTGGTTCCTTTATGAATATCGATGGGCATAGGAGCATGTAACGAACAGATCCCCAAATTATGAAGATGAGAGTGTAATACGGTGATATCTGAGTATCCTATAATCCATTTTGGATGCGTGCGAAAATTAGAAAAATCAATATCATCAATAATTCTAACCGTTCCATACCCCCCTCTGGCACACCATATGGCCTTAATCTCTTTATCGTCTAACATTTTTTGAAAATCAGACCTTCGATCCTCATCTGTACCTGCAAATTGATTGCTTTCGATACCGATTGTTGAACCTACTACAGGAACTAAATTCCACTGTTTCAAGATATACATTGCATCTTCAATCTCTTTTATATCAATCTTTCTCGCGGTAGAAACAATTGCGATTTTATCTCCTTCTCTAATAAAATCAGGGGTCAACATATTATCTGTTTTTTTATTTTATACATCGGTCAGATGGAATTCGTCTTTTTCAAAGAATATTCATTTTTTTGGATTTATATGAATATTCTTTGAACAGTCTTATTTCTTAAAATTTCAAATTTGAAGTACTAATTAACAAAGAGTTTCGTTATAAACTATTATATTGTGATGAAATTTGTCCCTCAAATACTACTTTTAAATCTTAATGCCTATGATTTCTGATACGTCATGTAATCTGGATTCTCTCGATGTATATGTGCCTTCCGCAGAAAATCCTTGGAATGTTACTCGAGTAAACCACCTCTATCGCAGAATTGGTTTTGGAGCTTCAAAAGCTGAAGTTTTAGCTGCTTTATCCCAAAATCCCAGTACATTGGTGGATACATTGATCGATGAAGCTATTGCCTTAAATACTACGCCACCACTACCGTGGAGCCTGTGGAATAGAGATCAATTCGATGCTGCAGAGGATGCTAATCCCGACAATGATCTAGGTTTCTATAGACAAGAAGGAAAAAATCAAATGATCGGTGATTTGATTCAGAATAAAGTAAGAGAACGACTCACTTTGTTCTGGAGTAATCATTTTGTGACCGAAGACGACACCTATAGAAGCCCTGCATATCAATTACAATATTATAGTCTGTTGCAAATGCATGCGATAGGTAACTTTAGAGATTTTGTATATGACATTGGTATCTCTAATGCCATGTTGGTATATCTTAATGGTGACGAAAATGTAAGAGATAGACCTAATGAAAACTATGCCCGAGAATTATACGAACTTTTTACACTAGGTATAGATAATGACTATACCGAAGACGACATACAAGAAACCGCAAAGGGTATTACTGGTTATGTGGATACCAATGGTATAACATGGGGAGATATTCTTTTTGACCCAAGCGAGTTTAGTAATGAAACCAAAACTATTTTTGGTCAAACGGGCAACTGGACCTATGATGATGTAATAAACATATTATTTCAACAAAGGGAATTACAAGTTGCCACGTTTATTTGCACAAAGCTTTATGCATATTATGTAAGCCCTACCTGCAGCGAAACCATTGTTGCACAAATGGCTCAAACTCTTATCTCTAATAATTTTGAAATCGCACCGGTACTGCGTCAATTATTTAAAAGTCAACACTTTTTTAATATTGAAGCCATTGGTGCTATTATCAAAAGCCCTTGTGATTTAATGATTTGTTTTTATAACGAATTAGGGTTTACACTTGGTGCTACAAATGTTAACGATTTTATTCGAGGTACTGTTCGAGTATTAGGACAAGATGTCTTAAATCCAATAGATGTTGAAGGCTGGCAAGGCGATGAAGATTGGGTGAGTCCCGATTTTTTAATTGGCCGCTGGGAAAGTGCCCGATTTATCATAAACCAAGCCTGGCAAAGCAATCAGCAGCAATTTAGAGATTTTGTGGTAGGATTACCCATCGGTACCGCTGCCGACGGAAATCTACAGCCTACTCTTAGCGGTCCAGATGTTGAAATTGTAGTGAGAGCTATTGTAAATTATTTCTTTCCAAGAGGTATTGAAGATGATATTATTTTTAATGAAATTTTAGGTGTTTTTAAGGATCTTTTCCCTCCTACCTACTATGAAATTGGCGGAAGCCCAACCTGGGACCTCGGCTTTAACGAGGTAGCAGATCAATTTGCTGCGCTCTTAGATTACATTGTAGATATCCCCGAATTTCAACTTAAATAAAATGCTATGTGCGAAACAAATCACAATAAAAATATAAAAGTAGACAAGGACAGTTCTTGTAATACCGACGATCATAAAAAATGGAATAGAAGATCTTTTTTGCAAGCCCTTGGGATTGCTGGAGGTGGTTCTATGATGCTTGCCAATACTCCAATTTCGGCATCCAGACCTTCTCCTTTATCTATAGCGCTTAGTCAATCTGAAAATGACAATATCCTTATTCTGTGTCGTCTTAGTGGAGGTAATGATGGATTTAATACCATCATCCCAGTATACGATTACGATGTTTATGCTAATGCACGACCATTGATTAGAATTCCTCCTAGTGAATTTATTGATCTCGATGGTAATTTTGCAATGCCAAAACCTATGAACAAGCTCGAAAGTGTTTGGGGTGATGGTCAAATGCGTGTAGTACATGGTGTAGGGTACGAAGATTCTTCGTTATCTCATTTTAAAGGATCAGATATTTATGCCAATACCAATTTAGTAGAGGATGACCGTACTGGTTATATGGGACGATATTTTCAGGAAATTTATCCTGATTATTTCTTTAATCCACCAGCGAGTCCACCTTCTATTCAAATCGGAAGTATAGGAAATCTAATTTTTAAAGGACCTCAAAACGATTTTTCGTTTGCCGTTTCTGATCCTAGAAGATTACTTCAGATTATAGAAAATGAAACCTTCTACGATCTTAATGGATTAGAGAATTGTACATACGATGATAAAGTAAGATATCTAAGGGAAGCCACAAATACCACTTTTAATTATGCTGATGTGATCAGTGCAGCTTATGAGCGATCTGGGCCCAATGATTTTGCAGGCTACCTTGATGATAGCCTGGGAAGACAGTTTAGTATCATTTCCAGATTGATTAAAGGAAACTTAGGTACCAAAGTATATTTAGTAACCTTAGGTGGTTTTGATACTCACAATAATCAACCCCAAAGACATCAGCAGCTTTTAAACTCTTTTTCTGAGGCTGTAAGCACATTCTATAAAGACCTTACTGCCGCAGGATGGGATGATAAGGTACTTACGATGACGATGTCAGAATTTGGTAGACGTTTTAGAGAGAATGGTTCCCTGGGTACCGATCATGGTACTGCAGCCCCTACTATGTTTTTTGGGTCTGCCCTAAATGGTAATGGATTTGTTGGAGAACATCCCGATCTAAACGATTTAACCAGAGGAGGAAATGTAACGAACACTACAGATTTTAGGCAAGTATATGCTACCGTGATGAAAGATTGGTTATGTATTGATCAAGGTTTGGTAGGAAGAGCTCTGCTAGGTGCCGATTTCGAATCTCTAGATCTAGGATTTAACTGTAGTGGATCCAGTAGCATTAACCCTACCGATGGAGCAGGGATAACCCATATCCCTTCATATAGTGATAATCAAACTTTTCTAAATATTGTTACTCCGCAAACTACTCACGTAGAGGTCTCATTGTATAATGTGATTGGTCAAAAAGTAGCCACCTTAGCTAATGAAATGCTAATGGAAGGTGTTGACCTTGTCATTAACGTAAAAGAATCTGCAAAAACCCGATTAAGTACGGGACCCTATGTATATCAGATTCAGACTAATAATGGTAATTATAGCAAGTCTATTGTAATCTCATAAAACCAATACACATAACCGTCGTAATCATCCAAAATAATTGGATGCTCGGCGGTTATGTTTTGTAGCTGTTTTTATTACCTTTGTCCCTTATTTTTAAGCATTATGAGCACAGAGGGAAGATATACGATTACAGCAGCATTACCATACACTAATGGTCCCATCCATATAGGTCATTTGGCAGGGGTTTACGTACCTGCAGATATCTATTCACGCTACCTTAGAATTACAGGCAACGATGTTGCTTTTATTTGTGGTAGTGATGAGCATGGCGCTGCCATCCCTATGCGTGCAAAAAAGGAAGGAGTTTCTCCACAAGTGATTATCGATAAGTACCATTCGATCATCAAAAAGTCATTTATTGACTTCGGAATTTCATTTGATAACTACTCCAGAACCTCTGCTCCTATTCATCATGAAACAGCTTCAGAGTTTTTTAAAAAAATGTATGAAAATGGTCAATTTATTGAAGAAACATCTGAACAATTATATGACCCAGAAGCCGAACAATTTCTTGCAGATCGTTTTGTAACAGGCACCTGTCCTAAATGTGGAAATGAAGAAGCGTATGGAGATCAATGCGAAAATTGTGGTAGTACTCTTAGTGCTACCGAACTAATTAATCCCAAATCTACAATTTCGGGTGCAGAACCCGTCCTGAAGCAAACCAAACACTGGTTTTTACCACTGGATCAATATGAAGATTTTTTAAGAGAATGGGTACTCAAAGGGCATAAAAAAGATTGGAAAACCAATGTATATGGCCAAATAAAATCGTGGGTCGATGATGGGTTACGACCACGTGCTGTAACCAGAGATTTAGATTGGGGGATTCCGGTGCCGGTAGAAGGTGCAGAAGGAAAAGTGTTGTATGTTTGGTTTGATGCGCCTATTGGCTACATTTCCTCTACCAAAGAATGGGCAGCACGAGAAGGAAAAGACTGGGAACCGTATTGGAAAGACAAAGACACGAAACTAGTGCATTTTATAGGAAAAGATAATATCGTTTTTCACTGTATTATTTTCCCTAGTATGCTTAAGGCAGAAGGAAGTTACATTTTACCAGAAAACGTACCTGCTAATGAGTTTTTAAATCTAGAGGGAAATAAACTTTCTACATCAAAAAACTGGGCGGTATGGTTACATGAGTATCTCGAAGAATTTCCTGATAAGCAGGATGTACTTCGATATGCACTTACGGCCAATGCTCCAGAGACTAAAGACAATGATTTTACCTGGAAAGACTATCAGGCACGAAATAATAATGAATTAGTTGCCATTTTCGGAAACTTTATCAATCGGGTTGTAGTACTCACCAACAAATATTATGATGGTGTTATCCCTGCGCCGGGAGAATTCTCTGAAATAGACCAACAAACCTTAGCAGAACTTAAGGCGTATCCTGCTGTGATCGCAAGTTCTATCGAGCGCTATCGATTTAGAGAAGCCAGCCAGGAATTGATGAATGTGGCACGATTAGGAAACAAGTATCTGGCAGACGAAGAACCATGGAAAACGATTAAGACCGACGAAGAACGTACCAAAACAGTGATGTATGTGGCCTTACAAATTGCTTCGGCTTTAGCTACACTTGCAGAACCGTTTTTACCATTCACAAGTGCTAAATTAAAAGGTATTCTTAAGCATTCTGGATTAAACTGGTCCGAAATATCTTCTGAAGAAATACTACTTCCTGCGAACCATCAAATAGGAAAAGCAGAGTTATTATTCTCAAAAATTGAAGATACCGAGATACAAAAACAATTAGACAAATTGGAAGCCACTAAAAAAGCCAACGAGGCCGAAAACAAAACTGTAGAACCGCAAAAAGACACCGCTACTTTTGAGGATTTTACAAAACTTGATATCAGAGTAGGTACTATCATTGAAGCCGAAAAAATGCCAAAAGCAAAGAAACTTTTGGTACTCAAAGTAGATACTGGCATTAATACCCGAACAATCGTTTCGGGAATTGCAGAACATTTTACACCAGAAGAAGTTGTGGGTAAAAAAGTAACTGTGTTAGTTAATCTAGCGCCTAGAAAACTACGCGGCGTAGAGAGCGAAGGCATGATTTTAATGACCGAAAACCCTGAAGGTAAAATCGTATTCCTAAATCCAGATGAGGATGGCGTGAATCCAGGAGCGGTTGTTAGTTAAAAGATTACATCCAATAGTAACATTTTTCGTAAACAAGACATTAATGTTTTTAAACAATTCTAAAAAAATTGAAATGAAGCATGTATTTTTTATGATGTTGGTTATCCTGTATACAACACCTATTATTTCTCAAAAAACCGTAGCTTATAGTGATCTTGAGCTAAAAAGTAAAAGAGAATCGGTACCTCTTGTCAATAATCAATCTAATGAGTTATCCTTATTTATTGCAGATAGGAAAAAAATATTTTTAAAAAAATACGATCAAGAATTTAAAATACTTGAAGAACAATCATTTAATAGACCTAAATCGAACCTAAAAAAAATTATTGAAGCAGCGTGGAGCGCAGAAAACCAATATATTTTTCTTCTTTCTAATAGTTCAAACAAGAGGTTTGAATTATTAAAAATAGACGCTCAAGAAAAAAACGTCAAATCAATACAGGATTATTTAAATTTTAACGACGATGAATATTTGTTGGCTTTCAAGAATAAGAATCAAATTTATGTAATGACCATTGGTAAGAATAAGTCCAATTTAAATATTCATAAAATTAACACTAACGGCTCTTTAGAAAAAATAAAATACAACTTGTCCAACGAAGAGTTTTTTGATAAGAAAAGTAAAAAAGTCTCATTATATGAGGCTTTACTTTACCAAAAAGAAAATAATGTCATCAACCCCGGACTCTCAGATATAATAGGCTCTAAACACTTAGAACTTGAATATATTGAATCGAACATCCCAAACTCTATTGAGAAAGCCTCCAAAAAGAGTAAATTATTCGTTGAGGATGATAAAATTATGCTATTACTGGATCAAAGTAATTTATATTCACAAATTATAACTCTAGATCTAAATTCGTCTAATTTTAAAATTGATAACATAAAAAAAGCCATTTTATCTGATTATGGTGTAACTAAAACTAATTCTTTTATATCCAAAAATCAATTATATCAACTTGTAGCCTCTAAGGAAAATATGCAATTTATGGTTACCGACATTTCAACAAAGGAATCGATTAAGGAAATACATATAACTCAAAAAGACTCTATTACTTTTAAAAATACACCCATTATACAAGAAGGAGGTACCTATGATAATTATAGAGAGATGGAAAAAACAGCAAAATTTTTAAGAAAATTAGCGCTCGGATCTGTAGGAGTATCAATTTATCATAGTAATGGTAATGTGCAAGTAACGCTAGGAAGCATAAAAGATTACCCACCTGTTAGAGTCTATGATAATTTTACCCAAGTAGGTTTTACCTCTGTTCCGGGATCAACAAGCGTTCCTTATACATTTGCTCCTCCCGTTTTTTACTCTTATTATAGTTATGCAGGATCAAAATCTACCCATATCAAATGTTTATTTGATGAAAATTGGACACATATCCCCGGTGAAATGCCAACCAACGGCTTTGATGATATCAAAGAAACCAAAAAGCAAATTTTGGATGAAAATACAGAAACAATTTTCAAATTTGGCAACCACCTAATTTATGGGTATTATTATCCTAAACAACGCAAATATTTCTTGAAAAAGTTTGATAATTAGCACCTCTTTCATGCTCAAAATAGCATATCATCCCATCTATACACATCCGTTGCCCCAAGGGCATCGATTTCCGATGATCAAGTATGAGTTGCTTCCCGAACAACTACTACATGAAGGTACTTGTATAGAGGATAACTTCTTTGAACCAGAGGTTCCGAATTCAGAACCAATTTTAGCTGTTCATAACAAAGAATACCACAATAGTCTTATTGAGCTTTCTTTAGACTCGAAGTCTGCCAGAAAAATTGGTTTTCCATTATCAAAAGAATTAGTAGATCGCGAAGTAATCATTGCAGATGGTACGATTAAGGCATCAGAATATGCTTTAGAACATGGTATTGCCATGAATATCGCTGGTGGCACCCATCATGCGTATACCAATCATGGCGAAGCTTTTTGTTTACTCAACGATCAGGCTATAGGAGCCCGATATTTGTTACAAAAAGGATTGGCAAAAAAGATATTGATCGTTGATCTCGATGTACACCAAGGTAATGGCACCGCAGAAATATTCGAGAATGATGATACTGTATTTACGTTCTCGATGCATGGGGCGAACAATTACCCATTTAAAAAGGAGAACTCTGATTTAGATATCGAACTTCCCGATCAAATCAATGATGAAGAATACTTAAAAACCTTGAAAGAGGCTCTTCCTAAGCTCATAAAAGATCAAAAACCAGATTTTATGTACTATTTATGTGGTGTAGATATCCTATCAACCGATAAATTGGGAAAATTAGGATGTACTGTTGCTGGTTGCGCAGAGCGGGATCGATATGTATTACAAACCTGCAAAGATCTTGAAATCCCAATCATGTGTTCTATGGGTGGTGGATATTCTCCCGACATCAAAACCATCGTCGAGGCCCATGCCAATACGTTTAGGTTAGCTCAGGATATTTTCTTCTAACAGTATTTCTTAATCGTTTGTACACGGATATTTATTGTATCTTTCTCATTACAAAATTGTTTAATTATGGGACAACGATTGGTATTATTTTTAATTTTAATTTCTGTTCAGGTAACAATTGCACAGGAACAAACATCAAATACTATAAAGTTTAGTGATGATATGACCACTCCCAAAGCGACACTTCAGGATGTTTCATGGATTAGTGGGTATTGGCGAGGTGAAGCGTTTGGAGGAATAACCGAAGAAATCTGGAGTGATCCCTTAGGCAATTCTATGATGTTTTCGTTTAAACTTGTTGTTGATAATACGGTTAAATTCTATGAAGTTGGAGGAATTACCGAAAACAACAACACCTTATTATTACAACTAAAACATTTTCATGGAGACTTTAAAGGATGGGAAGAAAAAGAAGAAACTGTTGATTTTAAACTTGTAAAAATCGAAAAAAACAGAGTCTTCTTTGATCAAATGACCTTCGAAAAAATTAGTGATAACGAAATGAATGTTTATGTCGTTATTGGAAAAAAAGACGGATCGAATGATGAAGTTAAATTTAATTACAAAAGAAAGTAAACAATGCAAAAAGAATGTCCCGTATGTGGTGATAAAATTATAGGTCGAGCCGATAAAAAATTCTGTAGTGATTATTGTCGTAATGCATATAATAATCAACTTAATAAAGACAGCAAGAACTTGGTACGTAATATTAACAACCTATTGCGTAAAAACTATCGCATTTTGAGTGAATTAAACCCAAAAGACAAGACCAAAACCACCAAAACAAAGTTAATCGCTAAAGGTTTCGATTTTAATCATTTTACCAGTATTTATGTTACCAAAACCGGAAACACGTATTATTTTGTATATGACCAAGGCTATCTTCCACTAGAAAACGAATTTTATGCACTGGTAAAAAGAAATAGCTAGCATGGACTTCAATTTTTACATCCCTTTGATATTCATTGTATTGGTGGGTCTTTTTATCATGTTTATCGCTTATCTTCATTATACGAGCCCTAAAATGAAAATACGTAAGGCATCAAAAAAATTAGCATCAAAAAGAATTCAGTTAATTAAAGAAAATGAATATGCCAAAATTATTGGTAAAGCATCTGCAATTGACAATCACATTTTAACCTCTCCCTTAGGTAAAAAGAAGTGTGTATACTATCAAGTTCACGTAACAAAAAAGACGGGGAAAAACTCATTAGAGACGCTTGTAAAAGAAGAAAAGTGTGTTGATTTTATTATTGAATCTCATAGAGAAAAAGCAATGATTAAAACCACTATAACTTCTAATCATAGATGCGTTCATTTAATTGAAGATGTAACGCACCAATCAAACTTTAAAATGGAAGCCTCTAAACATCTAGAAGCCTATTTAAATACTCATGGAAAAACTAGTAAAAACACCATGAACTCGATTTACTATGATGAGGCTTGTATAGAAATAGGCGAAGAAATCTCGGTTATGGGTATAGGTAATTGGAAGGAGTCCGATCATGGATTTGACCGATACTCTTCCAATAATCTATTTATTTCAGGTGATAATGTAAATAAACTTTTAATTACTGACGATCCTAAAGCTTTACTGTCTAAATAACCAACATTTTTACATATCTCTCCAATGTTGACTATTTAATTTCAATGCGGCTTTCATTACATCTTTCTGGCTGATCTGCCCTATCAATTTACCGTCTTCAATTATTGGAAAACGTCTCCTTTTTGTTTGTAAAAACTTATTGGCTGCATCAAAAATATTTAGATTACCATCGATAGTCTCTACATCTTTTACCATAAATTTTTCTACCTTGGCATCATCGATAGGCATGTTGTAATAACGACTCTCATTTAACTGCTTGATACAATCTCCTTCAGAAATAATTCCTAATAACGTATTGCTTTCGTCTACAACCGGCCCTCCAGAAATTTTGTGCTTTACTAATGTTTCAATAACCTCCATTACCGATTGATTTGGAGTGAATGTAATCAGATCTCTTGTCATATAATCTGAAACTTTAATTGGAGTCTCATCTTGCTTCTTCGTCTTAGAGCGCGCTCCTTGAAAACTGATTATTCCCATAATATTTAGTGATTTAGTGAATCTTAAATATAGTGATTTTCAATAACTTATTCAAAGAGGCCTACAACTTTAAGAGCCCAAAACTTCATTTTTATCATACTCATAATTATTTCTTTTTATTTATATGATTTATAAAAGCTTTAGTTGATAATTGCCTTTTCAATTGAGATCAGTTTACTATTTGTGGCTAATTTCTTACCTTTAACCTAAATCAATACAACCACATGCGAAAGTTTCCTTCATTGCTTACGTTTCTTCTTTTACTCTTTTCTTTATTTTACACCTCTTACAGTACCAAATCACATCGAATTAGTGATCTGCAAACACCCACACAAGAATTTTCTACCCTTCGTGCCTTAGAGCATGTTAAAAACATGGCTAAGAGACCTCATTATCTTGGTAGTAATGCACATGAGGAAGTAAAAAACTATATTGTAGATGAATTAAAAAAGCTAGGCTTACAACCAGAAATTCAAGAAGGTTTTTCTGTAGGCAAATCTGGAGACTGTAGCCAACCAAAAAACATTCTTGCCAAAATTAAAGGTAGCGCTAACGGAAAATCCCTATTGTTAATGTCTCACTACGATAGTTCGCAACATTCCTCTTTTGGCGCCAGTGATGCAGGTAGTGGCGTTGCAACTATTCTAGAAGCCGTAAGGGCGTACATCACCACAAATAGAATTCCTAAAAACGATATCATCATTTGTATTACCGATGGGGAAGAACTTGGGCTCAATGGAGCTGATCTTTTTGTAAAAAAACATCCCTGGGCTAAAAATGTTGGGCTGGTTCTCAATTTTGAAGCCAGAGGAAGCGGCGGAGATTCGTATATGCTTATGGAAACCAATAGCAAGAATGGAAAAATGATTGAAGAGTTCTCTAAAGCCGGTGTACAATACCCCACAACAAACTCTTTAGCGTATAGTATCTATAAGATGCTTCCTAATGACACCGATCTCACCGTACTAAGAGAACAAGGAGATATCGATGGGTTTAACTTTGCTTTTATAGATGACCATTTTGATTATCATACCGCAAATGATACCTGGCAAAACCTTGACTTAACCACCTTGCAGCATCAAGGGAATTATATAATGCCCCTGCTCTCCTATTTTTCTGAAGTTGATATCAATACTCTAAAATCTGATCAAGATTATATCTATTTCAACACCCCAATTTTTAGCCTTATTAAATATCCTTTCAGTTGGATTTATGCTCTACTCATTATTGCAATCATTCTATTCATTGGTCTTATTATATACGGGAAATTTGCTTACAGAATTGATTTCAAAGAAATTTTAAAAGGTTTTGGAGTTTTTCTAATCGCTATGAACTTAGCTGGATTCCTAACGTTTGGATTATGGGAGTTGTTCAAATTAGTCTATCCTCAATATCAAGAAATTCAACATGGATTTACGTATAATGGGCATTTATATATTACTGTATTCATACTGTTATCCATCGCCATTTGTTTTAAGGTATATGCACGATTTGGTAAGCCGCAAAATTTACCAAATTTGATGATTGCCCCCTTGTTTATGTGGTTAGTGATCTCAACAATGGCTGCGTTGTATCTAAAAGGGGCCAGTTATTTTATCATTATTGTATTCTTTGGGTTGATTTCGTTATTCGTTTTGATACGGCAAAAAAAACCCAACCCATATCTAATGGTTCTGTTATCACTGCCCACTATCTTTATCTTATTTCCATTTATAGTATCATTCCCGGTTGCCTTAGGTCTTAAAATTCTCTTTGTTTCGGCAATATTATCTACATTGCTATTTGGCGTATTGCTTCCTGTAGTTGGATTTTATAAAAGAAAACATGTATTCGGAAACTTTGCATTGATATTTGCCCTCATATTTCTTATTGCAGCTCATATAAAATCAGATTTCACCGAAGAACGACAAAAACCCAATAGCTTGGTTTATATTTTAGATGCAGATCAAAACAAGGCCGTTTGGGCTTCTTATGATAGGATGTTGGATTCCTGGACTAAGAATTATATCAATCCAGACGAAAATATAGCCGAAACGTATAATAAAAATGCATTACAAAGCAAATACGGACGATCATTTGTTTATGCGAATCAAGCTACAACTAAAAATATACGCCATCCAAAACTAGATGTCGGCAGGGATACAATTATAGAAGGAAAGAGATACTATGACCTATGTATTGCTCCGCAACGTGATATTAATAGAATTGATATATTTACAGAAACAGTATTCAATTTTGATACACTGCTGGTAAACGGAGAAACGGCTATAGATTTTGAGTACTCAGATGGTGCTAAGTATAATGCATACACTAAAAGATGGAAACAACATTTACTTACCTACTATGTGAGTAAAAATGAACCCTTAGAGCTTAAAATGCAGTTTCACAAAGACTCATTACCAAAGTTTGTGTTCTACGAATCTTCATATGATCTATTAACTAATGAGCATTTTTCAATTCCTTCAAGAAGTGCAGCAATGATGCCAAAACCTTTTCTGGTCAATGATGCAGTAGTGATCAAAAAAAGTTTTGCTTTGCAAGAATATCAGGAGAAAAAGTTAGATACTATCACTGCTGTTGAAATCCCAAAAAATGAATAACAACATTTTAAGACAGGTGACTGATATACAAGTTCAAGCCGACCGGTTAATACAAGAAAAAGTAGATTTGGAACAAATAGAGCAGTTTGGGCAATATTCAGACGAGATAAAAGCTTTTCTACTAGCTAATATAAATGACAATTTTATACTTAATTATATTACTGAAATACCCGATTTAGATCTGTATGAAGAAATAAAACCATCAGGAATTCTTGGTTTTTTAGTTATTATTTTTGGAGGAATCGGAGGTTCTTACTATAATGAAAAACAAAAAGTTGATAGTGCCAAAGAAATTATTAGAGAAATTAGGAATAAATACGCTTCGGCTGAATTTATGCTCAAAAATTATTTTGGTTAAAAAGAGAAAATGAAAAAAATTAGCATTCTTGGTACAGGTTGGCTAGGGTTACCCTTAGCAAAATCTCTACTCGAACAGGGGTATACAATAAAAGGTTCTACAACTTCAGAAAGTAAGATTAAAACTTTAGAAAATTTTGGTATTGGTGTATATCAAATTGCGCTTCATGAAGAAGGTCCCTTAGGAGATATAGATTCTTTTCTGAAAGAAACCGAAATACTGATTATTAACATCCCCCCTGGATTAAGACGAAATCCTGAAATGAATTTTGTGGCCAAAATTCGAAACTTGATTCCACATATCGAAAAATCAGATATTCAAAACGTGCTTTTTGTGAGCTCTACGTCGGTTTTTGCAGATTTAGAAGGTTTTCCTTTGATTTCTGAAGAAACAGCGCCTAACGCATCTTCTAATGCAGGAAAACAGCTTATTGAAGTAGAACAACTACTGCAAAACCATAAAGAATTCGAAATTACCATTCTTCGTTTTGCTGGTTTGTTTGGTCCAGATAGACATCCTGCAAATATGTTATCTCGCAGAAACAATATTAAAAACCCTGAAGCTCCTGTAAATCTGATTCATCTTGATGATTGCATTGGGGTGATTAAAAGAATTATTGAAACTGAAAGTTGGGGTCAAACATTTAATGCATCGTATCCAGATCATCCTGAAAAAGCTGAGTATTACGGTACGGTTTGTGAACAAATGGGATTACCAAAACCTGATTATGATATGGAGACACCCTCTAAGGGGAAGATTATAGACTCGGAAAGCGTTATTAAGAAATTCGGATATAGGTTTAAGAAATCACTTATCTAAAATCGCAATAATTCGTAATGGTCCACCGCTGCCTCCTTTAATTTTCATAGGCAAAGCAATAATTTCAAATCCATTTTCTGGTAATTTATCCAGATTTGCCAGATTCTCAAAAGCTGGAATATTTTCATTGAAAAGTATGACATGACTTCCAAAATATTGTGATTGACCATAGTCAATACTTGGCGTATCGATTCCTATAGCATGTATATTTCGATTCTTAACCAGCCATTTAGCAGCTTCTGGAGAAAGTCCAGGAAAGTGAAGATCTTTTATAGCTTCTTCTCCGCGTTTGTCTGTCCCGAGGTATTTCATTTTATCCGGGTAATATTTTGTAAAACCTGTGTACAATAGCACAATACTTCCATCAGAAATCTCTGTATTTTCTTTTTTTTCCCAATTAGTAAGATCTTCAACACGTATTTGATAATCGGGGTTATTGGACGCCTTTGCAGAAACATCTATTTTTATGGCATCTCCTATTAAATTTTCAAGTGGCACTTCATCTACAGTTTGTCCATTTTTTGAAAAATGAATCGGCGCGTCCATATGGGTTCCTCCGTGTTCTGCAGTTGTAAAATTATATGCAGCGTAATAGTATCCTTTATCAGTTTCACCAACATAAACCGTATCCAATTCAAATTCTTTTGAGGTAACCCAATACACTGTTTCTTTAGAAAATGAATGAGTTAAATCAATTATTTGGCGTTGTGATAACTTATTTTGAGTTGAAGGACCTAATTCTTCTGATTTGGAAGTGCCATTACATCCTGCAAGTACCGTAAGGCTAATTAAAATGATATAGATAATGGATTTCATGATTTTATATTTAAGCCATTCGACTATTTAATCTTCTATTAAAAATAAAAAAACCGAAGCATTATACTTCGGTTTTTCAATATTAAGTTTAGAATTTATTATCCTTTCAAACTCGCTTTTAGATACTCACGATTCATACGAGCAATATTTTCTAGTGAAATCCCTTTAGGGCATTCAATCTCACAAGCACCAGTATTGGTACAGTTACCAAATCCTTCTTCGTCCATTTGATTTACCATGGCCATTACACGATCGGTAGCTTCTACTTGTCCTTGCGGTAATAATGCAAATTGCGAAACTTTGGCAGATGTAAATAACATGGCCGAAGCATTTTTACAGGCTGCAACGCATGCCCCACAACCAATACATGTAGCCGCTGCAAATGCATCATCTGCATCATCTTTGTTCACAGGAATCGCATTGGCATCAATAGTATTACCCGAAGTATTTACAGAAATATATCCTCCTGCATGTTGGATTCTATCAAATGAGCTACGATCTACCATTAAATCCTTAACTACAGGAAATGCTTTAGCTCTAAACGGCTCAATATAAATGGTATCACCGTCATTAAATTTACGCATATGCAATTGGCAAGTAGTAACCAAGCGATCAGGCCCATGAGGCTCTCCATTGATTTGTAATGAACACGCACCACAGATTCCCTCTCTACAATCATGATCAAATACTACGGGCTCTTCTCCTTTGTCGATTAATTGTTCATTTAACACGTCTAACATTTCTAAAAAAGACATGTCTCCTTCAATTCCTTTCACTTGATAATCAACTATCGCTCCTTTTGAGGCAGCGTCTTTTTGACGCCATATTTTTAGTGTAAGATTCATATATTTTAGTTTTTGGTTGTCAGTTGTCGGTTGTTAGTTCAAAACCAATTTTTAGTCTCTATAAACTAACAACTATCAACCATCAACTATTTATAACTTCGTGTTTTTAATTCAATATTTTCGAAGACCAAATCTTCCTTATGTAGTTTAGCATCTTTAGGCTCACCTTTATATTCCCATGCAGAAACATATTTAAAGTTTTTATCGTCTCGTAGTGCTTCCCCTTTTTGCTCTCCTGATTGTTCTACAGATTCTTCTCTAAAGTGTCCTCCACAAGATTCATTACGATCTAATGCATCTTTTGCAAATACCTCTCCTAATTCTAAGAAATCAGCTACTCTTCCTGCCTTTTCTAATTCAGGATTCATACTGTTAGCATTTCCAGGCACTTTTACATTTTTCCAGAAATCTTCTCTTAATTCAGCAATTTCATCGATCGCAGATTTTAAATCCTTTTCATTACGAGACATTCCACATTTGTTCCACATGATTTTACCTAATTTTTTATGGTAATAATCTACAGAATGCTGTCCTGATCCTCCCATCAATTTCTCGATACGATCTTTTACATGCTTTTCTGCTTCATCAAACTCTGGTGTATCTGTTGGGATTTTTCCGGTACGAATATCATTCGATAAATAATCCCCAATAGTATATGGTAATACGAAATATCCGTCTGCCAAACCTTGCATTAAAGCCGATGCTCCCAGCCTGTTTGCTCCGTGATCAGAGAAATTTGCTTCTCCTGCAGCATAACACCCAGGAATTGTAGTTTGTAAGTTATAATCTACCCATAGACCTCCCATTGTATAATGTACCGCCGGGTAAATCATCATTGGTGTTTTATATGGATTCTCATCTACAATCTTTTCATACATCTGAAAAAGGTTACCATACTTGTCTTCGATTACTTTTTCTCCTAATTCGCGAATTTCATCGGCAGTAGGATTATGCATTCCAGAGGTTAAGGCTTTTTCTTTTCCGTATCGTTGGATTGCTGAAGCAAAATCAAGGTATACAGCTTCTCCTGTTTTATTTACACCAAAACCGGCATCACAACGTTCTTTTGCAGCTCTGGACGCCACATCTCGTGGTACCAGGTTACCAAATGCAGGATAACGACGCTCTAAGTAATAATCTCTTTCTTCTTCGGCTAATTGTGTAGGCTTTAATTTACCTGCACGTATCGCTTCAGAATCTTCAATTCTTTTCGGCACCCATATACGTCCATCATTACGCAATGACTCAGACATTAACGTTAATTTAGACTGATGATCTCCCGAAACCGGAATACATGTGGGGTGAATCTGAGTATAGCATGGGTTAGCAAAGAATGCTCCTCTACGATGCGCTCTCCATGCTGCCATTACATTACTTCCCATGGCATTAGTACTTAAAAAGAATACATTTCCGTATCCTCCTGTTGCCAATACTACCGCATGTGCAGAATGTCTTTCTATCTCTCCTGTAACCAGGTTACGTGCTATAATTCCTCTTGCTTTACCATCGATCTTTACCAAATCTAGCATCTCATGACGGTTAAAAGCTTGTATTTTTCCTCTATTGATCTGGCGATTCATTGCAGAATATGCTCCTAGCAATAATTGCTGACCTGTTTGTCCTTTGGCATAAAATGTTCTGGAAACCAAAACTCCTCCAAAAGAACGGTTATCAAGTAATCCACCATATTCGCGTGCAAAAGGAACTCCTTGAGCGACACATTGGTCAATGATATTTCCCGAAACCTCAGCCAGACGATATACATTGGCCTCGCGAGAACGATAATCTCCTCCTTTTATGGTATCATAGAATAAACGGTAGTTAGAATCACCGTCGCCTTGATAATTTTTTGCTGCATTAATTCCACCTTGTGCAGCAATTGAGTGTGCTCTACGAGGTGAATCTGAATAGCAAAATGTTTTTACATTATATCCAAGTTCTGCCAGTGTAGCGGCAGCACTTCCTCCTGCTAACCCTGTACCAACAACGATAACATCGATATTACGTTTATTAGCCGGATTTACAAGATTGATTGTATTTTTATGTTTTGTCCACTTATCTGCCAGTGGACCTTCAGGTATTTTAGAATCTAAAATTGACATAATAGTGGTGTTTTTAATGATTATGATTAAGGTGAAGCACCAACGCGATAATGATAAAACCTAACGGAATTACAATAGCAAAAACTTTAGCAAACTTGGTTGCCGCCACCGAATACTTATTATTAAATCCAACAGATTGAAACGAAGATGCAAATCCATGCCATAAGTGTAATGCTAAAAACACAAAAGAAAGCGCATATAATCCTGTACGTACCGGACTAACAAATTTATGAAGCAACTCAGGGTAGTAACGCGTAGGATCTTCTGGTGCAAATTCTACATATTTATGTACCATTTCTGGTACCCAAAAATCATAAAAATGTAATCCCAAAAATGCAAGAATCACAACTCCAGAATAAATCATATTTCTAGACATCCATGAAGCATTCGCTCCTCCATCATATTTTGCATATTTAACCGCTCTCGCGTTTCTGTTTTTGATCTCTAGTACAAACCCCATCACAAAATGAAAAACTACTCCAAAAATAAGAACAGGTTGCAAAGCGAACTGAACCAAAGGATTGGTCCCCATAAAATGAGAAAGTTCGTTAAACGTATCTGCGCTAAAAATTGAAGTAAAATTGATGGTAAAGTGCTGTAATAAGAAAAAAACTAAGAAAAGTCCCGAAAGTGCCATGGCAACTTTTCTAGCTATTGAAGATTTTATCAATCCACCCATTATTTAAAATGTTTAATTAGTTGTGGAGCAAAAATAGGATTCACGTATCTTTTTACCAACATTTTGATTGGTTTATATGGTATTTATAATGAATTTAAAATACACCATATGTTTTGTCTAATAATATTTACGAAATCGATTGAAATATAGTGCATCCATTAAACAATTGATAATTGTATTCTCTCATATTTATGTTAATTTTACTTCATGCGACATATACATTCCAAACTTCCAGAAGTTAATACCACAATTTTCACTGTTATGAGTCAACTTGCATCAAAGTATGATGCAATTAACCTCTCTCAGGGCTTTCCCAACTTTGACGCTAGTCCAAAACTTATTGATTTGGTACATCAAGGCATGCAAAAAGGATATAATCAATATGCTCCAATGCCCGGTTTGATGTCTTTACGAGAAGTAATCGCAAACAAAACAAATACCTTATATAGTGGTACGTATCACCCCGATACCGAAGTCACCATAACCTCGGGTGCTACACAGGCCATTTTCACCATTATTTCGGCATTCATAAATCCCGGTGACGAGGTGATTATTTTTAAACCTGCCTATGATTCCTATGAACCTTCTGTTCGATTATTTGGCGGAACGATCGTTCCCGTGCAGCTATCAGCGCCTGATTTTAAAGTTAATTGGCAAGAAGTAGCTTCAAAAATTACTTCAAAAACAAAAATGGTCATCATCAATTCGCCACATAATCCAAGTGGTAGTGTTTTATCCAAAGAAGATATGCTTCAATTAGAAAAATTACTAAAAGATACTGATATCATTTTGCTGAGTGACGAAGTGTATGAACACATTATTTTTGATGGTCAACAACATCAAAGTGCAGCTTTATTTCCGGGATTAGCAGAACGGGCATTTATTACCGCTTCTTTTGGGAAAACATTTCACACCACCGGTTGGAAAATGGGATATTGCATTGCTCCCAAAGCGCTAATGATAGAATTCAGAAAAGTGCATCAGTTTAATGTCTTTTGCAGTAATCACCCTATGCAATATGGGTTGGCAGAATATTTAAAGACTCCAGAGAATTATCTATCCCTTCCAGATTTTTATCAGAAGAAACGGGATCTATTTTTATCATTGATCAAAGATTCTCGATTCACCTTCTCCCCTGCTGCCGGAACGTATTTTCAGGTATTGGACTATTCTGCCATTACCGATGAAGGAGATGTCGCCTTCGCGGAAAGACTGACCAAGGAACATAAACTAGCTTCGATTCCGGTTTCGGTATTTAATCTACATCAACAAGATGATCACGTATTGCGATTTTGTTTTGCTAAAACCGAGGACACCTTGAAACGCGCTGCAGAGATTTTGTGTAATATTTAATCTAAAAAAGTTGTTTTCAACACATTTTTCTTCATTTTAATGCAAAAAACACTCAAATTGATGCTTTTTTCCTAAAAATCAAATCGTAATTGGATAATTTCTACTTCTTCTTTCTCTTTCTCCTTTTTCTGGTCATTTTTCTTTCCAGTATTTAAATTAGACAGCGAAATTCCTAATAATCGAACAGAATTCTTCATTTTTTCTTGATACAACAACTCTCTTGAGGTCTCCAGCAAAATAGTAGCATCATTTACAAAATAAGGCAAGGTTTTACTTCGGGTCTGTAGTGTGAAATCACTGTATTTAATCTTCAGGGTTACTGTTCTGCCAGATACTTTGCTTCGTTTTAATCGTTTTTGTAATTCTTCAGCAATATTTTCTAATCGCTCCAGCATGTAGATTTCAGATGAGATGTTTTCGCTAAATGTACGTTCTGCAGCCAAAGATTTACGCTCACGGTTTGGTTTTACTTCACTTCGATGTATCCCCCGCACAATACGATAATAATGGCCGCCAGATTTTCCGAAATGTTGCGTAAGAAACTCTTCGGGTTTTGATTTTAAATCTTTCCCAGTATAAATCCCCATTTGGTACATCTTGGCCTGGGTCACTTTGCCAACTCCATAAAACTTTTTGACATCTAAATCTTCAAGAAATGCAATCACGTCTTCTGGATTTACCGTTTTTTGTCCGTTGGGTTTGTTATAGTCACTAGCGATTTTGGCTACAAACTTGTTTACCGATATTCCAGCAGAAGCGGTTAATCCCACTTCATCAAAAATTCGTTGCCTTATTTCTTGTGCGATTAAAGTGGCACTTGGATTTCCTTTCTTGTTTTCGGTAACATCGAGGTAGGCTTCATCAAGAGACAAAGGTTCTACCAAATCGGTATAGTCAATGAAAATCTTTCGGATTTGAGACGAAATTTCCTGGTATCGATCATATCGAGGACGTACAAAGATCAGATCAGGACATAGTTTTCTAGCGGTAAAACCAGGCATTGCAGAGCGCACTCCAAATACACGAGCCTCGTAACTAGCCGCACTTACTACGCCACGTTTTCCTCCTCCGCCTACAGCCAATGGTTTTCCTCTAAGTTCGGGATTATCCATTTGTTCTACCGAAGCATAGAATGCATCCATATCCACATGTATGATTTTTCTATGTGCCTGCAATTCTTCCACTTTACAAAAATAATAGATATGCTCATTCAAATTGTAATATCTTTATCCTGTATTTAGTTAAAACAGAATAATGAATAAGATTCCCGTCTTCACGGGAATGAAAAAGCTTCTTTTTCTATGAAAACAGTAATCATATTGGGTGCCACCGGGCTTACAGGAGGAATGTTGTTACACCAACTAATCAATGATGCTCGATATGACAAAATCAAACTCTTTTCTAGAAAAAGTACAGGTATATCTCATCCAAAAATTGAAGAGCATCTTATCAATATGCTTCAGTTAAGAGATTATGCCGAAGATTTTACTGCAGATGAAGTGTTTTGTTGTATTGGTACCACAGCTTCAAAAACCTCTGATAAAGATTTGTACCATAAAATTGATTACGGCATCCCGGTAAGTGCTGCTCGTCTTTGCAAAACGAATACCATTGATACTTTTATCATAATATCCGCCTTGGGTGCCGATGCAAAAAGCAGAGTTTTCTATAATCGCACCAAAGGTGAAATGGAAGAAGCAGTGCTAGAATTTGATATTCCAAAAACACATATTTTACAACCTTCGCTCATTGGTGGGCAACGAGACGAAAAAAGACCAGGCGAGTATTTTTTTAAAGTGCTCATGAAGGTTGTTAATCCTTTATTAATCGGTTCGTTAAAAAAATACCGAACAATTGATCCTGAAACGATCGTTTCGGCCATGATTTGGTTGGCGAATCATGATTTTGGCAAGAAAAGGGTTCTTTCTGATGAGATAAAGGATATTTCTCATAAAATATAATATCATGAAGAAGCTAATACTACTATTAATACTACTTACATCTTGTAATTTTGAAAAGAAAAAAACTCAAGTTGATTTAGATAAGGAAACAGAAATCTCAAAGGCTGAAGGAACGAAAAAACCTGAAAAAAAATACTATTTTAAGACTGACAGTTTACATATCTACGAAAAGTTATTTAAAAAAATGTTCGTTGCTCAACAGGATGATGACAATGATGGTTTCTACCAGGCTTTATTTGTAAACTGGATCTCCGAAGACAAAATAGAATATAAGTTGTTTTATGAAAATCAGTTATGCTCTGGAGAATGCAAAGGTACTGCTATTAATAAAAACTCTAATTCAGGTTCTGAAGTTGATGAATACAATGGGGTTACTTATGCAACCATTAAATACGAAGATAAAAAAGACGATTTTACAATCATCATTAAAATTGATGCTGTAGAAAAAAACAAGGCTACAGCAGGTATATTTATTGGAGAATATACTGATGATTGTTCTCCATATGAATCTGTAATGTTAGAGCAGAAATAGAAATTGAACCAAAATAGATTCCCGAGAAATTGGGAATGACAACACATTGTCATGATCGAAATAGAACGTAAATTCCTGGTAACTTCTGATGCTTTTAAAAAAGAGGCACAAAAAAACTATCGTATTGTACAAGGGTTTTTAAACACCGATCCTGAGCGCACAGTACGCATACGAATTAAAGGAGATCAAGCTTTCTTAACTGTAAAAGGAATAGGTAATGCAACGGGTACTTCACGATTTGAATGGGAAAAAGAAATTGAATTAGCCGATGCCGAAAAACTAATGCTTTTATGCGAGAAAGGAATTATTGAAAAAATGAGGTATGAAATCCCTTCTGGCAGCCATATTATCGAAGTAGATGAATTTTCTGGACAACATAAAGGACTAATCATTGCCGAAATTGAATTATGTCATGAAAACGAAAGTTTTTTAAAACCTGGGTGGTTAGGAAAAGAAGTTACCGGTGATTCTAGATATTATAATTCTCAATTAAGTAAGAATACTCGCACACCTTAACGAAACAACAGTTTTCCCGTATAAAATTGAATAATTACTGTTAATTTGTTATTTTTAACAGTAAATTAACGTTAATTTTAGTTAAAATGATAAGAAATTCATAATTTCATATCACTAACTTAAAATTATATCTATGCAAACTACCCCAAGGAAATTAATAGTGATACTATGTCTGCTATCAATTTCATCAATTAGTGCTCAAACCATAGTGAATGGTTTTTTTCCAAAAAAAAATGAGTTAACGGTTGCTACATCGTATTCTTCAAAAAGTTACAATAACTTTTTTAGAGGAGAAGTGGCCACTCCTGGTAACCCTGCCAATATGGGAGAAATATCATCAACTATTTATAGTCTTTATGGAGAATACGGAATTTTAGATTGGCTATCAACCTCTGCTACTGTACCCTATATTTCTATCGAGAATGAAACAGGGGCTTTAGATCCTGTACAAAAGGTAAGTCAGGTAGAAGGCGTGCAAGATTTAAATGTTTTTCTGAAAGCCAAAGTGCTTAACAAAAAATTCGAAAATGATTCTAAAATAGCTTTAGGAGGTGCAACAGGCGTTACGGTACCTGTAGGAGGATATGAAGCCGCTGGTATTCTATCTTTAGGTAGTGGTGCCACTGTATTTGATGGTTGTGGATTTGTACAATTTACTACTCCATCAAACCTGTTTTTAGAACTACAAGCCGTATACAGCCTAAAAAACAGTTCAGATTTTGAAGTTCCTAACGCGATGATGTATAGTGCTAAATTTGGATATTACAACAAGTGGTTCTATGCTCATGCAAAAATAGGTGTACAAAATTCATTGAGTGGATTTGATATTGGTTCTCAAGAATTTATAGATGCCGGTGGTGCTGCCGCATTACCAGAAACCGAAGTGGACTATACCAATCTTAATTTAGACCTATATGTCCCTGTTTACAAAAACAACTTTGGAATATCAACAGGGTACGCTGTGAATATGGAAGGCCGAAATTATGATAAAGCATCCTCTTTTTCTGTGGGATTAGTATACAAAGCCAATTAGAACATAACACATTAACCAACTTAAAAACGCCATCAAATCGGTATATTTGATGGCGTTCAATTTTATAAAGCATCAGATCATGTATACCATTCGCTTATCCATCTTGCTTAAAATATGTATTACCTCTAGCATACTATTCTCTATTTCTTGTCAAAAACTAACAAAAGAAAATACATTAAAAGAAACTAAAGACATCATCGAAGAGCCCAAAAACCCTTCAGTAAAAGCAATTAAAGAGCAATTACAAAAAGATGGTTTTAAAACTTTTGATTATATAGATGAAGAAAGTGGCGATACTGTGATCATGCAACAGTATTTTATTGCTTTCTTAAAAAGTGGACCCAATCGTTCCCAAAACAAAGAAGAAACTGATAGTTTACAAAAATTACACCTTCAGCATTTAGGAAGAATGTATAAAGAAGGATATGCCGATATTTCGGGTCCTTTTGGGGATGATGGTGATATTAGAGGTATCACTATTTATAACACTCCTACTCAAAAAATGGCAGATAATCTTGCCCATATGGATCCTATGGTCAAAGCAGGACGTTTGATCATCGAAATACATCCTTGGTGGGCTGCAAAAGGGTTTCCGTTACGATAAAAGAACAGAGGTACTATAAATACTTAAGAGTTAAATCAATCAATCGTTGTTTTAATTTGGTATAAGGTGGGGACATAAACTCTACTGCACTAGGTAGTTTTTGATGCAAAACCGCTCTTTCGTTTGTAAATTCGATAAAACCATAATGTCCTCTGGATTTACCGATACCACTATTGTTTATACCACCGAAAGGTAAATTAGGGTTTCCAACATGCACAGCAGACATATTGATACAAGTACCCCCGGCACTCGTGTTTTCAATGAAATACTTGATATTTTTTCTACTACGACTATATATGTATATCGCCAGTGGTTTTTCTTTGGAGTTAATGAGCTCGATGACTTCTTCTTTATTCTTAAAAGAAATTATGGGTAGAATAGGCCCAAAAACCTCATGTTTCATCAAATCCGAAGTCTCTGGAGGGTTTATCACCAAAGTGGGTTCGATATAATTTTGGGCTTCATTCATTGCCCCGCCGTAGATTACTTTTCCACCATCCTTCACTGTATTATCCAGATATCCTTTTAAGCGCAAAAAATGTTTCGAACTAATGACCCTAAGGTAGTCAGGAGAATTCATAGCATCTTCTCCATAGTGCTTCCTTATTTGCTGTGTCATCTTTTGTACAAACTCTTCCATTTTGCTTTCATGAACGATTACATAATCCGGGGCAATACATATCTGGCCGGCATTGACAAATTTGGCCCATGCTATCCTGGGAACAACAGTGCTAATATTTGTGGTTTCATCTATAATCGTAGGTGACTTTCCTCCTAATTCGAGTGTTACACTAGACAAATGTTTAGAAGCAGCCGACATGACCACTTTCCCAATTTCTGGAGCTCCGGTAAAAAATATGTGGCTAAATTTCATGTTAAGCAAGGAGGTAGAAACGTCTACTCCTCCTTCAACCAGAGCAATCTCCTTTTCTTCAAATGCTTCGGAAACAATACGCTTTAGCACCTCTACTGTATGTGTAGTAAACTCTGAAGGTTTAAGGATAACTGTATTTCCTGCCGCAATTGCCGAAACCAGAGGCGCAAAAAGGAGTTGCATGGGATAATTCCATGGTGCAATAATCAGACACATCCCCTTGGGTTCATAAGTTACCCAAGAGGTTGATCCAATCATGGTTAGTGGTCTTGCAACACGTTTTGGTCTCATCCAACTCTTTAGATGTTTTATAGCAAATCTGATTTCCTGAAGCACAGGGTAAATTTCTGTAAGATCAACTTCGGCTGCCGGTTTTCTATAATCCTTCCACATGGCTTCCTGTAGTTCTTTTCTGAATTTCAAGATTACCTTTTGAAATTTCTTCAGCTTCTTAATACGTTCTGAAGCCTTTGTCTTTCCTACACTAGTATAATGCGAATTTTGCAGTGCATACACTTCCTCTAGTACAGAAATTGCTGTTTCATTAAATGCAGTAGCCATAAGTCATCCTTGAGAGTTATTAAAAATCAGGTTTAAGAAAATAAGGATTGTAATTTCATAGCAACCCCCATATCACCTTTGATTTTTATTTTGCCGCCCATTACAGCTGACATTGGGTTAAGCTCTCCCTTTGTTAATGCTAAAAAATCATCAAAAGACACATCTACCTGGCAATCTGCTGCTTTATCCTCTATAGAAACCTGGTTTTTGTCTCCTGTTCCGTCGATATACAATTGTTCTTCACCAAAGTTAAACTTTAGGGTGTTGTTTAGACTATCTGCTTGTTCGGCTTTTGTTTGTATCGCTTCTAGTACACTTTCTAAATTACTCATAATGTTTCCGTTTTTATTATTCTTATTACTTTTTGAATTATTGTTATTATTCGCTTGTTTATAGGATACATCATCGATCACCATTTTGGCTATAATTTCTCTCATTATTTCTGAAGTACCTCCGCCTATCGTACCGATCCTGCTATCTCTAAACATTCTTGCAATTTTGAAATCTTCAATATAGCCATATCCTCCAAAAGATTGTAAACATTGTGTCATCGTTTTATCCGACAATTCTGTTGCCAATAGTTTAGCCATAGAGCATTCTTTAACGGCATACTTACCATCTGCATTTAACCTAGAGCAATGCAATACAAATTGTTTGCAAGATTCTATTTCGGAAGCCAGTTGTGCCATTCGGTG
Source organism: Aquimarina penaris (assembly GCF_040786285.1). Taxonomy (NCBI): domain Bacteria; kingdom Pseudomonadati; phylum Bacteroidota; class Flavobacteriia; order Flavobacteriales; family Flavobacteriaceae; genus Aquimarina; species Aquimarina penaris. The sequence continues at coordinate 435,541 of NZ_JBFMKQ010000001.1, forward strand.
TCTCAATACCTGAAACTTATTAATAGGTCTTCCAAAAGCCGATCTTTCAGACATGTATTGTAATGTATACTCCATTGCAACCTCACAAGCCGAATACCCCATAATAGCTCCGGCTAATCTTTCTACCTGCAAGCCTCCCATAAGGTAATAGAACCCTTTTCCTTCTTCGCCAATAAGATTCTCTTTGGGGATCTTTACATTATCAAAAGCCAACTCAGCCGTGTCTGATGAATGCCACCCTAGTTTCTTTAATTTTGTTTTGCTAACTCCTTCTTTGTCCAGATCTACGATTAGTAAACTTACTCCATCAGGACCTGCTTTTGGATCTGTCTTCACCACACATACTACAAAATCCCCATAAATCGCATTGGTAATAAATGTTTTAGAACCATTAACAATATAATGATCCCCTTCTAAAACGGCGGTAGTTCTTATATTAGCCACATCAGATCCGGCTGTGGGTTCTGATATACCGATACAACTAATCGCCTCGCCAGAAATAATTCCTGGCAGGTATTTTTCTTTAAGCCGTTGCGATCCATATTTTAAAATATAAGGTCCAGACATGTATTGAACTACAGCTTGCGTTATGGCAAATCCACCAGAAAATACTTTGGCAATTTCTTCGCAAAAGATAACGTCATAAAAGAAGTCAAGGTTTGACCCTCCAAATTCTTCAGGATACGAAAGTCCTAGGAAACCCATCTTACCCATCTTTTCCCATACATCTCTAGGGATACGCTGATCCTCTTCCCATTGGTCTATATTAGGGGTTACTTCTTTTTGTAAAAAAGCTCTTAGGCTTTCTCTAAATAATTCATGCCCTTCATCAAAATAATAGCTGTTCATTGTATTACTTTTTAAATTTTATATTGATTTTCTTGAATAAAATGGGCCGCAATAGTTCTTCGGTCAGCAATGATATTACTAACTGGTAGTTGTACTAATTTATTGATAGCCTTAATAGTCATTAGCGCCATATCACCATCAGCAACCGCAGAAATTATTTCTTTAGCTGCAACTTTTATAAGGTCGGAAGACTCATGCATAAAGGTTGAGCTTATGGCTTCGCGAATGGCTTTATTCTTTTCTTTATTTTTTAACGTTCTTAGTATAACCCCTTCTAATACATATAGCTGTGTGATAATATCGGCTAGTCGAGATAATACTTCCTGCTCCTCCTGTATATCCTGCTGAAACTTTTGCATCGCCTGTCCACTAATCAGTAGGGCTGCTTTTTTACAATTATTCAAAAAATCAAAAGCAAATTCACCAAATGGTTTATTCTTGTCTGCAGGATTTAAATTTCCGGATTGTAAATCTTGAAAGGCCTGCATGGCCGATTGCATTAATGGTAATTTTCCTTTAAGCGCATATTTCATGATGGTACCAGGTATCACTAACCTATTGATTTCATTGGTTCCTTCATAAATCCTGTTACCTCTAATGTTTCTGTAGTGAATAGAAATTTCGCTTTCTCCAGAAAAGCCCATTCCTCCATGCATTTGTAAGGCTTCATCCACTACAAATTGTTCTATTTCGGACCCAAAAACTTTGATCATAGAGCATTCTGCAGCAAATTCTTGAGCTACTTGTTGCTTGGCTTTAAGTGGTTCTAAACCGTCTGCAATAAATTCATCAAAAAGAACATCCATATCTCCTGCCAATCGGTTCCAGCCCGACTCTATAGCGTAGATATAGGTTGCCATTTTGGCAATCTTTTCCTGTATTGCTCCAAAAGATGAAATCGGCTTTTTAAACTGGATCCTCTGATTGGCATATTGTACTCCCAATCGAAAGGTTCTCTTGCCAATGGCCGATCCCGCAATACCGATCATTAATCGACCCATATTAAGGGCGTTCATTGCAATCTTAAAACCCTTATTTCTTTCACCCAATAGATTTTCTACGGGTACCTTTACATTTTCAAAAAACACTTGTCGCGTAGAAGATCCATGAATACCTAATTTATTTTCTTCTACCCCTAGTTTTACACCCCATTCTTTTTCTACAATGAGGCAAGATAAATTTTCATCACCTTCGATTTTACAGAACACAGAAAATATATCGGCAAAACCAGCATTGGTAATCCACATTTTTTGTCCATTCAAAATGTAGTGTTTCCCATCTTCGCTTAAAACAGCTTTGGTTTTCCCAGAATTTGCATCTGATCCAGCTCCTGGTTCTGTCAAACAGTAGGAACACTTTAATTTTCCGGTAAGGATATTATCCAGATATTTTGCTTTTTGCGCTTCGGTACCATAAAACAGTATCGTATTGACTCCCAACCCTCTTTGAACACCTAAAGTCTGCGAAAAAGAAAAACTTTCAGACATGATTTCGGAAGCAGCCAAATCGGTTTTGATATCACAACCCATCCCTCCTATACTTTCGGGAGCAGAGATGGCCAAAAAACCTAATGCCCCTAGTTTTTCTAATATTTTAGGGGTTACTTCAATTCCTTCTTTACTATCAAAAACTTCTTTAAGAGGTTCGATTTCTTTATTTATGAAATCACGTATAGCTTCTCTAAGCATATGATGTTCCTCGGTATAATCTTCGGGCGTAAAAATAGTATTAGGGTCACTGGTTTTAATCAAAAACTCACCACCCTTCATTGTTTTTAATTTTGATTCCATAAGTTCTTACATAAATGATTTAAGTACTCTAGCTAATCCCATCTTATCAAAACTCAGATGTTGGGCACCGTCTACATAAAGAGAAATTCCTGTGATATATTCTGCCATTGAACTTGACAAAAAGGTTACTGCGTTTGATACATCTTCAACTTTACCAAATCGTTTTAGAGGGATCGCTTTTTCGGCTTCTTCGAACATATCCTGTATTTGTTGTGGATATTGATCCAGTCCGCTGGATTCGATAATTCCTGGTGCCACACAATTAATTCTAATATTAAAGTCACTCCATTCCTGAGCTAGTGTTTTGGTTAAATTTTCTACTCCGGCTCTTGCTGCTCCGGTATGAGCCATTCCTGGAAACCCTCGGTATACATCTGCGATAATATTCACAATGACTCCATGTTTTTGAGGGATAAAAAATGCATTTGCCATCTCGCGTATCATTAAGAAAGTACCGTTAAGGTTATTATTAATAACTGCGTTCCAACCTTTATCACTAATATATTCTGCTAAAGCAGGAAACTGACCTCCGGCATTATTCACCAGAATATCTAATCGCTTGTATTTTTCTTGTATCATTTTGACTAGCGACTGAATATCTTCTACTTTTCGAATATCACAAGCCTGATAGGACAGTTCTCCATGTACAGCTAATTCCTCAGCAGCAATTTTTAATTGATCTTCTTTACGAGAACAAATAATAACCTTAGCTCCCAACAGCAAGAAGTCTTTAGCGATCTGAAACCCAATCCCCGATCGTCCTCCTGTTACTAGAACTACCTGATCCTTAAATGTGTCTGTTTTAAACATAGTTATGCGTTTGTTTTTGTGGGTATGTTAAGCATTTCTCTGGCTTCTTCTATGGTCGCTATTTCCCGGCCGATCATTCTGGCAAGAGATGCCCCTGCTTCAACCAATTCTCCATTAGATTTTGCCATTTCTCCGTTAGGGAGATAGAAGTTATCCTCTAATCCTACTCTAAAGTTACCTCCCATTGCCGCAGCGATTGCAGAGAGTTGCCATTGCTTACGACTAATCACTATAGATTGCCAAAAAGCACCCTCGGGCACTTGTTTTATCTGATGGATTAAATTTTCGGGAGTTGCAGGAATCCCACCCATTACTCCCATGACTAAACTATAACATGCATTATCTGGCAGTAACCCCATTGCTCTTAAAGGTTCTGCATTTCTGATATGACCTGTGTCGAAACATTCCATTTCGGGGCAAATACTATTTTCGTTCATAGTTTTTACCACCTTAATCATATCATCAAAAGAGTTTTCGAAAACACCATTCCATATAAACTGTTTCGCGCTTTTAGAAAAAATAGCATAGTTCATACTCCCCATATTGAATGCTGCCATATCGGGTTTGGTTGCCGGTAAATGTTTCAATCGATCTTCGATAGAAAGGCCAATGGCTCCTGTTGAGTAATTAATAATTACATCGGGACAGTGTTTTCGTACTTCTGCTGTAATTTGCTCGAATACCTCGGTTCTCCAGCTAGGCATCCCATTATCTTCTCTGGCGTGGATATGAACAATCGATGCGCCGGCATCAACAGCTCGCTTTGCTTCCAGCCCCAACTCTTCGGGGGTATAAGGTATATCCGGACAATGCGATCTATTAGTAGCAGCTCCTGTAAGGGCTGCAGAAAGGATCATTTTCTTAAAAGCCATAATTCTTTAATTTTCATATAATGTTATCTTCATTCTCCTGTCCAAACAGGTTGTCTCTTTTGCCTAAAGGCAAGTAAACCTTCTTGCCCATCTTTTGAACCTACCGTTTTTTGTAGCATCTCCATGAGGTATTGGTGTTTAGACGATTGCTCATTAATAGTATCCAGTGCTTCTAAACCTAACCTAATTGCCGTTGGAGAATTTGCCTTGATTTCACCTAGTAAGCTTGCAATGGTTTTATCTGTGGTTTCTTGGGTAGTCGTGTGCGTAACAAGTCCATAATTTTTGGCATCTTTTACATCTAAATCATACCCTCGTATACACCAGTCTACCACAATACGTTTTGGCATAATTTCGAGCAGCGCTGCCATTACCTGAAATGGAAACAACCCCCGTTTTACCTCAGGCAATCCTAATTTAACCCCTTCAGTACATACCACATAATTGGCACCTGCCAGGAAAAAAAAGCCTCCTGCGAACACATTGCCTTCTACTTTTGTGATAATAGGTTTATGAACTTTATTAAAAAGCTCTGCGAGTAATACTTCTCCTTTGGCAACAGGAATCGATGATTCAAATTCTCCTACCATTCCCATAAAAGCTTTTAAATCCGCTCCTGCACAAAAGACATCCCCCGCGGCATCGATAACAATCGCTCTAATATCACTAGTCTGTTTAGCAAATTGCATGGCAAATGCGATTTCCTGCACCATATGTGGGTGTATGGCATTCTTCTTTTCGGCTCTGTTCAAAGTGAGATGCATTACATGATCTTCTACCCTTACTTTTATGAAGGCAAATTTTTGGCTAAGAGCATCTTTAATGAGTATGTCGTCAAAAAAATTCATATCAGTGTTCATTAATTTTAAGTAGTAAGAATCCGGCCTCTACATTGTTACCTTCTTCTACATATATTTCTTCAATTGTTCCTTCTTGATCTGCCGTTATATGAGTTTCCATTTTCATGGAAGAAATAACAACAAGTGGATCTCCTTCTTTGATTTGATCTCCTGGAGAAACATGAATTTTAACAATCTGCGAAGGTATCGGGCATTCATATCCTCCGTTTATTTTTTCTTTTTCCTTAATCGGAAAACGATCTTGTTTGGTCATATGAACATTTCCGATAGTTGCCGTATGAACAAAATAATCGTTGGTTACATTACGTATTGAATAGTCTTTTTGTACATTATCAATACTCAGGCGGATTGTTTCATCATTTACTTCAATTATAGCCGCATCAAACTCTTCTTCATTAATAAGGAAAGTGAAATTTTTATCCGCATATTTGTATTGAACGGTTAGCTTTTGTTCATTGATCAAGAATGTTTCTTTTTGGTATTCATAAAAGCTGTTTCTCCAACCAGAAGGAAGACTACCCAAAATTTTTCTGGATTTCTCTCTTTTATCCCAACCAAAAAGTGTAGCCGCAATAGCGATCTCTGCAGCATGTTCTTCTGTTAGACCATTTATATTGGAAAGGTTGATTTGTTTATCAATAAAATGGGTGTCATATTTTCCTGCATTGAACTCTTGATGATCAAGAATCGTTTGCAATAAAGGTTGGTTAGTTACAGTTCCCTGGCAGATCAAATGCTGAAGCACGTATCTAAGTTTTCCATGCGCTGTATGCCTGTCTTTATCCTTTACTATGATCTTAGCAATCATAGGATCATAGAACATAGAAATCTCTGAACCAGACGCTATAGCTGATTCTACCCGAAGCCCTTCAACCTTTGGGAAATCAAATTTATGCACGGTTCCGGTAACGGGGGCAAAATTATTTGAAGCATCTTCAGCATACAACCTTACTTCGATCGCATACCCATCTGCTTGCACCTCTTCTTGTTTAATTTGTAACGCAAGGCCCTGAGCCGATTCTATTTGCATTTGTACTAAATCAAGTCCGGTAACGGCTTCGGTAACGGGATGCTCGACCTGTAATCTTGTATTGACTTCAAGGAAATAAAAATTTCCTGTGGTATCGTCAAAAATAAACTCTACTGTCCCGGCATTATCATAATCCAGTGCTTTGGCAGCCAAAACTGCTGCTTCGCCCATTTTTATTCTTAATTCATCGGTCATAATTGGAGAAGGACTTTCTTCGACCACCTTTTGATAACGGCGCTGAATCGAGCATTCTCTTTCTAACAAGTGGATCACATTACCTTGTTGATCTCCAAAAATCTGAAACTCAATATGCCTCCCGGATTCTATATATTTTTCGATCAACAGTTCATCATCTCCAAAAGCGCTCTGTGCTTCACGTTTTGCTGAAGCAATGGCATTTTGGATCTCCTTTTCTTCATAGACGATTCTCATTCCTTTTCCTCCACCGCCGGCGGTAGCCTTAAGCAATAGCGGAAATCCAATTTTTAGGGCTTCTGCTTTTAAGGTAGCATCAGATTGATCCTTTCCTTTATATCCCGGAATCACAGGAACTCCTGATTTTTCCATGATGGCTTTGGCCTGCGATTTAGAACCCATAGCAGCTATCGCCTGTGGTTTAGGACCTATAAAAATGATCCCTTTATCTGCACAATGTTGCGCAAAAGAGGCGTTTTCTGATAAAAACCCATAACCAGGATGTATGGCATCTGCTCCTGATTGTAATGCAGCAGCGATAATTTTATCCTGATCCAAATATGATTTTATAGGTTCTGGATCACCAATATGAATCGCTACATCCGCTTGTTTAACAAAAGGCGCATTTTTATCAGCTTCAGAATATACTGCTACACATGTAATCCCCATTTTCTTACAGGTGCGTATAATTCTGGAGGCTATCTCTCCCCTATTAGCAATTAGTATTGTATTTATATTTTGCATATTCATTCCATAAATTCTAGTGTCTCCAAACACCGTAACTACTAGTTCCTTTAATTTTTTGATTGTATAACACGGCCAAAGAAAAACCTAAATAGTTTCTCGTTTCTTTAGGATTGATTACCCCATCATCCCAAAGCTCTGATGTAGAATGCCAAGCCGAGGATTTTGATTCTGCCTCTGCGATAAGCATCCCCTCGATCATTTTGGCTTGTTCTTCATCATACGGAACCCCTTTTGCCTTAGCCGAAGTTTGTTGTATAATTTTCATCACCCCAGCCAATTGCTGCGATCCCATCACTCCAATTTTGGAGTTGGGGTATGCAAAAAGGAAATTGGGTTCATACGATCTACCATTCATACCATAATTACCTGCGCCAAAAGAGGAACCTATCATCAATGTAATAGAAGGTACCTTACTATTAGAAACCGCATTAATAAGCTTTGCTCCATTTTTTATAATACCACCTTCTTCGTATTCTTTCCCGACCATATATCCGGTAGTATTTTGCAAGAACAATAACGGAATGTTTTTTTGATTGGATAATTGTATAAATTGAGCTCCTTTGTTAGCTGATTCTGAGAAAATAACACCATTATTACCAAGAATCCCAACTGGGTACCCATGTATTTTAGCCCATCCGCAAACCATAGTGCTTCCGTATTCTGATTTAAACTCTGAAAACTCTGAACCATCAGTAATGCGCATAATTAATTCTCGCACATCAAAAGGTGTTTTGATATCTACCGGCACAACACCAAGAATTTCATCATTCGAAAAAAGAGGTTCTTTTATAGGCAATTCTGGTACAAGATGCGGGGTAGATGCGGGGATAAACTCCATAATCTCTCTTGCAATTCTTATAGCATCGAGCTCATCTTGGGCTAGATAATCTGTAACCCCAGAAACACGGCTATGCATTTCTGCTCCGCCCAACTCTTCATCGGTAGATTCTTCATTCGTTGCCATTTTTACCAACGGAGGGCCAGCCAAAAATACTTTTGCAGCTTGTTTTTGAAAGATGGCGTAATCAGACATCCCAGGCACATAAGCTCCTCCGGCTGTGGCATTCCCAAAAACAACCGATATCGTAGGAATCCCCATCTCAGATCTTCTGGTAATTTCTCTAAACCCTTCACCTCCATAATTAAATATTTTAGCTTGATCCGGAAGATTAGCACCACCACTCTCTACCAAGTTTATAGAAGGTAGTTTACACTCTCTGATAATTTGACCAATTCGAAAGCCCTTAAAAACGGTTGCATAATCTACCGATCCTCCCTTACGGGTTCCTACATTAGAATTGATCATGCATAGTTTGCCTTCAACCAATCCTATTCCAGCTACACTGGTACCTCCTGCTCCAAACCCTCCTTTATTTTGCATCCCGGCCAGCGGCAAAAGCTCAAGAAATGGACTGTCTTTATCTAAAAGCAACTCTATACGCTCACGAGCCAAAAACTTGTTTCTACTTCTCGCACGATCTATAGATTTTTCTTTTCCTTGAAAGCGACTTTCTTCGAGATGCTTATTCAGTTTTTCTACCAATTCGAGCATAGCTTCTTTATTTTCTTTAAAAGAAGCGCTTGCTGTATTAATATTAGATGTTAATGCTCTCATGTACTATATTTCTTTAATTTCTTTTCTGACCAAAAACTGTTGAATTCCATAAGGTACTATCCCCGATATTCGATGCAGAATCCTCATTTTCCACCCACTTATTACGATGTCTTTCTGCTTTACAAAACCATTCCATACATCTTTGGCTACCTCTTCTGAAGTGGTTGTGGCTAACCCACTAAAGGTTTTTAAGTTATCCATTTTACCAGCTTTCCTAAAATTAGTATCCTTTATAGCCGATGGACAAACGCACATTACTTTAACATTCGAATTAAGCATTTTCAATTCTTCATTAATACTCCTGCTAAAATGTTTAACGAAAGATTTAGTTGCTCCATAGGCACTAAGTTTTGGGGTGGGCTGAAAAGAAGTATTAGAACTAATATTGATGATGGTTCCCTTATTGTCTTCTATCATATTTTTTAAGAAAAATCGTGTCATTTTGTAAACGTTGATCACGTTAAGGTCAATCATATTTAACTCTCTATCAAGATCTATCTCATTACTAAAGCCATAGGTGCCAAAACCTGCATTATTAATCAATACATCAATAGTCCAATTGTTTTCTTTTACCCATTCATATACTTTTTGTGCAGCATCAGACAACGAGAGATCAATTTCTAGTGAATGTATTTCACTATCAGAAACTTCTGTATTTAATTGGGATTGCGCTGCATCTATTTCTTTTTGTGAAAGAGAAACCCATAATAATCGATATCCCGCTTTCAAAAAATATCTGGAGATAGTAAAACCAATCCCGCTAGAGCCACCAGTTATAAGAGCTGTTTTACCTATATCCATATTACATTTTTTTTGTCATTATGCCAATCCAGAAAATTTTCACCAAACTGATTGTCTATTTCTCCTCTTCTTATTTTAAGTGTTGGAGTCAGTAATGCATTTTCGGTATTCCAAATTTTAGAATCTACAATGATGGTAGACACACGTGTATAATTAGCCAAATCTTCGTTAAGAGAAACCAATGTATTGTCTAATGATGACTCTATTTCTTCTTTAGGAACGGATTGTGCTACTTCTGAAAGGTTAACTATTGCAATGGGCTGGGGTATCCCGAGTCCTGCAATACAAACCTGTTCAATCAACTCATTCTTTTCTATTTTTTCTTCTAAAGGATTAGGAGTTATATATTTACCTTTACTGGTCTTAAAAGCATCAGAGACACGCCCAATGATTTTTAGGAAACCATTTTCATCAAAACTCCCTTTATCTCCACTATGCAACCAGCCATTTTTCAAAACTTTAGCAGTTAAATCCGGATCTTTATAGTACCCCTTCATCATATAGGGGGATTTCATAAGTACTTCTTTTGTCTTTGGATCGATTTTTACTTCACAACCCGGGACTGGTTTGCCTACCGAATCCTTAGGAGCATCTCGCATAGGAGAATTTGTTATCGAACCACAAACTTCTGTCATACCATAAGCCTCGATAAGATGAATACCAAGACTTGCATACCATTTTTTCAAATAAGCAGGTGTAATTGCAGATCCCGTAGCCACCACTTTTGCATTGGCCATGCCCAAACCATATCGAATTTTCTTTTTTATTATTCCCGAAAGTATGGGGATCCGAAATAATAGTTGTTGCTTTTTTAGAGATAGTTTATGAACTACAGCCAAATAGAATTTTGTCCATATTCTGGGGACTGCAAAAAATATTGTAGGTTGGGTGTCTTGTAAATTTTTAGCAAATGTTTCAATACTCTCTCCAAAAGAAATAGTACCCCCCATCATTAAGGCAACAGCATATACACCTATCTTTTCGGCCACATGATTTAATGGCAAATATGACAACAATTGGGGTTCTGGATAATTTGCAATGCCTATCCAATCATTTTCATTATCATCTTTAATAATTCTCACCGGAGTTTGATGTGTATGCATCACTCCTTTTGGCGTTCCGGTGGTTCCAGAAGTAAACATAATCGTCCATACTTCTTTAGGATCAGGAATATAACCCTGAGTTAAAGGTTCATTTTCTGAAACTAAGTCGTCCCAAAGTACCCCTTCGGTGACTTGTGCATTTCCTTGATAATGAGAAAAACGTATAATTTGGGTGTCATCAGCAATTTCTTCAGCGTGTCCAGACCAACTATCTAATTTTCCGACAAAAACTACTTTAGAATCTGATTGAGTAAGTACATGGCCTAATTGAGTTGCAGAAAGGTTATAGTATAGAGGTACCGATACAAAACCTCCCATCATAATGGCTAAGTCTGTAAGTATCCAATGGTAACAATTTTTAGAATATATGGCAACATGATCTCCTTGTTGTAACCCTAGTTTTTGTAATGCACTGGTCATTTTAGAAGCCTCTTTGTATGCCTCTAAAAAGGTTAGTATTTTCCATTGATTCCCTTTAGGTTGTTTTAGAAAAGGAAAGTCGGGTTTCTTCTTTACCCAATGATAAAAATACTCTGGAAGCGAATCATAATTTGGAATACCCGGGTTGCTCATACTAAAAAATTAAAAAGTTAAATACGAATCCATATTATGATCAAACTTCTCACCCATACTTGCATGATAATCTTCGCCAAAGAATTTTTTAAAGGACGCGAGGCCTTTTTCTGTTAGATGAGGTAATAACAAACTCCAAATAACTTTTTCTCCATCATCTTTGGTTTTGTCTCCTCTAATTGCTTGTTGCGAAGGCCAAAAGAACATTAACATCCAGGAAGTGAGTACTAAATTTTTATAAACTCCTTGAACCGGTTCAGGTTTCATGTTTCCTAATTGAATTGAAAACGCTATTGCGATTTCTATGTCTTTAATCATTTTTTCGCAAAGTTGTTTCATTTTGGAAGCAATCAATGGATGCTTTAATACTTGGTTATCATGAAAAATGAAAGAATATTCTTTTTGTAATCCGTAGTAAAGCTGAGCGTCGTTATGTAAGTTCTGAAAAGAAGGTATGCTCTTTGCCTCTCTTACATTTGCCAACTTATCCCATAATTGATCTGTTATCTCTTTTAAAAGCGCTTCTTTATCCTTAAAATGATAGGTCATATTACCCCTACTCATATCAAGAGATTTTGCCAATTCAAAAAGATTGACAGCACCATATCCTGATTTATTAAAGGTTTTAAGAGCCTGATCTAGTATCCTTTGTTTCGTAGCCATTTTCCTTTTTTCGTATAAAAGTAGCTATTTTTTTATATAAATATAAATATTTTTAGTCATTTATGACTATTTAACATTTGCAGACATTGGTACAATTGAGTTTACCAATTGTTATTCAATTATTTACACTATTATTTTTGATTTATTAATTTACAAACAATAATCCACCGGTGCCATAAATTATTGCTTTATTTCAATTCTTCGCTTCAATTCATTGCCTTTTTCATCTAGAACTGTAATAAAATGTAGACCGGGTTTAGGCAACACAGGCATTTCATGAAATTGTTTAGTGGTACCAATAAACTCATCATCTAGATACCAAAATACCTGTGTCTCGGGGTTAGTGTGGGCTATTTTTAGGATTACTTCATTAATCTTACCATCAAATCCTTTTGGCAAATACATGCTGCTATTGGCTTTTGGAAATATGAAATCCATCCTTTCTTGGTTTTCTATTATACAATCCGATCGATATGGTGGTAGTGACCTATACGCTGCATTATTGGTTTTAAAAAAATACTCCTGTAACGGGGGCAATACAAACCATGGTTTATGAATAATATCCATCACTGGTTCGCAAGAAGAGTTAACACGATATTGTTGAGCCAAATCCAAATGCACCAATTGATGAAATATACAAGGTTTTGTTCTGTTTCCGGAATCGGGAACATACATCTGCTTAGAAGGACAATTACTGCTTGCAAGAAAACCACTTTTAGTACAAGTGGTCACTTCTACCAAATCATCATAGGGAGCAGGAAACCATGTAACATGTGGCAACAGATTAAATACATCAAACAACACGGGAGCTGCCGCATTTAATCCTGTAAGTTCTGGGCGCCCTTCTCCATCGGCGTTACCAATCCAGACGCCTACAACGTGTTTTTGACTAACTCCTATTGCCCAGGCATCCCGATTACCAAAACTGGTTCCGGTTTTCCAGGCTATTTCTCGAGAGGAGTCATAAAATTCCCATGCTTCATCACCCTCTGGGCGGTTTACTTTTTTCATTGCTTCAAAGGTTAACCAGATACTTCCTGCACCATACACCTGTTTTTGTGGCCTTTTTTTACCGAAATCAACCTGGTTTTTTGCCAATACAATAGGCTCTACAAACTCTTTGGTAAAATATTCGCTTGATGAGCTTTGATAATGATTTAATGTTCCGGCAAATGCAGCATATGTCTTACACAAATCCCAAAGACTACCTTCTGCGCCACCTACAATCAATGATAAACCATAATGATCGGCATTATATTTTAATCCCTTAATGTTAAATGCATTGAGTTTATCTCTAAATCGTTGTAAACCGTATTGTTGTAATAATCGCACAGCAGGAACATTTAAAGATCTCGCCAACGCTCGATTTGCAGGAACTGCTCCACTGTAACGTTCATCAAAATTCTTTGGATTATATCCGGCAATAACGGTAGGGATATCAGATACTAATTGCTCTGGTAACAATTCACCCTTATCCATCATGGCAGCATACAACAATGGTTTAAGAGTGCTACCCGTACTTCTATTGGCTAAAACAATATCAACATCTTTTTGATGATTCTTATCGGTTGGTGTATTACCGACATAGCTTAGGACTTCTCTAGAATCTACATCAATAACCAACACTGCCATGTTATGTACTTCGTTTTGTTTCAAAACTTCGTAATGTTGCTTTACTATTTGATTAACTTGCTTCTGTAGTATTATATCTATAGTTGTTTGTACTCGTTGTCCATTGTACTTTCTTGCCAAATTATCTAAAAAATGAGGTGAAATTTGTGGTAAAAAGTATGGTTTTTGTGGTAAACGCTCACTAACCGATAATTCATAGGTTAACGAATCGATAGTTTGCTGTTCTAAAAGTATTTGAAGTACTCTATTTCTTTTCTCCAGTAATCTACTTTGATTCTTTCCGGGATAAATTAATGAAGGTGCATTCGGTAAGACAGCCAATGTAGCACTTTCTGCCCAGGAGAGTTGATATGCCGGCAAACCAAAGTAACGCCAAGCGGCCATATCGATCCCCACAACATTTCCGCCAAAAGGTGCATGAGAAGCATATAGTTTTAGAATATTCTCTTTTGAAAATCCTAGCTCTAATCGTGTGGCTAAAATTAATTCTTTTAGCTTCTCAATATATGTCCTTTTTTTCCCTTTTCGTGCCAGTCTGATTACTTGTTGAGTGATAGTGCTTCCGCCACGTACAACCTTGCCTGCTTCAATATTTTGTGCAATAGCTTCTATCATTGCCTTTGGATTAAACCCCGGATGGCGATAAAACTGTTGGTCTTCAAAAGCTATAATACATTGCTTAAATTTATGGGGCACACTATCGGTTTCGGGAAAACGCCATTGCCCATCTTTAGCAATTTTAGCTCCCAATAATTCTCCTTTTCTAGTTTCTATTATTGTTGCCGTAGGGTCATTAAATAATGGTTTGGGTAACGAAAAAAAATACCAAATCACTAGTATACCAATAACAACGAAACGCTTTGGATGTTTTTTTATATAATTCTTAAATTCTTGAAACAATACAAACTATAATTAATAAGATGATACCTGGATAAAGGTAAATCATAAAAGCACATCATTTTAGGAGAAGTAAAACATAATTTTTTCAATGTTTTACCATTAATTCTAAAAATTTTGTTAAATTATATGACTCTTAAAAACAATGGATTAATTTTTTTTCTCTATTCTGTTGAAAAAAGTAAGGAATCTAAACACAAAAAATGTTATCAATTTGGGGCTATTATTATTAAATGATAGAGACTTTATTTGCATTTTTATCTAAAAATTGTTGGGTGTTGAAAAAAATCGTTCTTTTCATATCAATCTTTGTCTTATGCCCGTTCATTTATTCTCAAAATGATCCTGGTTATGTAAAAATAGATAGCCTGGATATGTTATTAAGAAATTCTCAAAAATTAAGAACAGAAAATAACATGTACGAAGCTTTAGAACTCGCGTTTAAAGCTGTTACTTATGCTCAAGAACTTAATCATAATCATTATTTATCTCATGCTTATTTTGCAATGGGAACCATTCAATATGAAATTATTGACTATAAAAATGCTAAAGCACAAATGCTAAAAGCATTGGAATACTCCGAAAAAACTGAGTCCAAAAAATTATTACCCTATATTTTACAGGGTCTCGCCAATATATACTATGACGATAATGGAGATTATCGAAATGCATTGATTTATTATAAAAAAGGAGTAGAACTAGCAAAACATAAGGTTCATATTAACAATTATCTAATTCCTCTGAATAATTTGATTTGGACTTATATGGATTTAGGTAAATTTGATGAGGCGGCTCCTTATCTTAAAGAAGCTGACAGTATTGACAAGCTTATTCCCGATAGCATACAATTTGGCAGAAGTTCTCTATATCTTTTGAGAGCTCGATATTTTGCGCATAAAGGTGAGATTGCAGATGCTAAGGAAAATTTTGAAAAAACACTTAAACTACTAGAAGAAGAACAATATTGGTTAAAAGGCAAAAGCTATTTTTATCAATATAGATCAGAAATGTATCAAGATATCAAAGACTATCCTAATGCCATAAATGATCTTAAAGAATTACAAAAAAACGAGCGTAAAGTATTTGAGAATGCTAGAGTAAAAAATCAAGAGATTACAAAAATAAGATTCAAGGTTGACGAATATGAGAAAGAGTTAGAAGCCGCCAAAAGAGAGAAAAAGCTACTACTTGATATCGATAAAAACAATAAAACGATTATATATATTTCTATGGCGGGACTTCTTTTATTAATTGGAGTTGTCTTTTTTTACTACCGCGGATATAAATCTAAAAAGAAATCAAGTAGAATTTTGCAACTCAAAAACATAGAATTAGGCGAAGCGAAGTCTGCAGCAGAAAAGTTGAGTAAAATTAAATCTCAGTTTATATCTACTATTAGTCATGAGCTTAGAACCCCTTTATATGGAGTTATAGGAATCTCGGCACTTTTATTAGAAAACAGTAATCACTCAGAAAATGATAAAAAACTCTTAAGCTCTTTAAAAATTTCTGCGGACTATTTGCTCAATTTGGTAAATAAAGTATTAAAAATAAGCAAAATAGACTCTGAAGAAACCGATCTAACCATAACACCAACAAACCTGTTTTCTTTATCAAAAAACATATTGCAATCTTTTGATTATCAATCGGCAGAAAAGGAAAACGAGTTGATATTAGAGTATAATCACAATATTCCTAAGGCAATTGACATAGATCCATTACGAATATCAGAGATTTTAATTAATCTAATAGGAAACGCTATAAAATTTACCAAAAACGGAAAAATTTGGCTCCGTATTCAATTGCGATCAATCGATTCTAAAAAAGTCCGTCTCAGGTTTGAAGTTGAAGATACTGGTATTGGTATCCCCGATGATCAAAAAGAATATATATTCGAAGAATTTTCTCAAGTAGGCAGTGTATATGATAATAAGCAAGGTACAGGTTTAGGGTTGTCTATTGTGAGAAGCTTAGTCCAAATGATGAATGGTACCATTCACTTCGAAAGTAATAAAAACATTGGTACTACCTTTTATTTCGATTTAGAACTAAAGATTTCGGCTCAATTAAACAACGAAAGCGATACTTCTATGAACCAGGAAAGTAACAACTTACTAAATTACACTATACTCGTTGCTGAAGACAATAAAATCAACCAGTTGGTTACCAAAAATTTACTAAAAACTATTGGCTGTGATTGTACCATAGTAGAAAATGGATTGGAAGCAGTAGAAATTCTAAAAGAAAAAGTATTTGATTTAGTACTTATGGATATAAATATGCCTGTTTTGGATGGCTTAAAGGCTACCAAAAAAATTAGAGAATTTGATATCGAAATTCCAATTATAGCCTTAACAGCTGCAGAACTAAGTGAAGTCGAAGATGAATGTAGGCATGCAGGAATGAATGATCTTATTAATAAACCACTGAATAAAATTGACCTTAGGGCTGCCATCCTTAAAAAACTAGGTAATCATGCCCATTAAGGATCAAAATTGAACACTATAAAAGAGATCAACTCCTTTATCGCTGATACGGGCATACCTGTTCTAATTCGGTTTTCATAAATTCTGCTTTACTAAGTTTAGGTGCATTTTTCTTTTTAGAATATCGAATCATACAAGGGCTTTCTGGCCATTTCATCTGAATTCCTTTTACGGGTTTAGGTTTTGAATTAAGCAATTCAAAATCATAGTGTTGCAATAGCAATGTTAAAACTACTTTCATTTCAAGATACGCAAAGTTAATTCCCGTACATCTATGCATACCTCCCCCGAAACCAATAAGACTATTCTTTATTTGTTTTCCTTTAGAAAATCGTAAAGGATCGTATTGCTCGGGATTTGAAAAAACATCTGGTAATTTATGTGATACTGACGGTGACAAATAAACCATACTCCCTTTTGGTATAATAAATCCATCATGTTCAAAAGAATCTTTTGCTTTTCTAATAATAGCTAGAATCACAGGATGCATTCGCTCAGTTTCTTTGATAGCCCATTCGATTCTTTTTAATTTTTTTGCTTCATTCATTGTGAATTTTGGAGCAGACCCAAAAACTTCTTGTTGTTCTTTGATCACCGATTGTAAATACTCCTGGTTTTGAAGCAAATGTATTAGCGCCCAACTGATATGACCATTGGTCGTCTCATGCCCAGCCCAAACCAGCAATACAATCAAATCTTTCAGAAGTATATCTGAAACTGGACTACCATCTTTATTTTTTGACTCTAGTAATGTCTGTAAGAAATCTGGTGGGCTTATTGGGTTTTTTCTTCGATCTTGAATCAATGAAATTACATTTTTTGCTAGCTTTTGTTTTGCTTTTTTACTTTTTTTAAATTTGGGAATTGGCAACCATCCAGGTAAAACAGGATCAATTGCTTTTGCAAAGTCCCTAAAATCATCAAAAACAGAATCTCCTAATTTTTCTTTAAAATCCTTTCCAAAAAAGGAATGCGATGCAATATTCATTACCAAATGGCCAAACTCTTTAGTAAGATCAAATGTTCCATTTTCTCCTAACTTATCCATAAAAGCAAACGTTTCGAGCACCATGATGTCAATATAATTGGGCATTACTGTTGCCTTAAAACAAGGTAAAATAATATCTCGCTGCATCTTATAATCCTCAAATTTTGCATTGGCAAAAAATTCTTTGTTAAACATTCTTTGAAAAAATGGATATGCCCCTCGAACTGAAAGCAGCTTATCTGTTTCACCAAAAAAAAAGCTATTATGCTCAGGACCAAGCATCACAACAACATTTTGACCAGGAAGCTTCATAGAAAATATATTTCCATGCTCTTTATACCCTTTTTTTAAAAAAGGAATAGGAGCTTTCATAAAAGGTAGTGCATGACCTAAAAAAGGAAGTCCGCCACGTACTATCGGAATATCCTTAGATGTTGTCATAATCTACTCTTTTTAATGGTATACAATAGTTGGATTGCCAAATTGAGGAGAGGGTTTTTAGCCATTCATGAGTAAAAAACATGAAGACAAAAAACGCCCTTTTAGAGAAGGGTGTTTTCATAGTAAGTTGGTCTTTGTGTGCCCTATAAATGTAAGAAAAGTTTTGGTTTGTAGGAGTTATATTTATAAAATAATTGACTTATTATATGTTTTTATCTCTAAATTTTTTTGGAGAAATGGAAACGTATTTTTTAAAAAATTTCCAGAAATATGCATTATCTTCAAAACTTAATTCAAAGGCAATCTCAGAAGTACTAAGAGTACTAAAGATAAGAAGTCGTTTAGCTTCGAGAATAATTCGTTCTCTAATCAGTTCTCCTGCTGTTTTTCCTGTTATTTTTTTAACCGTATCATTCAGATAGGTTGGAGTTATGTGCAACAGAGAAGCATAGTATGCCACACTTCTTTCTTGTTTATAATGTAATTCTATTTTCTCTCTAAATGAGTTTACAATAATAGTACTTGATCTATCTAAACCAACATCTTGTATACTATGAAGCTGACGTTGTACCTGTATCATTAAAATATTCAAATAAGAACTGATCATACGGTCTTTCTTGATGTACTCTTGATCGCTTTCACTCCAGATATCTAAGATAATAGTATTGATTTTCTTCTGTTCAGTTTTATTAGCCTTGACTACTACTAATTTGTCATGGATTATGCCATCTATAGTTTTAAAACCTGAAAACGTTTCTTTTTGTGACAATAAAACATCTGGAGAAAAATGAATCACAAATCCTTTAAAATCAGTAGAATTTTCACATGCATGCACTACTCCCGGGCTGATACAGAAAAGCGTCCCCTTTCGCATTTCATATTTTTTTTCATCTACCATGATATTACCAACCCCATCTGTTACCCATATAATTTGAAATAAGTTAAGATGTCTATGTGGGTGATGCACATTTGATTTTTCTGATCGTTCTTCAAGCCGCCCGATATTATAAAATGAAGCCACATTCTTTCCGATCTTATCTCCATATAGATGATACGTTGGTATTTTTTCTTCAGCTTTTTTAAATATCATATTCCTGGCGATATATTAGTTCGTTCACTTATACATAAATATAGTAAACTTATATTTCTTCTCCCATGCTATTATATACTTGCTTGAAATTGAAAGCCTCAGAAGTTGGCCCATGTTTTTCGATTAACTTTATTTTCGACAATGCTTCTTCAACCGTTGGTATCTGATCGTGATCCACCCACCACAAAGCCACATGAGGACTTTTCATTCTTTTAAACCATTTTCTACCAGCTCGCACAAAATAACTATGGGCTGTATCGTAAGTATAGCTCTTGAGTGCTTCGAGATCTTTCCAAACAGACATGTTCACAAGTATCATGTCATCTTCTAATTGAGATGCCGTACTTGCAAAAGAATTGCCTTCATCATCTTTTAATCTCCAAACAAATCCAAGACTTTCATCTGCCAGTTTATTAATTGGCTCAAGAAAGTCAACAAATTCTTTTAATATTGGGGAGTCTAGAGGGGCTTTCATTTTTGCTAGATTGATTTCAGCAATATATTTTTTATTCATGTCTTGATTTTTTAATACCATCATAAAAATTTTGATATCAAAACTAAAGATAACACAGGTATAGATTTACACCATAATCACATCCTTTTCTGTACTTTTTACTGTATCATAAGCCTTGATAATGCTGCACAACCGGAAAAGGATCGTAAAAATGGTGCAGTAACTTTTTCCACTCTTGATATTCCTCAGACTTTCTAAAACCAATTTCATGATCTTCAAGCGTTTTCCATTCAACAAGAAGTAAATATTTATTTTCTTCTTCTATGCACTTCAAAACATCATGACGGATATATCCGTTCATAGAAGAGATTATGTTTTGAGCCTTTTCGAATGCTTTTTCAAAAGCAGCTGACTGTCTTGGTTTTATATATAAAATTGCTTGTTCAAGTATCATTAAATTCAAAATTATAAATGCATTGTTACTCCTTTAGTTTTTGAGAAACCTAAAGCCTCGTAATACGATTCTAAATCAGGTTTTGTATTCAAAAAAACCTGCTCAACACCATCAAGTACGTCTAGTAATTTCTTAACAATAAACTTGCCCACACCTTTCTTTCTATAGTCTTCATCAACAACAATATCATCTAGCATTGCACGATATACTCCGTCAGAAATGGCACGACCAAAACCAATAAGTTGATCATTATCTCTAATTACAACATAGGTTGTTGTATTCTGCAACAGAAGCTCTATTTCTTCAATTGATCTAGCGTTGGCCCAACTGGTTTGTCGAAACAGCCTCTGAAGTTCTAAAGCATTCGGAAGTTGTTTGGTTATAACAGTATACTTCATTAAAATTGATTAATCTTTTTTATTCGCTACCTAATGGATCCAGTACAAATAGTTCTAAAAACACCTCCCTAACCCTCCTCAAGGAGGGAATTTTCTCCATTACTCAAAGACTTACTCACTAAAAACTACCCTCTCACCACTAACTACTTCAAATCTACTTCACCACTTCAACCCATTTCCCCTTGGTTCTCACCAAATATTCATTATCATACATGGCTTCACATTGGATACCTGGCAGATAATACTTCCCTAAATAGGATGCATTGAGTAAAATGGTCATGGTTTTACTTTCTTTAGGTTCTAAATCAAAGTAGAAATTTACTCGGTCATCTCTAATATCTGTATGATTAGTTTTATTGGCTTTAAACGATCCAAAATCGGTAAATCGGGTATTAACAACCTCCCATCCTGATGGAAAAATCTCAGTCAGAGCAATATCTTTTACTTTGTTGCTTGTCGTATTGGTAATGGTTACTTCGGCTACAAAGTCGGTTCCCTGGGATAACTGAACTGTATTAATAACCTTTCCTTCGCGACTTTTGTAATCTACAATGGCTTTAAATTTGCTTTGAATTACTTTTTCTTGCCCTACCGGAAGGATACCACTAGTGACCAATTGTATAAAAATGGTATTATCCTTATTGTTTTTAAGAATAAGTTTGTTGTCTTTTAGGATTACCAATTCTCCCGAAGTAGCCAACGTTTTGTTGGTTTTGGTACTCGTAGATCTATCATTTAAGGTATACTTTACATCCACTCCTTTTCCACCTACATAGACAGCATATTTTGCCATAGCCATCAAGGCATACGAAGCAGTCTGTGTACTCATCCAACTTCTAGAAGATAATTCTTTGGCTAAATCTACAGCAACTTGTTGCGCCTTGGCTTTTTGACCTAATGTAACCAAGGCTTCTAATGCCATAGCCCGATTACGATTGACAGAGCCATAGGTATAATAATGGTTTCTTCTGGGTTGAAAATTAATAGTAGCAGAATTTAGTGATTTTTGAGCAGCAGAAGTTTGACCGATCAAACCATAAGTAACTGCTAATCTTAATTTGGCATCATTGGATAAATTCGAAGTTTCGCGTAAACGATTCATAGAGGCCATATCAGGACTACCCGCTAATGCCAAAGTATATAAACGATACGCCTGAGCAAGATCATTGCCCCCGCTACGCCATCTTTTTGCTTGCTGCTGCTGGTAGTTAATCCAACTGCTTTTAAAACCAATGGGTAATACATATCCTTTTTTGTTTGCTTCGAGTAAGAAATGACCTGCATAGGTAGTCCCCCAGTCATTAGGATTACTATATCCGGGCCAGTACGACAATCCGCCATTAGGTTGAATATATCGTTTTAATTTATAGATAGCGGCTTCAATATTTTTTTGAATTTTATGTTGTTGTTCTGAAGATAAATTGAATATATCTCCTAAATACAATTGTGGGAACGCAGCTGAAGTTGTCTGCTCTACACATCCATGTGGATATCGGATCAAATAACTCAGTCTACTTTCAAAATTCATGGGTGGTAGCGATGACATTTCGATCGTTGCACTATTGCTTCCTTCTATCCCAAAGCTTGAAAAAGCTATTTCTTGCTGACCATTGGGCTCTATAATAATAGAAGTTACCTCTGTAGTCATTGGATTTGGGTTCATAATATCGATAGGCACTCTGTATGAAGCTTTTTCGCCCCCACCACTTGCAACGACTTCAATATCGGTAATAGTCGCACCTTCAAGCACCTCAATATCAAAATAAACCATCTTTTCATCGGGCTGAGAAAAGGAAAGGTTTTTTTGAGTTTCTCCAACTACCCTAAACCCTTTGTTTGGTTTTAGAGTAACATTTACATTTTTCACCTTTTTTTCCATGGCAAAAATGGTAACCGGAATGGTAACTTTCTCGCCCGGAGTAATTTTTCTAGGAATCGAAGTTAACACCATAAGCGGCTTACGTACCGGAGTGGTTTTATCTGTACTACCGTATGCAGCATTATCAGCATCTGAAGCTACAATCATCGTTCGCACCGACCCTACATATTTAGGGATTTTGATTTGATGTGAACGCGTTTCTCCTTGTTTCAATTCAAAGGGACCCTTGAACACTACCATGGGTTTAAAACGATTGGCTTTTTTAGATTTGCTACCTCCTGCTTCGGCATCTCCACCGATACTAAATACCTGATTAATTCTTCCGCCATAGGCGCCAATCACCTCATCATATACATCCCAGGTTTTTACCCCCAAAGCCTCACGTGCATAGAAACTAGTCCATGGGTTTGGAGTTTTGAACCGTGTAAGATCCAATAATCCCTCATCTACAATAGCAATGGAATAGGTCATTGCTTTTCCTTTAGTTTCTCCAACTTTTAGGGTAATCGTCTCTTCTGGTCTTAATACATCGGGCATCGTGAGCTTGGGTTGCACCTTCGTATTTGAATCCTCTACCAGAATTGGCACCACACCATATAACCGTATTGGCAAATCATTAGCCGTAGAGCTATGTGGCTGCAATAGCGTAATATGAATATAGATATTAGGCGTATACAACTCCTCTATCGGCAATTCGAATTTGGTTTCTCCTTTTTGTGGCGTAACCCAACGAGAAAATAATACTTCGGTACCATTCTCTACGGTTACTAAAGCTCTCCCTCCTTCACTAGAAGGAAACGTAACAATTGCTTTTTCGCCAACATCATACGTTTTTTTATCGGTAGAAAATAACAACATCGTTGCGGCTGATGGATCATTTTTACGTGATTTTCCTGCCCAACCCGGCCAATCTATATACATTGTTTTTCCGGTAGCATGGCCTCCATTAGGATCCACAACTCTTACCAAATATCTTCCCCATTCGGGATATTTTAATTCAAAATTGAAATTAGCCTTACCATTGTTATTCGTTGTTACCTTCGTTTTATACACTTCATTATGATACGATCCGCGATTGTATGATGATAGATTATCTTCTGAAGTATCCCACCACCATCTCCAATCGACTTTATACACATATACTTCTAAATCTTTAACCGCTTTTGGGTTTCCTTTTTCGTCTACAGAAACGATATCAAAATTGTGTTTTGTATCGGTAAGCAACATTCCTCTGGCTTTATCTCCTTTTGGGACGTTGAGCCCAATATAGGTTGCATAGGGCGAATAGTCTTTTGAGATAACATCGGTACTAAAATCACCTCCATTTTCATACACTTTGGTGATAAAAGAAGCTTTAAGCATCCCTGCAGCTTTACTTTGCAGCTTTGGTGTTGAGCTGAAGCTTGCTTTTCCTTCGCCAGAGATTTGTCCAGTAAATATTTCTTGTTCTTCGGTACCAAAACGGCGAGTAGGGTCATCAAAAATATACCCAGGAAAGGTTTTAAAACTAGTTTGTGTTGGACTAAATCTAACATTAATATCGGCCTGAAGGTTTTTTGCTATTGCACCATGCAGCCATAATACTTCTAAATTCCCTTTAATGTTCTTATTGGAGCCAAGCACCCCATCTTCGAACGTAGTTTTGATTTTTAGGCGATTTGGTTTTATAGTTTCTATTTTGAGAGTTTTAGTAAAACTAGCTCCCCCAACAATTACCTTTGCCTGCCAGTTTCCGGTAGGTGATTCGTTTGAAGTATTGACTTCAAATTTGTAGAAATTATTAGTCCCCTCGGTTTTAGTTTCCTGGTGGATTACCTTTCCATAAGGATCTCTTAATTCGAACTTCACAGGATGTCCCTTCGGAAGTTTATTGGCATTATCATTAAGCATAAAAGATAAAAACAACGTATCGCCAGGTCGCCACACCCCACGTTCTCCATATATAAATCCTTTGATTCCTTTTTGGAGGCTTACACCAGAAACATCAAACTTGCTTACAGAAAGCGAATTACCATCATTAAGCCTTACATAAGTATGTTGCTTTCCTGAGGCCACAATGGCAAAGTATGCCGGGCGATCAGCATCAAAAGTGGTCATTCCTTCTGCATCGGTGGTGGCCACCCCCATTTCTTGTTGTTGATAATTATAAAAAGTAATTCTAGCGCTCGAGACGGGGCTCGTAGTAACAATATCGTTCACCGCTATCATATACGAATGATTAAGTCCTTTTTTGACCACAACCCCTAGATTAGAAGCAAGTACATTTGCTGCTACTTTTCGTTCTCTAAAATAAGAAGTACTGCAAGGATTGTCTCTTTCTTGCCAATTATAGCCGTAGTAATCCTCATAATAGTATTGCGAAGTATCCCAAAAACTAGCCTCTTCCTCGTCCTCATAATTTTCTGCAAGCTCATCAATCTTTGTATCATCTCCTTTTTCTCCTTCACATTTGTATAGTGAATATGCTTTTCGATAATTGAGTTCAATGCGATAAATTGCTCCTGGATCTGGCTTGATCAACTCTTTTAAGTCGATGGAAAAGGCATTCCATTTGCTTAAGTTTAATGAAGCGTTTTCCTGAAGATTAATCAGCTTTTTGGCTACTGGCCTAGCTACTGTTCTTAGGTTACTCGAGCCATTTAGATTATTATTCTGCAAAAACTGAAGCACATTGTTTTCGAACACTTTTACCACTTGTACTTCTACGGCACGCAGGTTTATGGATTCAAAATTGAATTTCAGATTATCTGATGTTGGTAAAATAACACCACTTTGTAATAACCTGATTTCTGGTTTTGGTTGCTGAAATGATATGGTTTCAGAATAGGTGTTTTTTAATTTATAATTATCTGTACTTCGTATTCCTTCAAATACTGTTACTTCTAAATTTCCTTTAAGTTCTGTTTTTGGGTATACTTTTAAAACATTTCCATTTACCGTATATTTTAGATTATTGGCTCCAGAAATGGTAACCAGACCATTAAAATTCTGGTTTTTCTTAAGTGGATCAGAAAAATTAATCTCTACATATTGATTGTCAACATTGGCTACAGACACACTAATCACAGAAAAGTTATTCTTCCCCGGAATAGATAAAACATCCTCTCCTTGGGTATCGATATCAAATTTTTTGCCTGACCACTTGATTTCTACTTCAGAATCATCTTCGAAACGCTGAATACTATCGATTCTAAAACTAAACTGACGACTTTTATCAATAGATTCACCAAAGGTAACCGATAGATTTTTTCCTTTTTGTGAAGCGGTTACTAATTGTTTAGCAATCTCAAATTGTAATTGATCACTAGATGTTAATGTTCCATCTATATATTGCCAATCTTTGCTGTAGGATTGAAGATTCTCGGTAAGTACCGAGAATTGTTGCTTAAGTGTTTGAACACCAAACACAAATTCTTCATCCAGATCGTCTTTTAGATCTTTTACTAAATCTTCGAGATCAAGCGTAAATGTGTATTGCGTATCTTCTTCGAATCCTTCTTCGGGTTGAAAAGAAATGGTACGATTGTTTACCGCAATCACTTTCCCTTTTACCCTAGGAGATACGGTAAGTAGTTTTTTTGATAACTCTTGGTTATCATCCCAGCCTTCTACAGGGGTTTGTAAAACCACGTACACATTATCAAGGACCGAAATCACACCTGTCGAAACATCTGAGATATAATCTTGGTATTTATTAAGTTCTGAGGCATTGGCTTCGGCGAGAGCTCGGGCATCTTTTTTCTTACATGAGGATATAAGGGTTACAAAAAGTAACACATAGAGAATTCGTGATAATCGCATAAAAAGGATTGGATTTAGTTGACTTTATAAATGTAAGATATTTTTGGAATTAGTAACCCCTCGAAAACCGCGTTTTTACATAAAGCAAATGCACATTCCTTTAGCCCCTCTTTAAATCGATCTATAATAACACCCCTGTGGTCCCCTCAAGGGGACATTAGATTCAATTAATAAAGATCTTCAAGAAACTTTAGAATTATTCAAGTAATTCTTTGACTTTGGCTTCAATCACTATTAATACATCTTGAATATTAGATTTCACTTCTTGATTTGTAAGCCTTAAAAAAGTAACCCCATACTTCTCAATCTTATCTTGTCTTTTTGCATCATATAGAAATTGATGATCATGACTATTACCATCAATTTCTATAGCTAAACCAATTTCATGACAATAAAAATCTACAATATACTGTAACATGGGTACTTGTCTATGAAATTGAACTCCCAAGGCTCTGCCTTTAATACTTTGCCATAATATAACCTCTGGAAGGGTACTATTTTTTCTTAGAAATCTAGCTTTCTCTTTTAGTCCTGTATTGTATGGGATGATTTGATTTCTTTCTTTGGTCAACGTATAAATTTTGTATTAAAAAACTATAAACACCCTTTTGGTCCCCTAAAGGGGACAATTATATCAATTTCGTAGTAAACTATCCCCTCGAGGACGACATAACATCGTTGTGGGCGAGCTGAGGAAAGGATAGGGGTGTACAATTACTCCTTATAAATACCAATAGTCAATTCACCTGCTTCATTCATGGTTGCCCGATACATTCCGGCGGTATTAAACTCCATCGAGACGTTACCTTTATGGTCTATAGCTACTATCCCGCCAGTACCTCCAAGATTAGTAAGTTTGTTTTGAATCACTTCTTTTGATGCTTCTTCTAGTGAAATCCCTTTATACTCCATCATTGCAGAAATATCGTAGGCTACCATACCTCGTATAAAGTACTCACCCCAGCCTGTACTTGATACTGCACAGGTAGCATTATTAGCATAAGTTCCTGCCCCAATGATAGGAGAATCACCTATACGATTCCATTTTTTTGCGGTCATCCCACCTGTCGATGTTCCTGCGGCCAGATTACCATGTTTATCTAATGCAGCACAACCCACCGTCCCGAATTTTGAATCTTTGATTATTGGATCATAAAAAGATGTTGCACTTTTTGAATCTGCATGATTGGGTTTATCTTTAATTCTTTTCAAAACTTTCATTCGATCTTCGGTATAAAAATACCCAGGATCTACTATCTCAAGATTTCTTTCTTTGGCAAATTGCTCTGCCCCTCTACCAGAAAGTAAAACATGAGGAGAATTAAGCATTACTTCTTTTGCCAAGTTAATTGGATTTTTTACGGTTGAGACCCCTGCTACTGCACCTGCGTTTAAAGTACTTCCGTCCATAATAGAAGCATCTAATTCATTGGTTTCATTATAGGTGAAAACGGCTCCTTTTCCAGCATTAAATAATGGCGAATCTTCTAGAATATTGATAGTTTTTTCTACTGCTTCAAGACTAGTACCTCCATTTTTAAGAATTGCATGACCTGTTTTTATGGCTTCTTCAAGCTTGGCTTTGTAGGTCGTTTCTTTTTCTGGAGTCATATTTTCTTTTAGAATGGTTCCCGCACCACCATGAATAACAATACCAAAGGTATTAGCCGGTTTTTGATGTTCTTCTTTTGCAACATCCTGAGTTGTTGTTTCTGCTGTTTCTTTTGGTTGTTCTTTACATGCAAAAAACAAAGCAAAGCTTAAAAAGATAAGTACCTTTTTCATATGTTAAGATGATTTGTGTTTACTATAATCTACTAAAGCAATCCTTCCTTGAAAGAATCTGAAGGTTAAATGTAAAATATTTCCACCATTATCTTCTAAGCATATAGATTTATTTAACTCAAAATCACAGGGTTGATTCTTACCGCCTTCAATTGCAATATTATCAGCATACAAGGCTAATCCTTTACCCGGTTTTATGATAGGTTCTAACTTACCTTTAATTCCGGCAATCTGCCCCGATTTATTAATAATTGTGGATCCTGATCCCTTTGTTTTTTCTATAGTAACTTCAATATCTTCTTTTGGATTTATGTTCTTGAACATCACAGCGGGATATTCGGGATGCGCAATAAGCACCGTATACAATTTACGAGTGCGTATGATAAAATGAGCTAGTCCCTTCTCGTCAGAATGCCCTTCGAGATACGTAGAATTATTGGCGACTAACACCACTTTGGCATTTTTAATTAATTTTTCATTCTGACCCACAATCTTAATTGAAAAGATAAATGGTTTGGTACTAATCATAGTAGAGAGTTTCGACCATCGTCTTCTAAAAAACGTTTGATCTTTTGTTAATTTTTTTTCGATCAAAGTGGCTAATTCTTCTGGCGTTTTTTGCTGAAGATTGATATACCCGATCGTTTTAAGAATACCTGGGATTTCTGTATCATCAAACCTTGCTGGTAAGATATACTCCCGACTTTCTTGAAACGCACGCGCTTGCATCGAAACTCTCTCATGATTAGTCCATAATTTCTGATTATAAAAACCAGATATAAACAGGACGGTGTACCTTGCTTTATTCTGATAAATCTCTGATAAGTATTCATACAGGTTTTTACCCCATAGATTTGTTTCTTCAAACAAATCATAGAACACTTTAATTCCTTTCGTTTTAAGGCTATTTGCAACTTCCTCTACATATGCCCTATTCTCTCCCGCAAAAGAGAGCGCAACATCATACTCATAGCTATTATTTCTCATCACTGACTTATTTTTTTTAACCTAAAACTGACTTAATTCTCTTTCTCAAGAACTACTTATACAAAATTACTTTCTTTATTTGGAAATATTCCATTTTTAATAGGAAATATTCCAACAAAAGTTTTACTTTTAAACCGTAAAAAAACCGTACTCATGAAACCACAAAACCACATTAAAGGCAGGGGTGCACAGGAAAAAGTGCATAATAGATTCTCTGAAAATCATTATGAAATGCGTGATGATTTCTTAAATTATTGCCAAAAAGAAGGAGAGCAAATCGACAGGCATCAAACCACTTTTATTGAAACATTTCCAAAGACCATCGTTAATAAAGTTACGAGTCCCGATGTCGGAATGATGTATTCTCTAAATCCGTATCAAGGGTGTGAACACGGTTGCGTGTATTGTTATGCTCGCAATACTCATGAGTATTGGGGGTATGGTGCAGGCTTGGATTTTGAAAGTAAGATTTTAGTGAAAAAAAATGCTGCTGAATTGTTAGAAAAAAAGCTTCGTAGTAAACACTGGAAAGCCTACCCAATTTCGCTTTCGGGAAATACCGATTGTTACCAACCTATTGAAAAAAAGCTCAAAATCACACGGCAATTATTGCAGCTTTTTCTAAAGTACAAACATCCCGTTGGAATAATCACCAAAAATGCTTTAATCCAAAGAGATATTGATATTCTTTCTGAATTATCTAAGGATAATCTGGTCTCTGTTTTTCTATCTATCACTTCTTTAAAAGAAGAAACCCGAAGAATTCTTGAACCCAGAACAGCAAGTATAAAAAAGCGTTTAGAAACACTTGAAAAATTAAACACAGCAGGAATTCCAACAAATGTGATGATGGCACCTATTATTCCGTCTATAAATAGTCACGAAATATTACCTTTGGTTGAAGAAATAGCCAAACGTGGTGCAAAAAGTGTAGGATATACAATCGTACGATTAAATGGAGCCATTGGAAGTATCTTCACGAAATGGTTAGAGAACACTCTACCCGATCGCAAGGACAAAATCCTTCATCAAATCATGGAATGTCATAACGGTAATCTTAATGATAGCGAATTTGGAAGAAGAATGAGTGGCACGGGTACTATTGCCAAACAAATTCATCAACTTTTTGAATTGGCCAGGAAAAAATACCTTCCAAATCCTGAAAAAATAGTACTAAACTGCGATATGCATGAGCAGTATAAAGATGGGCAAATGAGGTTATTTTAGTTAAAAATCCTACTTTAAAAGTTCCTTTCCCTCGCTAGGGAAAGGTGGCCCCGGATTAGGGGCCGGAAAGGGTAGACAACGCAAGAAAGATGAGCGAAAAAACACATAACAAACCAGAATTAAAAAATCACAGAAAAGAATTAAGAAAAAATCTAACCCCAGCCGAGGCATTTTTATGGAAATATCTTCAAAATAGAAAATTAGAAGGAAGAAAGTTCAGAAGGCAGCATAGTATCAAAAACTATATTGTTGATTTTTACTGTGCAAAAGAAAAATTGATTATTGAATTAGATGGAGAACCTCACATGAGTCTAAATGGTCAAGAAAAAAGATAATAAAAGAGACCAAAAGTTGGAAAATTTAGGTTTTAAAGTAATTAGGTTCGAGAATCACATGGTTTTTGATTATCTTACATCTGTGTTAGAAGAGATCAAAAATAATTTCAACAGTATATAACACCCCTTCCGTCTCGCCAAAAAGCAAGACACCTTCCCCTTAATTAGGGGAAGGAACTAAAAATAGATCCTAATACATTTTACAACTCCCCTTCCCACTCTTTATAAAATTGCTCTAAAAACGCTTCCATATAGTCATGTCTTTGCAGAGCAATTTTCTTCCCTGTTTTGGTATTCATTCGATCTTTAAGCAGTAATAGCTTTTCGTAAAAATGATTAATTGTTGGTGCTGTAGAGGTTTTATATTCTTCTTTGCTCATGGTAAGATTAGGAGCTACCTCTGGATCATACAATGCCCTGTTTTTAAAGCCACCATAATTAAAACATCTTGCAATCCCTACCGCACCAATTGCATCTAATCGATCTGCGTCCTGTATAACGTCTAGTTCTGGAGATTTGAATTTTTGTTTTACATTTCCGCCTTTGAAAGATATATTCTCGATGATATTGATTACATGCTCGATAATACTTCCTTCAACTTGCATCCCTTCTAAAAATTCTTTGGCGACTTTAGGACCTACCGTTTCGTCACCATTATGAAATTTAGAATCGGCAATATCATGTAGTAATGCCCCTAGAGAAACTACAAAAAGATCGACTTCTTCCTCTTTTGCAATTGAGTGAGCATTTTTAAACACTCTCTGAGTGTGAAACCAATCATGTCCCCCTTCAGCTCCAGCTAACTTTTCTTTAACAAAATCGATTGTTTGAGATATAATCTGTTCTTCAGTCATATCCAACTCAATTTATTTTATCAAAGCTGGTTGTACCCATTTAAATTCGAAAACGTCTTCAGGAATTACTAGTCGTTCACTAATTCTTTGCATTCTAGCTGGTAATTTCATGACAAAATCACGTGCTTTCTCTGCTTCATCGGTAAGGTCACTTAATTTGTCTATTTCCCATTTGTCGATCAAACGTTGCATGATATCAATATAATCCTGAGAAGTATATACTCCTAATCGCTGAGCGGCATTAGAAAACTCTTCAAAAGCAGTCCCAATTGCGTCACCAGATTCTCTAAGAAAATGAGCAGGCATAACAATCTTATGCTTCATCATATCGCTAAAAGCAACCATCATTTGACTAGGATCTACTTCAAAGATATTTTTTACAAATTCGCTATATGCATTATAATGGCGCATCTCATCACCCGCAATAATCTTACACATTTTGGCTAATGACTTGTTAGAGTAGTCTTTAGCCATTTTTGCTACTCTGCTATGCGAAATGTTAGTTGCCAATTCCTGAAAACTAGTGTATACAAAATTCTTGTACGGATCTCTATCGGTACCTATATCAAAACCATCGTTAATAAGATGTTGTGTAGTTCTTTCTACTTCGATCATATTTACTCTTCCCGACAGATACAAATATTTGTTTAGGGTATCCCCATGACGATTTTCTTCGCTAGTCCAATAGCGAACCCATCTGGCCCAACCATTATCTTTACCATCTTCATGTTGATTTACTCCTTCTACATCCATCAACCAGGATTCGTATGTTGGTAATGCTTCCTCGGTTATAGTATCACCAACTAAAACTACCCAAAAATCGTACGGAAGTTCTTTTGCTAACTCTCTTAATTCTTTTACCTCATCAAAGAAGGTATCTTCATTTTGAGAATTGGGCAAGAAATCGGTTGGCTGCCATACTTTATCAATCGGAATCAAAAATTTATCGATAAACGATTCAATTTTCTTTTCCAGCAATTGCATTACCTCTAATCTAATGTTATCTAAAGCCATGACTTGTGTATTTATGTTATTATAGTTGAGACTACTTTTCTTTTAATTATGTCTAATAGTTCTTGTGGTTCAAATTCTTTCATTTCTATAGGTTCTTTCACCTCAAGAGTTAAATGTATTCCTATTCCCATAGGAAAATTACCATATTTCACCAATTTCCAGCTATTATTAATAGTAACCGGAACGACAAGGGCATCAGGAGCATTTTTAAACAAAATCTTTAATCCCGTAGGAGCAAACTCTTTTGGTTTCCCATCTCTACTTCTAGTTCCTTCGGGAAAAATAACAGCTGAAAAATTATTCTCGGCAATAAATTTTCCAAATTTGGATAGCGCAGGAATCGATTGCTTTGGGTTCTTTCTATCAATTAAAACATGTCCTCCATGCCTTAAGTTATATGAAACACTCGGCATTCCTTTACCCAATTCGATCTTAGATATAAATTTTGGCTTATGCCTGCGTAAATACCAAGATATTAAAGGAATATCAAACATACTTTGATGATTAGAAACAATAATTAAAGATCGTTCCTTTGGCAACTCATGTTCGTTTTTAAAACTAAATGTTACTCCTAAAGCATGTAAACATCTTAATAAACAGAGGTTCATAAGATTTATTACTCCTCGATGTGCTTTTGCTCCTCCTAGATGTACTCCTAACCACTGCAACGGTTGAAAAATCAATAGTGTTAATACGAACAACAAATAGAAAATTACTGAAAGCGGATATGAAAATATCCTTTTTATGGCCCCCATTATATCTTTTAACAATTATTAAATTTGACTTGTGTTACAGTACCGCAAGGTCTTACATTATTTCAAGTAAACCAATATTTTATGAAAATAATAAACCGCTTGTACAGACAAACGGTTTAGATTTCTTTTTAGCATAAAAACTACCTACTTTTTAGCAATGCTCGTTATAAGCATCCATAAGATTTTCTGCTATCATTTCTGCAGGCCTTCCTTCAATATGGTGACGTTCTAGCATATGCACTAATTCTCCGTTTTTGAATAGTGCCATAGACGGTGACGATGGAGGAAACGGAACCATAAACCCTCTAGCTTTATCGGTTGCTTCTTTATCAACTCCCGCAAAAACAGTTACGATATGGTCTGGCTTTTTATTATTATTTAATGAAGCTTTTGCTCCCGGACGTGCATTGGCTGCAGCACAACCACATACCGAGTTAACAACTACCAGAGTAGTCCCTTCTTTGGCAATAGCCGTTTCTACAGCTTCGGCTGTTTGCAATTCATCAAAACCTACATTGGTAAGATCTTCACGCATTGGTTTAACTAAATCTGCTGGATACATATTTCTTTTATTTTTTTATTACAATTTTGTGCAAAGGTACAAATTATGTACCACATCACAGCAACTGACAAGTAGTCGTAAAATCATCATTTAACTAACTTTATCATTTTTTTATCGTAACAAACACATTAGTTTGTTGTCTAATTAAAACATAGCCAAAATGTATCTCATGATATTTTTCGGTTATCTTTACAACCCAAAAAAATTGTTTTGAATGATTAAATGGTTTGCTGCCATATTAGGATATGTGTTTTTTAGATTTCCCGGTGCTATACTGGGTTTTATATTAGGAAGTCTCCTTGATTCGACCACAATTAAAACTAGTGGTGGTTTTAAGAATGTGTTTTCGCAAGAAGAAAAAGTGACTCCTGCAGATTTTGAGCTCAATTTACTATCGCTATCGTCTATAGTGATTAAGGCAGACGGAAGAGTGAATCAGACTGAATTGGATTATGTGAGACGATATTTTGTGAGTGCTTACGGCAAGGAACGCGCTAATGCAACCTTTAGGACATTTAACGAAATTATCAAAAACAGGCATGTTTCTGCACCTCATATATGCATGTATATTAATCAACATACGCGCTATCCTTCTAGATTACAAATTCTTCATTTTTTGTTTGGAATAGCCAATGCCGATGGAAGCGTTAGCAATGCCGAAGCTGAAGAAATTGGTAAAATTGCCGGATTTTTACGCATCAATTTTAAAGACTTTGAGAGTATTAAAGCGATGTTTTTTAAAACTGGCGATCATGCTTATAAGATTCTTGAGATTGAAAAAACTGCAACTGATGCTGAGGTAAAAAAAGCGTTTAGAACCATGGCAAAAAAATATCATCCTGATAAAATTCAGCATATGGATGAAATACATATCAAAGGTGCCGAAGCCAAATTTAGAGAAGTGCAAAAAGCCTATGACCAAATTAAAAACGAAAGAGGAATAAGTTAGTTGTTAGTTGTTAGTTGTTAGTTGTTAGTTGTTAGTTGTTAGTTGAAAATAAACATTAAAAAATTCTATTCCAAAGAGCTTTCAGGAACCTCCCCCAGGGTAAACTAGTGGTAATTTTTATATCTTCAAGAAATGTCGTTTCTTCATCCAAAAATTTTAAAATTTTTGTGGTTTTATTCTTTCTAAATAATTTAGAAAATAAGGTAGCGCCTATTCCATTATCTTTATGCAAAACATCCAAGAACAATAAATCATAGTACCAAAACTTGGTTCTTTTTCCAAACTTCGAAAGGTCATTTTTGGTCTTCAAAAACTCAATAAGTTTTTGGGTATTTTTAAGTGAAATATTAAATGTAAATCCTGTACTGGGCTTTGTCCAACCACCAGCAGTCCCTATATTCAATATGTTTTTGGTGTTCTTCTTTCTAAACTCATAACTTGTCATTGGGATGCATCCTCGTTCTTTTTCTACGATTTGATACTCTTCAATTCCTTTTTCCTTTAAATACTTCACAATCTCATCTTCATACTCTTGTTCCTCCAGAAGATCTTCAGAAAATAGAGTATATTCAAAAAGCGCCTCTGTCTCTGAAGTAGGCAATACATACATAAATCTGGTATTCCCATTTTGAGCCACCTTAAAATCCATAAAAGTAGCAGTTTCGGCATCAAATGAAGAGGTTTTAGTTTTTACAAACCATCCAACAAAATGTTGATTAAGAACGGGGTATTGTTTCTGATTTTTATGTGCAGCAGAAAGCAAAATGCTATTAAAGACTTTGTGTCCAAGATACACCTGTTGATCGGTTTCAATTTTTACACTCCCTTTATCATCTGTTACCGAAATTAGTTCCTCATGAACAATAGTAATATTTGATTTTCCTTTTATCGCATCTAAAACAAAGCTATAAAAATCCTTACTCCTAATGGTTTTATAGGTATAGGGAGAAATTTCTATTTTTTTTGAAAAATCAGTACTCCCAAAGTAAATGTTAGTCCATTGTTTGCTCAATATCTCATCCCAAGTTCCATTACCAATCTCCCAAAAGGACCAAGTGCGATCATTTTGATTTTTAATTTCTTTGTCGACCAGCAATAGTTGTTTTTGATTAAAAAAAGGGTCTAAAATCATATGATAAACCAGCATCAAGCCTGAAGCACCCATGCCGGTAATTATGTAGTCGTATTTTTGCATATTCAAGGACTAAATATAGAACGAAAATTCAGTAATTTGAATATATTAAGAACTATTTAGAATTCTTTTTTATATATCTTTAACTTCTGTTATTCAAAAAATGAAACACGCACTCCTTTTACTTTTACTTATTGCACCCTTTATTGAGCTAACCGCGCAAGAATCAATCAAAGTTGATTCTCAAAAAACAATCGTAAAACTCAACGTTGGAGATTCTGCCGATTTTAATTCTAAGCGTATAAAATTTATAAAAGTAATAGAAGATTCTAGATGCCCCTCTGATGTTACTTGTATTTGGGCCGGACAAGCCACCGCAAGTATTGAACTTTATGAAGATGGAATTCTAAAAGAAGAAAAAGAGCTTGTTTTTGGAGCAAAAGCTATTAACCCTAATAACACAAAAGAGGTATTAGTCACCAAAGAAAAAACAATTTATGCATACACTATAAGTCCTTATCCCTTATCAGAAAAACCTATTATCCAAGAAGAATATTGTTTAGAGTTACTCATTAAATAAATCATTCTTTATCTCATGAATCAGATCTTCTATTCTTACTTTATTTTATGATCTCTAACAAGACAAAAGCGCACCTGGCTTTATTGAGCGTGAATATGATTTATGGTGCAAATTATTTAGTTGCCAAAGGTTTGATGCCTCATAAAATAGAAGCTTCGGCTTTGGTATTTCTTCGTATTAGTGGAGCGGGCCTCTTATTTCTGATTCTTAAAATTTTTATCAAAGAAAAGGTAGAACGAAAAGATCTTGCTCGCCTAGCTTTATGCGGTTTGTTGGGAGTAGCAACCAACCAGTTCTTTTCTATGAATGGATTAAGTCTAACCTCTCCCGTTGATGCTGCAATTATTATTACTGCCATGCCTATTTTTACAGTAATCATAAGTCGATTTTTACTTAAAGAACCATTTACGGTACAGCGCATTTTAGGAATTTCTATTGGGGGTACTGGTGCTGCTCTACTAATTTATTTGGGTAATTCTGGCCTTGGCACTGGGTCTTTAAAAGGAAATATTTTCGTGTTTATTAATGCCCTGGCATTTGCGTTCTATTTAGTAATTATAAAACCATTAATGTCAAAGTATAAGCCCATTACCGTAATTGTGTGGACGTTCTTATTTGGGTTTATTTTCATGTTTCCATTTTGTATAGAAAAACTGATACATACAGACTTTTCATCTTTTGCCACCATCAACTGGGTTTCTTTATTCTATGTAGTGATTGGCCCCACTTTTTTAGCGTATTTATTAAACATGTTTGCCCTGCAATATGTAAAACCTACTGTTTCTAGTAGTTATATTTATGTACAACCTGCGGTGGCCATGCTACTGGTCGCTCTAGTGTCATATATTGTTGTAGATAGTCAGTACAAAGGTGATATTACACTGGTTAAACTTCTATGCTGTATCTTGATTTTTGTGGGTGTATTTTTGATTAGCAGCAAGCCAATACTATGGTTAAAAAAATCAAATCCCTAGTGGCATCCACAATTAGATGTACCACAAGAAGAATCTAATGTTTTTTTCTTTGATGCCACGACAGAGGGCTTTAGAAAGAATTTTCTAATTAAAAATCCTATTGCTACTGCAAATACCAGAAGAACTAATATGTTTTGAATTATAATGTTCATAGCTATTAAGTCTTACAAAAGTACAAAAACTTAAGTTTATTACTTTAAAATTTGATATACAATAAGT
Organism: Aquimarina penaris; assembly: GCF_040786285.1. Classification (NCBI taxonomy): domain Bacteria; kingdom Pseudomonadati; phylum Bacteroidota; class Flavobacteriia; order Flavobacteriales; family Flavobacteriaceae; genus Aquimarina; species Aquimarina penaris. The sequence goes on from NZ_JBFMKQ010000001.1 coordinate 473,342, forward strand.
GCTACACTATATGCCAATGCGCTCATAAACACCAGTTGGGCCATTGGCCATTTCCAACTGTTAGTTTCACGTTTTACGATAGCTAGGGTACTCATACATTGCATAGCGAATGCGTAGAATAATAACAAAGAAATACCACTTGCCAGATTAAATAACGGGGCACCAGTAATCGGATTTACCTCGGCAGCCATTCTATTCTTAATTGTTTCTTCTTCATCACTCCCAACACTATAGATCGTTGCTAAAGTTCCTACAAAAACTTCTCTGGCTGCAAAAGAACTAATAATCCCAATTCCTATTTTCCAATCATACCCCAAAGGCGCAACGATTGGTTCTATCGCCTTTCCTGCATATCCTATAAATGAGTACTCTAACTTATGAGATGCTATTTTCTGATCTATTTCTTCCTGAGGAAGATTGGTATTTGCACTAGCCACTATATGCTCTGCATTATTAAAATTTTCGTTAGGTCCAAAACTTGCTAAAACCCATAAAACGATTGATATTGCTAAAATGATTTTTCCGGCGCCAAATACAAATGCTTTTGTTTTTTCTACCACATTAATAGCCACATTTTTAAACAATGGCACTTTGTATCCGGGCATTTCGATTACAAAATAGGATTTGCTTTTGATTTTCAGCATTTTATTAAGCAACCATGCCGATCCAACAGCGGTTCCAAAACCAAGAAAATATAAAAACATTAACGTAAGGCTTTGGTAGCTAAATATCCACCCTACTTTTTCATCAGGAATAACGAGAGCGATAATAATTAGATATACTGGTAATCTAGCTGAGCAGGTTGTAAACGGAACCACAAGAATCGTGATCAATCTTTCTTTCCAGTTTTCTATATTTCTTGTCGCCATTACAGCAGGGATTGCACATGCAGTTCCCGATACCAGTGGGACTACACTTTTACCGCTCAACCCAAAACGTCGCATGACTCTATCCATTAGAAAAACTACACGACTCATATAACCACTTTCTTCGAGAATAGAAATAAATAGAAACAAGAAAGCGATCTGCGGAATAAAAATTACAATCCCCCCTAATCCAGGAATAATACCTTCGGTAATAAGATCTACAAAAGGACCAGCCGGAAGCGCCATTCTTGTAGCTTCACTTAACCATGCAAATCCTTCATCGATCAAATCCATCGGGTACGATGACCAATCATAAATCGCTTGAAATATTAATAAAAGAATTCCGAAGAAAATAAAGTATCCCCAGAATTTATGCGTAAGCACCCTATCCAACTTTGCCCGCATTCCTGTGGCTGCTTTTTCATCAACAACTAGCCCTTTTTTAAGTACGTTATTAATAAACTGGTACCTTTTAATTGTTTCTTTTTGTTGAAGTCGTTTTAGTTCACTTTCAGATTTAATCTTAAAATCAGGAGCAATAGTATTACTTTGCTTATCAAATTTCCTGAAGTTGACATCCTGCGTAATGACCAACCAAAGTTTATATAATGATTGATTTGGAAAAGCTTTTTGCAATCTCTCAAAATAGTCAGGCGCAAATGACAATGCATTTACACAAGGCGATTTAGGTAATAATGCATATGATTCTATCAATTTTTTAAGCTCATCGATTCCTTCTTTCTTGCGGGCACTCACCAAAGCAATTTTGGTATTAAGCTCTTTTTCTAATAATGGAATATCTAATGAAATCCCTTTTCTATTCATACGATCTGCCATGTTGATCACCAAAATAGTAGGGATTTCTAAATCTTTGATCTGTGTAAAAAGAAGCAGATTTCTTTTTAGGTTTTCAACATCACTTACTACAACAGCTACATCGGGGAAATCTTTATCCTTTTTATTGAGAAGCAATTCGATCACTACATTTTCATCTAATGAAGAAGCATTGAGACTGTAGGTGCCTGGCAAATCAAGAATATGTGCTTTGACTCCTCGAGATAGTTTACAAATCCCTTCTTTTTTTTCTACCGTAATTCCTGGGTAATTACCGACTTGTTGATTAAGTCCGGTGAGCAAATTAAAAACAGACGTTTTTCCGGTGTTGGGGTTTCCTATAAGTGAAACTTTAATTTGCTTGGCCATAAAAAAATTGCTAGTAAATAATTTGAACTTCGATCTGAGCTGCAATTTCTTTACGGATTGCTAGATGACTACCATTTACATTAAGATACATCGGACATTGGAAAGGAGCTGTTTGAAGTAATTCTACTTCATTACCTGGCAAGCATCCCATTTCTAGTAATTTAAGCGGAATGATATCTGATGTGATCTCTTTAATTAAGGCCCGTTGACCTCGTTTTAGAGAAGCAATTGTAGTCTTCAAGTTTTTATTTAGATTAATTTTAAACAAGGCAAAAATAGTATAAAAATTCGTGACCAAAAAGCTAAATTTTTAAAATAAAACAATATTAGAACAGAACTAGACTTACATCACTTACTTATTCTTTTTAAAACCTCTATATCTTCGAGTAATCGGTCAATATCCTCAGGATTGGTTCCATCATAAAAACCTCGGATTCGTTTCTTTTTGTCTATCAAAACAAAATTCTCGGTATGCACCATATCATAAGGTCCTCCATCACCATCAGATTTTGCTGCCAGATACGATTTTCTTGCCAAGTCGTAGATTTGCTTTTTGTCTCCGGTTACTAAATTCCACTTAGCATCATCGACTCCTTTAGTGATCGCATATTTTTTTAATCGGGCTACACTATCAATTTTAGGTGTTACACTATGCGAAAGAAGCAAAACATCGTTATCCTCTTTCAATCTATCCTGAATCTCTTTCATATGATCGGTCATAATGGGACAAATGGTTTGACATGTCGTAAAGAAAAAATCGGCTACATAGATTTTATTCTTATAGTTTTCCTGGGTTACCGTTTCTCCATTTTGATTGATCAGCTTGAAATCTGCAATCTTATGGTATTTGCGTATATATTGAACTGTACTATCTACCAATTCTGAATTCACCATTTCGGGTTCATATATCGGCAATGTTCTATTTGGTTTCAGAATTGAATATATGATAGAAACTATAATTGCCGACAACACAAAAAGTATCACCGCTAAAAATTTATATTTTGAAAAAAACTGAAGCATCTATTTTTTTTATTCCGACAAAATTACAAGGATTCTAATGTATAAAACACCATGTTAGCATTAAAAATATCCTAAATCTTTTGATATAACATAGGTATATTTTTATATACTCCTGTAAAAGGTTACTTTTGCGTGATTTAATTTTGAAGAACGACCCATGAGTCCATTTTTTGTAAAAGCTGCACAGCTGTTATTAAGTTTATCTATCCTAATCGTTTTACACGAACTAGGGCATTTCATTCCTGCCAAACTATTTAAAACAAGAGTAGAAAAATTTTATTTGTTTTTTGATATAAAATTCTCTCTGTTTAAGAAAAAAATAGGTGAAACCGTATACGGTATCGGCTGGCTTCCTCTTGGAGGGTATGTAAAAATTGCCGGTATGATCGATGAGAGTATGGATAAAGAACAAATGGCGGGACCACCACAACCATGGGAGTTTAGATCTAAACCAGCCTGGCAACGTTTAATTATTATGCTTGGCGGTGTTACGGTAAACATTATTCTTGGGTTTTTAATCTATATGGCCATTATATTTACCTGGGGAACCAGCTATGTTGGTTTCGAAGATTTACCTAAAGGTTTTGCCATAGAAGATTCTTTCAAAAAGTATGGTTTTGAAGATGGAGATAGAATCATGCAAGTTAATGGTAAAGAATTTGAAGATGTAACAAGGATTAATCAGCATTTGTTTATGCGTGATATTAATGCGATTAGTGTTTTGCATCAAAATGGACAAAAAGAAACAATACAGATTCCTGAAGATATCGGAACCATTATGTTTGAATCTGGAGTGCTACGTCCTTTTTCACCCATAGTTGATCCTATACTTGATAGTATTCAAAAAGGATCTGCAGCAGACCAGTCAGGACTTCGTAAAGGAGATAAAATTCTATCGCTTAATGATCAAAAAGTAACATACTGGAGTGATTTTAACAGACTAAAGGTTGCAGACACCACAAAGAAAGCTTTAAAAGTAGTCTATCTACGTGATGGTATAGAAAATAGTGTAACCGTTACTCCAGATGAAGATGGCATCGTTGGAGTATACCCAAAAATAGATTATAAGTTCCAAAAAAAGGAGTATTCATTAGGTGAAAGTATTACCAAAGGTTTTGATTTTGGATATTGGACATTATATGATTATATAGCACAATTTAAATATGTCTTTACCAAAAAAGGAGCAAGCCAGGTGGGTGGATTTGGAGCAATCGGTAATCTTTTTCCAGATGCCTGGGATTGGAGAGCTTTTTGGGGAACTACGGCTTTTATATCAATAATCTTAGCGTTTATGAATATTCTACCCATCCCAGCATTAGATGGTGGTCATGTTATGTTTTTATTATATGAAATTATAGCTGGCAAAAAGCCAAATGACAAGTTTATGGAGTATGCTCAACTTGTTGGTTTTATTATTCTTATAGCATTATTATTGTTTGCTAACGGTAATGATATCTATAGAGCAATTACCGGAAAGTAAGAAAAAACAAAAAAATCTTTTTGAGATATAAAAAATAGTATATATTTGCACTCGCAAAAAGAGAAAAACACTCTATATTTGCAAAACACAAATTCCTCCTTAGCTCAGTTGGTTAGAGCATCTGACTGTTAATCAGAGGGTCCTTGGTTCGAGCCCAAGAGGAGGAGCTTAAAATTAGAAATGCCGGCTTATTACTAAGCCGGCATTTTATTTTTTTAACCTAATTGTTTTATACACCCTTTATGAAAAGACTATTACTTCTTGTTTTCGTATTCTTTATTAGTAGTATCAACGCACAATTTAATACTGATGCTCCATGGATGAACACTATCCAAGCAAAGAAAAGTAAAAATTATCAACCTACTTTTAAGGAAATTCAAAATGCCTTTAACCAATATTGGGAAACTAGAGATCCTAATAAAAAAGGAAGTGGATATAAACCCTTTAAACGTTGGGAATATATTTGGGAAAGCGTTGCAGATGCAGAAGGACATTTACCAACCACAAAAGATAAATGGACCGCCTGGGAGAATAAAACAAGCGCACAAAAGGCACTTGATGTAGTAGATTTAAGTGATTGGGAAGCTTTAGGACCCTATTCGCATACTAATACCGGTTCTTGGTCTTCGGGACAAGCAAGAATTAATGTAATTTATATAGATCCTAATACTTCGTCAACTTGGTACGTGGGTACCCCGGCAGGTGGACTTTGGAAATCAATTGATTCTGGTACAAACTGGGTTCCATTAACAGACAACTTACCTCAAATAGGGGTTTCAGGAATCGCTGTAGATTATTCAAACTCAAATATCATATATATAGCTACAGGAGATGATGATGCAGGTGATACGCAAAGTGCAGGAGTATTTAAATCGACCGATGGAGGATTAACCTGGAATCCAACTGGATTAAACCCAGACTTCACCCCTTCTTCTATGAATGAAATTTATATGCACCCTACAAATTCTAATATATTATGGGTTGCCACCAATGCTGGAGTTTTAAAAACTACTGATGCCGGAGTTACATGGGATATTACCCTTTCGGGAAACATAAAAGATCTTAAGCTTAAACCGGGAGACCCCAATACGATCTATGCCGTTACACCTAATCAATTTTTTAAATCCGAAAATGGAGGGAATTCATTTACACAAGTTACTAATGGAGTACCTACTAATGGAGGTAGAATGGTTATTGATGTTACCCCAGCCAATGCAAACTATGTTTATATTCTAAGTGCAAATGCAGACCAGTCTTTTCAAGGAGTATACCAATCAACAGATAGTGGAGCTTCATTTTTAATCAGAGATGCCAACGTAGATCCAACTCTTGATCCAAATATCTTAGAAAGCACCCAAGCATATTACGACTTAGCCTTAGGGGTATCAACCACAAATGCCGATGAAATTTATGTGGGTTGTTTAAATGTATGGAAGTCTAGTGACGGAGGAACTAATTTTACAAAAGTTAATGAATGGAACAACCCCACCGGAGCATCATATACTCATGCAGATATTCATATGATACGATCATTTAATGGTGCTATTTTTGTATGCTCTGATGGAGGAATCTATTATTCAACAGACAGCGGTGTTAACTTTACAGATTATACTGCAGGCATCCAGGCTAGTCAATTCTACAAAATTGCAGTTTCACCAAAAAATGCAAACAAAATGATGGGTGGACTACAAGATAATGGTGGCCATGCTTATAATGCCGGAAACGGAAACTGGCTAAATTACTATGGAGCAGATGGTATGGATACTGCTATAGATCCTGTAAACGATGATCAATATTATGGTTTTATTCAATTTGGAGGGGCACTATTTATATCGAATAACGCGGGAAGCAATTTAACCAATTGGATAGACCAACCTACAAATTCTAATGGAAACTGGGTAACCCCATTAACCACAAACTCCACAGGGCAAATATATGCAGCTTATGACCGACTTTATCGTGTTAATGATACAGAGGACGGGTGGATATCATTGGCTTACTTAGAATCTTCTGCAGATCAAATCGAAATTGCTCCTTCTGATGATAATAGAATATATATAGCTGCAGCAGGCGTTCTTAAAAGAAGTAATGATGCTGGTAAAACGGTATCTGATATCTATACTTTTGGAACGATCAAAGGAATCGCAGTGCATAGTACTAACCCAGATATTGTATGGGTTACTACAAATAACAAAGTATTTAGATCCAACGATGGAGGAAGTAATTTTAATGATATCACTTCTAACTTACCTGTAAACGACAATTATTTCTTCTTAAATGATATTGTTCACCAAGCTGAAAATGAGCAAAATCCAATTTATGTTGCAACCAGTATTGGTGTATACAGAAATGTAGATGACGGAAGCTGGACTCCGTTTTTTAATAATTTACCAACGACAATTGTAAATGATTTAGAAATTAACATCTTAGATAATTCCATCACCGCAGCGACTTACGGAAGAGGTATTTGGAGATCATCACTCCCTACGTGTACAACTCTAACTGCAAAACAAGAGGCCTCGATTGATGGTAGCTCATCTCAAAACGTATCCTCTATTCTCGAACTTTGTACAGGACAATCTGCCAAGTTAAACCTTAATGTTACAAGCGGTAGTAATCCGACTTATAATTGGACTGGCCCTAATGGTTTTTCAAGCACTAATGCTTCAATTTCTTTTGATAATTTGACATTAAATCAAGCAGGAACATATACTGTTATACTTGAAGCCCCAAGTACATGTGGATCTGCCGAATATACTTTTTCTATAGATGTAGAACAAGAAGGGGTTCAACCCAAAAGTAATGATCTAACAGATATTTGTTCTGAAGAATCTGTAATCTTAACAGCTACTGGTAGCAGTCTTGGTTATAGATGGTACGATACTGATACTGGTGGTACATTGTTGGCCACAGGCTCTTCATTTACAACACCACCACTTTTAGAAGACGCTACATATTATGTAGCAGGTGCTTCTTCTCCTATAGTAACAGAAGACATTTCATCGCCGGGTGTTAACACTGCAACAGACTTTAATTTCTCGCAAGGTTTGGTTTTTAATACCAATGATGACATTGTTTTAGAATCCTTTACCGTATCTGCAGTATCTGCAGGAAATAGAACCATTGCCGTACAAGATGAATTAGGAAACATTGTTGTATCAACATCAATTGATATTCCCGAAGGAGAATCCAGAGTTACGGTTAACTTTGATATTCCTCGAGGTAAAAATTATACTATCTTCATCGCAGGAAACTTAATTGAAATGCGAAGAACTCCTTCTGGAAATGGTGTAAGCTATCCATACACTTCTGCTTCGAACATAGTTTCTATTATTGGTAATACGGTAAACAACCCTGATTTTTATTATTTCTTCTATGATTGGACATTTACCTCAAAGGGTGGGCGATGTGAATCTGTAAGAACAGCTGTAAACATTGATGTAAATAAAAATGACATTAGCGAAACGACCATGTATGTCATAGATGATAATGAAGGGATACCTCTAAACAATGAAGACACCATCATTATTACCGAAGGATCCAACTTGGCCCTTAACCTTATTGGATCTACCTTTGATGGCACATTAACATGGACCTCTCCTACAAATGAAGTAATTACTGGTAATACCATCAGCTTTGAGAATATTAAAAACAATGATTCTGAAGAAGGGAATTGGTCTGTTACTGCAGATTTCGCATCAGATTGTGGGCCTAAAACACAAACCATTGCGTTTAATGTTAAAGTAAAGGCTAACAATCCAGAAGATATAGTAATGTCCCCTAATCCTGCAAGCGATATCATCACTATCAACAGTAATGATGACTTTGAAAATACAACAATATTAATATTTGATATACAAGGAAGAGAGATAAGTAACATCGTACATGTTAACCAGGTGTATTCTGATGAAATAAAATTAGATATTAGCAGTCTGGCCAATGGTTCTTATTTTGTAAAAATAGAAACTAATCAAAAACGACTGACTAAGCGAATTCTAAAACAATAGAATATAGCTTGTACTATTATAAAAAAGCCAACTGATATAGTTGGCTTTTCTTATTTTATTTAATCATAAAAGAGTATAAGATTTACCATAATGAAATAGCTTCATAGAAACCCTATTCTATGATTCTTAAAGCATTTGTCACAAAGATTTTTCGTTCTGCATTTAAAAAAGTCCTACTTGATTTTTTCTTAATGTAGCTATTATAATGTAATATACAATGGCTCATTTACGCTAAAAGCTTTTAATTAATTATCTTTAGAATTGTTTATCCGAAAACATGGCATCAACAATTTTAATATCCATTATCAGTAGTATTGGACTTGGTATAAGTTTGTTTTTTGGCATTTATCTATTAAAAAGTAAAAATGTCAATAATGTTATTCTGGGTGTTCTTTTGATCACACTTTCTTTAAGAATATCTAAATCCGTTTTTTACAATTTTATAGATTTACCTATATCTATAAAAAATTTAGGGCTTGCGGCAAACCTAGCCCTTGGTCCATTATTATACTTCTATGGCCGTTCCCTTTTTAATATATCTAAAACTTTTAAAAAATCAGACCTTCTTCATTTCATCCCAACTATATCCTATATCATTTTGTGCAACCATATTGTCAATGATTCTCAAAGTGATCTTTGGCGTTTTAGTTATAGTTTTGTTTTACTTCAATCATTTTGCTATGTATTTTTAAGTATTAGGTTGTACGTTAAGAAATCAGGTAATTCAACAAAAGAAGTGCGAGAATGGTTTATAATGCTTGTAACAGCGCTTTCTGTTATTTGGTTAGTATATACATTAATTTTTATCAAGATACTTCCTGTTTATTCTGCTGGTTCGATAGCATTTACAATTTTGATTTTTCTTCTTTCATTTTTAGCATTTAATAAAAGAAAACTATTTGAAGAATATCCTCAAAAAAAATACGCCAACTCAAAAATAACATTAGAACAAGGATCCTATTATCTGAAAAAAATTGAAAACATTATTCAAGAAGAACACCTGTATTTGGACGCTAAGCTAACATTAGAGTCATTATCATCTAAACTAGATTTGTCTACACGAGATATTTCATTAATCATAAACAGACACACAAATCAAAATTTTTCAAGTTTTATAAATGCATATAGAATTGAAGAGGCAAAAAGATTGCTTCTTTCTACCGATGAAAATATTAAAATTGTATCTATTGCTCTGGATTCTGGTTTTTATAGTTTATCATCTTTTAACGTAGCTTTTAAAGCGAGTACCAAATTAACTCCATCAGAATATAGATCGAAATATACTTCTCATTCTTTTTAGATAAATCGATATTGAATTCATGAATTCAATAGACATTGCTTTCAACTTTTACTTACTTGAGATCAAAACTCAATAGACATGAAGACATTAGACAGAAGGCAATGGTTAAAAAATTTGGCTGCTACATCTGCAGCATTGGGGTTACTCCCAATTACCGGATTTTCAGAGATTAATACACAAGTTCATAGCTTCCCAAATGAAAACGATGACGATGTAAAAAGGTTATTATATAATGAAAACCATCTTGGCCCAAGTAAAAATGTAAAAAAGGTTATTGAAAAGGTTATACACAGGAGTAACCGATACGCTACCTTCTTTAAATATGATCTAAAAGCCTTAAAACAAATAATCGCCGAACAGGAAGGGCTCAATCCCGAGAATGTATTAATCGGGCACGGTTCATTTGAGCTTTTAATATGGGCTGCAACCCATTTTGGAAGCAAAGGCGAAGAAATAATAGTGCCAAGCCCTACATTTGATGTGGTAGGCTTATTTGGAAGAAAAATAGGAGCAAATATTATTCCTGTTGAAGTTGATTCAGAATTTAAGATGAATCTGCCTGAAATGGAATCCAAAATTAGTTCGCAAACTAGTCTCCTTACCATTTGCAACCCCAACAACCCCACAGGTACAGTAATAGAAACCGAAAAATTAAAATCATTTTGCCGATTAGCTTCTGACAAAACTACAGTGCTTGTTGATGAGGCTTATATTCATTTTCTTAAATCTTGGAAAGAGCATTCGATGGTGTCGTTAATTAAGGAAGGTAAAAATGTACTAGTTACACGTACGTTTTCTAAAATATTTGGATTGGCTGGTTTGCGTATTGGTTTTATGCTGGGTCCAGCAGAACTTATTAATGAAATGGAAATGAAATTTACACTTGGATTTCCTGGAAATATGCCAAACTCGCTTAGCGTAGCCTCTGCAATTACTTCTTTAAAAGATTATTCGTTTCTAGAAATGTCAAGATATAATAATCAAGAAACACGCTCTAGATTTTATAAAGAACTTGATGAGCTACATCTAAAGTATATCCCAAGTGAAGCCAACTTTGTTTATTTTGATGTTACAAATTTTAAAGAATACAAGGCCCTGATGTGGAAAAATAAAATTTTACTTGCAGGAGGATGGCCGACAAAATCTAACTGGGCAAGGGTAACCATGGGGTCTGAAAATGATATCGATTATTTATTAGATAAAATGAAAGGCAAAAAATGGCTTTAATTCTATTGAAATGAAACAATCTCATAAAAATATTGAGCTCTAAGAAATTTTATATTCCTTACACTATCAGTCATATAGCTTTTTCGCTCTGCATTTAAAAAGAGTCCTGTTTTATTTTCATATTTTATATTCTCAATATAACTATATGTTGTACCGTGATGTACCATATTACCTACTAATTTATTAGTCGTTACATCAAAATAATACCACCAGGTATTTGCAGCTGATCCATCATCATTAACATAGGATGCTTTGATTACATGCGCTTGTTTTCCATCTATATTTTCTTCTCCCATATAACGTAAGGAAACATCGGCATCTAATAATTTATACGGTTGCCACATTACATAATTGGCTGCGATGATATTGTTATAATATTTTTCTTCCAGATTTGTACTATTCTGAAGGGAGTCATTATAAAACACAGTAGTTCTATCACCTTCAAAAGTCACTTTTTTATGTATAGAATCTTCTTCCCAGTACATTTCGGCAGTAAAATTAGGTCTAAAAGTATTTTTGTGTTTCTGGGTTATCTTTTTTTCAATATTTCCCAAACTATCAAAAAGAATAGTTGTTTTTAAATAAGAAAGCTCTTTAGTGTTTTTCCATTTTTCAATTCCACCATGAGCTTCTAAAGAATCCAGAATAATTTGGGTAGCCTGATCTTTGGTATTACATGCAAATAGCATCAATAGAAATCCACTACACAGTGTTAAGCCAATCTTTTGTTTCATGTTTCTGGTTTTGCTATATCGTATTACGAACCATCCTTACTTGATAAGGGAAGCCAGAAAAGTGATATTCTTTATTCTCTTTTCCAACAATTGTTGCTTCGGTCTTATAAACATCAAATCTTCTCGGGTTATCTGTGTTTTCTCCCCATAGTCTTTTTGGTAAGCAAAGCAAGAGTCCATTTTCATTACCCATTGCCCACCAAAAGTTACTTTTTCTTGGATAAACTTCTATTCCCAGGTTATTATGTAGATCATATGCTTCTTTTTCTTGATCATCTACAACAAATCCTATTTCGCTAACATTCAAAATATCGGTGGATGTAAATTTACCCTCTACTCCATTTTTTAAATCATGTCGGGCAATATATTCTAACAGATTGCCAGCTGGATCCCAAAAAAAGACTGAGTGTGCATTCCAGTTTCTAAAATACCTAACATCATCAGGAAATCTAGAATCCCTTAACCGTTTTGGAGTAAGAATTAATGCTGTTCGCTCTAATTGCCAAGCTCTTGCTTTTAGTAGTTTGTTTTCTGGAATATTAAACGCAAAATGATACCAGGGGTCTCCCATGCTTGCATCTATCTTTACAAAAGTAAGGGTAGATACGCCGGCAATAAATGTAATTTCTGACTTCTTTTCGCTTTCAATCCTTAATCCTAGAGTACCTGCATAAAACTCTTTCATTAGATGTAATGAGGTACTGGTAAGCAATCGAATATTCTTAATCAAATCAAATTGAGGTGGATTCGTCGTTGAAGATGTATCATCGTCGACAGCAAAACAAAATTCGGGATGTAATGCAATGAGCATCATCCCGAGAGAAGAATCTTTTATAAATTTTCTTCTTGTAGATTCCATATCTTTAGATATAATACTGAATTTACACTAAAACATAGAAATCCCCTAAAACATTAACGTGATTATAACTACCTGAAATTAATTGTACAGCTTTTAGATTGCCCAAACCATTTTACACGATTTCGTGATGCCAAATTGTATATAGAATCCCGTATCATTCTGGGAATAAATGCAAGTAACGCAGCTACCAGTTTCCATCTGGGAATCTTCGAGACTATTCTCAAAAACCCATCTGAGTGCGTATGGGGTCCGTTTTCATCAATAAGAATTACAGTCTCTAACCGTTCTGTTGGAAAACCAAAATGTATAAGTATCTCCTGCCCTCTTGGAGATTGAAAAGGTATAAATTCAAAAACCTCTTTGGGCGCAAATTTCATCAACCATCCTATTACTCCGTTACACAAATTACATTCGCCATCAAATATAATCCTATTTTTTCCTGATTGATTTTTCATTGTATTGGTTTTTAAAACGTTATGTATCTATAGTCGAATAGAACCATCAATCATTTCAATTGCCTTGTCAGAATTTTGATAAATTTTGAGATTATGTGTTGCGATAACCACCGCTTTCCCCCTTTTTGATGTAATCTCTTTTAGTAGATCGAATATCACATCACTGTTTTTTTGATCCAGGTTTCCGGTAGGTTCATCTGCTATAATTAGAGAAGGATCGTTAATTAATGCTCTGGCAATTGCAACTCGTTGTTGTTGACCTCCTGATAATTTATATGATGCCCGGTTCGCAAAATCTTGCATCCCCAATTCTTTTAATAATAGTATAGCATCGTGCTTAATCTCTTCTTTGGTTTTTTTACCCAATTTCATGGCAGGAAGCATAATGTTTTGAAGTACATTAAACTCTGGCAATAAATAATGAAACTGATACACAAAACCTATTTGCCTGTTTCTAAAATTAGTAAGCTCTGTTGCAGATAATTTTTTAATATCACGATCAAGTATTTGCAATCCTCCTTCGAAGTCTCTATCCAAGGTAGATAAAATATATAGTAATGTAGATTTACCACTACCAGATTCACCATACACAGCCGTTAATTCTCCGGAAACCAGTTGCAATGAAATTTCATCTAAAACCTGATGTTTTTCTGGTTCATAAAAATACTTGTTTATATGTTTTGTTTCAAGGATCATATTCCTCTTATTATGGTTACAGGGTCTACTCTACTTGCCTTTTTTGATGGAAAATATCCTGCGAGAATCGTTGTTAAGATTCCAAAGGCTATTCCCATAACATAATACACCCATTTGAAGTTGATCGGATAGGTGTCTACAATTATAAAATCTGAAGTATCCAGCGGGGTCGTAGAAATCAAATAGCTAATCAAATATCCAAAGCCAGCGCCTAGCAAAGCTCCTAACAAGCCAATAATAATGGATTGTACCAGGAAAATGAACACAACATCTGCAGCAGAGTACCCTATTGTTTTTAGTACGGCTATATCTTTCCGTTTATGGATAACGGTTATATTCAAAATATTATACATCCCAAATCCGGCAACAAGTAATAAAGCAAAAGAAACCGACCAGGTGAGTATATCACGAACCTTATTGCCAATCACAATAGTTTTATTAGCGTCTTTCCAATCTTCGATAGTAATCGTATCAAGATGTTGAGATAATTCGGTTTTTAAGCCTACATCATCGCGATCTTTCAATTTAATATGTACATGGGTGACTGCATTATTCTGCCCTAACAAATTTTGTAATGTTTTAGCCGGAAAATAGGTTCGCACATTATCTATGGTCGTGATTCCGAAGCTAAAAATCCCTGCTACTTTAAGGCGCATACTTTTCCCATTAGGAAGTATCATTTTTAGTTGATCTCCTACAGATACCTGTAATTTTTTAGCAAGACTTATCCCCAATAAAATAGCATTCTCTTCTGTAAGGCTATCAAATCCTTTTCCTTCGATCAACCTACGTTCTAAATCAACCATTTCCTTTTCTGAAGATGGGAAAACTCCATTAATGCTTCCGGGTAATTGTTTGTTTTCACTTACTAAAATAGCAGGGGATATAATTTGCCGTGCAAAAGATTGAATATTTTCTTCTTTTGACAACAAGTGATCAATTTTTTCAACTTTATCAAGTGAATTGATACTAACTCCAAAAAGTTGATTAGAGGGTAATTTCTTTTGTTTTGCACTAATAATGATATCTGGGCTACCATTAAAAACGGCATCATCTAAAAAATCATTAACCCCCGTCATAAAATTAATCATGACAATAAATGTGGTCACACCAAGCATTACCCCTATGGTAGCTAAAAAACTCTGCTTCTTTCTTGCCAGAAGGTATTGAAAAGCAATAAATACATTAATGGTATTAATGATCTGTTTAGACATATGTCATAGGTCGAGAAAGTCTATGAAGGATTACAGAAATCGACTACGACTTTCTTTTCTTGCTCATTTTGGCCAAAGGATTAAAGTCTAAACATAATTGAATCCAGTACTCCAGGTCTACATCTAAATCAAAACCATCTTCGGTAATAAAAACGAAGCCTTTCATAGGTCGGCCCGTAAAATCCATAGGCAAACATCCTTCTTTTTTCATAGCCTCGTCAATAGCTTCTGGCCCTATTCTGGCCATCAACAAATCCATTTCTTTTTTCTTGTCAAAATGAATTCCGCAGCACATTTTATCATCGACCATAAAACACAGACCACCCATCATTTTCTTTTCATAAAAATTCGCCTTTTTTTCTCTAAAGAGTTGACGTATACGATCTGCAATAAATTCGTTGTAAGCCATGATTATAGGATTGCTTTGGTTAAATACTCATTTACGGGGCGCATGATTTTCCAGTAATTCATTAGTTCGTCTACCAAAATTTCACTTGTAATTAAACCAGGAGCTTCTTCACCAACAAAATAAAACTGCTTGTCGGCTATTAAAAGTTCCTTTTCACATGCTTCTTTCCATTCTTTGGGGATTCGTTTCATGGTTTCTCCTTTAATTTCACCAAATTTTTGAACAAAATCCTTGTTTTCTAGTAGTCGCTTAAATGCCGAAGGGTTTTTAGCAATCGTCTTTCTTATTTTTTCTAATTGCTCTTTTGACGGACCAAAACATCCTCCCATAATACCGACCATTTCTGGCGAAAATCGTAAAAAAATCCCTGGAATACTTTTGTCTTTGCGCCCTCTACTTGAGATAAATGCAGTATAGTGAAGATTATATGGAGACTTATCCTTAGAAAATCGAATATCTTTATTGATTCTAAGAATACAGTCTTTGGGTTCTATCTTAAGATCTGTATCTAGCTTTTGAATTTCTTGGATCATATCACCAACAAAAGCCACAAATGGATTCTTTACACTTACTTCGTATCGTTTTTTATTAGCATGAAACCATTCTTTATGATTATTACTTGCTAATTCTTTGAAAAAAGCATTAAAATCTTTAGTAAAGTATTGCATGAGATTAAAGTATTGTGATGTTGAAGTTACTAAGTTTTTCTTTTTATGCCACATTGAGCAAAGGTGAAAAGTTACCACCTGATCCTCTCTGCACATTTTGACAATAAATATAAACTGATGGTTATTTCCAACCAAGTTTCCTCTCCCTCTGGGAGAGGATTAAGGTGAGGGTTTTGATATAAAATTCCCTAATCCTAACCTTCTCCCCAAGGTAAAGTAACTCAAATCATTCTTTTTAAAGTAACCATCAGTTTATATTTATAATCAATCTTACTTCATAGAATGGAAAGCTACTCTATTTCCTTCGGTATCCAGAAAAATAG
Organism: Aquimarina penaris; assembly: GCF_040786285.1. Lineage (NCBI taxonomy): Bacteria > Pseudomonadati > Bacteroidota > Flavobacteriia > Flavobacteriales > Flavobacteriaceae > Aquimarina > Aquimarina penaris. Next base: position 489,803 of record NZ_JBFMKQ010000001.1, read on the forward strand.
CCATAAAACCGTTCTCACCCAATGAGGTTTTTGGCATTAGTATTTTCCCTCCCGCCTTCTCTACGCGGGCCAGAGGTACCGAGAGATCATCTCCTCCGTTAAGGTATGCAAAAGTACCTTCTTGAGAAGGTTTATTGCCATTACCATGGGTAACACAACCTCCTACACCCCCGTCCTTGTATGGAAAAAAAGCCATTTTAAAATCCATTTCCATAGGTTGTAACTCGGCTTCTAAAAGTTCGTTATAAAACTTTACAGCTCTTTCAAAATTTGTACTTGGTATTTCGAACCAATTAATTGCATTAGACATACTATGTTGTTTTTTGATTACTAACTATTCAAAGGTAAATGATCATAAGAATCAAAAAAATTATATTTTTGAACAAACATAGGTTTCTAACATCAAGTTTTACATGAAAAAAAGCGAAGAATTGTTTTATCTTATCAAGTCATTATCCAAAAGTGAAAAACGGCATTTTAAATTAAGTGCGCAAGGAAGTGAATCTTTAGAATACCTCAATTTATTTGATGCTATTGAAGCCCAAAAAGAGTATGATGAATCCAAAATTAAAGCGCTTTTTAAAGATAAAGCATTTGTAACACAATTAACTACTATAAAAAATTACCTGAAACATCGTATTTTACAATCCCTAAGAAATTATCATTCAAAAATTTCGAAAAACGCCGAACTCACAGATATCATTCGCAATGTTGAAATACTATTTCATAAGGGCCAGTATAAAATTTGCGAAAGTGAATTAAACCGGGCAGAGAAAAAAGCTAAAAATTTTCAACATGATTTGTTATTGTTTCACATACAAGATTGGAAAAGAAAAGTACATCAAGTGATGCACCCTCAAGACTTTGAAACCATAAAAACTATTGCTCAAAAACAAAAAAGCACCTTAAAATCAACAAATGAATACATCGACCTCTTACTTGCCAATATAGATCCAACTCAATTTTCGTTGTCTCACAAAAAAAGCGTTTCATTACAAAATAGAACATTAAAAACACTACATAAATACAGGAAACAACTTATCTCTAAGGATCATGACAAAGCTAAACGCACTATAGAAGAACTCATCAAAGAATGGGAGCAATATCCCGAGTTAATGAGAGAATTTTTTCCGATGTATTTTTCGGTCACTAATAATCTTCTTGGGTTTTTGGTATTTAAAAAGCAATACAAAGAAGCGTTTGTAAGAATCTTACTTATCAAACAAAAGTCACTCGAAGTAGAAACCATTTCTGCTACTTTTATCAAAGAGAAACTTAGACTATATAACATTGAACTCGAGATCCATAGAAACCTAAAAGGATTGCATACCACACATGAAATTATTGATGAAATTTTAAGTTTTACAGAGCATCATAAAACTCTGGTTCCTGATACTTATAAACTCTCTTTTTCTTTTCAATTTGCTACTATTTATTTTCTAAAAAAAGATTATAAAAAAGCATTGCAATGGATTAATGATATTTTGAATCACCAAACCAAAAAAGACAGAAAGGACTTGATCACCTATACGTATTGGCTAAACTTATTAGTACATTATGAATTAGGTAATGGATTTACATTACGATACTTAATTGACACCACCAAAAAAAGGATAAAAAAACACAAAAACATAGATTCTTATGAGAAAATCTTGCTGAAGTTTTTGTCAAAAACAGTAGAATACCCAGTTCATGAAAAAAGAGATGCTTTTAAAAGCCTAAAACAACAATTACAAAAAGAGCCTATTCCTGCATACGTTTTGGATTATATTAATTTTAGTGAATGGATCCAACGAAAACATTCACTTTAGTAAGTAATACTAAAAATTAATGTTGGTTATCTCTTAGCGATAACACTTTAAAAAAAGTGTCTTTATATGTGTTACCTATAGACAACTGCTGATCCAAAACCTCAACATAATCATTGCCGTAGGCCTTTATCTTATCCATAGAAATGATATAGGATTTATGAATACGAACAAATTGACCATCTGGTAGTATTCTTTCTAAATCAATAAGCTTATGATACACCACCAAGTGTTCATTTTTAAGGTGAATTTTTATATAATTGCTTAAGCCTTCAATATAGATGATTTCATCATAATTAACTCTCACATTTTTTCGGTCAACTTTAAAATACGCATATGCCTTAGGGGTAATTTTTGTAGTGGCATGATCAACTTCACTCTTACAACTCACTTTATTAACCGCTTTTAAAAACCGTTCGAAAGAAAATGGTTTTAGCAAATAATCAACCACATCTAACTCATACCCTTCAAGAGCAAATTCTCGATAGGCGGTGGTAATAATAGTAGCTGGTGGATGCGATAAGGTTTTTAAAAAGCTTAGCCCTGAAATTTTTGGCATCTCGATATCTAAAAAAAGAATATCAATGGCATGTTCTTGAAGTATTTTTAAAGCTTCCATGGCATTATCGCAAATACCAATAATTTCTAAATTAGGCGTATCATTAATAAATCCCTTAACAATGTTTTGTGCAATGGGTTCATCATCAACTATGAGACACTTAAGATTCATCCTCAAACAATTTAATCTTCAATTTAACTATAAAAGCTTCATCGGTTTTGTTAATCGTAAGCTCTTTGTTATCGCCATATAATAGATCTAGTCTTCTAGATACATTTTGAAGACCTAATCCTCCTCCATTATTATGCGCATCTTCTAGTTTAGAAATGCTGTTTTCTATGACAAAAGATAGTGTATTTTTAGCGGTTTTAATATGAATATTGATCCAACCTTTTTTGACTTCATTTTTTAATCCATGTTTAAAAGCATTTTCTATAAATGGCACCAAAATCAATGGAGGAATTTTAATCCCTTCGACATCTCCCTCTACTTTATAATCAATAACTACTCGTTTCTCAAAACGTTCTTTTTCTAATGCAATGATGTTTTCTATCAGCATTAATTCTTTACTCAACAATACTTTCTTGACATTAGATTCGTATAAAGTATAACTCAGTATATCAGAAAGTTTTAGAATAAGTCCGGGGGTTTTTTCAGATTTTTCTAGGGCAAGTCCGTAGATACTGTTCAGTGTATTAAAAAGGAAATGAGGATTGGTTTGTGATCTTAAAAATTTTAATTCAGCATTGGTTTTTTCTTGCTTTAAGACTTCCGTTTCTCTACGCTGTTTGTACCAATCCATAAACAGTTTAAATCCGGTAGTAAATGCTACAGGAGATACAATAATAAGTACTGCCTGTACCACTCGTGAAAAAATCCAGGGATTGACTTTTTGACCTTCCATCCATTGCGGGAAATATTTTGGAAACCCCCAGTACAATACAAAATAACGATGCCCCATAGCAAAAACTAACAAAACTATAATTAATACTATAAAATAATGCAAAAGTCTGTTTTTATACAAAAACTTAGGAATTAACACAAACCAATTTATATATACCACAATAAGCCTGGATGGCAAGAAAAGTAATTCATAAATAAGTGCATCTTTAAAAGACTGCATATAACCCCATTCAGACATTACAAATGAAGTCATCACAACGATCCAAAATAAAATGTGATATGTAATGTGTTTTATATTCAATGCTCAAACTAATTAACCAACAAAGCTAAGGTATATATTTTCTTTTTCGTTTCTTTTTATGTCTACTGAACAAGAACTTATGCTAAATGGATAAACTTCGATAGCATAAAAAAAATATGAGTATACAACATATATATTTCGATTAGTGTAAAAATGATTCTTTGTATTAGAAACTTAAGTACATTTTTGGAACTTAAAAAAATAATATGAAACCCATTGTATTTTTTCTTCAGGTCGTTGCATTCACCATTGCTTCGGTATCTGATATACAAGCGCAAGCACAAGAGAATCCACTCGAATTATTATCTTATTATATCGGAAATTGGGGCCCCACCGCTAACGATATTATGGTGCAAAAAAATCCCAAGATGATTGACTTTAAGGTAATATCTTTTGAATGGGGAGCAGATCGAAAAGTAATTTGGTCCAAAACCGGTATATTTTCTGATCAAGAAAACACTGTTTTTTCTGAAGGAATGATCACTTATAATCCAAATACACAAAAGATAGTTTGGTTAGAATACCAAATTAAAAATGAATTACTTTTTGAAGGGGAGTATAACTCCCTGGGAAAGGATAAAGTGCAACGTGTGTACACCGTTTATTATGCTAAAGACTATCCAGATATACCCAATCCTCAACTAAAGGGATGGACACGAAAGTATAGAGAAACTTTTACCCCAACTTCAGACACCACTATACATTGGTTAACCGAAACATTAGCAAATGGCAAATGGATAAAACAAGGTCAAAATAATGGAGATTTCAAGGCGGTTAAAGATAAGTAATTATGCTCCTTTTATCGGTTGTGGTCACCTTGTATGCAAATTTCTATTTTTTTATGTCTAATCCTATATAACTTATGCTAAATCACTATTTAGAAGTTAACATAAATAATGTATCCATATACAGAATACTTCTTCGGGTTGATGTAAAAATTGCTCTGTTCATGGTATTGTTAACTACATTTAAATGATCCTAAATGTATCAAAATGCAATCAAACCCGTCTTTTGTAATCATTGTTTTATTTACTATTGGCTTCATTTTTAATGTACATGCCCAAAATTTAAATACTAGTCATATCGCATTTACAATTCCCGAAAAAGATCTGCTTCCGGAAAGTATTGCATACGATTCAATCAAAAACGAATTCTATATAGGGAGTACACGAAAAGGCAAGGTCATCAAGATTTCAAAAGACGGTTCACACAACGATTTTATTTCTTCGAAACAAGAAGGATTGTGGATGATCATAGGGATTAAGATCGACGCTAAACGGCGTATTTTATGGGTATGTAGCTCTGGCGGTGATAATTTAGAGGGGTACACTCGCAAAGATGATAAAGAAGGTCGGCCAGCCGGTATATTCAAGTTCAATTTAGATACTGGTGCTCTCATCAAAAAATATGTTTTAGACACTCTGGGTGAGGTACATTTTTTTAATGATCTGGTTATCCTTAATGACGGAAATGTGTACGCCACCCATATGTTTTCAGGACATTCGCTATACAAAATTACTCCTGATAAAGATCAGTTAGAAAAAGTTGAGCTGCCAGATACTATTAAGTACCCGAATGGACTAACATTATCAGATGATGAATCCAAGCTTTATATCGCTCATTCTGAAGGGATATCTGTGATGAATTTATCAAATAAAAATACTAAAATGATACCTGTTCCTGAACATGTAAAGATTGCCCGCAAAGAAAGTATAGATGGTCTTTATTTTTATAAAAATTCTCTTATAGGAATTCAACCTGATATTAATACAGTGCAGCGTTTTATGTTGGATGAATCGGGTTCAAAAATTACGGAAGCCAAACCATTAGAAATAAATCATCCCATGATGAATAATCCTACTACCGGAGAATTAGTAAACGATATGCTCTATTATGTAGCAAATGCACAATTTGGAAGCTTTAATGATGATGGCTCCTTATTTCCGGAAGAAAAATTATATGAGGTATGCATTCTCAAATTGTCGTTAAAAAAGTAAAAGTCAATCAATCAAATCATCAATCAAAAAACGAACATCATGAATAGAAAGCAATTTTTAACAACGAGTATGGCAACTACTGGTTTTTTTGCCTTATCGCCATACTCGGTATTTGCTAATCGAACACAAGATGGTCCACAATTGGATAAAAAAGTGGTTGCAGAATTTGTAAGCGCGGGACATGGTAAATTCGAAAAAGTAAAAGAACTTTTAGAAGAACACCCAACGCTTCTTAATGCCGCACACGACTGGAAACATGGAGATTTCGAAACTGCCTTAGGAGCTGCAAGTCATGTAGGACATTTAGAATTAGCCCAATATCTTATCGATAAAGGGGCACAAGCCAATATATTCACCGCAGCTCTTTTTGGCAGAATTGATATTATAAAACCTATGTTGGATCTTTTTCCTAGTGCGCTTCATGCAAAAGGACCACATGGTTTTACCTTATTGCATCATGCAAAAAAAGGAGGTACTAATGCTAATGAAGTAACCAAATACCTAGCTTCACTAGGTGCAAAAGAAACAAAAATTGCTTTATACTAAACACTATAAATATGATGATTATAAAACAAATACTGTTTGCTATCCTGGCGATTATTTTAGGTGAAATTGCATTGATTTTATGTACTACAATTGCGCAAGAAGTGCTATTTAATGGTATTAATTCTCACTCCTCTATATCCACAATAGTTTTTGGAGGATTCTTTACTTTTTTGGCCGCTGTAGTTGCAGGATGGGTTTCAAGAATCATTGGACGTAATTATACGATAACCATTCCATCGGTAATTAGTTTTTTTATCCTGGCAGAAATAACCTACCTCATTTTTTCGGGTATAACACAAGATCCTGTATGGTTTGATATATTGGCAGGAAGCGGATTAATCATAGGGATATGGATTGGATATCATTATCGAGAGATAAAAAGTTCTTTTTATACTAAGACTTACTATCCCGATCATCTTTAAGAAATCTAAAAAAAACAAATGTGCGGTATATTAGAATACTACACATTCGTTTTGAAACCATAAAACTTACTTTTTCATCATTTTTACGGTTTCACTATAGGATCCCGAAGAAAGCCTAAAGAGATACAAGCCTTGAGAGAGTTTCTCGATTAATGGTGTGATATCAAGTTCACTCTGTCCCTTATCCATATAATCTTTTGGCATTTTGGCAACCGGTTTCCCCCGCATGTCAAAAACAGATATATTTACAATTCCATATTCTGGTTGCTGCCATTTAACTACCGCCCTGTCTTTTACCTCGTTTGGATACAGTGTTAATTTATTATTTAAGGTTTTTGCAAAAGATCTTGAAAAATTCATGGTGATGTCAAGATTACCTGGTGTAGACCAGTTTCCTGCATCATCTCTTACCATACTTTTAATCTTTCCGTTAGATGTTCTAAGATCTTTGTTATTGTTAAGATTTCCGGCAGTTATCAATGTACTGTTTGTTCCTCTAAACTTGTATACTTTGAAGTCATCAAATTCTATAGCCGTTTTATTCGTTCGAAGTGAAATCGCGACTCCTTGGGATATTGGACTACTATCTGTCCAACTTAACAGATATTCATTATTCTTCCAGATCTGTATGACCCCATAAGCAGGGCTATAGGTCACTCTATATTTTGCCCAGTTATTATCTAAAGATACATCGGCAATGGCTCTAAAGTAAAGTACATTATTTACGGTTTCATAGATACGCACTTTATTATCTTCGCCACTAAACCATATGAGGTACGAATTACCACGTTGGCTCAACGTACCTTCAGAAGACATGATATGAATCCCAAACTTACGAGGGCCAGTAGTAGAGGTCAATTTTGCAGCAAATTCGTATAAATATGGTAAACCCGAATCCTGAATTAAATATGAACTCCATAACGTATTATCCGAGGTGGTATTGGATTGATTTAATCTTCCATTAGTTACACTCCAATTTCCTGATCCTAGATCATATACTCCAAAATCCTGACCAAAGTTTTCATTGAAAAACCCGTTTCTTCTGTTCGCCAAATAACTAGAACTATGCCTTTCTAACACCTGATAATATTTTCTAGTCACTCCTATATTATCACTATCAGAAAAATTCACTGTAAAATCTCCGGTTTGAGTACTCCCTCCTACAGCACTTATAGACGTAGTTGGCGGAGTGGTATCTGAAGGCGGTGGTGTGCCACCAGAACAACCATTAGCAACCAAACTGCCTACACCGCTTCTTATCCCACCAAGAGTAGCATATCCACCATTACCAGGACAAGCAGAACAGCCTGCATCACGATGCCCGGCAATATGAGTTAATGATCTGTTTACCGAATAATGAAAAGAAGATCCCAAGGGGTTTATACTTTCTTTATCTGCTTTCCAGGCCAATAAATTTTTTAATGCAGTTTGTGTAGCTGTCGTTGGGGTAACCGAAGAATAATCTCCCAGCATACATACGCCCATGGTATTTCGGTTTCTGCCACAAAAATGTGCCCCTATAGCGTTGTCTCCTCCTGCTCTTCCTTCGTAAATAACTCCGTTCGGATCTACTAGAAAATTATATCCGATATCCGACCATCCATTTCCATTAATATGAAAATTTTGAATTGAGCGCACTCTGGCTGCCCAATCGCTACTTGTATTAGATCCAAATTCATGATGTACAATAAGATGTGATACCGTAGAAGTAGCAGCCGGATTTCTAGAAATAGCTCCCCATTGGCTTCTGCTCACCACCGATGGTCTAGAACATGCTGCCTTTGCTACTTTTTGTTTTGCATTTTCCTCTATCTGTTTCTTGATATGTTTAGGAGTTTCTCCAGGACTGTAATGAAACAGTTGAACATTCGAAATCGAGATAGAACGTGTTTCATTGGCAAATGAAATTTTGTACTGAATATACTTTACTTTTTTATCTAGAAATTCCATTTTGGAAGTAATTCGCTCACTGCTTTGTTCTTGATGACCGTCGAAAACAGCTGGTTTCCAATCCGACCAGGATTTACTATTTCTAGAGGTGCGATAACTAAGATTACTTGTTGTGTAATCAAGCTGCTTTCCTTGCCAAACCGTATAGGCCGAAATAAAGGGTTTAGGCTTTTTTAGATTAATTTTTATGGGTTTGAGAACGAATTCAGGTATTTCCTGTGCCTTTTTTTGTAATACCAGCCCGTCAGATTTTTGAGTGAACGCTTTACTTTCGGATAAAACATTTTGATCTGTTAATTGAACTTTGAAGGTACCTGAACCTTCTCCTTTAAAAACATGTCGCTGCTCTTGTGCTAAAGTTGTGAGCACAAAAAGAAAACCACATAGTACCGTGGGGAATACATTTTTTTTCATAGTTGATGAGTTTGTGTTTATCGAACTAAAATCGTAAAAAAGTTTGATTTTAGCTAAACTTTAAATACTACACTTCGAATAAACTTCAACAAATCAACTCATTAACCTATAAAAACAGGTGTTCACAGAAATAGTTAAAAAATGTTATAAAATGTTAATGCTTTACTTCAGGTGCTTTTATTTACGAAAAGTAGATATAGATTCCCACAACAATAATACAAATCAAGCCTCCGACCAGTTTTACGCTCTTCCAAGGAGTGATGTCTACTTCTTTGGTATATTGTTGTTCGTATGCTTGTTCTCTTGGGTAAAGTTTTCCTATGACAAGCATTATTATAATGTTTAATATAAAGAGAATAGCCATTACGTGTAAAAAATGAAGCGGAAAGCCATCTTGCATCACAACATTATCTAATACCACATAAAACAAGTACAAAAGTGCTCCTGAAATAATGGCAACTTTTGCGGCTATTGCTGGTACATTTTTAGTCAAATATCCTACCACAATAATCGTTAGAATAGGTATGCTATAACAACCATTTACTTGTTGTAGATATCCAAATAGCCCATCGGGAGCGTTAGCGATAAAAGGAGCAATAACCATTGCCAAAAGTGCCAGTACGATTCCGAATAGTTTACCTGCCTTTACTGTTTGACGTTCTGAAGCTTCTTTATTGATGTACTCTTTATAAATATCTATCCCGAATAAAGTAACAGAACTATTTAAAGCACTATTAAATGAACTTAATATTGCCCCAAAAAGAACGGCTGCAAAAAAACCAACCAATGATAACGGTAATACTTTACTCACTAAAGTTGGATAGGCTTCGTCTGCATTAGTCAACGTATCCCCAAACATATGAAATGCGATAACTCCCGGAAGTACAACAATTAGTGGCCCCAAAATCTTAATAAATGACGCCAAAATCAATCCTTTCTGACCTTCTTTTAAGTTCTTAGCTCCCAATGCTCTTTGTATAATCGCTTGATTGGTCCCCCAATAAAATAATTGCACCAACATCATTCCTGTAAAAATAGTTGTAAACGGAACAGAAGCTTCGCTTGAACCTATAGAATTAAATTTCTCTGGGTTATCTTTAAATAAGGTGGTTAGTCCTTCACCTAAATTTCCATCTCCTATTTCTAATAATCCAAAGATGGGAATCATAATCCCACCTATAAGTAATCCAACTGCATTAATTGTATCTGAAACTGCAACGGCTTTAAGTCCTCCAAAAATGGCATAAATAGATCCGGTTATTCCTATTCCGAAAACACAAATCCAGATAGACATGGTTTTAGAAACTCCCAACAATTCTGGAACATCAAACATCGTACTTATCGCTAATGATCCTGAATATAAAACTATGGGTAAGAACACCACCACATAACCCGAAAGAAACAAACCAGAAGTAATTGCTTTGGTCGTTGTATCGTATCGCCGTTCTAAAAACTGGGGAACCGTCGTAATCCCACCTTTTAGATATCGGGGTAATAAAAAAACAGCAGTAATTACCATAGCAATCGCTGCAAGAGTTTCCCATGCCATAACCAGAATACCCTCGGTAAATGCGGCACCGTTAAGCCCAACTATTTGCTCTGTTGAAAGGTTTGTTAGTAATAATGACCCTGCAATTACAACCCCGGTAAGACTTCTACCTCCAAGAAAATAACCATCTGACGTGTTTTCATCTGTTTTTCGGGTAGCGAAATAAGAAATTACACCAACAAGTAAGGTGAAGCCTAAAAAGGAAAGTATGCCCATGATTTGTGTTTTTGAATTCTAAATATATAGGAATTATTTCAATAAAATTACAGAACTCCTTACGAATAGACCCTTACACCAGTTCAGGTGTGGTGATTTCAAAACACATTTGGTTTAAACTTGATCTTTATCACGCTCTTCATAGGCATAAGATATCCTTAAAAAGTGTTAAGATTAATTAAAAAAAATACTATTTCAAGCGCTTAACGTTTACCATGCATACATAGTATAACCACAAACTCAACCACTATGCTCACTATCAAATGCCAGAATTATTTGTGCCTAAACAGGGTTGTTTTTTGAGAAAAACAACCTAATTGCTGCATAAAAAAACTACCACCCAAGTAGCTTAATCTATACTTATGCATTTGTTGAACCTCAGGTAGAAATCTACCTGAGGTTTTTATTTTTTGAGTGAAATCAATAATTTAAAAATCTAATTGGCATAATTATCCTATTTTTGAGTCTTTATTAGTAAAAAAACGACGATGAGATTACTTCTTCTTTTAGGAATTATAACAATTTGTTTTGGATGTAAAAATGAAAATACGTCTGAGATGAAACCAGAAATTAAGGAAGAAAAGTTAGATAGCTTATCTAAAGAAAAAATTAAATTAGAGCTTTTAAAACTATCACCTCAAGCCGAAAAGGACCTTGAAAGTTTTGAAGATTTTCAGAATCTTAGAAATATTATGCACTCTCTTCATAGTGCGAATGCTTTTTATGCAAACCAATATGCAGATAGTGTAGATGTCCTTATTGGTACTTTTGAAGAAAATCTTTCAGAAGATTTAAATGTAAACACCATCAACTCCCGTATTACAGTTCTTTCTACAGAATCAGGCTTACTCGTTCAATTATCTGAGAAGAAAAAAACCAAATCAGAAGATATTCTAAATGCCAATAGCCGCTTGATTAAAGCCTATAACAGCTTGATTATTCAATTAAATGAATTGTCTTTGGCAATCCCCGAAAATATTGAAAAAGAACTACTAAGGGACCAAGAAGATGAGGAAAAATAACTAAACATATGCAACGACTAATTCTATCCTTTTTACTTTTATTTTGTAGTTATTGTTTTGCACAACAAAATAATGACATCGATACTACGATTGAAAAATGGCATAAAGCTGCAGCTGAAGCTAATTTTGAAGCCTATTTTGGTCTCATGACAAATGATGCTATTTTTATTGGTACCGATCCTACAGAAAACTGGAATTATACCGATTTTAAGGCATTCGCTAAACCTTATTTTGACAAAGGAAAAGCCTGGAGTTTTTCTACGTTAGAAAGAAATATTTTTGCAGAAAACGATGCTAAAACTGCTTGGTTTGATGAGCTTTTAGATACCCAAATGGGTATATGCCGCGGAAGTGGTGTGTTACAAAAAACAGCAAAAGGTTGGAGAATTAAGCATTATGTATTATCCATAGCAATACCTAACGAAAATGTAAAAGAAATTACCGAACTTAAAAAGAAGTTCGATACAACCTTGATAGAAAAGTTAAGAGTGAATTAGAATGAGAACAAACTTTGTTTAAATTCGTTCAAATCATCAAAACAAGATTTTGCTCCGTTATTAATAAGTCTCTGTTTATTCTTGGTTCCAATTCCTACAAAATCTAGTGATAAATTCTGAGCGGTTTTTAAATCCCAAACCCCGTCTCCAACCGATATAATTTGATCAAATTGATCTTTATTATAAAAAGCTTTAGCTCTTTCTATAGCATCTAATACAAAACCTTCTCTGGATTCGTGTGTTTTTGAGGTCGCCAATATACTTTCGTCATACCATAAATCACACTGCTCTAGTTTTATCATCGCAGGTTTTGGCAATGCACCGGTTGCAAAGCAAAACGAAATTTGATGGTCTCTAAAAATATCCAGCAAAGATTTAGCGCCTCTAATTTCTTTTACGGGCTCAAATTTACCCATTTGATGTACAAGATCGGTTTCAAAATCATCTATCAAATTACTCGGAAACTCTTTCTTAAAATTACGCTCAAAATTATAGCGTAACGCATAGCTATCGGTATGATGTTTATAGTTATTATAATCGGTATCAATATCAATAATCCCTAGAGTTTGTAAAGACTTGGTAACCGAAATTAAATACATGGGTACACTATCTGTAAGTGTACCGTCGATGTCGAATATGAACAATTTATTTTTCAGAAATACGAATTTTATAAATTCTGATCTTTACCAGAATAACAATTAATAAAAAACTTCAACCACTATATATTGAAGTATTATATTCTAATTAAAAAGAATACTTTAACGAAGCAATAAAATTTCTTCCTGCTGCAGCTACACCAGAAGAATAGGCTCTATATCGCTGATCGGTAATATTTTCAACCGAAAATATCCCTTTCAGATTCGTTGTGATTTGATATTGTGTTCTTAAGTTAAGCGTATACCATGATGGAGAATATGGATTTCCGTTCTCATCTTGGGCATATAAAAATGCATTGTTTAGTTGTGATGGCGCTAAGTCTTCAAAATCAAACTGACCATTATAAACCGCAAAGGTATCAATAACCCATTTGTCTGATGTAAATGTAAGATGCGTATTCCCAAATTGCGGAGAAACATGTCTTGATGGGGTGGTGTCTCCATCATCTAATTCTTCTTCTCCTCCCACAAAAGTATACTGGGACACAAATTTAAAATTCTTAGCAAACTCATATTTAATTCCAGCTTCAAAACCATAAATCCTGGCCCTTGCTGCATTTTGTATAGCTTGTACGTTACTTAATTCTCCTCCAAAATCGATTTGAGTTTCGCCATTAAGGTCAAAGTCTCTACGTACTAATGCATTATCCAGATAGGTAAAATATGTTGCCAAATCAATAGAAAAATTGCTTCCGATGGTTGCACTAAGTCCTAATTCTCCATTATACGCATATTCTGGCTTTAAATCTGGATTTGGTACCACTACCGAACCCGGTTCTGAGTCAAAAATCTTCCCAACATCATCAATATTAGGGGCTCTAAAAGCCGTAGAGAAGTTTAATTTCCATTGCAGGATATCATTGGGTAACCAACTTAGTCCTGCTGTTCCTGTAAGGGCATCGGTATCTATATTTGCTTCATCGAAAGGGAAGTCAAAAAACTCGTTGTCAAATTCTGAGTACAGTATGATCCTATTATATCGCAGTCCTCCCTGAAATCTAAGATCTTCGCTAAACTTATTTTTAACACTTGCGTAGGCCGCTATAGATTGCCAAGTAGATCCATCTGGATATCTTGAGGGTGCATTTACTTGCTCTCCTGTTTCGATATTAAGTTCTGAACCATCAGAAAATACATTGTTCAAAATGTATTCTAACCCATAGTAGAGCGATGTTTTCTTAGTAAATTTCTTTTCAAAATCTAAGTTCAAAGAATAGGCATCTACTTGTTCCTGCGTTCTTTCTAAGCTAGTACTTTCAAAATTGCGATCATTTCTACTTTCTTCAAAAAATTGATAGGCCGCAGTAATCTTCATTTCATCATAAAGATTGTTGTTTGATTTCTGAGAAACTTGCAAGTTCCCCATAAACCATTGTTGTGGGCCATAATACCACTCGGCAGACCTTAGATTACCATTTCTGCGCCTGATCAAACGATCATATCTTGGATAATCTGAAGTTGTTGTGTAAATAAGACCAAGATTAAAATCCCAAGTTTCGTTGGGCATAAAATGAACCTTTTGCAACACATTTATTTGATCATATCCTGTAAAAACCTGCTCTTCGGGGTCCTCATTTTGAACTACTACATCTACTCCGTTTACAGTTTGTACATATTCATTACGTAAATAATCATCAGGACCATGACTCCCCATCTTTAGATCATCAAAATCGGTGTAGCTCACACTGGTTAAAAATGCCCATTTTTCTAATCCAATATTAAAATCAACATGACCAGTCATTTCATTACTGGCACTTGCATATCGCGCCAGTGCATTACCACTAAATTTATTCTCACCCCTTATTGCAACCTTGGGCTGAGCGGTATAAAAATTCATCACACCACCGACAGCATCACTACCATAAACTACCGATCCCGGTCCTAGAATCACTTCTGTTCTTTCAATGGTAAAAGGATCTACAGATAATACATTTTGCACATTCCCTCCTCTAAAAATTGCAGTATTCATACGTACTCCATCTACAGCAAGTAACAATCTGTTGGTAGAAAACCCCCTAATTATAGGACTCCCCCCTCCTAACTGGCTTTTTTGTATAAATACCTGACCGCTACTTTGTAATAAATCTGCAGATGTTTGTGGGGTAGCCATTGCAATATCTTCTGAAGATATGCTCACTATTTTTTGCGAAATATCTTTTTTATCCTGCTCCCATTTAGAAACTGAAATAACTACTTCAGAAAGTAAATTTTCATCTTCTTCGAGAAATACTATATCTTTTGCATTACGTATATCAGATTTTGAAAGCGTAAGAGGTGTATGTAATGAATGAGTGAAGTATAATATTTCATTATCAGAGAATTCAGAAATATTGGCCTTGCCATCAAAATCGGTTATTACTTTTCTTGATTTTTCTTTATTTTCTATGACTACCTCAGGAATCGGAGTGTTAGAAGTCCCACTTAAAATGGTAATTTCTTGCGCATTTGAACATTCAAAACAACATAAAATCAACAAAAATGTAATAAATAAACGCATTATCTTAATTAAAAATTTCGCTTAAAACCGAAAGTGATTTTGGTTTCTTAAAACCGTGCAAATGTAGTTCAAAATATACTAATAGCATAGCAAGAACATCACTTCGTGTACTCTTGGACAACCTAATGCTCATACTGCCCTCAAATGTTGTGCCCAAAAATTCTTTGAATCGAGATATATGCTCTCCCTTTACACAATGCACATTGCTACTGGACGCCTGAAAAACTCCATCCTGCATATTAAAATAATCCTGTTCTATTTGTGATATATCGGGGAAAAAACCAAGGTATTGCGTTAGTTTTATTAAAAATGTAATATGAAAATTGCCAATAGTAGCATGTGAGTCTAACCAAAGTAATGCAGTTTCGAGATACTCGAATAAGTCTGTATTGGTTTCTTCCTCGTGAATTGAATTTTTTAGAATATCTGAAATAAAAAAGACCAAAGCATTTTTTACCACATCGGTATGCAGCGAAGAATAATGCGTTAATACTCTAGCTTCTTTAAGTCGTTCTAATGCTCCTTTATTTTTATGATATGCTTCTATTTCTATAAGCATTAATGGTTGAAAGAGCGAGGAACGTATTTTTCCTTTTTTAGATTTTAATATTCCTTTTTGTAAATATGTTCTTAACCCACTAGTTTTAGTAAACAATGTGATTATTAAGTCTGCTTCACCATATCGTAAAGAGTGTATTACTATTGCGGGAGATTTAATAATCATTCTTTTTTCTTAGGCGGAAATTTAGCTAAGGATTTTTCAATAATCTTTTGAAAGAAATTGGAACGCCCATCTGGAGAAGCATTAACATAAAAACGTTTTTCGGCAATCGCCTGCCATATCAATTGGCCTTTTTTTGCATCAACAAAATCGGTGGTAAGTTCTAAAAAGGTTTGCGGTCCTCCTATAGGAATAGCACCTCCAATACCAATATTAACACCTCCACCACCACTGCCTACTCCCACACCTATACTATTACGCGAAGATCCTTCTTTGACAATGGTTTTAAAATCTATATAGATATCCGGGGTTTCGGATTTGGTATATCCCTGGGCTTGCAGTGCTGTTTCGGTTGCTGCTAATAGTCGTTTTTGATCAAAATCACTAAGCCCAGAATCCATCTCGGAGAAAAAAGCATAGGTTTTGTAAACCAAAAAATCTTGTTGCTCATCGTAATCATGGGCTACATAAGTACTCCCACATGAGCTTAGGATTACTAAAAAAAGTGTATAAACTATCTGCTTCATAAAAAATTAATTATGCTACCTATTGTGTATTTTGGAAGTTGTAAATCAAAAAAGCATTAATTCGAGTGGTTTTTCACAGTGAAACGAAGAAAAATTGTATCGAAAATAGCTTTGAGATAAAATTCTATTCTCGATACACTTCTCCCAATGGTCGAAGCACTCGAATTGACGAATTTTAATCTAAAAAAATCAAAATGCACAACAGATTTATACTATAAAAATACATAAGAAAAATTAAAGCCATTTGAGATAAACTCAAACGGCTTTTGATTTATTACGATTCGATTGTATTTTATATCACTCCTTGTGCAATCATTGCATCTGCAACTTTTACAAAACCTGCAATATTTGCTCCTCTTACATAATCAACATAGCCATCCTTATCTGTACCATACTCAAGGCAGGCAGAATGTATTTCTTTCATGATTTGTCTAAGCTTTTCATCAACTTCAGCACGGGTCCATTTATAACGCAAAGAGTTTTGTGTCATTTCTAATCCAGAGGTAGCAACCCCACCCGCATTAGAAGCTTTACCTGGTGCAAAGAAAATTTTTGCTTCATGAAATACTGCAATAGCTTCATGTGTACTAGGCATATTTGCCCCTTCACTAACACAAATACATCCATTGGCTACCAACATTTTAGCATCATCTCCATTCAATTCATTTTGAGTTGCACATGGTAGAGCTATATCACATTTTACTTCCCACGGCGTTTTTCCTTTATGAAACTCTGCCGATGGATATTTATTTACATATTCACTTATACGGCCTCTTCTTTCATTTTTAAGCTCCATCACAAAGGCTAGTTTGTCTGCATCGATCCCATCTTTGTCATACACATAACCAGATGAATCAGACAATGTAACTACTTTAGCTCCTTCTTGCATTGATTTTTCTGCAGCGTATTGTGCTACGTTTCCTGAACCAGAGATCACAACCACTTTACCATCAAAAGAATCACCTTTCGTTTCTAGCATATTTTCTGCAAAATATACAGTACCATATCCAGTTGCTTCAGGTCGAATAAGTGATCCCCCCCAAGTAATACCTTTTCCGGTTAACACTCCTGTAAATTCATTTCGCATTTTGCGATACATCCCGAATAAGAATCCGATCTCGCGACCTCCTACTCCTATATCTCCTGCAGGAATATCAGTATTAGGTCCTATATGTCTATACAATTCGCTCATAAAACTATGGCAAAAACGCATAATCTCATCATCAGACTTTCCTTTTGGATCAAAATCAGAACCTCCTTTACCTCCTCCCATAGGAAGTGTGGTTAAACTATTTTTAAATACTTGTTCGAAAGCAAGGAACTTTAGTATACTAAGGTTAACCGAAGGATGAAAACGTAGTCCACCTTTATAAGGCCCAATTGCAGAATTCATTTGGATTCTGTACCCTCTATTTACATGTATTTCTCCTTTATCATCTACCCAAGGTACACGAAACATTATGGCTCTTTCTGGTTCTACCATTCTTAACAGAATGTTCTTCCCATTATAAATTTCTTTTGTCGCAATGTACGGGATTACAGTTTCTGCAACTTCTTGTACTGCTTGTAAGAACTCTGGCTCATGGGCGTTACGAGCTCTTACTTCTTCCATAAATGCATCTATCTTTGCTTGCATATGTTAATTGGATTAATAGATTCTTATCTAAACGTTGATTTATTGTGTCAAATATATGATATTCCTAAAAAAACCGTGCTCTTTTTTTTAATTTAATAACATTACCCTATTGCCTGTTCTAAATCTGCAATTAAGTCATCTACATCTTCTATTCCCACACTTAATCTAATTAAAGAATCTACAACCCCTGTTTTTTCTCGTTCTTCTTTTGGGATAGAAGCATGTGTCATACTTGCCGGATGGCCAGCAAGACTTTCTACACCCCCAAGAGATTCTGCCAAGGTAAAAATCTTTAAATTCTCTACTATTTTAATGGCACTATTATAGTCACTACCTTTAGTAACGAAAGAGATCATTCCTCCAAAACCATCCATTTGCGCTTTGGCAATATCGTGATTAGGGTGGTCCTCAAAACCTGGCCAGTATACCTTTTCGATTTTAGAGTGGTTTTTAAGGTATTTTGCAATGGCTTCTCCATTTTCGCAGTGACGTTGCATACGAATGTGTAAGGTTTTAATTCCTCTTAAGGCTAAGAAACTATCTTGCGGCCCACAAACAGCACCACTTGCGTTCTGAATGAAGTATAGCTTCTCTGCAATTTCTTCATCTTTTACAATTAAAGCTCCCATAACGAGATCACTATGCCCGCCGATATATTTTGTAGCGCTGTGCATTACGATATCTGCTCCAAGATCCAATGGCCTCTGTAAATAAGGAGTAGCAAATGTATTATCTACAGCGAGAAGTACATTATGCTTTTTGGATACCTCGGCGATAGCTTTAATATCAATAATATTCATCATGGGATTGGTAGGTGTCTCAACCCAGATCAATTTTGTATTTTCATTTACGTAGTCGGCTACTTTATCTGCATTTTGCATCCCGATAAAGTGAAACTTGATCCCAAAATCTTCAAAAATCTTGGTAAACAAACGATATGTTCCCCCGTATAGGTCATTGGTAGAAATTACCTCATCACCAGGCTTTAGTAATTTGATGACTGCATCGATTGCTGCTAATCCAGATCCAAACGCTAATCCAAATCTTCCGTTTTCGATACTCGCCAATGAATTTTCTAATGCTTTTCTTGTTGGATTGTGTGTTCTGCTATATTCAAACCCCTTGTGACCTCCGGGTGTTGTTTGGGCATAAGTTGATGTTTGATAAATTGGGGGCATTACTGCACCATAAGCCGGATCATGTTCTTGTCCCCCATGTATTGTTTTGGTATTAAATTTCATTTGTTTTTTGTTGTTTTAATGACCAAATGGAATTTCTTTAATAAGAAAAAATTAACTTGCCCGTTTTTATGTTAAAAAACTGAACAAATGTATGATTTAATTCGTTTTAATCATATTTCAATGAATATCTTTAGTAGATGATTAACACAAAACCTAACACCTATTCAAAAATTGTTGTTGTACTAGTAATTTTAATGGGTTTATCGAGCTGTACAAAGAGGGAATCTTTCACTTTTGAAAAGCAAAATTTTGCAGTAGATCAAATGCTCGATTGTAGCACTATAGATTGTGCTTCTTTAGAAATTAATTTATTGAAGGTTACTGATGATTCTCAAATCTCTTCAACTATTAATAAGGAAATCGAAAAAGTTGCTTGTGCGGTTTTAAATATAGGCGAAAACCAACCAGAAGGATCGATGAAACAAGCCATGCAGGAATTTAATAATTCGTATCAAAAAATTAGTACTGAGTTTCCGGATGAAATCGTTCCTTATGAAGCTACAATTGATTGTGAGTTAGGTTTTCAGTCTGAAAGTCTAATATCTGTGGTTATGGATTCTTATGTTTTTACTGGAGGAGCTCATGGCTATGGAGGCATTTCATATATTAATATTGATACCAAAACCGGCAAACGAATAGTAAACACAGATTTGTTTAAAAACTATAAGGGTTTTGTGCATCATGCAGAAAAAGTGTTCAGATCAAAACATGAAATCTTAGAAAGCGAATCCATCAATAGTACGGGTTTCTTTTTTGAAAATGAAACATTTAGTTTACCCGAAAATATCGGTTTTACAGAAAAAGAAGTCATTCTATTTTACAATCCATATGAAATCAGCTCCTACGCCGAAGGGGCAATTGAAATAAAGATGAATAAAGATGAAGTGGCTTCGTTTTTTGCTTTTGAAATTTTGTAACATAATTATATTCTCCCCTTGAGGGGAGATTAAAGAGGGGTGTTTCCTAAAGATTACATCCCCCTTACCCCCTTCAAAGGGGGAATTAGCAAAGTAATACTCTCTAATATACTAGTCTATATAGACTTTTTAAGCGCCAAAACATAGCCCAAATGAATTCCTTCATGAAAATTATTAAAATTCATAGCATCCTGAACAGATTTTAATACGAAACCGGTGCTGGTTAGATATTCCTGAAACCCTTTAAAAATATCTGCTTCAATATCCTTTTCGGTTTGATCTACAGTAGAAAAAAGCAGCGATCTTACCTTGTCTACCTCTTCTTGAGTTACTGCTCCTTCAGTTTTTGTGCCTTTTTTATATTTTTCTACCATTTCTGCATCAACTATCATAGGTAATCCACTTAATTTATACACCAATAGTTGCTGCGTAACTATCACATGAGCAATATTCCATATCAGATTATTCTTAAATCCATCTGGTACTGTATTTAATTGTTCTAATGAATAATTATTCAGGATTTTTTCGAGTAAACGGCGATTGGTTCGAGTGATTTCTAATGGATGTTGCATGAGGTTCTTAATTTTTAGCCAAAAATATGAGTTTTAATTCTGAAATGAATTTCCTTTGTGATGATTTTTACACTTAAAATCACAATAGTGTTTCCTCTCCCTCTGGGAGAGGATTAAGGTGAGGGCTTCCGTATCGACACCCCTCATCCTAACCTTCTCCCCAAGGAGAAGGAACTCGAAATTAATTTTAGAACATAAAAACTATTGAAATTAATGAAAAAAATATATCACCTATCCACTTGCGATACATGTAAACGAATTATCAAGGAATTGAATCCTTCTTCAGAATTTGTAATGCAAGACATTAAAAACGAATCAATTACCACAGAACAAATCGAAGAAATGCAAAAATTTGCCGGGAGTTACGAAGCATTATTTAGCAAAAGAGCCCGATTGTACAAAGAACGTGATCTAAAAAATAAACAATTATCTGAAGAAGAGTATAAAAATCTAATCCTGGAACATTATACATTTCTAAAACGTCCTGTTATTATTGTTGACCATCTAATCTTTGTAGGTAACAGTAAAAAAGTCGTTGAAGCAGCAAATACTGCTATCAATGGATAAAAGAACTGCCGCATTACTTGCCGCATTTGGAGCTAGTTTGATCTATGCGATCAATCATACTGTTGCCAAAGGGGTTATGCCAACCTATATTAAACCTTTCGGGTTTATTTTGTTGAGAGTTGTAGGTGCGGCAATTTTATTTTGGGCAGCATCTATTTGGGCTCCCAAACAAAAAATTGAAAAGAGGGATTGGCCAAGAATAATTGCTTGTGCAATTTTTGGAATGGTCATCAATATGCTCATGTTTTTTAAAGGTTTGCAATTATCGACACCTATTAACAGTTCGGTAATGATTACCGTCTCTCCTATTCTGGTATTTATACTATCGGCCATTCTTATAAAGGAAAAAATCACTTTTTTAAGAACTTTAGGTATTTTATTAGGGTTCGCGGGAGCTTTGGGCCTTATTCTTTTTGGAGCAGAATTACGTCAGGATGCGCCTAATATCCCTTTGGGAAATACTTTATTTATTATTAATGCAGCCTCGTATGCTTTATATCTTGTGTTGGTAAAACCTTTAACCGCAAAATATCATTCGATCACCTTAATGAAATGGTTTTTTCTTATTGGTGTGATTATTAATTTCCCGCTTACGATTTCAGAATTTAATGAAGTGCAATGGACATCATTGCCAATAGATGTTATCTGGGTAATGGCTTTTGTAGTAATCGGTACTACGTTCTTTACCTATTTATTAAACGTATTTGCATTAAAAACACTAAAAGCTTCGACTATTGGTGCATTTATTTACTTACAACCTTTACTAGCCATTAGTTTTGCAATGGCTATGGGAGCAGATTCTTTAAGTATAGTAAAAGTTGTGTCTGCCCTATTGGTATTTCTAGGAGTATATTTGGTGACAAAGACACCTAAAAAATTAAGTTAAATCTACAGGAACCTTGGCAAACTTTCTGGTATCTTCTTTGGTCAACACCTTGAAGTCTTCGGGACGACCTACCTTGTCAAGATCCTTCATAATTTCACTTGGAAGCGGAATTAATTTTCTGGTCTTTAAATCTATCCATGCACCCATCATTTCGCAATGTGCAAAATTACGTCCTTTATAATCATAAAAATTATGTCTGAACTGAAAAAACATGCCGTCTTCACTTAAACCAGAAAGTTCTAGAGAAACTTTGATGGGCCTTCCTAAAAAAACTTCTTTAAAATAATAGATATGTTCATAAAATACTACCGGACCAATATTAAATTTTCCCAGTATACTATTATCAAAACCATGTTCATTTAAAAAAGACATTCGAGTATGTGCTGCCAGCTCTATATATGCCTTATTAGCCAAATGACGATTGGCATCTATATCATTCCATCTAATTTCAAAATCTTTTATGTACATATCCCCATATTTTAGAGTACAAAAATACGAAATAATTTATTATGCACGCATAATAAAAATAGTATTAAAAATACTGTATCTTTAGCTATACCAATGAAAAGTAGTACAAACATAAAGGCTTACGATAAACTCGCTGACCTCTACAAAGATGAAAAGGTCGGGAATACTATTAAGCAAGATGCTGATTTTACAATTCATCGTATGGAAATGATCCATCATAAACCTGTACAATCTCCAGTATTTAGAGCCAATTACTTTTCTTTTATATTAGTACAGCAAGGCAAAAGTTACTATACAATAGACGATCATAAATTCTATACAAAACCAAATACTTTATATTTTACTAATCCTGGTCATTTAAAATCCTTTGGGATTGAAGAGGTGGTGCATGGTTTTATTATTACTTCATCAGAGGAATATTTGAAAGAGCATATTCACAATGCAGTCTTTGAAGAATTTTCCTTTTTATTAACCGAAATGGTACCGCCATGTTTTCTTGATGAAGAACGTTTCATAGAGTTGCATCATCTTGCCGAGCAAATTTTGTTTGAGCAAAACAAAAAATCGGCACTGCGCCATAAAATAGTAAGTTCTCTTTTTATGGTATTCTTACTTAAAGTAAAGGAGTTCTTGTTACAAGATAATTCTTTCAAAATAGCTTATGATAGAGATAGCCAAATTGTCAATCAATTCAAAAAAGATCTAGAAAGTGTTTTTCGATCTGATGCTCTTAAAAATGGTGATCTTCAGGTTGCCGCTTTCGCAGAAGCACAACAGTTACACCCAGCCTACTTCTCTACTGTGATTAAAACTAAAACTGACAAATCTGCCAATAGATGGATTCAGGATAAGATTATTATTGAAGCACAGGCTCTACTATCAAAATCTTCTACTGCCGTCAAAGAAATTGCCTATCAATTAGGGTTTAATGAGCCCACTCATTTCTCGAAATTCTTTAAAAAACAGACGGGATTGACCCCTAATCAGTATCGAAATCAGTGATTTTTAACCAAAAATCTCTTTCCAAGGAATCACGAAAGGTAATGCAACACACCAAATGACAAAAAACATAGCCATTCCATCGGGATATGATTTTTTATGCACTAACGCAGGAAGAGCTACAAACAGCAACCAAGACCCTTTATAAATTAATTGAAAAACCAATACTAAAGCCATCTTCTTAGGATAGAACAATCCCAAGATCGATAGTATAAAAATGGCGCCCCACAAACTTCCAACAAGCCGAATTACTTCAGAATATTGATACGCATTCGAGAAAACCGTCAATGCTGCTTTTCTTGGAAAGAACAAACTTGTGATACTAATCCAGCCAGCGACAAGAATATTGACCAGATAAACAATTTTTAACCCAATCATCTTTGCAATTTTCTTATAAATATAGCGTAATCTTAAAAATATACCCTTCTTCCTAAAAAATGTGCCTTTATGCGCCTTGATTTCTGGATGATATTTGCAGTGTAATAATTGTTCAACCCGTCACTTCGAGTGATTTCGACCTTGGGAGAAATAGTATCGAGAAGTTGTCTGATAAAAATAAGGTCTCGATACACCTCATTTCAATCGGCACTCGACCTGACAATAAAAAAATAAAACATGAAAACTTTAGAAAACAAAATCGCATTGGTTACAGGAAGTAGCCGCGGACTAGGAAAAGAAATGGCAATTAGATTAGCCCAACAGGGAGCCGATATTTTGGTTACCTATAATTCAAACAAAACACAAGCCGATGAAACCGTGAAACAAATCGAAGCCTTGGGACAAAAAGCAGTAGCTTTTCAATTAAATGTAGGTAATGCTTCAATTTTTGATTCATTTTTTACCGAAGTAAAAACCACTTTAGAACAGCATTGGAATGTATCAAAATTTGACATTTTGGTAAATAATGCTGGTATTATTGCACATGAGATGGTGGCTGAAACTTCAGAAACTACTTTTGACAATCTGATGAATATTCAATTAAAAGGACCTTTCTTTCTTACACAAAAAGCACTCGAATTACTAAATGATGGCGGAAGAATTATTAACGTTTCTACAGGATTAGCACGATTTAGTCTTCCAGGGTATGGTGCCTATGCTTCTATGAAAGCCGGTATCGAAGCTTTTACAAGATATTTAGCAAAAGAATTAGGTCCTCGACAAATCACAGCCAATGTTGTAGCTCCTGGTGCGATTAATACGGATTTGAATAAAGATGCATTAGAAAACAACCCAGAATTAGAGAAAATATTATCATCAGTTACTGCGCTAGGAAGAGTTGGAGTAGCAGAAGATATAGGTGGTGTAGTTGCATTTCTGGCCAGTGAAGACGCTCGATGGGTTAATGGACAACGCATAGAAGCTTCTGGCGGAATGTTTCTATAAAAACCTTTACAGATATAATTCATAGAACAACATAACACAATATCTAATATGTTCTAAAAAAAGAGGTTGTCGAATAAGACAACCTCTTATCAATCAATCAACTATGAAAGCATCACATTAAGTATACTGCAGTGGAGAAAACTGCAGCCCTCTACTTAATCCTTTTATATAACTTTTCTTAGACCTAATTAATCTAAGGCCTCTTTATATTTTTAACCGTATCCCAAAGCCTTCAAAATCATTCGCATCTATTGGGAAAAAGTTTTTCTCCATCTTTACTTTTTGAAGGTTTTTGATATTCATATCCCAATGATCATGATATGAAATGTTGGAGGTATCCGATGTTTTTGACTGTACCAATTCTCTTACAGAAAACTCATTACAAATCATTTCATTAATCTTATCTAATGCTTTATTGAGTCTAATAATGTCTTCATTTTCGATATCCTTATGTAGATATTCTAGGTTATGAGATAAATAAGAGATAATTCTATACGAATTACATTCGTGATAGGTGTAATCGTCGAAAACGACAAAGGTTGTGTTTCTATTAAGATCTACTTCGCATAAATCTTTAGAATTATTTAGATT
Organism: Aquimarina penaris; assembly: GCF_040786285.1. Taxonomy (NCBI): domain Bacteria; kingdom Pseudomonadati; phylum Bacteroidota; class Flavobacteriia; order Flavobacteriales; family Flavobacteriaceae; genus Aquimarina; species Aquimarina penaris. Next base: position 515,648 of record NZ_JBFMKQ010000001.1, read on the forward strand.
CTCAAAAGATAATGAGGCACAATATCTTAATGGTTTCTCGGTTGTATGTAAAAATAGAGGATCCAAAGTTTCTAGCACATTTGCACTACTACTTCCATACACAAACATTATTACTATTATACTACTTAGGATCTTTTTCATATCTTCTTTACTTACGGTTATACAATCATCTTTATTTTTTATGTTTTTATTTATTGATACACAATATTATAGAAAAATTTTCATATATTTTTATTTATATTTGTAATCATTTACATAAAATAAATTTATGAATTACACATTGCATCAATTACAGATTTTCCTCAAAATCGCCGAGAAAGAGAGCATAACAAAAGCTTCTGAAGAATTGCATTTAACACAACCCGCCGTTTCGATTCAGCTTAAAAATTTTCAGGATCAATTTCCTATTCCACTAACAGAAGTTATTGGAAGAAAACTATACATTACAGACTTTGGTAAAGAAATTGCCCTTGCCGCTCAAAAAATAATTGATGAAGTAAATCAAATAACCTATAAAACAACCGCCTATCAAGGCCAACTATCCGGGGTACTAAAGATCTCTGTAGTCTCTACCGGAAAATACATCATCCCCTATTTCTTATCTGATTTTATTAAACAACATGAAGGTGTTGATTTAGTTCTTGATGTAACCAACAAAGCACGTGTTATACATAGTTTAGAAAAAAATAATGTAGATTTTTCATTAGTTTCTGTATTGCCCAAACAACTACAGGTAGAAAAAACAAAACTCATGGAAAACCAACTGTTTTTGGTCGGGAATAAATCAGAAAATTTCACAAAGAAGAAATATAATAAATCCATATTCGCAAAACTTCCATTGATTTATAGAGAGCAGGGATCCGGAACAAGACATACGATGGAAAAATACATAGAACAAAACAATATTCCGGTTAGAAAAAATATGGAACTTACCTCTAATGAAGCCGTAAAACAAGCCGTAATCGCCGGATTGGGATACTCGATAATGCCACTTATTGGTATTCGTAATGATCTTGAAGCCGGTCGCTTACAAATAATACCAGTACAAGGTTTTCCTATAAAATCAATTTGGAATTTAATATGGTTAAAGAACAAAAAGTTCTCTCCTGTGGCCGAAGCCTTTCTAAACTATGTCGAAGAAAATAAAGAACAGATCATTAGGCACAAGTTTCAAATTCTAAACCACAACTAAATTTTCTGCAATTTTCAATATGCAGAGTGATCCATAACCATTTCTTACGATGCTATTTAAACAATTTGTACTATACACAGATAAAGAGGCAGTCCTACCGTAATATTAAAGGGAAAAGTAACAGCCAGTGCCATAGGAACATACAGCCCTGGGTTAGCTTTTGGAGCTGCCAATCTCATTGCCGCAGGAACCGCTATATAAGAAGCACTAGCCGCAAGAATTGACAATAAGAACCTATTTCCGACACTTTCGATAAACATGGTACTAATAATGGCAACCGCTATACCATTAACAAGCGGAATTACGATAGAAAACACCGTTGCAAACCACCCTTTTTTTAAGAATGAGGATATTTTCTTTCCACTGGTTATTCCCATATCAAGAAGAAAGACTGCTAGAAAACCTTTAAAAATATCGGTTGTAAATGGTTTAATACCCTCTGCTTGTTGTTCACTGGCGAGAAACCCAACAACAAGACTACCTATAATTAATAGTACACTCCCATTAGTTAAGGCATGTTTCAAAACTTTTCCTATAGGGATGGCATCGTTGGTATTCTTATTTAGTATAGACATTAAAAGAACACCTACCATGATCGAAGGAGCTTCCATAATAGCCATTACAGCCACCATGTGACCGCCAAATGGGATTTGCTCTATCTCTAAAAATGAAAGTGCGGTAACAAAAGTCACCGCACTTACTGAGCCATAGGATGCAGCAATCGCACCCGAATCAGAGATGTTATATTTTTGCCTTAATATAAAGAATGTATATACCGGTACAATCAATGCTAGAAAGACTCCAAATCCAAGTGACCAAAAGATCTCTGCACTAAACTCGCTATGCGATAACTCTTGCCCACCTTTAAAACCGATAGACAATAGTAAATAGAAAGAAATAAATTTTGAAGAACTTTCAGGGATTTCTAAATCACTTTTTAATCGCACAGCTATGATTCCAAGGAAAAAAAATAATAGTGCCGGGTTTGTAAGATTATCTACTAATAAATGTAAATCCATAAAATAGTATCTCAGATTTTGAAGTTAATGAACACGTAATTTGTGCTAATTTTTAATTAACGTAATGTGGATATCACTTTCAATCTGTAGTTCTAACCCTTCTTTTTTGGCTTCCAAAATTATTTCTTTAAAAGATTCTTTTGCCTTGATCAGTTCATTCATCCTTTTATATAAATCTGGCGTCTCATCATTGCAATTTTGCTCAATAATGCTTAGTCTTTGCAGCTTATGGAAATTAATTTTCTTGTCGATAAATGTGTTTAAAATGTCTGAAGCTTCAGATGGACTAAAGGTTCCGTCGAGTAATTTGATTTTTTGATCTGTAAGTGTCATAATTTTTGAATTTTAATAATTGATTATTGAATTTTCTTTTTTACATATACCCTTTTATGCTTATCGTTTGTATCCAAATTTTTGAAAATGGAAGTACAAAGCACGATAACGGCACATAGTACTAGCTTATCCATAAACAAGTAGTCATGTAGTGAAGACAAAAAGAAAGGGAATGCAGTTAATACTATTAGCAAGAAATTATTAATACTTCTCATTGATAACATTTTTTTGAGTTGAACTATTGGCTTATATTTTTTTACGTAAAATTTTATGTAAACCGCGTACAAATGTGCGGATACTTATTCATATATTTTTATTTATATTTATAATGATTAGCATAATAAATATTTATGAATAATACGTTAACGAATACTCTTATCTACTTTATTTTTCACATAATCAACAACTTGAGTTGGTCGCGAAAAATTTTCGAATAAAATTCATAAGGTTTTGAAAACCTCTATAGTCTTCTTATTTTAGAACAAAAATTACGCATGTACATCAAACGAAATATTGGCTGGGGACTTATTCTTCGGTATGCCTGGAAAAATGTTTTTTTCTTTCTTATTTATACGGCAGGGATTTTCTCGCTCTACTACTTCTTAGAATGGACTTTTATTGATATTCCTTTTCAACCTCTAACGGTAATTGGTATCGCTGTCGCTTTTTATATTGGCTTTAAAAATAGCCAGAGTTATGATCGTTTTTGGGAAGCTCGCAAAATATGGGGAGGTATTGTCAATTATTCGCGTACTTGGGCTAACCAGGTGCTAAGCCTGGTTAAGGACGATCAACAAACCAAAAGTATTTTAATTCATAGACATGTCGCATGGATCAATGCGTTACGTATTCAATTAAGACAACCTACTTCGTTTAGTCTCAAAGAAAATGCTGCAGTAGAGCGTTTATTCAAAAAACACGGAGAACAAAAACCTGCTTGTGATGCAACCAGAGATTTTGTTTCTGATGAAGAATATATTGAATTATTGCAAAGAAAAAATACCGCTACGCATATTGTAAAAAATCAGGGGTTACATATCAAAAAACTGTGCGATGAAGGAAAAATAACAGAATTCGACAAACAGCTGTTTCATGGTGTTCTTGAAGAATTGTATAATCTTCAGGGAAAATGTGAACGTATCAAAAACACCCCATTCCCCAGGCAATATGCTTATTTTAGCACCGTTTTTACCTGGATTTTTGTATTACTCCTGCCTTTTGGGATGTTGAATGTTTTTGAGTCTGAACTTCAGGATATGCACCAGGATATACAACCCTGGTTTATCTTTTTAATGATTCCATTATCGGTATTAGTATCCTGGATATTTACCACTATGGAAAAGATTGGAAGCAATAGCGAAGATCCGTTTGAAGGTCGCGTAAACGATGTACCTATGACCGCTTTATGCAGAACCATAGAAATCGATCTGCGCGATATGCTTGATGAAGAAAACCTGCCTGAAAAAGTAATACCAAAAGATAATATACTGTATTAATACGTTAGCACTACTCATCAACATATTCTACTCAAAGAAATTCTAAAAACATAATACTTTGGTTATTATGGTAACATTTTTAGTTTCTTTGCCATGCACCATTAATAGATTTATGAAACAATTGCAATTCATTTTTTTAGCACCATTTATATCGATCTTTATTTTTTTAGTTTCATTTCATACTGCTACTGCGCAAGTAGAAACTGATACCATACTTGCTTCGCAATATTTTAATAAAGCAGAGGCTTTATTAAAAGAGAATAAATATGATAATGCTATCACAAGTTTTAAAAAAGCTTTGAAAATTTATGAAAAAACAAAAGATAAAAATCCTGGTAGATATATAACAACAAAAATAGAGTTAGGTAATGTATACCTTACAAAAATAGAGCTCGATTCATCTTTATACTATTTTGATAATGCCTTAAAAACAAGCTTGAAAGAGTTTGGATCAGAAAATTATTTCACATTACGTTGTTATAGCTCTCTAGGAAGTGTATATAGACGCAAAGGAGAATTAGATAAAGCTTTGGAATATAACGAAAAAACTCTAAAGTACCTGAAAAAGATATATGACGAGAATCATATGCACATTGGTCTTATTTATAATAACATCGGTTCTATTTTAATGAACAAGGGGGAAAACGATAAAGCATTAGAATATTATAATAAAGCTTTGAAAATTATTTCATTACAAGTCGATGAGAACTCACCTTACATTTCTATTGTTCTTATGAGCATCGGAAATATTCATAACTATAAATATGAATATGAAAAGGCATCCTCCTACTACAAGAAATCATTAGATATCAAACTTAAAAATTATGGTGAAAATCATCCAGAAATATCAGATGTCTATATAAATTTAGGATTAGTATATCTAAACTTGCAAAAAACAGAACAAGCCTTGTTCTACTATCAAAAAGCCATAGATATTACAACAAAATTATTTGGAGCAAATCATCCAAGTATTGCTTCTGCTTATATAAATATTGGATCAGCATATCGAAACTTGCAAAAAACAGATCAAGCCTTGTTCTACTATCAAAAAGCAATTAATATATTAAAAACATCCTCTCAAAAAAATATTCGAAATACTTCTGGTGCTATGTTCAATATTGGACTCGTATATAAGGATGCAAAGGAATATGACAAGGCATTGATTTATTTTCAAAAAGCCATCGAAAACGAAAAAAAATATAGAAGAATAAATAATCCAACAATAATTGAATCTCTTATAGCTTCAGGTAATTTGTTTTTTCAACAAGAAAAATTTAAAAAAGCTCTAGAGTACTACAATGAGGCTTCAAGAGAAAATCTAATAAAGTCTGTTGAAATAACTTCCAATAAACAAAACAAATACTCTAGTTTAATACATGAAGTGTCTATTTTAGAAAAAAAAGGAAAAGTGTATAGAAACATCTATAAAAATGAAGGTGGTATAAGTCATATTAAATCCAGTAATTCCTGTTATCAGAAGGCAGAAAAGTTCTTGGATATATTAGTGAAAAAAATTAATGACCATAACGACAAATTAGAATTTTCTAAAAACATAAAAGAAATTAATGAAGGAGCTCTATTAACTCAATTTTTATGGTATACAACCCAAAAGGATATAAGAAATCTAGAACAAGCCTTTTACCATGCCGAAAAAAGTAAAGCAAATACCTTAAAAGGACTATTAAACGAATCTTATGCCAAAGAATTTGCAGGATTACCTATAGAACTAATTGAACTAGGAAAAAAACTAAAGACAAATCGAGCGTTCTACCAGTCACAAATCACTGATGAGTTGTCAAGTATTTCTACTGATTCTACAAAAATCAAAGAATATGAAAACGAATTATTTGATATTGATAGAAAACAAGATTCTTTAACTGAACTCTTAGAGAAAAATTATCCAAAATATTATCAACTCAAGTATCAAAACAGTATTATCTCCGTACCAGAGATTCAGAAAAAGTTAAAAGATAATCAGACCCTACTTGAGTTTTTCGTTGCAGATAGTATATTCTATGCATTTACCATTTCAAAAAACGATATCTCAGTAAAAGAATTGGCTACTCCCAAACTCAGAGATAAGGTACAAGAATTTCGCAATAGCATTACATCCAAAAATTTGCAAGAATATAAACAACTAGCGAATCAACTATATAATACACTTTTAGCATCTGTTGCAAACAAGTTTATAGGTGATGAACTTATCATTGTTCCCGACGGTCCTTTATGGCATCTTAATTTTGAGTTATTATTAACACAAAAAGATGATTCTAATAATCCAACAGATTTATCATATTTGTTAAAAGATTATGCAATCACCTATGCTAATTCGGCAAATCTTTTGTTTGCGCCTTTCAAAACAAATGATCAGTCTAAAATATTACAAGAATGTCTTGCTTTTTCTTTTTCTGATAGTACTCATACTACAGAGAGTAATACCATGCGTTTAGCGACACTAAGAAATGCAGGTGATGACCTGCCAGGAACTCGTAAAGAAATTAAAGCGATTGCCGATATTATCGATGGACAATATTATTATGGATCACAAGCTGTAGAAGCTAATTTTAAAAACAACGCGAGTAAGTATAATATTTTGCATTTAGCATTACATGGAGAGGTAGATAATGAACGTCCTGAAAATTCAAAACTATACTTCACCAAAAGTAAGGATACCATTGAAGATAATCTGCTCTATAGTTATGAATTATTTGCACTTGATATCCCTGCAGAGCTTACGGTACTCAGCGCCTGCAATACGGGAACTGGTAAAATTGCTAAAGGAGAAGGGGTTATGAGCCTAGGAAATGCTTTTCAATACGCAGGAACCAAAAGCTTGTTATTAACTAGTTGGGAAGTATCGGATCGAACTACTCCTGAGTTGATGAAATATTTTTATACCAATCTCAAAGCAGGTATGAATAAAGGCAAAGCTTTACAGCAAGCCAAATTACAGTATTTAAAAACTGCCAATATTAATAGAACCCATCCTTTTTATTGGGGAGGATTTTATCTGGTAGGAGATACTTCGCCCATGCACTTTAATGATAACTCTCGATTATATTGGATTTTAGGACTAGGGATTTTAGCATGTCTATTTTTGATTGTATTTTGGTACAGGAAAAATAGCACCAAAAGATAATATCCTGTAGTAATGCCAATCATAACGTCCCCATATACCCCACCTCGAGTATTTAGAAATGGTCACATTTCTACCATTTATCCTAGTATTTTTAGGAAAATTAAAGATATACACCAAAAACGAGAACGGGTTGAGCTAGAAGATGGTGACTTTATTGATATCGATTGGAGTTATGCTGAAAAGAAATCCAATACACTGGCAATCATCATTCATGGTCTCGAGGGTAATGCACAACGGCAATACATAACGGGTCTTGCCAGGCACCTAAATCAAAAGGGTTGGGATGCTGCGGCAGTTAATCTTAGAAATTGTAGTGGAGAGGTCAACCGATTATTTCGATCCTACAATGCCGGAGTAAGTGATGATCTGGATCAAATTGTTAAACATATTGTATCTACCTACGACTATCCCTCGATCTCGATATGTGGATTTAGTTTGGGAGGTAATATTATGCTGAAATATTTAGGAGAAGGAAGATCAATCCCTGCTAATGTAAAAGCAGGTGTTGCCATTTCTGCTCCGTGCGACCTTTATGATTCGTTGTTAGCCATCAATAAACCCAACAACGTTATTTACGAAAAGCGATTTATACGACATCTCAAAGCAAAATTACTAGAGCGACAAGTCGTTTTTCCGGATAAGATAAGTATCTCAGATATCAAAGCCTGTACATCTCTTATGGATATCGATGATTTATATACCAGCAAAGCGCATGGATATATCGATGCGATCGATTATTATACTCAATGTAGCAGTAAACAGTTTTTAAAGACTATAAATACTCCTACCTTAATTATTAATGCAAAAAACGATTCCTTTCTTGGAGATCTGTGTTATCCAATTGATGAAACCAAAGAAAATTCGAATCTTTTTTTAGAAATCCCGAATTATGGAGGTCATGTTGGCTTTTTTCTTCCGGGTAAAACCTACTACAATGAGGCGAGAACCCTCGATTTTTTCGAAAAATCAATCGCTAATAATCCGACAAAGAAGGTTTTTTCTTACGTGTAAAAATATCCGAACAAGCATTACGCCACTGTTAAGGTTTTATAAAGAGTTTTTCCTTCACTTGATCGAAAATGTTTTTTTTACTAACAATATTTTAAGAGTTTTGGCCGTTTCTTGATATTCTTTCAAGGAAATTAAACTAATACTAACTCAAACTCAACAAAAATGAAAAAAAGCTACAGAAGCCTTATTTCGACGATTGGCTTCACGGGGAAAACAGCCAAGGAAATGAGTACCTTTGTTTTTATAACAATGCTACTCTTATCCGCTGGACTTTCGGCACAGAAAGTCGAGGACAAGTTAAAAATTCAACAAAAAAGTAATCTTTCACAACTAAATCAACTTCAAGCTGATTTTACTAAAAAATCGGTATCTCAAAAGCAAGCTGCATTAGCTGCTGCTAAAAGAAATGGATGGGAAGTAAGAACGATCCATGAAGATGGAAGTATATCTGAACTACAAAAAGTAGTTAATGGTAAACCTATCCACTTTACTACATATAACGTCTCTGCTGCCAGATCAACCAGAGCAAATCACCTTAATGCAGGTGGATCTTTAGGATTAAACCTAGATGGGCAGAACATGACGGCTCACGTATGGGACGGTGGTCATGCACGTGCATCGCATCAGGAGTACGATGGTCCAGGAGGAAACAATCGTGTTACCATACAAGATGCTGCTGCCGAAAACGGATTGGATCTTAATTTCCATGCGGCACACGTAACAGGAACCATTATGGCTTCTGGAGTACAAGCAAATGCCAAAGGAATGGCGCCTCAAGCAAAAGTAAACGGATACAAATGGAATGATGACGTAGCTGAAGCGACTACCGCAGCAGCTGACGGAATGTTAGTTTCTAACCACTCCTATGGGTTTAGAGGTGATCAAGTGCCAGACCAATGGTTTGGAGCTTATATTGAAGATTCTCGTAACTGGGATAATGTAATGTTTAATGCTCCCTTTTACTTAATGGTTGTTGCCGCTGGTAACGATGGTAACCAGAATAGTTATAATGCTCAACCACTAGATGGTAACTCTTCATATGATAAATTAACAGGACATTCTACTTCAAAAAACAACTTGGTTGTTGCCAATGCGCAGGATGCCAATGTAAATAGTGATGGTACTCTTGTTAGTGTATCAATCAACAGTTCTAGTAGTGAAGGGCCAACCGATGATTACAGAATCAAGCCAGATATTACAGGTAACGGTACGGGTGTATACTCAACATACGAAAGTAGCGACACTGCATATAATAGTATCACGGGTACCTCTATGGCTTCACCAAATGTTGCCGGATCTCTTTTGTTATTACAACAACATTATAACAACATAAACGGAAACTTTATGAAAGCTGCAACACTAAAAGGTGTGGCTTTACATACTGCAGATGATGCAGGACCTTCTGGACCTGATGCTGTTTATGGATGGGGATTAATGAATACTAAAGCTGCTGCCGAAGCAATCTCTGATAACGGAGGCGAATCTAAAGTTGAAGAATTAACACTAACCAGTGGTCAGACATATACCATTACTGTTGATTCTGATGGCAATAACCCATTAATGGCTTCTATTTCTTGGACTGATAGAGCAGGTACTGTAGTAACTGCTACCAACTCTAATACTCCTGTATTAGTTAATGATTTAGATATCAGAGTAACTAATGGATCAACTACATATAGCCCATACAGATTAACAGGAATTACAACTAATGGAACTGGTGATAACAATGTAGATCCATATGAAAGAATTGATGTTGCAAATGCAACAGGTTCATACACTATTACAGTAACTCATAAAGGTTCTCTAACAGGAGGAAGTCAAAACTTCTCCCTTATCCTTACTGGATTAAGAGGAACCTGTAATGCTACTGTACCAACAGGAGTTACTGCTTCTAATATTAGTTATGATAAAGCTACCATTAACTGGACAAAAGTTCCTAGTGCAACATATGATCTAAGATATAGAGTTGCAGGAACTTCTACTTGGACAACAACCGCTGTTACTGAAAACATAGCAGACATAACGGGATTAACCGAATTAACTTCTTATGAAGTTCAGGTAAGAAGTAAGTGTGCTGATGGTACGACTTCTGCATACAGTAGTACAACTACATTTGCCACTCCAGAATTCCAATTGGTATACTGTGCTTCTAACGGGCAGAGTGTTGCCGATGAATATATCGGGCGTGTTCAATTAGAAACTATTGATAATGCTACAGGAGCTGGAGCTGGAGGATATAATGATTTTACATCAATCGCTACAAGTTTAGCTAAAGGAAGTGACTATACTATCTCTGTTACACCAACCTGGACAGGTACTCAATACAACGAAGGATACGGCGTTTGGATTGATTATAACCAGGATGGAGACTTTACCGATGCTGGTGAACAAGTAGTTACGCAAGCACCTACGCAAACCACACCAGTAAGCGGAACATTTACCATTCCTACAGGAGCAAAAGACGGAAATACAAGAATGCGTGTTTCTATGAAATATAATGGAGCACCAACATCTTGTGAGTCTTTCCAATATGGAGAGGTTGAAGATTATACCGTTACTATAGGTGGTGCAACGGCAGATACACAAGCACCAACTGTGCCAGCTGGTTTAGCAGCGACTAACGTTACCGAAACTACCTTAACACTAAACTGGAATGCTTCTACAGATAATGTAGGTGTAACTGGTTATGATGTATATCAAGGAAGTACTTTACTAGGGACGGCAACGACTACAACTGCAAATGTAACTGGATTAACGGCTAGCACTGCATATCAATTTAGCGTAACTGCAAAAGATGCTGCAGGAAATGAATCTGCTGCGAGCACAGTATTAAATGTTACTACTGCGGGAACAACAGGTGCAGGATGTACATCAGGTATTACCGCTTTCCCATATAACGAAGGATTTGAAAATACATTAGGAGCCTGGACACAATCTACGGCTGATGATATTAACTGGACAGTAGATGCTAGTGGAACACCTTCAAACGGAACAGGACCATCTAGTGCAACTCAAGGATCATACTACATTTTTGTGGAAGCTTCAGGAAGCGGAACTGGATTCCCTAACAAGCAAGCTATTTTAAATTCACCTTGTTTTGATCTTAGTGGTCTTGCTGAGGCAAGTTTCTCATTTAGTTATCATATGAATGGTGCTACCGATATGGGAAGTATTGCTGTAGACGCTAGTACTGATGAAGGCGCTACATGGACCACTATCTGGAGTGAAACCGGTAACAAAGGAAACTCTTGGTTAAATGCTAGTATAGATCTTGCTGCCTATGTTGGTGGTGGTGTTCAACTACGATTTAACAGAGTTACCGGATCTACTTGGCAAGCGGATATAGCTATTGATAATGTATCTCTTACCAATACTACTGGCGGAGGTCCTGTAGATATATGTGCAGGTGTTGCTGAATGGAGTAGCGCTATATCATACCAAACCGGAGATCGTGTAACCTACCAGGGAAGCTTATTCGAAAGAACTGCAACTGGATGGACAAATCTTGGAACTTGTGGTACGACTACAGCTTTTGCTACAACGGCAATTGCTAAAGGACCACCAGTTACTGGTTCTGCAAAACGCTTAGATGTTTATCCAAATCCTTTAAACAATAGCCCAGTACTACATGTTTCAATGAGCAATCTTGAAACTAACGACTATAGATTAGTTAATTTAATAGGGCAAACAGTAGACGAAGGAACAGTTAAAAACAATACGATTAATGTTCAAGGTCTACAAAAAGGATCTTATGTACTTATAATAGGTTCAGAAACTCAACATATTATTGTTCAGTAATAAAACCAATACATAATCAAATTTTAAAAACCCTGAAACCTATACGTTTCAGGGTTTTTTTATACCGTTACGCTACCCAATACACGTGTGCTCAATTTACACTACATCTAAAACTACGGTTTAAGCACATATATTCGAAAAATACATAGATTTTATCGATCAAATACAAAATTAGATTACCAAATCCTGTGTATTTTAGTTAAAATTTTACATATTCTACACTTATAATTGTAGGTAAAAGACTACAGTTTGAAAATGCCAGGAATTTAACAATAGTCTGTTAATGTAGTGTTAACAACCTCTTAACATATGTTAATCTATTTTTCATAGTCGTTCATCGAATTTATTTTAAAAAATGAAAATAATTCAACACATTTGTCACTTTCATTGAATTATTTTCAATGAAATCGAATAAATGCTAACTCAAACTCAACGAACATGAAAAAACACTACAAGAATGCTATTCTTTTATCTGCATTCAGTTTTGCTTCATTGTGTGTAACTGCACAAGAGGGCAAGCAGGAGAATTCTTTCAAACAACCTGAAAGTTTAATACAAATTGATGTACAACAAAAGAGTTCACAAAATATCTTTCAAAAGTATATTGGTTTAAGTGAAGGTAACTCATACACCAAAGTTGAACAAAAGACAGACAAGCTAGGAATTACCCATGAAAAATTTCAGCAAATGTATAAAGGTGTAAAAGTAGAATTTGGTACTACTCGTCTTAATAGTAAAAATGGAAGAGCTTCTTCTCTTAGCGGAGGAGAATATTTCGATGTTAATGGTATAAGTACAACCCCTAAATTATCAGCTACGCAAGCATTACAAAGAGCGATAACCAATATTGGTGCTACCCAATACATGTGGGACAATTCCGAGGCTTCCAAAGCTATAGATTATAAAAAGCCAGAAGGTGAACTGGTGATTCTTCCAAATATTGATTCTAAAGGTAAGGATGGTGTAGTCACTAAATTTAACTTAGCGTATAAATTTGATATCTATGCGACTGCCCCAAAAGTAAGCAGAGGATATGTTTATGTAGATGCAAGCACGGGAGGAGTGTTATTCTATAATTCAATAATCAAACATGTCGGAGAACATAGTAACTCTGCTAAAAACTTAAAAACGATATCTGTTGATAAAAATACAGGAATTAAAGTTTTTGAAGCTGCACCTTTGGCCACAGGTAATGCTGCAACACGATACAGTGGTAACAAAACGATTACTACTCGTACCATAAGCGGAAGTTTTGCACTAAGAGATAATACCAGAGGTAGTGGTGTAAACACCTACAACAGTGGTGGTAACAATAGCTACCCATCAACAAACTTTACAGACGGTGATAATAACTGGACTGCTGCAGAATTTGACAATGCTGCAAAAGACAATGCTGCATTAGATGCGCATTGGGGAGCCGAGGTAACGTATGACTATTGGTCTACAGTACATTCTAGAAATAGTTTTAACGGTAGCGGTGCTGCCATCAACAGTTGGGTACATTATGACAACCAACCAGGAGGTGCTGGATATGACAATGCATTCTGGAATGGTAGTGTAATGACCTATGGAGATGGTTCTTCTAACGGAACTGAAGGAAACGGATTCTTTGATGCACTTACTAGTCTTGATGTAGCAGCTCATGAAATCGGGCACGCTGTAACGACTTTTACTGCCGATCTTGCTTACAGAAGAGAATCAGGAGGTCTAAACGAAGGGTTTTCTGATATCTGGGGAGCTGCAGTAGAGCATTTTGCTAAAGGAAACGGAAATGATGCCGCTCCTTCTGCTGATACATGGCTAATTGGTGATGAAATCGACAGACGTAACGGATCTGCTGCATTGCGTTCTATGAGCGATCCCAAATCACTAGGACAACCTGATACGTATAGAGGAACAAATTGGAGACCTGCAACAGTTGCCGAAGGCTGTATCACGCCAATCGGAAATCCTAATGATCCTAATTATAATGACCAATGTGGTGTACATACCAATAGTGGAGTATTAAACTACTGGTTCTACTTAGCTGTAGCTGGTAGTGCAGGAACCGATGGTGTAAACGATAATGGAGATGCATTTACTGTAGCAGGAATCGGAATGGATAAAGCAGCAAAAATTGCATACAGAACCTTAAACGTTTATTTATCGGCTAACTCTACATTTTTAGATGCCAGAAATGGTTCTATACAAGCTGCAAAAGATCTATATACTGCAGGTGGAGCTGAAGAAATTGCTGTGACTAATGCATGGCATGCTGTTGGGGTCGGACAACCTTTTGGTGGTGGAGGAAGTACTTCATACTGTGGTTCTAACGGGAACAGCGTAGCTGATGAATATATTGGTAGAGTTCAATTAGGAACTATAAACAATGCAACAGGTGCAGGAACTGGCGGATATAACGACTTTACTTCAATTTCGACTAACCTTGAAAAAGGTAGTTCTAATACAATTTCAATTACACCAACCTGGACAGGTACTCAATATAACGAAGGATACAGTGTATGGATTGATTATAACCAAGATGGTGATTTTGCTGATGCAGGAGAACAAGTATTTACACAAGCCGCTACACAAACAACACCAGTAAGTGGTTCTTTCACAGTTCCTTCTGGAGCTACAGATGGTGCTACAAGAATGCGTGTTTCTATGAAATATAATGGGATACCAACAGCATGTGAGTCTTTCCAATACGGAGAAGTAGAAGACTACGAAGTAGTAATCGGTGCAGGAGCAGCTGATACACAAGCGCCTTCTATACCAACAGGATTAGCAGCATCTAGTGTTGCTGAAACTACACTAACACTATCATGGAATGCGGCTACAGATAATGTAGGAGTAACCGGATACGATGTATATCAAGGATCTGCTAACTTAGGTAACGTAACAGGTACTTCTGCTAACATTACAGGATTAACAGCAAACACTGCATACCAATTTAGCGTAAGAGCTAAAGATGCAGCAGGTAACACATCTGCTTCAAGTAGTGTAGTCAATGTAACTACAGCCGGTGGTGGTGCATCAGCATGTACATCAGGTATTACATCTTTCCCATATAATGAAGGGTTTGAAAACACATTAGGTGCATGGTCGCAGTCTACTACAGATGATATCGATTGGACGATCGATGCTAGTGGAACTCCATCTAGAAATACAGGACCATCTAGTGCTACTCAAGGTTCTTACTACCTTTTTGTAGAAGCATCAGGAAGCGGTACAGGATATCCTGACAAGCAAGCCGTGTTAGAGTCACCTTGTTTTGATCTTTCGGGACTTAGCAGCGCAAGTTTCTCTTTTAGCTACCATATGTATGGTGCAACAGATATGGGTAGCCTTGCTGTAGATGCAAGTACCGATGAAGGTGCTACATGGACATCATTATGGAGCCAAACAGGAAATAAAGGAAACTCTTGGTTAAGTGCTAATATCGACCTTTCTGCGTATGCAGGTGGTGGTGTAAAACTTAGATTTAACAGAATCACCGGATCAACATGGCAAGCCGATATCGCAATCGATAATGTGGCTATAACCTCTGGAGCGGCGGCTGCATTTGCAGGAACTACTCCAACAGAAACTATAAACGAAGTATTTTCTTTATGGCCCAATCCACTTGTTCAAGGTCAAAGATTAAGTGTTTCTATAAAGAAATCAACTACACCTCAAAAGTATACGATTATCAATGCTATGGGTCAAAAAGTAGATGAAGGAGCATTTAATGGTGCTATTGACACTGACGGATTAAGAGCTGGTTTATATTTCCTTAATCTAGACGGAAACAAAAAACCATTTGTGGTACAATAAACAACCATCAATAATCAAAATTTAAAAACCCCTGAAACTTTAATGTTTCAGGGGTTTTTGTTTGCAAACTATCTACTTAATATATACCCCATAATTTAAAGCACGCTATACTTAACAACCTATGTGTTTATGCCCTGCTACAACACATATATTTAGCACTAGTAAATAATAAAATAATTCCCTACCTTAGGATAAAGTGTTCTATTTAACTTAAAATCAGTTTAATATGAGCAGCATTGGTCGTAAAGAGTTTTTAGCGCAGATAGGATTCCTTGGTACTTCTGTCATTTTTTTGAGCGGATGTGACTTTTGGACAAAGTCAAATACCTTTCCAAAACCTGAAGGAGAAGATATTGTTGACCTTTTGGGCAATGAAGATATTTTCTCATATATCAAAAGAATAAAAGGAGAAATGAATATGGACCTATACAGACAGATCATTGGGTTCGCTAATGAATTCAAAGAAGGAGATCAAGCAATAGGTTTGGCGGCAGATACCGAGAATTCACGTCAGAATGCCAGAGCTTTGCTCAATAACACCAAAATTAGAGCCTTAACTCTAAATCCTCTATTCAAGGATGATATCTTCGAATTAATTCAAAAAACAACAATACTACCTCCAGATGATTCTTTTCTTAACTGGACCATCCGTGATTTGAAGAATTTTGTATTGACTCAACCAGAAGAAGCCATAAAAAAAATAATGCCCGGCCTTACCAGTGATGTTATTGGCTGTCTGGTAAAACTTATGAGCAACAAAGAGCTTATAAAAGTGGGTCAAAAGGTTTTCAACCCCTTACCCAATAGTAAGATCGGAAGCAAAGGATATTTGAGTGCCAGAGTGCAACCCAATTCCCCTACCGATAATATCGATGACATCATGTGGCAAGTATTTAATGCGTGGTCCTATGGTGTTGGGGATTTAGTGTTAGGAACTAACCCAGTATCAAGCGAACCAGATTCTGTTGCCAACATCGAGAAAGCACTCTATGATATTATTACAACATTCAACCTACAGGATATTATACCCAACTGCGTACTTTCTCATATTGATATTCAGTCTGAAGTAGAAAAACGTCATCCCGGAACCACTGGAATTTGGTTTCAAAGTATTGCTGGAACGGTAGGTGCAAATAAAACTTTTGATATCACTATTGATAAAATGTTTGACCACGTTTTAAAACGCCAGGGGCAATATGGTCTTTATGCTGAAACCGGACAAGGAGCCGATTTTACCAATGGTCATGATGAAGGTTTTGATATGGTACTTCATGAATCCCGAAAATATGGGTTTTTACGTGCTCTAAAATTAGAAATGGAAGCATCAAAAACCAGTAGCAATGCACCCTGGGTTTTTGTAAATGATGTAGCAGGCTTTATTGGCCCCGAAGTATTCAAAACCAAAGAGCAGCTAGTTCGATGTTGTTTAGAAGATACAGTGATGGGCAAATTGCACGGTTTAACCATTGGGTTAGATGTTTGTTCGACGTTACATATGGATATTACCTTAGAAGATTTGAATTGGTGTATCGAACAAATAATGCCAGCAAATCCCGCCTATCTAATGGCATTGCCTACCAAAAATGACCCTATGCTAAGTTACCTTACCACAGCATTTAATAACCATGTAAAAATTAGAGAGCAGTTTGGATATAAGGTGAATGATGCCATGTGGGACTTTTTTAAAAAACTAAATATCATTGACCAAAATAATAAGCCGACCGAGCATTTTGGAGATCCGATTTGGGTGTATTATAGATATTGTATGGCTAAAAAAGATACAAGAAGCAAGGCCAAAATATATGCTGAAGGCAAGAAGTATATTTCAGAAATACGAGGAAGAGGCGTTGCAATAGCCGAAGGTTACGGAGAACATATTTGGGATTTGGAACCAGACTTGGATCAAGAAGTACATCGACTGTACGAAGATGCAAAAGTAAGTTTATGGACAGAAATCACTTCTGCTTTTATTTCAACTCTACCTGCTGCTATTGCGATAAACACAAAATCAGAAAACAGGAAAGATTATGTGTATCATCCGCAGTCGGGTGAAGAATTAAATGATGATTCCATCAATATTCTAAAAAATATACGCAAAAATTGGGGTGATCAAATTCCCGATGTACAAATCATCATTTCTGATGGACTTAATGTTAGAGCATTAACAGACATCAACCATTTGGCTCCTTTTCTCGAAACCTTAGAAAAAGAACTACATGCAAAAGGCTATATCGTGAGTAAAGAAAAAATAGTCATCACCCATGGAAGAGTTCGTGCCGGTTATGCTTGTGGCGAAGTTCTTTTTGGACAACAAGAAAACATAGATAAAAATAAAGGTATTATCCATATCATTGGAGAACGACCCGGTTCTGGGCATCATAATTTTTCTGCGTATTTAACCGCAACTCCTGTGGATATATGGAGCAAAAAAGGAACGGTAGATCATAACATCTCAAGAGTGGTATCCGGTATTTCTGATACCGCTCTCAAACCTGATCAGGCGGCAGTAAGTACAGTAGCTATTTTTGATGCCTTATTTTCAAAACCAGGTATTAAGCGGAAAGACGATTTGCTTACCATACGATAATGAAGCAATGTGTTAATAAGCTTCAGAGTAATACAACATACTTTTATAATCATTATCTTGTTCAGTACAATAACTCTTAGATCATAACTTATGAAAACGATTGGTATACTCCTGTCTTTTCTGTTCTATATTTCCTTTGGTAAGGGATATGCTCAAGACCATCTCTCTTCTCTTAAGCTTACAGGTGACACAGAGGTTTTACTCTCAGAATTAAAAATTACTATTCCCCAGCTTATGCAAAAAGGAAAAGTACCAGGACTGCAAATTGCCTTAATACGGGATGGAAAAACAATCTGGACACATGGTTTTGGGGTGAAAAATACAGAAAGTTCTGAAAAAGTAAGCGATACCACCGTTTTTGAAGCTGCTTCTCTAACAAAGCCCTTGTTTGCATATTTTGCGATGAAGATGATTGAAGAAAAAACCTTGGATCTGGATACACCCGTAATACAATATTTTACTCAGCAGGAAATCGAGGCTTTTTTTGGTCATTCACTGAACAAAGAAGGTTTTCACAAAGCCTGGGCCGAAAAAATGACTACCAGACATATTCTTAGCCATTCTGCAGGAATGCCTCATGGCGAATCAGGCGATGTCTACCCTATCCTATTCGAACCCGGAACAAAATATAAATATTCGGCAGCTGGTTACGAATTGTTGCAACGGGTCATCGAAAAATTAAAGGACAAGCCATTAGATGTACTTATCAAAATGTATGTGCTAGACCCTCTTAAGATGATCCATAGTTCGATGGTATGGCAAGACGACTATCAATCCTCAGCCGCTAATGGACACGATATGTTTAGCTTACCTCAGCCAGTACGTACTTATACAGAGTCTCATGCAGGGGCCAGCCTCTATACCACAGCGGCAGACTATGCCAAATTTATAGGTGCCATAATACAACAAAAAGGGTTACACGCCGATACCTTTACAGAAATGCTCACCCCACAAATTGAAGTTGATAAAGACTTAGGATTGACATGGAGTCTTGGTTTTGGTGTTCAGAAAGATAATAATGGCCTGGGACTATGGCAATGGGGTGATTATGGAATCTTTCGCAATTATATTTTGGCATATCCCGAGCACAAGTTGGCCGTGGTCTACCTTACCAATAGCTTTAATGGTTTAGGAATCAATAAAGATATTATAGCACATACTATTGGGGGTCAATCCAGTGGTATTACATTTCTTGAATATAGTCAATACACCTCTCCTGTGGCTAAGTTTTGTTGGGCAATCCTTGATCGAGGTGTAGAAGTGATCAACACCCAACTACCTGAATTAAAGCTTCAACATCCCGAAGAATTTAATACAGAAAATATAGGTTGGCTTGGTGAAGAGTTCTCTAGGGTCGGAAAATTTGAAGAAAGTATTGCACTTTTAAAATCTAATATCGAGACCAACTCAAAAGATGCAAACGCCTATATGCAAATGGCCAGATTATATCTTAACAAACAAGAACATGAGAAGGCTTCACAATACTACACACAGGCCAAAACGCTAGAAAATGCAGATCCCCAGCGTCTCGATTGGGGGATGACATATATCAAAGCGGTGCAAACTCCCGCCGTTGTGACTCTCGATCACTTAAAAACACTTGCGGGAAAATACGGCCCTCGAAATATTGAGTTTAGAGACAATGTGCTCTATTATGGCCGTGATAATGCAAACGGAATACAATACCGAAAACTCACTCCCTTATCCCGAGAGATCTTTATCATGAAGGATCTAATAGATTTTAGATTACAATTTGTGCTGGATGAGCATGGTAATCCTACCAAAATTATTGGGCTCTACGAATCTGGGTATCATGATGAGTCGATTCGAAATGCCGAGTAATGTTCTGAATCCTGATAATACTTCTTGCCAATAGAGTCAAACCAAATATTATATCCGAGTACCTGTTTGATGTTATCAGTATAACTCACAGAAGTTCCAACTCTATATCTCAATACACGTACGCTTACCGTATGTGTACCTATACAGCCTTATTTTTCTTCATATTTACAAACTCACCCCCTACTTTCGCCATTATAAATCAATTTAAAATCGAACATATGACATTTTTAAAAACCACAATCCTTGGATGTATTGTATTACTCTCTAGCCTAACGCTACATGCGCAGTCTAATATCAAATCTTACCATTTTAAAAAAGGTGAAATCCTGGATATTCTTTTACTCACTACAAAACCAGAAGGAAATGCCTTATTCAAAAAATATAGAGAAACTGCATTTCCTGTAGCTGTCAAAAGAAGCTATAAGCCACAACCTGGATTTAAAATAACCGAAACTACGCAAGGAAACATACAGCCAACAAGCTTTTTATTTGGGAAATGGAATGATCTCGAAAATCGTGAGGCGTTTATTGCCGAAATCGAAACTTTTGTCCCCGATTTTCACAAACAACGTAGAGATATTTGGTCTATTTTCAACCTGGTCTATTATGAAATGCCAAATGATCTTGCATTCGAAATTAACAAAGACAAATTTATTGTAGCCACTGCCTATTGGCAAAAGGATGCCGGAGCATTCTCGAAATTTAAAAAAGAATGGTTGCAAAAAGCTAAAGCCAAAGGCGGAAAAAGTGTTCTTGAGCTTACCCAAGGCAAATCCCCGGTAGGATATTACTACAATCCCGATTACCTGGTGCTTACCCAATGGGAAAACAAAGCAGCTTTTGAAGCTTTTTACCAAGAAAACCTTACCATGAGTCACAAAGGAGTAGAACATGTTAATCAGTTTGTGATCAACTAACGTAAGTGGCTAGTTATACTTTAGTATCAAAATTATGGTCTCCTCTCCCTTTGGGAGAGGACTAAGACGAGAGTTTTCGATGTAAAAACCCCCTCATTACTGAAACAAGTTCAGCACAGGCTCTAACCTTCTCCCCAAGGAGAAGGAACTTAAAATACTTATTAAAAAGTAACTAGTAACTTAAGTTAACTATTTTAGAGCCTTACTAACCGCTTGCTTAAAAGTATCGTATGCAATCATTTTTGAATCAACTGGTCTATTTTGGATATTTCCAAAGTGTATTTTTACTGTTCATTTACCTCTTTTCGGCTAAGAACAGAAAAAACATAAACGGGTACATCGCATTTTTTGTACTCGTCTTAATGATTGGTTTATCAGGGCGTGTTTTGTATATCTCAGGCATTTTTGGCCAGGATTATCGGTTAGTAACCTTTTCAGAGTTTGCCACTCTATTATTTGGCCCCACTATTTATCTATTTACAAGATCTTCATTGCTTAACAGGTACTTTTCATACAAGGATATATTCCATTATGTACCCGCTATTTTTTATAACATTGCTGTTACTATTCTTATCATATTACCATCAGACGAAGTATTACGAGCAAGAACACAAAGCGGAGAACAGTATCGAATTATACTATTGTTAGTAGGTATTGGACTGATCTTTAATATCAGCTACTGGCTTATGAGTCTGCATGTTTTTTTGAAATTCAGAAAAGACATACAAAATGAAGTAAGCTATACAGTAAAGACTCAATTTTTCCTAAATTTTATAATCGCTATCGGTATTTGTTTAGCCTGTTGGTTTACCATGTATCTTTTAAGCATTTTTGGAGTTCAGATTCTTAATAGACCCAACTGGCAGGTGATATGGTTAAGCATAGCTTCTATTATACTTTTTATTGCTTTTTATAGTATGAAAGAACCTCAGCTTTTCAAAATTACCCCTTTGATCACCTCTAAAAAGTATACACAGTCTAAGTTGTCCACAACAGATCTAGATCGGCTAAAATCACAATTAGAAGCTCTGATGCAAGAAAAGAAGCCATACCTAAATAACAAACTTTTAAAAGCTGAGCTTGCCGAAATGCTTGGGGTTAGCAATCCCGAAATGGCTCGTTTGCTTAACGAAAATATAGGCATGAATTTCTTTGAGTATGTAAATTATTATCGAATCAAAGAATTTGTTGACCTAGCTAAATCGGAAAAAGCAAAAAACCTTACTTTTTTCGGGCTTGCCCAAGAAGCCGGTTTTAACTCTAAAACAACATTTAATAAATCATTTAAAAAACTGATGGGAGCATCGCCATCAGAATACTTTAACAATCAGAACGTATAACATCATGTATAAAAATCTATATATCACATTGACCCTTGCCCTTATTGTTACGGCAACATCCTTTTCACAATTAAAAACACCTGCTGCCAGCACATCAGCCAAAATTATACAGACTGTTGGTCTTACCAATATCGAAATACACTACTCGCGTCCGAGTGCCAAAGGGCGCAAAATTTTTGGAACAGATGGCGTAGTTCTATTTGATAAACTCTGGAGAACAGGAGCCAATGCTGCCACCAAGATCACATTTGATGATAATGTTACGGTTGCAGGCAAAGAACTTAAAGCTGGAGCATATGCGATTCTTACAAAACCAGGAGCATCTGCATGGAACATATATTTTTACCCATATAACTCTGGTAACTGGACTAGTTATGTAGAGAAAGAACCCATTGCAACTGTTACTGGCAATAGCAAAAAAGTCTCGGATCTAGTAGAGACCTTCACTATCAGTATTAATAACATCACTATGGAAACTGCTGATCTTATATTTGCCTGGGAAAATACTAAAGTAACACTACCTATAAAAGTAGAAGTGCATAAAAAAACCATGGCCAGTATAGAGAAAACTTTAGCCGGCCCAACCACTTTTGACTATTTTAGAGCAGCTTTATATTTACATGAAAGTGGTAAAGATCTCGATACCGCTCTAGAGTATATTCAGAAAGCGACCAAGGGTAACAATCCAAGGTTTTTTCAGGTGCATCGCGAAGCTCTGATTCTTGCCGATTTGGGTAGAAAAACTGAAGCAATTACCGTGGCCAAAAGGTCTTTAGCATTAGCAAAAAAAGCCGGTAATGATGATTTTGTTCGTTTAAATGAGGAATCGATTAAGGAATGGTCTAAATAAAGTTGTTTATTAAATCATAGAATAAATGAGTACATTTAAGTCTAAAACTCATCAATAATGAAACTTAAATACGTATTCTTACTATTGGCAATTCTAGGTGTATGTTATACCTGGTATTTTAATATTCAGTTTTATATGACTGCCGAAGACACCTCTATTTTAAATTATATTGCGCAAACCAAAACCACATTTCCGGCAAGGTCCTTTAGTGCAGACTTATTGGTTGTGGTCATTACGTTTTTTGTATGGTATATCCCTGAAGCCATTAAGCTAAAGATAAAATACTGGTGGGTATTGATCCCATTAACCTTTTTGGTCGCGATAGCATTTACATTTCCGTTCTTTTTGTATTTAAGACAGTCTAAATTAGATAAATTAAAAGCGGTTTAAACGGCCCTTTTTATAAAGGTAAAACCTAATGGCAAGAGAGTATCGTATATCCTCGCCATTAGGTTTATGTATTGCTATTTAGTTTTTAAGCAACGTATAGGTAACTGTTTTTTGTTTCCCTTCAAGCTTTACTAACACTATTCCTTCTTTAGTATTTTCCATAGCGTTGAACTGTACTACTTTCATTTCTAAATCAATATTTTGTTCAGCAATTAACTGACCCAAAATGGTATATATTCTTGCTTTAGTAAACTGATGTCCCTTAGGTAATTTCAAATTTACATTGGTCGTAAATGGATTTGGATACGCCATAATACCATTTTTCCCAAATGCTGCTATCGGTTCATCATCAAGTTCATTACTAATCACTGTTTTTTTATCTAAAGACACGGTACTTGCAAACCCAGCACTTTCATAAATTCTTATATTTCTAAACGAACTATGGTTACCGCTACCTGCATCATTATCATTTACAAGGACTAAGTTCATAGCATTACCTGTGTATGAATTCCCAACCGGGATCACATAGGTTTTATAATTACCTGAAGCATTGTAGTTATCATAACTTCTGATGCCCCAGTTTTGGGTGCCGTGTACTTTAAAAATCCTATTACTACTTAAATTGTTATCCTCATCAAACCCGATACCATGAATCTCGCCTTCTCGATCACTTTTAAAATCGAATGCTACGACTGTATTTGCAGTAATCCTGTAGGTAGTGGCAGAACGTTTCCAAGTGTTATTGACTAAACGAGCAGTATCTCCATTATCCTCTATTGTATATGTACCCTCAACATCCTGATTAGAATATGAGGTTAGGCTCACCGTATTAAAATCAACACAGTCTGTACACCCTGTAGGAGGATTACTAGTCCCCGAAGGGCCAATAAGCTCTATCTCGCATACTTGCGTCATACTACCACCATCTCTGTTTTTAGTGGTATTCATACGATAATAGGTATAGTTTGTAGCATTCGTAAAACTGAATTCTTTTCTCTGAAAGCGGTTTGCCCAACTTTGTGCTGTCCAACTGCTTAGTGTTGTCCAGTTTGTACCATTATTTGACCCCTGGATATTAAAATTTTCGGGATCTCTACCTGGCACATCATTAGCACTAGTGATGGCAAGCTTGTTTACAGTTACTGCAGCTGGCAATTGTATCTGAATCCAGCTCGGATTAGCATTACTTGGCGCTCCCCCATTATCTAACCATTTACTCCAGCTAGAATTTTGTGTTCCGTTTGTAGACAGATTATCAAAAGCTCTATCTGCACTTTCTGCCGAATTGATCTGCGCTCTTGCCGTGATGACACCTGTACCCACCGGATCTGTATGATCAACGGTAGTCGATGTTTCGGTTGTTGTGGTAAAACTCCATGTAGCGCCTGTAGTAGTGCCTACGGTATTCACTTCGTCTATTCGCCAATAATAGGTAGTATTACGATTTAATGTTCCCGGTGCAAATGATGTATTGGATTGATTCCCCTTAAAATCAGAAGTCCCAAGAGTAGGATTGGTTCCGAAATATACATCATGAGCGTTGGCGCCAGATCCTGCAGACCAACTTAGTGTGGTATTCGTACTTATATTGGTCGATTGATTAGAAGGGTTGGGTGAACCAGCTCTTCCCGGAGCATTACCAGGAGAAAGTGCATTATTAATGGCAGCGGCATAACCCGCTACTGCAGAGCTATTATCAAAATCATCATAGATCCACATAAAGCCTCCTGTGATACCACAGTTGTTTTGCCAATTATTCATTCTGTTTTCTACCGTTGCTGTAGATGATTGCCCAGAACCTCCCCATAAACCGGGATATACCGGGATCCCAAAGTCCCAAGATGATGAGCACGGGTTATTACCCCCGCCACCAGCGTAGCATTGCAAATAATTTCTATCGATATTACCAGGATAGGATGCATTAACCTGGCTTACTAAGGCACTCCAAAAACTACTTCTTGTATAGGGTACAATGGCGTTTTTAAATCCAAGTTCGGCCAACATTTTTGTAAAAGCCACTGCCGAAGCAACATGATACGTGCTTTCGTCATCATTATTAAAAGCATCAATAGTGGGGATAGCCGCTTTTAGGGCTGCAAAATTTCTGTACAGCGTTGTACCGGGTCCAAAACCTTCTGAGTTATAAAAGTTTCTTACGGCTTCAAAAGTACCCGACCCAGCTGCGCTAAGTCCAAATTCTACTCGATTAATAGAGGTAGGTGCCGCTTTAAGTCTGGCCACATCATTAGGAAAATTAGGGTAGGATTGATCCCCTACATACTCTCCGTTTTTTACCAATGGAAATTCTCCGTTAAATCCCAGGTCTCCATTGGCTTCGATATGAATAGTCCAAACGATTACGGTTGAAAAACCAGAGTTGCGCAATTCGTCAATAGCATAGTCTCTGCCATAATAGATAGGGCCTCCTGCATATATCGCAGATTCTTGCCCCATAAGTTGACTACTTATTGTGATTAATAACAATAGTAGTACATTTCTAAAAGTGAGTTTGTGTGTTTTCATTGTTGATATACAATTAGGTTTTAAGATTAGTACACGAAGGTATTATTTTAATTGTTATTGATATCACCAATTACAGCATCTTATAACGCTACTGTTTATGATTATATGGTAACGAAAACGCCCTGCACGCTGCAGCATGGTCTCGTTGCAGCAACGAAAGTCTCCTGCATCACGCAGGAAGGTTTTGTGGCAGTAACGAAAGCCTCCTGCATCACGCAGGAAGGTTTCGTCGTGTTGAGAAAATACCCTGCAGGCTGCAGGAAGGTTTTGTAGTAGTGACGAAACCTTCCGCAAGTGATGTAGAGCCAATTGTAATGCCTTAGATGGGTTCCACAAATGATGCAGAGCCAATTTTAGATCATATGATTGTCGTTACATCAGTTGTTGAAGATATTGCAATACTATTTATTACATATTGAATGCGGGAGCGGGGTTATACATTAAGTTTATGTAGCTCTCTAAGCTACTGTTATAGATTGTAGTATCCTTGGGGTAAACGACAGCACTAGTAGTGTTACTTCACTTTAGAGCATAAAAAAACCACTCTGTTAAGAGTGGTTTAATTGTGTAAATTTATGTTTTAAGTCTTTTTAAGCAAAGTAAAAGATTTCCACAACGAGGCATTTCTCATTTCTCCATTTTATCCAACCTTCTGTTGTTTTCTCTGTATTAAAGTCTTGATGCTTTACTTTCATCCAATCTCCTTTTATTTCAATAGGAGATATCCTGTGGTTATTTGACTTTTTAGACAATATTGGCTTTCCTTTTATAGTTTCTCTAATAGGATTATCTTCCACATCTACACCAATAGAAAAAATACTGTTCAATAAATGTTCATCCCACTTTTGGAGACTTACCAAATGATCATTTTTCCTGATATACTTAGTCCCTCCTTCTGTTGTGATAGAATAGATACTATCATTAACACTAAGACATTTATAAGATGATATTTCGTATTCTTCATTCATCTCTGAAGTTTTAAACACTGATAAGTCCTCATTCAATATATTGAGTTTATCACCATCTTTAAAGTTCTCTTTATTGACAATAACTATCCCAATAGTGTTCTCAATGTCATTGCAATATGAAGGGTCTTTTAGATCAATTACTTCTGCATTTACCTTCTCTATTACTTCATTTTTACTTTTTACCTCTTTACAAGAATAAATAAGAAAACTTGCTGTGATTAGTATTATAACAATTCTCATATTTTATAAAATTAAAATCCCCCGCTCCCGCTAGTTTGCAACTAGTGTGCCACACAAAACTATGCCAACATACTAAAAAAACAGCCATAAGTTACAAAACCTATAGCTGCTTTATTTGTTATCTCCTTTCTTACTCTTACCCGCCACTAGTCACAGACTAGCGGGAGCGGGAGTTTCAGAATTTCAAATTAGACAGCAATTTTGTACCCATAAATCTTAAAAAAACGTTAACAAAAAGGCCGTTGTGTCAAAAAAAAATCTATATTTGTAGCGTAAGAATTGCTTCACACCCCCAATCATTACACACATTTCATTCATTTAGGCTTTACTTCATAGATTAAATCATTAACAGGTATTAACAATATTTGATAGTGCGGAAACGTTTTCTAAACTATTGCTTGCTTGTAATTATATCGAAGAGAAATTGCTCAGATCTAGGGATCCTTTGTTAAGGAATTACGATTTGGGTGTGTTGGGGGACACAAACCGGGTATATAATTACTATAAAATTCCCTCTTCTTTATGAAGGGGGAAATTTTTTTTTGAAGATCATCCAAAAAGATGATTATCTTGTAGCTTATGGATAATAAGCAACTATATCAAATTTTTCTTACACTCGCAGATCATATTGAAGGCAATCAAGGGTATTGGGAATTTGCACTAAATGATGTGAAATGCATATGTATAACCGATGAGCTTCATAATCGAATGCGAATCATGGCTCCTATAAAAGAACAAGGCTCAATGTCTCTTCAGGAATATGAAAAGTGTATGGAAGCCAATTTTCATTCGGCCCTAGATGTACGATATGCCGTTTCTAGTAATGTACTTATGGCGGTATTTATGCACCCGCTTCGAGAACTTTCTGCGTTTCAGGTAGAAGATGCATTACAACAAATACACTCTGCCGTAAAAACCTACGGAACAACACATAGTAGCTCTAACCTTTATTTTCCGACCAAAGAAGATCGAAGAAATGGCATGAATTAAGCTTTTTTACTGCTTGGTCATTTTTTAAACTGAAATCACCTCATCATCACTTAATAATTCTTCTTGTCGTAAACGTAGTAATATCTGTGCGACAGCAACAGTATCTTTTTCGCAATAAATGACAATACGATCAATATCATTTTCTTTATAAAACACGTCTCTTACCATACTGCCATCAATATCATCTTTAGGGGACGGGATTCCTAAAATACTGGTAAGCAATTTTAAAGAAGTATAGTGTTTATAATCGCCAAATTTCCATAAATCCAGGGTGTCTAAATGAGCGACTTCCCATGGTTTTTTACCAAAAAGATTTAACTTATAAGGTAATTCGATACTATGGATGATCATCCTACGGGCGATATACGGAAAATCGAATTCTTTTCCATTATGTGCACAGAGCAAATGATGCGGTTTGCTAAAATGAGTTTCGATTAGGTTCTTAAAATCTATAAGCAGTTGTTTTTCTTCCCCATAAAACGAAGTGGTTCTAAATGACCTGGTTTCGCCTTTATGAGTAAAATATCCAACCGAAATGCATACGATCTTACCAAACTCTGCCCAGATACCGGCACGATCATAAAACTCTTCGGGAGAGAAATCTTCTTTGCGCTGGTATTTGGTTTTATCTGCCCAGAGGTATTGCATTTCATCACTTAAGACATCAAAATCTTCATGTTCTGGTACTGTTTCTATATCCAGAAATAATATATGCTCAAGATTAAGCTTATGAAGCATTCTCTAGCATTTTATAAGCCTCTTCAATAAAGACAAAGAAATCTTCGGTAAAAGATTCTCCGGGCACAAACTGCCCTCTGTTATGACCCAAACGTACAATAATCACATCGTCCTCTGGGATACAAATTACATATTGCCCCAAAATACCTCGCATGGCAAAAATTTCTTTATTTAAATGATCAGATAACCAAAAACCATAGCCATACATATCATCTTCTTCGAATCTTTTCTTGGTTGCCAGTGCTGTAAACTCGGCCGGTAGAATTTGTTTTCCTGCAAACACTCCTTTGTTCTTAAACAGTACACCAAAACGTGCAAAATCTCTGGCATTACTAGCTACACAACAGTAGGCTTTTTCCATACCGCTATCTTCGCTATCTAATTGCCAAATGGCTTCTTGCTCCATCCCCATCGGTTTCCAAAAACTCTCACTTAAATATTCTGATAAACTTTTTCCGGTTGCTTTCTCGATAACCATCCCAAGTAATTGCGTATTTCCACTTAAATATTTAAATTCTTTACCTGGTTCTTCTACTACTTCTAGTCCCAATAATACTTCTCTAATATCGGTATCATAATAAGCCTTGGCTGTGATAGAAAATGGGCTTTTATAACTTTCTTCCCAATTAAGACCCGAAGACATCGAAGAAAGGTCTCCTACGGTGGTTTTTGTGGCTAGTCCTTCAGAGAATTCTGGAAAAAAATCTCCAAGGGGTTGATCTAAGCTTTTAATATGTCCATCCATGATGGCTTTTCCCAGCATAGCTGTGACCATACTTTTGGCCATAGAGAAAGAATTTGTTTTAGAAGTGGTACCAAATCCATCGGCATAATTCTCATACCAGATACTGTCATTTTTAATAATCATATAGGCAACAGTCCCTAATTTCTCATTAATTTCATTTAATCGATCTGTACTTTTGGCGGTATTATATTCTTCATGTAATGCCCATGGGATCTTAGCTGTTCCTTTTTCTATCGTACGATTATCAAAATGAGTATAATCATCTAAATAGGCTGTATTATGACCCGTCATATATACTACTCTCACTCCTTTAAAAATATATTCGCTGTCAAAAACATATAATGAAACGATACACAGAACGATAATAGCCAGAAGCCCTTTAAGAAATTTTTTGAAGATTTGCATGTTTAGAGTTTAATTAATAAGAAAAATGAGTTCATGCCAATTTAATTAAAAAAAATGAATGACTAAGAACGCAATACTAAGATATCCTAGTTTCATTTTTTGAAACTGAGGGAATATATTTCATTTACTACATCCTTCCAGCGTAGACCGGCATACATCAACATTACGCATTAACATCAATAGTAGAGTGGATCCCAGCCTGCGCTGGGATGACAAATATCATTGAAACAAGTATAGGGTGAAATACCCTTAGCCAAGCTCAGAGTAACATTATATGTTAAAACAAAGATTGTTGTTTTACCGGGTTTTCGTGATCCAGCAACCATTTTTTTCGCCACAATCCTCCTGCATATCCGGTTAGAGAGCCATCGCTTCCAATTACCCGATGGCAAGGGACAATAATCCAAAGTGGATTTTTACCATTTGCCGAGGCTGCTGCCCTAATACATTTTGGATCACCTAATCTTTTGGCCATATCCAAATAGGTCGCTGTTTTTCCGAAAGGGATCTTAAGTAATTCTTCCCACACTTTTTTTTGAAATTCGGTTCCCGAAGGATTGAGTTTTAAATCAAAAACTGTTCGTTGTCCATCAAAATACTCCTTAAGCTGCGTAATCGTTTCTTGTAGATAAGGATGGATTTCTTTAGAAGGCTCGTTTGTTGACTCCTGAGTAACCGAGACACTGGTTATTCCATTTTCATCTCCTGATATAGTGGCAATTCCTAAAGGTGTTTCTAAATAGGCCTTTTGAATCATTCTTCTGCAGTATCATCATCAAGAATTCCTAATCTTCTTGCGCGGTTTTCCCAGTTCTTGCGAGCCAGGTCTTGCATATTAGCATCGGTATCACTTTCGTCTACAATTTCTAGTCCTAATAATGTTTCGATCACATCTTCCATCGTTACTATACCACTTACCGAACCATACTCATCAACGACCAAGGCTACATGCTCACGCTGCTCTACTAATTTTTCAAATAAATCAGGTACTGCAACATTTCGACTCACTACAAACAACTGTCGTTTAAGGTCGCCTAGTTTCTTATTATGATGGTCTTCTGCCATTTCTTTATACACCTCATCTTTGAGTACATATCCCGTGATATGATCTGGATTATCTTTGAATACGGGTATTCTAGAAAAACGCAACTTCTTATTCGCTTCAAAAAAATCCTGAATACTTTGATCTTCAGAAGCCATTTTTAAAACGGTTCTCGGTGTCATAATACTCTTAGCAGGTATGGCTTTAAAATTGAGTAAATTTCGTATCACTTTGGATTCAGATTCTTCAAAAACACCTTCTTCTTCTGCAATATCGGCCATGGCTGTAAAATCTTCTCTACTAAGTACAGAGCCATGATGTCCTTTACCTCCTATAAGTTTAGTGGTTAGTCGCAATAACCAAAGTAATCCCGTATATTTTAGCGGAGCAATTAATATGATTAGTGCTTTTGAGGTAAAATTGGCCAGTTGTTTCCAATAGGTCGCCCCAATAGTCTTGGGTATAATTTCTGAAACCACTAAAATTAACATCGTCATAATTGCCGACACAATCCCAACCATATTCACACCTAGTACCTCAAATTTATAAGGTAACTGCTCTGCCTGTACTCCAACCAAAATCGCTCCTACGGTATGGGCTATTGTATTAAGGGTTAGAATGGCAATCAAGGGTTGATCAACATCTTTTTTTAGGTTTTCTAGTGTGGTTGCATACGATTTTCCTTCTTTCATTTTTACATTCACAAATGTTGGCGTTACGCTAAGTAATACGGCCTCGAGAATCGAACATAAAAACGAAAAGAAAATGGAAAGTACGGCGTAAATTATTAGTAAGGTCATCTTATTATATATGTAATGCTAAAGTAAGGATTTTTAAAACGTGTTTTTTTAATTGAAGAAGGAAAATAAATTCAGTTCCCTATGTAATTATGAAATAAGGCGTACCTAAAACATCCTTTTCGGCTTCAGCCAGTCTTTCGTCTTCGCTCAAGACTCAATGCAACAGGATATTACTTTGGTTATTTGCCGATTTCGGTCATATATACGATCAATGCATTTAATTCTTCATCAGAAAATGTTTTGATAATGGTAAAATTGGTTTTCATTACTGCATAGGTTTCAGGATCTACAATAGGTTTAGCTTCCTGCTTTAAAAACGCAATCAAATCTGCATCTTGTTCGTTGTAGATCTTCATGATTTCTGCCACGCCTGGGCCAATAGATTTTTTGTCTGTTTTATGGCAGGTATAACATTTTCCTTTCCCATTAAAAATTTTATTTCCTACTTCAAAGGGTGAATTTTCTTTTTTCTTTGTTCCTATCTTAATTTCTGATTTCTCTTTTTTCTCAGATTGACAACTCGTTGAAAGCAATGCAATTGTTGCCAATAGTAGTACTATTTTGTGCATATAATGGTACGAACTTATTCTTTATATTTTTCTTTAATTTTCTCTATATCGTTGATAAATCGGTCTAGTAAATCTTTAGAAAAATTAGTGATTACTTTTTCCTCATTGGCGTTAACGCCTTTGGTAGCCTCGGCAATTTTGGTTAGTGCATAGAGCATAAAGTCATATTCCATATCGGGCCCATTATCAGAAAATACTTCTATGACTTTCTTATATAAAGTTTCGATATCATTTTGATTATCACTTTCATACTCAAAAGACCATTTGATATCTGCTCCCATAGGATGGCCTTTTAAAATCTCTTCTAGAGTTTCGACTTCTTCTTTCTGTATCACCCCATCACTCATTGCGATTACATACAATAGTTCTCCGAATGTTCGATATAATCTCTCCCTACTTACCATAACCTTCCTAATTTAAAAAAATAAAAACTTAATTATATCTTTTATTTCCTTTCCTCTCTAAGGATAAGGAACTCTATATCTTTCTATAAAGCTTGAATCAACTCAACAACTTTACCACATCTTTGGCAAAATAACTGGCAATAATTTGTGCCCCTGCCCTTTTAAAGGCCATGATTTGTTCTAACATCACAGCATCATGATCCAACCATCCTTTTTCTGCGGCAGCTTTTAACATTGCGTACTCGCCGCTCACTTGATATACTGCAACAGGAACATCTACATTGTCTCTAACCTCTCTTACCAAATCCAAATAGCACAATCCAGGTTTTACCATCACAATATCCGCTCCTTCTTCGATATCCATTAGAGTTTCTTTGATGGCTTCCTCCCGATTGGCAAAATCCATTTGGTATGTTTTTTTATCACCAAATCCGGGGGCAGAATCCAGTGCATCTCTAAAAGGCCCATAAAACGCCGAAGCATATTTGGCACTATAACTCATAATGCCTGTATTCAGATAATTTTCTTCTTCGAGTATCTCTCTTATCGAAAGAATACGACCATCCATCATATCACTTGGAGCTACAAAATCTGCCCCAGCTTGTGCATGAGATAGTGACATTTCTGCCAAAACCTCACAGGTTTCATCATTAACGATATATCCATCTTCTACAATACCGTCATGACCATATGATGAGTATGGATCCAACGCTACATCGGTCATTACTAACATGTCCGGAGTAGCGTTTTTTACGGTTTTAACAGCTCTTTGCATTAACCCATCTGGATTTAATGCTTCGGTTCCTTTATTGTCTTTAAGGCTATCTAGCACCTTAACAAACAACAACACCGATTTTAAACCCATAGACCAAAGTTCTCTAACCTCATCCTTCAGTAAATCCAGACTATATCTGTAGTAGCCGGGCATAGAAGATATCTCTTCTTTTACATTTTTTCCTTCTACTACAAAAAGGGGAACTAAAAAATCATGGGGAGTAATCGTATTTTCTCTAACCAAAGAACGAATAGCGTCATTGGTTCTTAATCGTCTGTTTCTACGAAGTTGTTGCATTCCTAACTTTAAATTGATAGATGTAAAGATACTCATATCTCAAATACAAGAGATAATGTATGTATACTTATTTAAAGATATATGTACTCGATAATCGAGATTTAAATGCT
This sequence comes from Aquimarina penaris, assembly GCF_040786285.1. Lineage (NCBI taxonomy): Bacteria > Pseudomonadati > Bacteroidota > Flavobacteriia > Flavobacteriales > Flavobacteriaceae > Aquimarina > Aquimarina penaris. The sequence goes on from NZ_JBFMKQ010000001.1 coordinate 549,966, forward strand.
CCGAGGCTTGCCTAGAAATCAAAATTATTTTCCAACCAATGCCTTGCGGGCTTGCCCCGAGGTAGTTTACTTGAAAAATATATCAAATCCTGTAACAAAACCTTAACAAGTGCTACTAATGGTTACAATACATAAATTGCAAATTTTGATCGTATGCTAACTATAAAAAATCTCAATAAGACGTATCCCAATGGCACCCAGGCATTGAACGATGTAACCTTAACTTTAGAAAAAGGAATGTTTGGCCTACTAGGGCCTAACGGAGCCGGGAAATCTTCTTTGATGAGAACCATATCTACTTTACAATTAGCAGATTCTGGGACCATTGAATTTGATGGCATTGATGTTTTTAAACAACCCGAAGAACTTCGAAAAGTATTAGGATACCTACCACAAGATTTTGGAGTATATCCAAAGGTCTCTGCAGAGATGATGTTAGATCATATTGCCAAAGTAAAAGGAATTACAAATAAAGTTGAACGAAAAGGATATGTAGCCGATTTATTGAATAAAGTAAATCTGTATAAATTCAGAAATCGTAATCTTGGAGATTATTCTGGAGGAATGCGCCAACGTTTTGGTATTGCACAAGCTTTGCTTGGAAACCCTAAATTAATTATAGTTGATGAGCCTACAGCAGGTCTGGATCCCTTAGAACGTAATCGCTTTCATAATTTATTAAGTGAGTTAGGAGAAAATGCGGTTGTGATTTTATCAACGCATATCGTAGATGATGTTACCAATCTATGCCAGAACATGGCCGTTTTTAATGAAGGTAAAATCTTAGTGCAGGGAAATCCACAAGAATTGTCTGATCGGTTAAATGGCAAAGTGTATAGAAAACATATTGATAAATCCCAATTAGAAGCTGTTGAAAATGAATTTACGGTACTGTCGAATTATCTAAGAGGTGGTGAATTCTATGTAAATGTATATAGTGATGCTAATCCCGGAGAAGGTTTTGAGCTCGTAAACAATGATCTTGAAGATTTCTACTTCTATTGTATTAACAAAAAGGAAAAGCAGGAGGTTACGATATGATAGAAATATTCTTATTTGAATTAAAATATCGCCTCAAGAGGCCTGCTACCTGGATATATGCCGTTTTAGGACTAGCGATTGCTTTGTTAGTGGCTTTTTTCGAAAAATCTGTTACCGCGCAATTTGTAAACAGCCCCAATAATATCGTTGGAGTGATGGGGCCTATTTCTATCATCTCTATTTTCTTTTATGCGGCCATTATGGGGGTTCCGATATTTAGAGATAAAGAACATAAAACTGCGCAAACCTATTTTACCTTCCCAATACGGGAAAAATCATATGTACTAGGCCGATTTTTGGGTAGTTTTTCTATCGCTACATTACTCAATATTTTTATTGTGCTTGGCGCCATGATTGGATTCGGAATTGGTGCATTTTTAGATCGCCCGGATTATGGAGAATACATGGATTTTAATATCCTCTCATATCTCCTTCCCTTTCTATTTATCTTACAAATCAATGCACTTTTAATTGGGTCCTTGTTCTTTTGTTTGATGGCCTTTTTTAAGAAAATGCCTATCATTTACTTAGGAGGAATCTGCTTGTTTTTATTATATAGTATTACCGGGGATTTGATGCGAAGCATAGATAACCAGTGGTTAACAGTATATCTAGACCCTTTTGGAAATAGAGCCTTTAGTTTTGTGAAGAAATATTGGTCGATTAATGAGTTAAACATCAATCAACTACCTATTTATGGTAAATTTTTGATGAATCGTATCCTTTGGTTAGGGCTTGGGCTTCTGTTTTTTCTAATCACATATGTAAGATTTGATTACAAGAAGTTTTTACTATCTGCCAAGCAAAAGAATGCCTCAAGCAATGATCAATATCGCCCATCTTTAATCACTTCTGTTACGCAAGTGTTTACGAAGAAAACCGAGCGACAAAATTTACTATCGCTAAGTAAAATCGAGTTTTTATCTATTATAAAAGATCCTGTTTTTATCATTCTTTTAATTATAGGAATTATAATATCCTTGATCACTGTTTTCCAGGCAAACGAAACCTATGGTACTCCTAATCTACCATTAACTCGATACATAGTTACTTATATTTCTGGAGGAATTACCTTACTGTCGATCATCATTTTAGTAATTTATTCGGGAGAAGCCGTACACAGGACAAGAAAAAATAAAACTTTTGTGTTTTATGATGCCTTACCCATACAAAATTCTAGCTTATATTTTTCTAAGATCATTTCATTGGTAGGCATTTCAATTGTGCTCACTGTGGTCAATATCATTGTTGGTATTTTGTTTCAAACTTTTAATGGATATTTTGGCTATGAATTGGATATGGCCTTTACCTATAATTTTTTGTTGATACTGCCAAGTTTCCTAACCACAGTCTTACTGGCGTTTTTTATTCATGTACTCGTTAACAATAAATTTTTAGGACATTTTATTGTCATCTTGATTTATGTAGGATTGCCATTATTAGTGACTTTTGCTTTTAAGAGTAGTAACCCCATGTTAATTTATGGTGCTACCACGCCATTTTTTATAAGTGATCTTAACGGTTTCGGGCATTATCTTACCGGAATTACCTGGTTAAACCTATACTGGATTTTATTAACAGGGATATTAATGTTGATTGGTAAAGTATTCTGGACCAGAGGATTCTTCTCTACTGCCAAAGAAAGACTAAACCTGGCAAAACAAAGATTCAACACCAAAACAATTATAACATTAGTTGTGGTAGTAATTGCCTTTGTATCTGTTGCTGGATATAGTTATTATAACCTTAACGTTTTAAATGAAATTGTAAGCGGTGACGAATCTGAAAAAGTAGGTGCTGATGCCGAAAAAAAATATGCAAAATATATTGGTCAGGCACATCCACAAGTAACCGATCTGAAAGCGTATATCGATCTTTTTCCTAAGCAAAGAAATGTAAGGGCTAAAGGAGAATTTAAGATCATCAATAATAACAGTACACCGATTGATACATTGTTACTTGAGGTTCAGTTTCCGAATGGACATACCAGCTTAGAAAAGATTGTGTATAATGGAAAAGAATTATCTCCTGTAGTCACAGATTCTGTATATAGAATGTATTTCTATAAATTACCTCAAGCCATGCAACCTAATGAAAAGGCTGATCTCACCATAGAGGTATTTGCCGATACCAAAGGTTTTGCCAATTCGCAAGAAACCCAGGTACTTTATAACGGATCGTTCTTTAATAGTTCCATTTTTCCGAGGTTTCATTATGAACCCAGTATTATAGAAAATGGAGTACGTGTAAAATATGGTTTAGAAAAAATGGACTATTTGTTTCCTCCTAGAACAGATTCTACTGCACTAAAGAAGAATCTATTTAATGAAGATGCCAATTATATCAATTTTGAAGCTGTCGTAAGTACATCAAAAGACCAAACCGCATTGATGCCGGGAAAATTGATCAAGAATTGGGAAGAAAACGACAGAGCGTATTACCATTACAAATTAGAATCGCAAACCGACTTGTTCTTTAACGTAGGCTCGGCTAGGTATGATGTAAAAAAATCAAGTTGGACGGCTCCGAGTGGTAAAAAAGTAGATATCGAGATCTATCATTCTCCAAAACACAAGCGCAACCTGGAGTATTTTATAGCCGGAACCAAAGTAGCATTAGACTATTGCTCTAAAAACTTCTATGAATATCCAAATTCTGTAATACGTATTGTAGAATTTCCGGCACATACCACTTTTGCACAGTCTTTTGCCACCACCATACCCTACTCTGAAGATTTTGGGTTTACTGCTAATTTTGATAAAGCCGAAGATTTTAACTACGCCTTTAGAGTAACGGCACATGAGGTTGCCCACCAATGGTGGGGACATATTGTTACTCCTAGTAAAACATCGGGTGCCAATATCATTTCTGAGACCTTGGCAGAATATACCTCGCTAATGACCATGAAACATGAATATGGTGAAAATGGAATCAAGAACTTTTTAAAATATTCTCTGGATGCCTATCTAAGAGCCAGGGCATTTAGTTTTAAACCCGAGCGATCTCTAATCAATGTCGAAACAGGGCAACATATTTGGTATCGAAAAGGGTCTATGGTGATGTATGAGCTTCAGGATTTGATTGGAGAAGATAAAATCAATGATGCGCTTCATGGTTTCTTACATGAATATAAGAATTTTGAAAAAGGAGTATATCCAACTTCAGAAAACTTATTCGAAGCCATTTACAATGTGGCTCCTGATTCGCTAAAATACGCAGTAGAAGATGGTTTTAAGAAGATCGTGCTCTATGAAAACAGAGTCGTTTCGGCTAAAACCAAAAAACTGGATAACGGTACATACGAAACTACCTTTACGGTAGACTCTAAGAAAATCTATTATGATGATAAAGGAAAAGAGGAGCGAACCGATAATAAGACCAATTATATCGAGGTTGGTTTATTTGGTGAGGACATCATAGATGATCAAGAGGTCCCTCTAAAAAATCCGTTTTATCTGGAGCGAAAATGGTTACACCCCGGAGAGAATACCTTTACCATTATTACCGACCAACAACCGGTAAAAGCCGGTATTGACCCTTATAATAAATTAATCGACAGAACTTCTGGTGATAACCTAAAACCTGTTGAAGAAGAATAAATTGTAGTTAGTTAAATCCTGAAAATCACGATCGAATAACGCTGTTTTGATCGTGATTTTCTTTTTTTACCTTATAATGTAACAATTACCTCGCATCTCAGTCTTCTTTTTACAGACCTTTCAGGCAACCTTATGGATTTGGATACCGTCTATAATAGTAAGAACTTTATAAAATCAAATATCAGGTTATGACCTATACTTCTTCATTATTTTTCTCCATTACTTTTTCTATGGTATGTCTTGTTACAAATGCACAAACCATAACTTCTAAGGTGATAGACAAAAAAACAAATCAACCCATCCCCTATGCCACCATACAGGTCTCAGAAAACCAAGGAATCATTACCAATGAAGAAGGTAGATTTAGTTTAATTCTAGGTCAAAAACACGCCAACATCGATTCGATATATGTTTCCTCTATGGGGTATGAAAAAGTAGGGGTTTCTATAGAAAATGGTATCGATAGTATTATACACATTCAACCCAAAGCAATCGAATTAAAAAGTGTATTCATTTCTAACAAAAACCTAAGTGTAGATGAGATTATTGACAATGTTAAAGAACGGGTTTCTGAAAACTATAATTTTGAGCTATCCAAAAGACGATTATTTTTTAGAGAATCTGAGTTTAACGCTATTAAAAAATTAGATATTGAGTTTAAGAAATCCACCATCAAAGAGCTTAATAAAAAACTTATAGATAGCGTAATTACCATTATTCCCAGAAAGTCAGAATACTATACAGAGACCCTATGCGATCTTTATGGTGATTTTGAAAAAAGAAAAATTCATATTATTAAAGCAGCAGAACTCTATGACAAAAATAATGAGGTTTCTATAGAAGCTATGACAGACCGTATGGAAACCATCTTCAAAAAGAATGTAAAACCAGATTCTTATCTTAAGATAAAATCAGGATTGTTTGGTACCAAAGTGCAAGTAGATTCTATACTTGAGCAGACCGAAAATGGGGATGAGATAAAAGATAAAATCGATAAGGAGGATAAAGGTGATTTTCTGAAAAGTCAAAGAAGAGCCTTAAAAAGTTTACTATCCAGTCTCTTTTTTAATGAAGGTGTGATGTCTAATTTTCTTAATAAATCTGGAAGATATGATTTTAAACTAGTAGATTATACCTATATCGATGACCAAAGTATCTATATCATTAATTTTTCGCCTAAAAGAAATGAAGATTTTAAAGGCACTTTATATGTAAACACCGAGGATTTTGCTGTGATTAGAGTAGATTATGAGAATGTAAAAAATATTAAGAATTTTAAGTTACTAGGTATTCATTACCAAGACAATTTATATCGGGCCAAAATGCTCTTTGCTAAAGGAAGAAACCAAAAATATGATCTTAAATTTTTGGAAATGTATAGAGGCGAATTTTTTCGTTTTGACCGTCCTTTAAAAGTGATTGAAAAAAACAAACATGTTAAAGGAAAGCGTAAACAAAATGAATTATCTCTTGGTATTGATGCTATCAATACCAACCAACGTAAATACGAAATTGTGGTTTTTGATTCTCAGCAATTAACCGAAGCCGATTACACCAGCAGTACCGAAAACAAATCAATTACACCCGAATATTTATCAAAATACGATCCTCAATTCTGGAAAGGATATAACATTATAGAACCCAATGCTGCTATCAAACAGTTTATCGCCGCTCCCGAAGGAATAATGCAATAATCTGTCATTGCGAATAGGCTTGCCCCAAGGAAAGCATATGAAGCAATCTGTTTATCTAAAAAAACCTAGTACAAGTGAAAAGACCACTTCGTCGTAACCACTTCGTAGTGACTAAACTATACCCCCATCCAATAGATTAATAATTCTTGAACCATAGGCAGCGTTCTTTTCAGAATGTGTTACCTGAATAATGGTGACTCCTTCTTTATTAAGTTTATTAAACATTTCCATGATTTCTTCTCCTTGTTTAGAATTTAGATTCCCTGTAGGTTCGTCTGCCAGTATCAATTTTGGGTTGGCAATAAGTGCTCTGGCAATCCCCACCAATTGTTGTTGACCTCCACTTAATTGAGACGGGAAAAGATCCTTTTTACCTACAATATTAAATCGGTCTAACATATCTGCTACCAAGGCTTTTCGCTCAGAAGAACCCACTTTCTTATACAACAACGGCATTTCTAAATTTTCTTTAACGGTTAGCTCATCGATCAAATGATACGACTGAAATACAAACCCTATGTATTGTTTATACAGGTTAGCGCGATATTTTTCTTTTAGTTTGTGCACCGATTCATCTAGAAAAGTATATTCCCCTTCATTAAAATCATCCAGCATGCCGATGACATTAAGTAACGTCGATTTTCCTGATCCTGATGGCCCCATAATTGAGATAAAATCTCCTTCGTGAACCCAAAAATTAATATCTTTTAATAAGAATATTTTTTGACCACCAGATTGTACCCACTTTGATATGTTATTTAATTGTAAAAGCATAATTAATTTTTGTTTATTAAAAGCGTTGTGATTTTGCTATTTTTAATCTAAAATTCGTCAATTCGAGTGGTTCGACTTTAGGAGAAGTGTACTTCGACTGGCTCAGCAGAGCTATCGGGAATAGGATTTTAGATTAAAAGCTATTCTCGATACATTTTATCTCCATTTCATTACGACAAAACACTCGAAATGACGCTTTTTAAGTCTGGAATACCAAAACATACAACAAGTGTTCTTAATTCTCATTCTGTTCTCAAATTATCAACCGGATTTGCAGAAGCCGCTTTTAGCGCCTGAAAACTAACGGTAACCATGGTAATTATAAAAGCGCTTAATGCAGCAACAATAAATACCCACATATCTATAGATGTCCTATATGCAAAATCTTTGAGCCATTCATCTACTAAGAAATATGCAATTGGTGAAGCCAATACAATCGAAATCAATACTAACTTCGTAAACTCTGACGAAAATAGTAAAGCTAACTCTGATGCCTTGGCTCCAAGTACTTTTCTGATGCCTAGTTCTTTAATTCGTCGTTCTGCAGAGAAAGCAGCCAGGCCAAAAAGCCCTATACAAGCTATTATAAGCGCCAATAAAGTAAATATATTAAGTACTTTTGCCATTTTTAGTTCTGACCTAAACGTATTTTCGAATTCTTGGTCCATAAAACTGTACTCAAATAAAATAGAGGGGTCAATTCGAAACATTTCTTCTTCTATTTCTTCGATCAATAGTTGTAAGTTTCTTGAATTCTCGACCCTTTTAGCATCTATACGAGCTGCCAAAAATGTTCGTCCGCGTCCAAAGTTCCATACCCAATCATTATCTTTATGTAGTATAACAAGGGGGCCTATTTTTTCTTTTGTACTGCTATAATTAAAATCCTTTACAACTCCGAGTACTTCCATTTTATCGGCACTCTCATTAGTCATAGCAACATATTTACCTATAGGAGAATTAGTGGCATAGGTATCTCTCTTCCCCCAACCTAATACTTTAACTGCCTCTTCATTTAGGATTACTCCATACTTATCTGCAATACGTTCTGAGTCAAAATTTCTACCCGAAATAAACTCTAATCCCAACACTTCCAAAAAATCACCTTCGGTTCTCACATCTGTAAAATGTATTGCTGGATTTTCGGGCCCAAATGCTCGATACTTATCTCCAGACCAAATGTTAGGAGGAATACCATAGGATCCACCAACATCTGTAAAGACAGGATTTGCTTCTAATTTCGCTTTTAGCGTTTCTGCCTTATCTCCTAGCTGTTCTATATTATGAATTTGCAATATGTTATCTTTTATAAGTCCTAAATCTAAAGAGGAAGTATATTGTAATTGTTTTTGCACAAAAAAGGCACAGATAATCAATGCAGTAGATATTGTAAATTGAAAAACAACAAGTCCGTTTCTTAAATTCTTCCCTTTAAATACTGATGTCGCATTGCCCTTTAGGGTTTCTATAGGCATAAATCCTGAAAGATAAAAAGCGGGATAGCTACCAGAGATAATCCCTAATAACAAAACAAATACGATAAGTCCACATAGAAATATTGGATTTACCAGTAGTGGTAAAATCGATAATTGCTTGTCTGCAATTGTATTAAAACCGCTTAATGATAATTGTGTCAAAACTATTGCAAATAGTGTACTGGTAGCCACAAATAATGTAGATTCAAAAATGAATTGCGCAACTAGTTTTTTTCTTTGAGAACCCAATACTTTTCTGATACCTACTTCTTTTGATCTTTTAGAAGATCTGGCCGTCGAAAGATTCATGAAATTAATGCTACATAGAAAAAGAATCAGCACACCAATTGCACTAAACAGTTTTACAAATTGTGGGTTCCCATTAGGGCCAAAAGCATGCTCTCCTGGTGCATCTGATAGATATATTTCTTTTAACGGTTGTAGATATAATCTCCATTTTTTACCATCGGTGAATTCATCATATGGTTGACTAAATAATCGCTCTGTAGTAGGGGCTGCCCATTTTGGTGGTATGGCTTGGATTTTATGTGTCAGAACATCTATATCTGTTCCATCTTTTATCAACCCATAGGTTCCAAATCCTGTCCATGCCCATAGCCAACCGTCATTCTTCATCTTATTCTGAATAGTATTTAACGATCCCAGCATATCAAATTGTAGATGAGAATTTTCAGGAATATTTGCCAGTATTGCACTAACTGTATAAGTTTGCCAACTACCATCTGATTTTCTAACCTCTAATAATTTCCCCATGGGGTCGAGATTACCAAAATAACGATACGCTGTTTCTTGCGTTATGGCTAGACTCATTGGTTCCTTAAGTGCTGTTTTGGGGTCGCCTTTTATAAACTCAAAAGTAAATACCTCAAATAGGTTTTCTTCTGCTAAAAAGAAGCCTTCTTCTTTAAAAATATTAGCATTCTCTTCACTACTTTTACTACGTATATTCTGCGGACCCAAACTCAATATTCGTGTAACTTTTTCAAATTCTGGGGCATCTGATCGCAGTGCAAAAGCCACATTAGGACCCGTAGATGCATATTGATCATTCCAATCCCCCCAGATATCAGTTTGATTTATTCTATAAATTTGACTCCCATGTTCATGAAAAGTATCGTAAGTCATTTCATTATAAACATACAATCCAATGATCAAACAGCTTGTGATACCAATAGTAAGTCCTGCTATATTCAGAAAGGCAAACTGCTTTTGCTGAATCATATTCCTCCAGATAATTTTGAAATAGTTTCTAATCATGATTACTTATTTATTAATCCCAAATTCAAGGGACTGATTGATGACTTATTCTGTTCTTAAACTGTTAACCGGGTTCATAGATGCTGCCCTATAACTTTTCCAACCAATCGTTAGAAATGCAATGATCATGGTAATTGTACCAGCCAATATAAATATCCACCATGAGATCTCAATTCGATATGCAAAATCTTCTAACCATTTATTCATCACATAAAACCCTAAAGGAAACGCTATCAAAAATGAAACACCTATTGGTTTCAAAAAATCAGTAGATAACATTGCAATAATTTGTGATACGCTAGATCCTAATACTTTTCTAATGCCAATTTCTTTAAATCGTTGTTCTGCAGTAAATGTAACCAAGCCAAACAATCCCAAACATGCTACAAAGATGGTAAGCAGGGCAAAAACCCTTAGGATGATTCCCATTTTTTGTTCCTTTATATATGTTAAATTATATGCTTCATCTAACAAAGAATAATGAAGTGGTTCTGATGTGCTTAATTGGTTCCAGTTGTGTTCTACCGTTGCAATAATACCAGACATATCCGAAGTTTTGGCTCTAACAATCAACCCTCCATAAGGATTGTATAGCATAATCAAAGGCTCTATAGTCTTGTGCAATGATTTAAAATGAAAATCCTTAATTACTCCAACTATCGTCAATGTTTGTTTGCCTTGATTTGTGTCCCTTATAAAGGTTTTTTCGATAGCATTTTCATCGAATCCCAAAACTTTGGCAGCTCGTTCATTAATAATTACGTTATTGGCTTCATTTCCGAATTCTTTAGAAAAATTTCGCCCCGATACCAGCTCCATCCCCATAGTAGCGATATACCTTTCATCGATATTGTATACAAACATTCTTCGCTGAAAAGTATCTCCAAGAAAGATTCCAGACATTTCATTATCTGTAGGACCAGCGGGCGCAAATGCAGAATGTGTTACATTAGCAATTCTTGCATCTTTTAGAATCTGATCTTTAAAAGCATTTTCGTTATGATTAAGAAGGTACGTATTTCTAAGCACTAACATTTGATCCTTATTATACCCAATATCTTTATTCTGTATATAGTTCATTTGCTGATCAACTACAAGTGTAGCTATAATAAGTCCAGCCGATATTACAAACTGAAAAATAACTAATCCACTTCTTATATTTTTGGTGTTGACCGGTCCAGAAAATTTACTTTTTAAGGCAGTAATGGGTTTAAATGAAGAGAGGTAAAAAGCTGGATAACTGCCTGCCAATAAAGAAATCACTATGATTATTGCCATAAGAGCAACTAAAATATATGGCTTAAATAAGTAATCTAATTGCAACTCTTTACTTGATAATGCATTGAATAATGGAAGCGACACCCATAAAATCATTGAGGCAAATATCATTGCCAGTACTGTAGCCAAAAAAGATTCTATCAAAAACTGATAAATAAGGTGTCGTTTGCCAGAACCCATTACCTTCTTAACTCCTATTTCTTTTGCTCTTTTTGATGCTGCAGCGGTAGATAAATTCATGAAATTAATACAAGCAATGAGCAACATAAAAATCGCAACAATACTAAATATATATATGTATTTTATATCTCCTCCTGGTTCGAGTTCTGACACTGCGGCAAAGTCTGACTCTAAATGAATATCGGTTAGCGGTTGTAAAAAAAGTCCTAGCTGATTTTCTTTTGTAAACTCTGCATACGACACTCCCAATTCTTCCTGTAATTGAGAGCCCATATGTTCTTGAAATACTTGAGGTAGTTTTGACTCTAGTTGTTTATAATCATATCCTTTTTGTAACACCAAATACGTATGAAAGTAAGAATTTGTCCAAGAATTAGAGGTGGCAATGCCATCTTTTGGCATCGTGGCAAATAAGTCAAAATGAAAATGTGAATTTTTTGGTACTTCATTAATTACAGCAGTTACTTTATATGATTGATCTTGATCATTAACAATAATATCCTTACCAATAGCGGCATCTACGCTTCCGAAATAACGCTCGGCCTCTTTTCTCGTTAGTACGATAGTGTTAGGTTCTTTTAAAGGTGATACCGCATTTCCCTTGATGACTGGTAAAGTGAATATTTCAAAGAAATTGGGATCTACATGCGCAAGTCTGCTATTTCTATACGTGGTATTTTGATACGACACTTTTTGGTTCCCAATATTTCTGATACGCGTTGTTTGAAGTACCTCGGGAAATTCAGATGCTAAGGTTTTACCTACAGGAGGCATTACAACCGCCTCTTTGATTTCTTCTCCGTTTATCTTGGCTCTAAAAACCACTCTCACAATTTCATCAGCCTTTTTATTAAATCTATCATAACTTAGCTCATCTACAACATACAACATCATTAATAAGCACGATGCTATACCAAGACCCAACCCCACAATATTAATTGCGAATAATCCTCTATGCTTTAAAAGGGTTCTCCAGGCTATTTTTAAATGATTTTTAAACATAATTGTTTGTTTTTTGATTCATCATAGGCGAACAGGTTGATCATTTACTCGGTTCGTAAACTTTTGACCGGGTTTACAAGGGCGGCTTTGATACTTTGATAGCTTACTGTAATCAATGCTACTGCCAGGGTAATGATTCCTGCAAAAGCAAAAATCCACCAGCTTATAGAAGTTTTAAAAGCAAAATTTTGTAACCATTTGGTCATTGCATAATATGCTATTGGGCATGCTATAATAAATGAAATAAATACCCATTTTAAAAAATCTTTGTTAAGCATAGCCACTATTTGTAGCGTTAAAGCTCCATTTACTTTACGAATACCAATTTCTTTCGTTTTTCTAGCCATAGTGTATGCCGATAATGCAAAAAGACCAATGCATGATAATATAATAGCCAGAACCGAAAACCATTCTATGATCCTATTGATTTTAATATATCCTTTATAATGTTCATTGAGTTTTTCATCGGCAAAAAAATAGGTAAGACCATATCCAGAAAGGTTTTCATTCCATTTTTCTTGAAGTAAATCTACCACTTGCAGACTTGTCCCCGGCTTAGACTTTATAGATAGATAATCCCAGTCTGCAGCGTTCTCCCTTTCGACAAAAAAATGTGCTAAGGGTTGAATTTCTCGTTGTAACCCCTGATAACTAAAATCATCAACCGCACCTATTAATCGTTTGGCAGTGCCCGTTTTGCTTCCCTCATGAAGTACTTGTTCTTTGGCTTCAGAAAAACCTAGCATATCCATAGCGGTTTTATTAAGTACTACAACCTCATCTAGTGTTTTCGGATTTTGGTTAAATCCGGTACCACTAAGGATATCAATGCCGAAGGTTTTAAAATAATTACTCCCCACATATACCTTCCGAAGACCAATCGAAGGTATTTTTGTTTCTTGACCAGGAAAAAAGGTATTATAGTTTTCATTATAGGTTCCTGGAATATTTTGTGAGAAACTAACCGATTCTACGTAAGGATTAGACTTTAATTCATTAGCGATTATTTGTAATTTTTGAGATGCCATTTTTAAATTTTGATATTGCCAACTATCTGTCTGAACAATAACCACATTTTCATTATCATATTTAGGATCTTTTGCCATCATATAATCAATTTGTTTACGTATTAAAACTGTTCCCGAAATAAGTACGATTGCAATTACAAACTGAAAAATGATTAACGAATAACGAGAAAAAGTATTCCTAGTGTTAGAAAACAGAGAACCTTTTAAACTATGCACTAATTTTACCCGTATCCAGAAAAGAAAAGGAATCAACCCTCCTAATAGTCCTACTACCCCCCAAATGGATAGTAAAATACTAATGAATATTCTATCTCGAAACGGATCAAATACAAGATTGATATCAAATAACTCATTAAAGGTGGGTAACATAAAAACTGTCAATAAAACGCCCAGTAGTAAAGCAATTAATCCCATTGCCAGTGATTCTGTAGTAATCTGATAAAACAAATCGTATTTGCTAGCCCCATGTACTTTCTTTATTCCGATCTCTTTGATCCTGGAAATAGAGTTTATAATGGTAAGGTTTACAAAATTAACTATGGCTATACCAAGGATCCCTAAGGCGATGCCTGCCAAAATAATAATCAAGGTTTGATTGGATTCTTGGATACCATGATATGCGGCAAAACTTAAGAGATTTAACTGGGTTTTGTTTTCTCCTACCGGAAGAAAATTTTCATGTACAATTTTTTGAAGCTTATTTTGTATGTCTGCAGGTTGTATGTCTTTATTCAATTGCACATAAGTGATTGAAAAGGTATTGTACCAATCATGAACTTCTTTCATAAAGGGTAAGATTTCTTTACCCGTTTCATACGAAGCAACGATATCAAATTGTATAGACGAATTTTCTGGGATATCAACTACCCCATGTACAGTAAGAAATATATCTCCAAAGTTGACCTGAAAACGTTTTCCCAATGCGGCTTCATCTCCAAAATATTTATTAGCAAATGCGGTACTGATAACGACCCCATATTTATCTTGTATTACATTCTCTGCAGATCCTTCAATAAACGGAAATGAGAACATTGAGAAAAAACCATCATCTACATAATGAATGTTCTCATAAAATGACAAATCTTTATGCGTAAGCCCCGCACCTTCCCAATTAAAAATACGTGTCCCGTTTTCAATTTCGGGTATTTCTTCTAGCATTTTGGGTAATAAAATCCCTTTGGTTTGTACACTTTCTCCTTCTCTTACCCTATATATGTTAGACAGGTTTTCGTGAAAATGATTATACGTTAGATCATTATAGACATAAAGGGCAAGCACTAAAAAAGAAGCAATTCCAAGACCTAACCCGACACTATTTATTAAAAAAGCACCTATATTCTTTTTAATATTTCTTGTATATAAGAGAAGATGATATATTAACATAACTGTTCGTTTTTTGATTCGTCAAATGCTATTTATTAATTTATTCTGTTCTTAGGCTTTTTATTGGATTTACTATTGCGGCTTTAATACTTTGGTAACTCACTGTTAGTATTGATATTATGATGGCTAATAGAGCTGCTAGTGCAAATACTCCCCATCCTATTTCTATTCGATAAGAAAAATCTTCTAGCCATTTATTCATAGCATACCAACCAAGCGGTAACGAAACCAAAATTGATATTCCGACTAGTTTAAGAAAATCAACAGTAAGTCTATAGGTTATCTGACTCACGCTAGCCCCCATTACTTTTCGCACTCCAATTTCCTTAGTGCGTTTTTCTGCATTAAATGCAGCCAAACCAAAAAGACCAAGACATGCAATTAAAATGGATAGAATAGTGAAGGCTACAAAAATACGCCCAAGTCGCTGCTCTGCCTGATAAGTAGTATTGAAAGATTCTTCCATAAAATAATAATTGAAAGGTTGGGCGGGAGCTACTTTATTCCAAACCTCTTCGATCTTTGCTATTGTATTTGAAAAGTTTCCTGCATTTAATTTTACGGCCATGGTGCCATGGCTATTGGCCAGAGCAAGACCCAATGCATCAATGTTTTCTTTCAGTGATTCAAAATGAAAATCCTTAACCACACCTATGATTTTCAAAAAAGTAACTTCTTCTTCACCAATATCAGATGATATACGTACTCCTAGAGCTTCCTCAGGTTTCATTCCTAAAACAGCAACCGCCGATTCATTTAAAATTATTGCAGTTGAATCTGTACTGAACCGAGGGTCAAAATCACGTCCTGCTATAATCTCTAAACCCAAGGTTGAAATATAATCGTGGTCGACATCCCAATCATTCATGTTGATCGCTTTTTCCTGTAATCCCTTTGATCCTTCTATAAAAAAGGAACAGGTACTTCTGGCAGAAGGAGTTGGCAAATAACTACTTAGTGAGGCATTCTTTACTTGTCCTAGTTGTAGCACTTCTTCCTTAAAAGATGCCACTCGATTGGCCGCGGCATACACATCATTTATAATTAAGACTTGATCTTTTGTATAGCCAATATCCTTATTTTGAATAAACTTCAATTGCTGAAAAACGACTAAAGTGCTTACGATCAAAAAAACGGATATTGCAAATTGAAAAACAACCAATGAGTTTCTGATTTTTCCTCCTCCACTACTTTTTTCACTTATTCCTTTTAGTGCTTTAATAGGCATAAATCTGGACATAAAAAATGCAGGATAACTCCCTGAGAAAATTCCCAAAAAAGTTGTTGTTGCTAATAGTATTATCCAAAAAACAGGATTGGAAAATGGAATCGAAATAGTCTTTCCTGCAAGGTCATTAAAAAATGGCATTGCCATAGATGCTATTGCAATAGCAAGTACAAGTGAAAGGAATGAAATTAGGCCAGATTCTATTAAAAACTGCCTAATAAGTTCTGATTTATTAGACCCTAATGTTTTACGTATTCCTACTTCTTTGGCCCTTTTTAAAGAATGAGCCGTAGATAAATTCATAAAATTAACACTCGCTAAAATGATCAGGAACAAAGCAATAAAAGAAAGAATATATACATTTTTAATATCGCCATTAACACTCAGCTCTGGGCTCCTATGAGAATGTAAATGAATATCTTCTAAAGCGATAGTACTAAAATTAAGGTAATTACCAGAAGCCAGAAATTGCTCTTCTGTTATACCCGGTGCATATCTTTGTACTCCCGGAATAACATAAGTTCCCAAGGCCGATTCTAAAAACACATTGAAATCATTAATCTTAGCTCTGGGACGAAGTTTGATAAACGTAGGATAATTATGATTGCCCCATTCTGTAGATTGCGCATCTTCATGCCCTGCCATAGCAATAAAAACGTTATGATCTCTTATAAAGGAATTCTTTGGCATATCCTGGATAACACCTGTGACGGTATACGTATCGGAATTGTTTAATAAAACTTGTTGCCCTACCGCTTCATGGATTCCAAAGTGTTTCTCTGCCGCAGTTTTGGTTAAAATGAGAGTATTGGGTTCTTTTAAAGCTGTTTTAGTATCCCCTGCCAAAAGATCCAACCCAAACATCTCAAAAAAAGTAGCATCTACGTAGGTAATACCGGCTTGTTTTACATTAAGCTCGGCATCATTTCTTCTAATAAGTGCACTTCCCAGGTTTCTAAATCGTGTAGTTAATTCTATCTGCGGATAATCATTTTTCATGGCCTTGGCCATTGGAGCCGACACCTCTGCATATTGTTCTTCATTACCCCCAAACTTTATATCTACATTAATTCTATAAATACGATCTGCATTTGCGAACATCTTATCAAAACTTAATTCATCATATATATATAAAGAAATAAGTAAAACTCCCGCCATGCCTATAGCAAGTCCGAATGTATTTAAGAACGCAAAAAATGGTTGTTTTCTGAGGCTTCTCCAAGCTATTTTTAAATGATTTATAAACATAACTGTTCGTTTTTCATGATGATTTATTCTGTTCGTAAACTTTTTACCGGATTGACTGTAGCAGCTTTGATAGCTTGAAAACTTACAGTAATACATGTGAGTATCAAGGCACAAAATCCTGCGGTAACAAAAATCCATATCGTGATTTCTGCCCTAAAGGCAAATTTCTCTATCCAACCTTGCATAAAGTAATAAGCTATTGGTGAGGCAATTAATAAGGCAATAATCACGAGCTTTAAAAAATCTTTAGAAAGTAACAGCCACATGTTTGTAACCGTTGCCCCAAGAACCTTTCGAACACCGATTTCTTTGGTGCGTTGTTCGGCTACAAAAGAAACCAACCCAAATAGGCCTAGACAACTGATAAGGATTGCCAGGATTGCAAATATTCTTGCCAAACTTGCAATACGTTCTTCTGCTTCAAATTTTTCAGCATATTTCTGATCTACAAAGTCGTATTGAAATGGTAAATGAGGAAAATGTGCTTTAAATGTTTGTTTAACGACAGCAAGATTTTTACGTATACTTTGATCCGGATTTAGTCGCAAGTGATAAAAACCACCAGTCCCATATCCAAATTGATACATATGTGGTTTGACATTCTGATAAGGCGATTCTGTTATCATATCGTCAACAACTCCTATGATTTTTAATGGTGGATTGTTATATGTATTATTTTCATATCCAATTAATTTACCAATAGGGTCTTTAAGTCCCATATATGCCATCGCGGTTTTATTCAAAATAATGGCATGGGAATCTGTAGCAAACTCTCTAGAAAAATCTCTTCCTGCAATGATTTTCATTTTTAATGATTTGATATAATCAAGTGAAATACCAGTCATGGCAAAGTTTACTTTAAGTCCGGCTGGTTTACCTTCCCAGGTGTACCCCGGGTCATTTGTCCATACTTGTGTGGTAGGGCTAGAGGCCCATGACATTTCAGTAACTGCACTAGAGTTTAGAAAGGCTTTACGCATAACCTCATATTTACCTGAAAAATCGTTACCATCTGTAGGTATTTGTATGAGTCCGGCTTTTTCATAACCAATAGGGCGATCCTTGCCAATAGCTATTTGCTGCATCACAATCATTGTTCCTATAATTAATGTAATCGAAACAGTAAATTGGGTAACTACAAGTATCTTCCGCGGAAGCGCTGTAAACTTACCTGCTTTAAAAGTACCTTTCATTACTTTAATAGGCTTAAACGATGATAAGTAAAATGCAGGATAACTACCTGAAAGCAATGCGGTGATAGCAATAAATGGTAATGTAATCATCCAAAATTGGAAGTTACCCCAGGGAAAGAGTATTTCCTTTTCTGCCAGGGTATTGAAGCCATCAAGAAAAAGCAATGTCATTATAATCGCAACCAAAAAAGCTAAAAGCACTACGAGAAAAGACTCGATCAAAAATTGATGGATCAACTGACCTCTAGTGGACCCAATAGACTTACGCACGCCCACTTCAAGGGCACGTTTTTCGGAACGTGCTGTACTCAAGTTCATAAAATTGATACAGGCCAGAAATAATACAAACAAACCGATACTACCAAAGATCCATATATTCTCGATACGCCCACCTGACTGTACACCGTTTTCAAAAGAGGAATGTAAATACCAATCGTTCATTGGTAATAGCATTAACTGTGGATTGTATTGTGCTGTTTCTTGCGAAACCTCTTTTTTTATATTCCTTATCTTTTCACTCAACTCTTGCACATTAACATTATCGGTCAACTTTACAAAAAGCTGAAAGTAATTATCTGCCCAATTATCATTAGGATTTTTAAGCCAGCTCAATCGGGTAGCCATTAAATGTGCAAAGGGCATGATAAATTTTGTGTCATAAAACGTGTTATTCTTGGGAATATCTTTGTAAATTCCTGTGATCAACATATTATGTATCTTATCTGTTATTATAATCTTACCTAATGGTTCTTCATTTCCAAAAAGAGCTTTTGCGGTTGACTCAGAAAGCATGATTGAATTTATGTCTTCTAATCCGCTATACTTTCCTTTGATCATCTCTAAATTCAATAATTCAGGAGCTCCTGGCTGCATAAAATTACCAAGACGCGAAATACTTTTATCTCCATAATTTAAGTACCGAGAATTGGTCCCAGATGACATAATTATATGCTCAAAACTATCCCCATATTGATCCTTTAATTTGGATTCGAGGGCTACTGGTACAAATTTATTTGTTTCTATAGCACCATTAAATGTTTGGCTTTGATAGACCTGGGCAATTTTATCCTTATTCTTAAAGTAGTAGTTATAATTAAACTCATCTGCAATCCATAGACCTATCAACATGCTTACTACCAAGCCTATAGCAAGACCTCCTATATTTATTACAGAGGATACCTTATTTTTTAGGAGGCTTCTCCAAGCTATTTTTAAATGGTTTATAAACATAACTGTTCGTTTTTAATGATGATCTATTCGGTTCGTAAACTTTTGACTGGGTTTACAAGGGCGGCTTTGATACTTTGATAGCTTACTGTCAATATTGATATGGCTACAGCCAAAATAACTGCAAGAGCAAATACTCCCCATCCTATTTCTATTCGATAAGAAAAATCTTCAAGCCATCTGCTCATTGCATACCAACCAATCGGTAATGAAATAAGAATGGCAATCCCAACTAATTTCAGGAAATCTATGGTAAGCTTATACGCAATCACGGGAATACTTGCACCCAATACTTTTCGTATACCTATTTCTTTCGAACGTCTTTCTGCATTAAAAGCTGCCAGACCAAACAATCCAAGACAAGCAATAAAAATAGAGAGTAACGTAAATGTGACAAAAATGCGGCTCAGTCGTTGTTCTGCTTGATACGTAGTATTAAAAGAATCGTCCATAAAATAATAATTGAAAGGTTGCCCTGGTGCTATCGATTTCCAAATCCCTTCTATATCTGCTATCGTTTTTGTAAAATCTCCAGCATTAAGTTTTACTAGCATTCTTCTTGAATCATCTCCTAATAGAAGACTCATCCCATCAATATCATTTCTTAATGATTCGAAATGAAAATTTTTAACTACACCTATAATAGTGTAGTACTTTCTGTTGGTTACATTCACATGTTTAGGGTGATTGCTTAATCGTAAACCTATAGCTTCATCGGGTTTTATTCCTAACATTCCAACAGCAGATTCATTTAAAATGATACCCGTAGAGTCTGTTGCGAATTGTCTATCAAAGTCTCTCCCTGCAATTATTTCTAAATCCAAAGTAGACACATAATCATGGTCAACTCTCCATTTACCAAATATGGCCCCTGCATGTGATTTCATTTCTCCTTCTGTAAAAAAGTTCACAGTATTTCGAGTTGAAGGAGTAGGTAAAAAGCTGCTCAAAGATGTACTTTTTACTTGTCCTAATTGCGCTACATCTTGTTTAAATGATGCTATTTGATTTCCGGCAGCATCTGTATCGTCTATCACTAAAACCTGATCTTTTTGAAAACCTAGATCTTTATTTTGAATATACTTTAATTGTTTAAAAATTACTGAAGTACCGATGATAAGGAATATCGAAATGGTAAACTGAAACACTACCAAAGAATTTCTGATATTTGCGCCGCCGACTTGTCTTTCTGCTCCACTTTTGAGAACCTTAATCGGTATAAACCGTGATAAGAAAAAAGCAGGATAGAAACCAGAAAATAATCCCAATATTATAGTAGAAACAATCAAAACAAGCCAGAAAATAGGATTGTTAAAAGGTATCGATATGGCTTTACCCGAAAGTTCATTAAAAAAGGGTAATGCTACAAAGGCTGTCACAATAGCTAGCAATAATGATGAAAAGGAAATAAAACTGGACTCTGTTAGAAATTGTTTAATAAGCCCAACTCTGTTAGAGCCCAGTGTTTTTCGAATTCCTACTTCTTTGGCTCTTTTTAATGAGTGAGCAGTAGATAAATTCATGAAATTGACACATGCCAACAGAATTAGGAAAACACCTATGAAAGATAAGATATAGATATTCTGAATATCACCATTTGGTCCAAATTCGTCTTCCCTTTCAGAGTCATGTAGATGGATATCTGTTAAGGCCATAGCACTCCATAACGTACTGTCTCCAGAGGCCTTGCGAGCTTTTTTAAACTTTTCTAATGTCATACTCGGATCAAAAGTCTGTATCCATGGGATCATATAGGTTTCATAAATAGTTCCCAACGGAGCTTCCAGGCTTTGAATATTGGCTGAGGGTATTAGCTTAATGAATGTATTAAAATTCCAGTTGCTCCACTTTAAACTATCTGCATCATCATAACTTGACATAGATATAAGAACACTATAATTTCTTAAAAAAGAATTCTTTGGCATATCCTCTATAACCCCGGTTACTGTATAGACCTCTTTATTATCTAATACCAGCCTTTTTCCTAAAGCTTCATGTACTCCAAAATGTTTTTCTGCTGCTGTTCTGGTTAAAATCAAAGTATTTGGTTCTTTTAACGCTGTTTTGGTATCTCCTGATAATAACTTCAGTCCAAACATCTCAAAAAAAGTAGCGTCGACTCCAGTAACATACTCTTCTTTTACATTTTGATCAGCACTAGTTTTTCTTATGAGTTTACTACTAGTATTTCTAAATCGGGTAACCATTTCTATTTGCTCATAATCCCTTTTTAAAGTTGGGCCCAATGGAGCAGCTACGGATGCGTACTTATTTGTTTCGCCGCCATTAGTATTGTCTATGTTAATGCGATATATACGATCGGCATCATTGAACATGGTGTCAAAACTCAATTCATCATAAATAAACAATGAAATGAGTAACCCTCCGGCCATACCGATGGCAAGTCCAAACGTATTTAAAAATATAAAAAAAGGCTGCTTTTTAAGGCTTCTCCAGGCTATTTTTAGATGATTTTTAAACATAACTACGTTTTTTAATGATGATCTATTCGGTTCGTAAGCTTTTTACAGGATTGGCCGTAGCAGCTTTAATGGTACCAATGCTTATCGTTGCCAGTGCTATAAAAATGGCCATGACACCCGCAGCAACAAAAATCCATATGGTAAGATCCATACGATAGGTGTAGTTCTCTAACCAGTTACTGGCCAACCACCATGAAATAGGTACAATGATCAAAAATGCAATGAACACAAGTTTTACAAAATCCTTAGCTAATAATACGGTAAGAGATGTTACACTTGCGCCAACAACTTTGCGAACTCCGATTTCTTTAGTTCGTTGATTTACTACTAAAAGTGAAATGGCTAACAATCCAATACAGCTTAGTATAATTGCAATAATAGCTCCACTGGTAATGATAGTCATCATGATTTTTTCCTTTCTAAATGTCCTATCTACATTTTCATCCAGAAAAGAGCCTAAAAATTCTGAATTTGGTTCTAATTTTTGCCATGTTTCTTGTATAGTACTAAATGTACTAGCAACATGCATAGGTGTTATTTTTATGTAGGCGTAGTCGAACCGCTTCTGATCTATCATAAATAAAGTCATTGGCTCGATTTCTTCATCCAAATCTCTAAAATGATAGTCCTTCATTACACCTACAATAGTATACTTAGGCAAGTCATCCATTATTTCCATTTGTTTACCTAAAGGATTTGTTTCTTGAAGTTCTCTTGTCATAGCTTCATTAATTACCACCGCTGAACTATCTGAGGCAAAATTTCGACCAAAAGATCTGCCATAAAGTAATTCTATGTCCAGGGTTTCTAAATAATCATAATCAACTACCAACATATGTGTCCCTACTTCTCGATCTTTATAATCAAAACCAAGGCCACTACTGGATTGATTTCCATCTTTTCCTATGCCTAAATTGTTATCAGAAGCAGTAATGCTTATCACATTGGATTCATTTTTTAGTGTTTCTCGAAGTAATTGTACAACCTGGCGGCTATCTCTTTTTCCATTCAATGGTAAAGAAATCACTTGTTCTTTATTAAAACCCAGGTCTTTGTTTTGCATGTATTGCAATTGCCCTTGTAATACAAAAGTGCCGCTTACCAATAAGATTACAATGGCAAATTGTATAATCATAAGGATATCCCTTGTCTTATTACGTCCGTTAACTTGGACTTTACCTTTTAGTGCCTGCAATGTTCCTAGTTTGCTTAGCAAAAATGCCGGGTATCCTCCTGCAACCAGGGTAACAATAATAAATAGTAAAAGGAATACCACAATGATACCTGTCGATAAGGTATTGCTAAAAGAAGCATCTGTACTAAACAAAGATGTAAAGGAGTCGAAAAGCAATATGCTTAATGCAACACCACAGGATAAGGTGCATAGAAAAACCAACATACTTTCGCCCCAAAACTGTAAAAACACATGCTTTTTTGCTGCGCCAAGACTCTTTCGCATTCCAATTTCTTGCAATCTTGTAGTACTTTTGGCTATACTCATGTTAATGAAATTAACACAAGCAATAAAAAGGAGAAGTGCAGCAATTCCTAATATGATATAAGGCAATCCTTTACTAACAATTGCTCTTCCGTTTTGATAACTGCTGAAGTAAACATCCTTAAAAGGTAACAGATGCAATTGAACATATTGTCCATTGTTATCTGGTAGTGCACCATCACGTTTTGCACTATCGATTTTATCTTTGAAACGAAGGTTAGTAAAAGCACGTGTGCTTTTCTCAAATGAGCTTATCGAAATTCCTTCCTGCAGCTGAATATAGACTTCGTGGTTTGAATGATCCCATCGATCTTTAAGTGTTTCATAACGCGGATTACCCTTAAAATTGCCTATAATATCAAACTCAATACTACTGTTGGCCGGAATATCTTTGAGTACCGCAGATACCGTAAATGGTTGTTTTTTTCCATTCAAAGAAAAATTCACTGTTTTTCCAATTGCATTAATATCCCCAAAAATCACGCTGGCCATCTTTTGAGTGATGACAATAGCGTTCACCTCCTTAAGGGGTGTTTTGCTATTTCCTTTGAGTATAGGAAAGCTAAACATTGAAAAGAAATCGGGATCTACCCAATTAATATCCACTCCTAATTCTTTGTCTTTATAAAATAAAAGTGTTTCATCATCCAGATACCTTGAAATTCGATGAATCCCGGGTACACCCTCTTTCAAAGCAGGAGTAAATGGCATGACATGTACTTCTGTACTCTGCGGTCCGTCGGGACCCTGCTCACGTTGATAAACCTTATAAACAGAATCTGCATGTTCATGAAAGTCATCATAAGATAATTCGAAGAATGCAGCAATACTTAATAATATTGCTACTCCGAAAGCTACAGATAACCCAATAATGTTAAGAAAGGTAAAAGCCTTATTCTTCCATAAACTCCTCCAGGCTATTTTGATATAATTTTTAAACATAACTATTTATGATTGAAATAAATAAAAGTATAAATGCTACCAGGTATTCAACTATTTTAATCATGAGTTAACGGGTTTTGTGTGAGTTAAAATTAATTATGCATTGACTTCGAAAGGTTTGTTCTGACTTTCGGTTACAATTTGTCCATCAAATAGGTTGATCACTCTATGTGCGTAATGAGAATCTCTGTCTGAATGTGTTACCATGACAATGGTAGTTCCTTCTTGATTTAATTCGGTAAGTAAATTCATCACCTCGATGCCATTTTTGGAGTCTAAATTCCCAGTGGGCTCATCGGCCAGAATTAACTTAGCATTGGTTACTACTGCTCTGGCAATAGCCACTCTTTGTTGTTGCCCTCCTGATAACTGTTGCGGAAAATGCTTTGCGCGATGTGCAATTTTCATTCGCTCCAGTACCAGTTTTACCTTCTGCTCACGTTCACTTTTTTTCATATTAAGATAAATCAAAGGAAGTTCTACATTTTCAAAAACAGTAAGTTCATCGATGAGATTAAAACTTTGAAACACAAACCCAAGATTTCCTTTCCTGATTTTTGTACGTTGATTTTCTTTTAACCTTCCTACTTCCTTTCCATTAAAGTGATAACTTCCTTCATTAGGGTTATCAAGCATACCGATGATATTTAGCAAAGTAGATTTACCACAACCAGAGGGCCCCATAATGGCAACGAACTCACCTTTTTCGACGTTTAGGTTTACGCTATTTAATGCCAGGGTTTCGACCTCTTCGGTTCTGAAACTCTTTTTTAGGTTTTTGATCTGTATCATTTTTTGATTGTTTTATTTCAATACTATTTTCTCTGCATCTCCAAAGCTATCGTAGTTTGAAGTAATTACTTTCTCACCATCTTGCAACCCTTCTAATAATTCATAATATCTGGAATTTTGTTTTCCGATTCTAATGGGTCTTTTCCATGCAACTTCATTAGAACTATCTACTACAAAAATCCATTGCCCCCCTGTACTCTGAAAGAAGCTACCACGAGGTAACAACAGTGCATCATTAGATGTCCCAAGCTGAAGTTTGATATTATAACTTTGTCCCGACCGTATAGTCTCTGGTTTTTGGTCTATAAAAACCAAATCTACTTTAAACTTACCATTTCTTACCTCTGGATATACTTTGCGCAATCGCAGTTGGTATTCTTTTCCGTTGCGATCCAAAACGGCACTTAAATCCCTTTTTACACGATCGATATAATGTTCATCTATAGCCGCTTCTATTTTATAATCTGTCAATACATTTATTTGTCCAATTCGTTGACCTTGTTGTAAATTTTGTCCTATTTCGGCATCTAAAAACCCTAATTGACCATCAGCCGGAGCTCTTACATTTAAATGATCGATGCGCTCATATACCATAGACAGTGTTTTTTTCATTCTAGCTAAATCGGCATCTAATTCACGTAGCGATGTACTGCGTAGCACATTATCCTGATCGGTCTGTATTTTAATTATTTCGTATTGATTTTGTGCCAGTTCATAGTTTTCTTTAGAGGTTAAATATTCTTCTTTAGAAATTAACTCCTCTTCATACAATTCTTTATTCTGCTCATAGTTTCTTTTTAGCTTTTGTAATTCATATTTCGAATTCACTAAATCCTTTCTACCTTCTACCTGCCTTGAATCGAACGTAAGTTTGGTAGAGCGTAAATCATTTTGTTTTAAAGCAAGATTGTTTTCGCTTGCCAGGATCTGCTCATATAGTCCTCTGTTTTCTAACTTTAATATGACATCTCCTTTTTTGACCATGGCTCCTTCTTCGATCAGTTTTTCGGTTACCCGACCACCTTCATAAGCATCCATATAGATTGTACTTATCGGTGCTACAACTCCGTTAATGGTTATGTAATCATCAAATTTCCCAAAGGAAACTTCGGCAATTGATAATTTTTCTTTATCGGTTCTAAAAGTAGAAGTAGAATTGCCGAATGCCATTTTCCACCCCATAAAAAGTAATAATAAGCCTATAACAATATACCCATAATGTTTTGGCCGTAATCCTTTTTTCTTTTCGATTTTTATATCCATTTTATTGTGTTCTTTCGATGTTAAATACAGGTAAACCTTTATAAAAATCTAATGTGCTTTCATTTACTTTTAATCGTAACCGTACTTGCAGATTTTCATTTTGTGAGTTTGCAAAAAGATTTTTTGATTGATTTAGTTCTATTGCGTTGATCAGGCCTTTTTGGTATCTTTTTTGTGCAATTTTGAAAGCCAACATTTGTGCTTTCATTTTTTGTGAACTCTGCTCATACTCTGTTTGTAAAGCCTCTGCTTCCTGAACCAGTTGTTGTATAAGTTGATACATTTCTTGTTTTTGAATGTCAAAATTGTTTTCTGCACGCATCATCTCAACTTTTTGCTGCTTAACCCTTGATCGATTCGACCACCCATTACTAATAGGAATCCTAAGAGAAACCCCTACAAACTGTGCTGCGTTATCCTTGATCTGGGTCCTAAACGGTATGACCTCACCGGTATCTTCGCTCACATTAGTTTCGAAGTATCCGGTTTGATACCCTGCAGAAAAGGTAAGAGAAGGATACAACCCCCCACGAGTTACGGCTAATTGTTTTTTGGCAGCCTTGGCCTTTAATTCTTGTGCTTTAATTATAGGTACAAAATCTTTGGCCTTATCAAAAATGGAATCTTTATTGGCTTCAAAAACCTCTATCTTCTCCTCTACCTCTTCTGCCAGAAATGGTGCAATAGAAATAGTTGTTGCCCCTTCTAAATTCATTTCCTGTATGAGTATAAGTTTTGCTGCTGTCATATTATTTTCGCTTTGCGTCACTAGCAATTGATCTGCCAATAATGCGGACTCTGCTTCATATAAATCGGCTTTTGCTTTTTGACCAAGTTCGACTTGCCTTTTTACCAGGTTATAGTTCTTTTTTGATACTTCTTCTTGTTCTTTTGAAATTGAAAGCAATCCTTCCATAAATTGGATATCATAAAAAGCAGACATTACCCTAAATGCCAACAAATATTTTTGCTGAAGTACTTCCTCATTGGCTGCTTTATATAAAAATTTTGAAGCTTTTATTGCATTTATTTTTTGAAAGCCCTGAAATAAATCAATTGCGGCGTCTAGCGAATAATTGTTAGAGAAAAAGTCTGTATTCACTATACTATTATTATTGGGATCTACTGATCGCCCATATCGAATGTTATAATTTGAAAACGCATTAATGTTAGGCAATAAACTTCTTATCGATTGTCGATACGTTTCGCTACTTGCATCCTGATTGTACTTAAAACCCTTTAATTGTAGGTTGTGCCCTATAGCATAACCTACACAATCATCTAATGACCAGAACTCCTGTGCATACGTCATACTTGATATAAGAAATAGTAAAAAAAATATGACTTTGTTTATATAATCCATCTGTTGCGACTAGGTAAGTAACTTTTTTAACACCAAGCCATATTCTAATGTTATGCCAAAAAATCAAATATCTGAAAATCAAATATTTACATTTGATTTTAGAAAGTTAAGATGAATAGTATGTAAAATAATTATACAAATAGTGTCTAATAATTTGACACCTGGATTGACATATCCTTTGAGATTTGTAGCTTTATTGACCCAATTGAAACAGACACAACATGCAAGATGGAAAAATTTTAGTTGTTGATGATAACAAGAGTCTTTTAAGTGCTCTAGAAATTCTATTGCAATTTGAGTTTAAAGAAGTTATTAGTATTTCTAATCCGAACCAGATTTCGTCCTTCGAGAATCTAAAAAGTTTTGATCTTGTGCTTTTGGATATGAACTTTTCTGCTGGGGTAAATACAGGTAACGAAGGGTTATTTTGGCTGCGCGAAATCAAGAAAAAAGCACCTCATATTTCTGTCATTATGATGACCGCTTATGGAGCAGTCGATCTGGCTGTACAGGCTTTAAAAGAAGGCGCATCGGATTTTGTATTAAAACCCTGGAATAATGAAAAACTACTAGCCACAATTAAATCTGCTTATCAGCTTCGTAAATCTAGAAAAGAAGTACAGGAATTAAAGCAAAAAGAAAGTCATCTAAAACAAGTAATCAATCAAGACTCTAATTATATCATCGGGAACTCAAAAGCACTAACTTCTGTACTAAACCTAGTACAAAAAGTAGCAAAAACTGATGTTAATGTTTTAATTACAGGTGAGAACGGAACAGGGAAAGAACTAATAGCACGTGAATTACATCGAATATCTTCGAGAAAAAATGAAATTTTTATTGGGGTTGATATGGGTTCTATATCAGAAAGTTTATTCGAAAGCGAGCTCTTTGGGCATACTAAAGGTGCTTTTACAGATGCCAAAGAAGACCGCGCCGGAAAATTTGAGGCTGCTAACGGAGGCTCTCTATTTCTTGACGAAATTGGGAACTTATCACTTCAAACCCAAGCTAAGTTGTTATCTGCTATTCAAAATAGGTCTATTGTTCGAGTAGGATCTAACAAAACTATTGCTGTAGACATTCGTCTTATCTGTGCTACAAATTGCAATCTTAATAAAATGGTAGCCGATGGGGTCTTTAGAGAAGACCTCTTATATAGAATCAATACAATTCATATCGAAGTACCTGCACTTAGAGAAAGAGAAAAAGATATCCTGATATTAGCCGATTATTATTTGAAGAAATTCACTTCAAAATATGGCAAACCAGCACTTAGAATAAATAATACTGCCGAAGAAAAGCTAATGAACTATCAATGGCCCGGTAATGTTCGAGAATTGCAGCATACAATAGAAAGAGCTGTTATCTTATGCGAAGGCAATGTGCTCAAACCAGCAGATTTTTTACTAAGTCCTAATAGTAAAGGAGTATCTATAGACAATGGACCAGAAACTTTAGATGAAATGGAATACTTGATGATAAACAAGGCCCTTGATCAACATAATGGTAATTATAGTGCAGCAGCAAATCAATTGGGCATCTCTAGACAAACTCTTTACAATAAAACAAAGAAATTCGATAACCAATGATAAGCAGGAATTTTTATGTACAAATTACTCTAAAAGTGATCCTACTTTCACTTACTGCTGTAGTAATGGCGTTCCTTTTTTTTAAGGAAGTGTATTTTTTCTCGATTCTTTCATTGTTGGTATTGTCCTTTCAAACTGTTGCCTTAATTAAATATCTAAATCACAATAATAAAAAAATAGCGTTCTTTTTTGACTCCATAAAAAATGAAGATTTTACCCTGCGATTTCCCGAACATGGTGACATAAAATCATTCAACGAATTAAATCATAGCCTTAATAAACTCAATGCTATGATTCAAAAAGTGCACATAGATAATCAGTCACAAGAACATTACTATCAAGAAATATTAAAGCAGGCAGAAATTGGTATTCTAACCTTCAATAACAAGGGCCATATCCTCTTTGCCAATCCTAAAATTGAAAAGCTACTAAACTATACTCCCTTAAACCACATAAAGCAATTAGCACTGGTAGACAAAAAGTTATTCGAGCTATTTAACAACATAGAACCTTTTGAGCGAAAACTTTTTCAACTTACCAACGAGAGAGAAACTATACAATTAGCAATTAAGTCTAATGAAATTGTATTGAATAAAGAGGTTTTAAATCTAATATCCATCCAGGATATACATAATGAGTTAGACAAAAAAGAAACAGATTCATGGATCAAACTAATTCGCGTCTTAACACATGAAATTATGAACTCTGTTACTCCCATTACTTCTATATCGGGATCTATTTTAAATTACTATAAAGATGAAAATGGAATATTGTCGATTACACAAATCGACGAAAACAAAGTAAACAACACTGTAAAAGGCTTAGAAGTAATCAAAACCCAAGGAAATGATTTGATGAGCTTTGTGCAGTCGTATCGAAGTTTTTTAAATGTCCCTGTACCCGATAAAAAAATATTAAAAGTCGAAAAATTGTTAGAAAAAATAAAGGTATTGATAAGCCAGGAGCATAAATTTGATACAATTACATTTGACTTGGTCAAAACACAGGAAAACCTGGAAATCTATGCAGATGAAAAACTCATCACCCAGGTTTTATTCAATCTTTGTAAGAACGCTATACAAGCATTGCACAAAACGAAAGATGCCCGATTACAGCTTATCACTGGTATTTCTGAAAAAGGAGGGAGCTATATTACTGTAAAAGATAATGGCCCAGGGATTCAGCCAGAAATCATGAATCAAATATTTGTTCCTTTTTACACGACAAAAGAAGATGGTACCGGAATTGGATTGAGCCTCTCTAAACAAATTATGCTTATGCATGAAGGCAGTTTAACAGCATACTCAACACCTAATGAAGAAACATCCTTTTCATTATTCTTTAAATAGCAGCTAAAACCATACTAGAGTAGTTATTTAGAAGCATCAAGCTTTAATGTTTTAATTAATGCATCAAAGTAAAAATCTTCCTGATCAGGAACAATCGTTACTGTATACGCTGTGTTTTTTATAATATAATGTGAGTTAGTATCTGGATCCAGTGTATTAGAATGAAGGTATACTATTTTCTGGATAAAATTATTGATCAATAACACTTCATCATAGGTCACTCCACGACGAAACGTAGGTTGATCACTTTTATAGACAAGGTAGTCATTTCTAAAACTTATTGATCTTTTTAGCCCATCAGCTTTGTTAAATTCAAAAGTAAAATCTTTTGATGCAAATATTTTATTGATGTTTTCTGCAGTAGGTTCTACATTACGAGCACAACCGACAACAAAAACTAAGATAAAAAATATTGCAACCCGTTGTAGTATATGTTTTTTGGTTTTCATAGAAAATCACCTATGTTTTCTGGTATAAAAAATGCCGCATCCAGACTCATTAATTATTGTCTAAGATACGGCATTTTGCTTTTCTTTGGAAAAACCAAAATTGGTATTTACTTTGAGGCGAAACGCTTTATAGAGCTTTCAAAATCGATATCTTCAAGATTACTGATCAATAGACCAACACCTCCAGATTTTGAAGCAACGATATATTCGGTTTGAAATTTTTTGTCTTTCTTGTAAGCTTTTAAATACTTAAGCTTAACAACTTTAGATGTCGGAGTGAAGAAAAATCGACCGTGGATTCTTTTGTATTTCACTTCCTGGACATTGGACTCATCCTTTACCTGATCACTAAGTGCCTGCACAACTCTTGCAGCTCTGTGTTCATCAAACTGATAATAATCACAAGTGTAGATAAATACGTAGTTCTCTATATTTGTTTCATCAACAAATAATTCGAAATCTACATTTTTATCCTCGATCTTCTTCAATTCTGCAAGGGCAACATTTTTAAATTTTAGATTACCTTCTAGCAAATCAATTTTTGCTTTGAAATCATCTGGAGTTGCTTTTACATAATCACTTGTAAGAACAATCGTGTTGTTTTTGAATTCAATTTTGTTTTTTGAAAATTTAGCAAATCCTTCTTTCTTAGGCTCAAAAAGATTACAGCTAACAAGTAGGATCACAATAGATAATAGTAGAAGTTTTTTCATAAGGGCTTGTGTTAAATGATTAAGACATAATATGATACATCTTAATTAATACGAGCGCAAGATAATAAAAAAAATTCAAACTATTGCCATTCAACGGGTTTTTTAAGCACTTTAACTAGTTTTTCCTCTTCGCTTCCCGGTTTTGGATTATGGTTATACCGCCATTGTACGCTGGGTGGAAGGCTCATTAAGATACTTTCTATTCTACCATTTGTTTTTAATCCAAATAGTGTTCCTTTATCATGTACTAAATTGAATTCTACGTAACGACCCCGTCTAATTTCTTGCCAATTTCTTTGAGCATCGGTATATTTTATCCCTTTTCTACGTTCTACTATAGGTATATAGGCCTCAAGAAAGCTGTTTCCTACTTCTGTAACAAAATCATACCAATTTTCTATGGTCATTTCATCATTTGCTTTGCAATAATCAAAAAACAAGCCTCCAATTCCACGCCCTTCTCCGCGGTGAGAATTGTAAAAGTATTCATCACATTTTTTCTTATACGCTGCATAAAAATCTGGATTATGCTTGTCACAAGACGTTTTACAAACCTTATGAAAATGGATTGCATCCTCATCAAACAAATAATAGGGTGTCAAATCCTGGCCGCCACCAAACCATCGATCAACAACAGTCCCATCTTTATCATACATTTCAAAATATCGCCAATTGGCATGAACTGTAGGAACCATTGGATTAGCGGGATGTAATACTAAAGACAATCCACAAGCAAAAAAATCAACATCTCCAACATTAAAATAGCTTTGCATCGCTTTGGGTAATGTACCATGTACTCCAGAAATATTTACCCCTCCTTTTTCGAATACATTTCCGCCCTCGATTACTCGGGTTCTGCCTCCTCCTCCTTCTGGTCGTTTCCAAAGATCTTCTTTAAATTTGGTCTTACCATCAATTTCCTCCAATTTTGAAGTAATGGTATCCTGAAGATTTTGTATGTATTGGTAAAATTTGTCTTTCATACTATTTTATATGATGTTCTTGAAGTACAAACCTAAGCTTCGACTTCTTTAGGTTTTTCTGAAACATTGTTCGTTATTATAAGCTTTTTCTCATCTAAAATTTTTACCGTTGCAGACGATGCCGCAACCACAGATATAGGCAAGGTAATAATGAACCCTATAATCGGTATAAAAAGCATCAATACGAATACAATACCGTTACCTATTGCTGTGCCTCTATTTTTTCTTACAAATTGGATACTTTCTTTATAATTAAAATGACGTTCCATAGTGTAATCCATATTACCAAAGCCTACATAATATGCCTGTATAAGAAAAATTAGTATTGTCGCTACAATACCAACTACCGGGATAAAGCTAAGAATCAACAATGGCAACATAAACAACAATTCTTTGAATAGGTTTCGCAAGTTAATGCGAATACCTCTGGACAATTGCTGTCTAAACGATGTATTACGATGTGTATGATTGGTTTCGCCTAAAATATGAGCTTCAACTTTTTCTGAAACCGGACTCATAAATGGTGCAGACAATGCCATGACAATGTGTTTGTACAATACCAGTCCCAAAACCAGGATTAAAAATCCTCCCAGGTACGTACTGATCGTTGCAAACGTTTCAGACCCCCACTCCCATGGCCAAACTTTGGCAATTAATAGTCCCAGGTTATCCGAAAAGAAATACGCTAAAGCAACAAAGCCCAACCCTGTAAGCAAGCTTATCAAAATAGGGATGGCAAAATATTTCCACAATCCTAGTTTAAAAATCAAATTAAACGTTCCAAAATATGCTTTAATTCCGCTAATAATGTTTTTGAACATAAGTGTTATTTTATGATTATTGCTTCTTATAAGTAGTCATTTAATCAATTTTGTTTCATTTACTCTTCAGAAAGATAAACCAAATTGTTTTGATGATCCCATATGTCTTTGATTTCTGTTACTTTCTTAGCCTTTTGTACACCTTTCTTTAAAAAAGTAATAATTTCTTCTTCAGAACTACTCTTCAAGGTAGTAAAACATGACCTACCCATTTTATTATTATGCAAATCCATTGCCTTTTCTAAAGGTTCATTTGGAGCCAGTTTTTCATGCAAATCGGTCACTTTTTGACTCCAAATGATGGATTTTTCAACATTTTTAGTGAAATAATAGGTTTTTTGGCAAATTAATACATTCCATAAAGCATGTCGAAAAGCATTCGCTTTACCGTGTTTATGATGTGTATGTTCATAAATAACATTGCAAATACGTATCGTTTGCTTTGTTGCCTTTAAAGTTGGAATAATAAATAACGGATTTTGAAGCATTACCCCCGTTAATTGAAGTAATTCTCTCAGACTAAGTCTTCGCAATACACTCCAAACCCTCATTATTATCTATCTATACTCTTTTACTGCATCCACAAATGCTCTAGCATTCTCTACAGGGATATTTGGAAGAATCCCATGTCCCAGGTTCGCTATATAACGATCCTTACCAAACTCATCGATCATTTGCTTCACCATTTTTTTGATCTCTGCCGGTGGTGATAGCAATCTTGACGGATCAAAATTACCTTGTAGTGTAATATTTCCTCGGCTTAAGTACCGTGCATTTCTTGCAGAACACGTCCAATCTACTCCAAGTGCTGCTGCTCCCGAATTTGCCATTTCTTGCAATGCAAACCAACATCCTTTTCCAAAAACAATGACTTCGGTTTCCTCTTTAAGAGCATCTACAATTTGTTGAATATATTTCCAGGAGAATTCTTGATAATCTACCGGTGATAACATCCCTCCCCAACTATCAAATACCTGAACAGCATTCACACCGGTAGCCACTTTTGCTTTTAAATATGCTATGGTTGTATCTGTGATTTTTTGTAATAATTGATGAGCAGCTTCAGGTTGTGTAAAACACAGTTCTTTAGCTTTATCAAAATTCTTCGATCCTTGCCCTTGCACTGCATAGCACAAAATAGTCCATGGCGAACCAGCAAACCCAATAAGTGGTACTCTATTATCCAGGCGTTCTTTGGTTAATTTAATCGCATCCATTACATATCCAAGTTCTTCATAAACATTGGGAACAATAACTTGTTCTACGTCTTTTAAAGTACGAATCGGATTCGGCAACCAAGGACCAATCCCATCTTTCATCTCTACCTCGATATTCATAGCCTGCGGAATCACCAAAATATCACTAAACAAGATCGCTGCATCCGGGCCAATGATATCTATTGGCTGTACCGTAATCTCTGAAGCCAATTCTGGAGTACGACAACGAGTAAAGAAATCATATTTAGCCTTTAATTTCATAAATTCGGGCAAATATCGACCTGCCTGGCGCATCATCCATACCGGAGGGCGCTCTACGGTTTCTCCTTTTAAGGCTCTAAGAAATAAATCGTTTTTTATCATATTTTCTGTCATCCTGAACTTGATTCAGGATCTTTTTAATTGTTACAAAAGTGGATTCCTGCCTACGCAGGAATGACAATTCGTTTATTTATTTAAAATACTTTACCGCTTGAACAATCACGTTTTCTACGGTAGGTTTATTAGCTATTATAATCGTATCAGTATGTTTTTTTGCTTCAGAAGCCGTAGTAGCCCCAATACAAAAAACAGTACTTTTTTTAATACTATTCTCTGCAACATAACTTTGAACTCCCGATGGACTAAAAAATAGAATCCCATCAAAAGAACGATCAAATTTCTTCGAATTCAGATATGTTTTATACACTACCTGTTCTTTTACCTTGATATTATTTTGTTGTAAAAGATCGGGTAATTCATTTCGTCTTAAATTTCCACAAAAAAACAGAAAAGACTCATTTTTGTGCTTTTTTATAATGATTTTGGCCAAATCTGAAGCATTTTGAGCAGTTTCTATTACTTTTTGGCCATTTTTTTCTAATAACTTTTTGGTAGTCGAACCGACGCAGAAACAATTTGAAACGTTAATTCCAGATTCTATAATCGCTTTTACCGCATTCTTGCTGGTAAAAATTGCATTCTGGATTTGCGTATCTTTTTTAATCTCCAAAAGCTCTATTTCAATCCCGTTATATTCAACAAATCCCAAACCCGAATTAAGTACTAATTCTTTTTGAGCAAAAGATAATTTTTTAGTGGATAGTATGGAAGGTTTAGCACTCAATCTATTTCATCATGGCTTTAATCTCCTTCATCAATTCTGCCCCTCCATTATTCAATATTTCTTGTGCACATTTTTTCCCAAAACCCATTCTTTCTTCGAGCTTAATATCCTTTTTGACTTCAATCTTATGTTTCCCATCCAGGCTAAGTAAAGCTCCTTTGAAATGAATACTCCCATGTTTAATAATCGCTAAGGCTCCAATGGGCGCCGTACAACCTCCTTCTAATTCTCTAAGAAATTCTCTTTCGATATGTACGCAGATTTCTGATGTTTCATGATTTAACTGAGACAATGCTTTTCTGCAATACTCATCTTCTTCTTTAGCAACAACCAACATCGCTCCTTGAGCAGGTGCAGGGATCATCCAGTCTAAATTGATATAATTCTCTGGCTTTAGATGAATACGTTCTAATCCTGCAGCAGCAAAAATGGCTCCGTTCCAATCACTATTATCCATAAGTTTCTGCATACGAGTATTTACGTTTCCGCGTAGATCAACCACTTTATGGTTCGGATATTTGTGTAACCATTGTGCCTGTCGGCGTAAACTACCTGTAGCAATGGTGCCTTCATTTTCTAAAAAATCCAATTCTTTATGCACCAAAATATCTTCTACATTGGCCCTCTCTAAAACGGCCGCTTCTACTATTCCCTTTGGTAAGGCTGTAGGAACATCTTTCATAGAATGAACAGCGATATCTATATCACCATTTAGCATTGCTATGTCTAAGGTTTTAGTAAAAATCCCAGTGATTCCTAATTCGTATAATGGTTTATCAAGCACAATATCTCCTGTTGATTTTACAGGAACCAATTCTGTTTTATGACCAAGATCTGTCAACTTGTTTTGTACAGTATTAGCTTGCCAAAGTGCTAACTCACTATCCCTGGTACCTATACGAATCGTTTTAGCCAAGACTATTTATTTTGTAATTGGAAAACTTTTTGAATTAATTCGATACTCTCATCTGCCGAAGTGTTTTCATCTTTGAGATGATTGGCAAAATGATTTGTTATTTTTTGAATGATGCGGCTACTGATTATATCAGCTTGTTCCTCATCAAAATCTTCATATTTTTTTCGTTGCAAATTTAACTCCGCATCTTTTAAGGTCGTCAATTTATTTTTTAAGGCTTTGATTGTTGGGGCAAATTTTCGAGTATCTAACCAACTATCAAACTCTAATCGCACTTCTTCGATGATATCTTCTGCCTGAGGAATGTACTGCTGTCTTCTTTGTAGCGTATCATCGGTCATCTTTGATAAATGATCCAGATGTACTAAAGTAACATTAGGTAATTCGGTAACATCATCAGAAACATTTTTGGGAATAGATAGATCCAAAATCAATAAGGGTTTGTCTGAGTGGATCAATTGCTTAGAAATTGTAGGGTTTTGGGCTCCTGTAGCAACAATCAGAATATCTGTATTCTTGATTTCGGATTGTATATTTGCATATTCTTTTACGACAAGATTAAACTTACCCGCTATTTTTTCTGCTTTATCTTTGGTTCGGTTGATTAGAACTATATGATCATTCTTGGTATGTTTTACTAAGTTCTCACAAGTATTTCGACCTATTTTTCCTGTGCCAAAAAGTAATATATTCTTATTTGAAATATTTTCAACGTTTTTCTGAATGTACTGCACCGAAGCAAAGGACACAGACGTAGCTCCCGAAGAAATTTCGGTTTCGTTCTTAATTCGTTTACTTGCCTGAATCACGGCATTGATAAGACGCTCAAGAAATGGATTTGTTACGCCTACTTTTTTTGATGCTTTAAAACTAAGTTTTAGTTGACTTATAATTTCAAAATCACCTAAAATCTGGCTATCAAGACCAGTACCCACTTTAAACAGATGCGCTACGGCATTGCTGTTTTTATATACATACGCCACTTTTTCAAACTCTTCTACAGTACCATGCGTATGTTCACAAAGTAGTTTGATTAACTGAAATGGGTGTTGTGCAAAACCATGTAACTCTGTTCGATTACATGTAGAAGTAACTAATAAGGCTTCAATACCTTCTTCTTTGGCTTGATGTAATATCGCAACCTTACCTTCATCACTTACGCTAAAGTGACCTCTAATCTCTGCATCAGCTTTTTTATAGCTGAGTCCGATAGTATAAAAATTTGTTCCTTTCGCTCTTAGGTGAGGCTCCATCCAATCAAATCTAAATTTCCGTCACAAAAATATCCCACCATCTTCGAAAAAAATAACGCCAGAGGGATTTTTAGTGTCGAAAAACGTTGTTTAAGATATTATTTAGACAAAAATGAGCAAAAACACCTATTTTTGTAGTAATTCAAGAGGTTCTCTTGTCGATAGTTTAGATTTATTCTAAATAAATAACATATATGGAAATGGAAATTGAATTAAAAAATAACGCTCCGGGTATTTTAGAAGAAACTCAAATCGAAGAAGGATTTCACATCCTTAAATTTCAAAATGAAACTCCTGAAAGTCAAAAAGTTATCCGAGATATTGATAGTAGTTTTATTCAATTTCACTTTTGTGTAAAGGGTGCCGTTACCTTCAATTTTAATAATGGAAGTTATGCCCTGAATCTTTCTGAGGAAAATTCGCTTTTGCTGTATAATCCACAGCGAAATTTGCCCATGAATCTGGAAATGAAAAAAGATTCTTGGCTAATTACCATACTAATATCCATAAAAAAGTTTCACTCTTTATTTTCTAGAGAAGCAGACTATATCCCATTCCTTGGAGAAGGAAACCGGGATAAAAAATATTACAACGATGGGAACATCTCACCTTCTATGGCTGTCGTATTAAATCAAATCATGAACTACAGCTTACATCAATCTATTAAATTCTTATATTTTAAAGGAAAGGCATACGAATTATTAAGCCTCTATTTTAATAGACCCGAAGATGCCGATATAGAACAATGCCCATTTTTGGTCGATGAAGAAAATGTAATAAAAATCAAAAAAGCCAAAGAGATTATTATTGCAAGAATGGCCGAACCTCCCACATTACAGGAATTATCTAAAGAAATTGGATTGCCCCTTAAAAAACTTAAAGATGGTTTTAAACAAATATATGGAGAACCGGTCTATGCTTTCTTATTTGATTATAAAATGGAAGTAGCCCGACAACTATTGGCTACAGGTGGTCATAATGTCAATGAAGTAGGGCTAAAAGTAGGCTACAGTACGGCGAGTCATTTTATCGCCGCATTTAAAAAGAAATTCGGCACTACTCCAAAAAAATATGTCACGAGTCTAAATTAAAGACCGCTTAGTCGAATAATTCCACTCTGGGAATCCCAATTCCTTTTTGTAAAGAAACTATAGAATCATACATTCCTTGATCCTCATCAGTAGTATCTGCTAGTACTGATACAAATTCAAATTGTTCTAATAGTTCCAGGACAAAAGGTAGTTTGTCTTTTTCGACATCTACAATAATACGTTTCATGTGGTTTTTAATATTGTTTGTTAACAGTCACATGCAACCCATATCTACCCTATAGCAGACTTAACAATTAAATAATAAATATTTAATTGTACCGGGTTCATCTTTGCTTTTTTATCTACATAAAAATACTAAAATAAAACTACTCAACTTCGAGTTTATTACAATTTAACGTAATTATAAGGTATGTTTGAGTTTTAAAAATTAAGCAATCGCACTATCAAAAAGTCTTATCGTTTTTTTAGTATTCAAGCTCTTAATTGTTTGTATTTTTGCTACATCTGAAAAAGAAAAAATATGAGTAAAGGAGTACTTCTTGTTAACCTCGGATCACCAGACAGCACAGATCCTAAAGATGTAAAAAAGTATCTTGGTGAGTTTTTAATGGATCCAAGAGTTATAGATGTTCCTCTTTGGGCCAGAACGTTACTGGTAAAAGGAATTATTTTAAATACCCGACCTAAAAAATCTGCTGCTGCCTATAAAAAAATATGGTGGGATGAAGGTTCTCCACTTATTGTTCTTTCAGAAAGATTACAAAATAAAGTCGCAAAACGTACTTCGATTCCTGTGGGATTAGCAATGCGATATGGTTCTATGAATATCAAAAAAGGATTACAAGAACTACATGATAAAGGAGTGGATGAGGTAATGATTATCCCGTTGTATCCGCAATTTGCTATGGCGACTACAGAAACCATATTAGTTTTAGCCGAAGAATTACGTACTGCACATTTTCCAAATATGAAATTCGTCGATATTCCTGCGTTTTATAACAAACCAGAATACATTGATGTGTTATCCAATAGTATTGCCGAAAAAATTAAAGACTTGGATTATGAACACCTTTTGTTTAGCTATCACGGAGTACCTGAGAGACACATTAGAAAAAGTGATATTAGTAATGGAAACTGTAAAATGGACGGAAAGTGTTGCTTTAAAAAAGGAGCAGTGCAACACGAGTTCTGTTATCGTCATCAATGTGAGATGACCACAGTACAGGTAGCTAAAAAATTGGGGCTTAAAAACGGAACGTATTCTACCTCATTTCAATCTAGATTAGGTTTTGATCCATGGTTACAGCCTTATACCGATCGCACTATCGAAAGAATGGGTAAAGAAGGAATCAAAAAAATGGCTATTGTTACTCCGGCATTTGTGTCGGATTGCCTAGAAACTTTAGAAGAAATCGCCATGGAAGGTGAAGAAATTTTTCACGAAGTTGGCGGTCAAGAATTTACCACCATCCCTTGTCTCAATGATCGTGACGAATGGGCAGATGTACTGGCAAATTGGGTAAATGAATGGGTTTCTGTTAAAACTGCTTCAGTATAATGGCAAAAGTCTCCTCTGAAGCCCTGGGTGTCGAACCTATCGGAAAATTATTAATAAAACAGGCGGTTCCGGCTTCGATCGGGATATTGGTGATGTCGCTCAATATTCTAGTCGACTCAATTTTTGTGGGCAACTGGATTGGCTCTATCGCTTTTGCATCAATTAATGTAGTATTACCGGTGTCATTTTTTATTGGAGCGTTAGGTATGTCTATTGGCGTCGGAGGATCGAGTATTATTTCGCGCGCTTTAGGAGCCGAAAACAGAGAAAAAGCACTAAAAACCTTTGGCAATCAGATTTCTCTTGGGTTCATAGTCATGGTACCTTTAGTAATCCTAGGGCTGATCTTTGTTGATGATATTATCCCAAGATTTGGAGGAAAAGGCGACATATTCGAGCCTGCAAAAATCTATTACACCATCCTATTATACGGTGTGCCCATTCTTGGTTTTGCCATGATGGGAAATACGGTAATACGAGCCGAAGGAAAACCTAAGTTTGCAATGACCGCAATGATCATTCCTACCATTAGTAACTTATTACTAGATTATATTTTTATTTATGTGCTGGATATGGGAATGCATGGTGCAGCATGGGCAACTACGGGTTCGTATCTAGCATGTTTTTTGTATGTTTTTTGGTTTTTTTCTTCTAAAAATTCTGAATTAAAAATCGGCTTTCGCCATTTTGGGCTGCAAAAAGATATTGTATCCGAAATTGCATCACTAGGCGGGGTTACCATGGCCAGGCAAGCGGTCGTAAGTGTCACTTATTTGTTGATGAACAACATCTTATTCAATTTAGGACAAGAAGGCTTAGTTGCTGTATATGCCATTATTGGTAGAATGTTGATGTTTGCTTTATTTCCTGTATTTGGAGTAACACAAGGGTTTTTGCCTATTGCGGGATACAATTATGGCGCTCAGCAATATCCCCGTGTACGTCAAACCATTAACACAGCGATTATGTATGCATCTATTGTTGCTACACTAGTTTTTATCGGATTAATGGTTTTTCCTTCAGAAATTACATCTTTGTTTTTAAGTAATGACCCTAATCTAAGTTCGAAAGAATTAGCACTAAACCAATTTGTACTTTCTCATACTGCCGAGCCTATGCGATGGGTTTTTGCAGCCACACCCATTATTGCATTACAACTTATTGGTGCTGCTTATTTTCAGGCCGTCGGAAAAGTGGTCCCCGCATTACTCCTAACCCTATCCCGACAAGGCTTCTTTTTTATTCCGTTAGTTTTAATTTTACCCAAGTTTTATGGTGAATTAGGTGTTTGGATTTCATTTCCTATCTCAGATGTACTGGCAACCATTGTTACTGGATATTTTTTAAACCGCGAGGTAAGAACCAAACTTATAATTTCAGAAGAACCTACTAAATAAACTAATTTATTCTAGTTGCTGCTTTACTAATGATCTTCCACTCTCCTTCAATTTTTTTCAGCAGGAAAATATCCATATATCTTATTTCTTTTCCTTTCGCCAATATTTCGGCTTTTGCCATTGCTATATCATTTTGCTGATCGATTGACAATACCTTACCAATACGACCATTAAATTTTCCTTTCTCTTTATTTTGAAACCATGATACATACTCTTTAACAGGTACAATC
The DNA here is from genome assembly GCF_040786285.1 of Aquimarina penaris. NCBI lineage: Bacteria > Pseudomonadati > Bacteroidota > Flavobacteriia > Flavobacteriales > Flavobacteriaceae > Aquimarina > Aquimarina penaris. The sequence goes on from NZ_JBFMKQ010000001.1 coordinate 592,570, forward strand.
CAAAGTTTTTTTTCTTTGTGAGTAAGAAATAACGTCGCCTCTTCATAAAATGCCTCTTCAATCATTTCTGGTGTATTGTATGAGGTGCCACTCAAGTATTTATTAATCGTTGTTTTAATATTTTCTTCTTCAGATTGTGCATTAATTGTAGTACACAAGATTAACGTAAGAATTACAAAAAGATATGTTTTCATGTTTTTAATGTTTTCTTAGCGCAAAATCCAAAACATCACATCAAAACTCTTTAAAAAACATGATTTTTAAAACGAAAACTAGGTAATTTTATATTGATTTCTATATTGCGAAGGAGTAATTTGAGTTTCGAATTTGAATGCCAAATTAAATGAAGTGACATTTCCAAAACCTGAATCATAAGCCACTGTGGCTATTTTTTCTAAATCATAATTTGGATCAATAAGTAATTGCTTTGCTCTTTTTATTCTATAGTGGTTCACAAACTCAGAGAAATTTTTTTGTTCATTTTCATTAATAACCTGTGATAATTCTCTAGGTTTAACCGAAAGTCGTTCTGCAACAGAATTTAATGAAATAGAATTTTCTAAATACATTGCTTCGGCTTCGAACAAAGACTTAAGTTCTTCTATTAGTTTTTTGGAAACCTTTCTGTTTATACTTGAATTACTATACTTTTCTAAAGAAAAAACATGTCGCTTTAACAGAAGAAAAGAAAATATGTAGATCAAAAAAGAAAAAGAAATAGCTCCCAAAATATAAAATGGAATAAGCTTCATGAAAATTGCGACATATAATACCCAAATAACACTAACTCCAATCACAATATTTCTATACCATTTTAGGAGTTGTACACTTACCTCATTCTTATTCTTGAAAATATATCTCCAACAAATAGTCAAATACATTCCTAAATGAAAAAGAACCATAGAATATAGTAGATAAGAAATGAAGTCCCCTCTATTAGGAAGTATTGGGCTGGATAAGAAAAAGACTCCAAAAGGAACTAAATGAATATACTTTCTATTTGAGAAAGAGAACTGTTTGTCTAAAAGAGATTGACCATAAAACCATAAAAATGGCCCTACAGTTAAAAAAGTAGAAATCGCTATATTTCTTACCCCAGGATCAACCTCTATATAATTATGAAAAACAGATTTGCCAATTCGAATGGTTAGTGCTAATAAAACAAAAGCCAAAAATCTGTTAGCTATTTTGTTTCCTTTTTTTAACGTAAAAAGATAAAAGCAAAGAAAAAGTGCCTGGATAACACCCAAACAACTTAACACTAATGTAAATCCTTCCTGAAACATATTTCAAAAATAACAATCAAACTAAAGTATACAAGGTTAAAATTACGTGAAAATGTTTTCAAATTATTTTTAATTCCTCACTTTAGTATCCCATCAAATCTACATGTACAAAATGCTAGGGTATTTTCAACTAAAAACTCAGCGAACATGCACTCACATTACTACAGGGTACTTTGTATCCTCTTTTTTGCTTTTGGAAGTATTTTTACTATCCATGCTCAAACGTATACTCAAGAATTATACGATGCTCTCGAATACCGATTGATTGGGCCGTTTCGCGGGGGGCGAAGTGCAGCAGTAACAGGAGTACCAGGAAAACCAAATTTATTCTATTTTGGAGCCACTGGTGGTGGTATTTGGAAAACTACAGATGGCGGACGTACATGGGAGAATATTTCTGATGGTTTTTTTGGAGGCTCGGTTGGGTCTATTTCGGTTTCTAAAAGTGATCCTAATGTTATTTATGTTGGGGGTGGCGAAAAAACTCTGAGAGGCAATGTGTCTTCGGGATATGGAGTATGGAAAAGTGTAGATGCAGGAAAAACATGGGTACAATCTGGTCTACCTAAAAGCAGGCATATCCCCAGAATATCTATTCATCCCACCAATCCTGATATTGTGTATGCCGCAGTACTCGGTAATATTTATAAACCTACCCAGGATCGAGGAGTTTATAAAAGTTCTGATGGTGGAAAAACATGGAGTAAAGTTCTTTTTGCCAATCAAAATTCTGGCGCAGTTGATTTAACCCTAGACCCTAACAATCCAAGAATTTTATACGCTTCTACCTGGAATGCGAGAAGAACACCGTATAGTTTAAGTTCTGGTGGAGATGGCTCTGCCTTATGGAAAAGTACCGATAGCGGAACAACATGGAAGGAAATCTCAAAACATAAAGGGTTTGCAAAAGACACACTGGGGATTATAGGAGTTACCGTTTCTCCGGTAGATAGCGAACGCGTTTGGGCTATCGTAGAAAACAAAGAAAAAGGGGGCGTTTATCGTAGTGATGATGGAGGTGAAACATGGAATCAACTGAATAGCGATCGTAGCTTACGTCAACGTGCCTGGTATTATTCTCGTATTTATGCCGATCCAAAAGATAAAGACATCGTTTATGTGGTAAATGTATCCTATCATAAAAGTAAAGATGGCGGAAAAAACTTTAGTAGCTTTCGTGCTCCACATGGAGATCATCATGATTTATGGATTGCTCCAGAAAATCCAAAACGCATGATTATCGGTGATGATGGGGGTGCACAAATTACCTATGATGGAGGCGAGACCTGGAGTACATATCACAACCAACCTACTTCACAGTTTTATCGAGTAACGACAGACGACCATTTTCCATATAGAATATATGTCGCGCAGCAAGACAATTCTACCATACGAATTAACCACAGAAGTACCGGTCAATCCATTTCTGAAAATGATTGGGAACGCACCGCTGGTGGAGAATCAGCGCACATCGCCGTAGATCCTAAAAACAATGATATTGTTTATGGCGGAAGTTACGATGGTTTTTTAACTCGTGTAAACCACAAAACCGAAACCATACGTTCTGTAAGTGTTTGGCCAGATAACCCCATGGGACATGGGGCCGAGGATATGAAATATCGCTTTCAGTGGAATTTCCCGATTCTGTTTTCAAAACATAACCCTAATCGATTGTATACCTTCTCTAACCGTGTTCATGTAACCGAAAATGAAGGGCAAAGCTGGCAGGTGATTAGCCCCGATCTTACACGAAATGATCCAGAAAAATTAAAATCTTCTGGTGGACCGATTACTCAGGATAATACATCGGTAGAATATTATTGCACCATTTTTGCAGCCGCCGAAAGTCCTTTAAAAGAAGGGTTGCTGTGGGTAGGAAGTGATGATGGGTTGGTGCACCTCAGTCAGGATGGTGGAAAAACATGGAACAATGTAACTCCTAAAGGAATGCCCGAATGGATGATGATCAATAGCATAGAACCCAGTACTTTTAATGAAGGCACATGTTATATTGCCGGAACACGATACAAATCAGGTGATTTTGCTCCATATCTATATAAAACTACCGATTATGGTAAATCTTGGACCAAAATTACTACCGGAATTGCCCCAGAGCATTTTACACGCGTTCTACGAGAAGATCCTAAACGTAAGGGATTATTATATGCTGGTACAGAAACTGGCATGTACATCTCTTATAATGATGGTAAGAACTGGCAATCTTTTCAATTAAATTTACCGATTGTACCTATTACAGATATAACCATCAAACAAAATAACTTGATTGTTGCTACTCAGGGAAGAAGTTTGTGGATTATTGATGACCTTACTGTGTTGCATCAGTTAAATGATAATTTAAAAACACAAAACCACATTCTATATCAACCCAAGAATGCATATCGCATGCGAGGAGAAAGTGTTAAAGACTCTAAGACCGAAGGCACTAATCACCCCGCCGGAGTAATGACTTATTTCTATATACAAAATTTTGATACCACAAAAGATACCATTGCACTCACCTATTTTAATACAAAAAACGACACGTTAAAATCATTTAGCAATAAAGCAAAAGATAAAAAAGATCGGTTAGACATAGAAGAAAAAGGAGCTCATCTATTTACCTGGAATATGCGTGGCAAAGGAGCAGAAAAATTAAAAGGAATGATCCTTTGGTGGGCAAATCTTGATGGCCCCAAAGCTGTACCTGGTACTTACAAAGTAAGTTTAAATGTAAATGGAAAAGAAGTTGCCAAGCAGCCTTTTACTATTGTAGCCGACCCAAGAGCAGAAGCAACACCTCAGCAAATGCAAGCTCAGTTTGATTTTATCACCAGTGTGAACGAAACTGTAGATAAAGCACATCAATCGATCAAAAAAATCAGAAAGATCAACACTCAGCTTAAAGCATTCGAGAAACAATATACATCCAACGAAAAGACCAAAGATTTAGTCAAAAAAGCTTCAGAATTACAACAACAATTTGGCGAGATCGAAAAAGCATTGTACCAAACTAAGAATAAAAGTAATCAGGATCCTCTCAACTTTCCCATTAAATTAACTAACAAACTTGGGCATCTTAATTCTTTAGTAGGCATGGGTGATTTTGGTCCAACCGAACAGGATATTGCGGTAAAAAATGAGTTGGTCAAACAAATCAATGATCAGTTAACGGCTTTTGATAAATTAATTTCAGAAGAAATTACAGAATTTAATTCAGCGTTTAATACATTGCAGCTTAATTATCTTTTTGTTGAAGACTAAATGCTAGAATACTACAACTACATAAAATCCCTGCACCTGATCTTTGTGATCACATGGTTCGCGGGGCTATTTTATATCCCGAGATTATTTATCTATCAGATTGAAGCTTTTCAAAAACCTTCACCCGACAGAGAAATATTAGGTAATCAACTCAAATTAATGGCGAAACGGCTTTGGTTTATCATCACCTGGCCTTCTGCAATATTGGCAACGTTATTTGCAATTTGGTTATTAATCTTAATGCCTGCATGGTTGCAACAACCTTGGATGCATGTTAAGTTAGGCTTCGTAGTTTTGTTATTTGCCTATCATTTTAAATGTCATCTCATCTACAAACAACTTCAAAATGATGTTATAAAGTGGTCATCTAGTCAAATGCGAATCTGGAACGAAGGATCTACTATCATTTTATTCTCGGTTATCTTTCTAGTTGTTGTTCGAGATGCTATAAACTGGATCTACGGAGTCATCGGTATCGTAGCCCTATCTGTTTTGTTAATGCTTGGTATTAAATTATACAAAAGAATCAGGAATAAGAATCCCGAAGCATAATATAAAACGTTGAAAGCATAAAGATGTAGTCGGTCACCCTATCATTCGTAATTCGTCATTATGCATTCGTAATTAGTTTGTATCTTCGTGCAACTTTTAGCATAATTCTATGATCAAATCTATGACAGGTTTCGGGAAATCCATCCTGCAGCTACCTACAAAAAAAATAACCATCGAGGTTAAGTCGCTTAATAGCAAAAACTTAGATCTTAATGCAAGAATCCCTTCTCAATACCGAGAAAAAGAACTCGAAATGCGCAATACCATTGCGAAAGCTTTAAGCAGAGGTAAAGTTGATTTTGGATTATATGTTGAAGCCACTGGAGAAGAAACATCTACAAAGGTTAATGAAGCTATTGTAAAAGAATACATCAGACAATTATCTAATGTACATCAAGGCGATACTACCGAATTAATGAAAATGGCCGTTCGTATGCCAGATGCTTTAAAAATTGAACGTGAAGAGATTAATGAAGAAGAATTTAGTGCAATAAAAGAAGCGTTACAAGATGCCTTGATTAAAATAGAAGAATATAGAATTGATGAGGGTAAAGCTTTAGAAAAAGATTTTACTTTTCGTGCTAAAAACATAGGTGATTTGCTGGATCAAGTCATAAAAATAGATCCAGAACGTATTGAAGCCGTTAAAGAACGATTACACAAAGCTGTATCAGACCTAAAAGAAGAAGTAGATCAAAATCGTTTTGAGCAAGAGTTGATTTATTATCTCGAAAAATTTGATATTACCGAAGAAAAAGTTCGACTTACCAATCATTTAGAATACTTTACAACCACCTTGAATTCTGCAGATTCTAACGGGAAAAAACTTGGTTTTATTACCCAAGAAATTGGCCGTGAGATCAATACCATAGGTAGTAAATCTAATTACGCTCCAATGCAACAATTGGTGGTGCAGATGAAAGACGAATTAGAAAAAATTAAGGAACAATTACTAAACGTGTTGTAAATGAACCAGGGAAAGCTTATTGTACTTTCGGCGCCATCTGGTAGTGGAAAAACTACTTTAGTTAAATATTTACTCAACGAAGAAGAGTTAAATCTTGGGTTTTCGATTTCGGCAGCATCCAGAGAACCTCGGGGTGCAGAAATTCACGGAAAAGATTACTATTTCTTGTCGTTAAGAGAGTTTAAAGACAAAATAAAAGCCGATGAGTTTTTAGAATGGGAAGAAGTATATCGAGATAATTTTTACGGAACCCTTAAAACCGAAGTACAACGACTTTGGGATAGCGGTAAGCATGTAATTTTTGATATTGATGTAGTTGGAGGTCTGGATATAAAGAGGATATATCCCGATCGTACTTTGGCAATTTTTGTGAAGCCACCAAGTATCGAGGAACTAAAAATTCGTCTAAAAAAACGTAAAACCGAGTCTGAAGATAAGATCAATATGCGTGTTGCCAAAGCTTCTACCGAGATGGCTACTGCGCCACAATTTGATGCTATTGTAACCAATGATGATCTCGAAAAAGCTAAAGTTGAAGTACACCAATTAGTGAAGAAGTTTCTTTTAGGTTAGTGATAGAATTAAAAGATTTCCGCCTTCAAGGAAATGAAAAAAAGACTTTTTTCTATGAAAAAAATCGGACTATATTTCGGGACCTTTAATCCAATACATGTGGGTCATTTAGCTATCGCCAATCATATGGCAGAGTATTCTGGTCTTGATGAAATATGGATGGTAGTCACCCCGCATAATCCTCACAAAAAGAAAAGTTCGCTGCTAGATAATCAGCAACGATATGAAATGGTATATCGCGCTACAGAATCCTATCCAAAACTAAAGCCCAGCGATATAGAATTTAAACTACCACAACCCAATTATACGGTGTATACCCTTGCACACCTTGAAGAACACTATCCTGATTATCAGTTTAATCTCATTATGGGAGAAGACAACCTTAAAAGTTTTCATAAATGGAAAAACTATGAAGTGATTTTAGAAAATCATAATATCTATGTCTATCCACGCATTGCTGAAGGTAGTATCGAAACTCAGTTTAAAGATCATCCAAAAATCCATAAAGTAGATGCCCCAATCATGGAAGTTTCGTCAACTTTTATTCGTAACGCTATTACCGACGGTAAAAATATAAGACCTCTATTGGCTAAAGAAGTATGGGCATATATTGATGAAATGAATTTTTACAGGTAACCATCAACAAACACAATATTTTACCTAGTAATTGTTCCCTATAGTCGCCTTTATTCTTTTAAGAAGGCGATGCATTCGACCGCTTCCTCCCGCAATAATACCAGCGGTAAGAACAATATCGATAGATTGTATAATAGTCACTTGTATCTTAAACAACTCTGCTTCGGTTTCTGGTTCACTAAAGATAATTCCTGATATTAGGCGTAATCCCGAGAATGAAAGGACCAGCCCGATTGCGAATGCTATAATTGTGGTTCTTCGATGTCTTTTTACTCCATGGTTTACAAGTCGTTCTTCTAACCCTTTTTTTTCTTTCATCATCACGGCTATTTTACGGTCTTCCTCTTTGATATTACCCTCTTCCTCTTTGTCGGTTAAAGGTTCTTCTGGATCAATCATCATGGGGTCTATAGGAGCGTCTATATCTTCCATATATTTATCAATATCGGCAATACGGTCTTTGCATCTCTTTTTTTCTTTCTCACCCGGATCATCTACAAAAATCTCTATAAATTGCTCTACAATGAGCATAATAACCGATATATAACCCAACATGGCAATCACATTGCCCGGATCTAAATTAGAAAGATCAACCGGCGGAAACTGTTCTTCGAAATAAACATAAGCTGCAATGGCAAGTACGATAAGAATAATCGCTATTGGATTTTTATACAGCGCTTTCATGTGGTATTGGTTTAAGAGTACGTATAAAAGTACAAAAACTATAGATTATAGTCTGTTCGTGTGCAATTGTTTGTTCAAAAGAAGCTTTAAAAATACAAGACCCTATATATTTTTCGCTTCGATACGCTTGGCAACTAATCTGTAATGTTTATATAGATCGACAATTTCATTAATACTAAACAATACTGACTGGTTTTTGTTTAATATTGCTACATTTATATATAAGATATAATAGCAATTGTTATTATATCATTGTTAGCCACCATATAAAACGCAAATGAAAAAAAATATACTAATCTTATTACTGTTTATTGCTAATTCCAGTTTTTCTCAAAATATGTTTAACTATCACAAAGATTTTGAAACTATTTTAAGACAAAGTCAGGATAGTACAAGTGTTTTATATTATCCCAAATTATTAGAGAGATTTAATGACAATGATGATACATTAACAAATTCCGATATTATTGCTTTGCTAATTGGACACACAACTGAAGAGAATTACAAGCCTTATAAAACTTTAAAAACAGAAAGAGAAATACATAAGTTAGTGAAACTTGAAAAGTTCGATCAGGCTATTATAAAATCCGATAGTCTATTAAAAATAAATCCTCTTAATTTCTCTGCTTTGATGGAAAAGAGTTATTCTTATATGAAACTCGAAAAGCCGAATTCTGAATTTCACAAAAAGAAATTTATGAAAATAGTTTATTCAATAATGTCAAGTGGAGACGGAACGATTAAAAACCCTTATTTTGTTTTAAACCCAAGTGACGGAGCTACTTTGATTAAATATATTTTAGGTGGTAAAATAGGAATAACTGGCTCAGGAGATGACTCAAATGGTTACTTTCTTGATATCTTAGAAATGATATCTAAAAAGGAAACAAAAACATTACATTTCAATATTAATCACGCAGCTGAAAAAATGTTCACTAAAGAAGAAAAAGAGAAAATAAAAAACGGTGGCTAACAACACCTATGCGATAATGCGGAGTTTAGGTTCAATCGAAAGGTTATTGCTTATTTGGTTTGTCGCCAAAGTATTAAATTTAGTATTTTAGAAAATATAAAAACAAAATATAAACTTTGGCTAAGTGCTAGATCGAAGAATAGTGATTTTTTGCTCCCGCACTACGCATAGCTAATCGTTACCAAACATATTGACAAAAGGAGGAAATATAAAAACTACTAAATTAGTAATACTAATAATCGTTATATCACTAAATATTGTCTTTACTAGAGAAAAACAAATGCCCAAATTCAAATTTAAATGATAGAAATAAACAAAGTAAAGACAACAAAATTATCAATGCTAGACGGTATTGAGCTTAAGTCTGCTATGTTTATCGATAAAAACTTCCCTTTTCATTTTCATCAATCTTGGAGTCTTGCTTATATCGAATACGGAAGCGAAAACATTGCATTTAACAATTCAGGATTTTTGGTCAGTAAGAATGCAATACAATTAATTCCCCCTTATTCAATTCATAAAAACTGGAGCAATAAAAAAAATGCCTGGGCCTATAAGGCGCTTTACATAAGCGATGACGTAATCAAAAATGTTGCAAAAAAAATAAATGCTGATTATTCTTATCTGGCAAGCTTTCCTTATTTTATCTCATATCGTAACGGTGAGTTTGACATAAACGAAGCATCAATTTTTAAAATCATTGAAAACCTTTTTTTGGATCCTTTGAATGATGTTCATCAACCAAGTTTTAAAAAATATGCTAACGAACCTTTTGACGATATCCTAAATTACTTGTCTCTAAATTATAACCAATCAATCACTTTAGAAACGCTACAAAAAAAGTTTAGAGTGAATAAATTTAAACTACAAAAAAGCTTTAAAAAGAACATTGGTTTAACACCTTTGGAATATCTAACTACCATTAGAATCGAAAACTCAAAAAAGCTTTTTTATGAGGATGTTCCTTTGGTAGAAATTGCGCTTGAATCAGGCTTTTATGACCAAAGTCATTTTACGCATAGTTTCAAAAAATACGTTGGAGTAACTCCTGGTGATTATAAAAAGAATAGCAAGATTTTACAAGACTGGTAATCTCTCAAAAAGTATGTTTGTCTTTTTAATTCATAAACATCAATTCAAAATAGACCTTTTTAGTAAACGAGCCGCTGGCGGGTTGAAATTATGAATTGCAAACACAAAGAAGAAAATATGAAAACAACGAAATTACTAATATTGTCATGTGCTTTATCGTTAAACACTGTCTTTGCTCAAGAAAAGACAGAAAAAGATCCTGATTCTCCTCGTTTAACAGAACACAGTGAACCAGCAGTTACCTTAGGCGAAATATCTTCACTTCAGTCAAAAGTGTTAAACAAAACTATTCCACTATCAATCCATTTACCTGCTAACTACGATAGTTCCAGGAAAACCTATCCCGTGCTGTATATGTTGGGTTCAGATTACCGAGCTCGGTTCGCCATGTTAGCTTCTACACTAGACTACATGGGCGGAGGACAAATTCCTGAGATGATACTTATTGGAATAGATTTACCCGAAGGAAATCGCATTTTGTTGCCAACAAGGGGAAATCAAGACACAACAATTCCGGATAATTATATTAACTTTTTTGAGACAGAGCTGATACCGCACGTTGATAATAACTACCGGACTGCTCCGTTCAAAGTCCTTTTTGGCGGTTCTAACAGTGGGTTTTTCAGTGTTTACACGCTGCTCAACAACCCTCTTCTGTTTAATGGCTACTTCGCAAGCAGTCCGTCCCTTAGTATTATACCGACAGAGCTTCAACAAAAAATAAAATCAGGTCCGTTAAAAACGCTTTCGGAAAACAGATTTCTACACATCATTTACAGCGATGATGAGGGATTAACAAATCACGTTTCTGAATTCACTCGTGTTTTAGCTGACCATAAACCAGAGAGCTTTACCTATAAAGTGGATGAATTGGCGAACCAGGGTCATGTACCAGCGATGGATTTTACACAGTTTCTTCTTGCGTTATATCCTGACTTCAATCCCTTCAATCCCCGTGAAAACCTGGAATCGTTGGATAAAGTGACACAACATTTCGATAGGTTATCAAAACGATACGGGTATGAAATCCAGCCACCTATTGCGGTCATATTTAACCTTGGTTTTCACACGATACTAAGTAAGAATTTAATTGCCGCAGAAGAAATCTTTCAATATTCCTTAGAAGTGTATCCTGAAGGGAAGGAATCTTATCTCGGAATGGGTCTTTTACACAGAGCTCAAGGTCAGCTTGAAAGTGCTAAGGTCATGTTCGAAAAAGCACTGACAATTGATCCAGATTTTTCGCTTGCTAAAAGGTGGCTTCAAAGACTCAAGAACCAAATGGGGAAAAAATGAGGAATTATATCTATTCGTTAGTCTTAATGACAAAAGGATTTACTTCACAGCTTTGGATTCTATTTTTTCGGATGAGAAAAATTTGGCTATTTATAGAACCTTTCAAGGGAATAAATTACGCTTCTAAAATAATACTCGTTTTTGAAGCACCATACTCTGCGATTTTTTCAAGAAAGGAAATAAGATGCTTATTGTTTCTAAAATAACCTAGAACGCATAAGCAATCATCACCAGTAATTCTATCACAACTTTGTACTTCTTCCATTGCTTGTATTTGTTTTTGAGCATCAGTTGACCCTGTTGGTCCTCGATGTATTACTAATGTTATATAGGCTTTAGTCTCAATGCCCAATTTTTCATGATTCACTTTTAGAGCATAGCCTTCGATTATGCCTTCTTCTTCCATTTGCCTAACACGCTTGCCTATGGCAGGAGCAGACAATCCTACTTCTTTTCCAATATTAGCGAAGCTTTCTCTAGCATTAATTTTTAGCATTTCAAGTATCTTCTTATCTAATGTATCCATTTATAATCGTAATTTTTTTACTATTTATTCGATATAATCAAATCCAAATATACAATTATTAATTCGATTATAAACCAAAAATAAGATAATGCATTCTATATTTGTGTTGTAGTGTCTAAGCAGAATAGTTTCCAATATAAATTAATCAAACAGAAAAAGATAAAACATGAATCCATTTTTAATTGATAGTATTGGCTATACAGCTCTAGTTATCAATCTATATTCTATGTCCACCAAAGGTGAATATAAACTACGTTTAATATCACTAATTGCAAATACAGGTTACATTTTATATGGTGCATTAATTAGTGCTACACCAATAATTGTAGGCTGCACAATTGCTGTATTGCTTCATGGTTATCATATAAGAAGATTACGAATAAACAAGAATAGTCATGATTAAAATAAAAATAGCTACGAAAGCAGATACAGAGGTTTTAGCACTTCTAGGTCGATTAACATGGGCTGAATCTCATGGTCATTATATCGAAGACAAAAACGATGTATTAAAATACCTTAACGAGAATTTTTCAGTTTTTAAAACGAAACAGAATATAAGCAATCCCAAGCAACTTTTCTATATTATTTATGCAGATGATTTACCTGTCGGTTATGCGAAATTAGTAGTAAATGCGTCAAACGAAAATATTACATCACAAAACAGTTGTCAATTAGAACGAATTTTCATCCTAAATGATTTTATACCCTTAAAAATTGGACAACAATTACTAACTTTTGTTGAAGAGCAAGCCAAAAAATTGCAATTAGATACCATGTGGCTCACCGTTTACATAAAAAACAACAGAGCCATTAGATTCTATGAAAGAAATGAATTTAAAAACGTTGGAGAATTAAATTTTATAGTCAATGGAAAAGGCTATGAAAATATAGTTTTCTCAAAAAAAATATAAATATACAAGACTATTGAAAATCTAGAAATAGAAGAAAAACTACTGCCAACAATGTATAAGAAAACATAGGGGTTTTGGGCTTAATCAAAAGGTATCTGTGTGTTTGCTAAGTCGCCAACTATAAAATTTACAGTTCATTTTTATTTTATATTTTGGTAACTGTAGTTCTTCGGCGGGCATTTACAGAAAATGATAAAAGCAAAAAAATTATATTTGCCTTAGTACCAATTCGAAACGTATCGCTTATAACATACCCTACGTTTCTTTGATCAAAGAAACCTAAGAAAGAAACAACAAGCAACAAGAATAGAAGCTAATTTAGTGTAAACACCTAATCTTTAACTTGTGTAAACCATGTATCTTAACGAACATTATAACAAATGATAAATAGATTACTCACTTTACTTCTACTTCTGACATCTAACATTTTGTGCTCACAAGAATTTGAAGGAATCGTGACTTATGAAGTAAAATTACAAATTGTAGGTCAGGAATCGGATAGTTCCTTATTAGAAGCAATGAAGATGTTTAAATCAACCCAAATAGACTATTATAAGGAAAGTCAATATAAATCTATTTCGAGTGATCCATTTCAAGATACGGAGACGGTAAGTCAATTTGACACAAGAACTAAATTGACATATGCTTATGTTAAAGATAATCACCAACAAGCTTTTTGGTATGATGCTTCAAAACATGTATCCAAAGATTTTTCTGTTACTGAAGTTGAAGACGATTACATTTTAGGGCATAAATGTAAGGGGCTGAAGTTCAAATCTGAAAAAATAGAAATCACTTATTGGTTTACCGATTCATATAAAATTGATATTAACCGATATAAGAATAACTATTCATATTATTTTTCAGAGTTCATTAAACGAACAGGAAGATTGCCTTTGAAATATTCTATAAATACTGGTGCCGGACAATATAATATTATAACTGCAATTAACATACAGGAAAAATCATTAAAAGAGATGGACTTTGAAATTCCAAAGTTTGACCGATTAATTGAAAGCACTAACTGAAAGGAAACTATAATCAAATACTAACATTATATATGAAATCAGAGCAAAGTTTAGTGATCTATCGAAAGGGCTTTTCCTTTTTGCAAAGGCGCTAAATTTTTATAAGTTTAATAAGAAATAAAATTGCGCACCTGCCTGCCATTCGCCAGGTAGGTAGGGATAGATCAATTGGTTCAGGTATGTTCGCCTTGCTCCGATTCATATATTTAGCGTTAACGACAAGCATAGAGCATAAAAAATGAAGCTTAAAACAATAATATTGACAATTGGAATCCTATTATTTCTATTTGGTTGTAAAAATGAGAATAGATATAAGGACAAACTTGGAAATGAAATTATTGAAAAAGGAGATGAAACTTATATAATTCCTGCCAAATATGAAAAAACAGGAGCGTCATATAAAATCTTCTTGCGAAATGAAACTGACAAATCTGTTGTTATTAAAAAGAAGTTTAAACTTAATCCAAGCGAAGAGAAAATTTTCTCATTAATAGATACTGATTCAATTTTATTTGACATCGGACCTGAAATTTATTTCGGAGAATATGGACTTGAAACTGAAGATAAAAAAGGGCAATTAGCTGGAATTGGTGGCGGATTTTGGAAGAAATATAAAGTGCCTGATGACGTGGAATATGGATTCGTAATAGTAAAAGCAGGCAATGGGGATATACCTACTGAGTAAAAACCAGTTGCTAATAATGGCTATAATTAATACGGGTTTTGGTGCTTAACTCATAGTTTAGTGTATTTTTATAGAGTCCGCCAAAGTAAAAGAATAAGTCAAACTTTTATAAATGAAGAAAAATTTATTATTTCTAATAACGCTGTTCATTGGTCTTACAAGCTGTTATAGTCAGGATATTTCGAGCCCAAAAACCGTTACTGATACGCGTGCAAATGAAGATTATATCATCTATAGAATATCTAACCAGATAGTTTTTGATACATCACCCGAGCAAATTAATAATCCTAAATTTAATACCATTACATTAAAAAAAGGCTTTATTACATCAAAATTTACTTCATCTCTGGGCAAATTTGAAAATGCAAAGAGGTTTGATTTAAACATACAAATCACCAGGAAAACTGAAGACCCAAAATTTGAAGAAGGTGTTTTTAAATTGGTGGGACCATCAGTAGCCGTTTTTCCAAAAAATAGTGATTTTGGTGTTATAAACGCTATCGATTATACAGTATACCAAACCCTGAAAACTTTAGGACAACTAAACGAAATTGAAAATAAGTTTGTTTTACTGCCCGATGATGATAATGAAGTTGTTCTTGAAAAAGTGGAAGATTTTAATGACCCAACTTTAATAGCAGGAAACATACCAGGAGGCTCGCAAAAACTACATGGCTATGCGCAAATGAAACTTATGGAAGTAAACACGGGCGAGGTTTTTTTTATTCGAATAGACTTTCATGTTATTAACGACATTCGCCTAAAAATGTAACAAATAAGCATCTAAAAATGAATCAAACCCGATAGCATGGATTTGAAATCCTTGCGAGTTACTTTCATTGCGCTTACTTGTATTTGCAATCCTGTCTGCCGATAGGCAGATCCAGGCAATAAAAGTTATCTTTTTATTGTAGTCCCTATATTTTTAATATTTACAACATATAGTTACCTTGGTAACTATATAACTACGTTAGCAAAAATTGGTAAATGAAATATATTAGTTTAGTATTTATAATGCTATTTATATCCTGTAAACAAGAGGAAAAAAATGGAATTATCGGAGTATGGAAGATAGTAAACACGACATTTGAGAGTGATGATAAAAAAATTGTAACCGAGTCTGGAAAAAAATATCTGACTTATCAGTACAAAGATAATATTTTTGATTTTAAGAAAAATAGTGATGTAATTATTGATAACGGACCTAGCTCAAATAATAAAATCACTTATCAAAAATGGTATTTAAAAAATAATATTCTTAAAATAAAAGGCAAAGTTGGAACTTATAGATATAAAATTTTAAATATTAGTAAAGATTCCTTAAAATTACAAGAACTTCCTCTGGACAATAAAAAGTTTATATATGAATTTGTAAGAATGAAACAGTAAAACATTTGCTAACAATGGCTATAATTAATACGAGTTTTGGTGCTTAACTCAAAGTTTAGTGTATTTTTATAAAGTCCGCCAAATCTTTTTGACTTGTCTTCAAAAGTGAAAAATAAAAAGTTTTGGCTAAGTGCTTAATCGAAAATTCACCACTTTTAATTCCCGTACTAACCATAGCCAAGACGTTATGTTCAATTACCAAAATGAACGAAGAAGAAATTATAGAAATAAAAATGTACGTGCCCGACGAAGCTTCAACGGCAAATTATGACGTAATCAAAGTTTCTGATAATAGGTATAAACTAACTAATAACGATCCTTTCAGTGAAATATTGACATACGGAACTATTATCGAAGTTCTACCTGAGAAGAAAAAAAGAGATGGAGAAGAAATATTTGTATTTAAAGAGATATATGCCGAGTCTGAATATGATCTTGAGGTTATTGGCTTACCAATGTCCTTAAACGAAACTGAAATGAGAGTTGTTGGACAAATGATAATGGATGAAGGAGGATACTGGGAAGTAATTTTTGGAGGAATGGGTTATGTTAATTTACCGAAAAACTCAAAACTAAATGTTATTGAGGAATTGAATAGGTTGATAAAAGCCAAACAAAAACTTAAGAAATGACCAAGTCTGTATTGATACTAGATTTGGATGGAGTTTTAATTACAACTCCTATGTGGAAGGCTGACGAAATTGATACAGATGGTTATTCTAAATTTAATGAGGATTGTGTAACTAATTTGAACAAGCTCCTATCTAAATGGGAATTTGAAATTTGGTTAAGTTCAACAAGGAGAACTATAAAAACAATAGAAGAATTCAATCAAATTTTCAGAAATCGGAATATTAAAAACCAAATTAGTGGTTTCTTGCCTGAATATGATGATTGTAGGACTAGGAAAGATGAAATATTAAGATTTATTGAAGAACATAACACTTCTGATTTCCTCATAATTGACGATGATAAATCTCTAAATGGATTGGAAGAAAAATATAAGGAAAAATTAATATTAACTGAATTGCAAAAAGGGTTCGATAAGGAAAAGTTCGAACTAGCAATTGGAAAAATAAAAAGAACATAACAATTTATATAATGCATATGCTGCATGCGGTAGGCAAACGTATCATACAAGAAACGTTGGCACACATTGAGCTAAATAGAAAAGTTTATGAAAGGATTAATACATTTTGTATCAATAATGCTTTGTATAAGTATGTTCGGATGCAATTCTAAAACTTCTAAAAAAAAGGAACAAAAATCTTTGACAGAAACCCAAACTCAACAAAGTTCTATGGAAAACAATAGTTCTAATAAAGAAGGCGAAAAGAATTCCAAAATTGTGCTTAAGAGCAACACTTCAAAAAAGGAGATAGTACCTATTGAAAAAACTAAATTCCCAATTTCTGACACCCTATACTATCATTTACACAACAATTCTAATCTCGATGCAAAATTCTATAACAATATCTTTGACAAAGATTATATTTTATCAGATATAGATAAAGTTTTTGTTAAACATATTAAACCTAAAACCAACGGAATTAATCCAGTTATTTTATCTTTCCAGACTGTTGAATCCGATAGAAAAAAAGAATATATTGATTTACATCTCTTTAATGAGGATTGGATTCTTAAAAAATCTCTTTCATTGGAATATGATGTAGATTATGATCTTTTCCATCAAGAATATAAGTTCATTAGCGATTCAATTATTGAGGTTAAACAAGATCACGGATTGAGCTACGACAATGATTCTACTGTCCAAAAGATCTTCACTTTGAAAATTGATAAAATAAAACTGTTAGATACTATAAAAGTTCAAATTGACACTTTAAATATGTAAAATAAAACGTGTGCCAACAATACATATGTGATTATAGCAGTTAGGTGACAAATCGAATGGTTGTAGTATTTTTGGTAAGGCGCAATGTTTGCAAAAAGTAAAAGTTAGCAACCAATGCGCAAATATTGTCGAATGTTGGGTAATATTTTGCCCTGCTACGACACATATATTAAACATTAGCATTAATTAAAATTGAATGGAAAACGAATTTCAAGAAGTTATGTCCCAACGGACTGACGAAGAATTAATTAAAATAGTAACTGTAGAAAGAGGAAAATATAATCCGACTGCAATCGAAGCGGCGGATTCTGAAGTAGAAAAACGCAATATAGATACAAGCAAATTTGCCGAAATAAAGGAAAAGGCCACTATTGAAAAAGAGAAAAAGGAAAAAGTAGACTCAAACGTTGTCAGTTCCTTTACTCGATTTTTGAATTTTATCATTGACTTTATAGTCTGGTTGGTTTTAGCATCAATTACTACTTTTATCGTTGGACTATTCATTAATCCAACCGATTCCGGGCTGATTACAATTCTCGGTTACCTATTGATATTTGGAACTTTTGTAGCATATTACGCAATTATGGAAATTAAATTCCAAAAGACAGTCGGGAAATTTATTACCCAAACCAAAGTTGTAAAAATGAATGGAGAAAAACCTGATAATTCTGATATCATTGCACGGACTTTTTGCAGGCTAATCCCTTTTGATAGAATTTCTTTTTTGTTTGTAAAAAACGGAATTCACGATTATTTATCCAAAACTAATGTTGTTAAAGACTCAGTGGAATAAAAACTAATGCTAACACTAAGTATGATGTCATAGCAGTTAAGTGATAACCCAAAGGTTCTTTTATATTTGCTATGGCGCATCGATTTTAAAGCTGAATAAGATATAAAATCTGCGCAGAAAATGTCTGTGGTTAGGTAACAATTTGCACAGCTACGACACATATATTAAACGTTGGCGGTAATTAGATAAATGAAAATATTAAAACGTTTATTAAAGATTGTATTAGCACTCATAGGATTATTAGTGCTAACCTCGATTATTACACTTTGGGTCGATTCACGAAAAACCAGCTATCTGAATATTGATAAGAATGAACTAACAGCTATTGATTCTTATCTTATTACTAACGCTAATGTAATACCAATGAATCAGGATACTGTTTTAATAGACAAAATGGTATACATAAAAGAAGGTATAATTGAAAAGATTGCGGACACTATTGAGGTCGATAAAATTCAAATTTTTGACGCAAAAAACAAATACATAACACCAGGTCTTATCGATATGCACGTTCATATTTGGGATAGATACGAACTTGGTCTCTACCTGTCAAATGGAGTCACGGCGGTTAGAAATTTATGGGGTATGCCTATGCATCTAAGAATTAAAGAGGATGTTGTTAATAACAATATTTTTTCTCCCACCTTTTTTACCACGGGTCCTAAACTAACGGGAACTGAATTTATTGGTGACGATAATTTAAATCTAACCAATCCGAGTGAAGCTAAAGAAAAAGTGATCTCGTATAAAGACAGAGGTTACGATTTAATCAAAACTTACTACGGATTGGACAAAGAAATCTTTGATGCTGTGATCAAACAGGCCGAAATTTCTAATATTGATATCGTTGCTCATCCTTCACAAAAAGTGCCATTTTCGTATCATTTGAAATCACAAATCAAATCCATCGAACATGCAGAAGAAATTGTACAACAACCGTTGAAGTTTGATTTAGATACGACCAAATTACAATCTATTATTGATTCTATTTCCCTTTCAAAGCATACCAGTTATTGCCCTACAATCGTAGTATTTAATAATATCTATCAAATGATGATAGATGATTCGATCTTAGATTCAGAATCATTGGATTACATGAATCCACTTATCAAAAAAGTAGACAGTAAAAATCAATTTGATCGTTGGTTCAATGCCAAACAAAAAGACTCAACTGTAGTTAATAGAATAAAAAACCAACACGACTTTCATATTACCATTGTACAAAAGCTACACGAAGCAGGTGTAAATATAGTTTGTGGAACAGATGGAGGCATTGGTGTTACCCCTCCAGGATTTTCAATACATCAGGAACTAAAATTTTACAAAGAAGCTGGCCTATCTAATTATGAAGTAATGAAAACGGCTACCGTAAATGCTTCTAAAACACATTCTATTATGAATTCTATTGGAACAGTTGAAGAGGGTAAAGTTGCTAATTTATTAATAGTAGATAGTAACCCTTTGATTGCGTTATCAACTCTAAAAAATCCTTCATCAGTTTTTGTAAAAGGGCGAAAGTTAGATAGGGAGATACTCAAATCTTTTAATCAAAAAGCTAGGAACAGGAAGAATTTAATGGCTTCTGCTCTTAGGTATTTAGAAAACTTAATAATTGAAAAATAAAACTACCGCTAACAAGCAAGGTGTATAAATCATTAGTGGATTCACCACAACGATTCATACACGCAACGTTGTGTGTAATTTGAGAAAATAGAATATGAACAAGATTTTCAACCTATTTCTTTTACTGATTTTAATAACGAGTTGTCATAACAAAATTGTCTCGCAAAACATTATTGAAAGTTACGAGCCAAAGAGAAATGATAGTATTAGAATCGGAACTGGAGAAAAGGACTTTCTTCCGTTAATTCAAAAGGGTTACACGCTAATGCTTCCAAAAAGTAATTCTATTAAAGGAGTGCTTATTTTTCTTGAGGATTCAGAATATGACAAAAGAAATAAGAGTGCAAAGCAGATGTATAATCAAGCATCTGAAAAAGACTTTGCGGTATTGTCAGTTTCAACCGAAATTCCTCTTGACTTTTACTTTTCTAAATCATCTATAATTTCTGCGCATAAGCTAATTCGAGAAATCTTTAATAAACATAATTTACCAAATGAAAACATTTTCTTTTTAGGAGCAAGTTTAGTAGGACATAGAGCGATGCGATATATTAAATTTATGAAAGAGGGTGGTTTCGAGTTTCAACTCAACATAAAAGGTATTGTTATTTGCAATTTTACACTGGATTTTACAAGAAAATGGTATCAACATAAACGTGATATCAGAATTAACCGAATTGACCTTTGGGAACCAAAATTTATAAATTATTTGTTGGAAACACATTTGAAAGGTACGCCCAAAACTAATCCAGAGAGTTATCACAATTTCTCATCATACAGTTACTTTGATGAAAAAAATAAAAATGTAAAGATCTATAGACGCTACAATGTTAGAGCGTATATAGAACCTGCAATAAAATACAAGCTAACAAATCAACTAAGAACCTTGTATGAGAATAATTCGACAGATATAGTTGGTTTTTTAGCTGAGCTGGAACTGTCAGGAAATAAAAATACCGAATTAATTATTTTACAACCCGAAGATAATCCTTCACAAAAAAAGAATACTCAATCAACTTGGGATGCAATAAATAAATATGAACTTATGGATTGGATTCTAAAACAAACGAAAAAATAACGACGCACAACAATGGCTATAATTAATACGGGTTTAGTGTTTAAGATATAAGGTTGGCATATCAGCTATCACCGTCAAATCTTTTGATTTGGCTAAGTCCTAAATCGAAAGTTCACTACTTTCAAGTCCCGTACTAACTAGAGCCGAGACGTTGTAGCACATCGCGAAAATAAAATAAATCTTAATTTAGAATATGGGCGAAACTCAATCTATTATTTTTGGAGTTATACTTTTTAGCTTAGTAATTTACTTTAATTACAGAATGATCAAAAGATTGTTTCATTTTTTTAAATCTCATCTAAAAGAAATTATCATATTTATTGAAAAGCATGACTTAGAACTAATTGAAGTTAAAAAACCTAAAACAGAAGACTGGAGAAATAATCCTTTTAAAAACAAGAGTAGTCAATTATTTGAAATTGTTTTGCCGTTTTCTCTTTTATCACATGAAATTATTACTGCAAAAAACTCTAACGGAGTATACTTCAAATATTGGTTACAAACTACATCTCTTTTTTTTGGTAAAAACAAACTTGAATTCCAAGAAGATGAATCAAAAAATATTGATTTTGATATTAAAAAAGAGGTTGAAAAAAACATAAAAATTGTTCATGATAAATGCCCCGGTTGTTTTGAGAAAATTGAATTGACAGATAGTGAATGTAACCATTGTGGATTAGTATTTGAATAGTAAAGGTGCCACAACACTAAGTATAATATCATACTTATTATGTTATCTGTAAGCTAAAAAAACTATTTCATTGAAAATTCATCTGTAAAGTTTGAAATGAAATCTTGAATATATTTTTTAGTGGTATCCGACTTTCTAACCACTAAATAATGACTTCTTTTTAAACCGTTTTTACCGATTCTTTTATACACCAAATTATCAGAAATTTTAAACGATTTTAGCGCCCATTTTGGCATACATATCACACCTAAATTTGCATTAATCATTTCTAAAGCCACTTCTGTAAGTGGAACAGCAGAAATTTTAGAGGGAATTATCTTATTTGGCTTCAAATACTGCTCATAAACTGAGACTGTTTCTAATGGAAAAGAATGAATAATTAAATGTGTTTCTGAGAAGTTACTTACATCAATAAATTCTAATGTATTTAATTCATTCTCTTTATGAATTATTGCAAAAATCTCATCTTCAAAAATCTCAATACTTGTTAATATATCATTCTCAGGTTTTGAGGTTACTATGGCTATATCAATTTCATTTGATAATATTTTAGTAATGGGTTGATGTGTAGCTTCAAGAATTAAATCAACATTAATTTCAGGATATAATAAGCCCATTTTTTGAATAAAGCTTGGCAAAGCTTGATAAAAAGAATAACATTCTGTACTTACTTTTATGCTACCAACTGAACCAGTTCGTATTTGTTGGATGTTCTCAAAACTATTCTCAATACTTTCAAGTATTGCATTACCCAATTTATATAACTCTGTACCTTCTTCTGTAAGTTCCCACTTATTTCGAGTTCTATAAAATACCTTAAATCCTAATTGACCTTCTAAATCCTTAAGCTGATGACTTAAAGCGGATTGTGTTAAAAATAATTTTTCAGATGAATTCGCAATACTTCCTTCTTCGGCTATCGTTTTTATCAATCTAAAATACTTTATTTCCATAGGCTCAAAGTTACAATAATACTCTTTATAGTATATCTGAAAATTTTTCAACCCACCATTAAAATCATTCAATTTTAAAATTATATCTGTGTTAATAATGACTTTAGTTTTGTAGAAAAATAAAAACGTAAATTTTATGCAAAAGCAAAAAATGAATTCAACTTCCGGCTTACTAAACGCAGTGCAAATTTATTTCGATGCTCTTTATTATTGTGATACTAAAAGGCTCAATAAGGTGTTTCACAAAAGCTCCAGCCTTTTTGATGTTGATGAAGGCAAGGTTTTTGTCGAGTCTATTGCTAGTTTTAGTAAAGATGTCGGAGGAAGGGTGTCGCCTGCGAGTAAAGAACAGGAGCCTGAAGCAGAAATTTTAATGATTGATTGGTTATCCCCTGCTTGCGCAACGGTAAAAATAAGAATCAGAGCACACAATAACGTATTTCTAGACCATCTTGGCTTTGTTAATGGAGAAGAGGGATGGCAAATAGTTTCCAAAATATGGCATTTGGAAAAGGAAATAGGCACCAAACAAAAACGGTGAATTCCCCGAAGTACAGGAAGTTGATCTTGAATTTGGTATACATAATTTTAATACTAATTGTACATGGGTTTGGGATCTGCGAAAAAAATTGGATATTGTATCGCAGCAAATTGAAAAACAGCATTAAAGCATATTGAGTTTGGGAATAATTTGTGAATTATACAGAATATCTGACTCTGAAATTGAGGAACTAAAGAAAATCCAACCAGAAGTCGCGGAAGAATTTCTTGACGAAAATTACGCAAGTATTTATGGTAAATATCATAAAGAAAATGATACGGTATTTTCAATGGATAAAGGTTGGGCTGTGACTCGATTCTTGATACAAGAATGCGATATTTCAACTAACAAAGTTTTGAGTAAATTAGATGATCAATTTATAAAATCCGACGACGTTAAACTAATACACAAAATGTTGGAATTAATTAGAATTGAGGATTTGCAAAACGTTTATGATCAAAAAAAGTTAATTGAGAATAATATCTATCGGGCTAAATATGATTTTTATTGGGAATACATAGATAATTACCATCTGAAAATATATAAATCCGGATTTAAAAGAGCATCTGAATTGAATGACGGAATTGCAATAAACTATAATTAAAGAATAAAACCTGCGTACAACAAGATATATGATGTCATAGCCACTACATCACTAACCAAATGGTTGTTGTATTCCTGCCTACCTGGCGGATGGCAGGCAGGTTTGGTAAGGTGCAATGCTTGCAGAAAGTAAAATTAGCAACCAATGCACAAACATTGTCGAATGTTGGGTAACATTTTGCCCTACTAAGACACATATATTAAACGTTAGCACCAATAAAAAACTAAAATGAGCGAAGAAAAAGAACAACAGTTAAACCTATCTAGTAGAAAAAGAAGAATAGCAGCATTTATGATTGACCATTTTGTGATGACATTCCTAATGGTATCAATTGTCTTTTTAGCTCTTGGCCCAAATTTTATGGCCGAAAATAATATGGGCAAAATGACAACAACGATGCTAACAGTTATGCTTCCTGGATTTCTTCTTTATTTCGCTAAAGATTCAATTAAAGGAATAAGTGTTGGAAAATGGATTATGGGAATTATGGTAAGAGATGCCAACAATCGAAGTGAAACCCCTTCTTTTGGGAGATTACTTATTCGAAATTTGTTCATTCTAATTTGGCCAGTTGAATTTATCGTTCTTGCTTCAAGTCAAGAAAAGAAAAGGCTTGGTGACAAAACGGCAAAAACTATAGTCGTTAAGAATCCTAATAAGCCTACAAAATTGCCAAGAATTTTAGCCTTAGTAGCAGTTGGACTTGCCTTTTTTACATTCACATTTTTATTTGCTGGAACTGCAATGAAAAATTCTGACGCATACAAAGTTGCAATCAAAGAAATTGAACAGAATCAGGAAATTTTGGATGAAACAGGTGGAATTAAAGGATATGGAATGATGCCGACAGGTAGTGTAAATATTTCAAACGGATACGGACAAGCTCAATTAGAAATAAAAATACTCGGAAATGATAACGATTTAAATGTCAGTGCTTATCTGACAAAGGAACCGAATGGAAAGTGGGAACTAATAGAAATGAATAAATAAAGGTACTAACATTGTATATAAATCATAGCACCCTA
Organism: Aquimarina penaris; assembly: GCF_040786285.1. Lineage (NCBI taxonomy): Bacteria > Pseudomonadati > Bacteroidota > Flavobacteriia > Flavobacteriales > Flavobacteriaceae > Aquimarina > Aquimarina penaris. Next base: position 617,589 of record NZ_JBFMKQ010000001.1, read on the forward strand.
CGGGATGCTATGATTTATATACTCTACGTTAGCAACAATTGGAATGACGCACCCTCTACGACAACATATTGAAGAGATAATTAGCCTTACAGACGAAGAATTCGATTTTGTTTTAAGTCATTTCGAACAAATTAAAAAACGTAAGCATCAATATATTGTTCAGGAAGGCGAGTATGTTAATAAAGAATACTGGATAATTAAAGGCTGTTTAAAAAGCTATTTCATTGATGATAACGGAAAAGAACATATTCTCCAATTTGGAATGGAAAATTGGTGGATTACCGATTATGAATCTTTTGTAAAGCAAACCAAATCTAAAACCTCTATTGATTGTATAGAAGATAGTGAATTACTATATATCACATTTGAAAACCGAGAAAAACTAACCGCCAAAATGCATAAAATGGAGCGTTTTTGGGCAAAAAAAAGTAAAATTGGTCGAATTGCACTTCAAAACAGGGTTTTATCATTATTAAAAAACTCAGTCAAGGAGCAATATGAAATGCTTCTCGAACAGTATCCAAAACTCTTTCAGCGTGTTCCTAAAAAAATGATTGCTGCATATTTAGGTGTTTCTAGAGAAACACTTAGTCGATTAAATTCCTAGTTACTACTACTTTTTCAACAGTAAACACCCTAATAAAATTGATCTACATCACATTAATATTGTGATATAAATCCTGTTCAACGAATCTTCAATCCATGAACTTTGCATCATAAATAATTTAAACTAAAAATTAAAATATGAATGCATTAAAAAAAGAACAAAGCAATGATATAGGATTGTTATTGCTTAGATGTACAAGTGGAATATTAATACTATTTCATGGTATAGCCAACATGAGCTCTAATTATATTTTTATCAAGGGTGTACTCGAAGGGTACCAAGTTCCAGCTGTTCTGGCGTATGGAGTTTTTATAGGAGAAATAATTGCACCTATGCTTATTGTAATCGGCTATAGAGCTAGATTAAATAGTTTGATTATAGCTTTCAACTTTTTAATAGCGATTTTACTTGCACACAGTGCTGATATTTTCTCTCTTAACCAATTTGGTGGCTGGGGAATAGAATTACAAGCCCTTTATTTATTTGGATCAATAACCATATTCTTTACAGGAGCAGGAAGGCATGCCGTATCAACAAACTCAAAATGGGATTGAATTAATAATTTATAAATATAGAAATCATGCCATACATAAATATTAAAATCACCGATAAACAAGTGACACAAGAGCAAAAAAGTCAATTAATTGAAGGTGCCACACAATTAGTTGTTGAAATACTTAACAAAAACCCAAAAACCACTCATGTAGTTATCGAAGAAATACCAATCGAAAATTGGGGAGTGAATGGAAAACAATATTTAGGCCCAAAAACATAAAGAAAATGAAAAACAAAACAGTAATTATTATGGGTGTGTGTTTATAAAAGTACAAACTCTAATCAAAAACTAGCAAACAAGTTATGCTAATTAAAATCTAATACCATTAATTGTTTCTTTTTCCCCTTTGGGTTATTGCCAAATAAAAGCAATCGGTTCTCCTCTTTATTGAAAAACCCGTTTTTCACCATATAATGCACACCTTGTTCACTATAAGGTACAATATCCTTGTCGTAAACATTTCCTTCTTGATCTAATGTTAGCATGACCAAGTTTGGTTTTACTGATCCAGAACCCTTATACTCTATCTTATCCCCTTTTTTTGCTTCTTTCTTTCTTTTATAATTAAATACATAATGCATTTTATCGTTATGATAAAAGTTTATTATCGAATTAAAATTTGATCTTTGTACAGCATCATGCTGATTTTTATGAATTAACGTTGCTGTTTTTAGATTGCCATCCTCATTAAATCTAACCGTTAATATTGCTCCATGATAATCAATAAGTACACTATGATGCTGTGATGATTGTATATATTGATAGTGCTCTTCGGCTACCAATACAAAATCACCATTTTTGGTTATATCTATACTTTTTACTCTAAAATTGAATAAATCTTTATTTTGCAAATCGTGATTGAACGCCACTCTTATTTTTTCTATTCCTTTAAGATTGTTATTCAACATTTGCTGTTTTATGGGAATAAAAAATTGTTTTGTGGTCTCTAGATTCTTTTTATCTACTTCTAAAAAGGTAAAGCCTTTTTTAGACGTATCACTCTCATCCTGAAAGGCTGTAATAAAGAACAATCTATCCTCATGAAAAAACGGAAACAATTGATTGACTGTTCCTTCTCCTATACTAACCTTAGTAGATATACTAAATGACGTATTGAACTTATAAATTTCAAAATTCATTTTATGTTCTTTGGGCGTTACCGATCCCATATTGGGATAGTTTTTTCCAACTAAATACGTAGATTGATCTTCATCGTCTATAACTATATCATCAAACTCGAAAGTATGATCTTTGGACTTTAAAACTATTTCATTGGTATATAGCTGTTCAAGATTATCATCGAACGCATATATGTTATGATATTCTAGTTCTTTAACCTTCAAATGAAAGCTCATTGCAAAACTTTTCTTGTTTTGTGAAAACTTAAATTTCAGGAAATCTTTTCTTGAGATTGGCCCCTCATCTTTTTCAAAAAAATCTATTAGATGTCCATATTTCTCTCTTAGGTTTATATAGAGAATTTCTTTTTCCTCAAAATCCAATTTTTTCAAAGAACTAGCGTTAACAACTACTTTTATTTTTTTATTAGGAACTGCCTTTAGGTCAGATAAATCTTCGATAACATACAACTTATCATCTTTAATGAAACCTCCCAGAATTTTAGTTTTTTTGTTACCATATTTCCCCAACTTAAGCATATTTAAGTCACGGTCGTAATGCTCTACAAAATACCCCTTAAAACTCCAATTGTCTAAAAACTTAGCATAATCAGGTCTAAGCAAAACATACCCTCCTTGAGGATCTTCTACGATATGTTCTAGATACGTATATTTTTTTTCTTCAAAAAATGTTTTTCCTTTTTTGACTTTGAATTCTTCTTGTGAAAATGTTGATAGATATAAAAAACAACAAAATAAAATATGTATATATTTCATTAGTAACCTCTAAATTTAATTAAACCTTTTACTCATAGTTAAGAATCGCAGATAATCTTACCCAAAACATGACTAATACACTAATTCATAAAAGATTAACTATAAGTATTATTTCCCAGGGAAGTTTGCTTTACGTTTTTCTAAGAATGCAGTAGTTCCTTCTTTAAAATCCTCGGTACCAAAACAATTACCAAACTGCTCGATTTCTACCTTAAATCCATTTACTCCATCCTCGTATGCTGCATTTATCGATGTAATCGCTGCACCTATAGCCACAGAAGAGTTTCTCATGATTTTACTTGCCAGTTTTTCTGCCAGAGGTAATAATTCTTCTTGAGTGGTTACATGATTTGTAAGCCCATACTGCAATGCTTGTTGTGCATCGATCATTCCTGCGGTCATGATCATTTCCATGGCTCTACCCTTGCCCACTAATTGAGGTAAACGCTGTGTACCACCATATCCCGGGATGACACCCAAAGAAACTTCTGGTAATCCCATTTTGGCATTATCACTTGCTATTCTAAAATGAGCTGCCATCGCCAATTCTAATCCGCCACCAAGAGCAAATCCATTAACAGCTGCAATAACCGGTGTAGATAGATTGGCCACAAAGTCAAAAAGTAATTCTTGTCCTTTGGCGGCAAGTTTTCCACCTTCGCTTACCGAAAAATCGGCAAACTCGCTAATATCGGCACCTGCAACAAAGGCTTTTTCTCCGCTCCCTGTAACAATAATTACTTTGGTATCTGCATCAAGATCTGCCACTCTAAATGCGGCATGTAGTTCTTGAATTGTTTCTTTATTTAATGCATTTAATTTAGACGGACGATTAATGGTAATTGTAGTAACTCCGTTCTTTTGAGATGTAATGATATTTGTGTACATGAAATCGTTTATTTTTTATTCCCGTGAAAACGGCAATCTTAATTTTTAATTTGTTCTTTAGGAAATTTAACTTTAAAAACTGTTCCTTTTCCTTCTTGCGATGTAAAGGTAATACTTCCATTATAGGTTTCTACAATATTTTTTACCATTCCTAACCCAAGGCCCATTCCGCTGGTTTTGGTCGTAAACTTAGGTTCGAAAACCTTTTTCATATTTTCTTCATCTATCCCTACCCCATTATCAGCAACGGTGATCACCACTTCGCCATTTTCTGAAAACACATCTACGATTATTTTGGGTATTCGACTTTCTGGGATGGCTTGTATTCCGTTCTTCACTAAATTGGTAACCACACGAATGAGCTGTGTTCGATCAAATTTGGCAATAATTTGCTCTTTTTCTGAAGGGAAAATGATGTAATCTTCATTAAAAATATCCAATGCCAGCCCTACAATCTTTACCACATCTAATGTTTCGCTTTTTTGCGCTGGCATTTGCGCAAAATTCGAAAATGCAGAGGCAATAGAACTCATTGTATCGATCTGCTGAATTAATGTATCACTATATTCCTGAACTTTTTGCTCAATATTAGAATCACTGGGGTCAAACTTACGTTGAAAACTTTGTACTGTTAATCGCATTGGTGTTAATGGATTTTTAATCTCATGCGCTACCTGTTTTGCCATTTCTCTCCAGGCAGCTTCTCTTTCGCTCTTTGCTAACATCACAGCACTTTCTTCTAACTCATCGATCATACTATTATAGGCATTAACCAAAGTATAAATCTCTTCGCTTGCATCACCAATGGCAATACGTTTATTTCGTTTATCTAACCGAGTTTGGTCAATAGTGTCTGAAATCGTTTTTAATGATCGGGTGATGTATTTTGATAAAAAGTAGGCTAATATAATAGCTAACAATAACATCAAAAGATATACTTGCCCCAAACGTTGAAGAAACACCAACAATTCTCTAGTGATTAAATCATCATCTTCTAAATACGGAAGGTTTAAAATCCCCAAGGGTTTTGATCTAATATCAGTAATATAGGTATACGAAGACAAGAACTTTTCTCCATTCTTTTCAGATTTTACCAAATATTTCTTGTCATAAATAGAAGATAGCGTGTCTAGAATAATTGGATTAAGTTTAATATCTGTTGTATCTTTAGTAAAAACGCCTTCGGATTTAATCAAAAGCTTGCCAGAAAGTCCATATATATTAATAGGAAGAGAATGTTCTTCAGAAATCTGATAAATTCTTTGTCGCTCTCTAAAAATTAGGGTAAGATTTTCTTCATTTACAGGATATGTAGTACTTTTTAATGCATTGTTAATTGCAATCTGGATTCTATCTTCTTTTCTTTCTAATCGTTCCTTGTGATATTCTTCTTTATCTTCTTTGTACTGATAAATGGTAACTGCAGCAATTAATATTGATGCTAATAAAACCAATAAAGTCATAGAGATAAAAATCCGTGTACGAAGAGAAAGTTTTAATAGCTGCATATTATTTTTTGAAGCATAAATATAACAAATATCACACCAAAATAGTGGTAAAAACAAATCTTCACCGGTCTTGAATTCCTTAAATTTAACTAGTTTTACCTTATGGATAATTCTATACTACTTTCTGTACAAGATCTTTGTGTTTCTTTTTTCTCAGAAGAGATTGAAAATCAAATACTCTATGATATATCTTTTGATATCCATAAAAATGAGATTCTGGGAGTAGTAGGAGAATCGGGAAGTGGAAAATCTGTGGCTTCTTTGGCAATTTTAGGATTGCTCCCTGATAAAATTTCGAAAATTACCAAAGGTGATATTCGTTATAATGGGAGGTCTTTGTTAGACATTACAGAAAAAGAGTATAGGGCTATACGTGGAAATGAGATTGCTATGATATTTCAGGAACCGATGAGCTCATTAAATCCCTCTACTAAATGCGGGAAGCAGGTATTAGAAATTCTTCTTCAGCATACCACCTTATCTAAAACTGAAGCTAAAACTGAAGTCCTTGCATTATTTAATAAAGTAAAACTCCCAGATCCCGATAGAGCATATCGATCCTATCCTCACCAATTAAGTGGTGGACAAAAACAGCGGATTATGATTGCAATGGCCATTGCCTGTAAGCCTAAACTTCTTATTGCCGATGAACCTACTACTGCATTAGATGTTACTGTACAAAAAGAAATTATAAGTGTTCTTAAAAGTCTACAGCAAGAATATAAGATGAGTGTATTGTTTATTTCTCATGATCTATCATTGGTTTCAGAAATTGCCGATCATGTTTTGGTGATGTATCAAGGAAAAATGGTGGAATTTGGAACAGCCGATACCATATTTCATCATCCCGAAAAAGAGTATACCAAAGCACTTATTAATGCGAGACCAACAACTGATGTTAGATTCAAAAAATTGCCTACGATAGCCGATTTTATCGATAGCACAGATCAGTATAGAGAGGTTATTACGAAAGAGCAACGACAACTACGCCATAAGGACCTATATAATACTCCTGCATTATTAGAAGTTAAGAATGTAGAGAAAACTTATTTTTCTAAAGTTGGACTTTTTGGTAAAAGAGAATTTAAAGCCGTAGATAATGTAAGTTTTAAATTATATGAGGGAGAAACCTTAGGTCTCGTAGGAGAATCAGGCTGTGGCAAATCGACTTTAGGGAATACCATCCTACAACTTGATAAGGCAACCAAGGGTCAAATTTTATACAAAGGCCAGGATTTAACAACATTATCATCTTCAGAAATAAGAAATCTTCGAAAAGAAATTCAACTCATTTTTCAGGATCCATTTGCATCGCTAAATCCAAGATTAACGGTTGGTAAGGCAATACTAGAACCCATGCAAGTGCATAACCTACATAATAATGATACCGAAAGAAAGAAGGAAGTGCTTCGATTAATGAAACGAGTAGGGCTCGATGAAACTTATTTCAATCGATATCCTCATGAATTTAGTGGAGGGCAAAGGCAGCGAATTGGTATTGCAAGAACAATAGCCTTACAACCTAAGCTTATTGTCTGTGATGAATCGGTGAGTGCATTGGATATCTCTGTGCAGGCACAAGTATTGAATTTGCTTAATGAACTAAAAGATAGTTTTGGATTTACGTATATCTTCATATCCCATGATCTTGCTGTGGTAAAATATATGTCTGATCAATTATTAGTAATGAATCAGGGGAAAATTGAAGAACGAGGAGATGCCGATCAGATATATGAACATCCCGAAAAAGAATATACCAAGAAACTAATACAATCTATTCCCAAAGGGAAGTAGTTTTCAAAAGAAAAATCTACATATTTTGCATAAAAAAAACCTGTTAATCTTTATAGCTTAACAGGTTTCATTCATCGCGACTTGGGGGGTTGCGATTCGTTAACAACAAAAAATCACATCAACAAAAATACTTTTTTCGCTAAATACATGCAGTTAGAAATCAATTCCATTGTTGGTTTAACTGATTTCTGTAGACGATTCATACGCTTTTTCATAATAGGGACAATAAGTGTGGGTTAATAATTTATTTTTTTAAGCCTTCAAAAAACAATTATATAGGGGTATTGTTTTTATTAGGATTGCTAATATGCAAAATATTTTCAATAACAACGTTTAAATACGTAATAAATCGACAAAATACTCAAAATTTTAACATTTATATCGGAGAAGCTTGTTTTTAGGGGTTAAAGTAAAGGTTTAAGGCAATAGAAAACTCATTGAAAGTGTAGTATTTTTCTTTCAAAAGTGAGTTTATTAGGCTTGTTTAAAGTTAACGTAATTTTTTTAGAAATAGTATTCGTTGGACTTAAAATATTATTCGTCATAGTATTGATAGAATTAGTAACCTATTAATCAAGCTTCATTTCAGGAATATCTCCCTCTATAATAAGGCTTCCTTCTGTTGCTTTTTTAATATCTTCAACAGATACTCCCGGAGCTCTTTCTAAAAGTTTAAACCCATCCTCTGTAATTTCAAGTAATGCCAAATTTGTAACCACTCTTTTTACACAATGTACACCCGTTAGTGGTAATGAACATTTTTTAAGCAACTTAGACGCCCCTGCTTTATTAGTATGCATCATCGCTACAATAATATTTTCTGCACTGGCCACAAGATCCATCGCTCCACCCATTCCTTTTACCATTTTTCCTGGTATTTTCCAGTTGGCGATATCTCCATTTTCTGAAACTTCCATGGCACCTAGAATAGTAAGATCTACATGTTGCCCTCGTATCATATTAAAACTTGTTGCCGAATCGAAAAAAGAAGCACCAGGCATTGTGGTTATGGTTTGCTTTCCTGCATTAATGATATCTGCATCCTCTTCTCCTTCAAAAGGAAATGGCCCCATGCCTAAAACACCATTTTCACTCTGAAATTCGACTTCAATCCCTTTAGGAATATAATTAGCCACCAGGGTTGGTATCCCAATCCCCAGGTTAACAAAATATCCATCTTTTAATTCTTTTGCAATACGTCTTGCAATTCCGTTTTTGTCTAACATAAAAAATCTAATAAATAATTAACCTTAATTCAAATTGGGTTGTGGAGTCATTCTTAAGTAAGGTTTGATTTCCTGATGACCTTTAGGAAATAATGCAGAAATTTCTTCATTAGTAACCGAGGGTACAATAACACAATCTTCTCCTTGATTCCAATTGGCAGGAGTAGCTACCTTATGATACGCTGTTAGTTGCAGTGAGTCTATAACACGTAATAGCTCATCAAAATTTCTTCCAGTAGAAGCAGGATACGTAATGGTAAGTTTAATTTTTTTATCTGGTCCTATAACAAAAACAGATCGTACCGTTAGCTGGCTATCTGCCTTAGGGTGAATCATATCATACAATTCTGAAACTTTTCTATCCTCATCGGCTATGATAGGAAAATTAACTGTTGTGTTTTGTGTTTCATTAATATCTTTAATCCAACCATGATGAGATTCTAGGCCATCTACACTTAATGCAGCCACTTTAACCTTTCGCTTGTTAAACTCATCTGTGTATTTTGCTACAGTTCCCAATTCTGTTGTACACACGGGAGTGTAATCTGCAGGATGCGAAAATAACACCCCCCAACTATCCCCTAACCAGGTATGAAAATCAATTTCTCCTTCGGTTGTTTGAGCGCTAAAGTTTGGTGCTTCATCGCCTAATCGTAATGCTGCCATAATTTGTGTATGTTTTTAGATTTTTAAAGTATTTTTCGAAATTACTCTCGCTTACGCACAGTGCGTTGCTCGATCCTTTTTTCGTAGCGTTCTCCTTGAAAAATTCGTTGTACAAATATCCCTGGTATATGAATATGATCAGGATCAAGTGTTCCTGCAGGAACAAGTTCTTCTACTTCGGCCACCGTGATTTTTGCGGCACCACTCATACATGGGTTAAAATTTCTTGCGGTTCCCTTAAAAATTAGGTTTCCGGCTTCATCGCCTTTCCATGCCTTTACAAAAGCGAAATCCGCCTTAAATGCATGTTCTAATACATACATTTTACCATTAAACTCCCTTGTTTCTTTTCCTTCTGCTACTTCGGTTCCAAAGCCAGCCGGGGTATAAAATGCAGGGAATCCGCCTTGAGCGGCTTTGCATCTTTCGGCTAAAGTACCTTGTGGTATTAACTCAACATCCAGTTCCCCGCTAAGCATCTGACGTTCAAATTCATCATTTTCTCCTACATACGAAGAAACCATTTTTTTGATTTGTTTTTGCTGAAGTAATAGTCCCAATCCGAAGTCATCAACTCCGGCATTATTGGATATACAGGTAAGACCATGTATATTAAGTTTTACAAGTTCTGCAATTGCATTTTCGGGAATACCACATAGGCCAAATCCTCCTAACATAAGGGTCATATTATCTTTAACCCCTTGTAATGCCTCGGTAACATTGGGTACCGTTTTACGAATCATAATATTCTAATTTTTAGCAGACTAAAAGTACTAAAAAAATAGTATTACATCGTTTGAAATAAGCGAGTTTTATAATTAATTTAATAGAAGAGAAAAGCGGTCTTTATATTGAAAATTCATCTTCAATATTTTCATCTTTCGCATTGCTCTTTTTAAATGCTTCGCAATCCACCTCTATCGTTAATCCCTCTGGTTTTTTGAAAGCTTCTTTAGAAATTTTTAATGTTTTATCTGCATAACATTTTTTCATATACAATGCCCAGACTGGTAATGCCATAGTTGCCCCCTGACCATACATCGTAGTAGAAAAGTGTGTTGATCGATCATCACCTCCTACCCAAACTCCTGTACAAAGATTTGGAACCATACCCATAAACCAACCATCACTTTGGTTTTGTGTGGTTCCCGTTTTTCCGGCAATAGGGTTATCAAATTGGTAAGGATACCCTGTGATTACATTTTTAAAATCATATCGATCCCTTGGCCCTGTACGTAACCTAAGTCCTGATCCAGATTGAGTAACACCTTCCATTAAATTAACCGTTACAAAAGCTGCTTCTTTACTAATCACATCACGTGTTTCTGGCACAAATTGGTATAAAACCGTGCCGTTTTTATCTTCGATACTTGTAATCATAACCGGTTTGGTATAGATACCCTGGTTCGCAAAAGTACTATAGGCTCCAACCATTTCTGATAGTTTTAAATCTACCGAACCGAGAGCGATAGACGCTACGGGTAAGATATCTGATGCAATACCGGTTTTCTTTGCAAGACGCACTATGGGTTCTGGTCCTATTCTATCCATTAAACGAGCAGAAATTGTATTTACCGATTTTGCTAAGGCTTCTTTAAGGCTCATATATCCCGTATACTCTGCATCACTATTTTTGGGTGTCCAATCCTTATCTATGACCCCATGAGAACCTACAGAAATTGTGATTTGTGATTTTGGTAGGGTATCACATGGTGAAAGCTTTAATTGGTCGATTGCAGTGGCATATACAAAAGGTTTAAATGTTGACCCCACTTGCCTTGCTCCTTGATATACATGATCGTACTGAAAGTGCTTATAATTAACCCCTCCCACCCAGGCTTTAACATGACCGGTTTGAGGCTCCATAGACATTAATCCGGAACGTAAAAACTTCTTATAGTATAAAATCGAATCTTTTGGAGTCATAATAGTATCAATCTCCCCTTTCCAGCTAAAAATGCTCATCTCGGTCTTCTCATCAAAAGATTTTCTGATTTCTTTCTCACTCTTACCTTGAGCAAGCATTTTTTTCCTTCTTGCAGAGGTTTTAATACTTCTGTTGAGTATTCTCTGTACCTCATCTTTAGTTAAATCTCTAAAAGGACTGGTTTTGTTCGTTTTTTCTTGTTTATCAAATTCTTTTTGAAGGTTGGTCATATGCTCTTGCACCGCCTCTTCTGCATATTTTTGATTTCGCGAATCTATGGTTACGTTAATTCGTAAACCATCTCTATAGATATCAAAATATTCGGTTTCGCCTTCTTCATTTTCACCTTTTGGATTGTTTTTTACCCAATTAGACATCCAACTTCTTACATATTCTCTAAAATAGGTTGCGGTACCATCTTTATGCCCTTCGGGAGAATAATCTAATTTTAGCGGTAATTGCTTTAAACTATCACGTTCTTTTTCATTAAGATAGCCATACTTCTCCATCTGATTAAGAACTACATCTCTCCTGGTTTTTACCATTTCTGGTCTGCGCAATGGATTAAAAAGCGATGAGTTTTTAAGCATTCCGACCAAAACGGCTGCTTCTTCTTTTTTAAGGTCTTTAGGGCTTTTACCAAAATAAATTCTAGATGCAGAGCTTATCCCAATAGCTTGGTTTAAGAAATCGTACTTATTAAGGTACATGGTTATGATTTCATTTTTAGTGTATTGTCTTTCTAATCGAGTTGCAATCACCCATTCCTTTAATTTTTGTTCAAAACGTTCCCAAATATTTTTAGACCCTCCGGTAAATAATTGTTTTGATAACTGTTGAGATATAGTACTGGCTCCCCCCTTACTTCCTAGAAAAATAAATGCTCTTATCGTTCCTCTGGCATCAATACCCGAATGGTCATAATACCTTGCATCTTCGGTTGCGACTAATGCATCGACTAAATGTTGCGGTAAGTCTTCGTAACTCACTGGAGTACGATTTTCATTGAAAAAAGTTCCTATCTGCACACCATCAGATGAAATCACCTGAGTAGCAAGATCATTTTGTGGGTTTTCTAATTCTTCAAACTTGGGCATTTCACCATAAAAGCCCCAGCTAGCGAAAAGAAATAATAAAACAATTAGAAAAACACCTGATGCAAATGCAATCCAAAAGCCTTTTATAAACTTTATGGTATTAATTCCTGAGGTTTTTGTTCTTTTTTTTGTCGATTTGGGTTTTGCCTTTGCCATTTTTTAAGGGTTTTGCGTAGATTCTATTCTAAATCCAACATCTGTAATTCCTTCTAAAGAATACACTCCATCTACTTCTCCATTCTTTCTCATTGCGTGTTCTAAAGTAATACTATATTCTCCGTCTTCTGCAAATTTCACATTTTCTTTATACCATAATTTATTTTCTTTAAGATCAGAAAATCCGGTGCCTAGCCATTCTCCATTAGGCAAAGCCATTTGATACTCTAAGGTATCTGCAATTACTTTTCCATTCGGAAATTTCATTTCACTGATTAAAAATAAATTACTGTATCTATACGTGTTATTATTGCGAATATTAATAAATAAATTATACGTTTGGGTACTATCCAGTTTAGGTAATGTGAACCTTATTTTTTCATCTATTTCCCATGTATCTGAAACGGTTTGATATTCGTCAAAAACTTGGGTTTCGTCACAAGAAACCAGAATAACACTCATAAAAACTACTATAAAGAACCTAAGCTTTATCATTATTTCTGTTTGAAGATCGACGTTTTTTATTGCGTTGATTATTGGGCTTATTTCTGTTTTTGTTTTCAGAATTTCCTGCTTTTGGTTTGTTTGAAACTGTAGTTTGTTTTTCTGTAGACCTTTTATTTGTGTTCTTTCTTCTGTTACGATTTTTTCTCCTTTTACTCCGCTTAGGTTGGTCAAATCGCGTAAGGCTATCTTGTCCTACAACGTTCTCAAAATCTGTTTTAGTATCTTCTAATAATTCTGAAGCAAATTCTTCTAAACTCGCAATCTTTTCGTTATTATTATTAGCCGCAATGATTTCATTTGCGTCTTCTGCCGAAATTTTATGCCAATTCATCCATTCTCCCTCATAAGCATACCAAAGTAGGCCTTTGAAAATATCAATTTTCTGACATACTGCGGTTCCTTTTTCGGTTTGAAGTTTTGTTTCTGTCTTCGGAAAATCATTAAGTGCATCTATATATGCATCTAATTCATAATTAAGACAGCACTTTAATTTGCCGCATTGACCCGCTAGTTTTTGAGGATTTAATGATAATTGCTGATATCTGGCTGCACTTGTATTTACAGATCTAAAATCGGTAAGCCATGTAGAGCAGCATAACTCACGCCCACAAGAACCGATACCTCCTAATCTAGCAGCTTCTTGCCTAAAACCAACTTGTCGCATTTCGATACGAGTACTAAACTCATGTGCGAATTCTTTTATTAATTGTCTAAAATCTACACGCTCTTCTGCAGTGTAATAGAACGTAGCTTTTGATCCATCCCCTTGAAATTCGATATCAGAAATTTTCATTTGAAGCTCTAATCGAATTGCAATCTCTCTTGCCCGAACTTTCATAGCTTCTTCTCGATCTCTTGATTTTTGCCAGATGTCGATATCTTTTTGAGAGGCTTTTCGGTAGATTTTTTTTACTTCTTCACTATCTACCTCTACCTTTTTCTTTTTCATTTGGATCCTAACCAATTCACCGGTAAGAGATACAATTCCCACATCATGACCGGGAGAAGCCTCTGTAGCAACAATATCGCCAATACTTAATGAAAGATTTTCGGTATTTTTGAAGAAGTTTTTTCTTCCGTTTTTAAATCGTATTTCAACACACGAAAAAGGAACAGCGCCACCAGGGAGTGACATATTTGATAACCAATCAAAAACTGTTAACTTATTACAACCATCTGTACCACAGGTACCATTATTCTTGCATCCTTTTGGTTGTCCGTCTTTTCCGGAGGAACAACTACTACAGCCCATATTTTCTTATATATTGAAATTTGTCTGCGATCGCAATCACAACAAATACGGTTCTTACTAAAGTTAGAAACAAATGATGTCTCTAACTATCTTAATCGTTAAAGATACTATGAAAAAAATTATCTGCCATAGCATCTTAGGCATTTTACTTTTACTGCTTGTATTTCAGCACTTCAGAACGCCCTTTTTTAAAGATTTTATTACTATTTCCTTTGCCTTTTCTTAGCTCTTTTTGTTCTTCGTAGGGCAATCGATTTATTTCCATACACTCTGTAGAACAACAATTTTCCATTTTTGTTGCACACTCTTCACATTGTATAAACAAAAGATGACAAGCTTCATTCTCGCAATTTACATGGTTATCACAAGGATTTCCACATTGGTGGCAATTAGCAATCACATCCTCTGAGATTCGTTCTGATCGTCTGTGATCAAAAACAAAATTCTTGCCTAAAAATTTATTCTCTAAACCTTGATCTTCAACTTGCCTTGCATATTCGATGATACCGCCTTCTAACTGAAATACATTTTTAAAACCCTTGTGTTTATAATATGCACTGGCTTTCTCACAACGGATTCCTCCTGTACAATACATCACAAGCTTTTTGTCTTCTTTATGATCTTTTAGGTCTTCTTCAATAATATCCAGAGAATCTCTAAACGTATCCACATCGGGAGTAACCGCGCCTTTAAAATGTCCTATTTCGCTCTCATAATGGTTACGCATATCGACCAATACCGTATCTGGATCTTCTATAAGCTCATTAAATTTTTGTGCATCTACATGAACCCCTTTATCGGTTACATCAAAAACACCATCATCTAAACCATCTGCGACGATTTTATTTCGGATTTTAACCTTTAGTTTTAAAAAGGATTTGGCATCCTGTTCTCGGGCAATATTGAGACGTATATTTTCTAAAAAGGAGATGCTATCCAAATGCTTTTTAAAAGCTTCAAAATTAGGGGCTGGTACTGATAATTGACCATTAATTCCTTCTTTGGCTACATAAATTCGACCCAGAACATCTAATTCATCCCAATGGATAAAAAGGTGGTTTCTAAAAATTTCGGTATTTCCGATATGTGCATATTGATAGAAAGATAGCGTAAGGCGATCTGTACCCGCCTCATCGATAAGTGCTGCTCTCTCCTTTGCACTTAATTTATTGTACAGTTGCATGCTATACTAATGTTATAAGTTAAAAGAAATAGTTTTTTGCAAAAATACAAATCGTGCGGTGATATGCAAATACCTTCTTTATTTCTTAAAAGCAGTACATAAAAAAGAAGAAGAGCGTTTCAAAACTTTTGAAACGCTCTTCTTCTTTTTCTTAGGTCTTTAGTTAATACTTTGGGGCTATCATTTCGGGGGGTAAATTCGACACTCTCTTTAGTTGGTAGATTTGGGTCTGTAACTAATGTCCTCACATCTAATTTAATCCCAGATATTCTAAAAACGAAGTGCTTTTCTTATTATCGTCATAATTGTCAAATCACAAAGTTAATTGAAGATCCTTGTCTTTTAATAACAGTACTAATGTACAAAATTATTTAGATAAAATGCAAATAAAATCGATGAAATACACAAATTTTAACAAAAACATGTTAAATGCAGAATATTTAGCATCATTATTTAGTATAAAATCAGTGTCTATTACCATTTGTGTTTTAGACTTAAACATCATAAAAAATGCCCTGAATTTACATTCAAGGCATTTTTTGGCCAATTCGTTATTTATTAATTTAATGTATTAAAAAAATAGAATAACGAAGCTAGCCTCCTTCGACCATACAATTACTAATTGCAGTAGTTGTACAGCCATCAAGATTGTGTTTTATGACTCTTTTAAGAAATTTCATAGTTCACTCTCTTTTCCTAAAATTTGTTCAAGTTTGCTTTCTATGTAGATACTAAAAAAGCAAAAGGGTTGCGTATTGAGTTTTGAGAACATCATTTTGATATTGAAAAACCAATATAAGTTTACAGCTTTACCAACCCTTATAACATGGTATAGTACCAGCTTGAAGTGTTGTTAATAACCATTTTAGAATCCATATCGCAACTACAAAAAGAAATAGTACTTTAGCAAAAAGTTAATTATCAATGTCAAATCCCGATATATTTGAACAACAAATGAGTACAGAGAAAGACGCAAAATTAAAAGCATTAAAACTTACCTTAGATAAACTAGATAAAACCTACGGAAAAGGTACCGTAATGAAGATGAGCGACAGTGCCGTTCAGGAAGTAGATGTTATCTCAACGGGATCACTTGGCCTGGATTTAGCATTAGGAGTTGGAGGATACCCGAGAGGTAGAGTTGTTGAGATATACGGACCAGAATCTTCTGGTAAAACTACACTTACCTTGCATGCTATCGCGCAAGCTCAAAAAGCAGGAGGTATTGCTGCTTTTATAGATGCAGAACATGCTTTTGATCGTTTCTATGCAGAAAAACTAGGTGTAGATATTGATGATTTAATTATTTCTCAGCCTGATCATGGGGAGCAAGCCTTAGAAATTGCTGATAACTTAATCCGTTCTGGTGCTATCGATATCATTGTAATTGACTCTGTTGCTGCATTAACACCAAAAAGTGAGATCGAAGGAGAAATGGGAGATTCTAAAATGGGTCTTCATGCAAGATTAATGTCACAAGCACTTCGAAAATTAACCAGCTCAATTAGCAAGACCAACTGTACTGTGATTTTTATTAATCAACTTCGTGAGAAGATTGGAGTGATGTTCGGAAACCCAGAAACTACTACCGGTGGTAATGCATTAAAGTTTTATGCTTCTGTACGTTTAGATATTCGTCGTTCTACACAGATAAAAGATAGCAATAGCGAAGTACAAGGAAATAAAACTCGTGTTAAGGTCGTAAAAAACAAAGTCGCACCACCCTTTAGAACCGCCGAATTTGATATTATGTATGGAGAAGGTATTTCTAAAAACGGAGAAATCATTGATATTGGCGTAGATTACGAAATTATTAAGAAAAGTGGTTCATGGTTTAGCTATCAGGACACTAAATTGGGTCAAGGGCGAGATTCTGTCAAAGCTCTGCTAAATGACAATCCTGAGCTTATGGAAGAACTTGAAGGAAAAATCAAAGAAGCTATAAAAATTATAAAAGAATAAAAGTCCGTCCCTGGATACTCAATTTTTGAATTCATTGCTACGCAACTTTTCAAAACAGAGTTTCATTAATAAAATTTTCTTAATAAAAGTCTTAAAATCCCGAACCTTCGGGATTTTTTTTTACCTTCTAAGCAACCTTATCTATCTTCAATCATCTAAGTATTAGGTTAATTATGTTATTTCTCAAAACCCCAAATATGAGAATCATAAAAAAAATATTAGCTTTTTTTCTTGTAACTGCCCTTATGGGGTGTTCTGGAGATGATAATACGAATTTCTTTTATGACTTAGTATCCATTGAAGAAGTTGTGCTTCCTGAGGCATTTAATAGAGGGGAAACCTTTAAAATTACAGTTTCTTACTTTAGACCTTCAGATTGTCACTCTTTTGCCGGATTTGATTATAATAGATTAGGTAATGAACGTACCGTGGCCGTAGTTAATGTTATCGTCGACCAAGAAAATTGCAGAAATTTAGAAAGGGTAGATCTTATTGATGTATCTTTTGATTTTCTTGTTGGACAAGAAGATTCTTATGTTTTTAGATTCTGGCAAGGAAAAAATGAAAATGGAGATAATCAATTTTTAACCATAGAAGTACCAGTAGTAGAATAATTATAGGGTATACAAATCAAAAAAAGTTATTAGTGGGGTTGGATCAACTCATACATAAGTGTAAGAAAAAAAACGGTAAGGCGCAGGAGCAACTGTATAGATTATATAGCAGTAAATTGTTTTCTATCTGTTTAAAATATTCTAGCGATTACCCCAGTGCAGAAGATACTTTGCAAGATGCCTTTATGACAATTTTTGATAAAATAAATACATACAAAAATAAGGGCTCTTTTGAAGGATGGATAAAACGCGTGACTATAAATACTGCATTGCAGAAATATAGAAAGCAAAAAGTTTTTGATATTGTAAATGAAGAACAGATTGAAGAGGTTGAAGTTGACGTTGACGAAGAAGAAATTTCGCTGGATTATCTTCTTAAGATTATACAACAACTACCAGATCGATATCGGTTAGTCTTTACACTTTATGTATTAGACGGCTATTCTCATAAAGAGA
This sequence comes from Aquimarina penaris, assembly GCF_040786285.1. Taxonomy (NCBI): domain Bacteria; kingdom Pseudomonadati; phylum Bacteroidota; class Flavobacteriia; order Flavobacteriales; family Flavobacteriaceae; genus Aquimarina; species Aquimarina penaris. Next base: position 635,883 of record NZ_JBFMKQ010000001.1, read on the forward strand.
TTGCAAAAATGCTAGAAATATCTATCGGAACATCAAAATCTAATCTGGCTAGAGCACGATATATTTTAAAAGAAAAAATTGAAATCAATCACGAAGAGCGCTATGTTCGATCAATAGAAGGACAAAGATGAATGATAAAAAAAATATAGACCGACTATTTCAAGAGAAATTCAAGAACTTTGAAGTTACTCCCAATGATGCTGTTTGGGAAAAAATCAAAGCTCGACAAGAAAAAGGTCGCAAGCGAATGGTTATATTGCCTTTCTGGTATAGGGCTGCAGGTGTAGCCGCATCAATTATACTTATACTTAGTATAGGGTATGTATCATTTAATGAATATAGCACTGCAGAAGAAACGATTGTAAATGATGTTAATAATACCAAAACTATCATTGAAGCTGAAACTACCCCTGATAAAACTTTTGAGACAAACGACAATACCTCTAAAGAAATTTTGGTCGCCACAGAAGAAGATAAAATTAATACTCCGGTCTCAACGGAAACATCACAAAATAGGGATCTAAATAGCGAGGCTGTCCAAGGCAATCATTTCAACCCATCTGTGCAAAACGACAATGCAATTGTTACTGCTCCTAAAAAACAACTATCGCCCTCTAAATCAACTATACAAGGTGAAGATTTGACCACCAATATGCATTCATCTAATGAAGGCCAAATTGCAGAAAATACCCCAATAAAAAACAATACACCAAACAATACTTTAACAAAAGATAAAGAAGAGACCACTTCTAAGGATAGAAGTACAGAAAATACGGAAGTAGCTAATATCTCAAACAAGGGTTCGAAACCTAAGAAACTGGACTCTCATTTTATAGCTCCAGAACATCAGGAAAGTAATCCCAATGCACAAAGTATTGCAGAATACAATCCTGAGGATTCTGTTTCTGAAAAACAAGAAAACAATACCACAGAAGATATTGAGATTGCAGAAAAAGACAATAAAAAATCCATCTTTGATGCTATAGATCAAAAAGAAGAAGCCATTGTAGAAGAAGAAACTACGACAATTACCAAAAAATGGAATATCTCTCCCAACGTAGCTCCTGTATATTATAATGTTATTGGAGATGGTTCGTCTATTGACCCTCAATTTTCAGACAATGCTAAAGACGGGCAAGTTAATTTAAGTTATGGCGTACAAATTGCGTATGCTATAAACGAAAAACTAAGTATTCGATCCGGAGTAAGCAAAGTGGATCTTAGCTATAATACAGAGGATGTAAGTTTTACTGCCTCTACTAATGGTCAAAACCTACAAAGTATAAACTATAGTCCTAATGCAGAAGCTATTTTGGTTTCAGATGTTGGGAACCAAGATGATCTTACTTCATCAGATATTAGGCGTGCTCCAAATCAAACACAGAACATTGGGTTACTAAATCAGAGTATTGGGTATATCGAAGTTCCTATGGAAATGAAATATGCTTTAGTGAATAAAAAACTTGGCGTAAACATGATTGGAGGTATAAGTACACTATTCCTGCAAAATAATGAGATTTCTATAGAAGCAGGTGATTTTGAAACCTCGGTGGGACAAGCGAATAACCTAAACGAAGTTAGTTTTAGTGGTAATATCGGGCTTGGGGTAGATTATAAATTATCGGATCACTTTCAGTTTAATCTCGAACCTATTTTTAAGTATCAATTTAATGCCTTTAATGGTAATGCAGAAAATTTTAGACCTTATTACTTTGGCGTATACACAGGGGTGAGCATTAGTTTTTAAAGTGTTAGAAATTTATGACGCTTTAGGCAGTGTAACACAGAAAGTACTCCCCTCTCCTAATACACTTTTTACTGTAATACGACCATTATTAAGCTCTATGAGTTCCTTACATATTTTTAGTCCCAATCCTGTTCCTGTTTCTTGCTGAGTTCCAGTTGTTGTAAATGTATCTTCTGCAAAAAGTTTATCGAGGTTTTCTTTAGCAATACCTACTCCAGTGTCTTTGAAACAAATCTCATAATGCTTTTCTTTCTCTGTAGACAATAGCGTTATAGAATCTCCCGAATCACAAAATTTTATAGCATTAGCAATCAGGTTTTGGGCCACAATGGCGACCATATCTTTATCAGCAAAAATTAGTGTTGGATCTAATGCATTGGTAAGTTGAATATTTTTTATTTCTGCCTTCGGTTTAAAAAAGGTGAACTTACTAGAAATAACTTCATTAATATCAAAAGTAGTAGGCTTAGCATTCAGTTCTTTCATTTGCGATTTTGACCAATTCAATAAATTATTTAATAAAATCGACGTTTGGTGTGTTCTGTTTGCCAGTAGCGGAACAATCTCTTTGAACTCTTCTGTCGAAATTGCATCATCTTTTAATAAGTTCAAGCTCCCATCAAGACCATGAATTTCATTTTTTAGATCATGAGAAATAATCGAAAACAGCTTGTTTTTGACTTGATTGGATTCGTTTAATTGATCAACATATCTTTTTCGTTCTTTTCTCGATTTGATAATGAATGCAAAGAATATTAATATAATTAATGTTATACCTATACTAACATATGTGAATATTCGATATCTAAATAATTCGTCTTTGCTCTGCCGCTCTCTTTTTTCTTGTTCATCGATAAGTTTGAGTTGTTCCATTTCAGATTTGAAACGAGCCTCGGCCAATTCTATTTTTAGAGTAGTTTCGTCTGATATGCTCTCGTCTGATAGCTGTTGATGCTTTTTTTGCCACTCAAACGCACCCGCAAAATTTCCTTTTGCCGAATCTAATGCCGCTGCATATTTATAATTTGTAAGAAGAAGAGGATTCAATTTTAGTTTTTTAAGCTCTTTACGTGCATCAGTTAAAAAGTTTTGAGCTTCATTAAATTTATTCGTCCTAATGGCAATAAGTCCTAATTGTTGTCTTGCATTAGCAAGTATCCTTTTATTACCCGCTTTTAATGCCACAGCAGCAGAAGAATCATAATATTTTCTGGATTTTTCATAATTCTTATTTATCAAAGCTATAGAACCAAGTCTATTATATGTTAGCGCTACACTTGTCGTATTTTTATTCTTTATATTAATGGATAATGATTCTTTAAGTAAAACTTTGGCGCTATCTAATTTTTTAAGATCAATATATAAAAGGGCAAGATTGTTAAGTGAACCGCCCAATTTTTTTGATTTGTTTTTTCTCTTAAGCTCTATAGACTTGAGATAATATTCTTCTGCCAACTTTGTATTATCAAGAGAAGAATATACGTTACCAATATTATTGTAGGTACTAGACAAAACAATACTATCATTTATTCTAGCAAAGTATAGATTGGCTTCTAAGAGGTAATTAATCGCATTTTCAAAATTACCCCGTTTTTGTTCTATAGTCGATTTATTATTATTGATTATTGCCAAACCTCTTGAATGTTTCGCAATTTTGTAGTAAATAGCTGCCTTATCATAATTATAAAAGGCCTTGATATATTTATTGGTTAGATTATAAATATTTCCTATTTGATTGTATACATGTCCTGTTCCTTTATCATAATTGATGTACTTAGAAAGGATTGCTAATTTATCTTCATAAGTTAATGCAACTTCATACTCTTCCTGCACCCATATTTTTTTAAGGTATTCCATTGCACTATCAAAAGCTATGGTATCCTTTGAAGTTCTAATTTTTGGGATAATACTATCCAATGATTTTTGCTGCGGAAAACAAAATGAGCTCACCAGGAATAATAAGAGAAAATAATTTTTTTTCATAAATTCTATTTTCGGGGCAATAGATTAAATGCAATTTATTTCCGCAAAATACCAAAATCTTATTTAAAAAAGACTATTTAGTAGTCTAATTCTTACTATAATACTATTATTTTTATGGTTTTGAAGTAAAAACGGTGCGTAAATTGATTTCTGATTGTATAATATATGTACTCATAAATGATATATTAATAGAATTCAACTATATACCGGTTTGATTATGTCTCTTTATTATAATTGTTTTCAAGGGCTTGTAAAATAACCTGTCGTGTTTTCTCTTTTAGATCTTTTTTATTTTCCTGTACCAATCCTTTGGTAGGAATCTCTTTATGGATAAAAGCCCTCATTCTTCCTGGGCTACCACTAAAAAACTCATACGAAAATCGTTTTTTATTATCAAAAAAGGTTAATGGCAGTATTGGGATTTGATGATCTATTGCAAGTCTAAAAGCACCATCTTTAAATTGATCTAATAATAAGGATTGATCATCAGGAACACCTCCTTCGGGAAAAATACAGATACTTGTACCATCATGCAACCTAGCATGAGCACGATCAAAAACTTCTTTTCGGCTTCTTTGACTATTACGATCAACTAGTATACATGTGCGTTTATAGAAAAACCCAAAAATGGGGATTTTGGCCAACTCCTTCTTTCCAACAAAAACAAAGGGGTGTTTCACACAATGTAACATAAACATAATATCGGTCATCGAGGTATGATTGGCAACAACCATATAACTCTTATTAAGATCGGGTTGGGCTTCTTTACTTACTCTGGGCATAAAACCCATACCATATAATACAATTCTTGCCCAGAATCTTGCTACAACAAAAAACTGTGGATACCATTTTTCTCTAGAGGTTAGTACCAATAAAACAGGAAACATAATAATGATGGGGACCCCCATAAGTACATAAAACCATATGCGCCAAAGTAGGGTCAATATTTTTTTCAAAATAGACATGACTCAAAAATACACAATTGGATTGAGCTATATAAAAAAGTCTAGAGGAGTTGATAAAAAAATTTACCTTTGCGGGAAACTACAAAAATTACTATGTCCAGAATTCTAACAGGAGTGCAAAGTACAGGAACTCCGCATTTAGGAAACGTACTTGGAGCAATCATCCCGGCAATCGAAATGGCTAATCAGCCCAAAAACGAATCATTTTTATTTATTGCCGATATGCATTCGCTTACGCAGATCAAGGATGCCAAAACATTACGAGAAAATACCTACTCTACTGCGGCTGCCTGGTTAGCTTTTGGGCTAGATATAGAGAAAACAGTTTTTTATCGACAAAGTAATGTCCCCCAAGTAACAGAGTTATCATGGTATTTAACTTGTTTTTTTCCGTATCAGCGATTAACACTTGCACATTCATTTAAAGATAAAGCTGATCGCCTTGAGGATGTAAATGCCGGGATATTTACCTACCCCATGCTAATGGCCGCAGACATTTTATTATACGATGCAGAAATCGTTCCTGTAGGTAAAGATCAATTACAACATCTAGAAATGACTCGTGATGTAGCATCACGAATACATGCACAAGTGGGAGAACTTTTTGTACTACCAGAGGCACAGGTACAAAAAGAAACCATGTATGTCCCAGGGACCGATGGTACTAAAATGAGTAAATCTAAAGGTAATATCATCAATCTGTTTTTGCCTGACAAAAAACTACGCAAACAAATCATGTCTATCGAAACCGATAGCAAACCATTAGAAGAACCTAAAGACCCAGATACTTGCAATGTATTTGCCTTATATACCCTGATTGCCACACCAGAAGAGCAAGATCAAATGCGCAACAATTACCAAGGCGGCAACTATGGTTATGGGCATGCTAAGCAGGCTTTATTTGAATTGCTTATCGATAAATTCTCGAAAGAGCGTGAGCGATATAGCTATTTCATGGATAACCTCAACGAGATTGATGAAGCCCTGGCTATCGGAGCCAAAAAAGCTGCTACGGTTGCTGACAAAGTATTAGACAGGGTACGCGACAAAATGGGATATTAATAAGGTTTGAGGTAAAATTCCTTTTTATGGATTATCTATTTAAAATTGTATATGATATTTTGAAGTTCCTTGAAAAGCTAACCGGATTATCTTATGAAGAAATCAATATCGTCATTTGGTTTTTCTTCATTCCTTTTACATGGATGTTTTTATTAGATAAAATTACAAACAAACACTATTTTAAAACAGGATTTGCTTCATTTATCCTCATTTCACTTTTACTGGTTCCCAGTTTTAAGATTTTTTCGAACTGGTTGTTTAATGCTTCTGTTGATTTCTTAAATCTTTTTAATACCATAGGTAGTTCTTATAAGACATCTTCCGTAATAATCTGCCTGTTCATCCCTATAGTCATTTATATATTCCTTATTCGAAAAATATATTTTGATAAAAGATAAGGTAGAATCAATATTTATTTTTTGAAAATGAAAGGTTTTTCAGCCCCAAACATTCAAAAACTCACTACAAAAAGACCTGCTCACCCTCTCCCATACGAAAAAATTTGCATACCCCCGATACGGGTTTCCGTAACATTTGCATTAAATTTTGTTATAGTTTGCAAGCTAGAAGCGTCTAACATGATACTCATATTACATAAATAACAAGCATAGAAAAGCTTGCTGCCCCGGGTAAGAACAAATTCTAAGCTTAGAAAAATGTCCCCCCCGAGGCAGGAACGAATTCTAAGCTTAAAAAGACTTCCTTCTGGGGTAGGAAGTGGCACTGTCTCTTGCAATTTGCAAATGAGCCCTCTCATTTTTGACATTGTGTAATAAGCAACTGTTAGAGACAAAAGAAGCCTGTGTATTTCTACACAGGCTTCACTTTTTATAGTTCTAGACTCTAATCAACATCTTACTTACTCATTTAGTTTACTTCAGGTTTATTATAAAAACACAAAACCACGATGAACTCAGTTCTATTTTTTCCCCTTTAACCCTATTTTTTCCTTCTTATACATTTTAAATTGAATATAAAACATGTTTATCTGTAATTAGCTTCATCAAAACGGAGTACTATGAAATTATTTCAAGAACAACACATCATCAATCGTACGATGGAAAAAAACATCCTACACTATAAATTTCTAACAATACTGAAACAATTAATACTAAAAACCTATTGATTATGAAACACACAAAACTATGGTTTATCCTAATCTTACTTGCTTTAATCTCTTTGAGCTGCGAAGATGATGATTATGGTAACCAAAATCCAACACCACCAAATACTGAAGAAACTAATGCTGCTCTCGCGAAAGCCAATAAAAACCCATACAGTATAGACAACATGGAAGATGCGCTTGCCGATTTGATAACCCAAGGTACTTTTGATGCTACTGGCATTACTATTGAAGCTACGCATCTTTACGTTAAGCTGGCTCCCAGTAACAGCAAAGAGTTGAGTTTGCTAAAAGTCGATGAAGCGATAGAGATATATGATTATGATATTTTAACGGGCGCTTTTTCAGAAAATGAGGATATTAACAAAACCAGTAACCTTACTAACAATCAATATGCTGTTATATCTATTGATTACTCGTTTCCGGTAGGCATTTCATACAAAATTATTGAACCTATCTACATCCCGGGAGAAGAGGTTAATGCTTCGGGTAGTAAAGAGAGTTATAAGCGATTGGAACAAAAGGCATTAAGTAACACGCTAAGCAAAAATTAGACTGAAGAAATATGCGTTTTTACTTGACGCATACTAAGTAGTAGTATATTACTAATTAGATTAGCCGAGCCTGCGCGTTTTGTGCAGGCTTTTTAATTTGCTCTGATTCTCCATAAATAATTAAAAATCAACAGGGTACTTTATGATTATTTTCACATTTCATTAAGAATTCCTATATTCGCGCCCATACTTCGTGAATGCGCCCCAAATCGTACTCACTTCAATAGTATCTCAATACCATTTTTAATATTTGTTATGTAGTATTAATGCTACATCACTATATAAAACAATGCTTATAACCTATATATATAACCCCATCTTATGAAAAAAAATTACCTTATTACCTTATTAAGTGTTTTACTTTTTAGTTGCTCTAGTGATGATAGTGCACCAAGTATAGAAACCATAACACAATTACCTACAATAGAGAGTGTTTCTGCTACCATTGCAACTGCTGGCGATATTATCACCATTACTGGTAAAAACTTTGATACCAATACCACCTACGTGGTTAAGTTTAATGAAGTACAGGGCACAGTGACCGAAGTAGCACCTACCTTTTTAAAAGCACAAGTGCCAGAAGAAGCGACATCGGGAGATATTACACTTACAGCAAACGGTCAAACTACCGTAGTGGGGTCGATAGAGATTACCACTACTGATATTTTCGTTTTCCACTCTTCTGCAAAGAAACTTGCTAAAATTGATATTGCTACAGCCAACCTAACTTATATTGGAGAAAATATTGATTATGGGATCAATACACGAGGAGCAGTAATTCATAAACAAAACAATGAATATATTGGATTCGAAAATGATTTTACTCAGCCATACATAGTTCGTATTAATTTAGAAACGGGTACTGCAACCAATGTAAATATCCCAACGTCTTTTCTTACTGTGGGTAAAGATTTTCGTGATCTGGTTATCGATGAAAACGATAACATATATATCTTCCATTCCTCTGTAAAGAAGCTAGCCAAAATTGATATCGTTACTGGTGATCTTACTTATATCGGAGAAAATATTGATTATGGAGCCAATACACGAGGAGCAGTAATTCATAAACAAAATAATGAATATATTGGGTTCGAAAATGATTTTACCCAACCCTACTTAGTTCGTGTTAATCTAGAAACCGGTACGGTTACTAATGTAACGATACCTACTTCTTTTCTTACTGCTGGTATTGATTTTAGTGATATAACTGTTGATGAAAACGATGATGTATACATCTTTCATGACTCTGCAAAAAAACTGGCAAAAATCGATATCGTTACGGGTGATCTTACTTATATCGGAGAAAATATTGATTATGGTCGTAACTCACTCGGAGCCGTAATCCACACGCAAAATAACGAGTATATTGGGTTTGAGGATAATTTTGGAGAACCATATATTGCACGTATGAATTTAGAAACTGGAGTTACCACCAATGTGACTATACCTACATCTTTTCTTACTGTTGGTAAAGATTTTGATGATATCGTGATTAAACAATAAGTCATAAGAAACTATTATACAAGGCCTGCACACATGTGCAGGCTTTTTTGATTTAATAACAACAGTAGCAATTCTTAAAAAGAATTCTTATCTTGACTACACCTTCGTAACCATCTTATCCCCAATATCATATTGTTTTTTTAACCTGATCAGATATTCTTTGGCAATACAGCACCAATAAAATCTAAACAAATGAATCCACAAAATGATGATCAGTCAACCCAAAGAAAGGCAAATCTTTTTACAGGATTTTTACTCTTCCTTGTTTCTATAGTACTTTTTATAACAACCACACCTTTTGGTTTTATCTATGGATTAGTACATTCACTATTTAAACACTTTTTTAAAGGTGTAGGCGGCTTTTTTCTAGAAATTGCAGTCTCTATTGATCAATTGGGTAATGTAATCATGCAGCATCTATTAAATATGCTATGGTTAAAAAAAGGAGGGTATAAATTTGGCAATAGAGATGAGACTATATCCAGTGTACTAGGTAAGAACAAAGTGCAAAATACGCTATCGGGTTTTGGTAAATTTATAGTGGCTATACTTGATATAATTGATAGCAACCACGTATTAGATTCTATTGATTATTATGTACAACCCAAGAATTAAATTGGCTATTTTAATATACTTTAGAGTATATAAATTTAACCATGGTTTCTGATTCGAAATCTGGATCATTTTGTACCAAAGCGACAATTAGGTCACCATTTTCAATAGTAATCTTTGATTTTTTAAATAAAAAATTATCCTCTTCATCGTAAACAAACCGAAAATAGTTGCCTCTCCCCCTTTTCCATTTTCCATGAATATCCTGGTTATCCTTAATACATTCGCCTCCGGTACCAGTGTCTTCATAATAGCTTTTTTCTATAAACTTACCATTAGACATAATTTCTAAAATGGTATTCTTATCACAAGCAGAAAGCGGAAACTCTTTTAATGAGGCATCAACTCCTTCACTACTGTACTCTTTTTTCAATTGCCATTTCCCTGTAAAAGTAGTTTCTAAAGTGTTAGATACATTATTTGCACAAGAACATAAAAATAACAATAGAATTAGCACAGTTAACCGTTCTGTATAACCGAGTAAAAATTTATCCATACAATGTATTTCCAATTACAGGAGCAAAATTCAGAAAAACACATGTATTTAACAAATATTTAGTGTTAAATTGTGTATTTCAACATATTAAAACAGTATTTAATCGACCCATTACTGTTTTACCACATTTATAATTCTATGCCATTTTTGGGTATAGCGATTTAACAAGAATGTCTAAAAAATCCCATGTTCAAGGAGATAATACCTTATGTCAATTTTTTAAAAGAAGAAAAAAAGAAAAGTTTATTTCACCAAAACGCCTCGTTGGGTCATTACGGGTAGATCCTGAAATGCATTTTCATTAATTGTATGTTTTCTGAAAATGTATTTCTTCTCATACAATTTACTATCGGCAAAGAAAGTAACCGCAAATTCATTATTCATATCCAATAACGCCTCCTGAAGCATTTCGATTTTGGCATAAGATTTAGGTTCTATAGTACCGATGCCATGACGTAATAATGAAGTTTTTCGGTCTTGATCATATCCTTTGGTTACTACCAAAACCATTTCGATCGCAGTATCTCGATCATTGATGATATAGGAATTCCAGTTTTGGGCCAAAAAATCTTCATCCCATTCTTTGACCACTGCAATGCATACATTTGCCACTACTGGTATTTCTATATCTTTTTTCATGAAATCTAATTTCAACCTTTGCCCACAAATCATGGCGAAGATTCAAAATATATGTTTAATTATAATGCAGATTTAAACTGTTCAAGGAAACGCACATCGTTCTCACTAAGCATACGAATATCTGATATACCATATAATAATAAAGCGATACGGTCTATTCCCATTCCGAACGCAAAACCACTATACTCTTCTGGATCAATATTACAGTTCTTAAGTACGTTTGGATCAACCATTCCACATCCCATGATTTCTAACCAACCTGTTCCCTTGGTCATTTTATAATCGGTTTCGGTCTCTAATCCCCAATACACATCTACTTCTGCACTGGGTTCGGTAAATGGAAAATACGACGGACGTAATCTGATCTTAGATTTACCAAACATTTCGGTAGTAAAATATTGCAATGTTTGTTTTAGATCTGCAAACGATACATCTTTATCAATATATAAACCTTCTACCTGGTGGAAAAAGCAATGTGATCTAGCCGAAATTGCTTCGTTTCGATATACTCTACCCGGTGAAATGGTTCTAATCGGCGGTTGGTTATTTTCCATATATCGCACCTGTACCGATGAGGTATGAGTACGCAATAATATATCTGGATCTGTTTGTACAAAGAAAGTGTCCTGCATATCACGAGCAGGATGGTATTCTGGTAAATTAAGAGCCGTAAAGTTATGCCAGTCATCTTCTATTTCTGGGCCTTCACTAACATTAAACCCAATGCGAGAGAAAATATCAATGATCTGATTTTTAACCAGAGAAATTGGATGACGAGATCCCAGTTCTATAGGTTCTGCAGGGCGCGTAAGATCCCCGTAAGCTCCTTTTTCTTCTTCATTAGATTCAAGCTCTTCTTTTAAAGATTTCACCTTTTCTTCTGCCGCAACTTTTAGTGTATTAATGGCTTGTCCGAATTCTTTTTTCTGGTCATTAGCTACATTTCTGAATTCTGCAAAAAACTCATTAATCAATCCTTTTTTACCAGAAAATTTAATTCTAAATGCTTCAACATCTTCTTTGGTTTTGGCTTTAAAAGCATCTACTTCACCTATGTACTCTTTAATCTTATCAATCATCACTATTTTCTTAATAGAACGGCAAATTTAGCGAAATAAAATCATAAAAAAACGCCTTCTCTTCAGAAAGCGTTTTTAACTTTTTTATTTATGGTAATTTAATTTAAATCGGCTTCGTGAAGTTTAAAAATATTTCCACTTACACTTGCCGAACTGGTTATTACGTATAACTTATCATTCAGTATCGTTAATTGTCTAAATGATTCAATTTCGGAAGTATTAATTTCAACACTAATCTCTGTTAAAGTATTATCATTAGTGTTGAAAACACCAAGAAAAGATTCATTCTTGTCTGTGTTTCCGTCACCATTGGTATCTATGCCAGTATTTCCTCCAACAAAGATCAGGTTATAATATCTTGCTGTAAAAGTATCGTTTAATGTTTTTGGCATTTTAAGAGTTTGCCATTGAGTGGTACTAAAATCATAAATTAATAGATCATCTGTACCATTTAACGTTTCGAAAGCGTCATCCAGACCACCAAATAGATATAATTTATTATCTACTATTTCTAAATCTGCCCAATACTTAATTTTGGGTAATGTTGCAAATGCATTAAACGCTCCCGATTCTGTATCGAATTTAAATAATTGATCCAAAGGTTTATTTGTCGATTCAGGGTCAAATCTACTTCCGGTAACAAAGATATCATTCCCATAATTTGCAGATCCATACCTAGTAAGTCTTTCGTCATGTTCGTTTACTAAGGGATCGCTACTTAGATCTAAATTATATACATTATTGGAATCACTTGATAATATCACCAATTTTCCATCAATTATCTCTATCTCTTTTGTCGTAAAACTTGAATACTGGCAAAATAATTTAGACTCAAACGCTTGGGATGCCACATTATAAACTGCCACTTCTTCAAGACTAGGACGACATCCATCAGGGTTGCTATCTCTAGGGCCTCTTTTTGAAATATATAAGGAATTTGTTTGATTAGATCCTTTAAGCCCTAAAAGCCCGCCTGTTCCCATAGGAGCAAACTCTAGCGTAGTCAATTCTGTAAAACTAATTGAAGCGGGTATTACCGGTAAATCAGTATCTAAAAGTGGTGTTAAGATAATCTCCAACTCAGCAGTATCGCTAACCTTAATTTTACCTATGATTGTATTTTCATTGGTTATTGTGAAATCAAACAAACCTTCAAAGGCCTTAAAAATAGCAGTATTGTCTTGTTGTACCTGAAAACCCACTACTATTTCTTTTTCATAAAAATCTTTATATAATTCGGTACTAGAATTGGCTTCCCAGTTTACTCCTTCTCTACCCCTCCAAGATATAGATCCATTTACTTCTTGCAAGTCAGGATTATCAACTTTTGTAGTAGAAAAAACAAACACATCATCTTTGATATTTAATGCTTCCGAAATGTCTAACGAAGAAGAATTTGTTGGATTAACAAGCGTTGCTTTTTCGATTCTCCAAGATTTCTGTGAGTTATTGGTTAAGATTGTTATTGTCTCAGAGTTTGGATCTGCCGGATCGGGGTCTGTTGGGTCTGTTGGATCAGGAGTCATCTGATCTGTTGAATCAGGGTTTACCATACCTACATCATTATCATCAGAACATGATGATGCAAACAGCACTAGCATAATAAGGGTATAAGACAGTAATTTCTTCATTACAAGTTGATTTAATTTGATTGATAAATAAAGTCGCGAAAGTATACTTGTTTTATCAATACATAAAATTTTTTAACGTTTATTGATTAGTGTCTTATAGTGTCAAAATATTACCCTCTTATTTGCATTTAATTTATCCCGATACAAATACAACATCAAATAGAAAACCGAAATACCTCCAAAAAGGTGCCATAACCAATGGGTGCCCATATATAAAAAATCTGTTTCTAAAACCTTATCTAAACTTCTAAAGCTTACTGCTAATACAAAGCTTAACACTGCCGAGATAATTAGTTCTTTATGTTTACCATTGGTTTTTATTAAGTATAAAACAATTGGCGATAACACTGTGATTGCTGTAATGACATATCCTAATGAAATCCTTATCATCGATGGCATAGGTAGTAAACGTATAGTAAAAGAAACGGCAAAGATAAGAACCAGTGCCAAAAGCCTTTTCCACCATGTGTGAAATAATTTGAAAATGAAATAGAAAACCGCCGCCATACACAAGATCATAATCGGTACCCAATCCATAAATAACCATATCTGATGGCTTCTTGTACCATGAAACAGGGTTCCGCCCACAAAACCAATAGCCAAAACAGGTAAACAAAAACCTAAAAAAGCATGCCTACGGAAATTTTTATACACCTTAACCGAAAAGTAAATAATGATAATTAAAAAAATAAGGTTGCTAAAGGTATTAAAAGGTTCAACCGGCAATCTACTCATCAAAGTTTCGCGATAAATAGGCCCAGTATCATTAGGAAGTTGTGCCACCTCGGCAAAACTGAATAGCATATTTCTTTTTGTACTAAAGTTAAGAAATAAGAGGTAAATTTAAGCTGGATTTATTCTATATACTGACTCACTAAAAAATAATTTACAATTGCCTCTTTCATCAAAACAGACTGTTCTCCTGCTTTTAGATTAGGTAATTCTTCTTTAACCTTATAATGTGGCCATCCTTGATCATCAAAATAATCAAACTCATAGTATCCGTAAGGCTCTAAAAGTCTGCATATGGCAATATGCATCAAATCTAGTTTTTCATCTTTTTTAAACTTGCGGTGTATTTGCCCCAGCTCTTGTACCCCGATAAGATATATAATCCCATCAAGATCCAGGTCTTCTCCCTCGGCAAATTGAGCAGAAAGTTTATGTACAAGCATCGCCCAGCGCTCTTTTAATTTTTCATCTCTGGCCATAATGTTTTTTAATCTATTATAATGTATAACGCCAAAAGCATCACTTCGAGTGTTTTATTGCAATGACCTCTCGACTGCGCTCGAGGTGAAAGTATATAAAATTATGTCGAGAATAGCTTTTTAGCATATCAAAACCCTATTTCTCGATACATCTCGATAAAAACCGAAATACTCGAATCGACGGGTTTCGATAAAAAGTTAAGCGCTACAAAAGTAACGCTTAACCCAATAAAAATAACCACTATTTTGGGAGAAATCTTAAAACTCCCACAATACGCCAATTCCGGCATATTGATTCCTATAATTTCTAAACGAACGGGCATCTATATCTGTATAATTAGTACTTCTTACTCTAGAGTATAGTGTTGCCGTTAGTGAGAATCCATTTTTGATGGTATGAGATGCATTTAATCGAAAGTTAACGTATTCATAGGCAAGCTTTTCGCCTATTCTTTCTTCGGTATTTCTTGCTTCGATCTCTTTATATTTTCTGTTAATAAAGGAAAACGATGAACTCACTTTTGTAGTTTTACTTTTATAGATCATATTAACACCGGGGCCAAACTGATTAAATCCAGATCGCCCTGCTGTAGAGTTATCAATCCTTGCATAATATAAAAAGTTGGGTTTGATTTTAAAGTTTTCACTAAATGGTAGCTCATAAAACACACTCCCTTTGATATAATCCCAATCTCTTTCTCCATCGGTAAGGATTTCACTAGCATTAAAAGTGTCATACTTTCGTTTTTTCGCATATCCATTGATTCCAAACTTATGTTCTAATGTATTCACTTCAAAAGACTGCACGCTAGAGAATTGGATTCCGGTTTCATTAAATTGTAAGTCTCTTACACCAAAGGCATCAAAATCTTTAAAGTTGTAAAATCCTTCTAGCGTTGTTTCATTGTTAGTAAATGGCACAAACTCTATTCCGGCAGTTGCCCCGTAATTTGTATATCCCAAAGGGTTAATCAATACGTCCTGATCCCCACCTAGTCCTTCTCTATTCATACGTTTAAACCGAGCTTCGGCTAAAAAACTAAGCTTTTTAGTAAACTTATGATCATAATTTGCCCGTGCATCTAAACTCCAATAGCTATCATCAAAATTTTCATAAAACAGTCGTGAAAAAGGGTTTAAGAATAATCGTACTCTGTTTTTCTTATCCCATTTATAACGATATCTATATTTAACATCAATATCCTGATAAACACTACTTGCAATTAGATCTTCTTTGGTGAGTATGGTATCATTCATTCTTATTTCTTTGGGGCTTTTAAAATAGTTATATTCATATCCTCCTTGTGTTTCTACATCAAATGAGGTTTTACTTTGTGAAAATGTTAAGCTGCTTATTAGCAAAGTTGTAAGTCCAATTATTATTTTCCTTGTATTCATAGCTGTATGTATCTTCTTATTTAATTTTGTTTTCAATGGTTTCTTTTAATCCTTGTTTGTTTACTAATTGAATCCCTAATCCCGGCCGAACATTAATCTCCATAATCTGTGGTCCTTTATTTTTATCAATTACTATATCTACTCCCAAGTAATTGAGTGGAAAAGCTTTGGCTGTGGCAATAGATATTTCGAGGATTTCTTTCCAGTATGGGATTGGTACTTCTTGTACTACAAATTTGCTATCGGGGTGATGGTCATAATAGTTTTTACCATCATATACCTGGGTTAATGTTCCTTTTTGCATATCTACCCCGATCCCTACTCCATTTTGATGAAGATTTGCTTTGCCATCTGATCTATCTGTAGGCATTCTTAGCATTCCCATTAGAGGAACCTTATCCAGAGTGATGATTCTAAAATCTGGTACTCCCTGAGGATATATTTCATGAAAAAACGGGTGTGGTTCTATACATTCTTCAACCAAAACTCTATCATGAGAGCCTAATGAAAAGAAGCCCATAATGGTAGCAGCCATATGCTGAAAAATTTCACGTTCTGATATCACTTTTCCGCTAGACGTCCAATTTCCTTGTTGGTCTTTTTTCACAATTTTAATACCCCCACCGCCACAACCATTAGCAGGTTTTATAGCCATTGCAGAATACCTCTTGCAAGACTCCCAAGCCTTTTTTATGTCGCTGTTATATTCGATCACTGCATAAGTTTCTGCACATGGAATATGATATTGATGCAAAATCTCTTTGGTAAGTACCTTATCATCTGCTAATGGATAATGCTTTTTTGCATTATTGGGGTAAATAAGGTTAATATTTCTCTCATTTAAGCCAATAACTTTAGAGATACGCTGTGATTTCTTAACCAATATTCTTGAAAACATAGGGATCATAACTTTAGGTTTTTGATGAATACTATCTAGTTAAAAAGTGGTTTGAAACGATAAAACTCTACCCATCGTATCCCGATATATCTTCCTAACAGCATTGCCGATGTAATAATTAAAAGAATACATTCTGGGAAAATGATAAGGATTGAGGGCAGTGCAGACCAAGACAACAGGGTATAGCAGATAGCAGTCGCCAGTAAAGTCTGCAAGAGTTTATCAATAGCCATTTTATAGCCATCTTCTACGGTTGCTCGCGAAAAACGCTCTGCAGCAATAGTTAGAATAATGGTAGGAAAAAAAGTAAGTGTTGTTAACCACGTAATATTGTACTTTATTCCTATCATGGTGGCTAGGATCATAAGGCCAACCATTACGGTTAACGAAATTACCAACTTGGGTGTGTATAACAATCCTATTTTATCAAAGGGATAGGATATCAACCCGACCAGTAAAATTAAGGACACAAATAATAACATCCCCGAAACGAAGCCTGTATGCAACAATGAAAATGCGATCAAAACAGGTAGAAAAACCCCAAATGTTTTAACTCCGACCACGTTTCTTAAAAACGCTACTAATAATCCTCCTAACGGAAGTAATAAAAGTAAGTTTAGTGAGTTTTTTGAAAGAATTCCGCTTTCTACTACTCCCCACAGTGAGATGCTTGATAGTTTATGAATTTCATTAGAATTCATTTTCAAAAACGAAATATGATTTACTTCTTTGATTTCATACGTATAATCAAACTGAATTCCGGGAGAATGGGTTATCAAGAACTCATCTCCTTCATAAATTTCCAGGTAATTTGCGGGTAGATGTGCATAGTGATTATTTAATGCATCAAATGGAATCCAGGTTTGATTGATAAGTACTTCTGCCCATACATGAGAAGTTCTTTTATTTGCGTTTTCGACGATAATTCCTCCTTTAATTCTTGCCGGATAGCCTAAATTTCTGCAAATCGCTACAAATAATCTACTTTTTCCATTACAAGAAGCTCTATTTTGCTCTATCGTGGTTAAAGCATCGGTTAATGTAATAATCGGAGCAGACGGAATCATAGCCACATGATCAAAGATGTTTTTGATAACCTCTTTATCATTTTGAGTGTTTTGACCCAATCGCGTTGCTAGCTCACTGATTTGTGCATGAGCCGATTGTATATTATTGGTTGGTTTAAGGTATTTATCATACTTATCTGACACCAAATTAAACTGCTTGGGAATGGTGTATGTGATTTCTTTACCTTCAAAAATGAATTCGTAATTTACAGTATGATATGTTTTACGGCTATCGGTTCCCCATACTCCTCTTACATTTCTATTGTTAGCCATTTTCTTTGCGAATAACAAGGTATTATCATTCTCGATTTTTTCGCTAGATATTCTCTGTCTGTAATTACTAGTAGGAATAAAAGTTTTAACTACAGTACTACTTTTATCTTTCGATTTAAAAAAGTAATTGTAATTTACTTTATATACCTTTTCAGGATTAAAATTGTCATAATTCTTAAGGGTAGGTTTAATTTTAAATCCTATAGAAACAACAGCAATTACTGTAATTAAAACCAAAGCGATTTTAAGATTTGTTTGAGAATTCATAATCAGTTATTTTTGGGTTAATAACAGGTGAGATTTAATTCACCCTACCTTACATCGAAAAAAATTATTTTATATATGGAGGAATCCTCTAAGTCTGTTTGTGAACAACCTGTTTTTACCGAATTATTCGAAACACATGCAGAGGCGGTTAGAAATCTTATCTACTATAAGTGTGGAGATAAGGCACAGGCAGAGGATGTGATGCAGGAGGCTTTTATAAAAATGTGGAATAATTGTAAAAAAGTAATTTTTGAAAAAGCTAAAGGTTTTTTATGCACTGTAGCCAATAATTTGTTCTTAAATCAGGTTGCTCGACAAAAAGTTCGGTTAGAATATTCAAAAATACCGCGTAGTACTAAAAATATTGAATCTCCAGATTTTGTAATGGAGGAAAAAGAGTTTATGGATAAACTTCAAAAAGCAATTGCCGAACTTCCTGAAGGACAACGAGAAGTTTTTTTATTAAACAGAATCGATAAAAAAACATATAATGAAATTGCCGAAATGCTTGGTATTTCGGTAAAAGCAGTCGAAAAAAGGATGCATAATGCCTTAAAAAAAATGAGAGTACTAATAAAAAATATTTAATCAAGGTAGGGTATTTCAGAAATTACCTGTTATAAGCTTGATATGAAGATAGCATTATGCTTAGCGAAAATGAAAATACATATTTAGCAAAGTGGTTAGATAATGATCTTACTACCGAGGAGCTCGAGGAGTTAAAAGCGCTTCCTGAATACGATGAGTATAAAAAAATCGTAGAAGGATTAGCCTTTTTTAACGCACCATCTTTTGATCTTCAGCAATCATTAGAAACTACAATCACAAAACTTGATGCTCCTAAAAAAGGAAAAGTAATCAAGTTAAAACCGATCCTGTACGCAATTTCGGCAGCTGCTTCCATTGTATTAATTATAGGACTTTTCTTTAACAAAGTGTCTTATATTGCAGATCCAGGACAACAATTGGCAATTACTTTACCAGACGGAAGTTCGGTAGAGCTTAATGCAGCATCTACCCTTTCGCATCCACGTTTTTTCTGGTCCAATACCAGACAAGTGAAGTTAGATGGAGAAGCTTTTTTTAAAGTAACATCGGGAACTAATTTTACGGTGACCACGCAATTAGGTAAAATTGAAGTGTTGGGTACACAATTTAATGTAAAAGGAAGACCTAATGAGTTTACGGTGGGTTGTTATGAAGGAAAAGTGAGAGTTTCTTCAGTAGAAAATCAGAAAAAAACACTTGAAAAAGGGGATGCCGTATCGCTACAAGGTAGTACATTGATTTCGAGAAAGATTACCGAAAAAACACCATTATGGATGAGTGGAGAAAGCATTTTTGATAGTATCCCATTAGAAAAAGTATTGGATGAAATGGAAAGACAATACAATATTACTTTTAAACGCAGTACGATTGATCAAAATCAATTATTTACCGGCGGTTTTAATTACAAAGACCTAAAGATTGCATTAGAGTCTGTATTAGTACCTATGGGAATAGAATATGTTGTAAACGGAAACATGGTTTTGCTTTCACCAAGATAAATATGCGTAAATGAAAAAAATCCTAGTGTTGTTATTGTTATGTTCATTGAATATTAATGCGCAGATCACAAAGAATTACAAAGAAACTCCTTTACAGCAAGTCCTTACAGAATTATCCGAATCTTACAATCTTATTTTTTCATTTAGCAATGAAACTGTAAAAAACAAAATCATAACCCTAGCCGTTAATAATACTCCTTTAGATGAGATTTTAAGCACTCTAAAAACATTAACCGGTCTCGATTTTAAAAAAATCTCCGAAAGACAAGTTATTGTGAGCGCCCCAAGCACAAAAGTAGAAGTTTGTGGGTATCTCTTTGACGAAACCACAAATGAACCCCTCTCTTTTGCATCAATAATCATTGAAAATGAGAAGGTCGGTACTATTGCCGATGATAATGGTTTTTTTCAACTAGGAGAAATAGAACAGGATGCAACCCTATCAATACAATATGTTGGGTATAAAAACAAAATAATGAATGTTTCTTCTTTTGCTTCATCTACATGTCCCAAAATACCCATGTTTACGAGCGGCACTGCACTAGAAGAAGTGTTGATAGTAGAGTATCTTACCACTGGGATTGATAAAAATATTGATGGATCGATAACCATAACCAACGATGATCTTGGTATTCTTCCTGGTCAAAGTGAAACTGATATTTTACAAGGCATTCAGCTCATTCCGGGAATTAATAGCCCCGATGAGACTGCAACCGGCATACAGATAAGAGGAGGCTCTCCTGATCAAAATTTAATTCTTTGGGATGATATTAAAATGTATAATACCGGGCATTTCTTCGGAATGATTTCTGCTTTTAACCCCAGCGTGATTAAAGATGCAAAAATTTTTAAAGGAGGCACAGACCCAAAATATGGTGATCGAGCCTCTGGTGTAATTGACATTTCTAGTGATAAAGAAGTACCCGAAAAGTTGAATGGTGGTGCCGGAATAAATGGCACACATGCCGATCTTTTTCTTAAAACACCCCTGTCAAAAAAGACAGGCTTGGTGATTTCGGGGAGACGATCATTTACAGATTTATATGAATCCCCAACATACAAAGCGCTTTCGAAAAAAGTATTTCAGAATACAAAAATTGATGCAGCCCCAAGCCCCACAATTATTCCAATAGATCCAGAGGAAGAGGTAGAAGAAGGTGATGATCCCGAAAATGAAGAAAATATTCGTGATAACAATTTTTTCTTTTATGATGTAAGTACAAAACTCATTATAGATGCTTCTAAAAATGACAA
The DNA here is from genome assembly GCF_040786285.1 of Aquimarina penaris. Lineage (NCBI taxonomy): Bacteria > Pseudomonadati > Bacteroidota > Flavobacteriia > Flavobacteriales > Flavobacteriaceae > Aquimarina > Aquimarina penaris. The sequence goes on from NZ_JBFMKQ010000001.1 coordinate 657,192, forward strand.
AATTCTATTGAGTAGTATCTATACCAATAATGATCTTGCTTTCGAAATTGATAGTGATGAAGATCTTATTACTGATGATCTGGAAATAAAAAATGAAGGTGCTAGTTTTTCGTGGGTGGGTACGCGATCTAAAAAATTGCGACATAGTCTAAAGGCATATTACTCTGCATATGATTCTGATTACCTTTTCACATTGCGGGAAGAATTACGAATAGAAGAACAATCTATCAGAAAAAACACTGTAGAAGATTTAGGTCTCGATGTTAATCTTACCTATGATATTAATCAAAGAAATGTGGTGACTGCAGGGTATCAATTTTCTAATAATGAAGTCTTTTATGCCATTACCCGAGAAAGCGATTTTGAAACTCCTATAAATGAATCTGATCTGGTAAAAAACACTGCCAATACAATTTACGGAAATTATAAATTTTTATCCAAAAATAAAGCCTTTATCAACCTGGGAATTAGAGCATCTCATTATTCGGTTGTTGACGAATTATATATAGAACCCCGAGTGAATATCGAGTATCCACTCTTTGATTTTTTAAGAGTTAAGGGTACCGCAGAACTTAGATACCAACCTATAAGTCAGTTGATAGAGTTCGAAGACACACAGCTTAGGTTAGAAAATAATATTTGGATACATGCCAATGATGAAATCCCAGTTTTAGAAAGCACTCAGTTTTCTGGAGGTTTTTTATTCTCTAAAAACGATTGGAATTTTGAGATCGATGGATATTATAAAAACATCGATGGTTTAACATCGGTTACTAATGGGGTTAACACTTTGGATATCGATTTATCTACTGGAAAAAGCTCTATTTTAGGGGTTGATATCCTCTTAAGAAAGAAATTCGGAAATTTTAAAACCTGGTTAGGGTACACATTTAATGATATCGAATATACATTTCCCGAAATACAACAGGGTTCTTTTCCTGGTAATAATGACATCACTCATAATTTTAGAATTTCTAATACTCTAAAAATGCATAACTGGGAGTTTTCTCTAGGTTGGTTGTGGCGATCAGGAGCACCTTTTACAGATGCCGACCTTATCAATGAGGAGATAGAATTTGGCCGTGCCAATGCCAGACGTTTACCAGAGTACCATCGTTTAGATGTGTCTGCCGTTTATCAATTCAATCTTAACAAAACAGGAAGCTGGAGAGGACAATTAGGAGCTTCTATACAAAATGTATATAACAGACAGGTTCCTATCTCGCTGAGCTATCGGGCAGACGAAAATCCCAATACAGGCGAGGTTGAATTAGAGATCTTAAGACAACAGTCTTTAGGATTAACCCCTAATTTGGTGTTTAGGATGTTTTTTTAATATAATCTCTATGTATTTAGAACTCTTATTATTTCATCTCTATGCAGCAATCGTATTAATGTTATTTCATTTTCTGAAGTCATCACACCAATCAAAAAATAGAACCCAATACCCATTTTATACGCTTTATCATCGCCTTTTACACCTTTAAACTGAGTCAAAACATGTATGTTTTTAGCTGTTTTTATCGATTCTAAGATACTTTTAATCTTTTCTGTAAGCGATATGTCATTTAGAGTTTTAAAGTCATTAGCAAAGCTTAAGGAGATTTTCAAGTCCATGTTCTATTTTTTAAATAGTTCTTCCTCATTAATCATGACAGAAGTCTTTGCTTGTTGCATTAAAAGCAATAAACCTAAGTCCTCTTTTTGATCTAGAGACATTGCATTCATCTGTGTATTTTGCTTGTGTTCGATATACCAAGATATGGCATCTTCCATTACTTTTTTAACGCTAGAATCTTCTATTGCCGCCAATAGCTTAAGTTTAGGGATTATTTGCTCATCAATATCAATAATTTTTCTCATGATATATATTGTATATATTATATGCTAAATATATACAATTATATTTTAATTCACATTGCTTTTATGTCGTTGTTCTAAAATCTTACTTTGCCAAGAACATTTCGACTTCGCTTTACTGTGATACAAAATTTTGATGTAATACGTAAAATAATATAGTCATATACATACAATGACAAAACCAATTTACTTGTTTAATTATGGGTAGAATAAACTATATTTGAAACCATAATTTTTTATCAATGAATTACATTGACATCATCTTAGGGATTCTTTTATTATGGGGATTAATAAAAGGCCTTAGTAAAGGTTTATTTGCTTCTTTGGCCTCGTTATTGGCGCTAGTAATAGGTATTTATATTGCCGTTCATTTTTCACATATTGTTGGAGATTACTTGCAACAATATGTAGATTGGCAAGAAGGCGCTATGAAACTTGCTGCATTTGCCACCACATTTATTGTTGTAGTTATTTTGGTTTCATTGACCGGTAAACTACTCACCAAAATTGCAGATTATGCAGCTTTAGGAATCTTAAACAAAATTTTAGGTGCTGCTTTTGGGGTTTTAAAAATGGCATTTATTGCTAGTGTACTCATTATTTTCATTGAGGCCATCAACAGGAACATTACTTTTATTAAACAAGAAACACTGCAATCCTCGTTACTTTACAATCCTGTGCGTAAACTAGCACCCATGGTATTACCTAATGTATTAAAAGAAACCTCTAATAATCATACTGAAGCATAGATATACAAAAACATTCGCAGCCTATGAAGCTATTTTAGAGCTGTCACTCTATCCTCAACTACTTCGATCAGATAGGCAATACATGAATCGAAATCCTCAAAAACCCGTTCCTCAGGTACTAAATCAGGTACAATATGAATACTTTTAATGATGTACATAGGTTGTTTCTGAATTCCAACTATTTGAGTTTTAATATTTTTTTGTTCTAATCCCAAAATAATTTCTTCAAGAGTGTACACACCAGACTGGTCCATATAAGGCACTCTATCCATTCTTAAAATCACATGAGAAGCTGTTTCAGGAATTTGATTTGCTAATTCTTGCAACTCATTATTGGATCCAAAAAACAGTGGCCCATTAAGATGTTTTACAAATATTTCTTCTTTAAGCTCTGTTGGGAAGTTTAGTTCATCTTTCCAGGGTTTCTCTAGCATACGATTTTCAAACCCATTCAAGGATTCTATTCTTGATTCCATTACGGTAACATCTCCCATTTTTTTCATAAAGGCCAATGAAGCTAATACTAGACCTATACCAACGGCATAGACCAAATCCCAAAAAACAGAGAGCACTAAAACAATGATCATGATTATTACCTCAATTTTTGGCATATTAGGGATTGCTTTTAGTCCTTTATAATCCATTACTCCAATACCTACGGTGATTAAAATCCCGGCAAGTACTGCAGCTGGTATTTGCGAAGCAATAGGACCAAGAGCTAATAAGACCAGGAGCAGTAGTACCCCTGCTATCATTCCCGACAATCTTGTTTTTCCTCCTGCATTTATATTGACAACAGTTCTTATGGTTGCACCAGCACCGGGGATTCCTCCAAAAAAAGCTGCTATACTATTTCCTATCCCTTGACCCACCAACTCTTTTGTGGGATTATGCTTTGTTTTAGTCATATTATCGGCCACAACAGAAGTCAGCAAAGAATCTATAGCTCCTAAAAAGGATAACGATAGTGCTGTAAAAAAATATGGGAATATCGCTTCTAAACTGAAATTGGTTATAATTGATAAATTAGGAGCAGGAAAGCCACTGGGGATTTTTTCAATAGGTCTATAATCTAATCCCAAACCATAGGCTGCTCCAGAAACAATCAATAACGCTACTAAAGTACTTGGTACTGCAGTAGTAATTCTTTTAAATCCATAAATAATCACGATGGTAATCAAACACAAGATTAATTCTAGATAGCTTATACCTTTTATCGCTCTAGGAAGACTTCTAATAGAGCCTAAAACACCAGAGGCATTACTATTTGCCAGCGCTTCTGCTTCAAGATATATTTCTTCCTTAGAAATTTTTTCAGCTCTCTTAATGGTCTCTCTAAAGTCCTCTAAAACCAGAATTCCTTCTCCAGCTTCATCTATTAGTATTTTATCCAGGATGACCTCTTCGGCCTGAGGTTTAAATTTTTCAACATAGTCCTTATCGTCTTTCGGATAATATCCAAGAGCCGGTAACAATTGAGTGATCAAAATCATCACTCCTATCGCCGTCATAAATCCCGAAACAACAGGATAAGGTATGTATCGTATATATTTTCCAATTCCCAGGACTCCTAATCCTATCTGCATTAATCCAGCTAGAAGAAAAACTGTAAGGATAGCGGGTAATGCTTTTTCGACATCTCCGTTATTTGCTCCTATCAATCCGGCAATTACCAGCATACTTACGGCGGTCATTGGTGCTGTAGGACCAGAAATTTGAGTATTTGTACCACCAAATAAAGCAGCAAAAAAACTGATAAAAATTGCTCCATATAATCCTGCACTTGGCCCTAATCCAGAAGAAACGCCAAATGCTAAAGCCAAAGGCAATGCTACAATTCCGGCAGTTAAACCTCCAAATGTATCTCCTCTAAGATTGCTAAAAAAACCTTTCATATGTCACTATTTTTTCGATTTCTATTCTCAATGATAGTAAAACTATCAAAATTAGTCTAAAAAAAAGAGTTGATATAAATTTATATCAACTCTTTTAGGAAAATTTTAATATACTTGATTAGCTTTCGAAAAAAGTAACCTTTCCATTACTGATATCATACATACCACCCAAGATCAAAATTTCATCATTATCTTCCATCTCTCTTAATACTTCGCTTTCTTTTCGGATATTATCTATGGTCATATGTACATTTTTAACGGCAACTTCATTCACGAAATCAATATTTTTAGAGTTTCTCGACGAAGGATCCGTTGGTTCTGTTACTGCTTCGACTGCAGGCTTAATTTTACTGATAAGCGCGGTTAAGTTTCCTAATTTAGCATCATCACAGGCTCCTTTTACAGCTCCACAAGCGGTATGACCCAAAACCAAAACCAATTTGGTTCCAGCAAGTTTACATGCAAATTCCATACTACCTAAAATATCTTCATTTACAAAGTTACCTGCAACACGAGCGCTAAAAATATCACCAATACCTTGATCAAAAATTAATTCAGATGATACCCTTGAATCGATACAGCTTAATATGGTTGCAAACGGAAATTGGCCGCTTTTTGTATCTGCTACTTGTTCTAACAAGTCTCTATCTGCATGCATCTTTTTTTGAAATCTAGAATTCCCTTCTTTTAATAATGCTACCGCTCCTTTTGGCGTTATTGATGCTTGAGTTTCTTTTGTAAGTGCTTTCATAATTATGTGTTTAAGCTGATTTTGATCTTAATTTAAAAAATTGAATATAGCTGTCAGGGTTTTCAATTTCCCCTCTTTCTGAAATAAGTTTAATATCGATATGTCTACCTTTTGCTTTCTCAGAAAAATCTTCTAGAATTTCTAAAATATCATTATCTAAATATCTAGTCTTTCTAACATCCAAAGTAAGATACGTATCTTCTGGTAATTGATCAAGTTCTTTTAGAATAGCTCCTTTATTAAAAAAGGTAACCTCTTCTGCTAAGGTCATTTTAACCTTATGTTTTCCATTACTAACATCTTCAATATGCAAGAAATGAGAATTTTGGTAGCTTTTATACAGAATAACAACAATTCCGACCATAAGCCCTAAACCAATACCCCATAATAAATCGATAAAAACAATTCCTAATATGGTTACTATGAAAGGTACAAATTGCTTTCTACCTGCACTCCACATCGCTTTAAAAGTAGATGGTTTTGCCAATTTATATCCTACTATTAGTAATACAGCTGCTAAAACCGAAAGCGGGATCATATTTAATAAACGAGGTATTAAAATCACAGATATCAATAAAAAGAATCCATGAATGATGGCCGACATTTTACTCTTCCCCCCCGATTGTATATTCGCAGAACTTCTTACAATTACCTGGGTAATAGGCAATCCTCCGATCATCCCAGAAATAATATTACCAGTTCCTTGAGCAAATAGCTCTTTATTAGTTGGCGTCACTCGTTTTTCTGGATCCAACTTATCTGTTGCCTCTACACAAAGCAGTGTTTCTAAACTAGCTACTAAAGCAATTGTAAATGCCGTTATCCATACATCTGTATTACCTATAACCGCAAAATTAGGAAAGCTAAACTGCCCTAAAAACGACGAAAAATCTCCTGGAATAGGCACACTAACCAAATGATTTTTGGATATACCAAACTCTGAACTATCAACAGTAAAAGCATAAAAAAGTATACCAATCACTACTGCAACCAAAGGACCCTGAACCAATTGAAATATTTTAGCTTTCTTAACCAGAACTTTATCCCATAGAATTAATATTGCCAAACCGATAACAGCTATAATAGTTGATCCTAAACTAATGGATTTAAAAGCACTAATGATTCCGGAAAATGTATTTTCTCCATCAGCTTGGAAGAAAGAAAAATCACCCTCTGGAGCGGTATCGTATCCAAAAAAGTGTGGGATTTGTTTTAAAATAATAATAATCCCAATACCCGTTAGCATTCCTTTAATAACAGAAGAAGGGAAATAGTATCCTATTACCCCTAATTTCAATACTCCAAAAAGAATTTGAATTATTCCTCCTAACACCACAGCCACCAAGAAGTTTTCGTAACCACCTAATGTTCCTATGGACGCAAGTACTATTGCTGCTAATCCTGCTGCAGGACCACTTACTCCTATCTGCGAGCCACTTAAGACTCCTACAAAAATACCCCCTATAATTCCCGCGATTAAACCAGAAAAAAGAGGGGCTCCACTAGCCAAAGCAATACCCAAACATAAAGGTAAGGCTACAAAAAATACCACAATACTTGCGGGTAGATCATTTTTTAAATTCTTAAAAATGTTCATAGTAATATAAATTAATTGATGTTTCTAATTAATCATTAGAAACAAATAGATAAAATTGATTTGAAACAATTCACAAAAGGAAATACCCATTCAATTCAATGAATGATTTGTTTTGCGAATTAAAATAATTAAAATGTATTATGAAAATTCTGGAGGTGGTGTCTTTTCCTCTAGGTATACCGAAGAGTTTTTGAGATAAAAATCAGGGTGAAGTGTCCCCACTAGATCCAATAGATCCGAGGTTTTCTCATCATGATATTGCGAGATTTTATCTTTTTCTTTAAAATCTTCTTTCTCTGAGCTCTCTTTTTCCTTTTTTTCTGAATTTTCTGTTTCTTCAAAAACAACAGAAGTTTTTTCTTCACTACTATAGAAGTTAACTAGCCCAATACCATAATGGGTAATATTTAGGAAGAACCCAAATACGATTAAAAATTTTGCTATTTGAAGCTTTGTTAACACGAATAAAGAATTTGAACCGCTAAAATAACAGTATTACTTTCAAAATCTGTTAAATCAATCGTAAATTTATTTAAACAACATCATGTGATGTTGCTACTCGTTGTAACGAAAATCAAAAGATTACTATCCTATCTAAAAAAACTAGAGTAGTATACTTCTTAAAAAACCACTACATTTAGATAGTAAGAAGAACAATGAAAAAAATCAAGAAAATAGTAAAATATACGCTATTAGGAATAGGTATATTGCTTATCGTCATCACCTTTCTGGGATATACCAATCTTGGAAACTTATCGGATAACCAAAATCCCTTAACTACTTTTGTCACTATTGGAAACGAAAACATTAGAATTTCGCAAAAAGGAAGCGGAAAAGACATTCTATTCGTTCATGGTAGTCCAGGTCTGATCGAAGATTGGAACGATATTGTTGATGCTCTTGCAAAAGACTATAGGGTAACCTCTTTTGATAGACCAGGACATGGGTTTAGTTCATCAAATGACTATACCTATCATATAAAAGATAATGCGATTTTGGCAGAGCAGTTGATTAGTCAATTAGAATTGAAGAACCCTTTAATAGTAGGACATTCTTATGGTGGCTCTACAGCGGCTTATATGGCTACGCATTCTAGCCTGAAAGGTCTTCAATATATAATTATTGATTCTCCATTGTACAAAGCCCAGCCAAGAAAAATTTACAAATTAATTGCAACACCTGTAATAGGTAGAGGAATCGCTTTATTGTCTTCATATACCATTGCTAATGCACAAATAAGAGATGGTTTAATCCCTATATTTAAATCTACTGAAAAGGAAAAGGTTGATAAACTTATAGAAGAAAGACAACATATCTGGTCTCAACCCAAGGTTATCTATACAAAATCTAAAGAGTCTATTCATTATCAAGATGACCTAAATTTAATGTCACACAAGTATAAAAATATAACCTCTGATATTACCATTATTACAGGCAAAGATTCTATAAGTACGTTGAGAAATGATTGCGAAAAATTCTATTCTGAAGTAAAGAATTCTGAACTCATACTGCTAGACAAAACAGGCCATTATGTTCAATTTGATAAATCGCAAGATGTAATTGAAATCATACGTCGTAAAATGAAATGAAATTAATGCATTATTCAAGAACCCATTTATAACCTATCTAAAAATCAAACCTATGGCTCTTTGATCATATGAGTTCGTTTTTGTGGTGTCGTTATAAATTCCTATTTTAATGGTGTTGGAAAAAACTTCTTCAAATAGGATAGTCATTATCGATGCTCTCAGGGGTTTTGCACTTGCTGGAGTGGCCTTGGTACACATGACCGAGCAATATATCGCCTCTGCTCCTACCGATAACTTAATGGAAATAACTAATGGCCCGATTGATCAGGTCCTTAGTGGAGCCATTGGTTTTTTAATTATTGGTAAATTCTTTGCTCTTTTCTCTATTCTTTTCGGCCTTAGTTTTTTTATTCAGATGGATACTGCTGCAAAGCGTGGGCAAAACTTTGCTGGGCGATTTTTATGGCGAGTTTTTTTGCTTTTTGTTATTGGGTATGGCCATCATCTTTTTTACAAAGGAGATATTTTAACCATCTACGCACTTATAGCTCCCTTTCTTATTCCTTTTTATAAAATGAATAATAAATGGATCTTATTGATTGCAGGGTTATTTTTAGTAAGTATCCCAAGATTTATTTCTTATTACATTTTAGGCACAGATAGCGCTTTTGGTTTTTCGTCGTTTATGGATTTCAATAATGAATTAAATACATCCTATATACAAACACTGAAAGAAGGGAGTATTACTGATGTATTTACAAAAAATGCCAGCCAGGGAATGCTTCAAAAAATGGACTTCCAGATTGGATTTATTGGTCGATTTTATCTCACCTTTGGTTATTTTTTGATTGGTCTATGGCTAGGTAAAATAGGACTATTTCAAAATGTAGAAGAACGAATCCCAATAGTAAAAAAGTGGTTAAAAAGAGCCTTTATTTTCTTTCTAATTGCTTTGCTAATTACTGGTGGTTTCTTTGGTTTGAGTCCGCAACCTGTAGATTTCAAAAGTTGGCTACATGTATTAGGTATTAATGCTTATGACTGGTCAAATATGGTGCTTACAGCAATTATTCTATGTGCTTTTATATTAATTTATATGAAAAATTGGGGTGAAAAACGATTATCCTTTTTTGCCCCATACGGAAGAATGGCGCTTACAAATTATGTATTACAATCTATTGTAGGTACTTTTATTTTATTTGGTTGGGGTCTTGGATACTTAGGAAAAGTTAGAACCTTATATCTTTTTGCAATGGCGATCTTACTAATTAGTATACAAGCAATGCTTAGTAAGGTTTGGTTAACCTATTTTAGATATGGCCCATTAGAATGGTTATGGCGAAGTGCAACACTGGGCAAAATACAACCTTTTAAAAAATGATCCTACAGCTCTTTTAAGTCTTCAGCAGGAATCCATCCAATTTTTCCGTCAGAGAGTTTTATTTTTTTCCAATTGTTTACTGTCTCGGTAACTTGCACTTTTGTACCCTCATGAAGCTCAAACACTTCTTCACTACGCAGATTGGGTTCACTTTTTATATTGGTTTCTTGAGCAAAAACAATCGCAAACTGATTGTTTTTAAGAAAATTGTACTGGTTGTACGCAAAAGCAACTCCAAGAATTCCAATAAAAAGTAACAACCAAGAGCTTACAAAAAACAATCTCTTTCTTGAAGAAGTATGAGCCGTATAATATAGGATAAACAAAATAACAAATACGACCATACAGACTACCGAAATCCATGCCCAATTATCGTAGCTAAACATCGTCGTGAATCTTTTTATTGTTCTAGAAACAAAGCCCTCGGGAATTACATCTATTGAGTCTATAGTAGCTTTTTGGGCAAAGGCAAGGTTATTCTGAATATCTTCATCATTTGGAGCTAATTCTAGTGCTTTTTCATAGTAATAAATACTAGGCCCGATGTTACTTAATTTGTAATGGGCATTACCCAAATTGTAATATAATGAAGCAGACTCCTGACCCGTATCCAAAATTGATCTATAGGCATCTATAGCTTCTTGATATTTCTCTTGATTATACAATGAACCTGCCCTCTGAAAAGTTTCTTCGTCCTGAGAAAAACCAAAGGCTACTATTAAAAACAGTGTTATTTCAATTATTCTTCTCATGTATTCTATAATTGTTTGTCTATAGTAGCAATCACTCTAGAGGCTTTATCATAATCTTGTTGCATTGCCGAAGTTGAAGACGGCGTATATCTTGCAAATTCACAACTTTCTAATAATGCAATGAATTCTATGGCTATGGTATCCTCTACCTCACGCTCTTTTAAAAGCCTTTGTATCCTATCTTTGCTCATCTCGCTGGTTTGGATATGCAATTTTGCTTTTAAATAATTATGTAAAGCCCGCTCCATGGCGATATAAAACTCTTTTTGACTTCCTAAATTTTTCTTAGCTTCAGAAAGATATTTACGTGCAAGCTTATCTGCTTTTCGAACCCTGTTTCCTTTAACATCACTTAATCTTTCTTCTCTCTTTTTTCCGAAGAAAAGAAATAATGGTATAGCCAATAATGGGGCAGTGAGTGATAACCAATACGCTATAGATTTAAAGAAATGTTTTCTTGTAACTGGTTTAAGGTTAGCTTTTGATTTCAAGAATCTAAATTGGTTTCCTACCTGAGTAACTACTTTTTTACCCGTACCATTAGATTCAGACGTTGCGATAGTATTACCTCCATCTGGACCTGTTTTTACATTAATGATTATTTCATCTGATGTAATCCTCTTATATGTTTCTGTTTTTAGATCAAAATAAGAGAATGAAACAGCCGGTATAGGATATTTTCCTTTATACTGGGGCACTAATGTATAGGTATCAGAGATATTACCTCCCATACCTGTTAAATTGGTTCTTACTCTTTCATTATGTTGTGGTTCATATTGCTCTAACCCATTAGGTACAGTAAGTTGAGGTAAATCAAATAATTTTAGGTTACCGTTTCCGGAAACTAATACTTTGGCATCTAAAGATTCTGTTGCATCTAATTCTGTTTTATTGGTAGTAACTTTAAAATCAAATGATCCTACGGCTCCACTAAAATCATCAGGTTTTCCTTGTGCAGGAAGAGGCTTTACATTGATTGCTCTGTTACCCGCGGCTACTGTTTTATTAACCGTTGAATATAATCTTCCTCCAAAAATATCTCTTCTTTTGGTAGGCACATCCACTGAAACCGTTAGGGTAAGCGGTTCTATATTTAGTTTTCCTGTTTTTTGTGGATATAACACTGTTTTGCGCAGTACTACATAACGATAAGGTTCTCCATTATACTCGCCATTTTCTATTTTGAGCTGTTTCATGTCGATAGCCTGACTCCAGAAATCGCTGTATTTTGGGCTATCCAACTCTCTCCAATTGCTTACACTAATCCTTGGGCTAACATAAAGCTTATACACCACAGTTATGGCTTCATTTAGGTAAGGGTTAGCTTTAGAAACCTCAGCAATCAGGTGTAAATTCTCGCTGGCAACAAAATCGGTATCGTTCCCGTCTTTAGGTTTATCAACAGCGCCAGTTACCTCAACATTTACAGGAAGTGTTTTATAGATTTTACCATCAATTTCTATGGCAGCTTGTTTTATAGTGAATTTTCCTCTACCTCTTGGCTCAAGAAAGTAACTAAATGTTTTAGAATACGATCTTTTACCATTTATCCATGAGTTACTAATGGATTGGTTGGGTCCACCCACAACTGTAAATCCCAAAAATGAAGGAGGAGTAAAATTGTCTCCGTCTTTATTCATTTCAAAATCTACACGTAATCTCTCGTTTACTCCTAACTTTTTCTTACTTACTTTGGCTTCAAACTTTACCTGCGCCAATGTAAACTGAGCTAGCGTTAGAAACAATGTTAGAAAAATTAGTTTTAGTTTCATCAAATTATATATTTTACATCATTTCCGCTTTCGCGGAAGTGGACAATACTATCCTAGTTTACCAGTCTTTATCTGTTTTTACTTTTGATCCTTGCGCTTTTTTTGCATTGATCTTATCTTGTACTTTCTTTTCTTCGTTATTCATGGCTTCTAACAAGCTTTTTACCTGTTGTGGGGATAATTGACCTTGAACTTGTTGTGGTTGTTGGCCTTGTGGTTTGCCTTCACCATCTTTTTCATCCTGCTCCTTATCTCCTTGATCATCTTTAGGTTTTCCTTGATCATTTTTCTCTTCGTCACCTTCATCTTTTTGATCCTCTCCCTGATCTCCTTTATCCTCTTGATCTCCATCTTTTGGATCTTGTTCTTTCTCGCCTTCATCACCTTTCTTCTCTTCTTTATCGTCTCCTTCTTGCTGATCTTTATTATCCTGGTTTTGATCCTTGTCCTGATTTTCATCCTGACCTCCCTGATCATCTTTACTTTGATCATTTTGTTTTTCCTGCTCTTCCAACATTTTTTTGGCTAATGCCAAATTATATCGTGTCTCGTCATCTTTAGGATTATTGCGCAAAGCATTTTTATACGCTTCTATAGCTTCTTTATACTTTTTCTGCTCCATATGCGTATTACCCTGGTTATGAAAAGCTTTATGTTTTTCTGCCTTGGTGGTCGCTATTTTTGTAGCCTCTGTATATCGCTGTGTGGCTTCGTCATATTTTTCTGAAGTATAATATGCATTGGCAAGATTATATTTTGCTGTGGGATCAACCGGATTTTTGGCAATAGCTTTTCGGTATTCTCCTTCTGCTTTAGGAAAGTTACCGTCTTTAGTCAACACCTTATTACCCGTAGCAATAAATTGTTTTGCCTCGGCAATGGTCTGCGCTTTATCTTCCTCTTCTTCTTGCGAAAAAAGGAATCCCACTTGTAAACAAAATATAAGTATTAAATAATGTTTCATCTTATTTTATTGCTCATTAAAGAGGTTTAATTTTTTAACCCAGGATGTTTTTCTTTCTAAAAAGAAAATATCCAGAAACAACAATAACAATCCTGCCGCAAGGAACCACTGAAACTGATCCTTAAAATCTGCAAACTGCTTTGCTTCAAATTCTTTTTTATCCATATTCTGTAGAATCGTTGTGACTTCTTCTACCACTTTACTTGTACTTCTACCATCAATGTATATGCCATTTGCTTCATTGGCAATTTCCTGCAAAGTTGCCGTATTAAGCTTTGTAACAACCGTAGCTCCCTGATTATTTTTCTTATAGCTTTGTACGATACCGTTTCGTTTTATTGGGATCGGTGCTCCTTTTTCGGATCCTACACCAATCGTAAAGATTTTAATTCCTTCTTTAGAAGCTTCTTCTGCAATTGATGCTACATTTCCTTCATGATCTTCTCCATCACTAACGAGAAAAAGTACTCTGTTAGTTTGTTCTTCATCATTATAATACGTTTTTGCCAACTCTATAGCTTCGTGTATAGCAGTCCCCTGAGAGGAAAGCATATCGGTATTCATGGCCTGAAGAAACATTTTTCCCGACGCATAATCTGTTGTAATGGGTAGCTGAGGGAAGGCGCTACCTGCATACGCAATGATCCCTATTCGATCACTAGCCAAATTATTAATGATTTGGGTGATCAATTGTTTCGATTTCTCTAATCTGTTAGGCGCTATGTCTTCTGCAAGCATGCTTTTAGATACATCTATCGCAAAAACCACATCTACTCCTTCGCGTTTTACGGTTTCGAGCTTAGTCCCGATTTTGGGATTTACTAAAGCGATCACCATACATCCTAAAGCTAAACTAATCAGGATTATTTTTAAAATAGATTTAAAAATTGATTGGTCTGGACTTAATTTCTTTAATAAGGTCGAATCAGCAAATTTTTTCTGGGTGGTTTTTTTCCATACTAAGACACCTATAAACAATAGGATGAGTACTGGGATCCCCAATAACAACCAGAAATATATTTTTTCTTCTAATAAGTACATTTTTCTTTATACTAAATAATTCTTCAAAATAAAGACACTTCGACAAGCTTAGTGCGACAATTTATTCCCCCTTTGAAAGGGGCTAGGGGGATGTAAAACACCCCTATAATCCCCTCAAGGGGATATGAAAATTAAATAAAACTTCTAAACACAGTGTACCTCAACAAAAATTCTACAAAAATTAAGAACCCTGCTAATAATACCAACGACCTGAATTTTTCTTCGTAATTATAGAATTTAAATTCTTCGATATCTGTTTTTTCTAATTTATCTATTTCCTGATAAATTTGTTCTAATTTTTTGTTATTTGTTGCTCTAAAATATTTACCTCCTGTGGCTTTGGCAATTTCTTTAAGTAAATCTTCATCAATTTCTACCTGTACTCTACCGTATTGAAATGAACCATTAGGCAGAATTGCTACAGGTGCCAATGCCATACCATTGGTTCCTATACCAATCGTATATGTTTTTATCCCATATTCTACCGCCAATTCTGATGCAATTTTAGGATCTATAAAACCTGCATTATTAGATCCGTCGGTAAGTAATATGATTACTTTGCTCTTTGCTTTACTGTCTTTAAGTCGATTTACCGATGTTGCCAGTCCCATACCGATAGCGGTACCATTTTCTAATACATTATCGTATTTTACATCTTTCATACTCCCCAAGACTATCGATTTATCGCTGGTTATCGGTGTTTTGGTAAAACTTTCTCCTGCATACACCACTAAACCGATACGATCATTAGGTCGGTCTTTGATAAACTCTGCAGCCACATCTTTTAAGGCCTCTAATCGATTTGGTCTAAGGTCTTTGGCCAGCATACTTGCCGAAACATCAATTGCCATTACAATATCGATACCTTTAGTGGTTTTGGTTTTTGTAGAAACGTCTACAGTTCTTGGTCGTGCTAAGGCCGTAATGATTAAGGATAACGAAATAAGCCTAATTAGAAATAAAACCGGTTTAAGTTTAGTTAACCAACTTGCAGAGGCTTTAAATCCTTTAATGCTGGAAATTTTTAATGCGGCTTGTTGTTTATTTCGTTTCCAGATATACCATGCGATTGCTAGTGGTAGTAGCAAAAACAACCAAAAAAACTGTGGATTTTCGAATACAAAATTATCAAACATTATTTTTTGGCATTTTTAAGTTCTACAGAATTAAGAATGCGCTGCGCAACATCTTTCGCGTAGCGATCTTCGACATCATACACTAAAGTGATCTGTTGAAATCCTCCATTCTCTGCAAAATTAAGCATCAGATATTCTTTCTTTTGTTCTTTTTTTGTGATAGCGTTATTGATGGTCAGATTTCCAAATACTTTAACTCCTTTGGCTCCTCCTAACGTTTCATACTCTTCATCTTTTACCGTAATATTCTTTGCTCCTTTAGATTCAAAATTACCTACTACTCCTTCTACTATCTTTTCTAATTCTACTTTGGTAGGTTGGTTATATAAAACCGTAGACACTACCACTTCAAAATTTCCTTCGAGGCTTCCGTACACAAACGTTTCATTACCTTTTAGGATTTGTCTTTGTTGATCAGTCATTTGATACTCATTACGAATCAACACTCTAGGGGTAGAAATTGTAACTGGTGGAGATCCATATTGGCTAGAGATCCATTCGGTATCTGCCAATTCTTTGGTGGGATGGCCAAATATCGTATCTACAACCACATCATATCCTTTGATATATATAAAAATTCCTAATGTGATTATGATTAGTCCTACTCCAGATAGGCTGCCAAGAAGAATCTTCTTTCTCTGTTTTTTTTCTTCAACAGAACGTCTATATTCTTCATCTGCCAACAATTCTTCTTCGGTAGGTTCGGGAATCGCTTCTTTTGTTTCGTTGATTACTCTCTCTATTACATTACGATCTGCCTTTGCCGTTCCTATATCTGGTCTTGATCTTGCAAACTTGGCCATATCGGCAGTTTTTAGAACGCTTTTGAGCTCTTCTATGGTATGTTTATCTAGATTAAGCGCTCCCGATTTTATTTCTTCATCCAAACGAATAATGAGTTCGTCGGTCGTGCTTTCTAAGGCGTGATCGTATACTTCTTCATCAATATATCGACGTGCCGTTTCACTTAATCGCGAGTAGTATTCTTTATGTGAGTCTTGTTCTAGTAAATGAGATTCATCTATTCGCTGAAGAGCAAGCATGGCTCTTTCATAAGGTGGTAGTTCTTCTTCTTTAGCCGCTTTTTTCTTCTTTCTTCTTAAAAGAAGGAAAGTAATACCACCAATGATAAGTAAAGGAATACCTATTAATAACAACCATTTTTTCCAATTAATAGGGAATTTAGCCTCAACATCTTCTAAAGGCTTAATCGCATACATTTTTTGTTTGGTTGTATCTACTACTACATTTCTAACTTCAACCTTAAGTGAATCTGTAAAAAACACCTGATCGCCAACCATTACTTTTTGCCTTGGTATGGTGTAGTATCCCGAATCAAATTGGGTTAATGCATATTCTTTGGTTAGCCCTAAACGTTTCCCGTTCTTTGCCGTATCGATGGTATATGATTCAATTACTTCTAAGGGTGTAAATGTTTTCCCTTCTGGGAAAATAACGATTTGCGTAGAATCTGCTTCGACGTGCATTTTGTATCGAATCTCTTCTCCAATTTTAATAGAAGTTGAATCAATGGTTGCTGATACCTGGGAGAAACCTTGATTTCCTAAAAGCAACAATAGAACTGCTAAAAATAACACCTCCCTAACCTTCTTCAAAGGGAGAATACATTTCTTTCTATTTATACTTCGTAATTCGTAATTCTTCATTCGTGATTTTCTACTATCCTCTTCTTTTAAAATAGCCTAGTAATTTCTTTACATAGCTTTCATCAATTCTACTACTTAATGACCCTGCACCGCTACGTGTAAAACTATCCTTAAAGTAATCTGCTCTTTCTTGATAATATGTGCTGTAATGTAAACGTGTTTTTTTAGAACTCGTATTAACAAGCAACAGTTCGCCGGTTTCCTCATCCTCCATTTGTACCATCCCTAGATTAGGGATTTCTTCTTCTCTTCGATCGTATACCCTAATTCCGGTAACATCATGTTTATTGCCAACAATCTTAAGCGTCTGTTGATAATCATCTGCAATAAAATCTGAAAGCATAAAAACTATGGCTTTCTTTTTCATCACATTAGAAAGAAATTTTAGTGCCTCGGTAATATTGGTTTTCTTACTTTTTGGTTCGAACTCAAGTAATTCTCTAATAATTCTAAGGACATGATATCTTCCTTTCTTTGGCGGAATATAAAGCTCTATTTCATCTGTGAACAGAATCAATCCAATTTTATCATTGTTTTGCGTAGCCGAAAATGCTAAGGTGGCCGCAATCTCTGTGATTATCCCTTTTTTAAATTGCTCTTGTGTACCAAACAATTGAGAACCCGATACATCTACCATCAACATCATCGTTAGCTCTCGTTCTTCTTCGAATACTTTTATATAAGGTTCATTGTACCGTGCCGTTACATTCCAATCGATATTACGTACATCATCTCCAAATTGATACTGTCGTACTTCGCTAAACGTCATACCACGACCTTTGAAAGTAGAGTGGTATTCACCTCCAAAGATGTGGTCGCTTAAACGACGCGTCTTAATTTCAATTTTTCGAACTTTCTTAAGTAACTCTTTTGTATCCATTTTTTCAGTTTGCAGTTTGCAGGCTTCAGTTTGCAGTCAGTTTTAATCAATATCTATAAAGCAACTGCCTACAGAATACTGATTACTGTTTTACTGATTTATGGTACTTCAATCTCGTTGACAATTTTATTGATAATATCCTCTGAAGTTACATTTTCTGCTTCGGCTTCATAGGTAATACCAATTCTGTGTCGCAATACATCATGTATTATTGCACGTACATCTTCTGGGATAACATATCCTCTTCTCTTGATAAACGCATAACATTTTGCTGCAGTGGCCAAATTGATACTCCCTCGAGGAGAAGCTCCAAAATTAATGAGTGGTTTTAACTCTTCTAAACCGTATTTCTCTGGATAACGTGTAGCAAAAATGATATCTAGTATATACTTTTCGATTTTCTCATCCATATATACTTCTCTAACTGCCTGTTGAGCTTTAAGAATCTGCTCAATCGAAACTACAGGGTTTACTTTTTCAAAAGATCCTTTTAAATTAGCCCGAATAATAAGTTGTTCTTCGTCTAATTTTGGATAATCGATTACGGTTTTTAGCATAAAACGGTCTACCTGAGCTTCTGGTAGCGGATAGGTTCCTTCTTGCTCTACCGGATTTTGAGTTGCCATAACTAAAAATGGCTTGTCTAACACAAAAGTTTCGTCACCAATGGTAACTTGTTTCTCTTGCATCGCTTCTAACAAAGCACTTTGTACTTTTGCTGGAGCACGGTTAATCTCATCTGCTAATACAAAATTGGCAAAAATTGGTCCTTTCTTTATTGAAAAATCATTCTCTTTCATATTAAAGATCAAGGTTCCTACAACATCGGCCGGTAGTAAATCTGGTGTAAACTGAATACGACTAAAACTACCATGAACCGCTTGAGACAATGTGTTAATTGCCAAAGTTTTTGCTAATCCCGGAACACCCTCGAGTAAGATATGTCCCTGTCCTAATAATCCGATCAGCAATCTTTCAACCATATGTTTTTGACCTACAATCACCTTATTCATTTCCATAACCAATAAATCTACAAAAGCAGATTCTTTCTCTATCTTCTGGTTGATTGAAGCAATATCAATAGAACTATTTTCTTCCATCTATTTTATTTTTTTAAAGCCGTGAATTTACTATTCATAATTAAACATTGCAAATTGTCGAAATAATTTTCGCATTCTTGTTAATTCTTGGTTAAATGTACTTCTAAAAAAACTGCCTAAGCATAAATTTTACAGTATATTTAATCCTTTTTCCAGAAAATATTAGACATATCAATGTTCATCATTTTCATGATGAGTTTACCAAAAGACGAAACACCTCAATTGGTGTTGCAATTTTTTAAAACATGACACTACTTTATGAAGACAGCATTAATTACAGGAGCAACTAGCGGAATTGGTAAATCTACGGCAATTGAGCTCGCTAAGCACAATATAAATCTGATTCTTTGTGGAAGAAGACAAGAACGATTAGACCAATTACAAGAAGAATTAAGTGGGGTTGTGAAAGTTCATACCCTTTGTTTTGATGTTAGAGATAAGAACAAGGTCTTGGAGGCTATAGAAAGCCTTCCTAAAGCATTCGATCAAATCGATATTCTTGTCAATAATGCAGGAAATGCTCATGGTTTAGACTCTATACAAAATGGTAATATTGACGATTGGGATGCTATGATTGATATTAATGTTAAAGGGCTTTTATATGTTTCAAAAGCTGTACTACCCAAAATGATTACGCGAGAATCCGGTCACATTATTAATATTGGCTCTGTCGCTGGAAAAGAAGTATACTCTAATGGTAATGTATACTGCGCTAGCAAATTTGCCGTAGATGCAATCAATCAAGGTATGAGAATAGACCTTAATCAGCATGGTATTAGAGTAGGCGCTATTCATCCCGGTTTAGTTGAAACCGAATTTAGTAATGTGCGTTTTAAAGGTGATGATGGGCGTGCTGATAATGTGTACAAAGGTTTTGATCCATTAACACCAGAGGACATTGCAGATATTATTGCTTTTGTGGTTACCCGTCCTTATCATGTAAATATTGCTGATCTGGTTGTTTTTCCTACAGCACAAGCAAGTGCCACTGTTTTGAACAAAAATTCATGAAATAGTTTGTAACTTGTAAGTAGCAGCTTTTCTGAAGTTAAATTAAATAACGGCAAAGTTTATAATTTCTTTATTCTCATTGCATTGCAGACCCAATAAAAATGGCTAAGTTTAACTTGGGAAAAAGTAACAACTGCTATTAGTAAACTACCTCGGGGCAAGCCTGTGAGGCATCGGTTGGAAAATAATTTTGATTTCGAGGCAAGCCTCGGAGCATTTAAATCTCGATTATCGAGTAAAAAGGAATGATTAATAAACGTCTTCTTATAAAAAACCTACTGGCACATAATGACGAAAACAGTTTTTATGATAAGAAACGTAAGCTTAATATTGGCGAAAAAGAAGGTAAAGCTAAGTTTTTAAAACATATCTGTGCACTGGCCAATTCTAACCCAAAGAATAATTCGTATATCGTTATTGGTGTTGAGGATGAAGATAATCAAATTGTTGGTGTTGATTTTTTTGATGATAGTAAAATACAAAACCTGGTAAACGCATATTTAGACAACCCTCCTCTGGTTGCATACGAGAACATTCCTTTCCCACATTTGCCTAGCGATAAAGTCGTGGGTTTGGTATCTATTCGATCACAAGGAAATATAATGTGTTCACTACGAAAAAATATCTGGAAATATTATGGGGGTACTGTTTTTTTTAGAGATGGTAGTATAAGTATGCCCAAAGTCTTTGATCTCGAGATCAAAGATGTCAACTCAGACATTGTAAGTGCAATAGAAAGTCATGCCCAAAATAACATAGAACTTACACTTGATGGGGTTTTTGATTTTATGAACTCGCGAAAGGATTACAACCCTGCATACAAAGTTTTTAAAGAGTATTTTGTAGTTTGTTGGGCTGCAAAAGAAAAAAGACAGAATGGAGAATTATATTATTCTAGAGT
This sequence comes from Aquimarina penaris, assembly GCF_040786285.1. NCBI lineage: Bacteria > Pseudomonadati > Bacteroidota > Flavobacteriia > Flavobacteriales > Flavobacteriaceae > Aquimarina > Aquimarina penaris. The sequence continues at coordinate 678,178 of NZ_JBFMKQ010000001.1, forward strand.
AGATATAGAGTTAGTAAATGAACATGTAAAGTTGTTTTACTCAGAATTGGATGAAGTAAGCATATCATTAACAGATAACCAATTTAAAATTGTAGAATATGTTCAATTAGGGCTTCAGGATACCTATAAATATTATCCTTTAGAAGAAGTTGTCATCACTTTTAAAGATAATGCAAGCTATGATATAGAGAGAAAACTTCTTTTCGAACCTCCACAATTTGATCGTAAAACACTATACCATTTATACAATAGTAATAATGCCTTAATTGAAAAATTAAAAAATGGAATTCTATTATCAAAAAGCGAAGAAAAAGACATCCTCAATTTACCTGCGACCTACTTAATCTGTTACTTTAACGATTTTAGTGAGGCAAAAGACAAACTTGAAGAAGCCAAACCTTACTTAAAAACCTATAATGATAGCGTATATATTCTTTATAAAGAGAGTATTAGAATTGTAAGGAAAGTGAGATATAGCTAGTCACTAAAAAGTTTTTTTTGAAATATGCATTTAAAACCATCAACAAATAACAATCAATCATCACAAAGTATATGGGCAGAGTTTTAGTAATCGGAGATATTCATGGGGCTCTAAAAGCATTAAAACAAATACTGGAAAAAGCAAAAGTCAACCAAGAGGATACTCTTATTTTTCTTGGAGATTATATCGATGGCTGGAGTGATAGTGCAAATCTTGTTTCTTTTTTAATACAACTTAAAACAACCCATAATTGTATTTTTATAAGAGGAAATCATGATGAGTTAGCCTATACTTGGTTAACCCAAAAAACATATAATCCCAAATGGATACAACATGGGGGACAAGCTACCATGGATTCTTATGCAAAGTTATCCCAAGAAGACATTACTATTCATCTTCAGTTTTATGAAAATCTTATCAATTACTATATTGACGACCATAATCGATTATTTCTTCATGCAGGGTTTACCAATCTTCATGGTCCACATCAAGAGTATTTCAGCAAGCTTTTTTACTGGGATAGAACATTATGGGAAACTGCTCTGGCAATTGACCCAAATTTAAAGAAAACCGATCTCAACTATCCAAAACGACTGCTGATTTTTGATGAAATTTATATCGGTCACACCCCCGTTACCAGAATCAACCAAACTAAACCGGTAAATGCCACCTGCATATGGAATATCGATACCGGTGCCGCCTTTAAAGGACCACTGACCATCATGGATATTACTACAAAAGAATTCTGGCAAAGTGATCCGGTTTATGAATTGTATCCAGATGAAAAGGGGAGGAATTAATCGCTCAGAAGTTTTTTATTAAATCCGTCAATTCTAATAGCACATCCATCAATTCGTTACTACATTATTTAAAGACATATTGTACATTTATCATATAAGAAATGCAGGAATATGAAGGATAGTATTCAATTTGAAGATGTTTTAATATATTTTTCAAAATCTATTTTGGCAAAAAATAATGAGGAAGATGTTTTATGGGACTTGGCAAAAAATTGTATCTCCAAATTAGGCTTTGTAGATTGTGTAATTTATACCGTGGATTATACAAGCAAAACCTTAATACAAAAGGCGGCTTACGGACCTAAAAGCCCAAATGAGAACAGGATATACAATCCTGTAAAAATTGCTATAGGTCAAGGAATATCGGGTAATGTAGCCCTTACTGGGATTGCCGAAATTAATAATGACACCTCAAAAAACCCCAAATATATTGTTGATGACCAACATCGATTATCAGAAATTACCATCCCCATAGTTATAGAAAACACCGTTTATGGAATTATAGATTGTGAACATCCAGATAAGAATTTTTTTACCCAACAGCATTTAACGATACTGTCTGCAATTGCTTCTTTTTGTTCGATAAAGATCAATAGTATCAGAGCTGATAAGAGGTTGAGAGAAGAGCAAGAAAATACCCTTAGGGTTAAGCAAGAATTGATAAAGCTAAAGCTAAAAGCATTTCGCTCACAAATGAACCCCCATTTTGTATTTAATACACTAAATGCTATCCAGTATTTTATTACTTCAGAAAATAAAAAACATGCTGTGGATTATCTTTCTACCTTTAGTAAACTAATTAGGTTCTATTTGAAATACATAGAAAAAGAAGCGGTACATCTAGTTGATGAAATCGATATGCTCCATTGGTATTTAAAAATTCAAAAATTGAGGTATGAAGATCAGTTTGATTATTTTATTGATTCCAAAAATATTTCAAAAAATGGAAAAGCCTCAATACCTTCCTTCATTTTACAAACTTTACTAGAAAATATGATCGAGCAAGCTATTTACAAACAAAAGAAAAATTACACAATCCACCTGGCATTTACTATCAAAAAAAAGAATGTTCTTGTAGATATTTCTTGTACATCTGATTATAATAAGACAAAAAATAGAGCAATCCCTCATTATAGAAAACAATTCTTAACATGGAAAGACCAAGTACAGCAATTTAATTCTCTTACAGATATTGATAACCAAATTACATTTTCTTGTAATTCTAAATCAAACAATGATAAAATCATACTCACCTTACCTAATTTATCTTAGATTATGAGCTTAAAAGCAATTATAGTAGATGATGAAAAGCATAGTAGAGAAACGTTAAAAAATCTAATAAGCGAATTTTGTACTGATGTCAGTATTATGGCATCTGCAGGATCTGTAGAAGAAGCAATTACTGCTATAGCTACTACAAATCCAGATGTTGTCTTTTTGGATATAGAATTACAATCTGGTACTGGGTTTGACATTCTTACTCAGATTAAACTTATAAATTTTGAAATCATATTTATTACCGCTTTTGAACAGTATGCTATTAAAGCTGTAAAATACAGCTCATTAGATTATTTATTAAAACCCATAGATCTTGATGAACTTATCAAAGCGGTTGAAAAAGCTAAGAATAAAAAAAATAAAGAGGTATATAACATGCAATTAGAAACCCTAGTTCATAATTTACAACAACAGCCCAAGTTGCATAAAATATGTCTCTCTACTACAGATGGTTTTGAATTTATTTCTATAGAAAGTATTATTTATTGCAAAGCTAATGGTTCTTATACTGCATTTTATCTAAAAGATAAAAAAACAGTGCTAGTTAGTAAACATTTAAAAGAATATGAAAACTTACTTGATCATCAATCTTTTATGAGGATACATAATAGTTTTTTAATCAATCTCAAAGAAGTAGAAAAATATATAAAATCAGATGGTGGTTATATCTTAATGAGTAATAATGACACCGTAAATATTTCAAAAAGCAAAAAAGACACCTTTCTAAATGCAATGAATCATCTACAATAATGAAATTATAAAATAAGAAAACTGAAATCAAATTTTCAACAGGCTTATGAATAGTTTTTTATCTTTAAGCTTATTATATAATATAAACTACATAAAAAATTTACCTCAATCAGATTGATCTATTTAAACAGGTTCAAGACAGATGAGTTTTTAAACCTAATGCTTAATTTCAACTCCAAACATGCCTAAGAGCTTACTATATTTGATTTGTATTTATTTTCTATTCGGCATACATCAAGATGATACATATGGGCAACAAAAATTAAATAGACATGGAACCAAGCTTCCGTTTACAATTTATAAAACTGATAATGAAAAACTCTATATAGGGGATCTCATAAAATCTGATACATTATTTAAGCCTGTTCATTTACTGGCTAAAAAAACAAATCCTAAAGATATTTTTTGGGTGAAAATTGACTTAATCAAAGAGATAAATACATTAAAAACAGATAGTATTTGGTATCTACGATCTCGTTATTATAATTACGCCTCTATATTTTATGAGGAAAATTTCAAATTAAAAGAAAAAAAATTCGGAAGATTTGATAAATCAATAAAAAACAAATCCATTGTATATGCTCCTGGAGTCCCTTTTACGTATACCTCACTTATAGAAAATCGTTTTATCTATCTTAAGTTAAAACACGTAATTAGTATGGAACCCACTCACATTTTTAAGTTCCACTATTCTTCTAATATAGCAGAACAGTTAAAAGAAGATTATTATAGCTGGAAGGATATTAAAACTTTAATCCCTAAATATCTTTTTACTGGAGTCTGTTTGATTGTATTTGTACTCACCATTGCATTTTTTATTACTTCTAGAAAAAAAGAATTCTTATTTTATTCTCTATACGTTTTTTGGCTTTTCGTTTATCTAAATGGTGATGTTTTCAGAACCAACAATCTCATTTTTGGAGGTTTTAATATAATAAGTCATTGGTTTCAGCAGATTGCACAGGTACTCATCAACCTATCTTATGTGCTTTTCGTATGCCAATATTTAATAACTAAAAAAGAGTATCCTAAACTTCATAGAGTTTTACAAATTATCATTTATATTTTGATCGCTATTGTAATCTTGGACACCTCTTTCTTCTATATTAAATATTTTGCAGGACATATTCAAATCATGAATATCCAACGCATCATCATGACGCTTTTTGGTACTGGCGGCATGATCTATTTATTGTTTTATGCAAAAAACCGCTTGGCTTATTTTATAGTTTGTGGATCGTTTTTGTATATGATTGGAGCTTTAGGCCTACTCTTTCTAAAAGACCCTACCTATATGATCATGGGTGCGTCGTTAGAAATTACAATTTTTGCATTAGGATTGGCATACAAAATTCATCAAGAACAAAAAGAAAAACTATATTTTCAAAAAGAATCATTGATTAATAACAACAAAGCTTTACGAGCGCAGATAAATCCTCATTTTATCTTTAATTCTTTGGGTTCCATACAACATCTAATACTTTCTGACAAGAAAGAATCTGCTATCCAGTATCTAAACAAGTTTAGTACATTAACCAGAAATCTACTAGAAAGTTCTATTGAAACTACGGTGGTATTATCAGACGAAATAAAATTGCTAAAAAAGTATATCGAGCTAGAAGCACTTCGTTTTGACAATAGTTTTGATTACAACATCATTTTAAAAGAGGATTTAGATCCTGAAGCAGAAGAAATTCCAATGCTTATAGTACAACCATTTGTAGAAAATGCCCTTATATATGGTCTATTACATAAAAAAGAAGATGATAAACAGTTAACTATTACCTTCTACAAAGGTGATACTTATATCATATGTGAAGTAGAAGATAACGGTATTGGTAGAACCGCTTCTAGAAAAATGCAATCCATCTATAAAAGTGATAAAAAATCTAGAGGGATCCAAGTAACTCAAAACCGATTGCAACTCCTTAACCCACTAGAAGAAAAAAACATCTGTATTATCGACAAAGTTGATCATTTGGGGCAGCCATCTGGCACCAAAGTAGTGATCAAAATCCCTACAGATCTTATTTTTTAGTAATAAGACAATTACGATCAATCACCCAAAACTTCCTATCAATCAAAACCATACATCTATCAATTGAAAGACACCTACTGTCAATTACCTCCTAACGGTTTTTCGTTAACACTCTAAATTTGATAATACATTGATATATAGCATAGTTTCATTATATGAAATTGCTGCTATTCTAAATCATCAAATTAATCTTAAAATCATGAAATCATGAAAAAAACACTTTTCACACTAGGGGCAACCTTATTCATTTTAACAACAAATGCTCAGATTGACATGGAAAACAAAAACCTCTTGGATGCTAATAAAGTTACCATTAACGATATTGGATCTGGAGAAGGAATTGATTGGAAAAGCGGAAGAAACATTTCGGTTTACTCTACTTCCCAAGGCGGAAGTAACGAATTTCGATTTAACACCACCACTTTTTATCCTTTCAAATTTATGGGAGGAAGAATGAGTATTAATGATCCTTTTAGCATACCTCCTGCAAGGTTAACAGTAAATAGTAACATTAATGAAGGGCCATTCATGGCTCGCATAAATGGTAATACAAAATTTGTAATAAATGGCACAGGAAAAGTAGGCATTGGAACAACTTCTCCATCCTATTTACTGGATGTAAATGGAGCCTTGAACCTAAACAAATCTGTTTCTTCAGGAGTTGCCCTTCGTGTTAAAGGCAGTGAGGCACTTTGGTATAATGGAACGTACTTCAGCTGGGGGTATGGTGGTTCTTGGAATTATTTCAAAGATCGCGTAGGAATAGGTACTTCAAGCCCTTCATCCAATTATATGCTTTCTGTAAACGGAAAAATTCGAGCAAAAGAAATTCGAGTAGAAACAGGTTGGGCAGATTATGTTTTTGAAGATGAGTATGAATTAAGAACGCTCGAAGAGGTAGAAGCATTCATTGCCAAGAATGGTCATTTACCTGATGTTCCTTCAGCAAAAGAAGTTGAAGCCAATGGTATTGAACTAGGCTCGATGGACGCAACCTTATTGAGAAAATTGGAGGAGATAACGCTGTATCTAATCGAATTGAAAAAGGAAAATGAGGAATTGAAATTAGTCATTCAAAAATAAATTTAACCCAAAAATCTTTAGATGATGAAAAAAAGATATAGAATAATAGTCTTATTGTTATTTTGTTATGGGTTTGTGAATGCACAATTTGATAGGTTAAGTAATGGAGATGCAAGTTGGGTAGATCAACAATTACAAAGCTTGGTGAACATTAGCCCTGGTGTTGCAATTTCAATAGGAATTGTAATTGATGGTGAAATTGCTTTTGCAAAAGGTTATGGTGGAATCGGTGGTGGTCGCAATGCCGATGAATGTACGGTTTATCGCACAGCATCAATCTGTAAACCTTTAACAGCGGTTTTAGCATTACAACTTCATGAATCCACTAGTTTTGATATCGAAAACACGGTACTCACTTATCTCCCAGGCTGGGAATGGGCACAAAACAATGCAACAGTTACTGTTCGAGACCTCATGAATCACAATGCAAATGTTCCTCATTATAATAGGGATGTTACAGATGATAGTGATTGGGATGAAGACTTCTATGATGATTATGAGGCATCTTTTCCAATTTACGACGCACAAGAATCTTTAAATGCAATTTTGGATAATAGCACGGTTCCACGCTCACCAGGAGGATACTCAACAGGCGGTTATATGGCATTAGGTGCTGTAATTGAATCCTACACGGGGAAACCTTATCAAGAAGTGCTGCGCGAAAACATTACCCGACCATTAATGATGCAAACCTATAAACCAGAATATCAATGGATGTATCCATACCAAAATCACGCCAATTCCTTTGCTAACGGAACAGGTGGTAGTGCTGAAAGCATAGCTTATAAACTTCCAGCAGGTGGGTTTATTGCTTCAGTTATTGATATTGCACTGTTTATTAAAGGTTATGTTAATGGTGATTTGTATACTAATCCAGCTACCGAAGGGCTTTTACGCGGTAATATGATGAACGATGTCTATCCTGAAAACGGCCAAACAGTTCTTGGTAAAAATGGTGGGCAGGAAGGAGCTGCTTGTTATTTTAATATGTCTGCAGGATCTGGTAATGGCGTTGTTATTATGGCAAATAGAAACAATGTAAATTTTACCAGTACCGTAGTTGAAAATGTGGTAAAAGCAATATACACTCGTTTTCGTTTTGACGATGCTTCAGATTTGAATGGGGATACTTTTATTGAGTATGATAGCCAAAATCCTACCATATGGTCAAAGCATTTAACCTCTGGTATGGAACGGGTATATAGAGGTACTCGGGTAACAACAGGCAATCAAATGATTGCGGATGCAAATTCTGATTTGAGGTTAATGGCCAGAGATGGTATTTCTTTAAAACCTGGTTTTCATGCTAAAGATGGCTCATTTACAATAGCTGCGATAGAAAATGTAGCCGCAAGTTGTGTAAATGGTGTTACCAAACCAAATGGTAGAAGTGTCAATCAAAACAAAGAATTGTCTATCGCAAAAAAGATGAAAAATACGCTGGTAATTTTCCCCAACCCAACTTTAGGGCAAGTAGAAATTCAACTTCCAGAAGACACAACCACCATAGAAGTATTGAACGCTATTGGTGAAAAAATTCATGAAAAATTTACAAAGAATAAACGAAAATTAACTTTGGATTTAACAAATCAACCCTCTGGATTTTATATAATTCGAACCATTAATAAAAACAAGAACATACAACAGAAAAAATTGATAGTTTACTAATATCCTGGTTAATTTTTTAAAATAAAGGGCCACTCCCAATAAGAGTGGTCTTTTAATTTGAAGTATTACTCCTTATACTATTATAGTACAGCTTTGAGATATTGTTTTTTACATCACTATTTATACGCTTCATTTTTCATATAAATAATCGATCATATACCAGACTTGTACAACAATCTGCATTTCATCTATATCTCGCAGATTTTAGTAGTAAATAATTTTTAATGACCCATTCAATTTTGTAGCTTTAAGACTCAAATATATAAATACGCTATAATGGGAATTTTTGACGAAATAAAAAACAAACTCAGTCATGAGTTTATTGATATAGTAGAATGGTTAGACTATACAGACGACACCATTGTACATCGATTTGAGCGCTATCAAAATGAAATAAAAAACGGCGCTCAGCTTATTGTACGCGAAGGACAAACTGCAGTCTTTATTAATGAAGGGCAACTGGCAGATGTTTTTACAGCAGGGACATATACCTTAAACACACAAAATCTACCCATTTTAGCTACACTAAAAGGGTGGAAATACGGTTTTAATAGTCCGTTTAAAGCTGAGGTGTATTTTGTAAATACGCATTTGTTCACCGATGAAAAATGGGGCACTAAAAACCCAATTACTCTAAATGATGATCGTTTTGGTTTAGTCGAAATCCGAGCATTCGGGACATATGCTTTTAAAATTAATGATGCTGGTAAGTTTGTGGTTGATGTTGTAGGAACCGATGCCAATTTTACCAATTTTGAAATTAATGAACATCTTAAAAGTTTAATTTCAACCCGTTTTACAGATACCGTTGGTGAAGCCAATCTTCCTATAGAATTATACGCAGCTAATACTACAGAATTATCTGAAACCTGTCTCGATGTGATGCAACCAGAATTTAACTCTGTAGGTATTTCTCTCGAAAAATTCTTTATAGAAAATGTTTCTATGCCAGAAGAATTAAAGAAAGAAATCTTCGAATACAGCAGAATAGACAAATTAGATTTAGACAAACTAACCAAATTTAAAACCGCTAAGGCTATTGAAGCTGCTGCGGCTAATGAGGGTGGTACCGCAGGAGCAGGAATGGGAATGGGAATGGGATTTGTATTGGCACAACAGATGGGTGGTATGATGAATCCAATGGGAGGACAACAAGTTGTTCAACCTCAACAAACCTCGCCAGTTGCACCACCGCCAATGCCCGTACAGGTTCAATATTTTTATGCCAGTAATGGTCAACAAGCAGGCCCTGCATCATTTGATCAATTAAAGGCCCTGTTTGCTAATAGAACTATTAATAAAGATTCGCTAATCTGGAAACAAGGAATGGCAAATTGGACTACGTTAAAAGATGTTGAAGAACTGAAATCATTTTTAGGTGGGAGCACCCCTCCTCCATTACCTGGAGTATAAAATTTATTACGTGTACATTCATGAGATTTCCGCGAAAGCAGAAATGACATTCGTCTATGGAAGAAGAGAAAAAAGCGGTTTCAGAGCAAAAGAAATCCTGTGTTAATTGCGGTGCAGAATTAAAATATAAACCCGGTACTACGTCCATTACATGTGAGTATTGTGGGCATCAAGAGACTATTACTCAGGATCAAGATGGTTTTAAAGAATTAGAGCTCTTACCTTATCTCGAAGAAATGGGTTCTCAATCCCATTCTGAAGAGATTATGATGTTGCATTGTAAAAATTGCGGTGCAAATCAACATATAGAAGAGAATTATAAATCATTGCATTGTGTCTATTGCACAATGCCCTTGATTATAGAAGATGCGTATAAAGAGGATTGGATATTACCGGGTGCTGTGCTTCCATTTCAATTTGATCAAAAAAAATCACATCAAATCTTTACCAAGTGGGTCAAAGGGCTTTGGTTTGCTCCTAATAATTTAAAAAAAGCGGCTTTAGACCCTCAAAATACCAAAGGGCTTTATTTACCTTATTGGACTTTTGATGCCCAGCTATATGCATCATACACAGGGCAGCGAGGTGATTATTACTATGTAAGTGTTCCATACACTACTACTGTAAATGGCAAAACAGTGCAAAGAACACGACAAGAACGCAGAACCCGATGGACTAATGTAAATGGAAACATAAGCGGTTTTGTAGATGATACATTGATCAAAGCATCTCATCAAAGGAAAAATGCTATCCCATCAAAAATATCAAATTGGAAACTTGATGATCTAGAGCCTTTTAACACTAATTTTTTAGCCGGTTTTGTTACCGAAAAATATACCATTCCTCTAAAAGATGGTCATCTTTCATCTACTAAAGAAGCCGAAAAAATTGCAATCTCATGGGCCAAGCGTGATATAGGTGGAGATACACAACGAGTACATGGGGTAGATATGAATCTAAGTGATCAAACGTTTAAGCATATTTTGCTTCCGGTATATATAAGTGCATATGCCTATTCGGGAAAGAAGTATAATTTCTTTATCAATGGTCAAACCGGAACGATATCGGGTAAAAGACCATATTCTTTTTGGAAAATATTCTTTTTTGTACTTTTTATACTTCTCCTGATAGCGATAGTGGTTTTATTGTCTAACAAATAAGATGTTTTTATGCATAAGGGCTATCTAATCAAGATAACCCTGGTGCAAAAAAACGTACTACCTTCATATACTAGTTCTTCAATATCATCTTTTTTGAAGCAATCACTTTTCCGTTTACTATTAAGCTATAGTAATACAATCCTGTAGGTAAAAAGGTATTATCAACTGTTACCTCTCCATCTCCTGCTGATAGGTTAGTAAAGGATTTTATTCTTATCCCATTACCATCAAAAATTTGAATCGATGCATCATGACTATATCCCTTCGGAACACTATATTTAATCATTGTAGTAGACTCAAACGGATTTGGAATATTTTGTGATAATTTGAATGTAGAATCATTCAATGACCCTGTTTGATTTTCAATACTTATTATTTGATTAGAGATTAATGTTTTTAATTCTTCCATTTCTTCTTTTAATTGTTCATTTTGTTCTTTCAAACCTTCGATTTCTTTACTATGCTTTTGTTCCAGACCTTTTAATGCTTCTACAAGTACAGGAATAAGCCCTTGATAATTTACTGCGACATCATCTTCATGCTGTTTTATCAGATTGGGAAACACTTTTTGCAGATCGGTTGCATTTACTTCATACTGTGTTTTATTAACTTCATTTTTATCGGCTGATTTTGAAGTTATAGTGCTTACTGTAGTATTAATCTTATTAATTTTATCTAGTGCATTCTCTATAGGTTTGGATTTACTTCTTGCAAAACCTGGCCCAGGAATACTATTACTAACCCATACTCCTGTTGCAAAAGCATCGCCGCTAACATATAATTTATATCCAAAAGTCGAAGAATTACCAATTGCTACATCACCTGTTTCAAAATCTCCATAGATCAGGGGTGTTTTGTTTATTTCCCAATTTTGCACATATAGCGTATGATTTGCATTAGTTAAGCCTCTTCCTGAATGTTTTCCGATAAATACATTATCATCACCGTTATTTCCAAACCCCGACATATTGCCAATATATGTGTTAGAATTACCTGTAGAATTACCCGCTCCTGAACCCGCTCCTAAAAATGTATTTTCTGTACCGGTTGTATTATCATATCCTGAAAAATGACCAAAAAATGTATTTAAATTGCCTTCGGTAGTATTCCCACCAGAATTATATCCAGAAAAGGTGTTATTAGATCCAAATGTATTGTTATATCCAGATCGATACCCGATAAACATATTATTACGACCAGTAGTATTTGATCTTCCGGAGGAGTTGCCTATAAAAACGTTGGTATTTCCACTAATGTTACTAAACCCTGAAGCATATCCTAAAAATGTGTTTTCACTTCCTGTTGTATTATTATGCCCAGCACTTCCTCCGAAGAATGAATTGAAGTCACCGCTGGTATTGTTATTACCTGACCGAAATCCTGAAAATGAATTATACTTACCCGTGATATTAGCGGTTCCAGATGCCCAACCAGTAAAAGTGTTATAATCACCCGTTGTATTTTCATTTCCGGCACTCACACCTACAAATACATTCGATTTTCCCGTGGTATTTTTTTCACCCGAAAAAGACCCAATAAAAATATTTGCATTTGCTGTAGTATTACTCATCCCAGATTGTTGTCCTATAAAAACGTTATTGCTTCCTTGGTTATTAAACCCTGTCTGCCATCCTAAAGCTACATTTCCTCCACCTGCTGTGTTATTATAACCGGCTTCTTTACCTAAATAAACATTATGAGTACCGGTTGTGTTTGAAACACCAGATTGGTAGCCCACGAAGGTGTTTCCAGTACCCGAATTATTATCTGCCCCTGAGGTATATCCCAAAAACATATTTTCACTCCCTGTTGTATTACTTCTACCAGATCCTATACCTATGAAAAGGTTTTTGTCTCCTGTATTATTATTAGAACCCGAGCTAGCTCCTATAAATATATTTTCACCACCTGTGGTATTATAATACCCTGAATTATGACCTATGAATGTATTATTACTACCTTCTGTATTAGAAAAACCTGATTGATTTCCTAAAAAAACATTAACAGATCCTGAAGTATTTTGGTTTCCAGATTTGGCTCCTAAAAAAGTATTACTATCTCCTGATTTATTATTTGCTCCCGAAGCATAGCCGGAGAACAAATTACTACTTCCGTTATCGTTTATAACGCCTGATTGATACCCTAAAAATGTATTAAATAATCCCGAAGTATTGCCCTTTCCAGATTGGTATCCCAAAAATATATTTCCACTACCTGTTATATTACTGCTTCCTGATTGAATACCTATAAAAAGATTCCTAATTCCGTTAGTGTTCATTGAACCTGATTCATTTCCTATGAAAATATTTTGAAAACCCGTTGTATTATTATGTCCTGATTTATTACCAATAAATGTATTTGAGCCTCCACTGGTATTTGACTTACCAGATTGAGTACCTAAGAAAATATTAGAGGATCCCGAATTATTTCTATATCCTGATTCAAAGCCTAGAAAAATATTGTTACTTCCAGTTTTATTACCAGATCCAGAGGTATACCCAGCAAATACATTGTTATTTCCGGTAGTGCTTCCAGAACCAGCAAAGCCGCCAATAAAGGTATTTTTAGAGCCACTTGTGTTTCCATATCCCGAATTATTGCCAATAAATGTATTGTCGTTACCTGTACCGTTAGTATATCCAGATTGATAACCAATGAGTATATTTCTTTGCCCTATAGTATTACTGTAACCTGATTGAGTCCCAAGAAAAACATTATCTGCACCAGATGTATTCTTGTATCCGGATTGGGCTCCAAAAAAAGAATTAGAATAACCAGTGGAGTTTTGATAACCAGATCGATATCCTGAGAAGGTATTTTCAAATCCTGACGAATTATAGTATCCTGCTTGAGATCCATAATATGAGTTAGAATGTCCTATAGAATTGAAATAACCAGAATGATATCCTGAAAAAGTATTTTGATATCCAGATCTATTAGTAAATCCTGATCTATATCCCGAAAATGTGTTATTGCTTCCGGTAGTATTGTTAAATCCAGCAGTATATCCAAAAAAGGAATTGTTATTGGCCGTAGTATTATTTTCTCCAGATCTATATCCAGAAAAAGTATTATTGCTACCTGCCGTGTTTTTCTTTCCCGAGTTCACCCCAAAAAAAGCATTTCTATCCCCAGTAGTATTTGATTCTCCTGCTCCCCTACCATAAAAAGTATTCCCTTGTTGACCATATATTTGTCCAATAGAGCACACTCCTAATAAAATAAATGATAAAAGTAAATTTTTCATTGCTTGTGTTTTTAGATTACTAATAAAAACACAATGGTATCATAAATTGATTAGAAGGATTATAACAGGAGTTCCAAATCCTGGTAGTTGAGTTCCCTTATTCGGCTAGTATAATAAACACAGCATGTTAGTAGATGTTTTATGATTTGTTGAGGTAGTGTGTTAAGTACTTTTATTTATCTCTAGAGAAGCCGAAAAAATTGCATCCTCATGGGCCAAGCGTGATATTGATGGAGATACACAACGGGTTCATGATATAAGATATGAGTCTAAGTAAACAAACGTTTAAGCATATTTTGATGAGTGCTATATGCTTATTCGGGAAAGAAGTATAATTTCTTTATCCATGGCCAAACTAGAACCATATCCGGTAAAAGATCTTATTCTTTCTGAAAAATCTTCTTTTTTGTTCTGTTTATTATAACGATAACTTTGGCATTGCTTTGGTTATCTAATATGTAGTTTGTTATGGGGTACACACCACTCACATCATATCTTTCTATTAATTATTTAACGACCATAAATTAAAAAGCAAGTAACTTCTCTTACTACACTTACTCATTAAAAATTGTTCGTTTGAAAATAGTAGTCTCATAAAATGAGACTACTATTCTTTACTATTGCTTAAAAGGAACAATAACAATTCAAGCCTCATAGAAGCTTAGTAAATAGTTATTGATCTTAATTTTTCTAATCATTCTTAAAACTCTCTCGCATGAAAAAATTAATGATTGTAATGTTTTTTTTAAGTTTCACTGCTTCCTTTAGCCAAGGGCTTCTAGTCCCCTTGCCACCACCCCCATCTACTTGCTATTATCCCGATTTAGATGGCGATGGCTACGGTGATGCCAGTGCTAATTGTATTGAAATACCTGATGGAATCACTCAATTGGTAACTAACAATCTTGATTGTGATGACACTAACCCTAATGTCAACTTAGGAGGTCAGGCCTACTATTATGATCTAGATGGAGATGGTTTAGGAAACCCTAATAATTCAATATTTCTATGTGTATTTGACCCTACATTATCAATAGTTGAAGACTCCTCTGATTGTGATGACACAAATGCTTCTATAGGCGAACCAGATACTTGGCATCTGGATGCCGATGGAGATTTTTATAAAGCACGACCTAATTTAACTCAAACGCCAACGTTTCCTCCATTTCCTGGAGGTCCTACTGGTCCAGCTGTCCTTATAAAATCATGTTCATCGCCAGGGTCTAATTATATTAACGCTAATGATCCAAGATTACAACCTGTTTTTGATTGTGATGACAATGACCCCTCTGTAAACATATCTCCAACATGGTATGCCGATACTGATGGTGATGGCCTTGGCGATCCAAATACTAGCAGATCAAGTTGTACTCAACCTAATGGATATGTATCAAACAACCAGGATAGCTGCCCAGATTTTGCAAGCCCTGAAAACAATTGCCCATATACTCCTGTCCAACTAAGTAACGAGAATTACATTTATACCAAGGTATATTTAAAAGAACTGACTGATGATTCTATGGTTTCTGACGATAAAGATGTAAAAGAACACGTTATTTATTACGATGGATTAGGAAGACCTATCCAAGATATTTCAATAAAAGATAACCCTATGGGAAATGATGTTGTACATCATTATGAATATGATCAATTCGGAAGAACTGAAAAGACATATTTACCATTACCAACTACTCAAAATACTGGTAGTTTAGTTACTAATCCTGTATTACAAATCAACGCTTACTATCAGGATAAATATGGTGACAACAATCCATTTGCACAACAGCGATTTGAGAATTCTCTTATAAGCAGAGTCTTAGAATCTGCAGCACCGGGTAATGACTGGCAATTATCTGCAACTAGCGATTCTGATCATACCACTAAGTATGAGTATGAAACCAATAATGCATTTGATGTTAAAAAATATGACATTAATGAAGATGGTGCTTTTGTAAATTCATATTATAGTGCAAATGAATTGACAAAAAACACGGTCAAGAATGAAAATTGGAACCCTACAACCGATGGAGGGTTAAATACGATTAAGGTATTTACCGATAAAAATGGAAGGAAAGTTTCAGAAATCACATATAATAATTCTGGAAGTTCAGGCTTTGAAAAACTAACTACAAACTATGTCTATGATGATCTAGGGAGGTTAACCTATATAATTACACCCAAAGCAGTTCCTATTGATCCTGTTCCTTTTTCGTATACAGAATTTGATCAGTTCATCACAAATGGCAGTTTTTTAACCATCAAAGGTACTCGAGGCCCTAACAGTAGAGGTGGAGCACAGTTCTCTTTGGTTGGTAATAGATTAACCGTTGCGTTTGATTTGGTACTAGATCCTGGCCAAAAAATGAGAAACGGCAGATATGGAACACGTACCAATTTACCTGATATGTATATCGGCAATACAGGTAACGGCAGTTCTCCCAACTATGATGTGTCTATCAAAAATGGCTATCTCTATATTGAAGGCAGTGACGGCGTTTATGAATTAATCAAGACACTTACAGTAGATCTAGAGGCAAACTATGTTAAATTCGATCCCGATGTATTAGATCAATTATGTTATCAGTATAAATATGATCAGTACAATCGTAAAATAGAACAAAAATCTCCAGGTAAAGGCTGGGAGTATATAATATATGACCAATTAGATCGTCAGATTCTGGTTCAAGATGCTAATATTAGAAAAGATAACCTCTGGTTATTTACAAAATATGATGCATTTGGAAGAGTTACCTACAGCGGTAAATATTCTAGTACTAAATCAAGAAATGATTTACAAGCTGAAGTAGATACTTTTATTAATACCTCATCTAACAAATCAAATATTGAAAATAGAAGTATTGAAACAACTTTGATATTAGGCACGGCCATTAGCTATAGTAATACTGCTTTTCCAATCACTGGTTTTGCCGAGTTACTATCTATTAATTATTATGATGATTATAGTTTTACTGATTCAGATAAACCAGTAACTCCATCTATAATAGATGGACAAGCAGTTACAAATAAAACTAAAAGCTTACTTACTGCTAATTGGTCTAAAACGATTGGGGAAAACTCCTGGTCTAAAACATATAGCTATTATGATGAGAAAGGAAGAAGAGTTAGATTATATGAAAAAAATCATTTAGGAGGGTATACTTCTACTGATAGTAAACTAGATTTTAGAGGAAAATTAGAAAGAAGTTTAACTAAACACAAAAGAGTGACTAATTCTGATTTGATTACTATTGTTGACACACATGAATATGATAAATCAGAACGTGTAAAATCACAATATCAAAAAATCAATGATCAGGCAGTAGAGCATTTGTTTACTAATAATTATACGGAGTTAGGTCTTATAGATACTAAAAATGTTGGAGGAAAAGTTTCTGGTAATTCTAATAATTCACTTCAAAATATCGCATACAAATACAATATAAGAAGTTGGTTAAAAGAAATTAATGATGTTGATAATATTGGTAATAATTTATTTGCCTATAAACTTAATTATAACGAACCCATAGAAGGAGGTGATGTAGTAGATGCAAAATCATTATTCAATGGCAACATTTCTCAAACAATATGGAGGTCTAAGTATGATAATCTAAAACAATCTTATGCTTATAATTTTAATGCACTTGATCAATTAACTGATGCTAGTTACCTATCTGGCGATATATTGGGTAGGGTATCCACTTATAAATATGAGGTTCATAACATTAAATATGATAAAAATGGTAATATCACTTATCTAAATCGTAAAGGACTTAGTGGTGCTGGAAACCCTGCTGACCCAGACTTTAAGCAATTAGATTACTTAACCTATACTTACGGAGAAAGAAGTAATCAATTAATGGCAATAACAGATACCGGAGATAAAACAGCTGGTTTTATAGATGGTAACACCTCTGGTGATGATTATGAATATGACGATAATGGTAATCTAATTAAGGACCTTAACAAAGGAATAAGCCTTATAGAATATAACCATATGAATCTTGTAGAAAAGGTTACTTTTTTGAATAACAAAAGTATTCGTTTTATCTATGATGCTTCAGGAAGAAAACTATCAAAAGTATATGTAGAAGGCAATAGTACTACAGAAACCGAATATATAGGTAGTTTTCAGTATCAGCAAGGGCAATTACAATTTTTCCCTTCGTCAGAAGGATATGTCTTTAAAGATAATAATGATTTTAAATACACATACATATATTCAGATCATTTAGGCAATAATAGAGTAACATATAATGATGCTAATGCAGATGGAATCATTACTTCAGATGAGATTTTATCAAATAGCAACTACTACCCTATGGGAAGTATCCTGGAAGGTGAATTTAATGCCTCTATAGCTTCAAATTATAATTATAAATTTCAAGGAAAAGAATTACAGTTAGATAACAATATCGGATTATATGATTTTGGATCACGTATGTATGATTCTAATATTGGTAGATGGTTCACTCCGGATCCACAAAATCAATTTAGTAGTCCATATTTGGCAATGGGTAATAATCCTATTCTTTTGGTAGATCCTAATGGAGAGGAAGCTATTACTATTGGAGCTATTATCGTAGCCGCAGTTGCAGTTATCGGTGGTTTATATTCTTCTATTTCTACAGCAAAAAATGGAGGTGACTTTTTTCAATCTGTAGGAGCATTTACACAAGGTGCAGGTACTGCCGGTTTTGCGGCCGGAGCTGCCTTTGTAACTGGTGGATTAATTTCTACTACAGGTATTGCCTATGCAGGTACTTTGGCTGCAGTTAGCAGTTCTGTTGCTTCTACTGCTTCTACTAATTTGATACAAGGCAATGGAGTTTTTGAGGGTGTAGCCAGTGATGCAATTGGAAGCTTAGCCGGAGCCTATATTGGTGGTGGTATTGGAGCTTTTTCTGGGGGTGCAATTTCTGGAGGAATACAAGAAGGGATAGATGGAGGTAACTTTGGAGAGATTTTAACCTCTGCTGGTACATCGGGCGCTCTATCATTAGCTAGCTATCATGTTATGCAAGAAATTTATTACCAAGACTACTTAAATGGTCCAAGAGAGTATGGTAATGTGAGTAGAAGTGGTTATCAAAAATTTATGGCCACAGGTCAAAGGAGTTTTTCAAGAAATAGAGAAGGTGGTGGATATTTTGTAGCAAATAAGAAAGGTGGACTTGATGTTGGCTATATTACATTCGGAGAAGTAAATAAAGTACAATTTCCTCTTGCCCCAGACAATGTCGTTGCGGACTTTCATTTTCATGTCAACAAAAAATATTTAGCATTCCCAACACATCCAGATGATTTTGAGCTTACTCCTTTTAGTGCTCGCAACTCACACATCATTAATTGGAAAGGCGAGCATTATTTTGCAGATTCAGATGATAAAGCTTTATTTCTTAAAATGAGTATGGGCCAGTTTGAGTATAATATGAGACCCGAAAGTCAATCTCCTTTTGCTCGAGAAGCTCCAGTATTAGAGGGATTTAAGACTAATATAAGAAGGACTTTCGAAAATCATCTTTTTAAGCCGTTCTAAAATAGCCATTTATTATGCTAAGGAAAAAACTGACTCTAATCATAATTTTTATTTGCAATATATCTTCATTTGGACAAAAAATTGAAGACAAAAATTATATGCTGAAAAATTTTGACGACTTCTACTCAAAATCTTTATCCGTAATCATGGATTCAACAATGATTAAAGAAGCTTATAAATCCGGAGAAAGGAAAGAAAAAGTAGGAAGATATATTGCAAAATTAGAGGGAGTATCAAGAAATAGAAAAACAATTAAAAGTATACTAGACTCTATTTCTACAATAACTAAAAAATGCAATTCATCGGTTAATAAAGATAGTCTTTGTTTAATTAGCATAAAAAGGGGGGCTTTGGCACCTGATTATTTTGAAAGTTTTTTAAAATATCCCGAACACAGCTATTTTTCTTTACAAGTAAAAAACATAACTATTCCTATTAATCAAATTGAACCGAAAATCTCTAGAGATACGATGTACTATATTGATAGTACTACAAATTAGAACAAATCACATTTTTATATAATAAGATAATAATGAAAAAAATCCTTATATCATTCCTCATATTAGCATCATCATTTGTTGTTGCTCAAGAAACTATAGATATTGTAACTCCTCAAAAATCATCATTTAATTCTGGACAAAACATAGAGGGGTTTGTACAAAGTTCTATCAATGAACCAACAGGAAAAGTTAATTTCCCTGTGCCAATTACAAAAATAACATCTAGAACAGTATATTATGACCTTTCATTAAACTATAATGGAAATCTGGCTTTTGATGAAGGGTCTAATACTAATAAATATAACTCTACAAGTGAAGTAGGAGTTGGATTTGGGCTTAATGTACCTAGAGTAGTGGTTGACAATAAAAACACAACAACCAGAGAAGATGATGAATTTTATCTACAAAGCACAGATAAAAGCACCAAACTACATTGTATACGCAGAAATGAACTTGGGGTTTTTGAAACTGGAAATATTATATGGGAGTTTCAAGCAGAAAACTTTGTTCCATGGAAAATTAAATACTATAAAGCTTCAAAAGATTTTGTAAACGGTCTTCTTACTGAAATCCCTCTTGATTTTTGGATAATAACTAATGATGAAGGTGCAGATTATTTGTACGGTGTAAACGCTAATGCAAGAGAAAATTTAGTTGGTTGGGGCAATTGGATAGGTAACTCTAATCAGCCTGGACGTAGTAGAGAGACCATTGTATGGAATTTATCTACGATAAGAGACCAATGGAACAATAATATACGTTTTGAATATGAAAAACAAGAGAGTACCGTAGGTGGAGTATCACAAACTGAAGCTGCTTATTTAAAGAAAATTATTTCTTCAACAGGAGAAAACGTTGTTCTCACCTATGGAGATAAAGATCCTAGCGAATTTTATGAGCCTCATCAAGAAAAAATAGAGCCAGATGCTTATCAGGAACGTTATGAAAAAAGATTTTTACAGAGCATAGCAAGCTATAACAGTGATAATAATCTGATATACAACTACAATTTCACATATTCTTTGATTAATAACAATTCATCAACTGATAAAAAAAGATACCTTGCTAATATCGCACAAGAAAATGCCAACGGAGAATTTTTACCAAGTCAAAAATTTGAGTATTACACTTCTGGAACATTTAAGGGAGGCATTAAAACAATAACCTATCCAACAGGCGGGTCGGTTACTTATAAATATAAAAACAAACTTTTATTTAACAATACTCCCAATAATTATGTAGGCACTTCTCCTACTAATGTGGGGTTCAACTTTTATGCTATTGCTACCAAAGAAAATTATACGCTAACATTATTAAAATCACAAAACCCAGTAAGTAATGGCAAACATCAATTTAAGGTAATCAGACAATGGTGGAATGGTCAAGGTTGGGAACAGAGTGCATTTACTTTACCTTATTTAATACGTGATGATTATCCAAACGGGAATACATGGTTACAAAATTTTCATGCTGTATTTGGTAAAGATTTTTATGGATTTTTATATATGGATGGTAATGGTGATAATACTAAAGTAGATTTGTTTCACCTAAAATCAACAGGAACTTCCTGGGTCCGTAGTTCGTATGATAGCACAGATATTTTTTCATTAAATACGGTTGAAGAATCTGATACTGCATTTATATCAGGAGACAATTTTGTTGCGTTGGCCGATGGAGTTAGCTCAGCATTGCACACATTTACGTGGAATAGCAACAAAAACATTTGGGCACATAATGTAATTGATCAGAGAACGCCAAACGATGGTTCTCTGTCTTATTTTCATTATTCAGCAGCTAATAATTACATTTTGGTCTTAGATAGAGGAGGATTAGGAACAGGGATTCCTTCTTTGACCAGAGAAGATTACATTACCGGAGTTCGATATAAGGATCGCTATTATATTCATTATTTAAATCTAGAAAATAGATGGGAAAGTAAATCATGGTCAGCCATAGCAAACCCTATTCTTTCTAAAATTGAAAAAGATAGTTATTTCTATCCTGATAATGCTATGAGTGGTTTTGTAGCAGATCATAATTCAGAGTTTTTTATTCGATGGGATAAAAATTATAATGTATTGACTCCTGATGATGTTTTAGGCAGACATAACGATGCCAATCCAATTGTTCCTACCTATAGCGGAATGTTTATACTTCAAAGTTGGCTATATCAAAAACCTATAAAGTTTGCACGATTTAATGGCGTTGGCTGGAATGTTAAAGATTTTTTACATCCCAATGGTAGTTATCCATCATATGGAGAAGATTTTATGACCTATAGTATTAGTGATAATGGCAGCAGATATTCTGGTTTTGCAGCTTATAATGCCAATTTAGACTTATGGGAAGTCAATAACTTTTTTAGCTCTGATGGAGGAGGTAAATCAGGTGCTACAAAAGATTTTTTAGTATTACGTAATAAAATTTATAAACTCTCAAATACTACTATCTGGCCTACCTTAAATAGTACATTACCAACTGATAATATTTTTACACATACCAATGGTAATCAACATGCATTTGTTGAGCTAGAAGGTGCCTCGGAATCCGATATTTCTGACAATCAGGGATTATTATATTATGTTGATAAAACAACAGATCAAATGACCAATATTAATCTAGGTAATAAATCCCATTATTTATTCAGTGGCCCAAGTAAATTTGCTGGCAGAACTCCTATAATGAGTTCGAAATCCTTATTTATAAGATCAAAAACTTCAAATTCTCCTAATTTATATCGTTTTATAGATGATAAAGTTAATAATGACGTAAGAGATATTGTTGTTAATATTGTTGAAATAAATGATGGTCGTGGAGAAATAAGAGCAACTACTTATTCTTATGACACTCCAAACAGTACTCCAAATAATGATATAACCTATTACGGAGATGTTGCCATAAATAATATAGGATACTATGGTACTCCTTCTCCTATAGGTAAAATAGAGAAAAAGTATAATAATGGAGTAAATGATCTTCAAATGGCAGGTTTATTAACTCAAGAAAAGATTCTAGACCAAGACGGGAGTACAGTAAGCTTAAAGATTAATAATTGGCGAAAATTTGATGAATTTTCAAAAAGTTATACCATTAAATTAGAAAGACAATATAGTAGACTCTATTTTGAAGGAGGAATATTATTAGATGAAATCGAAACTACATATGCTCTTAAACCCTATGTTTTACCTGTTAGTGTCAAACATACTAACAGTATGGGAGAAATTGAAGAAACAATCACTAAATATGCATATGAGGAATATCCTTTTATGAAAGATGAGAACTTCATAAACCAACCTTATGAAATTATTAATAAAGTAGATGGAAAAGAAACCTTGGTCAATAAAACAATTTGGGTTAAAGATTCAAACAATAAAATATATGCTTCAGAAACGTGGTCAGGTAATTCCTCTTCATCATTAAGAAAAACACATAATGTATCTAAAATGAATGACTATGGACAGATAATAGAAACATCAAATGGCAAAGGTCAATATAATTCTATCTTATTTGGATCTAATTATAAATACCCTATTGCTACACTATCTAATGTAAGATATGATAACGTTATTAATAATCTTGATATTACTATGAGCTCTCTTCAAAACCTTGATGATTTGAGTTTGAAATCAGAGTTATTAAAATTATACGATAAGCTTCCAGAGGCAATGATCGAGGTTAGTATTTATGATGTGCAAGGAAAACTGATTACAAAAATTGATCAACGACAAGAAGAGATGAACTACAAATATGATAATTTCAATAGATTGATTGAAACCTCTGATCTAAACAACAAACTTCTTGAAAAAATAGAGTATAACTATAAGCAATAATATTGCGAAATAGAAAAAGGGAAGGAAATTAATTTCCTTCCCTTTTATTTAATGTTAAAAATTAGTTTTTCTCCAACAAAACCTCAATATTTTGGGTGATCACATGGCAGATATCCTTATCCACCACTATAGGGCCACTTGTTTTGGTTTGATAATTATTTTTACTTACCACTACAATATATGTTCCTGTACGCTCGTAAGCTCCAAAAAAGGTGTTTGATCCTGTAAAACCTTCTAACGTTTCTTTATAGTCTCCATCGGTAATAACCACCTCAACACCCTCGACCAAAAACATCCCATCTGATGCATCTTTTACCGTGATTTCTAACCCGGGACGCGCTTCTTGTGTACAAAAAACAGGGTCTTCGGTCTTATCATCATCATTATTACAAGCCCAACAAATAAGTACTAAACTAACAAAAATAAATTTCTTCATCTATCTATAAATAATGCATTACTACTTGTATAAACGATGCATTTTATACGATAAGGTTGCGTTTTTTTAACTTTTTAGGCAATGTATTCTTTATACACCGCAATAGGAATTAAGGCTGTCCATCCACAAAAATCTTTCTTAGCGGGCATACCATAAGCAACCAAATCCGGGGAATAGTTCTCCCAAAAAGTACCTGTAGCTTCAAAAACCTCGGCGATAGAATTATATGTCTTTTTTGCTAATCGTTTTGCCAAATCATGTTGCCCGCAAACTGTTAACCCTTTTAGAACCATATATGAGGTAGGTGCCCATACTCCACCTCGCCAATAATCTCCCCAACCTCTATAATCTATATCGTCAGCCGATAGTGCCGGTAATGGTGTACGTCTTCCGAACTCCTTTGGGTTTTCAAGATGCGCTAAAAATGATTCCATTCTTTCGTCGGGAACCACCTTTCCTAATAAGGCCCAATACATCCCAATATGTTTTCGAGGAATTTGTTTTCCGAAGCCTAAATCATAGTAAATCTGATCTTCTTCATTCCAACATAATTCATTAATTGCCTTGGCGATATTCTCATGAACCTTAGAATACCCCTTTACATCCTTAGATTCATCTATAGCTTGAGCCATTGTTTTGAGTTGATCGGCAAGCATTGCCATCTGGCAAGAGAAGTCTACTAACCTGCCTTGCTTGTTCCAAACGCCTTGTAAGGTTGTAGGGTATTCAGCGATAAATGTGTTCAGCTTTACCGCTCCGGGAGCACTCATTTGTTCTAATTTTTCACCTAATTCATGATGGGTCATACCATTACCATCATTATCCCATCCCTCTGGATAACGCTGGATATTATCCATCCCCATGCCTAGAGTATCGGCATAAAATAGATGATCATCCATCTGATAAGTGTTTACTAAAAACTCGAAGTTCTTTTTTAGAATAGGGTATACTTTCTTTAGCCGTTCTTTGTCTTTTGTAACCGAATACATCTCTAGCTCGGCAAATGCTAATAGTGGAGGGTTTATAGAAACAGGGTGATCTTTTGACCAAAGTGGTGATCCATCTTCACGATATTCTCTGCAGATATACCCATCTTCTTCTATCTGATCATAAAAATTATCAAGTGCTTGGTATACTGGCAGTTCATCTAAGTGATATTTTGCAAAGCAAACCATAAAACAGGTATCCCAAAGAAAGATATTCTGAGAAAACGCGGCATCAATAAATGGTTTTTTAAAAAACACCTCGGTATCTCCTCCCCGGACCTTTGCTTTAGTAATTTCTAGAGCTTTATCATACATTCGTTTTGATAGTTCTGAAGTTACTTTAAATACAGATGGACATTCTTCTTTGACATTAGGTGTATCTTTTTTTGTTTCATTAGTACATGCATACATTCCGGAAACACTTAATACTCCTGCGCTAACCCCCAATTTCTTTGCAAAATCTCTTCTTTTCATAATAAGCCTATTAGTTTTCAGAAAGTTACATAATAGAACCTATTCAACAAAAAAAGCACCCCAAGATGGGATGCTTTTAACTATTTTATAAGAAAACTACTGGTCTACAAATCAAATTTGATTCCTTGGGCCAATGGTAATTCTGTGGTATAATTTATCGTATTGGTTTGGCGTCTCATATACACTTTCCAGGCATCTGATCCAGATTCTCGACCCCCGCCGGTTTCTTTTTCACCTCCAAAAGCACCGCCAATCTCGGCACCAGAAGTACCAATATTCACATTGGCAATACCACAATCAGATCCTGCATGAGATAAGAAACGTTCTGCTTCTCTTAAGTTGTTCGTCATAATTGCAGAAGATAATCCCTGTGCAACACCATTTTGAGTATCGATCGCATTTTCTACATCACCACTATACTTTAAAAGATATAATACAGGCGCAAAGGTTTCATGCTGTACGATTTTAAAAGAATTATCAGCTTCAGCAATAGCCGGTTTTACATAGCAGCCGCTTTCATAACCTTCACCTGATAGTACTGCACCTTCCACTACTATATTTCCACCTTCTTCTACTACTTTTTCTAATGCATTTTGATATCCTTTTACAGCATCGGTATCAATAAGTGGTCCTACATGATTGTTCTCATCTAACGGATTACCTATTCTTAACTGCCCATAAGCATCTACTACTGCTTTCTTCACTTTATCATAAATAGATTCATGAATAATCAACCTACGTGTCGATGTACAACGTTGTCCTGCTGTTCCTACGGCTCCAAAAACGGCTCCGATTACGGTCATTTTAATATCTGCATCAGGAGTCACAATAATGGCATTATTTCCTCCTAATTCTAGAAGTGATTTACCAAGACGCTGCCCTACGGTAGCGGCTACAATTTTACCCATGCGAGTCGATCCTGTTGCCGAAACTAAAGGAACACGTTTATCTATGGTCATCATCTCTCCTACTTTGTAATCTCCGTTAATTAGACAAGAAATTCCTTCGGGAAGATTATTTTCTTTTAATACTTTGGCAATAATGTTCTGACAAGCAACTCCACAAAGTGGCGTTTTTTCACTTGGTTTCCAAACACAAACATCTCCACAAATCCATGCTAATGCAGTGTTCCATGCCCAAACGGCTACGGGAAAATTAAATGCCGAAATAATCCCTACAATCCCTAGTGGATGATACTGTTCGTACATTCTATGACCCGGGCGCTCTGAGTGCATGGTTAACCCATGTAATTGTCTTGATAATCCAACAGCAAAATCACAGATATCGATCATCTCTTGTACTTCTCCTAAACCTTCTTGATACGATTTACCCATTTCGTAAGAAACTAATTTACCAAGTGGCTCTTTTAATTTTCTTAATTCCTCACCAAATTGTCTTACAATTTCTCCACGCAAAGGAGCAGGCATTACTCTCCATGACTTGAACGCTTCTGATGCGGTCTGAATTACTTTTTCATAATCTGCTGCCGAAGTGGTTTCTACTTTACCAATTAATTCACCATCTACTGGTGAGTATGATGAAATTGTTTCTTGAGAAGAAAACCAATTTGCACCCGTTGAAGTTCCTTTATTGTGATCAGAAACCCCTAACTGTTTAAGCGCTTCCTGAATTCCGAAATCTACTATTGTTGTTGCCATGATGTTTATTACTTTTTAAAAAGGTAAAGATACAGTGTTTTGCAGATAAATTAAATTTTGAACGATTCTAAAGTTAATTTTGAACGAATTTTTAAAAATTATGGGGTTAAAAAATCAATTTAGCAATAAATCTAATTTTTGTAAACAGATTTGACTTAGTCTGGTTGTAACATTTCTCCGGTCTCTCCTAACTCCCATTTAATATCTATTTCTCTACCAAGCATTTCTTTTAGAATTGGCATGCTATCGTCGGTTACTCCTTCAGAATAACCACTTATTTTCTGCAGGTTTTTAAGGTTGACAAATGCTTTAGCATCCATTTCAAATTCTGCAAAAAAATGTAACTCTCTTAACTTATCCAAATCTGTAATTACATTAATATCTTCTTGCGTTTTTGGATCAACATAAAGATATTTTAGTTCTTTTAAATTTGATAAAGCTACATTAACTCTAGACATTTTATAGCATGAGTACAAATTTAAGTATTGAAGATTTTTCAATTCTCTTAAAGGTGTAACATCTTCAAAATCATTTGATTCTAACTCAACAAGATGTAATCCTTTAAGCATTTTGATAGGCTCTAAAGTATTCAAACCCACACTTGAAGCAAAAAGAGCTTTCATTTGGGTCATTTCTTGTAAATCATGTATGGTTGGTGATCCGAAAACTACATCAGCGTAGTTATTCTTAAAATATGCTGAAGTAACCATCCCCAAACATCGAGTAACCAAACTATTAAAAAGTTCATGTCTTTGTATATGAAGGTTTATTTGTAATATATGTTTCCAAGTATCGGATAACGCATTCCACCAATTTGTTAACTCTTGCTCTAGAGGTTCTGCTTTGATCTCTAAAGATTCTATCAGTAATTTTCTGTTTTTTGTATACTTCGGAATATGGTCTTTTGCATAATACCCTTCAAAAGAAAAGGCTGCAGATTCCCATTGCGAGCCTTCAATAATGTGAGAAATGATATGTGGTTGTTTAAATGCAATTTTCAAAGTATAAATGGGATTGGGTTCGTCTTTATGAATTTCGTATGCTTCTTCAGGAAAATCCCATGTTTCTTTATATTCCAGCCAGGCATCCAGGCGATCAAACCAGTGCGGGTAATTTGTGTGATCCAAAACTTCTACCGATTCAATATATTTTTCTATCTCTTTACAAAAATCCGAATACTTTGGTTTTAATGTAATGTGATATCTGGTTTCATCTTCGATACCCATGGATGTAATATCCTCTCCTTTATAATTCCAATCTCCCTGATTTTCAACACTTTTATATTCTTCCTCTGTAATATCTATAGATTGACCATAACAAAATTCTTTTAATGGGTTAAGTTCTGCCCTTAGCTCTTCAGTGATTAAACTATTAGCCTCTTCTTGTGAGATAGGATAATGTTGCCAGCCAGCATTATAGATATACTCATCCTCGATATTTGTAAACTGTTCTAAAATGATTTGAAAAGCATAACTAAAATCATCTCGTATAGGATGTTCATCCGGATGTATAATTTCTATTTCAACTTCAAGTGTATTTTCTTTTTTTGAAAGAATATGAATTCGCACTAAACTAGACATGGGCTACTTATTTAATTTTGAACACTAAAATCAATTTCGTATTATTTTTCAGATACAAATCGTTGGTCTGTTGACATCTCGGTGCCACAATTATTACAAGTTCTTAGATCTTTATTACCATAGAAGGTTTTGAAATGTCCTAAGAAATCTTTTTCAATATCATGTAATTTAAAATATACTTCGTGTAACTTATGATTGCAATTGTCACAAAACCAAAGTAATCCATCTTCGGCTTCGAGGTCTACTCTTTTTCTTTCGATCACCAAACCAATGGATCCTTCATGCCGAACAGGAGAATGTGGTACTTTGGCAGGATGCAAGTACATATCTCCTGGGCCAAGAGCCATGGTTTTCTTTTCTCCATCTTCTTGTATATGTACTTCGATAGTACCCTCTAATTGATAAAAAAGTTCTTCGGTTTCATTATAGTGGTAATCCTTTCTGGCATTCGGCCCTGCCACAATCATCACAATATAATCTCCGGCTTCTTTATATAAATTTTTATTTCCTACTGGTGGTTTGAGTGTATCCCTATTTTCTTCAATCCATTGATTAAGATTGAATGGTTTTCTAATTGCCATATATTACTTTTTAAGGAATATAAAAGTAAGAAATTGCAAAGAAAACTTTCTAAAAACTGAAGTAATCTTGATTTTAAATTAGCGGTAGTAAAAATGTACTTCGACACCCTCAGCAGCACTATAGAAAAACAAGGGGTTTTCACTCAAAAGCCTAATTTCGATACAATTTTTCTTTGTTTCTCTATTAAAAATCACTCAATCCGACGGCTTTTGACTATACTTTAAGTTAAGCCAAACTGTTAAACTGATGAAAGAAAGCGAACCTACGTTCGCTTGTATAAAAAATTAACAACCCGTGTCTTCATATTCTAAACTCCCATCTGTTGGACAAGGAATAGAGCACGATTGTGTAATTAAGATAGGAAAAGGGCTATTGCCAGGTCTAAAAATACAAGTGCAACAATCATCAAAAATCGGAATAAATCCTCCTTTTACCAATTTTTGCTCATTCTTACTTAGTTCTTTGGCATTGTCGATGTTTAAAATTTTTTTCAGCATAATATAGATTGGATTTGTTAGAGTACTTAAAGTTAAGAAATATTATACCCTAACTCTTAATTTTTCGAAAATTAACATCTGAATATCAAATACTTACTAAAAATGTAGTCAAGATTGTTTTCTCTACATTGTAAAGAGGTCGCCTAAAAAAGAAATCGCTCAAACAAGATTTCTCTTGTAGAGCGATTCCCAACTAAATAACCAACCAAAAAATTTGTGTTGTAAAGTGCTACCTTACTTTTTATTTTGAAAGCTTTCTTAATTTAAGATCAGCTTTTTTAATTCTTTTTGTTTCATTCTGGACTGTTTTACCGTTTTTAGAACTCTTGAATAATAAGTGTCCTCTTCCCTTAAACTGATATACTGTGCCAGATGTTGGATGGAATAATTCTATTTCACTGTCATTAATAACGGATAACTCAAAGAATTCATTGTCCAAAAAGCTATAATCAAGTGTTAAAGTTTTCCTATAAAAATTATCTGCAATGTCATAGACCTCATAATGACCAACATAATCATAAATAATATCATCAATAGGAATTCCGTTTTGATCCTCAGAGCTATTAAAATTATCTCCAGAACCGTAGTACAGAAACTTCAAATAGTTTTCATTATCAAACTCATTTAGCACTCCATACTCACTGGTATATACTTTTTCCCATGTTTCATATTCCTGAAGAAAGTAATGAATATTGTCATAAAACACTCTGTCATAATCAAAAGTGCTTCTCTGATATCCAATCAAATAATAACTCGTGTTGGTAACTCCATCATACAATTCTATTTCATTACTAGAAAGTTGTGTTACTGCAAGTCTATATATCCCATCAATATCATGATTGATATCTACTTCTGTTCGGTAGGTATCATAATAACCAACATCTAATCCAAAACCACTACCATTACTCCCCATTCCTACCAAATTATTATTGGCATAAAACGCTCCATTTTTGAAAGAAACCGTGAACGCTTTTTGTAAAAAGGGAACCTCTCCACTTCCTTTTGTACGCTCGATATCTACATACCAGATTTCATACGTATTTAATACTTCATTTAATGTAACAACAGGTTCTTCGATATATACATC
Organism: Aquimarina penaris; assembly: GCF_040786285.1. Taxonomy (NCBI): domain Bacteria; kingdom Pseudomonadati; phylum Bacteroidota; class Flavobacteriia; order Flavobacteriales; family Flavobacteriaceae; genus Aquimarina; species Aquimarina penaris. The sequence continues at coordinate 709,262 of NZ_JBFMKQ010000001.1, forward strand.
TTCTTCGATAACAACCTCTGCTACACAAGAGGTTAATACGATTGAACCTAAAAAAATGATCGAAAGTAATTTTAAAGTCTTCATAAGCTGTGTCTTTTCAATTTCAAATACCTGAAACCAAAACACGTGCCAAACTTATAATAAACTGATTATCAGATTTTTATTTTGAGTCGGATTTTACTTATTTTTGAAGCCACAATCTTTTTTATGGAAAAAAAACTAAAATTTGCAGTTCTGGGTGGAGGTAGTTGGGCTACAGCTATTGTAAAAATGCTTACCGAAAACCTTGATGAAGTGGGTTGGTATATGCGAAGTGTATATGCTCTTGAGCATCTAAAAAGGCAACAACACAATCCTAATTATCTAAGTTCGGTTGAGTTTAAGCTAGAACAACTAAAGCTTACTAATGATATTAATGAGGCAGTCGAGTATGCCGATTATTTGATTTTTGCCATTCCTTCTGCTTTTTTGCACAGTGAACTAGAAAAACTTACGGCTTCATTACAAGATAAAGTAATTTTTTCGGCAATAAAAGGTATTGTTCCCGAAACCGGCCTTATTGTAGGAGAGCATTTTCACGACGAATATAAGATTCCATTTAATAACATAGGTGTAATTACGGGGCCTTGCCATGCAGAAGAAGTTGCACTGGAACGTCTTTCTTATCTTACCATTGCTTCTAATGATGAAGAAAAAGCCAAAATTATGGCTGATCGTTTAAGCAGTTACTATATCAAATGCAAAACCAGTGATGACATTATTGGTACCGAGTATGCAGCTGTTCTTAAGAACATATATTCTGTTGCTGCCGGTATTGCTCACGGTCTTGGATATGGTGATAATTTCCAGAGTGTTTTAATGAGTAATGCCATTCGTGAAATGAAGCGTTTCATTAAAAAAGTGCATAAAATGAAACGAAACATTAATAACTCTGCCTATTTAGGAGATTTATTGGTAACCGGATATTCTATTTTTTCCCGTAATCGAATGTTTGGTAATATGATCGGAAAAGGATATACCGTAAAAAGCGCCCAGATGGAAATGAACATGGTTGCCGAGGGATATTATGCCGCAAAAACTGCCTACGAACTTGATGCTACCACAACTACCAGAACACCAATTATAGATGCTGTGCATGATGTTTTATATGAAAATAAAAACCCAAAAGAAGTATTTAAGAAACTAGCCGATAAGCTAGATTAATTATCCTTATCTTCATAGCTCTTATTTTATATTAATTCTATGAAGCAACTTATCGAAACATTCTATACTGGTTTGAGTGAACTAAACCCTGATAAAATGGTATCGTGTTATCATGATGACATTGTTTTTGAAGATCCGGGGTTTGGAAAACTAAAAGGAGAACGAGCGAAAAGCATGTGGCGAATGCTTTGTAAAAATGCGACTAATTTTAAAGTCGAATTTTCACAAGTTGAAGCCAATGAGCATACCGGATCTGCACACTGGGAGGCCTGGTATAATTTTAGTAAAACAGGAAATTCTGTTCATAATATCATTGATGCCAAGTTTGAATTTAAAGATGGTAAAATCATAAAACATATTGATCATTTTAATCTACATCGATGGGCTTCTCAAGCCATGGGATGGAAAGGTAAGTTACTTGGTGGTACTGGGTTTTTTAAGAAAAAACTGATTCAACAAACCAACAGAATGCTCGATAAATTTATGGCTTCTTAATTCTTTAAAGCTCATCGATGAAACCATTAAAATTCACACAACCTCTGGTCTCTGTATCATGGCTTTCAGAACATCTGGATCATCCGGATTTGATCGTTTTAGACGCCACAATTAAGAAAGTGACCTCAACTAAAGAAGCAAAAAGCGCTAACCTTCAGATAAAAAATGCTCGGTTTTTTGATATTAAAAAGGCATTTTCTGATACCACTACAGATATCCCAAATATGTTACCTACTCCTGAGGCTTTTTCTGAAGCCTGCAGAAATATAGGGATTAGCAATCACCATAAAATCGTAGTCTATGATCAATTAGGAATATACTCTAGTCCCAGAGTATGGTGGATGTTTAAAACCATGGGGCATGAAAATATTGCTGTACTCGATGGTGGATTACCTGCCTGGAAAGGTGCTAATATGCCTTGTGAAACCATGGATAATAGCTCTAATCCAACAGAACGAGGGGATTTTAAAGCTATGTTTGATCAAGATCTTACTACAGATTCAAAATCTATCCTTGCAGAGATGAACAATAAAAACACTTTAATTCTCGATGCACGATCACCCGGAAGATTTACTGCTCAGGAACCCGAACCCAGAGCAAGTCTTAAAGGAGGGCATATTCCAAATTCTATGAATTTACATTATACCAAAATAGTACGAGATGGTCATCTACTTCCGGTAGGTGAATTAAAAGAAGTTCTTGACGATTTTAATATTGAAAATAAAAAACTGATCTTTACCTGCGGATCCGGGATCACGGCATGTATTATTATGTTAGCGGCCAACCTGGCTGGATATGATAATGTATCAGTTTATGATGGTTCCTGGAGTGAATGGGGACAACTAGATGGTGTGCCTATTGCATGTTAAATTGTTAAAAAAAATAGTAATAAGTCTCCTCTCCCTTGAGGGAGAGGATTAAGGTGAGGGTGTTTTTCCAATTCCCCTCACCCTAGCCCTCTCCCCAAGGAGAGGGAATTTTAAAAAAATCTAGAACGTACATGTTATATTTTAAGTTTTTATCCCAACAAAAATTACCTTTAGCACTTATAGTATCTTTATTCCTCAGTCTATTTGTTCAAGCCCAAGACAAAAAATTCAGTCTAGATGATTTTTATACCGATAATCCTGCATTAGATCATACTGTAGACTCTATTTATAACAGCTTATCACAAAAACAGAGAATTGCCCAAATGATCATTAGCTGTACTGGGGAATTAGGGAAACCTGAGGCCGTCGTAAAAAAACTCGCAGAAGACGATATTATTGGTGGAGTTGTTTTTTTAAAGGGAAGTAAAAAAACGCATACCGAAACGATTGATGATCTCAATACGATTTCAGAAAAAAATAAAACACTACCGCTCATTTTTAGTATGGATGCAGAACCTAGTCTATTTGCCAGCAGAATTAAAGGGGCACAAGATGTAGGGAAAACGATTGATATTAAAACCACTGCTCAATCAGATGCGGTAGTCAATATCATTAACAAGGAACTCAAAGATATTGGTGTACATCATAATTTTGCACCTGTTCTGGATATTAGTCCCGGTAACGAAGCCATTAAATCTCGAAGCTATGGCAATAATAAAGACTCTGTAATCAATCTGGCAAATCGCTTTATAAAATGTACACAAGAAGGTGGGATTATTGCCACAGCTAAGCATTTTCCCGGCCATGGCTTGGTTAAAGGAGATACCCATAAACAAAGCGTATATATTGATGGTCCATTGCAAGAAGTTGATAATTATAAACCCATTATTGCAGATGGTGTATTATCCATTATGATTGCTCATATTACTGTAGTGAATAATAATACATTCGGAACCAATGGGTTGCCTTCGAGCTGTTCAAGAAGAATTATTACCGATTTATTAAAAGACGGGATGTGTTTTGAGGGCATTATAGTTTCTGATGCTTTAAATATCATGAAAGCCGTTACCATTTTGGATAATGCACCTCTACTTGCCTCCAAAGCCGGTTGTGATATGATCTTAATGCCAAAAGACGAAGAAGAAACCATGAAATCTATCCTGGTAGAAATTGAAACTGATAAAGATTATAACAAACAAGTTATCCAGTCGGTAAAAAAGATACTACGATTAAAGGTTTGTGCAGGAGTGATTTAATCCTACTTGCCCATAGTTAAGTCTAAGCATAGGTTCTTTATTAGTAATATTATACTATTACTGGCATATCTTCTTCTCTTAAACTAAATGCCGTACTGCATAGTATGGGTTTGAAGCAAAAAAAGGTGTATCCAGTGTAACCTTATATACACAGTTGTTGCATGCCATTACAATTTACATCCTGAACTAAAAACCATAATTCAACTTTTTTGCTGATTTAAATCATTGTTTAGTGAAGTCTCTAAGAGTATTTTTATTAGAGATTCTATTAACGATGAAAAGGCGAAAATTCATAACCATAGCTGGAATGGGAACTATAGCTGTAGGCGGATTAACCTATTTTTTAAACGATAGTTACCAAAATCTGAAATATGAAGAGAGAATTATTGATACTTGGAGGCATTCTAGTAATTTAAATAACTCTAATACTTCACTAATGTTTGAACTAGTTAGATATGCGACATTAGCAGCTAACAGCCATAATACACAACCCTGGCATTTCAAAATTGGTAATAAGAAAATTACTATCTCTCCCGATTTTACTAGACGGTGTTCAGCCGTAGATCCAGATGACCATCATCTTTATGCAAGCCTAGGGTGTGCTGCAGAAAATATTGTACATGCCGCTAGAGCATTTGGTTTAGAGGCTAATATTTCAATTCATAGTGGCTCAGATGAAGTAATTCAAATAGATTTTGAGCCTACTTCTTCAGACCAATCTAACTTATTCTTCGCTATTCCTAAAAGACAGTGTACAAGAGCCACCTATGATAGCACGAAAGCATCACCCGAACAACTCAAGGTATTAGAAGCTATCGGACAAGAGACTGGCATCTCTAGTCAGATATTTACAAATAAAACCGATTTAGAGGCAATTCTTGAGTTTGTCGTAGAAGGAAATACAGATCAAATGCGAGATCAAGCTTTTGTAAAAGAGCTTAAGGATTGGTTACGATTTAATCCATATTCAGCCATGAAACATGGTGATGGGCTTTATACTGCTACTTCGGGGAATCCTACTTTTCCAAGTTTTGTTGGTAGACTATTTTTTGACTTAGCCTTTAAAGAAAAAACCGAAAATGATAAATACAGAGACCAGATAAGAAGTTCGGCGGGTGTCATCGCTTTTGTTTCTGAACAAGATGATATTGACCATTGGATAAAGGTAGGAAGGTGTTACCAACGCTTTGCATTACAAGCTACTGCATTAGGATTAAAACATTCGTTTGTTAATCAAGCTGTTGAAGTCCCAAAAGTACGGGATCAATTGGCAAATTACTTGAATATCGGAAATCGAAGAACCGATCTATTAATTCGGTTTGGATATGGAACAGAACTTCCGAAATCTCTTAGACGTCCTGTAAATCAGGTGATTATTTAGTCCTGCGCCAACATGTAAGTGAATTGCAATTAGAAAAAGATCACATGAAAAAGATCACCAGGACACATGTAGTCCCAAAAAATTCAATCATATCAAAGGGTTTTAACAATTACCATTATTGTGATTCTTTTTCTGTAGTTACACAAACAAATGATAGCTTAGATAGCATAACAACTATCATTTTTCAAACACCTGAATGGGCTAACCTATTAATGGGTATAAGAAACACAATATTTAGTCTTTTTGGTTTAGACAAAGGTGGTTATAAGGATCGTAGACACATTGCGAATCATTATCCTGTAGGCTCTAGAGCAGTTTACTTTACTGTTATAGACAGAAGTGATAATGAAATTATCACTGCAGAGAATGATAAACATTTAGATTTTAGGATTTCTGTATTTGAAAACGAAGAAGGACATAATAGAAGAATTCACCTAACGACCTTAGTAAAATACCATAATGCCTTAGGACGCTTCTATTTTTTTATTATAAGAGCGTTTCACAGAAGAATAGTTGTTGGTTTGTTGAAAAGGTTAATAAAGCTGTGAACGGTGTTCAATAAGGTATCCTATTAAAAGTACTAGTCCAGTTCTCTAAAGTTAATTAATATTTTCTTTTTTACTTAAACCACTTTTTTCTTTTAATATAACTTGCTCCGCATCCTATATATGATCAACTATTTGAAGAGTCGCTATGGGCATCTGTATGATTATAAATTATAATAGAACGGCTCACTTGCTATTAATATGATTCTACCTAAGGGTAGACCACCTGCGTTATTTTGTAATATTGTTCTGGATCCGAAGACATACTAAAAGACTTACTGCTTTTTCATCGATGCTATAAGTAATTGCAATGAAATTTCCTCGCCGAAAATTCACTTGAATTAATTAACTTCGTCCTACGTCGGAAAATTACAACTGATTTTCCGTAACTAACCATACACAAACCGCTTTATGCCATCGAAAAATTAAAATTTTGAAAGAGTTATCAATAAAAAAAGGAGAGATATTGCAACGAAGTGGTGAACTAAACACAAAAGTTTACCATGTCAAATCTGGTTTACTAAGAAGTTATTCTATCGATAAAAATGGTAAAGAAAATATATTCATGTTTGCTCCAGAATCTTGGGTAATAGCAGACAACTGTAACCCAGACTCACCTGCAGATCTATTTATAGACGCTTTAGAAGATTCAAAAGTAATTGTTCTACAAAAAGACATTGAAAGAGAAAGACAGAATGTAGTTGCTTTTACAAAAAGATTAAACTCACTACAAAAACGAGTTTTAATGCTAATCAGTACAAATGCTATTGAACGTTACGAATATTTTGTTCAAACATATCCCGATATAACTCAGCGGGTACCTCAGCGAATGATCGCTTCATATATTGGTGTTAACCCTGAAACTTTGAGCGCTGCTAAATCAAAGCATCTACAAAAAGATTAGCTTTTTTTATTTCTTATGAAATCATAATGCAAAGCATTTTTGTAAGCTAGACATTTGCTCTTAAACAAAATATAGAGTAATGACTAAAAATGTTATTGCCTTTGGGGCTTCAAATAGCAAACAATCCATCAATAAGCAATTTGCTCAATTTGCAGCTAACAAATTAATAAATACAGAAGTAATTATTCTTGATCTAAATGATTTTGAATTACCTATTTATTCAATTGATTTAGAAAAAAAATCAGGCATTCCCGACAATGCAATTAGATTTTCGAAATTCATCAAAGAATCCGATGCCATAATCATTTCACTAGCAGAGTATAATGGCCTTTATACCAGTGCATTTAAAAATTTATGGGACTGGATTTCAAGGATTGATGGCATGAATATCTGGAGCGGCAAGCCTATGTTTCTTCTTTCTACCTCTCCTTCAAAAAAAGAAAGAAACTACGTGATGAAAGTTTCACTATACTTATTTCCAGCTTTTGGAGCTAATATCCTTGCGAGCTATGTCTTACCCTCATTCAATCATTATTTCAAAGACAATAAAATAATAGAAGAAAATCATGCTCGGAATTTTGAGTCAGAGTTACACAAATTTCAAGAACATATTAATCAAATATAATTTACTATGAATTACAAGACTTTTTTTAAAATATCAACAGTATTATGGATCATTTGGGGTTTAGTACATATGTTTGCAGGTATCATGACCATCTATTTTATTACATCTGGTGATATAAGCGGAGCAATAGGTGGAATAGCGGATGCTGTTGACCCTGAGACTCTGCAAATGACTTATCCCGATGCTGCGGGAGCAGTAATTGGCCAACACGGCTTTAATCTTCTTTGGGTAGGTACTGTAACGCTTATTTGCGCATTTTATATCTGGAAGGGTAATAAAAATGCCATCTTCCTGGCAGCTATTGCTGGTGGTTTAACTGATTTAGGATACTTCATTTTTCTAGATTTAGGAGGCTTTGTGCATTTCGTTCCAGGAACGGTCATGACCTTGGTCTCTTCAGCAGCTATCATTTTGAGTTTTGTAGCGCATTTTAAAACTAAAAATTCAGTGGCTTCTAACCTGTAAAAAAGGGTATTAATATGGATGATGAGATCAGTATTTTGGTTTTCGCATAGTACTGATCTTATGATCCTACACCGTATTAACTTCTTCTTCGTTATTCTAAACCAGTATATTATTGTGACTAAATTTTTTGGCATATTGATCATTCTTGTGTTTTGTTTGCCTTGGAACGCACTCGGACAAGAGGAAGAAAAGGAAATCCAGAGCTTTCCTCCCATTGGCACTTTAAGAGCTGAAGAGTCTTACTTATACTTAGACTCAATAGAGAAAAACATGATTTTTCTCCAACCTCTTAAACTAATCACCATCAATAGAGAAAATAATGTTTTTCTTACATTGGGTGGTGAATACCGTGCAAGAGCCGAACATTACACGAACGAGAATTATACTGACAGGGACCTGACCTATTATTCTCAAAGAGTTAATTTACATACCTCTTTAACGCTAAGTACTAAGTTTCGTCTTTTTGGTGAACTATACAGTGGTTATGTGACAGGTAATGAAGATATAATTCTCGAATCTGATGAAATTGATCTCCATCAAGGTTTTTTGGAGTGGAAACCTATCAATTCTTCTGGCTTTACGGCAACCGTTAGGCTTGGAAGACAAGAAATTGGATATGGAGCTTCTCGGATTGTAGGTATAAGAGAAGGACCTAATATGAGAAGGTCTTTTGATATGGCAAGAATTATAATTCAAAAAAACAACTCGTCTATCGACCTACTTTATGGAAAAGAAGTCACTATTGCTCCTTTCAGTTTTGACAATACATCCAATATTTTTAAAAGTGATACATCAAATCCTATTTTTTGGGGAGTGTACTATAGACGACCTTTTCTAGGAGACAGAGGTAAACTAGACCTGTACTACTTTGGCTTTCATGCTAACTCCTCGCGCTTCAATGATGTTTTAGGTGAAGAAACTAGACATTCCTTTGGAGCTAGATCATTTAGCACTAAAGGTCGATTATCCTACAATACCGAAATAATCATACAATTGGGTAAACTTGACAATAGCGATATTTTTGCTTATAACATAGAAACTGACTGGAAATACACGATTGTCAAAAATGGCTGGAAACCTAAACTAGGAATCAAAGCAGACTGGTCGAGCGGTGATCAACGTGTTGAAGATGGAAAAATAGGAACATTTAATCCAATATTCGTTAATCCTGCGATTTACAGTCTCGCTGCAGTAAATACGCCTGCAAATATCACAAGCCTACATCCGAACTTCACTTTTTATCCTTTAGAAGGTTTAACAATTTACATGGACTACGCCTTCTTTTATAGAACCCAATCAAATGATGGTCTTTACACTCCACCCCGCTTTTTAACTCGTGAAGCAAATGGCATTCGCACAAAACATATTGGAGATGTATTTGGTTTACAAGTATCTTATGAGATCAATCGTACTATCTCTTTTGATTTAAGGAGCTCTTATTTCATCGCGGGCCAATTTATTAAAGCATCAGGCAATTCAGAAAACACTTTCTACATAGCTCCAACATTGAGTTTTAAATTCTAAGTCCCCGCTTAATGAGTAAAAAAAGGCTTACAGCAATGTATAAAAGCAACTTTGTGATTTTTCTTTGTTGGTTTTGTAGCCGTGAAATAGTAGTCGTGAGTCCCATAATTTTGACTGAATTAAATGGTTATCTCCTAAAAACCTATCAAAGTAGTAAATCACATATAAACATAACACGATTACCTCAGCGCGAGATGTTAGATAACTAACAAATTACATGTACTTATAGTATTAGATTTGAGATACTAACTTAAATACGTATGTACTATGAAAAACCTAAGTAAACCTTCCAGCTTCATAACAACTACTATTTTTTTCTTGTCTACTTATTAATAAAGTGATTTAGACAAGTATAGCGTTTACAAAATCTTTACTCGCAATATAATTTTCTTAGATGCCTTATATAACAATGAATAGATATCATCTATTCAACTATAATTTTATAAATACTATCCATTTTTATCTGCAAAAAAATACAGTTAACTTTAAGGACCAACAATAAAATTGCTTATTAAACCTAAAAATTACACAAATGAAAAACAAACTCTTAATTCCCTTAGCTTTTGCTCTGATTCTCTTAACAGGTTGCAATCAAAATGAAGTAACTGGCGATACGACCAAAAAAGGGAAATGTCCTTTCGGTTTCTCTTCAGAAGGGCCCTCTGGCGGTCTTAATGTAAGTAATGATGGTAAAACCAACAGAGATTGGTGGCCTAATCAACTCGATTTAAGTGTGCTTCGGCAGCATTCTTCTAAGTCCAATCCAATGGACGAGGATTTTAATTACGCACAAAAATTTAATAGCCTGGATTACGAGGCTTTAAAAGAAGACTTGACTAAGTTAATGACAGATTCACAAGACTGGTGGCCTGCAGATTATGGACATTATGGTGGATTATTTATTCGTATGGCATGGCACAGTGCCGGTACCTATAGAACAGGTGATGGTCGTGGTGGCTCCCGTGAGGGGCAACAACGTTTTGCACCGCTCAATAGCTGGCCAGATAATGGCAATTTGGATAAAGCCAGAAGACTTCTTTGGCCCATCAAACAAAAATATGGAAGCAAAATCTCATGGGCAGATTTAATGATCCTTGCCGGCAATGTTGCTTTCGAATCCATGGGTTTCAAAACTATTGGTTTTGCCGGTGGTAGAGAAGACGTTTGGGAACCAGCCAGTAATGTATATTGGGGTTCAGAATCGAAGATGCTAGATGATGAACGATATACAGGAGAGCGTGAGCTCGAAAAACCCCTTGCCGCTGTGCAAATGGGACTTATATATGTTAATCCAGAAGGTCCGAATGGCAATCCAGATCCCGTTGCTGCGGCCATAGATATACGAGAAACGTTTGGACGAATGGGAATGAACGACGAAGAAACCGTAGCGCTTATCGCGGGAGGGCATACGCTGGGTAAAACGCATGGCGCTGCTCCTGGTTCTCACCTGGGTGCTTCGCCAGAAGCTGCGAGTATTGAAGAACAAGGTTTAGGTTGGAAAAGTGATTATGGCTCAGGAAAAGGTAAAGATGCAATTACCTCTGGTTTAGAAGTAATCTGGACTGCAACACCTACCCAATGGAATAACACCTTCTTTGCTAATTTATTTAATTTTGAGTGGGAGTTAACAAAAAGTCCTGGTGGAGCTCATCAATGGGTCGCTAAAGATTCTGGAGAAATATTTCCGGATGCTTTTGATTCAGAAAAGAGACATAAACCAACAATGTTAACTACCGATCTTTCGTTACGATTTGATCCTGCTTATGAAAAAATTTCAAGAAATTTTTTAGAAAATCCTGAAGCTTTCAATAAGGCATTTGCCCGTGCATGGTTTAAACTAACGCATAGAGATATGGGACCGCGAACTACATATATAGGGCCCGAAATTCCAAAAGAAGAATTTCTTTGGCAAGACCCAATTCCGACAGTCGATCACGAATTAGCATCAGCACAAGATATTGCAGATTTGAAATCAAACATCTTAAATTCGAATCTTACCATTGGTGAATTAGTATCTACCGCATGGGCTTCTGCATCCACCTTTCGTGACTCTGATAGAAGAGGTGGTGCCAATGGGTCTCGTATTCGATTAGAACCTCAAAAAAACTGGGAAGTCAATAACCCTAAACAATTGAATAAAGTATTGACTGTTTTAGAAAAAATTCAAAGTGATTTTAGTGCCAAAGGCAAAAAAATATCTATGGCGGATCTGATTGTATTAGGAGGATCTGCGGCTGTAGAAGAAGCCGCTAAAAAAGCAGGGTATCCTATTAAAGTTCCTTTTACTCCCGGCCGTATGGATGCTTTGCAAGAACAAACAGATACAAGTTCAATGGCAGTACTCGAGCCTATGGCAGATGGGTTTAGAAATTATCTTAAAACAAAATACACCTTAACAACAGAAGAGCTGTTGGTAGACAAAGCGCAATTACTCACATTAACAATACCAGAAATGACAGTTCTTCTTGGAGGGATGCGTGTTTTGAATACCAATTATGATAATTCTAAACGTGGAGCTCTCACAAAAAGCCCAGAAACTTTAACGAATGATTTTTTTGTTAATCTCTTAGACATGAATACTGTCTGGAAAGCTACTTCAGAAAAACAAGAAGAGTTTGAAGGAAGAGATAGAACAACCAATGAGGTGAAATGGACCGCAACACGCGCAGATCTTATTTTTGGTTCTAACTCTGAGTTAAGAGCATTGGCCGAGGTGTATGCAAGCCATGATACAAAAGAGAAGTTTGTAAAAGATTTTGTAGATGCCTGGAGCAAGGTAATGCAATTAGATCGTTTTGATCTGCACTAATTTTATCCAACCATCCTATAAAAACCCACTTCGTTTTGAAAACGAAGTGGGTTTCTTTTACAGAAAGATATTTATTGTAGATTTATACATTTCTATAAAATAAAAACAACAAATCATGAATAATCAAAAAGGGCTTGCCTTATGGCATCAATTTGTGTCGAATAGAGATGTATCCAGGCTAGGCGAACTTATTGCAGATGATGCGGTCTTACATTCTCCAGTAGTATGGACACCTCAAAAAGGAAAGAAAATTGTGGGTATATACCTTACCGCAGCAGCCAGTATTATTGCTAATGAGCATTTTAAATACATGAGAGAAGTGAGCAGTAATGAACATAGCATTTTAGAGTTTACCACAGAGATTAATGGCGTTACGGTTGAAGGTGTTGATATGCTTACTTTTGATCAAGATGGAAAACTGAAAGACATCAAAGTGATGATTCGTCCATTAAAAGCGATCCAGGTAGTTCACCAAAAAATGGGTGAGTTTTTGGAGCAAATGAAAAAGTAGTTGATACAGATTCTCGTTATAATATTCAATTTTAAAAAATGATAGTATAGTACAGCATCAAGTCTAAGTATCTTTAGAATATCTGCTTTGGGCTTAAAAACAGGTTGTATTCATATAAAATTGTCCAAAATGAACAATACAGTTCTGTTATTTGATTTGTATCTTTCATAAAAGATAAATTCATGGGTAATCCTACACAATTAGATAGGTATAAGTCGTTATTAGGATTTTTAGATCAAAAATTCAAAGAGGATATTACCATCAAAGATATCGAAGAGGTTTCTTTTTATTCCTACAGAAACATCAATCGCATATTTCTTGCATTGCATCATGAAACCATAGGAAAATATATTAAAAGAGTAAAATTGGAGAAAGCCGCGCAGTACCTTAAATATTCTGAAAACACTATATCGGATATTGCTTTTGAAGTTGGGTATAGTGATATTGCTGCCTTTAGTAAAGCTTTTAAAAACCAGTTTAATTGTTCTCCTTCTCAATTTAGAGAAACACAAGAACTGAAGCAACAACTATTTCAAAAAACAATAGCTCCAAATCTAAGTACTCAAAAACCTTCTCCAACATTTGAAATCGAAGAGTTACCTAACCTCGACATTTTATACCTAACCTATCAAGGTTCTTTTGAAGATATTAAAGCCATAAAACAAGTCTGGGATCAGCTTATGAAATATGCATTCAAAAACAAATTGATAAATGATGATAGCATATTCCTTGCAGAGATATTGGATGACGATGAAATTACAGATAATGTACATTGCAGATATAATGCGGGCATTGTACTAGAAACACCGCTAAAATTCGAAGTAAAAGGGCTCTTTAGAACCAAGACTATACCCCCACAGAAATATGCCAAGTTTCTTCACAAAGGTAGTCACGAAGATTCGTTAGTAACCTATGATTATATCTACTCTAATTGGTTAACCGATATACCCCTAGAACTAGAAGATAAGCCAACTTTAGAGTTTTTTCTAAACGATGACGAAGATACTCCCCCAGAAGAATTACTTACCGAAATATATATTCCTATTCAATAGTAGAATGTCCAAAATGGACAAACAATGCAACCTGTATTGAGATTATTTTTGCCTCATAAACCAGAAACATGAGCAATATTACATTTCAAAAACATTGGTACTTAGGGATTTTAGGATTCGTAGGTTTCTATAAATTTCAATATGTAATTGATTATTTTCAAAATCAGGGATCTTTATGGGATCTCCTGAATCTATTATGGTTCTTCTGGTTTTTATACTTTTTCCCAAATAAAAAATAACACTAGAATGAACGTAAACGAAATTATTGTACTTTTTGAAACCTCGAATATATTAACGTATGTTGGATATTTCTTTATCATCAACATTTCTCTAATAACTTTCGAGCTTTTACTTGATCTTTTTACCTCAAAAGAAAGGCGATGGAAAGATACCGGAGCCAATATCATTATCTTCTTTCTCGGGCAATTGTTAGAGAAAACTATTTTTGGTTCTATTGGGCTTATTTGTCTCTTACCATTTTATCACATGACTCCGTTAGAAATCCCAATGAGTGGGTGGACCTGGGCACTAAGTTTATTGGCCGCTGACTTCACCTATTATTGGATGCATCGTATCGAGCATGAGCATCGAATTTTATGGGCAAACCACAGTGTACATCACTCTTCTGAAGATTACAACCTTACAATTTCTATGCGTTTAAGTATTATTGAAAGCGCTATAGAGTGGGTTTTTCTGATTCCTATGATTATTATTGGGTTTAATCCTTTCCAAGCCATCATATCTTTAGTTTTTGTAGCCCAATACCAAACCTGGATCCATACCGAACATATTGTTAAACTAGGTTGGCTCGATGAGATTTTTAATACCCCGTCGGTACATAGAGTTCATCATGGATCCAACCGCAAATATCTTGATAAAAACTACGGTGGTATTCTTATACTTTGGGATAAGGTATTCGGAACCTTTCAAAGAGAAGAAGAAAAAGTAGTGTACGGTTTAACAAAAAATATTAATTCGAACAACCCGATTACCATCAATTTTATTGAATACAAAAACATTTGGAAGGATGTAAAACGATGCCAAACCTGGAAAGATCGATTTAAGATCATCTTCGGGAACTTAATATGGAAGCCAAAGTATTTCAAACAAAAAAACAACACATGATTACAATAATTGCAGGAACCAATAGAGTAGATAGTAAAACATCAAAAATCGCAAATAATATTCATTCAGAACTCATGAAACTTACTGAGGAAGAAGTGAAAATACTTTCTTTAAGTGACATAGACTTTTCTTCGATTACTTCAAATTCTTATGAACAACAACCTTTCTCTATTCAAAAAATAAGTGTTTCTTATTTGATGCCAGCGCGACTATTTATATTTGTTATACCAGAGTATAATGGAAGTTTTCCCGGAGTTTTAAAATTGTTCATTGATCTTGTTTCTACACAGAATCTCGAAATGACTTTTTCAAACAAAAAAGCCGCACTTATAGGTACGGCAGAAGGCAGAGCAGGCAATTTGATGGGACTAAATCATTTTGCTGCCATTCTACAGCATATGGGTCTTTTTATTATGACCAAAAATCTTCCTATATCTAACGTAAGTAACCAAATTGATGAACATGGCAAGTTAAATAATCGTACCCGAAATATCGTTGTAAAACGACTATCCCAATTATTGGAAAGAGAACTTTATTTAAAAAGAATCGTGTAAGTATAAATAATAATGAAATGGTAGAAGTTAAAAAAATAGCCCATACACTTGTCAATTTATTGAGGCAAAAAAAGTTTCTAGAAGCTCAGGAACAACTCTTTTCTAAAGATGCAATAAACCAGGAACCTGAAATGTTTAAAGAGCGATCGGTATCAGGCTTAGAGGCCATGATTCAAAAAGAAAAGCAATTTTTGTCAAACATCAAAAAATGGAATCGTTTTGAAATCTCAGAACCTTTGGTGAGTAAGAATCACTTTAGTGTGCACATGATTACCGATGTAACTCTGGCAAACAATCAGAATGTATCTATTGACGAAATTATAGTTTATGAAGTAGTGGATGATAAAATCATCAAGGAGCAGTTTTTTTATAAATAAACTTCTTAAACCACTTCAAATAACTTTCCTGGTAAAGGTTTTATTACGCCTTTCAATTCCATATTCAATAAAACTGAAGCCACTTTAAATGTTGGGATTTTGCATTGCAAAGCAATCACATCGAGCAATTCTTTTCCGTTAGTATTCAAAAAATTGTAGATTTTTTTCTCGTCTCCTTCCAGTTCTACAAATAGTTTTTTCTGCACCGTCGGTTGTTCTTTTTCTTCTAGCTCCCAATTAAGCATATAAATCAAATCGGCAGCACTGGTTAGCATATGAGCACGCTGTGTTTTGATGAGCATATTACACCCTTTGCTCAAAGGGTCATGGGCTCTACCAGGCACTGCAAACACATCACGATTATATGAATTAGCAATATCTGCAGTCACCAGTGATCCACCCTTATCGGCACTTTCGATCACCACGGTAGCTTCACTAAGTCCGGCAATAATACGATTACGCCCCAGGAAATTTTTGCGATCAAAGGTATCTGTGCTCCAAAAATCAGTAAAAAACCCACCGTTTTCTTCGATCTGAGCAACATATTTTTTATGTGCCTTGGGATATATTTGATTTAAACCATGCGCCAAACAACCTACCGTTTGTAGATTATGTTTTACAGCGGCGCGCTGAGCAGTGATATCTACCCCATAAGCAAAACCGGATACAATAACAGGATTGATTGGAGCCAGGGTTTCGATGAGTTCTTCACAAAATTGCACGCCATAACTAGTTACTTGTCGTGTCCCTACAATGCTTAGTATTTTTTTGTGTTGCAAATCAATATTTCCGGAGCTAAATAATACTACTGGGCTGTCAATACAATGTTTTAATTTTTCGGGATAATCTGGTTGATCATACGCCCAATACTTTATATGATTCTCTTCGATAAAACGCAGTTCGTTTTCTGCTGCTTTTCGATGTTCGGGATTGTGTAGATCTTTAATTTTTACGGTTCCGATACCATCGATTTTTAATAAGTTACTAACTTTTTCTTTAAGAACTTCTTCTGCAGAGCCTACTTCTCGGATTAGTTTTTTGATAGAGTTATCCCCTAAATTAGGTACTTTTTTAAGCGTAAGTAATGCAATTAGTTTTTCGATGGTCATGTAATGCTTTATAAGTCAGTACAAGAAACAAAAAAAATAGAAACTGTTGATAAATTCGGTGCTCATAGTTTTGATGACCTTCATTTTTTTATACCTTTGAGTTAATAACCACACACTGTACACGCAGCATATTTTAGAAGGGGAAATGAATACTACAGCCAAATACATAAGCGAATTATTATATAGATACGAATGTGTAATCCTACCAGGTTTTGGTGCGTTTTTAACAAGGCGTCAACCTGCAATCATACAAGAAACTACTAATTCGTTTTACCCTCCCAAGAAGCTGATATCTTTTAATAGCCAATTGAAAAATAACGATGGCCTGTTAGCAAATTATCTTGCTGTAGCAGAAGATATATCATACACTGATGCTGTAGCCAAAATTCAACGTTATGTCTTATCTCTTAATGAGAAGATATCACAAGGTAAACGTATAGAATTAGATCGTATAGGTGCATTTTATACTTCAGTAGAAAACACATTGCAATTTGAACCATTGCAAGAAGTAAATTACCTTACAGAGTCTTTTGGTTTATCTTCTTTTGTTTCTCCGGCAATCAACCGCCAAGTCGAAATAAAGCGTGAGGTATATAAAGAAGAGGTCGAAGCCATTGAAGAGACGATCCCTTTAACATTTACTCCCGAAAAACGTAGAGAACGCCCTTATTTACAATACGCAGCAGCCGCAGCTATTGTTATAGGAATTGGTGGCTTTTTTGGATTGAAACAAATTAGCGACAATACGATTAGTTATAACCACAAGGAATGGCAACAAGCAAATCAGGAAATCGAAAACAAAATACAGGAGGCCACATTTGAGATCTCTAATCCGCTACCAGCTATTAGCCTAAATCTTATAAAAGAAGAGGAAGAAACTAATACAGATTCTTATACTGAAACAGAAACTGTAACAGGAAAATATCATATCGTAGCAGGCGCTTTTAGAATTGCATCTAACGCTGATAAAAAAGTAAGAAGACTTAAAGATAAAGGTTTTGATGCCCGACTTGTTGGGATCAACAAATATGGATTGCATCAAGTAGTTTACGAAAGCTATAATGATCGATTAGAGGCATTAAGAGCATTGCGAAAAATTAAGAAAGAACAAAGCTCGAAAGCTTGGTTACTGGTAGAGGAACTATAATCTATTAAAATTTTTCTTTCAAAGAAAATCACATTACATTCTATTTTTACTAACGTTTCTTATGATTTAAGTTAGGCATTCACATTTTTTGAAAGAAAATATGTGCAAATCTGCAATGCAAAGCTTTTTAGCCTAAAACACTTTTATCCAACTGTATAGTGTAAGTTGTTTTTACGTGATTATCTTTGCCAAAATTTAGTATCACATGGAAGCCAGACATCCTTCAGAATCTTGTACCACTTTAACAGATTTAGTCCTAACAGGAGAAACCAATCCTCTTAATAATTTATTCGGAGGAGAGCTTTTGGCTCGTATGGATCGCGCTGCAGGAATTGCAGCAGGTAGACATTCTCGAAGAATCGTAGTGACGGCTTCGGTTAATCATGTGGCATTTAATAAAGCTATCCCATTAGGTAGTGTCGTGACCGTTGAAGCAAAAGTTTCAAGAGCGTTTAGATCCTCTATGGAAGTTTATATTGATGTTTGGGTAGAAGACCGACAAAGCGGAGACAAAACCAAAGCTAATGAGGCCATTTATACCTTTGTTGCCGTTAATGAAAGTGGAAACCCCGTTAGCGTGCCCCCTATTAAACCAGAAACCGCTCTGGAAAAAGAACGTTATGATGCTGCATTGCGTCGTAAACAACTTAGTTTAGTACTCGCTGGTAAGATGAAACCAGATGATGCAACAGAATTAAAAGCTCTTTTTACATCATCATAATTCCTTAAAACTGTCATAAATTAAAGCAAGCGTAAAAAAGCTTTCTCAATTTTTGTTATATTTATAGTGAATAAAAATTCATTATACGTAATGAAAAGAAAAAAAATTCTCATATCCCTTATTGTAACCATAGTAGGTTTAGTTCTATTGTTGGCTCTTTTTTTTCGCCTGCGCTATGGTGGCGGACAAGAATATCAAAATATCTCTACCCAGGCTCATTATAACAGCTCTCAATTAGAGCAAGTTATCGCCTTTGAAGAGCCCATTGGTAATGTAGCAGCAAGTAAAGATACTACTCAGACTACCAGGGTATTCTTTACCATTCATCCCGAAAGCCGCCCAGAAACTAACAAGCTTATGGAAATTATTGATGGTAAGGCAGTTCCGTATCCCAATGAAGCATTTCAGGAAAAATTCAATACTATTTTAGGCGTTTTTACTGATCAACAGCATCGATTATGGGTTATCGATCATGGTAATCATGGATTTGATCCTGTAAAAGTGGTCGCTTTTGATTTGGCGACAAATCAAATTGTTCATGACTATACTTTTCCTAATGATATTGCTAAAAAATTATCCTTTTTTAATGATCTTTCTGTTTCTGCTGATGGAAAATATCTCGCGGTTGCCAATGTGAGTTTTTTTGGCAAGAAACCAAGTATAGCTATGTACAATCTCGAAACCGGAGAAAGCAAAAATCAATTAGAAAATCATCCAAGTGTACAGCATGAAGGTTATGTTCCGGTTACACCGGCTAAAAAAATGCGCTTTTTTGGAGGTGTCATCGATTTATTAACCGGTATTGATGGTATTGATTTTAGCCGTGATGGAAAATACATTTACTACGCTCCGATGGGACACAGTGGTCTATTTAGAGTTTCAACTGAAATCATCACAGACTTTACCAGGTCGGATGAAGAAATTTCAACCGCAGTAGAACGTGTAGCCGACAAACCATTAAGTGACGGTATTCGAACAGATTTTAATGGTAATGTTTACATCACCGATATAGAACATCAAGGAGTTTATGTTGTTACTCCAGAGAGAAAAGGTTTCACATTAATTAAAGATGAAAGAATACGTTGGGCAGATGGATTATCAATGACCAATGACGGTACTTTTTACCTTGCAGATAGTGATATCCCAAACCAGATGCTCCAGAGCAAAAAGCACATTGCCAAGCATGCTCCTTATTACATATACAGGTTTAAAGGGCTTGATTCAAATAAATAAGAATTATTAGTTTAATCCTTATTTGAACAGACCGATTATTATCCCAATGATGACTGATAAAATCATTAAAACGATAAACATTAAAAGCAAAATCGCAAAAAATCGGAGTACTTTTAAAAGGGCTTTTCCTACAGATAAATTATAAAACCTGGAATAAGCATAGGTATAATACCCTACGACCGTTAAAATTCCCAAAGAGAAAACACTCGGTGTAGTAACTAAGCTAAGTAAAAAGAAAATAGTGGTAGAAAGAAAAGTTACCCCTTGAATATAGGCGTTAATAATAAGGTGTTCACCATAATTATAGGGTTTCCAGAATGTTAGATAGGCAATTATAGTATAAAAAGGTAAAAGCATGAAAGAAAACAAATTATAGTACTTCAATATTGCTTTCTGAATTTTCCCTCCTCGTTCTAGCTGTTCCTTTAATAACTCATTTTGGTCTACTACTTTTACACTATCAGACAAGCTTTCATCATTCTTCGTATCAGGTTGTATAACATCGTTCATCGCTTCCATTTGCTTCTTATTTATCTCTCTAGTCAGACTAAGGTAATCTTCAGAAAACTGATTGAAAACTAATAACGAGATTGCGGCACCTATAGCAAAGAAACCAAATGGGTTTACGTATTTTTTTCTTGTTCCGTTAATGTATTCTTTAAAAAGGATATGAGGAGCACCAATAAGATTTCTGATCGTAACAAAATACCTATTATCCCAACCAAGAGCATTGATAAAAAGATCGGACACCATGTTCTTAAATGTTATTCGTTTCTCGATTACTTTTGCTCCACATTCATCGCAAAACTTAGTTTTCGTTGGTAAATTCTTTTTACAATTCTTACAATTCATATGTATACATTTAAGAAGGCTGATTTAATTTGAATCAGCTTTAATAATTTCTTATTTATTCCTGGAGATACTATCCGATATAGCATTCCTCAAGCTTTCTAGTTGTTGAGGGTATATTTGCCGAATTTCTTCTACATAATCTCTTTTACTATAATATCCCTGGTTGTAATTTTCAATAGCTTTATTTACTGAAATCAATGCCTCAGCATGGGCTTTATTGCGTGCCTGTAACAAAGCCTTATAATAATGACTATCGGCCGATACATTTTGATAGTATTGAAGTGCCTTATCAATATTTAAATTTGCTTTCTCCAGGTTCGAATTTTCAAAGTGTACTATACCCAAATATAAGAATGCGCTAGGCTCTACCCAATCTTCTCCAGAATCTTTAGTCACCGTGGCTATATGAGTATCAAAATAACGTATCGAATTAGTGTAATCCTTTAGTCCTAAATATGCGATACCTCTCCAATAATCAACACTATGTCCCTGGGGAGAGTCTATAAAGTTTGGAGTGAGTGTATCACTTGCATTAAAGTCATCTATTGCCCTTTTATAATCTCTATAAAACCATAGGTATAAGTACCCTCTCCATGGCTGCCACATTTTAGGATCACACTCCACGGCCTTATCAAACCACCGTTTCCACTTGTGTGGTATTCCTCTTTTGAGATAAGGTACAGAATAGGCTCTTAACGCCTCACAATTTGTAGAATCTAATGCCAGAATATCATCTAATAATGTCATCCCAATGGGAGTTCCCTGAAAAGGACCATCAAATCCGTGTTTTGACACTTCTTCTTGATACATCTCTTTTGAAAGCTCTCTTCTTTGAGCTACAGATAAGTCATCATGATTTTTACTACATGAAATCAGAATCAGACCCATAAAAAAACTAAGGAAGTATCTCAGCAATGTTTCCATTTTCAATTTTAAATAGTAAATACATGTAATGGTTATGAGTAGTCTCATACTTTTCCTTTTCTACTTGCCAGTTATCTTCTTTGATACTTAATTCTACCAATTGATTAACCAAGCTATCGGTAAGGTTAGAAATCCTCATATCTGTATCCAATTCATTAACTTCGACATTACCCACCTTACCTTCGCAATTGATATGAAACCTAAGATTAAGATATCCCGTATCTTGGTAGTTCTTGTTCTTATAACTACCCCTAATCTTTTGTACAAAGGCTAATTTGTTTTCTCTATATATTCTAGGAGCAGAACTATGGTAATATCCTAGCAAGTGTTTATCGTCACACATTTCAAAACCTTCTGTAAATAATGCTTTTTCAAGGTTTACGTGCCCAATGTTGAAAGGGTGTTTATTTTTATCAACCGGGTATTTACCTTGATATTGATAATAAATATAACCCGCCATAGCAGCAATAACCAGTACTGGGATAAGAATTATATAGCCTATAACTTTCAGAATTTTCTTTCTGCGCATACAATTGATCTTATTACTACATCCTATAAATCCATGTTTGTGGATTTAATCGTTTGGCATTTTGATAGATTAGAAACTTCATAATCGCCCTACCCGTAGTTGGATTAGTACGCACCTGCCCAATGGATTGTTTTGTGGTTACTTTCTGGCCCTCTTTTACCAAAATATTCTCAATATTATAATAGGTAGTGATAAAGTTACCATGTCGTATTTGCACCAAACGACTGGCCCCTTTTAGCTTTTGGATAGCGATCACTTCTCCCTCAAAAATTGCTCTGGCCTTCTCTCCTGCCCTGGTTTCGATTTCTACACCACTACTGTTGATTTGAATATTAGGGAGCGTAGGGTGCGGCTGACGGCCAAATTTCTTGGTTATTCTACCAGTACCAACGGGCCAGGGTAATTTTCCTTTGTTAGATGTAAAATTATCTGCTAATACTTTTGCTTCGGCCGTTAATGCAAATGTAGTGGCAGAACCTTTTTTTGTTACTTTTTTACCGGCTTTCTTATTGGCTTTAGCAATGGCTTCTCTAATTAACTTCTCGATCGCCTTATCAATCGCATTGGCTTGCTTTTCTTTTTGCTTAATTTGTTTGGTGTATGTTCCTTGTTTCTTACGAATAGAAGCCATTAAAACCCTCTGCTCTTTCTTCTCTTCCTGAAGCTTTTGTTGTGCTTCACGATTTTCGGCAATAAGGGTTTGCTTATCTTCTTTTTGTGTAGATAAATCTCTATTTAGTTGCTGGAGTTGTTGTGTATTACTTTCTATTCGAATAGCCTGCTCTTTGCGATGTTCATTGTACTGTTTCATGTATTGCAATCGCTTATAGGCCTGTGCAAAATCAGAAGATGAAAGTAAGAACATTATCCTGCTCTGGTGAGAGTTGCTTTTGTATGATTTTTTAATCATTCTGGCATAGTCTTCTCTAAGCACTTTTAGCTCTTTGCGATATACGTCTATTTTCTTGTGATTTGTATTGATTTCTCTGGTCAACAAATTAGCTTGTTGATTAGTAATTTTTATAAGGTTTTGACGGGTGTTAATTTGTGCATTAATTGCTTCTACTTCATCCAGAACAGAACGCTCTTTAAGCTTGTTATCTGCTCGTAATTGTTTCATTTGCTCAATTTCGTTCCTAAGACGTTGTCTTTCTTCTTCTAATTGTTGTTGTTTTGAACTTTGAGCAAAAGAAGAAGTACAAATCAACAATAAACTAATTAAATATGTAAGCTGTACTACTTTCATTGAATGGTGACCTCCTTATATCCTGATGGTATCTTAAACGGAAAACTTACCTTAGCATTGTAATCAACCTGTCTATATTCTATACCGATTGATGTTTTATCTTTTCCTTGCAATGCTTCTATGTAAATTTCTTTGGGAAACTCTTGATTTCCTACTTTTTGATAACTTTGATAATTGATTGCTAGGTTTCTATTTTCTATGGGCTGTTTTAATTGCTGAGAAGCCATTTTAAAACTATCAGGATGTATTAAAAACAAGCGCTCGAACAGAGCAATTTCTGCCTTAGGTCGAAGTTGATATACCTTATCTGTAATCGACGATTTATATTTATCTTCTCTTAAATTAAACAACGCCTGACCCAGAAGCATTTGCTGAACTTTATCAAAATCGAGATCCTCTGTGCCTAACCACTCACTTAACACTTTAAAATCGCCATCAAAGTATGTATTGTTGATTTTTTCGTAATAACTCACTTTTTCTGGGGTAATCAATGCTTTAGCCAAGGTAATCCCTAACATCTTAACACTTATCCAAATGATTTTATCTTTCTCAAACCGAAGCGTAGCATTAGGACTAAATGATTGTTTACCATCATCATATTTTACCTTTACTTTGGTATTAAGTGTTTCAAAATTAAAGGATCGATTGTAGTGATTGGCAATAACCTTTTCTGCACTCAGTTTTTTGATTCCGGATTCGCTAACAGCTTTAGTACCTTTACAGGAGTTTAGTACCATCAAAGAAAAGCATAGTAGATATAATATTTTATTCATTAATCGTTATGATTTTTTCTGAAGTTGAATTACTTTTTGTTTATATTCTGAAGCTTTTTCGATATTCCCAAGTTTTTGATATGCTTCACTGATTTGTGTATAAAAATCAGATTCCATTTTTAGATCATCTATGATATAGTCTATCCCAAGTGTAAGTGTTTCTATAGCTTCTTTTGATTTTTCTATATTAATTAATGACACGCCATTTATTAAATAGAAGATAGGTTGTGCGGGATACATTTCTAACGCTAATTTACTTCCAATCTCGGCTTTCTCATATCGTTTTAAATCCAATTGTAAGAGTAAAATTCTTTTGAGCAACCCAAAGTCGTTAGCATTACTTTTGATGCCTCTTTCGTAAAAATTGAGGGCTTGTTCCTTTTGATCTTTTTTATAATAGTAATGCCCTAGTTCGGTAAGTACTTTTGCATTATTCTCACCAGCAGAAAGTAAGGTTACAATTTCTGATAATTGAGATTCATATTGCGGGTTTTTATCTAGAAAGAGTAAAAAATCATTGACTACTTTATACTTAGATTCGATCTCTATCTCATTGCTTTTTAGAGTAATCTTCATAGACCTAATTGCCTCATCCGTCTTATTATCCTCTAAATAAAATTTATATAGAGCAAGATGAACGAGTTCTGACTTTGGCTTTTCCTTTAGGAGTAGTTTCGCTGTTTTATATGCTTTATCCTTTTGATTACCCTGACTATAAAGATAAATTAGGTTCAAGTAATTTTGCTCTACCTTAGGTTTCTCATTAATAGTATTTTCTAACCTGGCAATCTGATTATTAGGATTGGTAATTTTTGAGGAGATCCTTTTTCGTAAACTATCACGGTATTGATCTCTACCAAACTCTTCGTTTAATTCATCGATAGCGGTTAAAGCATCATCATATCGTTTCTCATGAAAATATAGATTCGCCAATTGCTCCTTAAACATAGGATTATAATCCACTAGTTTCTCGACGATTTCTATTGATTCTTTGTATTTACTTTGCTTAAAATAGGATTCGAACAATAATTCTAAAACATACCTGTTGTTAGGTTTCTCTTTGCTGCGTACTTTATTAAAATTATCTTCTGCCTGCTTGTATAATTTAAGTTCAAGGTAATTTTTTCCTAACTCTAAATACAAATAATTAGGTGTAGGATCAATTGCTATACACTTTTGCAAGGCTTCAATTGCTTTATCATGATTGGTAATTGCCTTTTGTTTTAGTGCCTCAAAAAAGTTTTCCTGAAACTCATCTGAAACATTGCCCAAATCATCAATATTTACTTCCTGCTTGGGTTCTATTTCTTGAGAAATAGACATATAGTTTCCCATTACAAGAAATAGACATAAAAGGCTTGTATGTTTCCAATATTTAATCATAAAACTCTACGAAGTTGTTCCCTCATCACGAATTATTCTAAAACCGAATAGTCTCCTATACTCACTGTTGTAAAATTTCCGTCGTAGATGGCATTATTTCCAATCATAGCATTGTCTAAGTTAGCATTTTTTACGACAGTTTGGGTCTGAATTAAGCTATTTTTAATGCTAGAGTCTTCTATAGTACACCCATTGCCAATTGAAACATTAGGCCCTACTGTTGCATTTCGTAACGTTACTTCTTCTCCAATATAACAAGGAGGGATTATAGTAGCATTTTCCTGGATAAGGGTTTTACTAATTAAATTTGCTCCATCTTTTTGTAAAAAACCTAGCATCCTAGAATTGGTTTCAACAGTAACGTTTTTGTTTCCGCAGTCCATCCATTCATCAACTTTTCCGGTTACAAAAACTTTTCCATCGGCCATCATTCTTTTAATACCATCGTTGATTTGGTACTCTCCTCCATTTATGATATTGTTATCTAGCACCACTTGTAGTTCATTCTTTAGTACAGCAACATCTTTAAAATAATAGATTCCTATCACTGCTAAATCAGATACAAATTCTTGCGGTTTCTCTACTAATTCTACAATTTCACTTTTATCATTCAGTTTTACTACACCATATGCTTCTGGTTGATCTACTTGTTTTACCCAAATTACAGCATCTGCTTCTTTATCTAAATTAAAATCTGCTCTAATCAAGGTATCTGCATAAGCAATTACTGCAGGTCCTGATAATGACTCTTTGGCGCACATAATAGCATGACCCGTACCCAATGGTTGATCTTGTCTATAAATAGACGCTTTAGCTCCTAAACCTTCTGCTAATTCGGTTAAACTAGATACTACATCATCACCAAAAAAAGCAGGATCACCTAGTATAAATGCAATCTCTTCTACAGGCTCTCCCAACACCTTTGCAATATCAGACACTAATCGATGTACAATTGGTTTTCCGGCTACCGGAATTAAGGGTTTAGGGACTGTGAGTGTATGAGGTCTTAGTCTAGAACCTCTTCCTGCCATGGGTACAATGATTTTCATATAATTTAGTTGGTTTTTATTTTTGATTATTTAACTCCAGTACTACCAAATCCTCCTTCGCCTCTAGAGGTCTCGGATAATTCGGTTACTTCTTTCCACTCGGCACGTTCATGCTTTGCAATGACCATTTGCGCTACACGCTCTCCATTTTCGACTACAAAATCCTGGGTAGACAGATTGACTAAAATCACTCCTACTTCTCCTCGATAATCTGCATCTATGGTTCCTGGCGCATTAAGTACTGTGATTCCTTTTTTAGCAGCCAACCCACTACGTGGTCTAACTTGTGCTTCATATCCAACAGGTAACTCCATGAATAACCCTGTTTTGATAATTGCTCTTTCTAAAGGTTTCAATGTTACCGGTTCTGTAATATTTGCTCTAAGGTCCATTCCTGCAGAAGCAATTGTTTCGTAATGAGGAAGATCATGTGATGATCTGTTAATGATTTTAATTTGCATATTTAACTATAATACTCAAGCTATATGAGTGTTTATTTTTTTAAAATTTGTTTTAACTCCCTTTTTTCTGAAGCATACAAAATTACTAAAAACACCAGTAACAACGGGATAGAAATCAAATAATTGCTGTCGAAGACATAAAAAGACAATATCGAAAAACCAATTGATAATGCAAGGTACCCTCCTATCTTCTTCAGGTTATACGGAATGGGGTAATACTTTCTTCCAAAATACCATGATATAAGCATCATCGAACCATAAGCAGCTAATGTCGCAATTGCCGATCCAACATAACTATATTTCGGAATCAATACAAGATTGACTACTAATGTAATCATCGCTCCTATTATAGAAATATATGCCCCAAACTTAGTTCTATCTGTAACCTTATACCAAACCGAAAGATTATGATATATTCCTAAACATAGATTAGCTAACAAAATTATAGGCACCACAACCATGGCCTCCCAATACTCTGGGTTTTTAATCATGAATTCCTTTAAAAACTCTGAGAAAGTAATAACGACAATGAGTATGAAGGATCCAAAAATCACAAAATACTTTGTTATAATCGCATAGGTTTTGGGCGCATCTTTTTCTTTGGCATGACTAAAAAAGAAGGGTTCTACCCCCATTCGAAAAGCCGTTGCAAACAATGTCATGAATAGGGCTAATTTGTAACATGCCGCATAGGCTCCAGAATCAAAAAGACCTTCTTTACCTCCTATGACCCATTCTAATAATATCTTATCAAAATGTTCATTAATCGCAAACGCCAGACCTGCAATTAAGATTGGAGTACCATAGACCATCATTTTTTGCCATAGCCCCTTATCAAATTGATAATTAATTTTAAAATAAAAAGGAAGCATCAATAACAATGTCACTGCACTGGCAACTACGTTAGATATAAAAATATATTGAATTTTAAAATCTTCGATATATAGTGCCTGTAACCATTCTATCTTCTTTGAAAAATCACCAAGAAATACCAGAAAAAATACATTTAGAGAAGCGAATATGATGACATTAATGATCTTTACAACAGAATATCGTATTGGCCTTTCCTGGGCTCTTAAATTTGCAAAAGGAATAATGACCAAAGCATCTAAAATTAAAATCCAGATTACATAAGTTAAAAACTCTGCGTCTATTGCAATAATTGAAGCAACTTGACTTTGCCCCATAAAGGCAAAGATTCCAAAAATCAATGTAGAAATGACTATGGATATTGCCGAAGTGCTTGTTACTTTATTTTTGTATTGATCGAGGTTTAAAAACCTAAAAAAAGAGGTTTCCATCCCATACGCTAAAATAACATTGAATACTATGATCCAGGCAAATAAAATAGATACTCGACCATATGCTACTGGACCATCGAGATACTTCGTATGTATTAAAACAAGCAAAAAAGACAGCATTCTGGGAAGTACAGTCGCTAGTCCGTAGATAAAAGTTTGCTTAAAGAGTTTCTGAAATACGCTCAACTCAAGATATAATTGTGGTGCTAAAAATACAATTTTTATTGTCTTCTTCGCATGGGCATTGCCTTAACTTTTTTTTCTGATACATCCTCTGTTTTAAAAAAGCCTTCTTTATTATTTTTTGTAAATGCAATAATACATTCGTTAACCGTTAACTGAAAAGGAATTTTTTCTTCGATTATAGGTGCTTTGTTTTTAAATTCTTCTTTTGGATCATCACTCATAATCAAACTTCTGTTTGTGTTGGGGTTAGTATAACGACCTACATAAATAGATTCATTATTAAGCTTCAAATCGACCTTTTTACCTCTAAAATAAGCATAGTTTAATACTATATTAGCGTCTTCTTCAACCGGAATAAATAACGTAAAACCTGAACCTGCTCCTTCTAGTCCCGCTACCCATTTCTGAAAATATGGATCTTTAATAACTATTGGTGCTTTTTTATCTACGTTTTGACTAGTAGCGCATTGTGTAAATGAAGCAAGTATCACTAGTAGTATCGCTATTTTAGTAATCATCATTTTAAAATTCATCATATTTTAAAGCTTTTCTCTTCTATTAGCGTTCAAAACTAATGCCAAAGGTAATACTCCTATTATTTTTCAACGGTCATAAAGATAGAAAAGAAAAAGCCCCATAAGAAAACTTACGGGGCTTTATACGTTAATGATGCTAGATATTTAGAATCCTCCTCCACCTAAACCATTACAGTTTTGGGCATATAAGAGAAATAGCTCTGTTCTTGAACCTTTATCATTAGAAGTTACCAGAGTTACTCTATAGGTTCCAGGGGTATTTATGATAACTACTGCAGAATTTCCACTTGGAAAAATACCTCCTTGATTGCCTCCCGGACTTATAGACCATGAGTAGGAATCACAAGAATCGAAAGGAACAGATAATGTATTATTGATTGTAGTTGTACATATCTGATTACTACCCAGGTTTCCTTGAATATATCCTGCAGGAACAGGAGTTCCGAATTCAGAATATATTGGTGCTGGTGTTGGTGGGTTAGGACAAGGATCACCCCCAATTGAAGTAACTGTCATTCTAAGATCACAATCATTCGAATTACCATCCACAACCACTCTAATGGTAGCTTCTTCAAAACCCGCATTAAACCGCACTGTAAAGGTACTGGAAGTGGTCGAACCTAAGATTTGAGTATATGCACCATTCAATATTGACCATTGTATTGATGGGTTACCCAAAATGGTATGCGAAACTGTAAACGTACGGGTCTCACCTGCAGATGCAATAGGGTTTGCATTGTTTACTGAAATGGTACAATCATTTTGACGAGCAACAATAATTGGTTTACTTTTTAAGTCAACAATTTGTTCTGATCTGTTTTGTAATAGCTCTTCTTCATTAGTTTCACAGGAAACGAGCAACAAAGAGCACAAGAGTACTCCTAAAAACTTGAAAATTGAGTTCATAATATATTTATTAAGGTTAATATTAATCTTAAAGTTAGATATAAATCATCCTTAATTGAGTTAAATAATAGTTACATTATCTTCTTCTATAAATATATCCGGTATAACCCTTTTTAGACAAAAGGAAAGCCTCATAAGTTTCCTTATGAGGCTTTATATATTTAAAAATAATTCTCTAGTTATTCAAAGCTTCTGCACCACCAACAATCTCAAGGATTTCATTGGTAATTGCAGCTTGTCTTGCTTTGTTATATGACAACTTAAGTGCATCTCTAAGTTCGGTAGCATTATCGGTTGCTTTATGCATTGCAGTCATACGTGCACCGTGCTCTGATGCAAATGAATCACGAATTGCCTTATATAATTGCGTCTTAAGTGACTTAGGAATTAATTGCTCTACAATTTCTTCTTTAGCTGGCTCAAAAATATAATCTACATTAGTTGCTGTAGCATTTTCTACCGGAACGATTGGTAAAAACTGCTCTGTGGTAACATCTTGTGTAGCTGCATTTTTAAATTTGTTATATACAATCACAATCTTATCATAAGATCCGTTTGTAAATAACTGCATCAATTCTTCGGCGATAGCAGCAACATTAGCAAAAGTAAGGTCATCAAATACTTCACTTTTATTAGCAACAACGGTATGCGTTTTAGCAACTACATCATTAACTTTTTTACCAATGGTAACAAAATCTACTTGTTTTCCTGCATATTCGTCTTCGTATAATGCTCTAACCCCTTTAACAATATTATTGTTAAAAGCTCCGGCCAAACCACGATTAGAAGCAATCGCAACAACCAATACTTTATTTACCTCGCGTTGTTCTGCATAGGCACTTGCACTATCTCCTTCAAGAGAAGCACTAAGGCTTTGCAATAACTCGGTAAGTTTATCTGCATAAGGACGCATTGCAGTAATTGCCTGTTGTGCCTTATTCAACTTTGCGGCCGATACCATTTTCATGGCACTGGTGATTTGCATCGTTGAGGATACAGAGGTAATTCTACTACGTAATTCTTTTAAGTTTGCCATTTTTCTTAGTATTGAGTATTGAGTAGTTAGTAGTGAGTACTTTCTTGGTCAATACCTTTCTAATATTAAACTTTATGAAGTACAGTGTGTAGCATATGCTACACACTGTACTCAATACTAATTTTTATATTTTGCTGAAATCTCTTTACAAGCAGATAGTAACACATCGGTTACCTCGTCTGTTAGTTTTCCAGCCTTAAGCGTATCTAGTGTATCTCTATGCTTAGCATTAAGATATTCTATGAAGTCGCTTTCGAATTCTTTTATTTTGTTTACAGGAACGTCTCTTAACAAGTTTTTAGAACCTGCATAGATGATCGCGATTTGATCTTCTACGGTATAAGGATCATTTTGTGCTTGTTTAAGGATTTCAACGTTACGTTTCCCTTTTTCGATTACATTTAAGGTAGCTGCATCAAGATCAGAACCAAACTTAGCAAATGCTTCTAATTCACGGAACTGCGCCTGATCAAGTTTTAATGTACCTGCCACCTTCTTCATTGATTTAATCTGTGCAGATCCACCCACACGTGATACCGAAATACCTACGTTAATTGCCGGACGAACACCAGAGTTAAATAAATCTGAAGTTAAGAATATCTGACCATCTGTAATCGAAATTACGTTGGTTGGGATATATGCAGAAACGTCTCCTGCTTGTGTTTCGATTATTGGAAGTGCTGTTAAAGAACCTCCTCCTTTTACTTTATCTTTCAAAGAATCAGGAAGATCATTCATATCCTTAGCAATCTTATCATCTGCAATAACTTTTGCAGAACGCTCTAATAATCTTGAGTGAAGGTAAAATACATCTCCAGGGTATGCCTCACGACCCGGTGGACGACGTAATAATAATGATACCTCACGATATGCTACCGCTTGCTTAGATAAATCATCATAAATGATCAAAGCAGGACGACCTGTATCTCTAAAATACTCTCCGATCGCTGCACCAGCAAATGGAGCATATACCTGCATTGGAGCAGGATCAGAAGCGTTAGCTGCTACGATAGTCGTATATGCCATTGCTCCTTTATCTTCTAATACTTTAGCGATCAAGGCTACTGTAGATGCTTTTTGCCCAATGGCAACATAAATACAGTATACCGGCTCGCCAGCATCATAAAATTCTTTTTGGTTAAGGATTGTATCGATACAAACTGTTGTTTTACCAGTCTGACGGTCACCAATTACCAACTCACGCTGTCCACGCCCAATTGGTACCATGGCATCGATAGACTTGATCCCTGTTTGTAATGGCTCATTTACCGGTTGACGGAAAACTACACCAGGAGCTTTACGCTCTAATGGCATTTCGAAAGTTTCGCCTTCAATAGGACCTTTTCCATCGATAGGGTTACCTAAGGTATCCACTACTCGACCTACGATTCCTTCTCCAACATTGATAGATGCGATACGCTGAGTACGTTTTACTGTTGCACCTTCTTTTACATCTATAGAAGATCCTAAAAGTACTACCCCAACATTATCCTCTTCAAGGTTAAGTACGATACCTTCTAATCCAGAATCGAACTGTACTAATTCTCCATATTGAGCATTAGATAATCCGTATACACGAGCGATACCATCACCCACCTGTAATACGGTACCTACCTCTTCTAATGAAGCTGTTGCTTCAAACCCAGATAATTGTTGTTTTAATATTGCTGATACTTCAGCAGGGTTCACTTCTGCCATTTTATAGTAATTTAGAAGAATAAGCTTTACTACTCATTCTCTTATTATTAATATTTATTATAATAAAGTAATTTTAATTACTTAATTCTCTTTTTAAATTGGTAAGCTTATTGGCAATACTTGCGTTGTATTGTAAATCACCTACTCTAAGAATAAATCCACCGATGATATTTTCATCGATAATATTCTCTATCGTCGCTTCGTTTCCTGTAAGCTCTTTAATCTTCGTCGACACTTTTGCACTTAACGCCTTATCCAATGGAACAGCCGTGGTCACTTTTGCTACCTGAATGTTGTTTAACTGATCAAACAAAACAATGTATTGTTTAGCAACATTAGGTAATAGCTCTACTCTTTTATTCTCTATCAGGGTATCAAAAAGCTTTTGAGTAATATCCCCTGTATTTTTGAAAATCTCGCGTAATGAAGCGAGTTTTACCTCACTTTTAATCAACGGGCTATTTAATACCATTCTGAGCTCAGCGCTACCCTCTGTGGTAGCGATAATACTTTGCATGTCTTTCTGAACATCTTCAGTGGCTTTTTTGTCTTGAGCTAAACTCAAAACTGCCTTAGCATAACGTATTGCTGCTCTACTCATGTATGATTATTTTAAAGTAACATCTCCTAACATAGACTCTACCAACTCTAGTTGCTTGCCTTTGTTATCTAATTCTTTTCTTACTACTTTTTCTGCAATCTCTACAGAAAGACCAGCCACCTGGCTCTTAAGATCTGCTATGGCAGCTTTCTTTTCGCTAGCGATAGTTGCTTGTGCTTGTGCTACAATCTTATCAGCTTCAGCTTGAGCTTCAGATTTTGCATCAGCGATCATGTTTTCTTTAAGCTGTTTTGCTTCTTTAAGCATTCCATCGCGTTCTGCCCTTGCTTCATTTAAGATTCGCTCATTATCAGCCTGAAGGTTTTGCATTTCTTTCTTAGCTGCTTCTGCAGATTCTAATGCATTTTTGATCCCTTCTTCACGATTATTCACGGCATCAAGGATAGGTTTCCATGCAAACTTTCTTAGTACCAATAACAATCCTACAAAAAGTAATATCTGCCAGAAAAACAGACCGAACGAAAAATCATTTATTAACTTATCCATAACTAATTATGTTATTTTCTTTGTTGTCTAATTTTAAAACTTAGTAATAGCTGCAACCAACCGTTGCAGCTATTACTTGTAAATTAAGCTGCGAATAAGGCAGCAAATCCAATACCTTCAATAAGTGCTGCTGCAATAAGCATAGCAGTTTGGATTTTTCCTGAAGCTTCTGGTTGACGAGCAATAGCTTCCATTGCCTGACCACCGATTCTACCAATACCTAAACCAGCACCGATAACAATCAAACCAGCTCCTACATAATTTAAACCTTCCATAATAAAGTATTAAAAAAATTAAACAATTATCGTTAATGATGTGCCTCTTCGTTTGCCATACCAAAGTATAGTGCAGACAACATCGTAAATATATATGCTTGTAATGCCGCTACCAATAATTCTAATAATGATAGTGCAAATGCTAAACCAAAAGATAATGGGCTACCAATCCAGCTCTTAAATAAGAACATCATCCCAACGATACTCATTAATACCACGTGACCTGCAGTCATGTTGGCATATAAACGAATCATTAGTGAAAATGGCTTAATAAAAACACCCAATAATTCTATCGGTGCTAAAACCACTTTCATAAATGTTGGTACACCAGGCATCCAAAAGATGTGGCCCCAATAGTTTTTGTTAGCTGTCAAATTCGTGATTAAAAAAGTAAGCAGTGCCAAAGCAAATGTTACAGCAATATTTCCGGTAACATTAACTGCCAAAGGAGTCATTCCTAAAAGATTCAAGAACCAGATGAAGAAAAAGATAGTCAACAAAAAGCTCATGTATTTTTTATACTTCTTTTCTCCAATATTTGGTATCGCAATCTCGTCTCTAACAAAAAGCACCAATGGCTCTAAGAAACGACCAACTCCTGTTGGAATACCATTGTTCTTTTTATATGACTTGGCAAGGTTACTAAACATGAAGAACATTAGCAAACCTATTAATAGCATGCTCACTACATTTTTGGTAATCGAAAAATCCAAAGGTTTGGCGTTTGTAGCATGATGATCTTCGTCATATGTAATAGTCCCCTCGGCATCAGTTTTGTAAATCTTGCTGTGGTATAGCTTATAGTAGTTACCATCTACCTGGGCAACTGTTTCGCCGTGGTGAAATTTAGAAGAAGAAAAAACCTTTAACCCACCATCCCAAAGGATAACAGGTAACGGAAACCCATAATGCTTCCCAGTCTCCTCATCAGAAAATAATGTAAAATCGTGTGAATCTTGAAGGTGATGATCAATAAACTCTTTAATCTCTGTTTTTAAGTCTCCTTCCACTTCTTTTCCTGATTCTTTTGCGAATAGATTTGAAGTGGTGAAAACCAAAGTAAAAATCAATAAAATTTTAACTACAGTACGTTTTTGCATTACACGTAAAATTTCGGTTCCTAAATTTGGGTGCAAATGTACATAATTATGTTAGATTCTTAAACTATTTTAGTTAAATAAGTTCGAGATTATTTTTAAATATTTAATTTACTGAAAATCAATTATTTAAGAGAATTCAATATTCTCGAAACGAAGTATACCTCTAAGATTAAACAGATTGAGTAGGCGATAAAGAAATCTGCAAAAACACTTTTACTGATTTCAAATCCGCTAAGTTTACTTATGGCAATAAAAAGTCCGATTTTTACAAGACTTCCTGCCATAAAAATAAAACCAAGCTGATCTTTGTACTTTTTGCTAACCAATATTATCGCTGATGTAAACACCAGAGTAAATATCCCATTGAAGATATATGACAGGTTAATTATATTGATATTCCTGTTAATAGCAAAAGTATTTATTACACCTGTATGGATCAAATAACTACTAACAATGACAATAGAGAAGAGAAATAAAAAACGAAATAAGCTTTTGCCCATTATTTAGAAAAACCTTTTACTTATACAAAACAAATCAAGTATAAATTCACACTAAATTGTACGAATATAATTTAATGATCAGACTTGTTAATGCGATTTAATTGTTTAATGACCAGATATATAGAAGCAGTTACTCCGAAAAGAACAAGGCCCATAGTGAACCATTGTTTTTCCAACTCATAATACTCATCTAGTTTTTTTCCGGCGTAAGCACATAGAAAAATGGTAGCTCCCATCTGAAATGCTATTCCTGTAAGGGCAGCGTATTTTCTAAGGTGATTTTTATTTTTACCTGGGTCTTTGTCCTGTTCCATCTCCAATACCATGGCCAGAATGTGCAGCCCTTACCTCATCAAGGTTAATCCACCAAGATGAAATTTCTCTTCTTCTTGTTTCTCCCGTTCCACCTCCGACACCGTGACCAGAACCACCATTAATAGTCTTTAACTGATTTTTGTTAAGTATTTTCATAATACACTTATTTATGTATATAAATATATCGACTATCTAAGTTAATAAAAAGCCTTACTAAAATAAAAATCAAGTTTTTAAGCCGATTTCCCTTGTCCTTGTGCTGTTGATCCTGATTGTGGTTGTTGTCCTGGCTTTTGCTCACTTGGCTTGCCTAAAGATTTTACTCCACCTTTCATGTTACATGATGCGTTAAAGTTTGCCCCGGGCTCAACTGCTAATTTACCTACGGTAACTTCGCCTTCGATATGTGCTGTTGGCTTTAGCGATAGTGTATTTGATACATTAAGAGTTCCTGAGAACTTTCCTTCGAAATCTGCATCAGAGCACTCTAGCGTGCCTTTAATAAATCCTGAAGACCCTACAACTACCTTACCGCTAGTTTTAAATGTTCCTTCGATAGTACCTTCTATTCTAAAACCTCCCTCAGAAATAATATCACCAACGATTTTGGTTCCTTCGGAGATTTTGTTTTGATTACGAGAGAAGTCGGTCATGCCTTGGTCTCTTCCTTTTTTGTTGTCTGAAAACATAATATATAAGGGGGTTTAAGTTAATTATTTATTGTCCTGATTCTTCTTTTGGTTGTTTATATTCTTTATAGTTCTCCAGATTTTTATGAATCTGAATAATTCTATAGTTAGGAGATGCTATTGTAAAATAAGCTGCTTCTATTTTTTTATAATATTTTTTCTTTCTGTTCCATCGCGTTAGGTCTACTCCTCGGGTATCTTCGGTCTTACCTAATGATAATAACTCACCAAAACCTTCTGCTCCTAACCTGCTTCTCTTAGTATGTACAACTACAAACTGTTGATCTTTAGTATACACATCCAAAGAAACTTTCATTTTCTCATATCGTAATTCTTTAGCTACATTCTCTATATGTTCTTTAAGATCTTGAGCTTGATTATTACCAAATGTAGAAAAAGTATAAATCAGTTTATGGTTTTCTTCTTCATCCATATTTTCTATGAAAGCGCTATTTCTTATCTGCGGAATGGTAACCTGATACATAACTTGTGCTTTCTTACCTTCTGGGCTTTGAGGGTAATTAAGCGAAACGTAATTAAGTGCTTCTTGATAGGCTTCGAATCCTCGATAACGACCTATTGCCTGTGCTTTTAAAAGCTCAAATTTGGGTAGAAAATCGTCTTCACCTCCAAATTTTGTAATTAACTCATCACTTTCTTCAATAACAGACGCATATTTCTGATCCTGAAAGTCCTTATACAATCTATTGTACATTGCCTTAGGGCTATTTTCATCATCTTTTAACGCTTCATCAGGGTTTTGAAGAATTTTAGCATATCTTGATTCGGGATGATTGTTAATGATACTTTGCTTGTATGTACTAGAGTTTGTAACATCTCCTTGAGCTAGGTAAATCTTGTATAAATTATATTTAGACGGAATAATCAAACGCTCTTCGGGATTACTTTGTAGTAAATTCTCAAATTTATCTACCGCTAAACCATACTCTTGAAACTTTTCTTTATAAATCACACCTAGTTGATAATATGCAAAGTTACGGTCGGTTTTTAAGCTATCTATAACCGCCTCATCGGTAGGAAGCTGAGCAATATAAGTTTGTGGATCAAAAGTAGGATCGGTATCAATAGAATATTCTTCTTTTTCTTCTACAACTTCTGACGAAAAAGCTTTTGGGTTAGAAATACTTGAAACTCTCCAGTTATCCTGTAGCTCCCTGTTACCATATGTTCTTTTAAAAGCTGTCTTACCGTAAGCCACTGTGGTTTGGTTATAGAAATAAAATACCGCTCCAGTATTTGGGCCTTTGTCTGTATTAGCACCAGGACTACCTGGTTGTTTAAATCGTTGCTCAATAGGTAGCTGCTCTTTTATTCTGGCAATTTCTGCCGCTTTCTCTACCGCTATGGCCTTGGCTTTTATTTTTTCTGTATATTCAGAATAATACGCTAACCTCTCTTCTGGCGACATTGCAACAACATTAAGTATACTGTCGTTTACATTAGCTATCCCTTCATACAAAATTACATCATCGAGGTTGTCTCGCTTTTTCTTTAAGACTCTATATCGTTTAGAATCAACCACCATTCGCTGAAGCGTACTATCATAATAAGCTCCTGATGTAGCATATTCTTTTCTGTCAAAATTAATATCCCCGAGAGTATAGTAATTAAGAGATTCTAAATACTTATCCTCAGATTTTGTGCGTAACGATTTATTATAAAATTCTACAGCTATATCAATAGAATCTAATGTTTTAAAATAAACCGCCTTTTGATTGTATATTTTATCAAGAAAAGGTCTGTTTTCTCGATTTTTTTCAAGCTTTGACAAAAGTTCAAGAAACTCTTCTTTATTTCCTCTTTCATAATCAAAATTTCGCGCTTTGGCCATATACGCATTCATTAGATATCTTCTGGGAGTTCTTCTATTCAAATCTATGACCTGATCAAAAGCATAATTAGCACTGTCTTTATACCCTAATTGATTTAACAATTGCCCTTTTATGTAGAGATATCTTCCTTTTTCCTCAAATTTCTTGGTATGCACCGCTGCTTTATTAATATACGTAACCGCAGAATCTTTTCTTTTGAGATTTACATAGGCTTGAGCCATCATGGCAACTGCATCGGCATAATCCTGAGGTTTCATATACTCCTGCTCAATCATTCTTGTTAAATCCTCAATAGCTTTTTCATTATTATCCAGCCTAAGATTGGCTTTAGCTCTCCATACTTTAGCATGGTTAATTGTGTTACTGGTAGGATATTTATATAAGATATAATTAAATGCTTCTAGTGCGGGAATAAATCGTTGTTCGAAATATCTTGATTTACCAAGTAATAAAAAAGCTTCATCAATTTTAGGGTTTCGCTCCCTACCATCAATAAGCATCGTGTGTTTTTGTATTGCTTTTACAGCTTTTTCTTCGGCTTTATCAAAATTCTGGTTTAATACTTCGTTAGGCAGTCTTACATCTTCACTTACAATCATTCTCTCGATCGGAAGTAGTTCCCAGAAATTGTCTTTATAGGATTGTATAATATCCTCCTGGCCTTGATCATAAGCTAATCGGCCATTATACAGCGTATTATTTTTTGTAGTCACATCGTGCCAGGCACGATTTACGAATTTGTCTTTTTTACGAGAACAAGAAAATCCTAAAATAGCCAAAAATAATACCAACGTAATTTGTGATATTTTTCTTCCCAAACCTGATAATTTATAAGTGTGATAACTAAAAAAAAAGCTTTTTAGTGTATTTTTTGTACACAAAAATATGATGTACGTCGTAAAAATACATTTCTTTCATTAAAAAACAGGCGGTTAACCCTTTTTTCTCCACAAACATGACTTTCTCAATGTTCTTTTAAGTTCTCTACAATAAATTTATCTTAAAACCTTTTTGCTCTTTCAGCATTTATTATTTTTGCCAAAAATACAGTAATGCCTGATTTTCATAAACTAGCTATAAAGCATATAAACAGAGAAACATCTAAGGCTGTTTCAATAGAGTTTGAAGTACCTTCAGAACTAGAACATACCTACTCTTTTATTCCCGGTCAATATATCACTATTAAGACTGAGATTAATGGAAAAGAACTTCGTAGAGCGTACTCTATCTGTAGTTCTCCTAAAAGTAATACCCTAAAAGTTGCTGTAAAAGAAGTAGAAAACGGAACATTCTCTGTGATTGCCAATAATACCCTTTCTAATGGTGATGTTTTAGAAGTTCATCCTCCAGAAGGAAACTTTCTTCTCAAAACTAATGCTGGAGCTAGTAATACATATGCAGCTTTTGCAGCAGGAAGTGGTATTACTCCCATAATGAGTATGATTAAAGCCACACTAGAAGAAGAACCTAATAGCCGTTTTGTTTTAGTTTATGGAAATAAAACTTCTGATGAAACCATATTTCGCGAAGAGCTTTTAGAGCTTCAGTCAACCTACTCGGATCGTTTGTTTATAGAATTTGTGTACAGCAGAAGTCAGGAAGATAATGCACATTTTGGTAGGATCGAAAAATCTACGGTAAATTATGTGTTGAAGAACAAGTTTAAGGAGACTGCTTTTAGTGATTTTTATCTGTGCGGTCCCGAGGACATGATCAACACAGTAACTGATATTCTGATAGAAAATGGTGTTGCCAAAAATACTATTCATTTTGAGCTGTTTACCAGTAGTACAGAAGAGGTTGAAATTGATGCTAATCTAGAAGGAAAAACACAGATTACTATTCTTGTTGATGACGAGGAGTTTAACTTCTCTATGGATCAAAAGAAGACTATTCTTGATGCTGCTCTTGATGAAGATATAGACGCACCGTATTCTTGTCAGGGCGGAGTATGTAGTTCTTGTATTTGCAAAATCACTGAAGGTACGGCAGTAATGGAAAAAAACAGTATTCTAACCGATGGCGAACTGGCAGAAGGGTTAATCCTGGCGTGCCAAGCACATCCTACATCTACATCGATCAAGATTGATTTTGATGATGTTTAATAATAGGGTAATAAGTTAATAAACACCCTTCGACTTCGCTCAGGATGCCCTACAGTTATAAATTATAGTTTAAGTAGTGCCTGTACTACAGTTTCTGGTTTGATGGTATACATCACTTTCTCATATCCTGATGGAAACTTATTTCCGTAAATCGAAGTTGGGATTTGATCATATTTAGCCAGATTAGGTAAAATAGCATTCTCTATAGGTTGTCTAAACGGCATAAAGCCAGCAAAGGGATGCGTTACTCCCCATAATGTGATGGTTGGCACTCCATACATTGCAGCAAGGTGCGAATTACCACTATCCATAGATAGCATAGCATCAAGATTGCCAATTAATTTTAGTTCATCTACAAAAGGTAATTTACCTGCTACATTAGTTACATTATTATACTTACTGCTGATGTTATTAAGAATATCGGTTTCTCGTTTTCCACCTCCGAAAAGAAAAATCTCGAACTGATCACCTTTATCAAGTTCTTCGATAACCTCAACCATTAATTCTAAGGGATAGGTTTTACTTTCATATTGTGCAAAAGGAGCGATCCCTAACCATTTCTTAGTAGAATTTTGAGTTAGAGAAAGGATATTAGGTGTAAGCGGTAGTTTTTTAGGAAATACATGGGTACTGAGGTCTATTGGATATCCTAAAGCATCAAAAACATCTGCGTATCGTTGGTGTGTAGTTTTAAGTTGTGTAAACACCTTGTTTTGTGATCGTGTAAGCGCTTTCTTTTCTGTTCTTCCTTTGTCTATCTGTACCGCTTTAATTCCTTTTAAAGACAAAAGGCTTTTTAAAACATTCGATCTTAGCACATTATGCAAATCTGCAATAGCATTAACTCCCAATTTATAGAGTTCATTAGCCAATCGGGTAAGTCCTAATATTCCCTTATGTTTTCTATCAACATCTGCATGGTATACCTCTAGATTATCAATCCCAGAAAACATGGGTTCAAAAAATTTTCTTGTAAGTACCGTAAGCTTTACATCTGGATAGGCGGCTCTAAATGTTCTTAATACGGGGACTGTCATAGCAACATCTCCCATTGCCGAAAGACGAAC
Organism: Aquimarina penaris; assembly: GCF_040786285.1. Lineage (NCBI taxonomy): Bacteria > Pseudomonadati > Bacteroidota > Flavobacteriia > Flavobacteriales > Flavobacteriaceae > Aquimarina > Aquimarina penaris. The sequence goes on from NZ_JBFMKQ010000001.1 coordinate 751,059, forward strand.
AACCAGAATATTTTTTTCTGGTTGTTTGAGTCCATCGATGTTATTTTTCGCCACGTAGTACTGGATTTAATTCATCGTCATTATACATTTTCATCTGCTTGTAGACTTTCATGTATTTATCTCCTTTTTCGATATCACTTAACAACGTATCAATAGCAGTGGATAAATCTACTCTTTGTTCTAATAACACATCTAGTTTTTTCTGGCATGCAGCTTTATGGGTATCTGTTGCTCCTTCTCGAACAGTTTCCTGATGCATATGGTACACTTTTAGCGCTAAAATCGATAGCCTATCTACTCCCCAAGCGGGGCTTTCTGTATTGATAGTAGCATTAGCTTTTGGTGTTACATTTTTATATTCTTCTAAAAAATAACTATCTATATACTCTACCATATCTGTTCGATCCTGGTTAGAAGCATCTATTTGCCTCTTTAACTTCAATGCCCCTACAGGGTCGATTTGTGGATCGCGAATGATGTCCTCATAATGCCATTGTACAGTATCTATCCAACATTTGCGATATAATAAATGTTCTATCGCTTGTGACGTACTATCATATGGGTTTGAGAATTCTTGATCTACACTATCGATGATGTGGTATTTATCTATAACTTCTTTAAAAATGGTGTTTGCTTTATTGGTAAACATATATGCTATTGTTTTTTCTATTTTTTTTAACTTTTCTATGTTTCATAAGACTTTATAGTTTTACCCTATGAAGAGATAACCTTATTTTCTAAGAGGTACAAAGGTATTATATTTTGCAATAGTATTTAGCATATCCTTGTAAGATCCATATTTGTAAAAAACAGGGTTATTATTTACACGAATCAACCATAAATTAAAATAATAAAATCGTAAACGGAAGTAAAAGAAATATCCAAATATTGATCTCTTTAGCCAATTGGTGATATTCCATTTCGAGATACGTAGTGCCAATAATTGCAAGAGGTGTTGCAATAAAAAACAATTCGGATGTATTCTTTTGAGGTGATATAATAACGATACCAATAGCAAGTATTAAACACACAATGATGAGCCTTAGTATAGGTTTTATGTTTGCCGCCTTTCGGCTAAATTTAAGTAAGAAAATAGATAGAAAAAACAAAATGCAAATCGACAAAATGCCTACCGAAAACAGTTGATCTTCTATAAAATAATCTTGAAATGAAAACGAAACAGGAGCTATATACTCATAAAAACTAAAAAACGAATCATAAAATAACAATGTAAAACAATTTGCAAATAGATACACTATCAATAGACCAATAATCGGAATAATCCAATTTCTATAGTTTTTAGGCTCAAAATAAAATATGGCCGAAAAAACAAGCACTAAAAACCCAATACTCCAAAAATATGCTAACGACGCTATCCCAATATATATAGAAGTATTCAAAATTTTAGCCTTTATATGCTTTTCATTTCTTAAGAGCAACAAATTCCATAATGCTAATATTAAAAAAGCATTAGCTATTAAAATAGGAAAACTAACTAACGAATAAGGTAACATTCCTGTTAGAAAAGCATACATAAGTATGGTATGTGTACCTTTATTAGTAAGATCATTTCTTTGGGCAATGAAATGTAGCATTAACATGGGTAAAATGTATAGCAAAACCGCTCCTATAAACAGCAATACAGAACTAATTTCTACAACAAACCCTTTTTTGTAATACGCCAACCCGATAAGGATAAGCATGTACAATGCCACGATAATGTAATTAATGGGTTTTGATTTACTAAAAAAGCTTGATAACACTACTATTTTTTATATTTTTGCGTCAAACAATATTATGATATTGTTTTGGATAATTATTAAACTAATGTATAAAAAGTTTTTAGACTCATTTTTAAACTTTTTATTGCCAATCATATTTTTTGAATTATGAAAGAATTTTTTGAAGCTATCGAATCACTTTTTGTAGATGTATTGTTTGCTCCGTTAGATGCGCTAAGAGCATTAGAGTTAGAAAGCTGGACTGCTGCTAATATTGTAAATTGGTTATTTATGGCTATTGGTTTTGTTGCTTTTTTCTATTGGATGAAAGAGTTAAAGAAATTTAATGATAACAATGAGGAAGATAGAGACCCTAAAGCACATTCGTTTTTAGAATAGGTCTTTCTATTTCCATATATTAAACAAAAAACTCGCACACTTTATCAGTATGCGAGTTTTTTGTTTTCTTATTTGGGTTAAAGATTATAAATCGAATCCAAGATCTTTTCTATAATACATCTTATCAAAATGTAATTTTTCTATATTTTCATACGAGTTTTTTAACGCCTTCTTGAAATCTTCATCAAACGACGTTATTGCTATTACTCTACCTCCATTTGTAACTACTTTGTCTCCTTCGAGTTTTGTTCCTGCATGAAAAACTATAGCGTCTGAGATCGAATCAATGCCTGTAATTTCTTTTCCCTTTTCATAAGCTTCGGGGTACCCTCCAGAAACTGTCATTACAGTTGTCGCACTCCTTTGATCAATTTCTAAATCAACTTTATCTAGTGATTGATCTCCAACGTGCTGAAACAATGTAACTAAATCTGTTTTTACTCTTGGTAATACCGCTTCAGTCTCGGGATCACCCATACGCACATTATATTCGATTACTTTGGGGTCATCACCTACTTTGATCAGACCAATAAAAATGAAGCCTTTGTAGTCGATATTTTCTTGTATCAATCCTTCTACTGTTGGTTTAACAATCTGCTCTTCGATCTTTCTCATAAATACCTCATCGGCAAAAGGTACTGGTGAGATCGCCCCCATACCTCCTGTATTAAGACCGGTATCTCCTTCTCCTATTCGTTTATAATCTTTGGCAGTTGGCAAGGTCACATAGTTTTTACCATCGGTAAGAACAAAAACACTAAGTTCTATACCGTCAAGAAATTCTTCGATTACTACTTTTTCACTGGCAGCGCCAAATTTTTTATTCGTTAGCATATTTTCAAGCTCACTTTTGGCTTCTTCTATATCCTGAAGTATCAAAACTCCTTTTCCAGCAGCCAGACCATCTGCTTTAAGCACGTATGGCGCATTAAGCGTTTCTAAAAACTGCTTGCCGTCATCTACAGTTGCTGCAGTAAAGCTTTGATATGCCGCGGTAGGAATATTATGTCTAAACAAAAACTCCTTAGCATACTCTTTGCTTCCTTCTAGTTGAGCTCCTTCTTTAGACGGCCCTATAACCACAACATTTTTTAGTTGATCATCTTTGGCAAAGTAATCTGAGATTCCTTGTACGAGCGGATCTTCTGGTCCTACGACAACCATCTTGATGTTTTCTTTTACTACAAGACTTTTAATTGCAGAGAAATCTGTAACAGATATGGGCACATTGGTAGCGATGTTAGCTGTACCTGCATTACCAGGTGCTACGAATAATGTGCTACACAATTCACTTTGTGCAATTTTATAGGCAAATGTATGCTCTCTACCTCCGGATCCCAGTACTAAAATATTCATGATTTAATATAGCTTGAATTTTATGCGCTCAAAAATAGTTCATTCGTCTTTGTATAGCTAATGGTTTATAATAAAAACTTGAGTTCTAACGTAACATTTTCGGAATCGATAGTATAATACTATAAATAGACAAACCCATCATAGAGATGATTTGGGTAGTTATGGGAGGGTTTTATATGGTTTTAACAAAAACTGAGGATTGTTAGCAGTTCTATCTGTCAACGGCCGAGTATATTCTTATCTCTCTGCTTAAAGATTTTCATTAGCAACAGATTCATTACGAATAATTCTACTGCTTAATATACTTCTCTTTTTTAGTAACAACGGAATTATGATAGACAAAAACACAATACCATTAAATCTCACCAGCATAGATTCGAAAAAAAGAGAGATAAATAGGATCAGAAAAACAGAAAATTCGTTTTTACTTCTATTCATTCTAATTGCTAATAAAATAAAGATATTTATTAAGACCCCAAACCCTACAATGCCTGTTTGCAAAAATGTTTGAAGAAATTGGTTATGAGCATTATATTGGTTGTTATAATTATGAAAATAATTCAATTGTTTATATTTTTCCATTAAGACTTCATTGGTATCTCCTATCCCATATCCAAACAGAGGAGCTTCTTGTATTAATTTGATACTAGCATGCCAAGTAAGTAATCTTGATTTTTCTACTGCTGTATTATCAATTTTTGGGCTTGCTTCAAGTTTTGTCACATTTGAATAAAAATCAAAAACACGAGGATTCTTTAAAAACACGATGATCCCTAGAAGAAATACTATTGCCATTGTATATTTCTTACTCTTGTCTGAAATACTAAAAATTAGCAATAAACACATGATAGCTAAAATTAAATATGCAGCTATAGAAGCCAATAAAAAAAGGTATAAAAACAGGATAATTACAACAAGTACTTGTTTTCTGGATTGAAGTTTCTTTTTTAGATAATAGCTTAAAACCAGAAGAATATAAAGCGAAACATAATTGGGGTTTACTAATGTAGAAAACTCTGCTCCTATAAAATAATTCCAACCATGAGAAAAAGCACTTAAAATTAAAGAAATAGTTTCTAAAGAGCTTTCAAAAATAATTGCATCTTTTATAATTTGTATGCAGTTATATAAGGCAATAAAAAAGTTTATGAAAAAAGATATAAGTAATCCAAGAAGCAAAAATTCAAATAATTTTTTTACCGCTGCAGCATCTTCTTTGACATATAAAAAAATTAATGGAAAGAAGAATAATGATAATGATCGTTGTATTAAATTTATTCCGTCTGATATATTATCAGTATAGGTTAAGCTAATCAACATTACCATAAAGTATATCGGGAATAATAGTAATGCTTTGTTGTCTAAAACTTGTTTCTTATTAGATCGAACAATATTAACTATACCAAGGATAATTGAGATGATAAAAAAAGGGGTAGAAAGATTAATTCCCAATGGTAATAGAAAAAAGGCGGCATAAAGACTATTCCAAAAAATAGTTAACACCATGTCGCTTTCCTCTATATAAAGCATTCTGGTAATTCTGGATGTTATTTTGCTTGATATCACAGATTTAGTTTAGACTTATTCATCTTTTTTATATCAATACCTAAAACATTAAGTTCTATTACCTTTTAAAATATTATAATACTTTTTATTGTCAAATATTTTACAGAAGAATCTATCAAAACCGTATAAGTATGCATGAAAAATTCTAATACAACCTTCTTTTTAAGAAAAATCTCTATGTTCACTTTTTTGAAGTTCTTCCTGAGAAAACCCTTTAAAATACTCCAGTGTTTTTTTCATTCCTTCTGTTCTATCAACTCTAGGCTCCCAATCTAAAATTTCTTTTGCTCTAGAAATATCTGGTTGTCTTTGAAGAGGGTCGTTAACAGGTAAATCTTTGTAAATCACCTTTTGTTCGGTTCCGGTAAGTTTTATAATTTCTTCTGCAAAATCTTTGATCGTAATTTCGTCTGGGTTGCCAATATTTACGGGATATATATAATCACTAAAAAGTAATTTACAAATCCCTTCGACTTGGTCATCTACAAAACAAAAAGAGCGAGTTTGCAACCCATCTCCAAAAATAGTAAGATCTTCGCCACGCAATGCCTGTCCAATAAAAGCTGGCACAACTCTTCCATCGTTTAATCTCATTCTTGGACCATAGGTATTAAAAATGCGTACTATTCTTGTTTCGACCCCATGATAGGTGTGATATGCCATAGTGATTGATTCTTGAAATCGTTTTGCTTCGTCATATACTCCTCGCGGTCCTATGGTATTTACATTGCCATAATAGTCTTCTGTCTGTGGATGTACTAAAGGGTCACCATATACTTCACTTGTAGAGGCAATTAAGATTCTTGCTTTTTTTTCTTTTGCCAGACCCAATAAATTATGAGTTCCAAGTGATCCTACTTTTAAGGTTTGAATGGGAATCTTAAGATAATCAATTGGACTAGCCGGTGATGCGAAATGAAGAATATAATCTAATTTCCCCGGAACATGAACAAATTTGGTTACATCGTGATTGTAGAATTCAAAATGTTTATGTTTGAATAAATGTTCAATGTTTTTAAGATCTCCAGTAATAAGATTATCCATTCCTATTACCTCAAATCCATCTTTAATAAATCGATCACAAAGATGTGATCCCAAAAACCCTGCTGCTCCTGTAATTAGAACTTTCTGCATCTTATATTTTTACATCTTTTCTTCCGATAGAGAAATATGAAATTCTTTCATTTTCTATATCCTGAATATCATAGAGATTTCTACCGTCAAAGATAACGTTATTGGTTAAACTATCTTTGATTTTATCAAAGTCAGGTGTTCTAAAGATACTCCACTCGGTACAAATAATTAATGCATCGGTGCCATGTAAAGCATCATACATAGTTTTCGAAAACTCTATTTTATCTCCATATTTACGAGCTACATTATCCATTGCTTCTGGATCAAATGCTTTAATTTTTGCTCCCTCATTTAACAGTTCATTTATTATGTCTAACGCAGGTGCTTCTCTAATATCGTCAGTTTCTGGTTTAAAGGCTAGCCCCCAAATTGCAAAAGTTTTTCCTTTAAGATTATCCTTAAAGTGTTTTTTAATTTTTGGTAGTAGCGCTAATTTTTGAGTTGCATTAACATCAATAACAGATTCCAAAATTTTAAAATCATAATTATCATCTTTCCCTGACTTATGAAGCGCCTTTACATCTTTGGGAAAACATGATCCTCCATATCCAATCCCTGGAAACAAGAAACGTTTACCAATTCTTGAATCTGTTCCCATACCAATTCTCACTTTGCTTACATCGGCCCCCACTTTTTCACAATAATTTGCAATTTCATTCATAAAAGTAATTTTGGTCGCCAGAAAAGAGTTTGCAGCGTACTTGGTAAGTTCGGCAGACTTTTCATCCATAATAATTATCGGGTTACCCGATCTTACATATGGTTTATATAATTTTTTCATAAGCTCTGTTGCCCTTTCGGAACTCGACCCCACCACTATTCGTTCTGGTTTAAGGAAATCGTCTACGGCAAAACCTTCTCGCAGAAATTCTGGATTAGAGACTACATCAAAATCACATTTAGCATTTTTTAAAATTACTTCATTAACTTTTTCGGCAGTTCCTACTGGCACTGTACTTTTATCTACAATCACCTTATATTCCTGCATTAACTTCCCTATATCATCTGCAACTCCAAGAACATATGATAAATCGGCTGATCCATCCTCATCTTCTGGGGTTGGTAATGCCAAAAATATAATTTGACCATGCTGTAGACCTTCTTCAAGTGAAGTTGTAAAATTTAATCTGCCAGCATTGATATTTCTTTCGAAAAGTACATCCAGATGAGGCTCATATATCGGAACCTCTCCATTACGCATTTTCTTCACTTTTTCTTCATCTATATCTACGCAAATAACTTCATTACCGGTTTCGGCTAAACATGTTCCTGTTACTAGACCAACATATCCAGTCCCTATTACAGATATTTTCATTTAACATTTATTTTTTATACACCTCTTGAAAACAAGATAGTTGTTATTGTTTTAAATAAAATTCTTATATCGAGCGTTACAGATCTATTTTTTATGTAATAAAGATCGTACTCTAATTTCTTTATAGAATCCTCAAGGTTTTCTCCGTACTTATATTTAACCTGGGCCCAACCTGTTATTCCTGGTTTAACAACATGTCTAACAGAATAGAATGGATTCATTTTGTCTAATTGATCAACAAAAATCTTTCTTTCTGGGCGAGGTCCTATAAAGCTCATATCTCCATTAATTACAGAGATAATTTGAGGTAATTCATCTATTCTAAACTTTCTTAGAATCTTTCCGAAAGGAGTTACTCTGGCATCATTATTTGTTGCCATTTTAGCTCCTGATTTTTCGGCATCTACTACCATGGATCTGAATTTATATATATTAAATTCTTTTCCTTTTCTTCCTATTCTTTTTTGAATATAAAATAGGGGGCCTTTATTTAAAAAAAAGTTGAAAAAGGATACAAAAGGAACCACTATAACGAAAATTAGCCCTACAAAAAGACATAAGATAATATCTACAAGTTTTGTAAATAATTTTTGGATGTAGTGAGATCTTTTGTTTTTTAAATGTAATACTTCGTAAAAATTGTTTCCCAATAAATTTAAGGGTAATGCCTCATAAGTAGACTCATAAAAAGAAGTGAATGTAAAAACCTCTTTACCAAAATACATTGCTCTGGTTAAAAACTTCTCCACTTCTACTGGCATATTTTGATAATCTTTAATCCTTATAATTACAGTATCAATTTTATCCATTACTTTATTTAGACGCTCTGGGTTTTTGGTAAACGTTTCGTGATTGGTAGAAACACTTAACTTAACCTTATACCCATTGGAGTTTTTAATTCCTTCGACATTAGCGATGTTGTTTTCTTTGAATTCTTCAAAAGTTTCTTCGTAAATAAAAATTGTGTTCTTTAAAAACGGCTGAGAAATAAAAAAATTAGAGCATATAATTCGCCATGCTGTAAGTGAAAATGGCATTAGTGCTAAGAAAACTACCAAATAAGGCCTGCTTACCGTTGTATTAATCAATAGAATAGTAAGAAAGAAAACGGAGAAAGAATACAATACCCCAACTACAAGTGATAGTCTAAAAATGGTAATAGGTTTTGATGCTCTTTCTAAATTATATATATCAATTACATAGGCAATTATCGAAAAAAGAATTACACCAATAATATAAATAGTAAGACCGTGCTTTTCTTGATCAAAAGTGCCTTTCAAAGTTCTATTTATAAGCAAGTACAAATAAAAAAAAACGATTGCTAAGTCCCCTATAAATAGAAATAACTTTCTTTCTATTACATTGAGTGTAAATACTCTATTCATTAATTAAATGTTTTCACAACACCGCCTATATCCATATTTAAATACTGGATTTATTTAGAGTTATGCCATTTTTGTTCTAAAATTGTTCAAAAATAATCTTTTAAAGTCACAACTCCTTATGGACATAAGATAAAACCATAATTTAAGAATAAATTAGAGTTGTTTTCAAAAAAATGCGCGCTAATTACATATTAAGAATTACTTATAAATCATCAAATACCTTATCAAAAGTATTACTAATTTTGTCATATGTGCAATTTTCTATCAAATATTCGTATCCTCTCTCACCATACTGTAGTCGGTTTTCATGAGATAAGCTCTTAAAATAAAGGATTTTATTTTTTAAAGCCTCTTCGTCTTCTGGAGGCACAACATAACCCGAATTAGAGTACGTAACAGGATTTTCATTCGATGCTAACATTTGGATTATCGGTTTTTTGGCATAGAAATAATCGAATGTTTTTAATTGCGATGTTCCAAAATCATAAATCTTTGTGTCTTTTGTTCCTTTGCCCATAAACAAAACATCCATTTTGGATAAAAACAGCCTTACAAATTGCTTGGGAACTCTATCTAGAAAATGAATATTATCAAAATTCTTAGTTTCTTCCAAAAGTCTTTCTTTTTCTGGCCCACCCCCTAAAACATAAAAATGAATATTCTCGTCTTTAAGTCGTGATACTACTTTTATTATAGTATCCAAAGGGTTTGCAATCACTAAAGTTCCTGCATAGCCAATATTAAAAGTAGCACTATCGATTTTTTCTTCAAATATATCCTCTATTTTATCTTCTTTCTCATTCGGAAGTTCAAATCCATTAGTGATCCAACGATAATTAAAGTTTTGATGACCTAAAACGTTCTTAATGTGTAGATCTGCTCTTGGAATAACTGAGATTATACTATCGGCTTTTGAATACGAAAGCTTCTCTAAATAAGCCAAAAACTTCATGAAAATATTCTTATCAGAATAATTACCTAATTCTATTGCTGAAAGAGGCCACAAATCTCTGACCTCAAAAACAAATTTAGTTTTTGAATAAAACAACTTTCTGAAAATCACGATATTTAACACTGGTAACAAAGGAAGAGATGACAATACAATTATATCTGGTTTAGGAACCTTCTTTTTAGAAATAAAAGGAACTAAACACAAGTTTATAGAAAATATGATCCAGCTCAAAATTCTTCCAATTCCATGTGATTTTTTATATGTACTTCCTTTTAAAATTAGGGTCCTAATATCTTTGTTTACAAACTTATATAAGCCTTTAATTTTGTTGTGTCTATAAGGAGCATGCGAAAAAGAAGATGTGATCAAAAGTGTATTATACTTCTCTGTCTTTTTTAAATGCTTAGCAATATAATAGTGTCTATATCCCTCTCCTTCAATATCTGGGCTTGTAATGTATTGATTTATGATCCAAATATTTTTCATCTACAATGATTCTAATACTCTTTTAGTTATTTCTTTGCCTATATTAAGTGATGAAGTTGCAGCGGGTGAAGGTGCATTAACTACATGCACTCCATTTTTAGTAGGCTTAATTAAAAAATCATCCACCAAATTACCTTTTCCATCACATAATTGTGCTCTAACTCCAGCCTCACCAACAATCAAATCGTCTTCTTGTATATTGGGAATTAATTTTTGCAGGGATTTAACAAAAGCTTTTTTCGAAAACGATCGATACATTTCATAGGCACCTACTTTCCAGTATTTTAATGCTACTTTAATGAAACCAAGGTAAGAAATACTCTCTAGAAACTCCATTAAATCGATATCAGATTTAGTATACCCTTCCCTTTTAAAAGCAAGCACTGCATTAGGTCCAGCGTCTACTTTTCCATTGATTCTTCTTGTGAAATGAACTCCCAAAAAAGGAAAATTAGGATCAGGAACGGGATAAATTAAATTGTTCACCAATTTAGCTTTTTCGTCTTTTAACAAATAATATTCTCCTCTAAAAGGAATGATTTTGGCATTTAAATCAACACCATCCATTTTTGCAATTTTGTCCGAATATAGCCCCGCACAATTCACCAAAAACTTTGTAGAAATAGTCTTATTCGTAGTCACCAGACTAGAACCGTTGTTTTCTTTTTTTATGGCCGTCACTTTTTTATTAAAAAAAAAGTCTACTCCATTTTCTTTACTTATTTCGAAAAGCCTTTTGGATACTTTTTTATAATCCACTATTCCCGCTTGAGGAACAAAAATACCTTTTGTTCCCTGCACATGGGGTTCTTTTTCTTTAAGTTCCTTTTCGTTTAAAATCTTTAAGCCTTTGAGGCCATTTTGGGTTCCTCTATCATAAATGTCTTGTAGTTTTTTTTCTTCATTGCTGTCTGTTGCAACAATAATTTTCCCACAAATTTCATGATAAATATCTTGTGCTTTACAAAACGCTAGAAGGAGATCATATCCTTTTTTACAGTTTATTGATTTTTCACTTCCCGGTTTATAATAAATACCAGAATGAATTACACCACTATTATGTCCTGTTTGGTGTGATGCGATTGTGCCTTCTTTTTCTAAAACGGCTATTTTAAGTCCTGGTGACTCTTTGGACAAATTATAAGCTACTGAAAGCCCTACAATACCCGAACCAACAATGGTAACATCATATTTCATCTCTATGAAAAAAAGTTTTTGATAGCTTCAACTACTTTTTTAGCATCCTCTATAGTAAGATGTTCGCCAATTGGCAAACTCAAAAGCAGATGGTCTGTATTATTGGCATTAAAGTCTGCTTGCGCTTTCCCTATATAATCATATGCTTTTAACTTTGGCAAAGCAATTGGGTAATGGATTCCGGTTTGGATATTTTGTTCTGATAAATATGATTTTAGTTCTTCTCTTCTATCCGTCCTGATCACAAATAAATGATATACCTGTCTTGCCCATTCTGATCGTTTAGGGAGTATAATCTGCTTAACTTCTTTTAAGTTTTCGAGATAAAAATCTGCTATTTTTATGCGTTGATTTGTCCACTCTTCTAAATGTTTCAGTTTTACATTTAATATGGCTGCCTGTAGATTGTCTAATCGACTATTTCTACCTTCAAAAATATGATTATACTTTTCTATTCTTCCATGATTAGCAATCATTTTACATTTGATTGCTAGTTCTTCATTATTCGTCACAATTGCACCCGCATCTCCGTAAGCACCAAGATTCTTTCCTGGATAAAAACTAAAGGTTCCGATATCTCCAATTGCACCTATTCTTTTTCCGTTGTATTCTGCTCCGTGGGCTTGTGCACAATCTTCTAATATTTTTAGATCATGTTCTTTGGCAATTTCTATAAGCGCACCCATATCACATGGATGACCATACAGATGAACGGCAATAATTGCTTTTGTTTTTTCGGTAATTACTTCCTTCAAGCTTTGGATAGAAATGGTGTAGTTCTCAAGATTGCAATCACAGAAAACCACTTTATGCCCAGATCTTGTTACTGCTTCTGAACTCGCGATAAAACTATTAGCCGGAACAATAATTTCTGAATTAGGAGGAAGATCAAGTGCTTCGATCGCGATTTCTATTGCATCTGTTCCATTAGCGACTCCTATGCAGTATTTTGAATTTTGAAAAGAAGCAAAGTTTTTTTCAAGCTTTTTTATTTCTTCTCCACCAATAAAAGCAGAACTTGAAATGATATTTTGGATGGCAGCATCTATATCATTTTTTATGGTTTTATACTGATGTTGTAAATCAAGAAATTTTATCATGCTCTTATCTAATTTTTTTTGCTGGATTTCCGGCATAAACACCTGGCTCTTCTATATTTTTTGTAACTACTGATCCCGCTCCTATTACTACATTGTCACAAATTTTAATGGGCAGTATGGTGGCGTTTGATCCTATAGAAACATTATTGCCGATTAGCGTTGATTTCCATTTGGATTGATCTCCTCCTGCCGGTCCTCCTTCGCTAAACAAGTCATTTATAAACATTACACCATGACCTATAAAACAATTATCGCCAATATCAACGAGTTCACAAATGAAAGAATGTGACTGAACTTTGGTGTTTGATCCTATATTCACTTTTTTTTGTATCTCTACAAAGGGTCCTATAAAGCAATTACTTCCTATTGTGCACCCGTACATATTTACGGGTTCAACTACTTTTACGTTTTCACCGAATTTGCAATCGACTATTCCTATTTTAAGATGCTTATACACTTTTGTTTCGGTCTGTGATTTTTTGATATATTTTATCAATGATCTCCACAGTTTTTAACCCTTCGAAACCATTTGCAGAAATTACCCCATCGTTGGTTAATACTTCTACTACATTTTCATACACCTTGTCGTGGTTAGACATTGATCCTTGGTATTGTCCATAATTATTAGCCGTATTTCCTTCGGGTAAATTCTCTACCTTGTAGCCTTCGATATTTTGATATTCTAGCTCATTAAGATACTGCCCCCCTATCTTTACTGTTCCTTTTTCTCCAAAAATAGTTAGAGATCCTTCCATGTTTTTACCATGACTGTTTACAGTATAGTTTATAGTACCTATTGCACCATTATAGAATTCTAATGCAATGGCACCATTATCATCAAATTCTGTTATCCCCTGGTGATGAAAATTTCCTCCAAAGGCTTCAACATTTTTTACATCTCCTACAATCCAATATAACAAATCTATAAAATGACTAAATTGTGTATATAGTGTTCCTCCATCGAGGTCTAAAGTTCCTTTCCAGGAATTTTTATAATAATCTGGGTTTCTGTTCCAGAAACAATTTAATTGTGCCGAATATATTTTGCCCAGTTTACCTTCGTCAATTATTTTTTTAACAGCTTCGACCGGTGGATTAAATCGATTCTGTTTTACAATCATTAATCGTTTATTGGCTCGTTCTGCAATTTTTATCATCTCTCCGCAGTCATACACGTTTATAGCCATAGGTTTTTCACAAAGGACATGAAAACCAGCTTTTAAAGATTGAATTGAATGCTCTGCATGCAGGCCATTTGGAGTACAAATTGCCACTAAATCAATATCTTGTTCATTAGATAACATTTCTTCTACAGAAGCGTATGGTGTAGCATCATATTCTTTTGCCAATATTTCTGCTTTATCAAACTCTATATCACAAACTGCTTTTAGCGTGCCATTATTGTTGATATGACCTGCATGTCTGTTACCTATTCTACCACAACCTACGATGGCAAATTTTAATTCTTTCTTCATATGTAATTAAAAGTGCAAAGATACTTTTTATTTTGGGAAAGATATTATTGTTGATTTAAACTTTATATAGCGTGACTGCTTAATTACTCCTGTTTCTAGCCAAGATTATTAATTAGTATTTTTTACGCATCGAATATAGTAAAGACCTTTTTGTCCCGATTCATCAATATATTGACTGCCAACAAAAGCGGATTCCGAATCATGATCAAATCTATAATAAACTCTTTCTTGGTCACGCCCCACGGTAACATTGGATGTAGTCCAAAATGAAGTAGTATTGCCCGGACTAGTTCCCTCTCCAAAAGAACAAAATAAATACCACCTTTGACCACCTGGCTGGACAGAAAAATTGGCAAGATCTGTTCCTGGAGTATCAGAAGCTCCCCAACCATCCCTACTTTTCAAAATAGCTCCAGCAACTTGACCACCTCCTACATAATTTATCAACTCACTCCATTCATCCATACTTGCAACGTGCCATCCTGGAGGAGCTACATTACGGAGGTCTGGTCTATATAAACAACCATATTTTATATAATTCTCATTACGAATAGCTGCTTCTTTATCAAAAATATTATTACAAGGATCGGTTGGATCTGGATCATCATAATCTATAATGGCCGCTGCACTTTCTAGATATCTTACATTTTCTGCCATCCATGTTTGATTACCAATTTTTACCCATTTATACTGATTTCCGTCCCTGGAATCCGTAAAAGTCCCAGAATCGGAAACATAGGAATCTTTGGTAGTAAAACTCATTTCTTCACCATAAAACACTTCCGTTGTCCAAGGAGAGGTAGTATAACTCCTAACAAAATATTTTGTTCCTAGTTTAAGACCCTTCATACTTGCAGAAAAATCATTAGTAATAGTAGTGGGAAATGAAGTAACTTTAAAAGATAAATGGGTCGCATTATCATTTATTGTAGGAGCTCCACTTTCATTCCAGCAAATTCCATAGTACGTATTAAATTCAGGACGTAATTCGGGTGTTCCAAAGGACTCTACTACCCCCTCAACGCTAGCAAATGAAGTTCCAACAAGAGACATAGACATTTTCACAGTAGGTGGGTCTACTTTGGTATTTATATCTATCACCTGAGCAGATGTTTGTCCGTTGTTATCTGCAGCAATAACTGTAATTTCAATAGTCCCTGCAAGAAACCTAGATGTATCAACGTTTATAGCATAAGGCTTCTTTATAAGTTCCTTTACCAATTGGTCATTAACATAAAATGAAACTTTTTCTATTGATCCATCTAAATCATCTGCTTCAACTTCTATATCAACTAATTCTTTGACATTGAAAGTTTCTCCATTTTCAGGGGAGAGAATCTTAACTATAGGTTTTTGATTTCCATCATCATCTGCACAATTAAACAAGGTTAGAATAATGGCAAAAAGGAATACATATTTTAATCTACTATTCATAAATAAAGAGTTTAATTTAATGGGTAGGATCAAACTTTGTATTGCACAAATGTACTAAAAATTAATTTGCGCTTATTGAGAAAAATGACCTGTAGCTAGTTATAAAAATTCTTACTTTTTAATAGTTTTTGAAATCATATAACTATTATGCGTGTATTTAGCCAGTAGGCCTATTTGTGTAATTTCATCTAAATTGACCTGAGGAGTTTTTTCTTTTAAAAAATTTCTTAGCGCTTCTCTGTTTTTAACCTCTTCAGATTCCTTGTTTTTACGCAGGGATCCGTATATTTTTTCAAGAAATGTGGTGTTAATATTCAATTTTCTAATGACCCCCACAATCTTATCCAGTTTTATTACATCTTTTCTTTTTAGTTCGAAATTTTCTCTTTTAAATATCCAGGATTTAGTGTGTGAGAAAAATTCTGTTTCTAAAATATCAGGGTGTAGTTTATCCAGAAGTCTTAGTATAAAACTGGCATTGTTCTTATAATTTTTGGGTAAAGATTCTGATATATTGGTAAACCTTTTCTGTGATAAAACACTTGCAGAATAGCAAAAAAGGTTCGATAAGTTTAGCATAATCTTATCTGCATTCTTGCGATATTCATTATGTAAAACCTGAAAATTCTCTAAGGTTAATTTATTGTAATCCAGGTTATTTTGTTGGCAAACTTTGATAAAACTTTTTCGGATTCCATCTTTATACGCATCAAAATCATCGACAAGGCATCTGGCTGATGTATTGATATAAAAATCATCTAAAAAATGGTCTAAACTAAAGCTACCTTTTTTCTTATTCTCTATCCAATCTACATTCCTAAAAGGTTCTCCGAAATATCCATATTCAATAAAATCTACATCGATATTCTCGAATTCAGAAAAAATATTAGCTCCAGCATATACTTCAGACAAAAACCCATACTTTTTTAATAGTGCATTCCAATTAGCATCTATAGGATCTGGATGATCCCAATCCATTACTTTTAGAGTCAGGTCATATTTTTCTGAAAGCTTTTGATTAACAACAAGGTCACCACTTTTGGTATTGGTTATAGAATTATTTCCTACGCCGTAATATAGTTTGGGGCTAATATTATGTTTTAAAAAGATAGATAATATAATTCGGGAATCTAGCCCTCCGGTCATTGAAATACCAAATTTCCTGAAGTTTTTTGCAAGAGCCTTACCGCATATATCCATTTGATTCACCGTATAATCGAGATATTCCTCAATAGTACTCAAATCAAGAGCTTCTACATGATTAGTTACCTCTTTTATTTCTACTACATTGGTTTGGCAATCAATAACCACTATTTGGTTAGCCTGCAACCTGTTAATCTCATTATAAAACGTTTCTTGGCCTATTATTGAATATTGAGCACAAAGTTCTGCTAGTTTATTTTTACTAACCGAAATCGTCTCTAATTCGGTTATAGCGACATCATATAAGGACGTACCAAGAGTGTATTTGGATTCATCAACTTTATAATAAAGATCATGTATTGAGTTTTCATCTACAAATACATGAATTTTGTTTTTCTTTTTTATTACAAGTGTATAGTTACCTATAATTTTTTTTCTTACGCTATCTGGTTTTCCATTATAGTCCTGATATATGTTTTCTAATGCTTTATTACCTATGACCTCATCATAGATCAATGTGCCTGCAGAAACAATAAAATCCCCATTAGCAAAAGCCGCAAAATTCTCGTTATCTACATTTAATTTTTTAAATGATAGTAACAAAAAATTATCCTCTATAATTTCATTGTATTTAAAAACATTGTTTTTAATTTCGTCACAAATGTCATTCTTAGTGGTCAATAGTATTTTTGCCATTCTTTTTCTTAAATATTAATCTTCATGAGGTTTTACAAAATATATTAATTAGCATCTTTGACACATCTAATATAATATAGTTCTTTATGGACTAATTCGTCATATACATCCGAAGATCCTAAAACAACTGATTCAGAATCATGATTAAAAGTATAATATACTCTTTCGCTTTCCCGACCTACAAGTCTATTTGATGAAGTGTAAAACGAAGCTGTTTTTCCTAAACTGCCAGCATTATCGGTATAAGAACAATACAAAAAAGATCTGTATCCTCCTGGAAGAACAGAAAAACCTGAAAGATTAGTGCTTGGTGAGCCAGGAGGGTCCCATCCGTCTTCACTCTTTAAAATAGTGCCTGCAATCTCAGCACCTCCTACATAATCTAATAAATCATTCCACTCACTACTGTTAGCCACGTGCCATCCCGAAGGAGGTAAATAATTACTAGTAGTAGTGCCGTTCCCTTTATACAAACACCCATAATTTTGGTAATTTTCATTTTGTGCTGCCGCATTATGATCAAAAATGATATTACATGAATCCCCTGGATCTGGGTCATTATAATTTATAATTGCAGTAGCAGCTTCTAAATATTTCAGATTTTCTGCCATCCATATTTTATCACCAACTTTTATCCACTTATATATATTAGAGTCTCTACTATCTACGAAAGTCCCTGAATCAGAAACGTAAGAATTTGCAGTAGTAAAACTCATTTCTTCACCATAATATATTTCATTTGTGTATGGTGATTCGGCATAACATCTTACATAATATTTTGTTCCTAACTTAAGCCCTTTGATTTTTGAATGAAAAACATCTTCATTACCGCTATTATCAATAACATTATAAATTTCAAACCCTATCTCACCTAAATTGTCGTTAATTGTAGGGGATCCGGTTTCATTCCAACAAATTCCAAAATAGCGTTTTTCTAATTCAGGATTTCCGTAAGATTCTACTAAACCATCAATTCTAACAAGCGTTGTACCAATAAAAGAAACATTTGACATAAAAGAAGGTGGATCTGTTATGATCATAATATTTATAGATTCTGAATTACTCAACTCCTTATTGTCCGTTGCAATTACTTCAATTGTATGCACACCCTCAGACAAATCAGACGTATCGTATACAAATGTATAGGGGGCCGCGAATACCTCATCTACTAAATTACCATCAACTTGTAACGAAACTTTTTCTATCGAACCGTCGGCGTCATTTGCTTCGGTTTTTATTTCAATCTTCTCTTTTCTATTTACAGTAAAGTTATTTTCTGGTGAAAGAATTTTAAGAGTTGGTTGTTGATTAGCTATAACTGTTATTAGTAAAGAGGCTACATTGGTTAAGTTATTATTATCTTGTACAATTGCAATAATTTCGTGTTCACCTGCAGTTAGCCCTGAAGTATCAAAGGTAAAATTATATGGAGGTACTAAAGCTTCGGAGATAGTCTCTCCATTATAACTTATCGAAACATTTTCTATTAAACCATCAGGGTCGTTTGCCTGTACTTGGATCTCTATAATATCACCTTCGATTACAGTAAGATTATTCTCCGGGCTAATAATATTAAGTAATGGTTTTTGGTTATCATCATCACTACTACAATTCCACACTAATAATGTAATAGTACTCAACAAAAGAACTTTAAATAAAAAATTTATCTTTCGATATGTATATATTCTAGTTTTCATTTTGCTCTGCTTTTTTTAAATGATTGGTGTGTGTATAAAGGAATACAAAACTAAAGAATAATAAGGTTGAAAAATTATAAATACTCGTATTTGCCATAGAAAAAACAAAGTAGCACAAAAAAAGAACTCTAAAATAAATGCTTCCGTTTTTTCTATCGACATTATAGCATGCCAAATAAAAACCAAGAATAAAAATTACATATAAGAAAACACCTATAATACCCGAGTTAAAAAAGATTTCTATTAGTGTATTATGAGCAGAACGAATAGATTTATCCGAATAGGTCTCTAAATGCACTTTTAATTGATTGATGCCGTGCCCGAAAAAAGGTCTTTCCCAAATTTTTTCAAATATAAAACTCCATATATCAAATCTTCCTGTTCCGGATTGAGCAGAGGTAATCCTGGATTCGATTATATTATTAAACCAGTCGTTTGTTTTGTAATAATAAAATACAATTCCTACTACTGGTGCCAGTGCCATGAGCATTGAAAATAGTTTCCCTTTTTTAATTATGAAATAAACTATAACCAAGGCTAACACTAATAAAAAGGTTATAGAAAAAGTTAATAAAGAACAAATAACTCCAATAATGAGCCATTTATAATTTTTGTTTATCCAAAAAACTATAATAAAAAAGGAGCTCATCCAATTAAACGAATCTACACCAAATCCCGGACCTACCAATCTTGGCATGCCTGTCCATTTATTAAACATTGCTCCTAGCACCCTGTATTCTTGATCTGTATAAAACAGCGGCATTGTACGAATCCCTTTTAGGTAATAAAAATAAAACCCTAAAAAATACAAAAGGAGTGCTACAATTAAATACCATTTTCCTAACGAGGTCAATATCTTAGTATATCTGTCAATTCCTATTTCATTCAAAAAGAATCTATACAAAAAATAGAATACTATGAGAATGACCTCACCAATAATTGCTTTAATTGCCACGGTATAATCATCAGAATAGACAATAGTAAGCGCTAGATAGAATAATAATAATAGCCAAATAATTTCGTATTCATATAATTTTTGGATTTTAATAAAGGATATGAAAATAAGGCCCAAAAACACGGTAAGAAGCATATATGTCTTTACAAACTCCATTTTTGGTATCCCCAATGGAAAAAACAAAAACAAAAGCAAAAACAATGTTATAGATGTACTTACTATATTTTTACTTAAATATCTCAATACGATTAACTTTTATTATGAGGCAAAATTAGATTAATAAATTCTCTTTTATCATTCACTATATTTTGTTTTTCAAAAAATACTCCAAAATATCTCGTTGCCAATCCATCGATATCGATTAATATGTTAGGAATTCCGAAATAATTAGCCTCGAAAGCTGTAGAAGAGAATACTGTAGAATGATGAGTACACCATACAACAACATCATAAAATCCATTTTTTTTAGAAAAAACAACATTAGCTGGCAGGTCGATCTCCTCATATCTTTCATTCCATTTTCTTGGAATAAGAATATATAAAATCGATGGATCCAAATTAGCAGCCTCTATTACAAATGGTATAAGTTGACCTTCCATTGGTATTTGTAATGAAACTCCGACCACTTTTTTATACTTTGCAATACGCTCTATTATTTCGGGCTTTTGTTTTTTGCCTTCAGATTTAATATAATCTAAATAGGCATTTCCTTTTACTTTTATTTGATCTTGAGTATATACACCTCTTCGTTCGAGAACATTTTTATCAAACTCTGAAAATACCCATAACTGAGACGGAATATAAGATGTATCAAGTGCTATATCACAATTATATGATGGGTGTGCATTACCTATATATCCATGTTGTCCTTCTATGGTTGGAATACCCAGATCATTTGCCGCTTTAATCATATAATTTCTTGTAGCGGAATAATATGTACTCACAAAAATCTTTTTGGGTCGGTACACCTTTAAAAACAACTTATAAAACCTATAATATGCTTTAAAAAGCCTAAGTTCTTTTTGTTGATCAATGGTTATCCCATATTTTTTTACTATTTCCTGAATTTCGGTACCTCTATTTGTTCTTTTAGGGCTAACTATAAATAAGATATATGCAAAAATGTCTAAAATCAGTTGAGAAACTACATTTGCAGAGTATAATTCTTTTTGCTTAATAAAGGATTTGTCTGTAAGTGTAATAAACAATGTGCTTTTTCTTTCTGCTTTATCGATAAGCCCATCTAATACTCTATCAAAATATTTTTCTTCAACAAGTCTTCTGTTTTCATTATGTGTAAATACTAAAACGTCATAACGCTTAAACCATTTGCGAAGACCATAAAATAAATTTTGAAAAAAAAATGTGCTTAGTATTCTTTCTTTTTTAGTTTTTATACCTAAATCAAGAGGTTTGAGCAAGTTCATATATAACCTATTCCTGATAAGAGCCCATTCTTTATAATTTCCTAAAGCGACTTCATTCTCTTTTTCGATCTTGAAAATTACATCTTCTATTTCATTAATATGCATTTTTAAAATTTGATTTTAATTAGGTTTAACGGGTTTAACCGATGAATATAACCAAATATTAGTACACTAAATATTGTAAATGATGCAAGCATTAATACCAAATCAAGGATTATATAGCCACTAGAAAAACGAAGTATAAAAACCGTACATAACATAGACAGTACAATGAAAAACAAGTTTTTAAAGCTTTTAAAGGTAAATGTCGTTTTCAATTTAACCCAATATCCTAATAAAAGATTCGTAATAATAAAACCTGCAAGTGTTGCAATTGCCGCTCCTATCAAGTCATATTGCTTAATTAATATATAATTCAATAAAAAATTAATTATCCCGCCAAAAATTAATACTATCGTTTTTGATCGTACCAATTTAGGAGTTAAGGATAACACATTTACATTAATAAAAAACACACTATTAAGGGCGTACAGGAAGTTAATATATACTACAACGTTCTTTGCGTCTATATAGCTTTTATCTAAAAAATACTCAATGAAATAAGGGCTAACAATAGAAAGGTATCCAGTAATAAGTACTGTTATAAGCACAGAAAGGTCTGCAAATTTATATATTTCAGAAAAATCCTTTTTTCCACTTTCATAAATTTTCATGAAATGTGGCAAATATGCATAATTTAAAGCTCTTGTTATTAATACTATAATTGCACCTATCTGAATGGCTATATGATATATCCCTAGTGCAGATAAAGTAAGTAAACTAAGAATAAAAAACCGATCAATTAATGCATTTACAACGGCAAATATCTCTGCAGGAATAAAGGATAGTGAATACTGTAGTGATAACTTCAGGTATTCCTTTTTTATACAAAAGTTAATTTCTTTTATCAAAAACACGCTTACAATTAACATAAAAACAATATTAGAAAGCAGTAATGATAAAATATAGCCTTCGTGCTTCATGTTCTCTACAAGAATTGTAATTGCCATTAAGGCAAATTGTAAAACATAATAGACTGAATAGAGTATAGAATATTTTTTTAATTTTAATTGAGACTTTAATAAGCCTAAATATGCCATGTTAAATGGCTGCAAAACACACAGTAAAAAAACCCATATCATTATTGGGTAATAGGGTATCTCTGGAAATATCCATTGAAAAATAAACTTTCCAAAAATCAGAAAAAGCAATAGAAAAAATAAACCTATTACTAAGATGAATAAGAAACTGGTTCCTAAAAAATCCTTGAGGTCATCCTTATTCTCGTAAAACTTAAAATAATACCTTGATATCGATGCAGTAGTTGAAAGTGAAAAAACAATAGCCAAAACTTGTATAATCATCAAGGCAGAAGAAATAATCCCATACTCTTCGGTTGTCATGTGATGCGTAAAAAGAGACATCAAAAAAAACATGACTCCTTTTTGCAATGCTTCTATCGCAACGTAGGAAGATGAAAATGTGAGAATTTTTTTTAGCACAATGTTTATTAAGTTTAGTGTATATTTAGGATATACTTCTTTTTTTAAAATTTGTTAGAACACAATAAAAAAACACTATAAATGAAAGTCCCGAATATCGACTAAGCATAGATTCAAACATAAAATTTATTCCAACTATAATAATAAAACTAATTCCAATGATGTTCGTGTACACCTCTGGCGAATTTCGATATACATAATAAAATAATAGCAGTAATAAAGAAAACCCTATTAATCCAAATTCGATTAAAGTTTGTAAATATTGATTATGTGAGTTTAAACCTATTAAAAGGTCAAGTTTTTTCTCCTTAAAACGAGCATTTAATTCATCTTCAACATCTCCTAAGCCTAAACCAAAAAAAAGATTAGTTTTGATAAGCTCTATCGACTCGTTCCATAATAATACTCTTTGGTCAATATTATTAATAAGCTCGTTTCTTTTTGATAAACTCTGATCTTCATTGTTTAGAAACGTTTTAATATTGTTTATGTTTCTTTTAATTCTAGGATTATAATTATAAACAATCGTTGCGCTTGCCATTACTAATACTATTGATAAAAGCTTAAAGTGTGTTGATTTTATTTTTCTGATGATTAGAAAAAATCCTAAAATGAAAAAGACCAAATACGAAGCTCTATTTAGCACACAAATAACAGCTATCACAAAAACGCTTATTAAACCCCAATTAACAATTCGCTTCGTAAAAGGAACCTCTATAACAATAAGTGCAGCAAACGTTAGATACATTGAAAAATAAACCGTTTGATGTAATATTGAGAAGTTGGTTGCAAAAAAATGATTTCCTCCATACAGAATCGAATTGGATAAGGAGAATTCTTCTAAGATTTTAGACGAAAAACGTACACCCTCTTCGGTAAAATGGATAGCGTTGTAAAACGCATTAATAAAACAAATCAAAACGGCTGCTAAACATCCATAAACAAAAAAGGATAGGATTTTTTTTCGTTGTTCAAAGATGATATCTTTATTAATAATACATAGTATAGGAATGACTATTAAAGACATTCGATATTCGAAATATCTAGGTATAATTTTATCTGAATAGAGAAAAGAAAGCATCAACAAAGCATAATACAATATAGGTATAAAGTGTGCTTTATTTATAGTTAGCTTTTTAAACTTGATGTTGAATAAAGAGAAAGCAACCCAAATCGGTAAACAAATTGTAGAAAGATTTTGACTTATTGGTAAAAGAAAAGCAAAAGCAATAGGTAAGTTTTTTAAGATTACCTCTACAACTTCTCTGAAGTTCCAATCTTTACGATTTAATAATTGAAGTTTAAAATTATTCAATATTTCCAATATTAATTATACCAGGTAATAAGGGCTTCATTCTAGTAATTCGACCACCTTTTTTAAAAAACACAAGCATGTTTTTAAAAGTAAACATGCTCGAGTTATAGCTTATTAATAATATCACCAGTATTACTTGGGCTTATAATTTAATCATTAACCCCTGTTTTATTAATATTATGCCTCAATTTCCACTCTCCGTCTACATTAGCCCATAAATGTGGTGATCTAAACTTATCAGACAGTTCAAAAAACTCATCTTCTCCAAGATCAATATATTCCATAATATTACTAAAATACTTATCTGGAAATTCTCCATCAAAACGTCTCACCAGTGCTTGTCCTTCTTCACGAGTGATATGCTTATTTCTTATTTCTTGAGAGGCATCATATGTAGCTCTACCAATACCAAACTTTATATATGTAGTATAATAATGTAAATCATCTATTTTATCATCGATACTGTTATACTTACTGTATGTACCTTGAGTTCTAAAAGGTCTTGCTTTAAACCCTGTATTCTCGGTAGCATAATAATACACCTCTTGTGGGGTCCATTTTAAATAATATCCAAGGTAATGTACTTCAATATCTTTGTTTTCCAGTTCTTTTTCTGTGGGTGGGAAAAAAGACATTAAATCAGACAGTCGTACATCATGCTTATCTTGAATGTCTTTAACTGATAATCCACCAAGATAGATTTCATCAATATTATTAAAACTATAATACGACTTATCTCTTAAAGAAGTACTATTATCTGCAATTGGGTTACCATACTCTGCTTCATTTTCTCCATAAAAAATTAACGGAATATCAAATTTTGCAGCAAATTTAGGTGCTAAATTCTTTTGCCCTAGAATAAAGGTTTGAAATGGGTGGAATAAATTTTCTATAGACAGTTTAGTCAATAATTTCATCACACTACCATTTCTTCGAAAAGAGTAATTATCAAATCCTCCTTTATCTATCCAGTTTTTCCAGTTCTCATATCCGTATTCGGTATACAATATTGGTGGCCAGGTTATAGTTAAAGGGTTCATTCCGTATTTATACTTTAGAACGTGTGCCTGATATGCACTGTCTTTTCCTCCACTTCCGGGAACAAGGCAATCATATCCTCCGTCTGTTCTTCTGTATTTATCTAATAATTTAACTAGTTCCTGCTCTCTTTTATCCCAATCAATATTTTCTTTCTTCTCGGCAGTTCTACATGCATCACAAACTCCTTGTTCATCAAAGTTCATAGTGGTTTTCTTACTGTCTTTTGTATGTTTAAATTCTACAGCAGATGTGGGTCTTTGATTAGACATTGCACACTTGGTACAGAATTTAACTTCTGATGGTAATCCGTAAAAAGCTGGTAATTCTTCTTTTAAATTTGATTTATCTGCATCATACCAACCTCTTTTTATACGTTCTTCCATAGGAACATCAAAACTATTCATATCTTATTGTATTATATTACTAAACCAGTTTTTATAGATTTCTAATCCTAAATCACCACTTTTTTCAGGATGAAATTGAGTGGCAAAGATATTGTTTTTTAGAATTGATGAGCAATAAGTAACATTATTATATTCGGTTTCTGAAAGTATAACCTCAGGATCCTCTGCATCGGCATAAAATGAATGTACAAAATACATGAAGGTACCCTCTTGAATTGTAGCAAAGGGGGACTTCTCCCAATTGTTGTTATTTACACTATTTATTTTGTTCCAGGCTATTTGCGGAACTTTAAGGTTTTGTTCTTTATCTGAAGGGAACTTTTTGATACTTCCTTTTACTAAACCTAATCCTTTTGTATCTCCAAACTCTTCGCTACGTTCAAACAAAAGGTGTAAACCAAGACATATCCCCATGAATGGTTTGCCTGAATGAACAAATTCCTTAATTGGTTCTATTAAATCTAATTTCTCAAGACTAGACATAGCTTCATTAAATGCTCCAACTCCTGGTAAAATAACGGCATCAGAACTTTTAATTATAGCATGGTCGTTTGAAACCACGGGGTCTATCCCAAAAGTTTTGCAGGCGTTGATTACACTGTATAAATTGCTTGACCCGTAATCAATAATTGTTAACTTAAAATCGTCCTTCTTTTTCATAACGTTCTACAGGGAATATTATTAATATGCATATGATTTTTGATGTCTTTGATACTAAATGGGCTAATTTTATTGAAAGACATGTTCTTTTTCAAAAACTCGGTGTTTCCTTCTTCTTCAGAAGCCGAAGATTTGTTATTAGCCAAATAGTCATAATGTAATACCGAGGCAAAAGCCAACGCGTTAGCCTTAGCCTCTATAGTTTCATTTATATGATTTAATTTTCCAGCTCCTCCATGGGCAATTACCGGTACCGAAACTTTTGTAGATATTTTTTTAGTTAATTCATTATCAAACCCAACTCCTGTTCCTTCATTATCAATTGATGTTACCACTATTTCACCAGCCCCGAGCTCTGCCACTTGTTCTGCCCATTGTATTGCGTCGACACCTGTGTGTTCTCTTCCATTATCTGTATACGCCAAATACGAACCATCACTTTGTTTTGATGCTTCAATGGCAACTACAATGGTTGATGAACCAAATACGGTAGCGGCTTCAGAAATCAAATCTGGGTTTTTGATGGCAGCGGTATTAATTGCCACCTTATCTGCTCCTGCTTTTAACATTTGTTTTATGTCTTCAATACTTCGTATACCACCACCTACTGTTAAGGGTATAAAACTAAATTTAGCCACTTTAGAAATCAAGTCATGAAGGCCATTTCTTTCGTATAAACTCGCTACTACATCTTGATAGAATAATTCATCTGCCCCTTGTTTATAATAATATTCGCTAAAGACTTCTGGTCTACCCAAAACTCTTAATCCTTCCAGATGAATTCCCTTAACCAAATTTGGGCCTTTAACATCTAAACGTGCGATACATCTAACTGTATTCATATTTTAATTGATTCTTCTTTAATTAATAATTCACATATTTTCCAATCCAAATGATTGTCTAGGTCCATCGAGGATATTTCATCCATTACATACTTTTTTACTTTACTAAAAGATGAAATAGTATTGTTTTTCAATGACTTAATATTAATAATATAGATTGCTCCATTATATTCGTATACTTTTGGCACATCTTGCCTTCTAACATATTGACCTTTCTTGGATTTTTTTAACAGCCCATTTTCTTCTTCAAATAGATTATAATAAGGATTACCTTTAGATTCTTTTACCGAAACTACCATATCAAGATCTGAAGAATATAATTCTAATGCTTCTTTAAGGTGCTTTGATTTACGAAAAGGAGAAGTGGGTTGCAGCAAAACCAAAGTATCATAGGTGTTATCCTTTTTTTCATAAAAATCGATTGCATGAAGCAAAACTTCTTGTGTTCCTGCGGTATCGGTTGCTAATTCCTTTGGTCTTTTGAATAGAATTTCAAGTCCTGCTTTTTCGGCTTCTAGTGCTATTTCATCATTATCAGTACTTACACAAATATCGTCTTTAGGGAACACTTCTAAAGCCATTTCTATCGCATAAGCGATTAATGGTTTACCATTTAATAATTTAATATTTTTTTTAGGTATACCTTTACTTCCTCCTCGAGCTGGTATGACAACCAATGGTCTCATAGATTCCTTAAATTAAAATTTAATATGTTTAATATCATTTTGTGCTTTTTCAAAATCTTCGTGCTTACCAATATCCAGCCAATATCCTAATATTGGGTAATTAATCACCTTTTGGTTGGTCTCTAATAATTTATCTATTAAATCTGTGGCATTAAAAAACTCTCCTTCTGGAACATGAGTAAGGCATTCTTTTTTAAATATGTAAATTCCGGCATTCGAATAATAGGTATACGTTGGTTTTTCTTTAAGGTCAACCACGTAATTATCTTTTGTCTCCACAACTCCATAAGGAATGTTTATCTTATACGGAACTGTAGCCACAATCATATCGCCCTCTTTATTCATGAATTCGTTATACATGTCTTCAAAATCAATATTCGTCAAAAGATCCGAGTTCATGACAAGGATATAATCATTATGAAAAGTATCAATTAGTTTTAAAGAGCCTATTGTTCCTAATGGTTTTTCCTCTTCGATATATTTGATCGAAATCTCTTTGTTTTTCCCATCTCCAAAATAATTCACCAATTGTTCTCCTAGATAATTTATTGAAATATTAAGATGGTTGATTCCAAAAACAGATAATCTATCAATATTGTATTCTATAATGGGTTTGTCTCCAACTTTTAAGAGTGGTTTTGGAGTTTTTAACGTCAAGGGCTTAAGTCTGGTTCCTTTTCCTCCAGCCATAATTACTGCATCAATTGGAAGTAAGGTTCTCTTCTTAGATAGATCTACGATAGAAATTACTTTGCCTTCGGTATTTACAATAGGAATTAATGAGATCAGTTCTTCTTTGAGCGAGTTTATTTTGTCCTTATCAATTTCATTTTGCTTAATAAATCTAACATTTTTATTGGCAACCTCTACAACAGTATCTTCTATGTTTATTCCTCGCAATAAAGCTCTTCGTACATCTCCATCAGACACGCTTCCTATCAATTTTTTATTCTGATCTAACACAAAAAGTGTTCTACCTTCAGACTCATTCAACTTTTTAAGAGTCTCTTTAATTGTCAGTGTATTAGAGATAATGTAGTTACTTTTTGGCATTTATTTTTTATATTTTATAGTGTGTTTTTGGCTATTTTATGTATTCTGATTCAATTCTTTAATTCTACTAATAATACTTTCAGAAGCTCCTCCTTTATAGTATCTATTATCTCCCAAATACTTGCCGTTTTTGAGGCATTGTCGTATTTGGTGTACTATGTCTTTTGAATCAAATGTAACATTTAATACATTCTTGCTTTGCGAACGCCCTTTTTGTCGATCTCCTACATTGATAACATATTTTTTAAAAGAAGCTGCCTCTATAATACCACTGGAAGTATTTCCCAATAACAATTCTGCATACCACATAGCAGAAAAGTAATTAATTTTTCCAAAGTTTTCAATTAATACTACTCTTTCCGGGTATTTATCCTTCAGTTCATATATGCGTTCTCGATACATTGTGCCCTGCGTATCGGCATTAGGCATAGTAATTACAAGGTTTACTAATTTTAATGCTTCCTCCAATGCTTCTTTCATTTCGGCTGCATAATCGCTATTCTTAGATACAGAAACTGTTTCTGGGTGAAACGTAACTAATGCATAAGGCTCTTGTTTTAGGTCGAATTTTTTATAAAAAGTTTCTCTTTCTATGGGTTTATAATTCATGACCTCATCTAAACTTAGCGCACCTGTGACATAAATATCTTGATTTGATCCGGTTAACTGGGTAATTTTATCCTTGTACTCTTCTGTAGCAACAAAATGAAGAGAAGAAGCTAATGTAATTTGATGTCTATATGTATTGTCTATTGCACCCAATGTTGTTTCGCCACCATGAATATGGGCAAATTTTACACCAAAAGGAATTCCGGCCTGAACAGCAGCACTCATTTCAAAACGATCTCCCAGGCACATGACCAAATCATACTTGTTTTTATCCCAAAAATCTGAAAACTTCAAAACTGTTAAGCCATATGACGTTGCAATAGCCAACTCATCATCATTAGTAAGTAATGAACTTATTTTATGGATTTTTCTATACTTATCTTTTACAATATTATCAATAGTATGGCCATGAAACTTGGATAAATGAGTTCCAAATGCTATAATTTCTAATTCAAAAAAGGGATCCTCTTTTATTGTATCTAAAAGAGGTAAATAAATCCCGTAATCAGCTCTTGAGCTGGTTAATATGGCTATTCTCATATTAGATCATCTTCTTCGTAATTCTTTGTCGCGCGTTTACCAATAATGGTGTCCCAAAGCATAGGAGAAATTCCTGTGCCTGGTCGTTTAACAGTTATATTTTCAGTATTAAAAACATCACCTTGTTTTATTGATGTTTTTGCAACGATACTTTTTCTGGCTACCTCTTTATTTTTTTTCTCACTACTACTTGGTTCTTTTCTGCCGTGACCTAATGCTTCTTCGATATTTCTAATACCTGTTACCATTGCTTTTAACTCAGCTGGCTCTAAAGAAGCTTTATGATCCGGGCCTTCCATTGTTTTATCTAAAGTGAAGTGTTTTTCAATAACAGTAGCACCAAGTGCAACCGCTGCTATAGGTATTTCAATTCCCAATGTGTGATCAGAATAACCAATCGGTACATTAAAGGTCTCTGCTATAGTATTCATAGCTTTAAGGTTAACGTCTCCCATTGGTGTAGGGTATTCAGTATTACAATGTAATACAGTAATACTTGCCATATCTGCTCCCTCTTGTACCAAAACATTAATGGCCTCCTCGATTTCATTTGTGTCGGCCATACCTGTAGAAATTATGATCGGTTTACCAAGACCACCTATTTTTCTTAAGTAGGGTAAATTAGTGATTTCTCCTGATGGTATTTTAAATAAATCTATATTTAATTCATTTAAAAAATCAATACTTTCTAAATCAAAGCCAGTTGATAAAAATTTGATGTTTTTAGACTTACAATATGCTATCAACTCATGGTGCATTTCTTGACTAAGTTCAAGCTTTTTGAGCATTGCAAGCTGTGATTCTGAAGTGTTGCCAGTATTTTCTTTTTGATATGAAGCTTTTTCGGCATTTTTACTCACTAGTTTTTTAGAGTTAAACGTCTGAAATTTAACATAATCTACGCCTGCCGCCGCTGCTGCATCTATTAATTGCTTCGCCAAATCAATATTACCATTATGGTTTACCCCGGCTTCAGCTATGATTAGTGTTTTTCTCATTATCTTTTTTCCTTTGCTGGTACTCCAATCATACAACTGTTATCGATTACATCTTTGGTAACCACAGCACCAGCACCTATTTTATTTTTAGACCCAATGCTTAGGTATTGTAAAATAGTTGCATTGGTACCTATCAAATTTTCGTTATTAATTACTACTCCCCCAGAAATTACTGCACACGGGTTTACAACATTATATGAACCTATTTTAGTATCATGCCCTATATGCACTCCTCTATTAATATAGTTAAAAGATGCAAGTGAAATGTCTACCGTAAAAACACATTTAGTGGTTATTATATTGCCAATTCCCAAAGATATACTTTCGTCTAATATTACATTGGGATGAATTAGGTTTGGGAATTCAAAATTCGGATTTCGTTGATATAACTCAACTATTTTTTTTATTCTGCTTGCATCTCCTAAACCAAAAACAATTAAAACTTCGTCATGGGTCTCCCTTAAAAAATCAGATTCTATAATGGTATTATGTTCTACATTTCCTATTTTCAAAGATTTCTGAACTTCAACATCAATAAAACCTTTAAAATCATAAACTTTGTTTACTTGATTAATTTCTTTAATCAACAAAAAAACCTCTTTTGCGGCTCCGCCTGCTCCTACAATGTATAGTGGTTTCATAATATGACGCTACTAGGTATATTTACTACACGTTCTTCAAACCATTCAGCATTTTCTAGATTTCCGGTTTGTTCACTTTTAAACATTGACAAGCTATTCATTAATTTCCAAATAGGTCTTGTCATCACACCATTATCATTAGTTTCCTTAAGAAAGCTATTTCTTTCTTCTAGATTTTCTAATAGAATGGCATTTAACCAATAGTTAGAAACAGAATTTTCTGGCTCTACGATATAATATAATGATTTGTCACTAAAAAATGCCTCGTATTGGTTTGATAATTCTCTTTTCTTTTCTAAAATAAGAGGAAGTTCTTCCATCTGGGCACACCCTAACGCAGCATTAATATTGGGTAGGCGATAATTATAAGCTATCATATCATGCTCATAATCCCAAGGATGAGGTATTTTTGCTGTAGTGGTTATATGTTTAGCTTTTTTAGCAATATCATCATCATTGGTGATTAACATTCCTCCCCCCCCGGTGGTAATCGTTTTGTTTCCATTAAAACTGAATGCTCCAAGCAAACCAAAGGTACCTGTATGTTGTCCTTTATAATAGCTCCCTAATGATTCGGCTGCGTCTTCAACTACAGCTATATTATACCTATTACAAACCGATATAATTTCGTCAATTCTTGTCGCTAACCCGAAGGTGTGCATAGGAACTACAGCTTTTATCCTTCTCTTTGTGGTCTTATTTATACATTCTCCATTTACTATTTCTGTATTCTGTACTAAGAAGTGTTCCAGTTTTTCTGGAGATAAACCAAGGGTTTCTTTGTCTACATCTACAAAAATCGGGCACGCTCCTATATAACTCATTGCATTAACCGTAGCGATAAAGGTTAATGGTTGGGTAATTACCTCATCATTTCGTTCAACTCCAGACATTAACAATGCTATATGAAGGGCAGCTGTACCATTTGAGGTTGCAATAGCATGTTTTGCTCCTGTAAATTTGGCCACTTCTAATTCAAATTGATCAACAAACTTTCCTACACTCGAAACAAATGTAGAATCAATACATTCATTCAAATATTTTTTCTCATTGCCCATAAATATTGGCGCATGAAGCGGAATAAATTCTTTGGTATTAAAGGTTTTTTGAGTAAAGGATATAAACTCTTGATACATATATTTACATTTTACTATCTAAATATTTACCCGTTTCTTTATGTCCAAAATCAGGTATCATTTTGAAAAAAAGATCAACTATATCTTTCTTGTCCCACTTTTTATTATTCTTCAAAGTCTGGATTTTATTTGTAAAGAAATCTAATCGTTCATTGTCAAAATCTAGATCATTTTTTATGATTCCAAGGTTTTGAAACCTATCCATGTCTAATGTTTCTTTATCGGTAAAAAATTCCTCAAAATCCTTTTCTCCTGTGGTATCGCTTGAAGCAAACAAACACGGCCACTTTTTTTGTTGAGGTAATACTTCTACAAGTTTTCTGGCCTCTTCTTCATCTTTACATAAATAGGGTTCATACCCAAGTTCTTCGAGATATTTTACTGCAATATCAGCAAAGGAAATTAGATCAAGGTTCTCACTTAGTTTAGGAAAAAATATATCCCTATTATTACCAAAAATACAAGACATCAAACAAAGCTCTCCGGATTCTTTTGGTATTACAAAGTATCTTTTAATATCATTAGGAGCTACAATTGGTTGTTTTTTCTTTATTCTTTGATCAAATCCATGAAGTAATGATCCGTCTGAGAATGCTACGTTAGCGAAGCGTGCGGTAGAAATCTTTATATCCTTGCTTCTTCTCATCAAATACATTTCCATGATTCGCTTTGAGGCTCCCATCATGTTAACAGGATTAGCCGCTTTATCTGTAGATACACAAAAATATTTTTTGGTCCCTTTCTTAATAGATTGAAGTAATGTTTTCTCGGTATTGAAAATATTCACGTCGATCATCCTCATCAAAGTATAAGGGTCTTTTTCACTTCTCACATGCTTTAGTGCAGATAAGTTAAGAACATAATCGTATTTTCCATCTGCTTCTATAAAAGCATCATACTCCAGGGACCCGATGTCTAAGGCAAAAGTTCTAAAATCTCCATCTATATACCCAAAAGAACTTCTAATATCTCTTACTAACTCGACCAAGTTGTTTTCACTAATATCGATCACATGTAGTTTTCTTGGGTTTCTTTTAAAGATCTCTTTTGTGACGGCTTGGCCTATGGATCCCGAACCACCAATAACTAAAAAAGATGAAGAAGAAACTATGTTTTTTAATTCAGACTCTTTTTCTGCGATATCTGTAGAAAATAACTCCTGTTTTCTTCCTATTAGCTTTAATATGTTCATCTGGTTTCTAAAGTTTTGCTTATTTTTTAATCTTTTTATTCCTTGGGTTCATCAATTAGGAATAGGGAAGAGTTCCAATCTAAAATATTGGTTTGAAAAATTTTGATTGTTTTTTCTTTACTTAAAACGCTGTATTTAGGCCTCTTTGCAAAAGTAGGGTAATTATCGGTTTTTTTAAGAGTTATAGTTTTAAGTTTTCCAAGAAATCTTAGAATCTCTTTTGTAAAATCATACCATGTTGCTTCCCCTTGATTGCTATAGTGATAAACCCCGTAGTTATGATTATCATCAAGTATTATTTCGAATATAAATTTAGCTAAATCATTAGCATTTGTAGGAGTTCCTGTTTCAGAAGTTGTAATCGTAAGTTCTTTTTCGGTTTCTGATTTTCTTACAATTGTTTTAAAAAAATTATGACCATGCTCTGAATATAACCAAGAAGTTCTTATGATATAAAACCGTTCTAAAATCTCCTGGACATACTGCTCTCCCTTTAACTTAGACGCTCCATACACGTTTATTGGATTAGGTTCATCTTTCTCTGTATATGGTGTGTTTTTTGTTCCGTCGAAAACAAAATCTGTAGAAATATGTATTAATTTGGTGTTTGTTAGCTTACATGCTTCTGCTAAATATTTTACTGCTTCCGCATTTATTCGGAATGCTTTTTCAGTTTCGGTTTCTGCTTTATCTACAGCTGTATAAGCCGCACAATTGATCAAATAGTCAAACTTTTTTTGTTTAAAAAGGCTTTGAATACTGGACTTGTTGGTTATATCAAATTCTCTAGATGTTTTAAAAACCCATTCAATGTTTTGATTATTTTTTGCCACATCCTGAAGGCATTTACCCATTTGCCCATTTGCTCCCGTTACTAGTATCGAAATCATAATTTTGCATTTCTTAACGTTGGCAATATTGCATCCTTTTCTGAAACAATGAGTTCTTTATTACTCAATTTCCAATCGATTTTTAAGTCTTCATCACTGTATATTATTCCTCCTTCAGCTTCTTTATTGTAAAAATTATCACACTTATAGAAAAAATTGGCCGTATCACTTAATACTACAAAACCATGTGCGAAACCTCTAGGGATATATAGTTGTTTTTTATTGTCTTCTGATAATTCTATAGCTATATGTTCTTTATAAGTAGGAGAATCTTTACGTAAATCAACAGCAACATCTAATACTCTTCCTTGCAGCACTCTTACCAATTTAGCTTGTGCATGTTCTCCCAATTGGTAATGCAATGCCCTTATCACCCCTTTTGTTGAAAAAGACTGGTTGTCTTGTACAAAGTTAACTTCTTGAGCTATGAGTTCATTAAACTTATTTTGATTAAAGCTTTCAAAAAAGTAGCCTCTTTCATCTTTAAAAATTGTTGGCTCTACAATAAAACATCCTTTAAGCTTTGTTTCTTTTGCTATCATATTTAGTCCTCTAAAATGCTCATCAGGTGTTTACCATATCCACTCTTGATAAGAGGTTTTGCTAATTCTTTTAATTTGTCTTTAGAAATATAACCCATTCTAAATGCTACCTCTTCTATTGCTCCAATCTTTAGTCCTTGACGCTCTTCTATTACTTGTACAAATTGAGATGCTTGCATTAAAGAATTAAACGTACCTGTATCTAACCACGCTGTTCCTCTATCCAAAATACTCACATTTAGTTTGTTTTTTTCGAGATATACCTTGTTTACATCTGTAATTTCTAATTCTCCTCTATGACTAGGCTTTATATTTTTGGCTATATCTACCACATTATTATCATAAAAATATATTCCGGGTACTGCATAGTTTGATTTAGGCTGTTGAGGTTTTTCTTCAATAGATATGGCTTTTCCTTTATCGTCAAATTCAACTACTCCATAACGTTCTGGATCATGAACATGATAGGCATATATTATTCCTCCATCTGGATCATTATTAGCTTGTAAAAGCTTTGCTAAGCCTGTTCCATAAAAAATATTATCTCCTAAGATCAATGCTACTTTATCATCACCTATAAAATCTGCACCTATTATAAATGCTTCTGCAAGCCCGTTTGGGTTTTCTTGCACAGCGTATTCAAATCTGCAACCAAATTTCTTTCCGTCACCTAATAGTTTTTCAAACAATGGCAAATCATGTGGTGTGGAAATTATCATAATTTCTCTTATCCCTGACCACATTAAACTAGAGAGGGGATAATAGATCATTGGTTTATCATAGACCGGCATTAACTGTTTACTAACGGCCAATGTTAGGGGATGCAATCTTGTTCCAGAACCTCCTGCTAAAATTATACCTTTCATTCTTTAAATGAATTATTGAGAGAGACACCCTCTTATTTCCTTTAACGGGAAAATAATAGTTAGTTGTTATATTTTTTTAGATACCAATGAATTGTTTTTTCAATTCCTGTTTCAAAATTTTCTTCAGCTTTCCAGTCTAACTCATTTTCGATTTTAGAAGCATCAATTGCATACCTGAAATCATGGCCTGGTCTATCGGTAACATAAGTTATAAGATCTTTGTATGAGTTACGGTTGGTTCTTGGGTTAATAGCGTCTAAAATTTCGCATATTTTAGTAGCAATATAAATATTTTCTCTTTCATTTTTGCCCCCAATGTTATAGGTTTCTCCTAATCGCCCATTCTTAAGCACCAAATCTATTCCTTTGCAATGGTCTAAAACATATAACCAATCTCTTATGTTTTTGCCATCACCATAAATGGGTATTTCTTCTTCTTTTAATGCCTTTCTAATAATCGTAGGGATTAGTTTTTCATCATGCTGTCTTGGTCCGTAGTTATTAGAACAGTTTGTTGTTAATACTGGTAATCCATAGGTGTGAAAATAACTTCGAACTAACATATCTGAAGATGCTTTGGAAGCACTATATGGACTATTGGGAGCATAAGGGGTTTCCTCTGTAAAAAGCCCTGTTTTCCCTAAAGTACCATATACTTCATCTGTAGAAATATGCAGAAAACGAGCGTACTCAAATTCTGATTTGATTTGATTTGGACCATCCATCCATGTTTGATAAGCTGCCTGAAGTAAATTAAATGTCCCCACAATATTAGTGTCTACAAATTCTTTTGGACCAGAGATAGAATTATCAACATGAGATTCTGCAGCAAAATGAACAACGGTATTAATTTTGTGTTCAGCAAAAATATTTTTAACTAAATTCCAATCGCAGATATCTCCTTTGATAAAAAAATAATTGATGTTATTGTTTTCTTCAATATTATCCAGATCTGCCGCATAAGTCAATTTATCAAGGTTAATAAGCTTCAAATCATAATCTTTTGATTTAAAGTTTATGTAATTTGACCCTATGAATCCTGCACCACCCGTAATTAAGATGTTTTTCATATTCTCTTCTGGCTCTTTTTTAACGTACTAAGAAAAATATTACAGTTTATTGTTTAGTTTTCAGAAACTACTTGTGTTTCCTGCAAAAATAGGCTAATTATCTGTTTTTTTTAGTTTAATTTAAAGTATTAGACAATAATTCTTCATACACTTTAATCGAAAAGTAATATTAGCAAGCTAAATTATGTTTTTTAAAATCAAAGTGTTTTGTATACTCCGTTTAATTATATGATAAAGATAATCCCTTGCTTTTAAGCTATACATTGTTTTTTCTGTGCAAATAATGTATAAATTGATGGCATATCATTTTAATGTGTTATTTATATTCTTTCCTTTTCATAATTCTTCAAATATGAATTTAATCGAAGAAGTATTAAGATCAAAAATAAAATAGCAGAAAATACAATGGGCAATAACACCAATTTTTTATTTAAAAAATCATCTACTAAAACTCCTTTATTCGGAAATTCAGAAATAATATTAATCGTATTTTTTGTATTCGCTTTTTCATTATTAAGTTCAATTTTTTCATCTTTCAATTTGCTTGCTTGATTTAATAATTCGATCTCCGACATTTGATCTTGTTGGTTGTCGGCTAGATTAATACTTGTACTCCCTTGCGGTTTTTGGGCCTCGAGTATTTTTACTTTTTTATAAAACGCTTGTAATTCATTAATTTCTCCCTGTTGCATTACTATAACCGAATCCTTAAGAGCAATATTACGATCGTTTATCTTTTTCTGTAGTGTGAAGTATTCATTATTTTCTATAGATGTAACAATAGCTTTTTGGCATTTTTTTGCAATTTCGGGTGATGTTGCTTCAATTTTAATTTTATGAAATTTTGCATTTATGTTATTGAAATTTTGCAAAAAATCGTTGTAATCTACTTGCTTTTGAGATATCGAATCCAATTCACTTATAAACGCACTAAATTGTTTTATTCTTTGTGTTTGATCTGAAAATGATTCTATGCTCATTCTTTTAATAGTGAGCGCTTCTATTTCATTAATATGTAGCGCATCAGCAAGGGTTTCATGATCTTTCTGCTGTGCTAATTGATTATAAAACTCAATATTATTATACAATTGTTGGGCACTGTTAAAATTAGGTTCTATAATCATTGAAGATCTGAATACGGGCTGAGATTTATAGTCCCAATAACCACCTATGGCTAAACCTATAAGTACTGCAATTGAAAATTTTAAAAAGTGAAGTCTTAGAAATTTTAGAAACAGGATAAAAAGGTGCAAGATGTATTTAAAGGCGATACTTATACGCTTAAGAAATGTATTAAAAGCATCTCCAATCAATGTAAACAACTGTCCTAAGTCGATTTCTTCAGGGTTATTTTCTTTCATCTGTGTAGGTTCATTTCATTTTAAAGAACTCTGTTACCGAGGATTTAAAATGAATTTTATAAAAAAAATAGATATACAAGAATGCAATAGATTCAGAAAGCATATAATGCTATAAACTGTATCGTATTCTTCGAGAATCTATGAAACATGTTTTTTTGACGATAGGGTAGGAAAAACGTCAATTACGAAATACAAATATTTGTATTTCTCCTAAAAATGATTTAGGATTTTCTTTTAATCTTTAAAAGAATTGGGTGTAAATTAACGAAAAAAAACTCAAAAAATGAAGATGTATTGTTTATTTGTAAAAACTTAACAATTCTATAAACTCGAGAAGTTTTGGACCTTTGTGATTTTAAGATTTTTTAACACAGACAACTATTTTTTCTAACAATTGAACCCATCAAGGATCTAAATCAATTATAATTTTGTAATTACTGTAATTGATAGCTTTTACAATGTATTAAGTTGGTTTTTTATCATAAATTTTTCTCCACCCAATTTTGAGATGCTTTTTCGGATCACAAATTCTTTTTATGCATTATTTGCAAATTCATTCATCTGTTTAAGTAGGTAATTAAAAAAGAAAAATAAAGAAACCAATCCAAAAAGAAGCAATGGTATACTGAACAATTTACGATTTACGATTTTCTTTTTGGTTTTAATAATATCTCCGTAATGCACAAAAGAAAACAAATCTTTATCAAGAAGTATAGTTCTTTCTTGCTCATTAATTAACTCCAGCAAAAGTTCTTTTTTTTGTAATAAAGAAGCTACCGAAACTGTTGGTAATTCTTCTTTATTATTATTAGAAATTATCATTGTTCCTTTTTCGGCTTTGAGTGGATTATTACTTAGATTGGTTAAATATTCCTCTATAAACTGTAAGGTCTTTTTATTTTGCTCTAAGTTAGCTTGTTTCTGCTTTAGAGTAACCGTTATTATTTCGTTATAATAGATGTTTGATCTAATGTATTTTAAAATCGACTCGGTTATCTTATCGTTTGCATCACTTTTATTTTTATAGTCGAAAACTAGTCTGTGATGTTTATAAAAATCTCTAAACTTTTCTTCTTCTACCTGGTTTTCATCATATGCATTCATTACGTCCTTAAAGAACTCCCTATCCTCATAGCGGTGCTGTAAATTATCAAGCACATCGGTTCCTTTTATTATAGGCTCTATGGTTATTTTTTTAATATTCTTTATGTTTTCTTCACTGATTCCGATCTTATTTAGTAAAGCATTATCCTCGAAATTATCCTCTAACTCATTTATAAGATCATATATGTACTTGGTACTATTATATTTTGGTTCAATAATAATTTCTTGAGCATAACTCATAGATGAACCCCGGTAGTTGTCCAGGAAATAACCGATCCCAGTCCCTATAACTAATAAAACGATAAATAAAACAGCCTTTTTCTTATAAAATAGTATTACAGAAATAATATGCTTAAGAAGTTTTCTAAATGATTCTTTAATCATCTTAAAAATCTCCATAAGATTTATCTCATTGTTGTAATTTTCATTACTCATAATATTATCTTTCTTTAAATATTTGTTCGATTATTTTTTCGGTAATAAGGTATGTAGGTTTTACTCCTGTAGTACCTAATCCTCCCGAGGCCAGTGTGCTTCCTGTCTCTAGCGGGTTATCTGATGCATAGTATGCATAGCGTACTTTGACCTTAGGACTTATACTTCCTCTTAGTTTTGATGCAGATTGTATTGCTTTTTGGTAATGAGCGCCTTCCATTTCTAGCCCAATCACATTCCATGTAGAATCATGAAAGAACTTTAAAATATCTCTGTTTTGTAGAGAAGTACCTAAAACGGTGATCATAGCTCCATCGTAGATGTCGATCCCACTGCCTTCTAGATCTCTCTTTTTTAATTGGTTTTTAAACGGGTAATTATCGGCTGTGCCCTCAAAAACATGAGCAGAAGGAATCATAATATCTCCTTTTCCTCCTTCGAGAATACCTGCTTTTCCCATAATAGAGACTGATTTAACATCCATATGAGTTTTACTTCCCTGAACCACTGAGTAAGGTTTCAATAGTTCATCCATAGTTTCATATGCTTGTTCACCAAATGCATAATCCATTACAATGATAACCGGTTTATCCTTATCTTCTAAATCGGCAATTAAACTAGCATACTCCCCTTCTGTATATTTAGCAGTATCAAACAGTTGAACATTAATATTTGCGCCACTTTGATCTTCTATATATGTCATTCCTTTTTGCAACGCTAACTTCTCAACTCTTGCTCTTAGCTTGTCATTTTTGTTATCACTTAATGACTCATAAATATCAAAAGTGTCCTTATTCTTTAGTTCTGTTTTTAATGCAATAGGCGCATATAAAGCATTCATTACGCTATGCATGTTTGCACTGATAATGTGAATTGGCCTATCAAACAAGTTTAGTTCTTCTAATCTGTTCTTGATCGCGTTTGCCCATATTTCACCATGAATATGGTGCCCTAACCTTTCTCTTAAGACGGGACTAAAGGTTACTATACGTTTTTGGTCCTCTATTGATTCGTCTATCGCTAACTTACCTAACCAATAAATAATGTGTAAAAACCGCTCTTTATTTTCTGGGCATGAGAAATCGCTGTAAATTGAAGATACTTCTTCAAAAGTGCGTCCCAATATATTTGCAGTATGCGTTAATGCCACTTCTCTTTCGGCCTTGGTCAACTCTTTCTTGGTGGTTAACACCGCTTTTTCAAGTTTTTGCCAATCACGAGTTACATTACCTTGCTCATTAATCACCACACGATTCATAATCTTATGCGATTCTATAAACAGAAATGTGAGGTGCGTAAGGATGTCATAAATTTCAGAGCGTCCACGAGTGATCTCTATATTCATCTGTTCTTCGTCGATACGATAACAGTTTCTACGTCTCTTAGGCGGAACTATCGCTTTAAAATGAGAGTTTTTATATCCTTCTTCACTTGTGAGATTTATATATCTGCACTCTTCTATACCAAAAGGTAAACGATCTATAACATAAAGTAAACCATTAAGTTCTACTTTTTCTTCTGCAACAGAACCATAAATTTCGGGGCGTAGCGTAAGCAAAGCTTCTCTAAGAGTTTCGCCAGAGACACCCATGGGTTTATAAAAACCTCTATTGAAAAGATGACGCATAGTGATGTACATGCGTTCTATTGCGCTCGAACTCTCTTGAGCCCTTGTTCTTCCTTGTAGTATACGATTTGCCATAAATTTTTCCTAGCAAATATAAGTATACTAACCGAAGATTTAAATTCAATTCCTATTATTTGTTGATCATTGCAGAAAGTGCATCTGCAATATTTCTGTCATTAGAAAGTCTTGGTAGTTTATTTTGCCCTCCTAACTTACCTATAGATTTCATATAATTCTTAAATCCATCTTTTGGAACAGCCTTTATTTTTAGGGTTCTCAGAATCTTTCCTTCTATCAAATCATCATAATAAGAATTCTGTTTTCGAAGCGAATTGTCTATTGCTAATGCTAGTGTTTCGATGTCCTTGGGCGTTTCACTAAATTCTATAAACCACTCGTGATAAGGCAATTCTGAATCATCTGGATTCACCTGTGGTGCTACTGTAAAATCGTTAATTAATACTCCATTTGCTT
The DNA here is from genome assembly GCF_040786285.1 of Aquimarina penaris. Lineage (NCBI taxonomy): Bacteria > Pseudomonadati > Bacteroidota > Flavobacteriia > Flavobacteriales > Flavobacteriaceae > Aquimarina > Aquimarina penaris. The sequence continues at coordinate 793,524 of NZ_JBFMKQ010000001.1, forward strand.
CTGCCCCGTTTTTAAGTGCTACTTCGACTTCTTTTCCGATGACATGTTCTCCAAAAGCCGAAATAAAGTGCTTTATCCTTCCTGATACTACAACTCTGTATGGAGAAGTACTAGTAAACATTACGGTATCGCCTACATTATACGCCCACAATCCTGCGGTAGTAGAAACCAACATCACATAATTAACTCCTTTTTCTACTTCGCCGATAGTTAATCGCTTGGGGGTTTCTTCAAAAAACTCATCTGCCTTTACAAATTCATAAAACATACCCGAATCCAATTGCAGCAACATCCCTTTTTCATTCTGTTTATCCTGAAAAGCAAAGAAACCTTCAGAAGCAGGATATAATTCTATACTCGCCACTTTTCTTCCAATAAGTTTTTCGAAAGTACTTTTGTAGGGTTCAAAGTTCACACCTCCATAAATAAACAACTCAAATCCTTTGAAGAGTTCTCCTATGGTTTTATTTGTTTTTTGCTGAAGTTTTTCAAAATACATCTGTACCCATGGTGGAATACCACTAATCACCGTCATGTTTTTATCTACCGTCTCTTCAACAATGGCATCTACTTTTTGTTCCCAGTCTTCTATACAATTGGTCTCCAAGCTTGGCATCCGGTTTTTTTGTAGATACTTTGGTACGTAGTGTGCCACTATTCCTGATAGTCTACCCAATTTTACACCATTTTGCTCACTAAGTTCTGGGCTCCCTTGTAGGAATATCATACTACCATCTACAAAATCAGTTTTTCCCGATTCTTCAATATAGCATAATATTGCATTGCGAGCGGCTCTGATATGGGTGGGTATAGAATCCTTGGTGAGTGGTATATATTTTGCTCCACTTGTGGTTCCTGAAGTTTTGGCAAAATATAATGGTTTTCCTGGCCATAATATATCTTTCTCTCCGTCAACCACTCGGTTCACATATGGTTTTAATTCTTCATAATCTCGTATGGGAACATTCTTAGCAAAATCTGAAAAGGTTTTTACCTCTTTAAAATTATGATCTATACCGAATGCTGTATCTCTGGCACTCTCTATGAGGTTTTTAAAAACACGTTCTTGCGTTTTTACCGGATGTGATGCCCATTTATTAATTCTTTTGCGAATGCGTTTGGCAAAAATCTTAGCACCGAATGCTTTTATAGACATAGATAATTATTGTTCAAAATCAATAAAGTTAGATGGGTCTGTAGGATATCCATCTCTCCATAACTCAAAATGTAAATGGGGCCCTGTAGATAGTTCTCCTGTAGAACCAGCAGTGGCAATTACTTCTCCAGATTTTACCTGTTCTCCCTGCTGTTTTGCAAGAGATGCATTATGTTTATACACTGTAAGAAGGTTGTTATTGTGCTTAACTATGATTACGTGGCCGGTTTCTGCAGTCCATTCGGCAAAAATTACCGTGCCCGAAGAAGCGGCCTTTACTGGTGTATCTTTAGGAACGGCAACATCTATACCGTAGTGTTTCTCATTTACACTATATCCAGAAGTAATGCTTCCTTTTACGGGTGGAAATAGTGAGAAATCTGTACTTGATTTTTCGCTTTCGAACAAACTGTACTTGTCTTCTTTGGATACTTCTTCTCTAAGTTGAATGTCCTGCTCAGAAGGCGCCAAATCTATCTCTTCGGGATTGATTTTTTGGGCCTGTACGGCAGAATCAATATCAAATTCTACTGTTTTAACATCTCCCGTAAGTACTTTTTTAATCGACTTATAATATTCTTGATTTATGGTAATTCTGGACTCTAACGAATCCGTAGTCGCAACTAATTGAGTTGCTTTCAGATTTAGTGATGTCGAAGAGTATCCCGGGATATATTCCCTTAATGGGGTAAAAGCAATTAAAAAGGTGGTTCCTGCTACCAAAACTATCGAAGTGATTGTAACCAATACGAAAACATTAAGCCTGTTTAGCTTAAAGGATATTCTCTCTTCAAAAGTATCTTCATTAAGGATAACCAAACGATACTTATTAAGCAGCTTTCTGGCAATTCTCTTTTGTTCTTTTTTCTTTTTAGCCATAGATTACATCGTATACCATAAATGATATCAAAAAAAGTATATTAATCGCAAATATACATATTCTTGTAATTAAAGAATATAACGCAAACGATTAATAAATCGTTTGAATAATCAAAAAATAACATTGCCCACACTTGTTTTTAACAGTTTAAAAATGGTATTAACATTATTCTTACTAACTTTGCACTCTAATAGTTTAGATCATGATGTCATTAAGTATATTTTTAGGAATGATTGGCCCATGGCAAATTGCCTTAATTGTAGCCATTGTATTGCTTTTATTTGGAGGAAAGAAAATCCCCGAATTAATGAGAGGCCTTGGTAGCGGTATAAAAGAATTTAAGGATGCATCGAAAGAAGAAGAGGATCCTAAAATTGATGAGAAAAAGTAATTTTTGTAATCAAATGTATAAATCAAACCCAACTCGTATGAGTTGGGTTTTTTGTTACATCTACATCTAAAACATAGGTCACTACTTCTTTAAAATAAAAAAATCATAAATAGGTGTGATATTTTGATACTTAGCTATACTTATACAGTATAACTAAAATCATATAGCCATGAAACAGCCGAAAAATAGATTCGTTTTTTTTCTACGTAAATTCTTTCAATTTCATAAACGTGAAGTCAAGCAGTTTAATGCCATTTTAGGTGTTAAATCTAATGTATCATCATGCAAAAGTTAATCCCTTTTAATTAAAAAGCTATGTATGACTACCATTCTCAGCAATAACATTGCTGATCTGCTACTCATTTTTATTTCTACTTACATCTTTAGTATCTCCCCGCCTAAAAAAGGCGAGGAGTTTATAAAGATTATGAAATATCTAATCTATAAGTGATAGTTGGATTCTCTTTCTGTTTAGATCAACATCTAGTACTGTAACCATGAGATGTTGATGTAATTGAACCACGGCATTTACATCACTTATATATTCATTTGCCAGTTTTGAGATATGGATCAGTCCGCTTTCTTTCACTCCTATATCCACAAAACAACCAAAATTTGTAATGTTGTTTACGATTCCTGGTAGTTTCATACCAGATTTTATATCTGCTATAGTTTTCACATTAGGGTCGAATTCGAAAACAGTAACTTTTTTTCTTGGATCCACTCCTGGTTTTTCTAATTCCTTAACAATATCGGTTAACGTAGGAAGTCCAACCTCATCTGTAATATAGCTTTGTAGTTTGATCTTTTTTATGGCCTCTTTGTTTCCTATCAATTCATGAAGAGGAACACCTGCATCTTTTGCCATCGCAGAAACCAACGTATATCGTTCTGGATGTACTGCCGAATTATCTAATGGGTTTTTAGGGCTAGTAATTCTAAGAAATGCTGCCGCTTGTTCATATGCTTTACCTCCTAGTCTTGGTACTTTTTTAAGTTCTTCACGAGATTGTAACGCTCCATTTTCTGATCTGTATGCTACAATGTTTTCGGCTAGCTTTTCTCCAATACCAGAAACATAACTTAACAAAGGTACACTTGCTGTATTTACGTTAATCCCCACACTATTTACACAACTCATCACTACTGTATCTAATTCATTTCTAAGCTTGGACTGATCTACATCGTGTTGATATTGCCCTACTCCTATCGACTTTGGGTCGATTTTCACCAGTTCGGCTAAGGGGTCGGCCAATCGTCTACCAATAGAAACTGCGCCGCGCACTGTTACATCATAGTTCGGAAACTCGGCTCTAGCTATTTTAGAGGCCGAATATACAGACGCCCCACTTTCGTTTACCATAAACACCTGGATAGGGTTTTCAAAAGGTATTTTCTTTATAAAAGCTTCAGTTTCCCTGGCAGCGGTTCCGTTTCCTATGGCTATTGCTTCTATTTTATATGCATTTACAAGAGAACGTATCTTTTTTATAGCTACTGTAGTTTCTCGTTGTGGTGGATGTGGATATATATTCTCATTATGCAAAAGATCTCCTTGTTTGTCCAAACAAACCACTTTACAACCCGATTTAAATCCAGGATCTAATGCCAGTACTCTTTTTTGACCCAGAGGAGAAGCTAATAAAAGCTGTTTTAAGTTTTGCGCAAATACTTTGATCGCATTGTCATCGGCTTTTTCTTTTGCCTGATTTAATATTTCGGTTGAAATTGCTGGCGATAGTAATCGTTTATAGGCATCAGAAATCGCTAAAAACATATGATCTGTACACGCTTCGATATTTGTTTTGATCATTACATCATCTATAATATCTAACGCATCTCCTTCTGGAACTGTGATCTTAACCCTTACAATTTTTTCATTCTCTGCTCTTAAAATTGCTAATAATCGATGCGAAGGGCATTTGTGTAATGGTTCATCCCAATCAAAATACTGTTGGTATTTCTGGGCTTCGTCATCGTCTTTTTTGGTTTTGATTACTGCCGAAGCTATCGTTGCTTTTCGCTCGTATAATCTTCGCAATCTCTTTCTAATTTTTTCATCTTCATTAATCCACTCTGCAATAATGTCTCTGGCTCCTTGCAGCGCCAACTCTTCGTTTAGGATCGTATCATTTAGGTATTGCGAAGCCACAAAAAGTACCTCTTCTTCTCTTTGCTGTATGATGATCTTTGCCAGGGGCTCAAGACCTTGCTCTCTTGCAGCAGTAGCTTTTGTTTTTCTCTTTTTCTTATATGGTAAATAAAGATCCTCTACCTGAGTAAGAGTTTCTGCAGTTTCTATCTTCTTTTGCAGTTCTGGGGTTAAGGCTTCCTGTTCTTTGATTGCCGAAAGAACACTTTCTTTTCTTTTTTGAAGGGCTTCAAAAGCCAATTTGTACTTTACGATTTCACCAATAGCTACCTCGTCGAGATCACCTGTCATCTCTTTACGGTATCTCGAAATAAATGGAATAGTAGCCCCATCATCCAACAAAGAAACAGTTTTGGTTATTTGTTTTTCTGAAATCGGAAGATGTTTAGCGATATAGGAAACGGTATTCATAAATTTACTTTTAGAATCGCTAAATATAATGCCAATTTGAAAAGATTATTTTATACCAGACCAAAAAGTTTTCTACAATTCTGCATCATATAACCTTACAAGCTTCATTAAGAATGTATTCTGGTCAAAGTTTGTTCTGAAATAAGAGCTCAAAATACAAGAATGGTAAAAATAAGACTTGGTATTTGTTTCTATCGCAAGAGTAATATACGATCTGTTTGTATCTTGATTTTTTTCATTCAAAATTCGTCAATTCGAGTGCTTCGACCGAAGGAAGATGTGTACTTCGACTGGCTCAGCAGAGCTATCAAGAATAGGATTTTGGATCCAAAAAGCTATTCTCGATACAATTTTTCTCCATTTCATTCTGAAAAATTACTCGAATTGACGCTTTTTCTTAACATTTCTTTCATAATTCACAACGAGTAATATACTATTATTCGAACCTAATGGTCTTGATAATTGCTTCGAGTTCAAACATGTTATCTCTTTTATATACCGAAGGGGCAAACACAAAACCTTCTAACACCATCAATCTGTTATTTGGAGTGTCCTCAATTACATAATTTACAAAAGGTCCTGCCATAAATCTATCTTTTATCTCCCAGGTTCCTTTAGTCTCAAAGGTAAATCTACCATCTAACTTTGTTTCATAAAGATAGGGGGCATAGGCTTCTTCTGTAATAAATTTACCCGTTCCTGTTTCTGAAGCCGGAATCTTTAATTTACCTATAGAATCTCTCATTTTAATAATACTACCAATAGTATTAGAATCTTTTGAAACAGTGCCTAATGGTAATTCATAGACCATTAGATTCATGCTTCCGTGAGGAATATCTTTTCGGATCCAAAAAAACTTATCTTCTTCTATAGCTACACGATATGCCGAAGGTATATTTATGTTAACACCCAATTTTTCTTTTAACTGCGGAATTTTCTCAAGAGATTTTTTTATTCGAGCTTGTTTTTCCCTCGTTTCTATACGCTTAAATTTTGAAACGATTGTTTCATGATTTTCTTTTATGAAAGCAATGATCTCATTTTCGGTTCCTGAAAAGACTGCCCCCAATTGTGGTGTGGCATACTTGTTCTCTAAAAGAGTAAAGTTGTTGTTTTTCCCTTTATTGATCCAAAGGAAGGTTCTGTTTTTTCGTGCCAAACCAGAAAATGCTGCTACCGGCATCTGGCGCATTGAGAACAAAGGTTCTTCTTGGGGTAATCCTGGCACTTCGGCTCCAAAATATTTGCGAATCGTATCTCCCAAACTTCCTTTCCATACTTCATTATCAATAACAACAGATAACTCATTAATTTTACCTACAGAATGAGCCATGGCTCCCTGAAATTTTTGACTCTTATCTTTTTTTGTTTCTGTACAACTAAGAATACAAAACAGGCCAATAATAGCTAGTGATAGTTTTTTCATACAACGAATATTTGCGGTTATGACTTAGAAAGCTTCAGTTTCATACCTGGTTTTATACCGCTACCGCTAATATCGTTCCAAATTTTAAGATTTTCGACAGAAACGCCTTTAAATTTTTGTGAAATACTCCACAACGTGTCCCCAGATTTCACTGTATACATTTCTGAAGTACTTGCCACTGCCTTTGATACCTTCGGTTTTGTGCTTTGTGGCTTATTCACTACAGGTCTACGAGGATAAATGGTAAGGCGCTGCCCAATTCTAAGATTATTACTTCGTAAACCATTCCATTTTTTTATACTGCTCACCCTAACACCATATCTTCTTGCAATTTTTCCTAAAAAATCACCACTACGTACTCGATATCGAATTCTGTCGTTGGCTTCAAAATACTTAGGAAGTGGTTTTTCTCGTTTATCAAATTCGGCTTTAGCCAGAGTATACACTTTGTCTTCATTAGCTACAAAAGGTCCTATCTTATCGAGAGGTAATCGCAAAACATAGTCTTCGTCTTTGATAAATGGAATAATATCTAATTTATATGAAGGATTTAAGAACTGTAATTCTTCAATATCAATATTCATATATTCAGAAACCTGATCGAGCGTAATCATTTGCTTTACTCGTATGGTATCGGTTTCAAAGTATGCAAACTCTGGTGTTCTTGGTTTAAAATTGTGCTTATCTGCATATTCAAAAATATACATTGTAGCCAAAAAGGCTGGCAAGTATCCCGCTGTCTCTCTAGGAAGATTGTGTCTTATATTCCAATAATTTGTTTGCCCACCACTACGCCTAATCGCTTTAGTCACATTACCGGGTCCCGAATTATAGGATGCCAAAGCTAGATCCCAATCTCCAAATACTTTATATAGATTAGATAGATATTGACAAGCAGCTTTGGTCGCCATAATCGGATCCATGCGCTCATCTACATATGAACTTACCTCTAATCCGAACATTTTACCAGTACCGAACATAAATTGCCATAATCCTGTAGCTCCAACTCTGGATTTTGCTCTTGGCTTTAAAGCCGATTCGACGATGGCGAGGTATTTTATCTCTAACGGAATATTTTGATTGTCTAATTCTTGCTCAAACAATGGAAAATAAAATTTACTAAGCGCCATTAACCGCTCTAAATGCTCATGACGGTTTTTTAAATAATTTTTTATTACACTCTCTAAAGACGGATTGTACTCTACATTAAAAGGGGTTCTGGCATTTAGTTCTTTTAGCCTTGCTTTTAGGGTATCGGTAGGTAAATCTATATACTCTACTGGTTCATAGGTTAACTCTGCTATCGATTTTTGTATCGTATCAAAAAGCGAAGAGTTGTATAATTCTTGTTTCCAAAGAGAATCTAATTTTGACATCTTTGGATAATCATTCGCCAGATAAAGGGTGGTGTCTTTTACACTTGTAGATGTTATTGTGGTTTCTTGCAATTCGCCCGTGGTTTTAATGACTGTTGTGGTGTCGACTACCTGAACAGTATTTTGGGTTAATTCTGGTGTTTTGTTACTTAAATTTTCTTTAGTCTCACTTGGGTTGTATGCTTTCTGTCCCATCAATGAAAATGAAGCCAACAGAAAAGAAAGAAATAATGTGCAATACTTGTTCATGTTACAAATGCGTTTACTTTTTAATTCTAAGAAAATTTTGGGGCTATTTGCACGGTTTTTAACAGGTTATCAACAGTACAGCAGCGAAAATCGCATTTTTTTTCTAAAATGCAAAAGATCAATGTGTTAAAAACGTAAAAAAACCGGTCAAACGAACCGGTTTTTTAAAATTCTTACAAAAAATGTTGGTTTTCTTACAACTTTGTTTGCTTTTATTTTTCTATTGCTGCAATTCCTGGTAGTGTTTTACCTTCCAGGCTTTCTAACATAGCTCCTCCTCCTGTCGAAACATAGCTTACTTTATCTCCAAAACCAAACTGCTTAACTGCAGCCACCGAATCTCCACCTCCCACAAGAGAAAAGGCTCCATTTTCGGTTGCCTCGGCAATAGAATGTCCTAGAGCTATTGTTCCTTTAGCAAAATTTTCCATTTCAAATACACCCAAAGGTCCATTCCATAATATAGTTTTTGATTTTAAAATCACCTCATGAAAGTTCGTTAAGGTTTCTGGGCCAGCATCTAATCCTTGCCATCCATCCGGAATGGCATTAACGGGCACTACCTTAGTATTTGCATTATTATCAAAAGCATCTGCTCCCAACACATCAACCGGAAGATGTACTTGCACTCCTTTTTCTGAAGCTTTTTTAAGAATCTCTAATGCCAATTCTTGTTTGTCATCCTCGCAGATAGAATCCCCTATTTGCCCACCTTGAGCCTTAATAAAAGTATAGGTCATACCTCCCCCGACAATTAGATGGTCTATTTTATCTAAAATGTTTTCAATGATCGTGATTTTTGAAGATACTTTTGATCCTCCTAAAACAGCGGTAATAGGTTTCTCTCCACTACGCAAAACTTTATCAATACTCTCTATTTCTTTTGCTAACAAGCTACCAAAGCATTTTTTCTCTGAAAAAAACTGAGCAACAATTGTAGTTGATGCATGTGCTCTATGAGCCGTACCAAAAGCATCGTTTACATAAATATCTCCCAATTTGGATAACTGTTCTGCAAAACCAACATCTCCTGCTGTCTCAGCAGGATGAAATCTTAAGTTTTCTAACAAAATAACTTCTCCTGGTTGTAAAGCAGCAACCGCATCTTCGGCTTCTTGCCCAACACAATTAGCTACATACTTTACCTCAACCCCTAGAACATTAGCAACTGCATTTTCGATATGCCTTAAAGAAAACTCATCCTGTACACCTTTTGGTCGACCAAGGTGAGACATTAAAACTGCGCTTCCGCCGTCTTCTAAAATTTTAATAATAGTAGGTTTTGCAGCTTGAATTCTTGTATCATCTGTTACCTCAAACTTTTCATTTAAGGGCACATTAAAATCTACTCGAATTAGTGCTTTTTTATTTTCAAAATTAAAATCATTGATTGTTTTCATCTGGTCTTATTATTTTTTTCAATTGTCAGATGGAATTCGCCAAAATAATGCCCAATAAGGCTTTATTTAATTACAATGGCTAATTTCATGTTGCTGTATTGATATTGAGCAAACGAAAATAATCCTATTTCGTTAAAAACATTGAGAAAGCGCAGAAAAAATCTACGAAAACGATAGTAATTTTTCACTTTTATTGATTTTTTAGAAAAAGTACTTTTTTGATAAAAAAATGATAGTGCAAATCAACTTAAATTTCTAGTTTCGTTTAATTTGATATTTGAAAGTTCCTTCTCCTTGAGGAGAAGGTTAGGATGAGGGGTTTTTGATGTGAAAAACCCTCACCTTAATCCTCTCCTAAGAGGAGAGGAAACAATTATTCTGATATAAATGAATAACTAGAAATTTAAGTTAATTATAAATCCTACCACATACCTCATACTTCTTTTTATATTTGTTCATGCTTTTTTCAGAAATTTTAGGCCTTAAACATATTAAGAGTTATTTAACCACTAGTGCTGATCGTAATAGAATACCTCATGCACAACTTTTTGTGGGTCCTAACGGAAGTGGAACGTTGCCGATGGCGATTGCTTATGCGCAATATATTTTGTGTCAAAATCAAAATGGAGAGAATGTCGCGGGTAATTCTGCTTGTAATGTTAAGTTTGATCATCTTGCCCACCCTGATCTTCATTTTGTGTATCCCGTGGCTGTAAATGATAAGGTAAAAAAACATCCTACTTCGGATCAGTTTGCTGAAGAATGGAGGGCTTTTGTAAAAGAAAACCCTTACGGAAGTATTTTTGATTGGTATCTTTCTTTGGGGATTGAAAAAAAGCAAGGGCAGATTGGCGTAGATGAGGCCTTAGAAATTGTAAAAAAGCTTTCGCTGAAAAGTTATGAAGGCGGGTATAAGGTAATGCTTATCTGGATGGCAGATAAAATGAATATTGCAGCCTCTAATAAGCTTCTAAAACTAATTGAAGAACCACCCGATAAAACTATATTTATTCTCATTACCGAAGATGAAGAGCGTCTTATACAAACCATTAGGTCGAGGTGCCAGGCTTTACATTTTCCTTCTTTAGGAGAACAAGTCATTAAAGATGCTCTTCTAAAAAATGAAAACGTATTGGAAAGTGAGGCTTTAAAAATAGCACACCAAGCCAATGGTGATTATAGCAAAGCACTACATTTATTACATCATGATGGTGGAGATGATCAGTTCGAAGATTGGTTTATACAATGGGTTCGTACTGCTTTTAAGGCAAAAGGAAACAAATCTGCCGTAAACGACTTAATCACCTGGAGCGAATCTATTGCAGGTACCGGAAGAGAAACACAAAAAAAATTCTTAAAATATTGCCTGGATTTTTTTAGACAAGCTATGTTGCTTAATTATGGTGCACAGGATTTGGTGTTTTTGGAACCTAATACTGCAGGTTTTAAATTAGAAAAATTTGCTCCCTTTGTTCATGGTGCGAATATTATGGATATCTGCAACGAGCTTCAGGAAGCGGCTTATCATATCGAACGAAATGGTAATGCCAAAATCATTCTTACTGACCTTTCTATAAAGCTTACTCGCTTACTTCATAAAAAAAGTCAGTAATTTAGAGTTTGTCGATTCTTAAGCCTTAACTATATTTAATTTAATACACTAAACTAAAAACCATTGCACATGGATAATTTTATGCCTCATATAGTATCAATAACTATTCTGTTATTTTTACTGATTACTTTTTTACAATCCGGTATTGATAAAATAGTAGATTGGGAAGGAAATCTTGGTTGGTTAAAAGAACATTTTGCTACAACGTTTATGGGTAAAATGGTTCCTCTTCTTCTTTCTATTATTTTAATTATAGAGATCGTAACGGCTATTTGCTGTATTATGGGTATTTATCAATTGATTATAGATGGTACAACCTATTACGCAATTATAGGGATGTTTTTAGCATGTTTAACGCTCTTAATGCTTCTTTTTGGACAAAGAGTGGCTAAAGACTATCAAGGTGCTTTAACGATCACCTGTTACTTTATTGTGGCTATATTTGGATTGTACGTGATTACCTTATAGCCGAAGGGAAAGGTAAAAACAAAAAGAGCTTCTGTATTAGAAGCTCTTTTTGTTTTATATATTCTATACTTACTCTTAGTATGTACATCCACATTTACTCTGTCGACAACCAAAGTCTAATCCTAAAGTAATCATATGAGACCCTGCCGCTGTACTTGGTTCTAATACCTCGTTTACATTAACCTGGTACCCATACGCTACATAAAAGTTAGATTTTTTAATTCCTATCATAGGAGATACAGAAAGAGGTTTAAAGTCTTGATCCACCAACGATCTTACGCTTATTCCTGCCCAATAATAATCCCCTCGGTGCATTTTTCGCACTTTTAGGTTAATATCTGTAGTTGAACGCCCATCTCCTGCAAAGTTTTGATACAAAATAGAAGGTTCTACTTCAATATCACTAAATCTGTGATAAAAAGTATACCCAGTATATAAATAATAATTTTGTATCTGAGATGGTTCTGTAGGGTTAAAGTCATCTATCTGCTTCTGTAATAAGTTTACAGCATTAGCACTTAAAAAGAATCTTCCGATACGATATAGAAGTGCAATATCAAAGTTAGAATCATTAACACTTATGTCTGCTAATCCAGGGTTAAATGGATTATCAGGATCACCATTATTAAACTCTGAAGTATCAATACCAAATTGGGTAAATTTATAACTAATACCAAATGATAAATACTGATTGTTATATTCGCTCAATGTTAAATGGTGAGCAAAAGACAACTGTATTCCTCTTTGGGTAGTAAATCCATTCTGGTCATTAAATAATATAGCTCCTACTCCAGAGCGGTCAGATATTCTACCATCTATAGATAATGATTGAGTACCTGGTGAATCTTCAATACTTACCCATTGCTCAAAACCAGAAGCTCTAACCTGCCAACAATCTCCTACACCTGCATATGCAGAGGATATTAAATATGGGTTATCTGCAATATACTGGTTTTGTACAGGAGCAAAAAACTCTTGTGCAAAAGTGCAATAGCTTGCAAATAGACTAAATATGATAATATATTTCTTCATCTAACATTTAAAATTACAGATCATTAACTTTTCTCTTTCTGTGTCCTTAACCATACAGTTTTATAACTCACTTAGTGCCTATATATTATCTATATAATGTAAAGTGGCCTGTAAACTCTCTATTATCAACATCATTAAGGATTATTGTATACCAGTAATCTCCAGAAGGAAGTTCTTTTCCTTGGTAAAGACCGGCCCATCCTTGTTGATCTCCTTTAAACTCTGCCAACATTCTACCGTATCGATCAAATATCATTACTTCCATGTTTTCAAAGAAGAATGGATCATCTGCATTAGGTGTAATCTGTCTTGGATACCAGAATCGCTCATCTGGATTACCATTTGGATTATCAGGTGTAAAGTAGTTCGGGATACGAATATTAATATACGTAAGGGTTTGAACAACCAGGGTTTCACATCCTGCTGCATCTACCACTCGTAATACATAATCTCCAGTCTCTCGTATTACAAAAATGTTTCCTGCTAATTCTGTGTAGTCTAATGGATCTAAATCATTAATTGTCATACCATCTTCTAATCTCACAAAATAGTATGCATAGTTTGGTTCTCTATCAAACTGTCTTCCTCCGCTTACAATAATTTGATACTCATTAGGATCTTGCGGATTATTAGTCATTTGTGCAACCGGGGTCGTTAAAGGATCATAATTTAAGACCTCAACAGTTCCAATACTTCTTCTACACATCTGGAATTCCATAAATCCTTCATACTCACCAGGAGTAACCTCAAAAGTTTGATCAACCCCTGTATTGTTAGCTGGGTTCGGTGTTCCGTTGATACCATTAAGAGTATAAATAACACCTGATTCCTCAGACAGCTCACCTACATTGAATGTCACAAAGTATTGCTCTTCGCTTGTCATTACAGGATTCATAGGGTCGCTATAATCAAACTCAGGACATACTAAGCTTGGTTCTAGCTCAGCTTCAAGTACTACACCAGGTGTAATATCTATGTTAAATGCACCTTGACAGTTTGCGCTATTCTGAGAATCTCTAATAAACAAGGTGGTCGTTCCTCCTGGAAGATTATCGATAAACAAGTTTGCTGGGTCGGCAACCAATTGATAATTTACTCCATCAATACTCCAGTAATATTCTGGACTAGCTGGTGGTAGTGGTTGCAATCCTCCAGAAATTGATATTGTTGCTGTACCATTCATATCTCCAGCACAATCTTCTGGTGTTGTCGCTGTTACTATTGCATCAATAGGAGCTGGTTCGATAATTTCAACATTCAACTCTTCTCTAGGACAACCGTTAAAATCTTCTACTTCTACACGATAAATGTCAGCCGGTAAGTCTGTGAACGTGTGTTCTGCCGGTAGACCATCTATATCATCTTCTAAGAACGTAAATACAGCATTTCCTGCACTATCATATAATGAATAGAAATATGGTGCAGTTCCTCCAGGAGTACCAGGAGGAGTAATTACTCTTATAGATACACGAATACTACCATCTGTTTCTCCATTACAAGAGATCGGTGTCTCATCTACATCTATTTGGAATTCTATTGGTTGATCTATAACAAAGTTTTGAACATCATCTACACAATCTCCACTCGTTGTAGTATAGGTATAGCTTCCCGCTAATAAGTCACCAAAGAAACTTGTAGTTTGCGTATTTCCAGAACCAACTGGACCAGGAAGTTCAACCACATTACCTAGGTAGTCAGTACCTTCTACACGATATCCATAATTACCTAGACCCCCTGTCGCTGTTGCATCAATAGAACCTGTTGGTTCGCTGAAACACACAATAAAGTCATTACTAAGGTCTAAGGTTACTACAAATGGATCAGGGTTTCTAACCTGTATCGTATTTGAAGCCGGAGACTCACACATGTTACCATCTCTAACATAGAAATCGTAATTTCCTGCTGGTAAACCAGCAAATGTATCACTAGCTTGCCATGTAATTGGACCTCCATTATTACTAACTCCAAATTCATATGGTGCTCCAATTCCACCACCTGGGATTACTTGGATGTTATTTGGATTAGCAGTCAAACAGCTTATTCCGGTAGCATTAACATCTATTGTTACTGCTGGCGGTGTATCAATAATAACTGTTGCTGTGTCCTCACACGTTAAATTATCAGAAACCGTAACAACATAAGTCCCTGGTTTTAGATCATCCCACATGAATGTATCTGTACCATTATTGACAGCCGTATTTTGCGTACCATCTGGTAACGTTAAGGCAAAGAAATATGTGCCTACACCTTGACCACCTGTCACTCTTGCTGTAATTATTCCATCCTCACTATCAGCACAATCCAATGTAATATTAGCAATTGGATCTAGCACTAATTGAGCTGGTGGTTGGATATTGATCGTATCTGTTGCATCACAACCTCTGCTATCTCTAACTCTTACCACATAATCTATACCTGCAGGTGCAATGCCACCATCTAATCCTAAATCTCCAAATCTTGGATCAGTACTAAATGGTGCTAATATTACTCCTCCTGCAGTTTCTAACTGGTATTCTAAACCTCCTGGAGCTGGAACTCCACCTTCTCCTACCGCTTCTATTAAGGCATCATCTCCTCCAGGGATTGGTGGGTTACAACTTTCTTCTCGTATTTGATTCGCAGTAACTCGAAGTTCTGCTGGTAAGGTAATCGCAACTACATTAGAATCATCAGTACAGAATGGGGTTAGTGTAGCTGTTACGGTAACGACTATGTTACCTGCTTCTAATCCTGGGATATTTAGTCCTGTTGGTGGATCGGTTGTGGTGTCACCTGGTGCAGGTAAACTTACAGTACCTGTAGTAGTGTTTGTAACCACATACGTATACGCTCCTGTGTATCCTGTAACAATTAAGTTTACGGATCCATCTGGTGGGATCGTATTAAAGCAACTCACATCATTTCCTAAAGTGATCTCAGCTTCAATGGTATCAAACTCTACAATATCATACGAAGGAGTATCTATAAAACACCCTGTTCCTGTATCGGTAATTCTAAACACATACGATCCTACACTTGGTAAACTAAATACTACATTGGTAGCATTCGCTTCAACAGCAACTGTACCAGGATTATCATCTGTTCCTGCAGCTACATTTAACTGAGAAGGTACCGGTGTGGTACCGCTTCCACTGATTTCTACAAAATCAAATGGTCCTGTTCCTCCAGTAATCGAAACAATAACCGTTTCATCATTATTACAAGAAATCACCCCTCCATTAGGACCTAAGGTATCTCTGGTTATTGTAGGATCTGTCATGATCGCAAATGGTGGTACAATAACATCAAAAGTCGTAAACACACAATTATTATTATCGGTAACTGTAATGGTGTATGTACCATCAACCGGAGCGTCAATCTCATACTGAACATCTGGTAATCCTGCATTTGCATCAGCTACATCGGTTTCTGTACCCGAAGTAGATGGTCCTATATAAGAAACATCATAAGGTGATGTACCGCCACTAATGGTTAAGGTAATCACTGGGAATACAGAATCATTAGAACCATCACAACTATATGGTGTCTGTGAAGGGACAACATTGAGTGCTGCTAATGGCTGACCAACATCTATTGGCTCTACTGTGGCTGTACATCCTGTACCAGAAGTAACAACAACCTCATACTGACCTGCTGGTATTGGCGCTATTGTATTATTGAATAACGGACTTGCCTGAGGGCCAGCTACTGAAGCTCCTGTCGCCGTAGGCGATGGATCATAAACAAATAACTCGTATGTATAAGGCGGATTATCATCTGCCGTAGGATCTAATTCAATTAAAATGGTACCATCATCTCCTCCAAAACATAATACATCTGTAACAGTTGCTGAAGGTATTGGATCAACAAACGTCGGTACGGTAACCTCGTCGGTAGCCGTACACCCTGGTGCAGTGTTAATTGCACTATCAGTTACTTCTACTCTATAGTCTCCTGGGAATATACCGTTTGTTCCGACAACAGTACTGCTAAACGTAAGCTGATTTGCTCCTGGACCTGGTGTTTGTGTCACTCCAACAAT
This sequence comes from Aquimarina penaris, assembly GCF_040786285.1. Classification (NCBI taxonomy): domain Bacteria; kingdom Pseudomonadati; phylum Bacteroidota; class Flavobacteriia; order Flavobacteriales; family Flavobacteriaceae; genus Aquimarina; species Aquimarina penaris. The sequence goes on from NZ_JBFMKQ010000001.1 coordinate 810,098, forward strand.
AGAAATACCGGTGCCGGCATCAACCAAATCGAAAGTGAAATTACCAGGGTTAGCAACAAAATCAGAACCTCCTGTTACTGTCGCTATTATCGTAGCATCATTATCTCTACACGTCGGATCTGTAATGGTAGCCGTTACTGATAACTCTGGGAAAACTGTAATCGTTCTTGGTAATGATGGACATCCATTCTCATCAAAAGCAACTACAGAATAGGTTCCTGGACCACTTACTGTAAAGTCTACAGTGGCAGTATTAACCCCTGTAGATGTACCTGCTACTTGAGCTCCTCCATCTAAAGAGAATGTCAATGTTCCTGTTCCCGGTGGAATCGTAACATTACTCGTTGCCGTTACCGTAAATTCATAAACATTATCAAAAACACACGCGTCATCTACAAACGGATCTATAGTGTCTATAGTTGGTGCTGGAGTTGGTGGCGGTATAACGATTTGCCTAGGAGTTATACACCCATTAGCATCTCGTACAAAAATCACCCAATCTAATACAAACACCGGTCCTGGACCTGGATCTAAACTAAATGTATCCGATAATGGGAATACCCCTGGTGTAGCTGGTGGTGGACCAGGAACAAGTGTTCCTGCAACCGCAGCATACTCATAAGGGCCTACTCCTCCATTTGCATCCATTGTAACTACTGATAATGGATTATTACAATCCGGTGCTATGGCACTTACAAGATCTAGTGTTAATGGAGCTGGTTGGGTAATAGTTATCGCATTAGAATCGTCATCACAGAACGGTGTTTGTGTAGCTGTTACTGTAACTACGATATTACCCGCTCCTAATCCAGGAATATTAATTGTTCCTGAGGCAGTATTCTCACCTACACTATTAACCGTTGCGCCAGTAGTGGTATTGGTAGCCACATAATCATATGTTCCCGTATACCCAGTAACTGTTAAGTCTACTGATCCATCTGTTGTTGGTGGAGTGGTATTACAAGAAGCATTATTACCTAGAACTATAGTAGCTTCTATAGTGTCAAAAGGAGCAATTTCGTAAGGAGGTGTATCAATAAAACATCCCGTTCCTGTATCTGTAATTCTAAATATATAAGACCCAGGATCTGGTAATGCGAATGTCACATTGGTAGCGTTTGCTTCAACAGCAACTGTACCTGGATTGTCATCTGTTCCTGCAGCTATTCCTAGCTGAGACACAGGTGTAGTAGTATTACCATTTATTTCTACAAAATCAAATGGGCCCGTTCCTCCTGTAATTGATACAGTGACCGTTTCATCATTTGTACAAGAAATTACTCCTCCATTAGGACCGAGAGCATCTCTGGTTACTGTCGGATCCGTCATGATTGGGAAAACCGGAATCACCGTATCCGGAACAATAGTAAATGAACAATTATTTGAGTCTAACACAGTGATCACATAGGTTCCTGCTACATCGGCATCAATTACATATTGAGCACCCGTAACCGCTATGTTTGTTCCAGATAATGGTCCTGTATACGTTATTCTATATGGTGGCGTACCATTTAAAATATCAACGGTAATATTAGGCAATATATCATTATTAGAAGCATCACACCCGTAAGCACTTGCTGTTGCACTTGCTGTTAATGCTAAAGGACTTGGTACAGTAATGTTTTCAATGGCATCCTCACACCCAGAATCTGATATGATACGAATACCATAAACATTCCCTGGCGCTGGGTTTAAAGAAATATCTGCAAGATTATCAAATAATGGATCGCTAGGTTGTGTAAGTAATAATATACCCGTTCCAGTAGGTCCTTGCCATAATTCATAGGTAAATGGTCCATCGGTATCTGTACCGGCCTGTATGTTAACTAATATAGAACCATCACTACCTCCATTACAACTTACATCTGTAATCGTTGGTGGGTCTAATACTGGTTCTGTTGGTATTGGTCTTGACACATCATCGGTCACGGCACATCCTCCTGGAGCAGGTGCTGCAGGGCCTATGGTAAGGTCTCTAACTTCTACTGTATATGTACCTGCAGTAACATTATTAAATGTAGCAGCAGGAATACCTAATATGGCACCCGTTTGTACTATAGGTACGATTGGAGTACCACTACTATCTGTACCCGTAAGGGTAAATGTAAAGTTTGCAAAATTAGTAGCAAAACCAGACCCTCCGGTTACCGTAACTTCAATAGTTCCATCATCTGCTAAACATGTTGGATCAGGCGCTATAAAGTTGGCATCAACAATAAGTTCTGGGTATACAATCATTCTATCTGCATCCTCACAACCATTTATATCTCTTACTGTTAATGTATATTCGTCTATACTTGGACCAGTAACCGTATATGTATATTCATACAAATTACCACCTAACGAAGCCCCGGCAACAAATATGGGACTGTCTGCAGTTCCAGTATCACCATCGTCTATACCAAATTCTAACTGGCTTTCTCCTGTGGCTTGTACTGTAAATGTATAGTTATTATTAAAAATACAGGCATTATCTACAAATGCTGGTACTACTGTAAATTGTGGATCTGCCGTACGAGTAATCATTACAGGTCTTGTAACAGGAGTACTACAACGATCGTCTATCACATAAATATCCCAGTCTAATTGGAAAGGAGCTACCGCACCTGGATTTAGATCTAATACATTATTTGTTGAATAGTCGGTTGCAGGATTTGGAGCAGGATCGCCTGCCGGTACTGCAGCATATTGATATGGTGGCACGCCACCGATACCATTAGCAACAACCTGTGCCACCGTATTACAGTTTGCAACTGTAGGTGTTCCTAAACTTAAATCAAGTATTGTGGGTTCTGTAATTGTAAATATCACCGATGAGTTACATGGTGTAACTACACCTCCGTCTGTTTCAGTTACTCTTAACAAATATTCTCCTGGTCCAAAACCTCTTACCACTCCACTATCTGGTCCTGGTGGTACAACTGTTTGAGGATTTCCACCTGGAGCATCAAATGTAAGTCCTTCACTAACAATAATATCTGTAGCTAAATCAGTGGTTCTAAACACATTATACGTTAGCTCGGTTCCTTGATAATCATTAACATCAAAAGTAAATAAGCCATCATCTGCGCCATTACAGGTTACATTGGTTTCTGTTCCTGTAATACTAACTGTTCCTACCGGGTTTGGTGGTGGGGCCAATGTTCTTATATCGGTACATCCCGTTGATGTATCTCTTACTTCAAAACTAAATGGTGTACCAAACGGTAAGTTAAGAAATTGATGATTACGTTCAAAAGGGGTTCCACTTGTCACAGGTAAAGCATTCAATGCTCCAAAGACACCACTTGGGTATTCTCTAATTTCAAAAGGCCCTGTACCTCCAGATACGGAGATAGAAGCAGTAACTCCATCAAGACACGATCCTGTGGTTGATGCAGCAATAGAAAAAATTGCAGGAGTTGCTATATTAAAAGGATCTTCAGTAACACAACCATTATCGTCTACAATTCTTAGTTTATAATCTCCAAAATCAAGATCTGCAAAAGTAACTGTCGTTGCAGAAGTAGGTCCTACTGGATTAGGAGAAGTTGTGGTTGCAGGTGTATCATCGATATTTAATAAGGTATATGTATAATCTGGTGTTCCACCGGCAATGGCACTATATACAACATTACCAAGAACATTTCCTCCAACACCACATGTAATATCGGTTTCAACTCTTGTAAAGGTAAAAGGTTCTGGTTCGAAAACAAATGCACTAAATGTTGTTGTACAGCCTTTACCATCCATTACAACATAGATATACTCTCTACCTAATGGATCCACTGAAGGAGCGTCACCTACTAAACCACCATAGGTAGTTTGAGGTGAAAATCCTAAACCATTAAAATTGATCATATATGGAGGCGTACCTATCGTATTGTCTATATTAACTGTTACCGATCCGTCTGCCAAGCCCGGACAAGTAGCATCTGTTACTGTTGGGGCTAATACTGCTGGATTCGGAGCAGGATCAATAGTGATCACATCTGAAAGATCAGTACAAGCAACCGTTGGTGGAGTTGCGGTATCCGTAACTCTAAATTGGTAGTCACCAGGCGTTGTTGTGGTAAAAGGAATAGGGCCGGCGTAAGCTGCAAAAGCACCTCCGTTGAAACTAACCTCTAACGAAGTGGCTCCATTTCCTCCTGTAACTACTATGTCTATTTGTGCATCTGGTGTAGCAGAACAATCAATGTTCTTTAATCTCGTAGCTGTAACAATAAGCTCATCTTGGATCTCAAAAGTAATCGCTCCTGAAGTACAACCATTATCATCTGATACCACTACACTATAATTACTTCCCGAATTTCTTGGAGTAAGGTTTGGTATTTCGAAAGTATTAGCAGGTAATCCGACGGGTATTGTAAAATCAACTGCAACTGGTACTCCACCATCCAAGCTGTATGTATATGGAGCTACTCCACCTGTAATGGTTACCCATTGTGTAGCCGGATCAGCATTGGTATAACACTGATCTCCTCCTTCAGTTAATGCAAGAGTTATTGGCGGTGCCTGGAAAAGATCTACATTTTGAGTAGGTGCCTCACAAGCTGTTGTTGGATCATTTGTATCTCTAACTGCAACTATATATGTAATAGGTGTTGGAGGAGTTCCCCCAGCTAAACCTGTAAACACATTATTATTTTGATATGCAACCAATACAGCACCAAGATTGTCTCTTAGCTCATATTGATATCCACCTCTACCGCCAGAAGCAGTAACTGTAATTGTTCCATTTAGTGCATTACAATCAGCAATTGAAGGCGTTGCTGTAAATGATAAAACTGCAGGTTCTGTTATAACCACTTGTGTCGTTGCAGGACAATTTGTAGTATCATCGGTAACAACAATATCGTATGTTCCTGCACCTAAGCCAGGTATTGGCGTAGGAGTAGTATTAATCGGACCACCAGTAATAGATCCTACTATTGTACCACCTGTAACAGTATAGCTATAGGTAGTCGATGTTAAATCTATCCCAGTAACATTAAAAGATAATGCTGCATCAGTATCTCCATTACAAGTAGGCTCTGCAGTTACTGTTCCCGAAACTGCTATAGGAGCCACATTAGGTACTGTATAATCTTCAGAATATATACATCCATCTGTAGTTGTTATTGCTTCAAAGGTATATGTGGTTCCGGCTGGTAAGTTAGGAAATGTGCTTCCTGGGCCAAATGCTGTTACATTTGCTGCCGGAGCAGCTATTCTAAATTCAAAACTAACAGCGCCGTTACTTCCTGTAGCTGTTAGTGTAACATCAGATGTAAGTGCAGGACACTGCACCTGTGTCTGAACAAAAGTTAAGTCTGTAACTTCCTGTAAAGGGTCTATTGTTCGCGATCCTAAATTTACAGGACAAGCTCTTGTGTCTGTATCTTGAATGAATAAGGTATATGTCCCATCAGTTAAGTTATTAAATACTCCTGTCGTATTCGTAAAATCAACCCCATCTATACTATATTCATAACTACCATTACCGTTTGCGGGATTTGAAATAGTTATTACTGCTAATTGAGGTGTTGTGCTTGATCCACTGGCATCACAACGATAATCTGAAACAGCAATATCTGCAGATATAGGTGTCGGTGCTGTAATTGTGGCATTTAAAACAGGTGTTATATCGCACCCATCACCATCGGTAATGGTAATAGTATGCGGTCCTACGCCTACATTAGTAAAGTTATTTGTCGTTACTCCTGTTGGACCTACTGTCGTGGTTCCATCAAGAATATAGGTAAATGGCCCATCTCCTGCGGTAACAGTCACCAAAATAGAACCGCCATCTCCTGGACAGTCTGGATCTGTTGGGACTGCAGTAGCAGCTAATGGTATATAAGGAGTTACTATAATTTCGTTTGATAAGGCAATACAACCCTCGCCATCAGTAACTCTAATTTGATATGTTCCTCCAGTGTTTATAGAAACAGGCGATGTAACATTAGCACTAAAAACTCCTCCAGTACCTACATCAATAACATCAAAAGTATAAGCTCCATCTCCACCTGTTGCAGTAAACTCTATTGTTGCATCTGGAGTTGGTGCACATGTTAAGTCTTTGGTTAAATTAGCAGTTATTGTTAATTCTGGATTAATCGTAAAATTAATTGGAGCAGATGCACATGTGCTTGCTGTATTGGTAACTGTAACCGTATAAGCTCCAGGTGCTAAATTAGGAATCTCAAAAGTAGTAGCGTTTGGTGCTGGTGGTGATGCTAAAAATGCAACCGCAACCGGTGCTCCTCCATTAAGACTATATGTAAATGGCCCTACCGGTGTTTCTGTTGGTGAAATGACGATCCACTGCGTAGCAGGATCTGCCGGAGTATAACATTCGTCTCCACCTGTATCTAGCGCTAAAGTAGGTGGGCCTGTCACTGGCATCACTACCTGTTGATCAACCTCACAGGCTAGCGTAGGATCGCTATTATCTCGTACAAAAACTGTATAGGTCGCAGGAGTCAAGTTGTTAAACACATTACTTGCCTGGTAAGCAACTAAAACTGCAACACCTGCAGCGTCTCTTAATTCATATTGATATCCTCCTCGTCCACCGACAGCATTAACGGTTATGATACCTGTAGGGTTACCACAATCTGCAGAATCAACATCTGTTGTAAAGCTCAATGGTGTTGCTGGTTCTGTGATATCTACGGTTGCTGTATCAGTACAATTTCCTGAAGCTAAGCTAGTATCTGTAACGGTAATCGTATACGTACCGGCTACTAAAGGTGTTGCTGGGCTCTGAATTGTAACAGAGGTGGTAACAACCCCAGTTGCACTTGCTATTACTGTTGTGCTAGGTGCTGGCCCCTGAATTGTATAATCAAAAGAAGCACTATTACCCACAGTAAAGGTAAAGGCTCCATCATTATCGCCTACACAAGTTACTGGCCTGTCTTGTACAGCACTTGTGATATCTATTTCAGGAACAGCTGTTCCTGTAAAATTACCTGTATTTGTACATTCACTATCACTTCGTCTGGCAGTTACCGTATACGATACTCCATTAGTAAATGTATAGTTGGTTGTAGTACTAAATACCGTGCTACCAGTGGCCGCTGCTCCTGTGGCAGGGTCTGGTGTAATACTAAATTCATAAACTGTAGGTGCTGTAAGTACCGGTAAGGCCGAAACCACAACGTCTACTGTTTGATTAGAACAATCTTGATCACCTGGTGTAATGGTAACGCTATCAACTTCTAAAAGTGGATCTATCGTAATTGGGAAGCTCTCAACACAAGTCCCTGCTTGATCTCTAACATATAAAGTGAAAGAACCAGCACTTGGAAAATCTATGGTGAAAGGAATTGCTCCAACTGCAGTAAACGGACCCGCCGGATTTAAGCTCCACTCATAACTACCAGAACCACCAGCAATTGCTGTTACTTGTACTTGTGCATCTGGAGTAGCTGTACAACTCAATAATCTAAAATTATCATCTATTGTGGCAACTATTTCACCTGGAGTGGTAAAAGTTACATCTGGTGTCACTGTAAAATCACAACCAAATTGATCTTCTACAGTAACCGTATGGGATACTGTAGGATCAACATTGTTAAACGTTTCTGTCGTATTATTACTTGGGCCAATTCTTACTTCTGAAGGAGTCCCTAGGTTTAAAATATATGTAAATGGACCTTCAGCAAAACCTGCAGTAATAGTAACTACTATTGCTCCAAGATCTGAGTTACACGTAGGGTTTGTAGGAGTTGCAGTAGCCTCCACAGGCACATAATCTGTAACATCCACAGAGCCTGCAAATACTACACAATTGGTAGCATTATCAGATACATACACGGGGTAACTACCTGCTGTAGTTGCTCTAAATCGATATGTTGTTCCTGGTTCTGGTAAAAGGTTAGTTCCCAGAAAATCCATTTGGTTATTAAACGCAAAGCTTGGTGGAGTTCCTGTACCTCCTGTAACCGTTACTTCATAAATTGCTATATCGCGATCTGGATCGAATGGCGGTGCCGTTGGATCAAAATCAGGATGTGTTGGATCGTTAAGGTTTGGATTAGGTTGATAATCCGGGTTACAATGCAAGTCTTCTATTAAGGCAATTGTTGCCGAAAATGTAGCTGCGGGATCAATCGTTACCTGGTATACTTCAGAACAACTACCGTCTGCAGAAATTACTTGTACATCATATGTATCCGGATTAAGACCATTAAATATATGATTAGGAAGCGTTGTTGGACCTTCGGTATCATTATATGTTCCTGCTGTATTGTTTATTATATAGGTATAATTAATTTGAGAATCTGTAACTGTAATCTCTATTCGACCCCTATCACCTGGACATAGTGGTGAAAAAGGTGTCACAATCTCATTAGCGTCTAATTCGTCTAAGAATACACTGTCCTGGAAAGTACATGCCGTTGGAAGTCCACCCGTTTGACGAACATTAACAAAATACGTTCCAACTTCTGTTAATCCATTAAACTCAGCTGAAAGTTGATATGCCGTTGTAGCCCCTGATGGTGAAATTAGTTGATATTCGTATTGATTTGATGAGTTTTGAACTCGTAAAGTACCAGGATTACCACAAATAATTTGCTCCACAACAACCAGATCAGGGTCAAAGTTGTTTTGAAAAGCATTAAAATAAAATGGTATTGTACAATTACTATCAAAAGTAGCATTAATTCTATATTCTCCTGCTTGAGCAAGTGTGAAATTAATTCCAGTACCAACAGTTACCCAATCACCATCACAACCGGCGTCTGTTGTAGGACAGTTTTCATCTCTTATAACTGTAGGACAAGCTGCCGGATCGAGTCTTTGCCACTCGATGGCCGTAGCCGTAGTAAATCCAGAATCTATATCTAATGTTGTACCAGCTCCACATAAAAATACTTCAGGTAAATCATCTCCTGTTACTGGACAAGTTCTTATATTACCATTAACACTAGGGTTAGTAGCAAGATCAACATTAACAATATTCACTAGTGGGTTGTCAACAGTATTAAACGCATCTACCACAAAAGTTTCGATACCGTCTTGACAACCTGCCGCTCCAGTTTTAGTCACTTGATACGTTCCTGCAACGGTAACATCTAATGTTTGATTGGTGCCTATTACAACACCAGGATTAGCCGTGTTTTCCCAAGAATAATTGGTAAATCCTGCACCGGCTGTTAATGTTAAGGATCCTGTACAAATAAACGCAGGCTGCGACTCGGTAAAACAGATCCCATCATTTACTAATACATTTGATGATCCTGCGACATCAAATCGACAAGCATCCTGTTCTAAAATACTTTCTTCTCCCGATTTAGTGATACCAGATTCAACTCCTGTATATGTAGAAATTGCTACGTTATTAATTTGATTAGAACATGCATCTCTTAAGTCTGCACAAGTAGCCACCACGCTTACTCCAAAACGAACAGTATGCACTCCTCCGCTACGAACAACTAAGTTGTCGTTAATCGTGATATCTATCTGTCTGTTGTCTGGTGTAGGAATTGCCGTTATTCCTGGATTACTTGTAGTTATACTACCTAATGTAAAATCTACATTAGCAGGCAACACATCTCGAATCGTGGCTGTTGTTATGTCTTCGTTTCCTTGGTTTTCTATGGTGAGTTCATAAAACAGTTGATCGGCAAAATTTACCGGATCTCCAGTAATATCTATACCATTTATATCTAATACTCTTTTAGTTACCGTTAATTCTGGTTCAATAACTTCTATTTGAAAAGAACTAAAAAACACACTATATGCATCACCTGCAGAAGTGGTAGTAAACTGTGCAGAGGTTTGATTGTTTCCAATAACCGTATTTCCCGGATTTGGAATATCAAAAATATCAGCATCAAAACCAAGTGTGTTTTCTGAAGCTGGATTTCTGTTTGTTACATAATTTCCATCTACAGTAATAGAACTATCGAAAAAGTTCCCGGCTGGATTCGCTGGTGTAGTAAAAATATCGGTTTGAGTACCCCCAGTATTTTGTACCTGAAAGACATCACCCGTAAACGGTTGATCTCCTTCTAAGGTTGCGATTGCGTACCTTGCACGAACAGGAAGCGGTGCTGGTAAAGTCTCAAAATTTGAATAATCAAATGTTCTTGCCGGATCTCCTGGAGCAATTACCAAATATCCATTCGTTGTACTAATATATTTTGCCGACAATTGAGGGTCTTCATAAGCCACTACCAATACCCAACCCCCTGAGATACCATTAGAGTTTAATGGGGCCTTACCTATAGAAGCACGCATATCTGCAACGGTATACTCACCCTGTGGATCTGCTAAGCCCTGTAAAATAGTAGTTACATCGGCGTAACACACATAAGGCATATCAATCGCAGCCACATCGCTGGCGTTGGTTGCGGTGTTACGGTATCCATCATAAAGAACCTGGGTTTGTGCTGCAGTAATGGTTGTATAACCAGCCTGACTTTCGTGCCTCAATTTTATGGTTCTATAATCTGGCCTATTATCTGGTAAAGGCAATCCTGTATATATAGCATCATCATCACCGTCTAAATCTCCAAAATAGGACGCCGCCCAATATAAACCTGCATAGGCAATCCTTTCACATTGTGCTGCAGCAGGTGGCCTAATATCTAAAGTTGCACTACTAGAACTAAAGGTGGTTCCAAATGCATCACCATCAACATCTATATATCCAAATGTCCTCCTAAAATTAGTGTCATTATAACTGTTATTCCAACAACCGCCATCGTAATCATCATTAGGTACAAAGTCTGTACCGCCTCCGGTTCTACAACCATTTGTTATGTTTTGATTTAAACCAACTATACTGTTAGCAATGATTTTAAGCTCTCCATTAATTCTTAAAGTACTATTAGGTACTGTATCAAAAGCTACCTGAGCATATGTGTTGCTTATGTTACTGGCGATTAAAACCAACATCGCCAATACAATTTTGATGTGTATTTTGGTTTTCATAAGCTGAGTATTTAGTGTTTTATTTTGGGTCATTCTAGTTACTGTATCTTCAATATATATAGATCTCCACCATAGGAATTATTCACATTAGAGAATAAACTCTGTTTAGCATCATCAAGGCTATCAAATTTCTTCAGGTATACATATATATAGTTGTCTTTCGGATTTCTAAAATATTGAGGCTGTAATCCTTGAGATTTAAGCTTCTCCATTCCTCTTTCGAAATAATTTTCTCTTTTGAAAATATTTGTAATTAAGTAATATCCATTTTCAATATTATGTCCACCGATATAAGACAGGCTTTCTGTTAATACCGTGTCGTCTTTAACTGTATCTGTTATTAACTTCGTTTCCTGTAATAGCTTTTTATAAGATTCTACTCTACTCTTGGCAATATGTAGTATCCACATATCTCCATAATACCTATTATCAATACTACTTAGGTATTTCTGCACAGCTTCTTCTTTGTTCGTATAGCTTTCTACAGAAACATATTGGAACTGATTCTCAGGATTAAGGATAATTTTAGAATCATTAAATCCTAAATCTTTTAGTGTGGTAGTAAACTTGTTAGCATACTCTCCACCCTTAAACACATTACCAATGAGGTAATATCCTTCTGGATAACCTGGTATAAACTTGGTTGCTATTTGAGCCTCTGGTCTCGTTGCATCAGCAAACTTTACAAACCTATTGCTTGCACTAAGCTTTTTAGAACTTGTAGGATCAGAACCTTTGGCTTCTTCGGCATCATCATTCATATTAACAAGAGATTCTAGTAACTTACTAAATTCACGCTTATCTACATTTAGACTAGTGGTTAATAAGGAATCTCTACGGGCAAATATTTTATTAGAAACTCGACTGTTGTTGTCTAGTTCTTTTTTGATTTCATCAAGCCCTTCTTCTTTTTCTTGACTAGCAGCAGCGGCCGCTTCTTGTCTCTTTCTTTCTTCTTCGGCTAATCGTGCAGCCTCTGCAGCTTCAGCAGCCAATCTTTGTTCCTCTGCTAATCGTGCAGCCTCTGCAGCTTCAGCAGCCAATCTTTGTTCCTCTGCTAATCGTGCAGCCTCTGCAGCTTCAGCAGCCAACCTTTGCTCTTCAGCTAATCGTGCAGCCTCTGCAGCTTCAGCAGCCAATCTTTGCTCTTCAGCTAATCGTGCGGCCTCGGCAGCTTCAGCAGCCAATCTTTGCTCTTCAGCTAATCGTGCAGCCTCTGCAGCTTCAGCAGCCAACCTTTGTTCCTCTGCTAATCGTGCGGCCTCGGCAGCTTCAGCAGCTAATCTTTGCTCTTCGGCTAATCGTGCGGCCTCTGCAGCTTCAGCAGCTAATCTTTGCTCTTCGGCTAATCGTGCAGCCTCGGCAGCTTCAGCAGCCAATCTTTGCTCTTCAGCTAATCGTGCGGCCTCGGCAGCTTCAGCAGCCAATCTTTGCTCTTCGGCTAATCGTGCAGCCTCTGCAGCTTCAGCAGCCAATCTTTGCTCTTCGGCTAATCGTGCAGCCTCTGCAGCTTCAGCAGCCAGTCTTTGTTCTTCTGCTAATCGTGCAGCCTCTGCAGCTTCATCTATCTTTTGTGTTTCTACACGCTCTATTTCTTTTTGTGCAGCTAATCGCTCTTCCTCAGCCTTTTTCTCAGCTTCAACACGCTCTATTTCTTTTTGTGCAGCCAATCGTTCTTCTTCAGCTTTCTTCTCGGCTATCTCTATTTCCAATTGCTTTTGTGCAGCTAATTTTGCTTCTTCTTCGGCTTGCTCTTTAGCGGCCTCGGCTTCTCTTATTGCTTCTTCTGCAGCAATTTGTTCCTCTTCTGTTTTCTGTCCGGCAGCTTCTTGCTCAGCGATTTCCTGTTGCAGTTTCTTTTCTGCCGCTAATCGCTCTTCCTCTGCTTGCTTTTCAGCCATTTCAGCCTCTAACTTCATTTGAGCTCTTAATCGCTCTTCTTCTTCGGCTTGTTTATTTAATAATTTAACCTCTTCTTCTCGTTTTAATTCGAGTTCACTTGCCGCTTTAGATTCTCTTTCTTTAGCCTCGGCGATAGATCTCTCTAATTCACTCATCGCTCTTTGGGCATCACTCTTAGATTCTCCTTGATCGTCTTGTAATTCTCTTATTATTTTGTTTTGTTCCAGAATTTCTTTCTTCAATCTTCTAATTTCTGAATCTCTGGCTTCGTATGCTTTTTGGGTACTTGATTTTGTTCCTTTACTTCGTCTTCTTGGTTTTTCAGTTTCAAAATTATATGCTAACCCCACTTCGTGTGTTGAACCAAAGTCGCCTGTATTTCCTAATCCCATTTCATAGGTATATCCAATCGAAACATTTGAATTAATATTTCCTCCAATACCAACAGAAGCTCCATAGAAACTATTATATCCTGCTTGTGCCCACCCTAGTTCAGGAAGTTCAAGTATTACATTACCCCCATATCTAAGATTGGAGTTTGATTCTAATTCTACTTCTGAACCCGAATCCGGCAGCATTGTAGCATAAGCCATACCTCGGATTGTTTTATCTGATCGTCTTTCTAAAGGTCTAGTGTACATTACATGACCATTAAAGGCCATGTTATCTGTTAACAATTCACTAGCGGTTAAATTATATGCGGCCAAATTTACCACTGAAACCCCAACGTCGAATTCGGCATAGTTAAAGTTAATTCCAGGAGTTAATACAAAAACAGAGCTGTTTTGGTAGTTAAGAATTACATCATCAGAAAGGATGATCTGCCCATTATTCAAAGTGTTTTCTGCAGCATCTATATTAGATTTAATTCCGCTTTGAGAATATGACAGGTTCATCCCAAAAGTAAGGTTCATATCTCGATCTAATTCTACATTATAAGAGTAGTTTGCTGTACCTCCAAAATATCTATAAATTCCTTCGTTTTGTTGATGTAAACCTATAGAAACCCCCATTCTTTCATCAAAATTAGAGGTGTAGTTAATAAGATATGTTTGTGGATTATCATTAAATCCAGCCCACTGTATTTTACTATATACGTTAATGGATTTTTTGTTTTCGCGTACCAGAGAAAAAGTAGGGTTAAAGTAAAAACGGTTATATTTTACCAAATTATGGGTAGGGATATCTGTAGGAAGTACTCCAAACACAGTAGTACTTTCCTCTTGTCCTTTGGCAAGGTTAAAGGACAAACATATCATTAATAAAAGTAATCTTCTTACCATAAATTTATCTCATTACCGTTATCGAACCTTTTCTGACTACGGAATTATTTTTTGTTATTATATAATAATATATGGGGCTTCTTCCACCAGATTTTGAGGTCGTTAACGGCCAGTCATCCTGGTAGTTAACGGTCTTAAAATCGACTCCACCATTTAAATCATATATTGTAACCTCTACATCTTGCTGCCTTGATAGAGAATCAGGCAACACCCAAGAATCATTTTGTCCACTACTACTAAATGGTGTTACCACATTAGGGATTATTTCAGACACACCCGGTGGGCTATTTGTAATTGTAATAAGTTCTGAATCAATCACACAATCCAACAACGTTATTCTTACAAAATATTGTCCGGTAGCATTAATTTCTATGGTATCAGTGCCTTGTCCGGTAACAATATTTACTCCGTTTTGCGCTAGTTGATTTTGGCCATCCACCACAATAAACCACTCATAGGTATATGTTGAGCTTTGCGGGGCGCTTAGTGTAATTGTGCTGCCTACCGGAAGGAATGATAACGAAGGCACAATTTGTACGCCCGCGGATAGTAATTCGACTGTTAACTCATTAGATACGGCTGTGGCAAAAGTAGAATCTCCCCTAAGGGTTACCTCTAAGACATAGGTTTCACCTACATTGGCACCTGTAACTGGAAAAACATTCTCTGTAACACCTGTAGATTGGCCTTCTAAAAACCATTCGAAATCAAAGAAAGAATATTGTTCTAAAGTAATTGGCACTTCTACTCCTGTGGATGTTATTCCGAATAAATTTTCTAATCCCAGATTACCCGCATCATCCTCACAGCTTAAAAGTGTTGTGATGACCGCTCTAAAGCCAACAGGCTCAAACACTTCGGTTGTCGCTGTAAGAGTATCCATACACGAGTCATTCGCAAACACACTGGCTACATACACACCTGGGTCAGATACTTCAATAGACAAAGCTCTCGAATCTGTGATCGGGAGCTGCGCTTGAAAACTTATGCCATTTCTAAACCATTGAACCGTACTACCGGAGGGCGGGGCGTTGGTCGTTATTGCCAGGGTGAGTGTGGGCTGTGTAGGCAATATCATTATTTGAGGAGGGGGTTGTGTGAGAATATCCGACCCCAGATTAATGACCTCTACCGGATCTGTTGTTATTGCGCATGTTGGTGTTCCTGTTACGGTTACCGTATAAATTCCTCCAAAATTACTTTCGGGTAAAATTGCTGTAGGACCCGTAAGTTCAGGCACCAATTCTCCATCTCTAAACCACTCATAAGTAAACCCTGGATCGGTTACACTTGTAGTCAATATTTTAACATCACTAGGACAAAATTGTTGAGGAGAAGATTCGTTGATTCTTACCGTGCTTGTATTGAAGTCGATCACCTCTACTTGTGCTGTATCAAAATTAAAATCACCATTACAGCTTCCAAAATTAACCTGAACCACATAGGTTCCTGTTTGATCTACATTTTCTAAGATTGGTCCAGATTCTCCAGAAATTACTGAACCATTACGGGTCCATACATATTCTGGAAAATTATCAGGCAAAGCCGTTAAAGTGGCTGATTCTCCTTCACATAAAGCAACTGTGTTTGCTTCAATGTTTGATCCGGTTAAAGTAACTCCTTGAGAAAAATCAAAAAAGTAAATTGCGTTTCCTTCGTTAACCGCACTTAAAATATCAGCTCCTCCATCTGTCAATATTGCTCTAACTCTTAATCCATAATTTTCGCCCGCAAGATCCTTAGGAACTTCAAAAGAAGGGAAGACGATATCACCACCCGGAGGGATAGCAACGCTAGTAGTAAAACGTGATAATTCTAAAGCTGGATCAGCAAAAACACCATCTGAATCTGATAATTCTAAGACGAATTCTGTTCCTGTAACTAAAACAGCTCCAGTTTCATAAGTCGCTTCAGCCTCTCTATTTGGCGTGTTTTGATTTACACAAAGTCTTGGTATTGCTGTGGTAGACCCATTAAGAGAAAACAATGGCGCAGAAATTTCTTGAGCAGCGCTCTTTGAAGAAAAAAACAAGAGCGTTGCAACGATAGCAAATGACGATATGAGGTTAAGTTTATTCTTCATAAATCACGCTTAAAATCAAGGTGAATATTCGATATTAACTCTGCGATTTGGGGCGCTTGTTAATAATGTTGTTAATATATTTTTTACCAAGACATAAAATTATAAATTAAATATATATATCAAACTAAAATTTAAGTTTTTTTTGTAATAATTTTCTGACTCTCTTGATGTTATCTAATTTAAATTGAAACGAAAACATTTTCAAAAAACATTTCAATATACATAAAATTTTGTTAATCAGACTGTTGGACTGGTTTAAAAAATTAAGTAGAGTTCCCATATAAGGTGTATATCTCCCCAATTTTTTATAGAAAAAACAGAAAAAACAGAAAAAAAAGAGACGATTAGTGCATATTTTGGCACTTTTTACAAGAATTAAATCACCTAAAAAAAGCAACTTTTCCCGACAAAGTGTTAAAATGCGTTTATTTTTTTCTGTAAGAAAAAAGCTTTCAAAATGTTAAAATTATGCTTTTTTCAACTCATTACTATTCCAAAAAAACAACCCCCAACAGGAAGTCTGTTGGGGGTTTAAAATTTAAAAGAAAAAGATCTATTCTTTAGCTTCTGTAGCAGTAGTATCTTCTCCTCCGTTTAGCTCTTTAAGAATCTTATCTGTAAGGTCAAGTTCTTCTTTACCATAAAGTATATTACTGGCTTCTGTATCTCCATAGATATATGTATATCCATTTTTCTTACCGTAATCTTCTATATAACTTTTTACTTTATTAATAATAGAGTCTATTTCGACTTGGCTTCCTTGTTGGATTTCTTGCATTTTAGCTTGCTGTTCTCTTTGCAATGATTGCTGCTTACCCATTAATTCTTGCTCTTTCTTCTCTCTATTTGTCTTAGACATAGATTTCATGATGTTCTGATATCCTTGCACTTCAATCTGAAATTGCTTTGCTTTTTCTTCTAGCTCTGCTCTTACTTCATTGTTACGCTTAGTCCATTTTTCTTGTGCCACTTTCATTTCTTTATAATCAGAAACAACTTTGGTGTTATTTACAAAACCGGTTTTTTCAGTTTGTTGATTACATGACATCAGAATTAAACCTGAAATTGCAATCCATAAAAATTTTCTCATTTTTCAAAAATTTAGTTCTGGGCAAAAATATCAAAGTTCACTTGATGTTATTCAATATATTTTATCAAAATAACAGACTATAATAAAAAACAATAGTTTTTCGTGTTGTTATATGAAAAAACTATTAAAAACAAGCCAAAATAAAGCCTTTTAAGCCCTTTTCGGCTAAAAGGGCTGGTATTGGGATAGGATTATTTACAAAACACAAGAAAGTGTGTTTAAAAAACGAAATACTACTTTTTAAGTATATAAATGTGTGAAGAGAACTCTTGGGTTTGTCTTCCTTTTATATTAGAGCGTAGTCCAATCCAAAAAGCCTTAAAAAAATTCATTTTTCCTGTTTTGTACTTTTCAGATAAAAGAGACACATAAAATGAATCAAATCTCATCGGAAGAGTTTTTTCTAAATACAAACCTTCATTCTCAAAAAGTATGCGAATTGCTTTTTTAGAAAAATGCCAAAGGTGTCTGGGTACATCATATGCTGCCCAAAACGATTTATAATATTGCGCATCATAAGATTTAAAATTAGGAACCGCAACAACAATATGGCCGCCGGGCTTTAAAAGTCGATTTAATTCTTTTATTTGATTTTCTAAACCTGATATGTGTTCTAAAACATGCCACATGGTAATTATATCAAATTGCTCTGAATCAAATTTATTAGATTCAGATTCTAAATCAACTCCTTTTTGTTTGGCTAATTTTTTTGCATGATCATTTGGTTCTATTCCTTTAGTCCTCCAACCCTTTTTTTGGGCTAAAGCTAAAAAGTCTCCAGTGCCTGCTCCAATATCTAACAATTCTCCGGTGTTCCTGTTAAGTTTTGTAATTAGCGTAATCTTTTTGTTTAGCGAATAGGTTTTTACAATATGGTAGAGTTTTTCAAAAAGAGATCGTTTTGAATCGGTATGAGAAATGTAATCTTCACTTTGATAATACATGCCCAAATCCGAATCATTTGGTTTTGGAGTCGTAATCAACATTTCTAATTGATCATCATGAAGTAATTGAAATTTTTTTCCGGAAACTGTGAAATCTTTACATTCGATAAAAAAATCTAAATCTTGTGTTTTGTTCATTACTCTTTAATAGGTGACTTAAAACAATCTTCTTTTTTACTATTGTCTTTATATAAAAAAACAGAAAACTTCAAAATGTTCCACGTGGAACTATTTTTCAACTGTATTGTAAATTTCTATTCCTAATAGTTCGCTTAGTGCATTTGCTTTATCTAATGCTACTTGATAATTCTCTGTTGTATATAGTGTAAAGTTTTTGTTTCCTGTAAAAAAACGAACAACAACTTTATCATGTCTTTCTTTGGTTCCGATTGCGGCAACAGAACCCCATTCATTATTCAAACTATAAGAGGCAGAAAAAACTGAAATATACTCTGGGTATTCTAATTTTAGTTTTGTTTTGAAAATGGTAATTCCAAAAACAGAAAAAAGTTTTTGATTATTAAAGTCCATATTAATTTTATAGGATACCGAAAAACCAAAAACAAATAAAGAAACGCCCAATAAAATTATTCTAGAAAAAAGAGGTTCTGAAGTGGTAAACAAAAAGAAAACAGAAAATACCAAAATAAACACCGAAAGAATTTTGCCTTTAAGAGCTCGTTCTTGTTTACAAACTACACTATCCATTACCTTCCCATATAAACTAAAAGCACAGAAATATCACTTGGTGATACACCACTAATTCTTGATGCCTGAGAAATTGTTGCTGGTCGAATTTTGGACATCTTTTCGCAAGCTTCAAATGACAATGATTTTAACTTTGTGTAATCAAAATCTTTCGGGATTTTTATGTTCTCTAATCGATTAAGCTTATCAGCATTGTTTCTTTCTTTTTCAATGTATCCAGAATATTTAACTTGAATTTCGGTTTGTTCTAAAACTTCTTTATCTAGATTATGTTCTTCGATATAAGATTTAACTTTTTCAAAACGTCTAACATCCTCAAGAGCAATTTGAGGTCTTGAAAACAACTTAAACATTTTACCACTTTGATTAACTCGTGAAGAATTCTTAGACTCTAAAACAGGATTTGCCTCCTCTGGTGAAACGCTGGTGTCTTTAAAAAACTGAACAAAAGCATTTGCTTGTTTTTCTTTCTTTTCCATTCTTCTCAATCTTTCATCAGAAGCCAAACCAATTTTATGCGACTGAGGTGTTAATCTAAAGTCTGCATTATCCTGTCTTAATAATGTTCTGTATTCTGCTCTAGAGGTAAACATTCGATAAGGCTCTTCAGTTCCTTTTGTAATTAAGTCGTCAATCAATACCCCAATATAAGCTTCGCTTCTTTTAAGAATAAATTCTTCCTCTTCTTTAACTTTTTGTGCAGCATTTATGCCTGCCATTAAACCTTGAGAAGCTGCCTCTTCATATCCTGTTGTTCCATTAATTTGTCCCGCAAAAAACAAACCAGAAACTAATTTCGTTTCTAAGGTGTGTGTTAATTGTGTTGGCGGAAAATAATCATACTCGATTGCATAACCAGGTCTAAAGAATTTTACATTTTCAAAACCTACTACAGATTTTAATGCTTTGAATTGAACATCTTCTGGTAACGAAGTAGAGAATCCATTTACATATACCTCTACTGTGTTCCAACCCTCGGGTTCCACAAAAAGTTGATGTCTATCCTTGTCTGCAAATCTATTAATCTTATCTTCTATAGAAGGGCAATATCTTGGACCTATACTTTTTATTCTTCCGTTAAACATTGGCGAACGATCAAAGCCTTCGCGTAACAAATCATGTACCTCTAAAGAAGTATACGTCATGTAACATGATCTTTGTTCTTTAAGTGGTTTTGTTAAATCTGTATAACTAAATTTTTCAGGGTTATCATCTCCTGGTTGTTCTATCATTTTAGAAAAATCCAACGACCTTCCGTCAACCCTAGGAGGTGTTCCGGTTTTCATTCTTCCTGCATCAAAACCAAAACCCATTAGTTGCTCTGTGATTCCGGTGGCGGCTTTTTCTCCTGCTCTACCTCCTCCAAATTGTTTGTCTCCAATGTGTATTAATCCATTCAAAAAAGTTCCGTTGGTTAACACTACCGTCTTTGATTTTATTTCAATTCCCAGTGACGTTCTTACACCCTTTACTTCTCCATTTTCAACTAAAAGACCACTCACCATTTCTTGATAAAAATCAAGATTAGGGGTTTGTTCTAACAGCAATCTCCACTCCTCGGCAAAGCGCATTCGATCACTCTGCACTCTTGGACTCCACATTGCAGGACCCTTTGATTTGTTCAACATCTTAAATTGAATTGCCGTTCGATCGCTTACAATACCACTATAACCACCAAGCGCATCAATCTCACGAACAATCTGTCCTTTTGCAATTCCGCCCATGGCAGGATTACAACTCATTTGTGCAATGTTTTGCAAGTTCATTGTGATCAGCAAAGTGCTGCATCCTAAGTTTGCGGCCGAAGCGGCAGCTTCACTTCCTGCATGTCCTGCACCTACCACAATTACATCATACTCATTTTCAAACATAATTTCTACTCCATTGTTCCACGTGGAACATTAAACTTTTTGGGATAAAATTTTGTTCCACGTGGAACAAAATCATTTCTTGCTCATCATTGTTCCACGTGGAACAATTCTAATTTTTCGTTTTCTTTTTGTCTCATAAGCTTTTCCTCTTCATCTGTTTTGTCTTTGTATCCACACAAGTGCAAAACACCATGAATCAAAACTCGTCGCATTTCTTCATCAACAGAAACACCATAAATCTTTGCGTTGTCTACCACCCTTTCTACTGAAATAAATATATCACCATGTAGTTGATTTCCGATCGTGTTATCAAAACTTATAATGTCTGTATAGGTGTCATGATCCAAAAAAACTTGGTTAATCTGAAGTAAGTAATCATCATCACACATGATAAAATTGATCTCACCCTCTGTCTTGTTTTCAGACAAAATCACCACGCCGATCCATGAAATAAGACTAGCCTCATCTAACGCCTCAACCTTTGTTTCGTAAAAGAAATTAATCATTGTTCTTTTTAAAATACTCTTGTACTTTTCTCTTATAATTTTGCCGCAAAGGTAATACTTGTCTGTTTAATATTTCAGTAGTATTGAAATATTGTTTTGCCTTGTCTAATCTCTCTTTGTTTTCGTTCTCAAACTGTGTTTGGTTTGTTTTGCTTTCTCGACGCTCTTCCTCTCCTTGTTGTAATGTTGCGTCTTCTAATTTTAGCAGCTCGTGCTTTAGCTCTAACATTCTACCAAGTGTTCTTTGATTGAAGCCTTTCTCTAATAATTCATCTTCCACTTGTTCCATTCTTTTAAGCAAATCACTTCCTGTTCCTTTATCCTTTCCTTCCTTTTTTATTTTGTCGGCTAACGCATTTCTAAGTTCTTGTTGTTGCTTATATATTTCATACAACTCCCCGTTTATGTCTTCGTTTTGTTGTTCTGATTCCCCTTGTTGTCCCTGCCCTTCTCCATTTCTCTTTTCGCCTTTTTCTCCTTTTTGTTCGCCTTCATTACCATCTTTTCCTTCGCCCTTTTTTCCTTCATTCTGCTCCCCTTTTTTCTGACCTTCTTTATTTCCTTTCTCCATTCCCTTTTCCATTTTGTCATTTAACTCCTCTTGCTTCTTAATTATGTCCGGCAGCTGAAACTCGTTTGATCCGCCTTTTCCTTTCCCCGATGCAGACATGCTGTTTTGCATTTGATCTAATGTTCTGCTTAACAAATAGGCCAAATCATTTGATCCTGTAATTGTATATTGTTGGTTCGCCGACCCCTGTACAATTTGATTTTCGGCCAGCCTTTCTAATGACTTATTAATATTGAATTCTATATCTGTTAGCTTCTTAGTGACATCCTCAGATATTTGTGGTGTGCGCATTGCAAGAGCATAAAGACTGTCATCTATGTGGATAAAGTTTTCTCTGAGCACACTTTGATCCTTGAGCTTAAAAGAATACGTTGGGTTATCAATATCAATCTTCTTAAACTCTTTCATTAGACCTTCTTGTTCTATAGAAAAATCAACCAGGTTGTCCAGGATCTGCCTTAACATTTTCATGTCTTCTTGTTGTTGTTCTCCACCTGCCATCTGCATTTGCATTTGCATCCCCTTGCTCATTTGCTTCATTTTTTGAGCAGCACTCTTCTGGTTCTTTTTCGCTTCTTGTTTGTTTTGCTTCTCTAAATTATCGCTAGCCTTTTCTTGTTCTTTTTTTATCTCTTGTTCGTCTTCCTTTTTTTGATCAAGACTCATTGGCTTCTTAAGATCTTCATTTTGCTTTCTAAGTTCATCCATCTCTTTTTGAAAATCCTCAAACTCCTTATTCAATTCTTCTTGTTTCTCTTTGCTGTTTTCTTCTTCGTTTTTTTCAGACAATTCTTCTTGTTTTTCCGATAAATCATCTAATTTTTCAACAAGTTTTTCATGCTTTTCAATTACATAAAACCTCTTTGTGAGTTCCAAAAGTTGTTCTAAGTTCTTCTTTAGGTTTTTATTTTCTTTTCCAAGTTCATCGAGTTTTTTGGTCAACTCCTCTTTTTGAATCTTATCTGCTAGCTTCTGAATTTCATCTAAAAGTTTTTCGTTTTTTTTAAGGCGCTCTTCATTTCTTTCTAATCTTTCTTTAAGGGCATCTTTAAATGGTTCCTCTTCTTTCTCTTCAAATTGATTGAGGTTCTCCTTTAGTTTTTTAGAAAAATCTTGCATCATTTTTTCTTGTTGTTTTTGGCGTTTTAGAAAATCTTCAAGTTTTTTCTTATCATTAAAATCAAGTTGCTTCTTTTCTTTTTGAAGTTTACTTAGGCTTTTTAATTCGTCCTCTTGTTCCTTAAACTTATCAAGCGATTTATTTAAACCGGAAATGGTTTCGTTCTGTTTTTGTAAAAGTTTATCCTCTCGTTCGTCTTGGGTTAATTTTCTAAAATTGAAAACTTGGCTTTTTGTACTCTTATAATTATGAATAACATCATTATCAAAAACCTCAAAATAGAACTCATAATCAATACCGTTTTGAAGTTCGAGGCGATCCGGAAATGCATAAATAAATTCATCAAAAGTTGCTTGATTTAATGGTAATTTTTTTATTCTTTTGTCTTCAGAATTACTGACAGGGTAATACACCAATCTTAATTTACTTAATCCATAGTCGTCACTAATTCTTCCAAAAAAATAAACCGTTTGATTGTCTATTGAATCCTTTTCAGATTTTAAATTCAATTCGGGATATTGATCTTTGATCACATTTAGATTAAATGATAGATTGTCATAATCCTTAACGTTCTTATTCGATGTTGTAATCTCATAATCCCAATTAGAATATATGTTTGTTTTGTAAGAAAATTCTGTATTTTTTTGTTTCAAAGAAATAATAGAGTCTTTCGTTTTTAGTTCTACCATATCCGTATTTCTAGTATTTACCAACCAAGTAACTTTTGTTCCTTCGGGTATGGTCGCATTACCAGAGCTTTTTATAGTTTCATCTTTTTTTCTTGTATATGCAGGATAATCCAATTGCATTTCAAAATCTAATAATGCCGGAATAGGTACGACCGAAAGTTCATAAGGAATCGAACGAACCTCATTAGCATCTATGACAAATTCTAATGACTCTTTGGGTTGGTTAAATACATATTCAAACTCTCCTACACCCGTGTTTTGCAAAAAATAAACTTCGTTATTATAGGTTATTGTTGCATTATCGGGCAATACATCTCCCGCGGTTCGTACTTTAAGAATGAAGTCTTTATTCTCATAGGCATTCAAATCCTTGTTAACTATAAAAAATTGAAATGGTGCTGGTGGTTCATAGGCCACTTGATAATTAACCACCCTATTATAGCTATCAGAAATCCAACTCGTCTTATTGAAAACAAAAAGTATAATAAATATTCCTACTGGTAACGCAGCATACTTTAAATACTTTGCGTTTTTCTTAAAATTGATCGCAAGTCTAAATGGTACAGGTTTTAATTCTCTTGATTTTTGCTCTATACTTGCTAAAAGTAAAGAAGAGGAGTTTTCATTTTCACTTAGCTGCAAAAGGTTTAATAATTTGTCGTTAACTTCAGTAAAATGATCTCCAATTATTCTCGATGCTCTTTTGTAATCAATTCCTTCTGCTAACTGTAAAAGTCTTGCAATGGGTATAGCGATAAATCGAATAAATAATCCTGTTTCAACAACAATGAACAACCAAAACAAAATGGTTCTTCCTACACTATTAAGCCATAAAAAATTTTCTATTAGAAGTGTAATTAAAAAATACAATACACCAATTGCAAAGAATAGAATTCCCCCTTTGATTAATTCATTGATATAATATTTCTTAATAAACTTTTGAAGCTCATTTTTTATAAACTCAAAATTATCCATAACCAACCTTTATTTTTCATCAACCTCTAAAACTACAATTTTATTTTCAATAGAATTGTTATATTTATTATAATTCAAGGCATTGCTCCTCAATTGCTTATTAAAAATTAACAGCTTAAGCCTAATAATCATTTTAATAGCATATTTAAGATTGTATCTTTGCCATCTATTTTTAAAACTTTTTAAAAGTCAAACACATCATCATGGCCAAAAACATTAGGGTACGCTTTGCTCCCAGTCCAACCGGACCTCTGCATATAGGAGGAGTAAGAACAGCTTTATTTAATTATCTTTTTGCGAAAAAAAACAATGGTACGTTTGTGCTAAGGATTGAAGACACCGACCAAAATAGATATGTAGAAGGTGCTGAAGACTATATCAAAAACGCACTGGATTGGTGTAACATTCCATATGATGAGGGACCAGGAAAAGATGGTGGTTTTGGACCCTATCGACAAAGTGAGCGTAAACATTTGTATAAAGAATATGCAGACCAATTAATTAAAACCGGTTTCGCATATTATGCGTTTGATACTCCCGAGAATTTAGATTTTCATAGAA
Source organism: Aquimarina penaris (assembly GCF_040786285.1). NCBI lineage: Bacteria > Pseudomonadati > Bacteroidota > Flavobacteriia > Flavobacteriales > Flavobacteriaceae > Aquimarina > Aquimarina penaris. The sequence continues at coordinate 835,312 of NZ_JBFMKQ010000001.1, forward strand.
AAGATCATGAGGCCAAAGGAAAAACATTTATTTATAATTGGCACAACAGAGAAAAACTCACCAACTCTTTATCTCTTACTCCAAAGGAAGTTGACGATAAGTTAAGCTCTGGTGATCCATTCGTTATTCGATTTAAATCACCCAAAGATGAAACCCTAAACCTTGTTGATGAAATTCGAGGTGAGGTAAAAATTGACACCAACGTACTAGACGACAAAATACTATTTAAGAGTGATGGGATGCCAACCTATCACCTTGCCAATATAGTTGATGATCATCTTATGGAAATTACTCATGTCATTCGTGGCGAAGAGTGGTTGCCTTCTCTTGCTTTACATGTATTATTATATCGCGCCTTAGGTTGGGATTCTCCAAGTTTTGCACATTTACCTTTAATTTTGAAACCGGTAGGTAAAGGAAAATTAAGCAAAAGAGATGGTGATAAAATGGGTTTTCCGGTATTTCCTTTGCAGTGGGTTGATCCCAAAACCAGTGACATCTCTTCTGGATATAAAGAAGATGGTTACATGCCTGAAGCGGTTATTAACATGCTAGCCTTTTTAGGTTGGAACCCAGGAACTGAACAAGAATTGTTTTCTTTAGAAGAGCTTATCAATGAGTTTGATCTAAAACGTGTAAATAAGGCTGGCGCAAAATTTGATCCAGAAAAAACAAAATGGTTTCAGCAACAGCATTTGCAAAAAACTGATACCGAGTTGTTGTCAAAACAATTTGAAATAATACTATCTGAGAAAAAAATATCGACTACTCTACCCATTAAGACTATTGTTGATTCTGTAAAAGAACGCGCAACTTTTGTTCATGATTTATGGAATCTTAGTCACTTCTATTTTATGTCACCTAGCGAATATGATGAAAAATCTGTGAAAAAAGCATGGAAAGCAGACACATCAAATTTAATGTATGAACTCACAAGAATACTTTTAGACATTACCGATTTTTCTGCAGATAACGTTTCTAATATTGTAAAGGGTTGGATCACCGGAAAAGAAATAGGCTTTGGTAAAATTATGATGCCATTGCGTATCGCTTTAGTAGGTTCTTTACAGGGGCCGGATTTGTTCGAAATTGCTTCATTGGTTGGTAAAGAAGAAACCATACGAAGAATCGAAAATGCAATTGAAAAAAATTAATCACCATTACCATATCATTAATAAAATACCATTATTCAGTAGAGAATAATGGTATTTTAGTTTCTGAACATTGTAACGTTTATTCAAAAAACGGTACTGATAAAATACAAACTAAAGTTATCAGCTATGCCTAAAGAATATAAAGTTATCAGGATAACAGAAAATTGGTCTTCAGAAAAGTTAAGAATAAAAATGGAGGAAACATTAAATAAATTTTCGAAAGCTGGTTGGGAGGTGGTTTCTGTATCAATTTTAGCCAACACATATACAGCTATGATAACTCTTTCAAAATAAAGCGGATCATTTACAATTAATTAGTACATTCATTTCATATTATTAACTTATAAACAAAAAACAATGGGCTTTTATTTAATACCACTATTTATATTTGGGTTTTTTATCCTATTATCGGGAATATTTACTGTGAGGCAACAAACTTCTGCTATCGTAGAACGGTTTGGTAAATTTTTGAGTACACGTAACTCTGGATTACATTTTAAAATCCCTGTCTTTGATCGTATTGTTGGGCGTATTAATCTCAAAATTCAACAACTCGATGTACTTGTAGAAACCAAAACTAAAGATGATGTTTTTGTTCGTCTTAAAATTTCTGTTCAATTTCAGGTAATAAAACAAAAGGTTTATGATGCTTTCTACAAACTAGAAAATCCACATGATCAAATTACTTCTTATGTATTCGATGTTGTTCGTGCCGAAGTGCCAAAAATGAAATTGGATGATGTTTTTGAGCGTAAAGATGATATAGCCATTGCAGTAAAACAAGAACTTAATGAGGCTATGGTAAATTATGGATATGATATCATTAAAACATTGGTTACCGATATCGATCCAGATTTGCAGGTAAAAGAAGCTATGAATCGTATTAATGCAGCTGAAAGAGAAAAAGTAGCAGCAGAATATGAAGCTGAAGCTGAACGAATTAAAATCGTTGCCAAGGCACGTGCCGAAGCCGAAAGTAAAAGATTACAAGGACAAGGGATCGCCGATCAACGTAGAGAAATTGCTCGTGGACTTGAAGAAAGTGTTGATGTGCTAAACAATGTAGGTATCAATTCTCAAGAGGCTTCTGCATTAATTGTAGTAACACAACATTATGATACTTTACAATCTATTGGAGAAGAAACAAATAGTAATTTAATACTTTTACCTAACTCTCCACAAGCAGGAAGTGATATGTTAAATAACATGATTGCATCCTTTACAGCTTCAAACCAAATTGGAGAAGAAATGAAAAGACAAAATCTTAAAAAGGGGCTTGGAAAAAAACCAGACAATAAATAAGAAAAATTGATATTTAGAAAAAACCTGATCATTAAACTTGATCAGGTTTTTCTTTTTCGAATTTTTAGTACTACAAAAAATCAAAAACAGCTGTTTTTTTCAAAAAACGTAAAATTAACCCCTCTAACGATATGTAATTTGAATTAACATCAAATTATATTGCTGTTTTTTTTAAAGCTCTTAAAAAACACCCAAAAAAGCCGTTTATTATAGTTAAAATTTATGCTCGCCCTGTACATATAAAGAACATTTATAATTAAAATAGCTATCTTTACAAAAAAGTCAGTCCCATGAAAAATTACTTATTACTCCTCCTGTTTATTTCGGGAAGTGTTTTTTCGCAAAACATAGACACACTAAAAGAATTTGCTCTTAGAGATGCAAAAGCAACTTCTCAAGCATCAATCGACAGAAATTTAAGCACCATATTAAAATATACGCACCCAAGTATTTTTAAAGAATATGGAGAGAAAGAATTAATGGATACCATGGATGAAATTTTCAGAACCATGGATGCTCAAAATATAAAAATTATCAGCTCTGAAGTAGACGAGGTTACTGATATTAAAAAAGAAAGTAAAGAATACCGCTGTTTGGTTAAAAATACCATTAAAATGAGCTTTAGTGGCAGGCCTGTTACTCTAAAAAGTTCTTTATTTGGATTTTATGACAAAAGAAAAGAACAATGGTATTTTGTAGAATCTAATAAACTTTTAGATGATCCACAGACGAAGCAAATATTTCCTAAGTTCGATACAGAAATTGAAATTCCGTTAGATGAGCATATAGCAGATAATTAAAATATATAGTATTTAATTATACCAAAAAAACCTCGTAGACTAATGTTTACGAGGTTTTTTATATACCGATTTTATGTAAAATAATTATAAGTTATACTTAGACTTTAATACAGCGGCTTCTTCTCTTAACAATTCATTTTTATCATCAAGGGCTATCTTAATAAAGTCTTGAGCAGAGTCATCTGGTTGTAATCCTTTATTTTCTAAAACAATATCTAAAGCGATCATGGTAGAGATTCGGGTCCCAGCCTTTTTAATCGCTGTTCCAAACAATGGTATTAATTCTTCGATATCAACACTCTTAGCAGCTTCCTGAATTTTCTTTTTAAGCGCCGCTCTCTTCTCTTCTGGTAAATTTGTATACTTCTTACCCGCTCTTTTGATTTCTTCGATTGCAGGCGCCTTTTTTTGTTGATTTTGCTGTGGTTTACTTCCGCCTTGTTGTGCGGGTGCAGGTTTTTGCTTAGCCCAGGTGTCTCGTAAACCCACTGTTTTATTAAAGACCAACTTATCTTCCTTACTATCCAAATCTACATTAAAATACCCAAGTCTTTGAAACTGAAATTGTTCTAAAGGTGTAACGTTTTTAAGACTAGGTTCTACATAACCCGTAATCACTTTTAAAGAATCGGGATTTATAAACTCCATAAAGTCTTTATCCTTATGGCCGTCTGGTGCTTCATCTTTAAATAATCGATCATAGATTCTAACTTCTACAGGAATAGCCTGTGACATAGAAACCCAATGTAATGTGCCTTTTACATTTCGTTTAGATTCTGAAGTACCGCTACCCGATCTACTTTTTGGATCATATGTACAGCGAATTTCGGTGATGTTTCCTTCTGCATCTTTTATTACCTCTTCACCTTTAATAATATAAGCGTTTTTAAGACGAACTTCTTTCCCCAAAGTTAACCTGAAGAACTTTCGTCCGGCTTCTTCTTTAAAATCTTCTCTTTCTATGTACAATTCACCCGAGAAAGGTACTTTTCTTGATCCCGCCTCTTCATCTTCCGGATTGTTTTCGGCATCTAACCACTCTTCTTCTCCCTTGGGATAATTTGTAATTACGAGCTTAACAGGTTCTAAAACCGCCATTACTCTTGGTGCTGTTTTATTAAGATCCTCACGAACACAGAACTCTAATAAAGATACATCAATAACATTTTCTCGCTTTGCCACTCCTACAGTTTCAACAAATTTTCTTAGAGATGCTGGTGTATATCCTCTTCTTCTTAATCCCGAAATTGTAGGCATTCTGGGATCATCCCATCCAGATACAATCCTCTCTTCTACCAACTTGAGTAATTTACGTTTACTCATTATGGTGTAACTTAGATTAAGACGTGCAAATTCTCTTTGCTTAGGGCGTGTGTTAGCGCTATATATTTGATCTAAAAACCAATCATAGAGTTTTCTATGTGGTTTAAATTCTAATGAACATAATGAATGAGAAATGCTTTCAATATAATCACTCTCGCCATGTGTCCAATCATACATTGGGTAAATACACCAGGTATCGCCAGTTCTATGATGCGTTTTTTTAAGAATCCTATACATTAATGGATCACGCATTAACATGTTTGGATCTGCCATATCTATCTTAGCCCTAACAACATGTTCACCCTCATTAAACTCTCCGTCTTTCATTCTTTGAAATAAATCCAGGTTTTCTTGGATAGATCGATCTCTGTATGGGCTATTTGTTCCTGGTTCTGTTGTTGTTCCTTTTTGCTCTGCAATGGCCTCTGCCGATTGAGAATCTACATACGCTTTTCCATCTTTAATTAATTGAACCGTCCAATCATAAAGTTGTTGAAAATAATCAGAAGAATAACATTCTCTATCCCATTGATATCCCAACCAGGTAATATCTTCTTTAATAGCGTCTACATACTCCTGCTCTTCTTTGGCTGGATTAGTATCATCAAAACGTAAATTTACAGGAGCATTATATCTAAGTCCTAAACCAAAACTTATGCCTATCGCCTTTGTATGCCCTATGTGTAAATATCCATTAGGTTCTGGAGGAAAACGAAAACGCAAGTCTTCTTTATTCATTCCTTTTGCAAGGTCTTCTTCAACAATGTTCTCAATAAAATTGAGTGATTTTTTTTCTTCTGACATCATAAATTAAATGAACTACAAAACTACTAAAATTCTAATCTTGAGAAACAATGAACAGTTCTTTTTATACCTCTATGCATTCATAGCCTATATTGATTAAAAAAGGGGGTTTATCCCTTATATCTATAACAAAGATTCTTCATACCTTTGTTAAAAAATTCTGTGGGTTTAATTAAACTAAAGAATATTAAGGTTTATGCCTATCATGGATGCCTTGTAGAAGAAAAGAAAATAGGTTCTGATTATAGGGTAGATCTTAAAATTAAGGCTGATTTATCTACCTCTGCATTATCTGATCGTTTAGCAGATACTGTAGATTATGTTCATCTTAATCATATTGTAAAAGAAGAAATGGCTATTCGCTCTAAACTACTTGAACATGCTGCAGAGCGTATTTTAGTTCGAATATTCGATGAATTACCGTTAGTTGATAAGGCAATCATCGATGTTTCTAAAATTAATCCACCAATTGGTGGTAATGTAGAGATGGTAACCATTACAAGGAGTAAGAAACGTTAATTTGTACTCTTAAAAGTAAATGAATTTGGTTTTAATGTAAAATCATTTGAGATATACTCATAAATTTTTTTACATTTGCCTTCCAACCAAAAAACTGGTGTCGTGGCCGAGTGGCTAGGCAGTGGTCTGCAACACCATCTACAGCGGTTCGAATCCGCTCGACACCTCAAAAAATCCTGTAATTAATTACAGGATTTTTTATTTAAACTTAGATTCTGGAGTTATTTTTTCGATTTTATCTTGTATTCTTTGCTCCATAGCATCTGGCAGCACTCCTTTTAGAATAAGAAACACACCAAAAACGATCATCATTATACTGATTACTCTCTTTGTCATATATGTTCTTTTAGGTGTAAGATTCTTTTTAAGTCGCTTTGCTAATAACATTTTAAAAACATCGATAAACAAATAGGTTCCTAAAACCACCGAAAAGAAATACATAATCCTATTGGTATTCATGTCTAATTGTGGTCCTATAACTATAATAATACTTAACCAAAATCCTAATACCCCGATATTTATGAAATTAAGTAAAAACCCTTTAATAAAGAGCATTAAGTAGTTGTGTTTATTGATGATTTCTACTGAAGTATCTCGTACTTTATTGTAATTTTTTCTTTCTTGAATAAAAGAAATCATACCGTAGGTTGATAATAACATTCCACCAAAGATGAACAATGCAGGATCATCTTTTATTTTTTCTAAAATTTTGTTGGTACTAAAGTAAGCGATTAGAATAAATACAACATCTGCTAAAATTACACCTAAATCCACAGCTAAAGCTGCTCTAAAACCTTTAATTGCAGCCGTTTCTAGAAGTACAAAAAAAACAGGACCAATTAAAAAGGCTAATAAAAATCCTAAGGGTATGGCAGCCTGGGCGTCTTGAAGCATTTGATCTAAGCATGTTTGTTACAAAGTTAAAAAAAACACTTAGTTAACCTCTATAATTTTTCCACCTAAAAGTTTTTGGGTATCCATCGTTTTAGGATTCCCATAAATTTTTATGGTTCCTCCTGCATTGGTGTTAGCTTTTATGTACTCTTGTGCATTAACTTCGGCAATACCTCCTGCACTTATTTTAACCTGTGTATATTTTGTTTTAAGATCTTGAGATAGATATTTACCTCCAGAATTAATAATAACTTCCTGTTCTGTGGCTGTTCCTGTAAGGTATACCTCTCCTCCTGTTACTGATTTACTGAACAGTTTTTTTGTGGCTATTGATGCTTCAATTATAGCTCCTTCTTGAGCTCTTACATCTAGAAATTCTTCTTCAAGAGTATCTTCAACAATAACTTTTGATCCTTCATTTGCATCAATACTTCTAAGATTTTTATAATAAACGATGACCTTAGTATTGTTGTCGTTATCCCAAATATTATCTAAAGACATTTTTATTTTCAATACATTATTGCTTTCAACAATAACCACTTTATCTCTATTTATACCTGAAATATCGACTCTGCTCCATGGAGCTTTTACTAATTTTACCTGAATTCTATCAAACACCTTAACCACATCAAATCCACTAAGTTCTTTACTAAGTTTTTGCTGTGAATGTGAAATAGAAAATGCAAAAAGAAATACTATTATAATTATATTTTTCATGTGTTTAATCTTTTTAAATTAAGAGCTATGTTCTATAGTATAAAACGCTGCTTTCTTAAGATTATTCCATGTCTTTTTTACTTCCGAGCAACGTAAAATCTAAATGTCGTTTTACAAGATCTGCATTCTTTACTTTTACATAAACCTCATCCCCTAATTGATATACTTTTTTTGAATTCTGACCTATTACTGCATATTCATCCTGGTCAAAAACATAGTGATCATCACTCATATCTTTTAGACGAATCATACCTTCGCATTTATTGCTTATTATTTCTACATAAACCCCCCATTCTGTAACTCCAGAAATTACTCCTAGAAATTGTTCATCTTCATGATCTTTCATAAATTTAATCTGCATAAATTTAATCGAATCACGTTCTGCACTGGCGGCAAGGTTTTCCATACTACTACTATGGTTGCATTTTTCTTCATATTCTTCTTCTGCAACCGATTTTCCTTTATCCAGATAATGTTGTAACAAACGATGTGCCATAACATCTGGATATCGTCTAATTGGTGAAGTAAAATGCGAATAATAATCAAAAGCTAATCCATAATGTCCAATATTATGAGTTGTATATTCTGCTTTGCTCATACTGCGTATCGCTAATGTATCTACTAAATTTTGTTCTTTCTTACCTTGAACATCTTTTAACAATCCATTAAGTGATTGGGTTGTGGTTTTACGATCTCTTAAATCAAGTTTATAACCAAAACGTCCGATTATATTTTGCAATGCTGCTAATTTCTCATCATTTGGTTCGTCATGCACTCTATAAATAAACGTTTTCTTTGGATTTTGTTTTCCGATGAATTCTGCAACCTTTTTATTAGCAAGTAACATAAACTCCTCAATAAGTTTGTTTGCGTCCTTAGACGTCTTAAAAAACACTCCTACAGGCTCGCTTTTTTCGTTTAAACTAAATTTTACTTCAACTTTATCAAAAGAAATAGCACCTTCTCCCATCCTTTTTCTGCGCATAATCTTAGCTAATTCATCTAATTTTAAAGTTGCATCGGCTATTTTTTGATCGGCTTTATATGTTTTTCCGGTAAGCGAAATCTCGGCAGGAATTACATTTTCTTTAGTTTCTATGATGTGTTGTGCTTCTTCATATGCAAAACGAGCATCAGAATAGGTAACCGTTCTACCAAACCATTGATCTTTGATCTCGGCTTTATCATTTAATTCGAAAACTGCAGAAAATGTATATTTTTCTTCGTGCGGTCGTAACGAACATGCATTATTCGATAAAACTTCGGGTAACATAGGTACTACTCTATCAACAAGATATACCGATGTGGCTCTTTCATAGGCTTCATCGTCCAGTATTGTACCTGGCTTTACATAATGAGACACATCTGCAATATGAATCCCTATTTCATAATTTCCATTTTCTAAAACTTGAAATGATAATGCATCATCAAAATCCTTAGCATCCTTGGGATCAATCGTAAACGTGAGCGTTTTTCTCATATCTCTACGATTCTTGATTTCGGATTCTTGGATAGATGTATCTAATGTATTAGCATATTCTTCTACCTCTTCAGGAAACTCATAAGGTAAGCCATATTGTGCTAAAATCGAATGAATTTCGGTATTGTGTTCCCCTGGTTTACCTAAAACTTTAACTACTTTACCAAAAGGAGAATCTGCTTTTTCTGGCCAATCTTCTAATTTTACCAGTACTTTGTCTCCATCTTCTGCTTTTCCAATTTTATTTTTAGGCACAAACACATCGGTATACATTTTAGGATCCTGTATACTTACAAAAGCGTAATTCTTCTGAATCTCTATAACACCAACAAATTCTTCTCTTTTTCGAGTAATAACTCTTGTGATTTCCCCTTCACTTTTACCTCGTCGTTTTCTGCGGTATATATAAACCTCTACCTCATCTCCATGCAACGCTTTATTTAAATTATTATTAGGAACAAAAATATCATCATCAAGATCTTGTACAATCACATATCCAGATCCTTTCGATGTTATATCCAGAATACCAGTATACGTATTTATATTAGGTACGATCTTAAATTTTCCTCTTCCAACTTCTTCAATTTGCTTTTTAGCAGCTAGTTGAGATAGCTTTTTAATAATTTGATTTCTGCTACTTGCATCGTTTACTCCAAATTTAGCAGCTATTTGTTTATAATTAAAAGTTGTATTGGGTTCGGATTTTAATATTTTAAGTATTCCTTGGGTGATATTCTCAATTTTTGGGGACTTTTTTCCTCTTCTACTCTTTCTTTTCATTAATATCAATTATATAATATCTGATAAAAGTACAGTTTATCTTTTAACATTTGTAATTTATAGTTTAAACTTTTATTAATATTAAAAAAGTATATCTGTTTAATAGCTTAAAAATACATTATCTGTAAATCAATCAATTACAATCTATAATTCATAACAAAATGGATTGTTTTTCTTAAAATTTACTTAATTTTAATGCACTAGGATTAGCTTTTAATCGTTACATATTTAGTTTACGATATGGAGAAAGTCAAAAAAATACACAAAATCATCATATTCTTTATCCTTATATTTTTATTTGGTATATATTCTTTTACCCTATATATAAATAATACTATAGATAATAAGAAAGAGAGTATAGAAGAATCTGAGGTACAAGGTTCTGGAAAATTTGATCGTGAAGCTACACAAATTAATTAGTTTATTTTGTTGATACCACTAATCATTCTAATCATTACTTCTTATTTTGTATATTTAGGTAACTATACTATTAGGAAATAATATAATGAAAGATTTTATTGTCATAAAAACATACACCTATCCCCACGAGTATACTATATTAAAACTTCTTCTAGATCAAGAAGGTATTTCCTATTTTTTCGAAAATGAAACTATGGTTGGTGTTTTTCCTTTTTACTCAAATGCGCTAGGAGGTATTAATCTAAAAGTTCATCAAAGAGATAAACAAAAGGTACTTCAGATTATAGATAATTTAAATACAAATCCTCATCTAAGAATTGTATAAATTCTTTTTCTTATTAAATACAGTTTTCAACATATATTAAATATATCTTTTTTCTTTTTTTAAATTTAAAATTAATAATAGTGATTATGATGTAGTGTTCATAGCGGTATAACTTTTTTAGATTTTGTTTTGTTTTGTAGTTAGATTGAATTTTCAGAAAAATATGAACAGGATATTAAAGAGGTAATCGCTTGAAAATGTTCTAAAAGTAAAGTTTAATTAACAGTTGTTAATAGCTAATAAACACATAAAAATATTAATATTTTTACGGTAAAACCGTAGTTTATAACATAAGTCTAACACTTGAAAACTTAGCCAAAAATTGAGACGTTTAAATTTTGATTTGTTCTACGAACATTTGTATTCTAATAAAATGTAAGACGACCAAAAAAACTTTCTGAATTTTAAGAACTATTTATTCACAGAGTCTGTTAACAGAAGGCTAGTAGTTATTAACATTCGCGCAATACTGGGTTAAATTATTGATATTTTGGAGTTTACTTTTTTAGATTAAAGTATCTTTGTTTAAATAACAAAATCAACAAAAACAATGAGAATAGCCATAGGAAATGATCACGCAGGAACAGCTTATAAGTTTGCTATTGTGGAGTACTTAAAATCTGAAGGAATAGAGGTTAATAATTATGGAACCAACGAAGAAAGCAGTGTAGATTATCCAGATTTTGTACATCCGGTTGCAAAAGATGTAGATACGCAAAATGTAGATTTTGGGATTTTAATTTGCGGAAGCGGTAACGGTGTTGCTATGACCGCAAACAAATACAAAACTGTTCGTGCAGGACTATGCTGGACAAAAGAGATTACAGAATTAACAAGACTACATAATAATGCTAATATTATATGTATCCCCGCAAGATTTACATCGTCTCCTCAAGCATTAGAAATGGTTAAAACATTTTTAAATACCGAATTTGAAGGTGGTCGTCATCAAAACAGAGTAAACAAAATACCAATGTGCGTATAATTTATGGCTCATAATCACGCCCATAATCACTCACATAGTCACCAAAAACTTACGGGGCGTAATTTGTTGTTTTCTATATTTTTAAATATTGGAATTACCGTAGCCCAGGTAATAGGGGGTTTGGTATCAGGTAGTCTTTCTTTATTATCTGATGCACTACATAACTTTAGCGATGTACTTTCTTTAATTGTTAGTTATTTTGCTAATCGATTAGCAAAAAGAGAAGCATCAATCAAAAGAACTTTTGGGTTTAAACGAGCAGAGATTATGGCAGCGTTTATAAACGCCGCTTCGTTAATGGTTATTGCAATTATTTTAATCATTGAAGCTATAGAGCGGTTACAAGACCCACAAGAGATAAGTGCAAAAATTGTGATTATTCTTTCAGGAATTGCCATTTTAGGTAATGGGTTAAGTGTTTTGTTGTTAAGAAGAGATAGTAAAGTAAATATGAATATGCGATCGGCATATTTGCATTTGATTACAGATTTAATGGCTTCTGTGGCCGTTTTGGTTGGTGGATTATTAATGAAGTTTTATGAAATTTTTTGGGTAGATAGTGTATTAACCTTTGCTATAGCTGTTTATTTAATCATAGTGGGTTATGATTTATTAAAAAGATCATTTAAAATACTAATGTTATATACTCCCGACACTATCGAAGTAAAAAATATAGTACAGAGTATAAATGCTTTACCAAAGGTAAAAAGTATACACCATGTGCATGTGTGGCAACTTAATGAAGAAGAAACACATTTAGAAGCCCATATCGATTTTAACAGTAACATTCAGGTGTCAGAATTTGGAGAAATATTGCATGACATTGAAGACCTGTTGCATGAAAAATTTGGAATAAACCACGTTACTTTGCAACCAGAATTCGGAAAAAAGGACAACAAAGATATAATAGTACAAGATTAAACAAGATGAGTGTTAGGTTTGAAGTAAAGCGTTTTAAAGACATTTCTGCATTAGAACTATATAAAATTTTGCGCTTACGCGCAGAGGTATTTGTCGTAGAGCAAGATTGTGTGTATCAGGATATAGACGATAAAGACCAAAAAGCAATACACGTCATAGGATATAAAAACAATGAGGTAATAGCATACACGAGACTGTTTAATGCCGGTGATTATTTCGAAAACGCAAGCATCGGTAGAGTAGTGGTTTCTAAACCAGAAAGACAATATGGTTATGGCCATGACCTTATAAAAGAAAGTATTAAGGCTATTAAGGATCTATATAAAACAAATACTATAAAAATATCTGCGCAAACCTATTTAAAAAGGTTTTATGAATCTCATGGGTTTACACAAACAGGAGAGGAGTACCTCGAAGATGGTATACCACATATTGCTATGATAAAAGAAGTATTAACCCGATAACTATACATCGGCATGTTTGATGAGTTTATAGAAAAATTAAGCCTAGGTGGTAAACTAGCAGTAAAATATGGTTTTGGGATTTTTACAATCTTTTATTTAATACTAATTGTTGTACCGTTTTTTACGCCGCTTCTTTATTTCTCAATAGTGATTATTTTTGTTTTAGATGTATTTACGATCCCATTCATTATTATGAACATAGCTTTTGTTGGCGTTCTGTATTATTTTGGAAATAATATAGAAAAAGAAATTAATGCAGGAAAGAAGAACATACTGTCATTATCAGCAAATTTCTCATTTGGAGTAAATATTGTTTTGTGGATAGTAACTTTTATTGCGCTTTGTGTGTTTGGAAATGACGCGCCAAGTCTAAGTGGTAACAGTATTAATGTAGAAGAGGATTTTTTTAGAGAGCACTATATCATAGGGATGTTTTTTACCATGTTCGCCATAGTAGTGTTTGGAAGTATGACGACATTTTCAATAGGGTTGTTTATAGTAAACAAAATAAAAACCGAGCTTAGAAAAACAGCATAAACATGTTAGGTAATTTTTTGATTTTTCTTGGAATAGCAATATTCATTATTTTGTTTTCAGGAAGCCTGATTACAGGAGTGGTTATGCTTATTACCGGGTTTTTAACGAAATCAGCAACAACAAAAAAAATAGCTTATATTATTTTGGTTTTCCCAATAATCACGATAATTTTCGGTGCAATATTAATCATCTTAGACTTTACAAGATATCTTAATTGATTGCTTTTATTTTAAAACCTCTTGATACTTGTTTTTGTTATTAAGAATTTCTTGTGCTTTATTTACTTCTGGATTGTTTTTTACATAGTAGTTGTACAGTCCTTCTTTATAGAAATATCGCTTAATAATTTCATCGGTAAGTTGATTAACGATCTCTTTTCTATGCGTGTCCAATGCTTTTTCTTTAGAAGTCTTTATTGAAGCAAGAAGAGCATTATAATTTGACGAAATATCCGAATCTAGCTTTTCCTTTTTGGCAATTTCTAAAGATTTCTTGAATGATTTTTCGGTTTCAGTTTCAAAACTAAAATCACTTTGTTTTACAAAAGATTTAAAATCTTCATAATCACTGTCTGTGAATTTAAAATCTTCTGGGTCTTTTAATTGATGAGAATAATAATATTGGGTTCCATATCCAAAAATGGCATCAGATTTTAACAAGGCGGTAGTAATTTTACTAAATTTTGAAGTCTCTAATTCAATATCAGGCTGTATTCCCCCGCCATCATAAACAGTTCTTCCGTTTTTTGTTTTATAGGCTTTAAAATCTTTTTCGTTAATTCTAACTGCTTTGTTATTTTGATCACGGTTCCAATAATCCAAAGCCTGGATACAACGACCACTAGGGGTATAATATCTAGAAATTGTAATTTTTAATTGAGTACCATACGTTAGTTTTTTAGGCCGTTGTACGAGCCCTTTACCAAAACTTCTGGCACCTATAACAACACCCCTGTCTAAGTCCTGGATACCTCCGGCTACAATTTCACTTGCAGATGCACTTCTTCCATTTACCAATACCACTAAAGGAATTTGCATGTCTACGGGATCTTTTTTTGTAAAATATTCTTTGTTGTATTTTTTTACGACTGATTTCGTAGTAGTGATCAATTCTCCTTTAGGAACAAAGATGTTTGTAACATTTATAGCTTCGCTTAATAAACCTCCCGGATTACCTCTTAAATCAAGAATTAACTTGTCGGCACCTTTGGCCTTTAAGTCTTTTAGCGCATCAATAGTTTCGGTAGAGGCTTTACTATTAAATTTTGATAAAACAATATATCCAGTATTGTCGTCGAGTAATGTATAAAAAGGTACAGCATCAACCTCAATTTCTTCCCTTGTAAGCACAGTGGTTTTAGTTTCTCCTTGTCTTTTGTATATAATATCCACTTTAGTCCCACTAGCCCCCTTAAGAAGCTCTCCCGCATCTTCTTTGAAATCAACAACCTTTATATCACCAATTTGAATAATTTCATCACCAGCCTTTAGACCAGCCTTATCGGCAGGATAATCTTTGTAAGGCTCCATGATAATGATCTTATCTTTTATCGTTTTTACAGACGCCCCAATACCGGTATACTCTCCGGCATTGCGTATTTTTGAAGCTTCTACATCTTGTTCGTTCCAATATTTTGTATAGGGATCCAAATCATCTAACATGGCTTTAATGGCTGTATCCATTAGTTCTGCAGGATTGGTTTCATCCACATAATTCATGTTTAATTCTTTAAACATCGTGGTAAAAATTTCAATCTGTTTAGCAATCTCAAAAAAGTCAGATTTAAAACTTACGGTTGATAAGAGTATAACAACGGCAATAACGGGATAGACAATTCTCTTCTTCATGGGTAACTATTTAAAATACGATCAAAAACCTGGCATTATTTTGATGCCACCTCTTGTTTAACAAAGGTTTGTAATATTACTTTTATTTTAGATTCGATTAAAGAATACTCTGGCATTTCTTTACCCGAATATAAAAACATAAAAGTGAATGGATGAGTAGTGTTGGATACAATATACTTATTTTTTCTATAACTTTCACGCAATAAACGTTTTATACGATTGCGATCCGTTGCATTTTTAAAATTGCGTTTACTCACAGAAACTCCAGCTTTAACTGTAACTCCTTCTTCCAAAGTAGATTTTCTATATACCAGGCGTACAGGATACTTTGAAATAGATTTTCCTTCTGAAAAGAGTAGTTCTATTTCTTTTTTACTTTTTAGTCTTTCTTTTTTATTAAAAGTTGCCTTCATTCAGCATTAAATGTAGTAATAAGATGTATTATACAACAAATTATAAAAAAACCGGCCTTAAAATTTTTTTAAAGCCGGCGATTACGTTTTCAAAACTTGAAATTACATGGTGTAACTATTATTACTTGGGTTGATGTCGGCCATTACATTGGTAATATCAATTTTGATAGATTTTATTTCAGATTTTGGTTTATCGAGATCAAAAACATAGGTGGGGTTGGTCCACGACCAATCTGGTAAAACGGTTCTTTTTATTGAAGGAATAGGATTTTCTTTTACTCCTCTCATCATTCTCAAGGGCATGTAAAAAGACTCTATCGAGCCATCGCTATATTCTACATAAAGATCTATAGGCATAGGCATTAATCCAATGCGTTCTAAGGTTATTTTTGTTTTATTACTACTTGCTGTAACCTCTTTAATTCCGTAATCAATAGTGTTTGTTGTTTGGGTCCAATCGGTTAAATACCAATCCAATTGTATACCCGAAACCTTTTCTGCAACCCTTTTTATACTGTTGGGTGTAGGATGCTTAAACTTCCATTCATCAAAATATTTTCGTATAGTTTTAGCTAGATTGTCTTCTCCAATGACATATCCTAATTGTGATAGAAAAACGGCTCCTTTAGCATATGCAGAAGCACCGTATGCAGCATTATGGCTATAGCGATCGGCTTGAGTAGTTTGTGGCTGCTCTATACCCGAAGTAGCCAATTGAAAATACCCCTGATACATTCCTTTTAAGGAGTTTGGGTTGTTTTGTTTCATTACTTCATTCATGGCAAGTGTAGAAATATAGCTGGTAAAACCTTCATCCATCCATTCATGCTTAGATTCGTTATTTGCAAGTATGTGCTGAAACCAGGCGTGAGCCATTTCATGGGCTGTAACTCCAACGAGGCTTTCAAAACTTCGTTCACCAGTAATCAAGGTACACATAGCATATTCCATACCTCCATCTCCACCTTGGATTACAGAGTATTGATCATACGGGTATTTGCCTATTTTTTCACTAAAATAGCTCATCAGTTCTGCGGTTTTTGACTGCAGGTCTTTCCAATTATCAATGATCTCTTCATTGTTTTTATATAAAAAATGTAAAGTGGGACCATTAGGCATTTTTAGCACATCATGAATATAATCTGGATCTGCCGCCCATGTAAAATCATGAACGTTAGGGGCTTTAAAGTGCCATGAAAGAGTTTTTCCTTTCTTTTTCACTTCAGTATTAGATTTTTGATAACCATAGCCAATTTCATCAGGGTTTTGAAGGTATCCGGTACCACCTAAAATGTAATTTTTGTCGATATTGATCGTAACATCAAAATTACCCCAAACGCCGTGAAACTCTCTGGCGATATACGGATGAGCATGCCATCCTTCAAAATCATATTCTGCCATCTTTGGGTACCATTGTGTCATTGATAGTGCCACACCTTCTTTGCTATTACGCCCAGAACGACGTATTTGTTTAGGTACTTGACCATTAAATTTCATCGAAAAAGTCACCTTTTCCTTCGGAGCAATGGGTTTGCTTAGATTTACTTCTAGAACAGTACCCGATACATCATATGTCAAAGGTGCTCCGTTTTGTGTTAAAGAAGAAACTTTTAAATATCCGATTTCTTCAGGAGTTAATACACTAATTCTACTTAATACCCTTGGGTCTGGATCCGGGAGGTTTTGAGAACGAACGTCCATCTCACTTCCTGGTTGAAATGCGTTAAAATATAGATGATAAAAAACCTGAGTTAAGGTGTCTGGTGAGTTGTTTGTATAGATTAATTCTTGTGTTCCTGTGTATTGAAAATTTTCAACATTCATGTCAACATTCATCTTGTAATCTACATGTTGTTGCCAATATGGCGTGTTGTTTTGTGCAACCATACTGGTCCCAACAAAGAAAAGCGCTAAAGCAATTTTTTTAAACATAATACTATAAGTTACTTAGATAATTTATCTGCCATAATAAGGGCGTTGTAAAGGTTCACCATTTTTCCTGATTTAGATAATTCAGAAAAAGAAGATATACTTGGCATATCGGTACCTATGTTTACCGTGGCTTTGGTACTTAATCCACTATCCATAAGAATTTGCTTTACTTGAGAAGCTTTTAGTTTTGGATAGTATGATCGTATTAGTGCAGCTACTCCCGCAACCGCAGGCGACGCCATCGAAGTACCCTGTAAATACTCATACGAGTTGTTCGGAGTTGTTGCCCATATTTTAACCCCAGGAGCAAAGGCGTCTACATTACTTTTTCCATAATTAGAAAAATCAGCTACCAAATCAGACCCATATTTATAATTCAATGCACCAATAGTGATGAAATTGTTTGCTATTTCTGTACCATTATCGGTTTGATCATTTGGGTACACTGGTTTTTGATCAAGATCTATACCTTCATTTCCTGCTGCATTAACAATAAGCACATCTTTTGATGCAGCGTATTGAATAGCCTCTCTAACCCATTCTGGATGGGTGCTATAATATTTTCCGAAACTAGTGTTAATTACTTTGGCCCCATTGTTTACAGCATATCGTATGGCGAGTGCAATATCCTTATCGTATTCATCACCATTAGGAACTGCGCGTATTGCCATTATTTTTACATTTTGGGCCACACCATTCATTCCTTTTCCATTATTTCTCTCTGCCGCTATAATTCCCGCAACATGGGTTCCGTGTTTTATACCTTTTTTCTTAGGATCAGGACCCATCACTTTGTTATCGCCGTATTTTGTATTTGTGATATCATCAACATTGTCCCCAACAGCCGTTCTTCCGTCAAAATCTGGATTAAGATTATAATTAAGTTGTTCTGTAAAATGCTCAACTCCTTCTTTCAGGTTTTTAATAAAATCAGGAATTGTATCACCTGGATCTAAAAATCCAAACATCTGAGAAAGAAATGCAATATGTTGTTGCATTTCTGGAGTTTTTGCTTCTACCGTTAAAAGCTCCTGGCTTGTGTAATCTTCTTTTCCTATAGCATCAACAATAGCCTTATGAGAAACTTTAGATTGTTGCAGGATTTGTTCATATTGCATTTTGTTTCCTGCCGCTTCTTGATATTCTTTTTCAAATTCTGCCTTAGCTTCTATATACTGCTGGTATTCATCTCGATCCCCCTCTGCTACAGAAGCAAGGTTTTTGCCAACGTACTTCGGTTTTAATTTTTTAATAATTCTAACATACTCCAGGTTTTCATCATCAGAGTCTCCTAGAAAATTCCACCCATGAATATCGTCTACATATCCATTATTGTCATCGTCTTTACCATTGCCTTTAATTTCTTTAGGGTTGGTCCAAACGACTCCATCAAGATCTTCATGTTCTATATCCACACCACTATCAATTACCCCAACGATTATGGTTTGTCCTTTCCTGTTTTTTATAAGTTCATTATACGCCTTATCTACACTCATTCCGGGGATTGTATCAGAAACTAAGTCACTCGAACCCCAGTTTTTTAGCTGAGAATCTGTTAAATCTATATTTTTTAATGGAATAGAATCTATATTTTCTATCGGAGTAGAAACAATTACTGGAGCTCCGCAACTTGCAAGAATCATTGACGAAGCAACAGTGATAAGGATTTTATTTGATGAGAAATTCATTTTCGGGTTTAATTTTAATTAAATATTTCATGGCATGTAAAAACTTCTTTAAGTCTAACGCCTTTTTCTGTATGTTGTACTGTTATTATTTCATTATGAGCATCGTGTTCTAAGAATAAATACCAACCATTCGTTGCCGCATTATCCAGAAACAGTTTTTTTTCATCTAAGGTCAATAGAGGCCTTGTATCATACCCCATTACATAGGGCAAGGGTATATGACCGGCAGTTGGTAATAAATCTGCCATAAAAACTATAGTCTTGTTTTTATATTCTATATGCGGAATCATTTGTTTTTCTGTATGTCCATCTGCAAAGAGTACGCCAAACCCCAATTCTGAATTTTTTTGGAACGCATTCTCTGTTCTGGAAACAAAGTTTAATTGCCCACTTTCCTGAATCGGAATAATATTTTCCTTTAGAAAAGAAGCCTTTTCTCTGGCATTAGGGGTTACTGCCCATTGCCAGTGTTCTTCATTACTCCATATTCTGGCATTTTTAAACGCCAATTCGTAACCTGTTTTGGCATCATTCCATTGCACCACACCGCCACAATGATCAAAGTGAAGATGGGTGATAAAAACATCGGTTATATCATTTCGATGAAACCCTATTTCCTTCAGCGACTTATCTAAGCTATCATTTCCCCAGAGAGAATAATAGCTAAAGAATTTTTCAGATTGTTTGTCTCCCATCCCAGAGTCGATAAGAATAAGTTTATCGCCGTCTTCAATAAGCAGACATCTTGCCGCGATATCAATCAAGTTTTTTTCGTCTGCAGGATTTGTTTTATTCCATAAAACCTTAGGCACGACACCAAACATGGCACCACCATCTAGTTTAAAATTTCCGGCCTTTACAGGATATAAGTTCATAATTTATCAAAATCTTTGCAAAATAGAAAAAAAGAGAAGGATCAAGATTTAATTTTTGGACTTTTTAACACTATTTCACCATATTGAATATCAGACACAATCTTTTCAAGACGAGTTCCATAATCTAAAAGTG
Source organism: Aquimarina penaris (assembly GCF_040786285.1). Taxonomy (NCBI): domain Bacteria; kingdom Pseudomonadati; phylum Bacteroidota; class Flavobacteriia; order Flavobacteriales; family Flavobacteriaceae; genus Aquimarina; species Aquimarina penaris. The sequence continues at coordinate 855,625 of NZ_JBFMKQ010000001.1, forward strand.
CTTTTACTTCTTTTACACTTGCCAAACGCTCTTTTCTTAGTAACAATAAAGAGTTGCCATTACATTCTATATGATAGTAAGGGTTACTCTCAAAAAACAACACCAATTCATCGATAAAAAACAGTCGAATTTTTTCGGGATTTTCGCCCAAAAGAAAAAATCGTTTAGAAAAATCAGAGTGTCCTTCGACCTGAATATCTTTAAAACCAGCAAATTTATATACAAACTCTAATAAACCCTCTCGGTCTAGTGTAAATTTAGGAACTTCTTTTTTTAGTTTTATAGTCAGGATTGTTGTTCTTACTAAAGATCTGGCAATAAACTCACCTTCAGAAAATTCTACATCCGAAATTTTAAAAATCGACTTAGGATCAAAAATAGAATTGCTTATATAATTAACTCTTTTGGTTTTAAAGAAAACAAAGTCGGTTAAATATGACGTATTATACTCCTTTTTCGAATCATAATTCCATGAAAAATCAGTTGCAATAGTCTGTAAATCTTTTTGTCTTTTGGTAAGGTTTGACTTAGATCCTGTTTTGATTTTTTTTGAAAACGGAATTAAACTTCGTACTGCCAGAGGGTGTTCTGACGAAGCACCATGGATATCTAAGCCTGTGATTTCAAAAGACCCACCTTTTCGGGTAAAGGCGTCTTGATATCCTAAAAGACTTTCTTGTACGGTATAATCTACAAAACTGCAAAGAGAAAAATCTATAATAGCGTCCTTACTTTCGGGAATAGTGTCTAACTTCCTTTTTAAGTGTGTGTAATTCATAAAGCTCGAAAACCCCTTTACGCTTATAAAATAAGTGCCATTACCACCCTCTTTAAACATAAGTACGTTGGGTTTAAAAATGTTTCGTATAAAAAACATCACACTTTTATTGAGTATAAAGTGTATAACTATGGTGGCAAGGATTCCTATAAGAATTCCGGTTATTAAATTGGTAGTAATGGTCGCGACAATAGTAGCAAAAAAAATAAGCACCTGTTCTTTACCGATTTTTGCAATATCCTTTAAATTTTTTGGAGCGGCCAGCTTATAACCAGTGTACACCAAGATTGCTGCTAAAGCGGTAAGCGGTATTCGTCTAAGTTGATCCTGAAACAATAGAACAAATAAGATTAGGAATACAGAATGAAAAAAGTTAGCAGATCTGTTCATACCCCCATTATTTACATTTACAGAACTTCTGGCAATAACGGTAACCACATTAAGCCCACCTACAAAACCACTGGCAATTGAAGCAAGACCAAGAGCCGTTAGATCTTTGTTTACATTAGACCTTCTTTTAAACGGATCCAGCTTGTCTACGGCCTTAATACTTAATAAAGATTCGATACTAGAAATTAATGTAATAGCAATAACAACCCCAATAAATTTTGGATCCAGTACTAATGCAAAATCAGGAGCTGGAATATTTGAAAACACATCATTAGGTATCTTAACTAAAAGTTCTGCGCTAATAGGATATTGGTCCTTCGAGAAAAACTCGTAATAATAACTTAGCCCTATGACCAAAAGAACAATCCACATAGGGGCCGGAACTAATTGAAAATATTTATTGCGAATTTTGCCATAAAAAACCATAATAAAAAGGCTTAACACACCCACAATTGCGGCGATAACAATATGGTTTTGCCCCGAAGTAAATAATGATGAAACACTACCTGGTATATCTGCTAGTAAAGAAAGTGTATCCCCCTTGATGCCCGTGTTGGCCAGCATTACATGAAACTGCTTTGCAAAAATACTTATTCCAATTGCCGCCAGCATTCCTTGGATTGCAGAAGATGGGAAAAAGTCACTAAGAATCCCTAAGCGTAACTGTCCAATAACAATCATTAAGGCACCAGAGCATATAATTGCGGCTAAGGTAAAAATATAACCTTGATATAAATCACCATTGGCAAGTGTGGTAATAGCACCCAGCAAAACAACCACCAATCCATTTCCGGGACCTGTTATGGTTACATTAGACCCACCAAAGATAGATACAATTATCCCACCAACCACTGCAGCAATGATTCCGGAAATAGGAGGGGCTTCAGATGCTAGTGCAAGCCCAAGTCCTAGTGGTAAAGCAATTAGTGATACCACAAAGCCCGAAAACACATTCTTCGGTAATTGAGAAATAAAATTGGATGTTTTGTTCTTTGTCTCTTCCATTTATCGCATAATTAAAACATCTGTAGGTAATTCTGATAATATGTGTTCGAGGTCATGAGGAAAAATACGATCCCAGAATGTGGTTTTTTCAGGAGCGCTCATGATTAATAAATCGGCTCCAACAACTTTAGCATAATGTCCAATAGAATACCCTCTTTTTCCAAAAATGGATTGTGTTTTTACCAAAACGCCTTTTTTGAGTGTTTCGGGAACCTCTTTAAGGATATCATAAACCCTTTGTTCTTTACTTTTTGTTAACTGTTCTTTTATCAATGTGTCTTTTAAGAGAGATTGATCGTCCTCAACAACTACATGTACTTCTTGCTGAGAAATTTCGTCTACGATTGTAATTTTATGTGCGCCTAAGTTTTGTGCTACTTCCAGAGAATCAAAAATGGTTTGTTTGGTCTTTTCATCCTCAAGGCCATTGACCACGATATGATTGCAAGGGCGCAAATCTTCTGAAGGCTTAATAAGAAGTAAAACAGAACAATGGGCGTTTCGAGTAATTTTTCGGGCTATCGACCCAATATAAAACTTGAGAAAATCCTCTCTAGGTATAGCACCTAGTATAATAAGGTCGGCATTATTGTCTTTGGCAGTATTGATGATCACCTCTACAGGGTCTCCTTGTTTCCATATCAATTTTACCTTGTCGTCATCGTCTTCAGAAAACCCAGCAATCAACTTCTTTATTTGATTTTCCTTGTCATGTGTTTTTTCTCCAACATGAACAAGAATTAATTTAGAATCAAAAAAATCCACCATTCTCATGGCTTCAAAAATATTGTTTTTTAGATTAGGGGAAAAAGCAACACCAATAAGGATTGTACTAAATTTATGATTGAATAATTCGCTCAAGACCTTTGTTTTCTTATAATTTAAGAGGCAGAAGATAAACTTAATTTTTTGAAATAAACCACAATAATCAATTTAATACGGATTGTTATACTAATTATAATATCATCTACTTACGGTTAAAGGTAGCTTTGTATATTAAAAAAAGTGAACTAGCTTCTTTAAGAAATAGATGTTATTTTGATTATGTTAAAAAAAAATTACGATCTTTCTTAACTGTAATTTTGATTATAATGAAGTATGTTAGAACTAGCAGGAATTATTATACTAGGAATCTTAGCTCAGTGGGTTGCATGGAAATTTAAAATCCCTGCGATATTACCTTTAATTTTAATAGGACTTTTGGTGGGTCCATTTGCAACATTGTTTACAAGTGATGGCACCAAGCTCATACAACCCATCTGGAATGGAGTAGAGGGCCTTTTCCCTGGCGAAAGTCTTTTCTATTTTGTATCTCTGGCGATTGGCATTATTCTTTTTGAAGGTGGACTAACCTTAAGGAGAAGTGAAATCCTTAATGTAGGGCCTGTGATTATAAAATTAATTACTGTGGCTGTGGTTGTTACGTTTTTTGGAGCAGGTTTGGCCGCTCATTTTATTTTTGACTTAAGCTGGCCTATTTCTTTCCTATTTTCTTCATTGATTATAGTAACGGGTCCAACAGTGATTACACCAATTTTAAGAAACATACCTCTTAAAAAAGATGTTTCGGCTGTTTTAAAATGGGAGGGGATTTTAATTGACCCGATTGGAGCACTGGTTGCGGTTTTGGTTTTTGAATTTATTCAAGCGGGAGATGGTGGTCAATTTACAGGAACAGCTTTAATCGAGTTTACTAAGATTATACTTTTTGGATTCACCTTTGGATTCACCTTTGCTCATGGTTTGGCGTTTGTGATCAAAAGAAAAATTGTTCCGCACTATCTGCTTAATGTGGTTACATTGGCTGCAGTATTAGGCGTTTTTGTGTTATCAGATGTTTTTGCGCATGAATCTGGATTACTCTCTGTGGTTATTATGGGGATGGTTTTAGGAAATATTAACCTTCCCAACCTTAGTGAGATCTTATATTTTAAAGAATCTTTGAGCGTGCTTTTGATCTCAATATTATTTATTCTTCTGGCTGCAAACATCAACATCGAAGACCTAAAATTGGTATATAATTGGCAGGCTGTACTGCTCTTTGCAATAGTAGTACTTATCATTAGACCGTTAGGAGTATTTTTGAGCGCAATGGGATCAGAACTTAAAACCACTGAAAAATTATTCATTAGCTGGGTCGGTCCAAGAGGTATTGTAGCCGCAGGGATCGCTTCTCTTTTTGGATTAAAATTGTATAAGACCGGAGAACCAGGAGCAGAATATATTACGCCATTAGTATTTATGATTGTGCTGGGAACCGTTTTACTAAATGCTACAACTGCACGATATTTTGCCAAACTAGTGGGTGTATTTCTTAACAAATCAGAAGGAATTTTAATTATTGGCTCTTCAAAGGTTTCAAGGTTAATAGCTGCATACCTAAAAAACAATAACAGGCATGTGGTGCTTGTAGATAATAATAGAAGCAATATCAATAAAGCCAAAGACCTGGGATTAGAAGCAATTGTAGGCAATATATACGGAGACCAACTCAAAGACAACATTGAGCTAAGTGACATGGGATATCTAATGGCACTAACGGCTAATAGTGATATTAATAAATACGCTATAGAAAAATTTAAAAATCAATTTGGAGAAAACGGCTCATTTAGGTTGATAACTTCTGAGGAAATGAAAAATCCCAAAAACAACCCACAAGAAGGGTTGTTTTCTCATACCGACGATTATTTTAAACTTATTGAATTAGCTGAGCGATACCCTGGAATTCAGGAAATAAAAATAAAAAATAAAAAACATTACAAAAACCTTATAGAGCTCACTAAAGAAGATAAAGACATTATCCCTTTGTTTATAAAAGACCCTAATAAAAATATTCGAATAATTTCTTCGTTTAGTGAAGAAATAGAACAGATAGAAGAGAATAGTTTTTTGGCTTATATTGGTAAACCTATTGATATCGAAGACATTAAATAACGTTGATAAAAAGGTCGGTTTTAAGTCATATCATACGTTTTTTTAGCATCGAATGAGGCATAAGACCTTAATTTTCTTATTTTTGACCCTACTTAACCCAAAATAAAATGACTATGAAAAAACTTATGTGTGTGGCCGTATGTGTCCTAACCCTGGGATTTACTGGCTGCAAAAGCGATGAGGATAGTTTTGATTGTAGTGCAGGAGACTTAGTTCTGGCAGATGCGTTGCTTAAATATACAGAAAACAGCACCACAGCTACTTGTGAAGCCTATAAGACAGCAATAGAAAACAACTTAAACAATAGTTGTTATTTAGATGCGGATGTTATAAAAGGATTAAGATCAGAATTAAATGTATTAGGAGACTGTACTTTTGCAGGTAGAGTCTGTTTAATCTGTACCAATAGCGGTGTAAATGAAGAAGTGTGCAGAGGCGAAAACGGAAACGCTTTTATCGGCGAAAGAGATTTAGAAATTCCTTTTGAGCGATATGTAGAACTTTCTAGTTGTATCTAGAATAGTTTATACTCAAACAATAAAAACATAAAGGTGATCATTGTATTGGTCACCTTTTTTCTTTGATCACGTATAAATATACTGGATAATGATCACTGTATCCTCCCGTGTAAGAACCGTTAGAAAAACTACGAAAAGGATAGCCTTTATATTTACCTTTTGAAGTCGTTAAATAATGTGCATTAAACACACCCGCTTTATAATATTGGTATGTAGTGTAATCGTTTCGAAGAAATGCTTTAGACACAATGATCTGATCAAATAAACTCCAGCGATCTGCCCAGGCCAAAGAGCCAATTCCTTTTTTGGCAAGTTTTGCCATGGGATTATAGAGTTCTTTTAACATCACCTTTTGTCTATTAGACTTTGCAGCCAATATCTTTTTTATACTTGTATTTTGTGGATTGTCATTAAAATCGCCCATTGCAATGATTTTTGCATATGGATCAATAGCAAAAAGAGAATCCATAATTTTTTTAGTAAGCGAGGCTGCCTTATTTCTTTTATATCGGCTCCGTGCTTCTCCACCTCTTCGCGAAGGCCAGTGATTAACAATAATATGAATAAGATCTCCGTCTAAATAACCACTCACCAACAATTGGTCTCGGGTATATACGCGCTTAGCACTATTGTGATCATAAATGACCAATTCGTGTACACTTTTGTTTTTAGGTTTAAATAAAGATTTTTGATAGAGCAACCCTACATCAATTCCTCTTCTGTCTGGTGAATCAAATTGAACAATACCATAATCTTTTGGCAAGAGCACTTCTTCATTAACAAGATCTTCTAATACTTTTCGGTTTTCTATCTCTGCAACCCCTAAGATAGCTGGCGGATTTTTAGCCACATCGGTTCCTATTTTAGAAATAACCTGGGCCATGTTTTTAATTTTATCTCTATACACTTCATAAGTCCAATGATCTTTACCTTTAGGGGTTCTGTCATCATCAAAAGTTATAGGATCATCTTCGGGGTCAAAAAGGTTTTCGAGATTATAAAATGCAATAGTATTCACCTGATATTCCTTCTTTTCTTGAGAAAAAACAAAAGAAGAAAGTAAAAAGAAAGAAAGGATACAGGAATGTTTTAAGGTCATAAGATTATTCTTTTTAATATCAATTTATTAGCAACCAATTTTTTAAATTTTTAATGGTTCTTTTTCGTAAGGGCATACAAATATTAATAAGAGTCAAAAACACCCCTATAATCCCCTCAAGGGGATAATAATTCCCCCTTTGAAGGGGGTTAGGGGGATGTTTCTGTCGGCTCATCATCATTTATTTATGTAACACAATAATCCAGGGAGAAAAAACTCAAAAACTTAATTGATTTCGTGCCTATTAAAATCAATTACAATGATAAAAAATCCTAGTTCCGAAAAATGAAACTGGGATTTTCTATTCTTGTCCTCTATAAACTTTCATGCAACAATTAATATGACTTATTATGATTTTAACCCAAAATATGTGATCCTGATTTTCTTTTGTAGTACACTTATGCTAAATGCCCAACAAACGAAACTAAAAGGAAAAATCGTAGATATAATCACTAGTCAAGGGCTTCAGGATATCAAAATACAGGTTAAAAGATCAAACGTAGTTACCATAACCAATAATAAAGGTGAATTTGATTTTAAAAATACAACCTTACCTCTAGGGGAGCAGATTCTTATTATATCAGGGCAAGGATATGTTACAAAACAATTTCCCGTCGTAATTAATGAAGGAAAACTATTAGATCTCAATAAGATTGACTTAAAATTCGACTTCAATACAGAGCAAAAACAGATTGGGGTTATTAGCCTTTCTGACACCGAACTAGATGAAAATAGCGATGTGTCTTACAATATGGCCGCATTACTTTATGCAAACCGAGATGTGTTTCTTAATGCTGCAGCATTTGATTTTAGCGCCACCTTTTTTCGTCCACGTGGCCTCGGAAATGAAAATGGAAAAGTGCTAATTAATGGAGTTGAAATGAATAAGTTTTTTAATGGAAGGCCACAATGGAGTAATTGGGGAGGATTAAATGATGTGCAACGCAACCAGGAATTTTCTCAGGGAATTTCACAAAACGATTATACATTTGGGGATCTTTTAGGCACGTCAAACATCATTATGAGAGCCTCAAAGTATCGAAAAGGAGGTAGAGTGTCTTATGCTACTTCAAACAGAAGTTATCAAGGAAGGGTAATGGGAACGTATAACTCTGGCCAAACATTAAAAGGTTGGGCTTTTTCATTATCACTATCTCGTAGATATGGAAACGAAGGGTTTATTGAGGGTACATTATATGATTCAAACTCTTTTTTTGTTTCTGTTGAAAAGAAATTGAACAAAAAGCATAGCCTCAATCTAACGGGATTTTATACCCCAAACAGACGTGGTAAGTCTACCGCAATAACAGAGGAGGTTTATAACATCAAAGGAAACACCTATAACCCTAATTGGGGGTATCAAGACGGCAAAAAAAGAAATTCTAGGGAAAGGAGTATCGAAGAACCTGTTATAATGCTCAATCATTACTGGGATATAACAAAAAACACAAGCTTAAATACTAATATCGCATTACAAACCGGAAAAACTGGAAACAGTAGAATCGATACTGGAGGGGGTGATCAGATATTAGGGCCTAATAACCAACAAATTTATGTTGGTGGTGGTAGGAGTGTAGCCACCAATCCGGCACATCCTGATAATTTACCGAGCTCCTTTTTAGCCGACCCTAATCCAACTCCACTTGACTATCAAAATGCTTTTTTAGCTCAGCAGACACTTATCGATGATGGTCAGATCTCCTGGGACGAATTAGTGCAGACCAATCAACAAAACAGGCAGCAGGGCAATAATGCCACTTATATTTTATATGAAGATAGAACAGACGACACTCAATTGGTCGGGAATGTGATTCTAAATAGCCAAATAAGCAAACACGTTTCATTAAATTCAACCATCAACTATAGGCGGTTAAAAAGTGAAAATTTTGCAGAGGTAAAAGATCTTCTGGGAGGCACAGGTTTTTTGGATGTCGATTTATTTGCTTTATCGGGTAATGAACAGACACCAGAAGAGGCGGCAAATAGAGCACAAAGCGATCTGCAACACCCAAATCGTATTGTGGGGGAGGGTGATCGGTATGATTATAATTATGAAATTGAAGCAAATACATTAGATGGGTTTGTTCAAGGGCAGTTTACGTTTAACACAATTGATTTTTTCCTAGGGGCAAATGTTTCTCAAATCTCATATCAAAGAAACGGACTTTTTGAAAATGGATATTTTCCCGGAAAAGAATCTTTTGGAAAGAGTACACCAATTGATTTTACAAATTATGGTGCAAAAGGGGGAGCAACCCTTAAAATCAATGGACGTAATTCTATTGGGATACAGGGAACATATTTTACTAAGGCACCAACAATTCGCAATGCTTTTGTAAATGCAAGACAAAACAACATCACAGTAGCAGAGATATTGGAGGGAAATCAAGAAAGTGAAAAAATCCAATCTGCAGATGTTAGTTATGTATTTCGTTCTTCGACAATAAAGGCCAGGGCAACGGGATATTATACCAAAATCGAGGATGCTACCAACATTTCATTCTTCTTTACCCAAGCCATCTCTGGATCAGACACAGGATTTGTTCAGGAAATACTTACCGATATAGATAAGCTATACGTTGGAGGAGAATTAGGAATCGAATACCAAATCACCCCAACAATCAAACTAAAAGCCGCCGCAGGATTCGGTAACTTTATTTATAACAACAACCCCGACCTAACTTTAACGAGCACTAGTGAGGCTTTTACAAATTTCGAAGGCATACGAAACTTCGGAAAATCTGCATTAGAGGGATATCATCTTTCTGGAGGACCACAAAATGCTGCACAACTAGGTTTCGAATATCGTGATCCAGATTTTTGGTGGTTTGGGACAACTACAAATTATTTTTCTAATGGGTATATCAACATCAGTCCTTTTGCCAGAACATCGAATTTTTACCAAGACAGTGATGGGCTTCCTTTTAATGATTATGATGAAAATATTGCGAAGGATCTTTTAAAACAAGAACAGTTTGACGATTATTTTATAGTGAATGCTATTGGAGGTAAATCCTGGAGAGTTGGCAGCTATTATGTTGGTTTTTTTGCTTCAATAAGCAATATTTTTAATCAAAAATATAGAACGGGAGGTTTTGAACAAACCAGAAATGCAAATTACAGAAGAACTCTAGAAGAATCACGACGAGAAACCCCAGTTTTTGGATCGAAATATTTTTATGGGCTTGGTACTTCTTACTACGTAAATGTTTATGTACGATTTTAATCAAAACACAAATCTTAATAAGACCTGACAGGTTTACTATTCAATAAAGAACTAAAATATGAAGACTAAAAATAAGATAAAAAAGGGTTTATTTCTTCTAACCATAGTGAGTGTAATTTTTAGCTGTGCTCCAGAAGAAGATTTCGAAACACCAGAAGTAATTGTTCAAGAACAAGAGGTTGAAGGTACAGTAATATCAATTGATGCCCTACTTGGGATTTTAGGACAAGAGCTAGAAAAGGAAGGCGAAAACGCAAAAGTGGTTTTTGAAAACACAGATAATTTTATACTAGGTTATGTAATATCTAGTGATAAAGCAGGTAATTTTTTTAAAGAATTAATACTTCAGGATAAGAGCGAAAACCCACAATCAGGAATACGAGTATTAATAGATAATAGTCCGCTATTTACAAAATATGAGTTTGGCCGGAAAGTATATATAAAGTTAGATGGATTGTCTTTAGGTATGCAAAACGGTGTTGCCACATTAGGTGTTTCTGAAGGAAATGATGTTGGAGCAGTTCCTTCATTTTCTATAGATGAGGTGGTTATTCGATCTACAGAGATAGCCACTATTACTCCACTAGTATTGTCTTTTGAAGATTTTACCGATACACTTTTAAACCTATATATTAGAGTAAACAACATTCAGTTTAATAAAAACATTGTACAAGAGAGTAACACATTTACGTTTGCCGCAGAATCGAATGATGAATTTGATGGAGAACGTATCTTAGAAAGCTGCGAAACAGGGAGATCAATATTACTTAGTACAAGCACCTTTTCTGATTTTAGAGGTCTCAAATTACCAGTACAACAAGGAAGTTTCGAGGGTATTTTAACTAAAAATTTTGAAGGAGATACATATAATCTAGTGCTTAATGACCCAACTGGGTTAGTATTTGATACAGAAACCCGCTGTGACCCCATTGTTTTAGAATGCCCATCAACAGAAAATGGATCAACGGTATTGTTTGAAGAAAGTTTTACAGACTTAAAAACTAAAGATCTTGAAGAAAAAGGGTGGGTTAATACGAATACCACAAGCGGTAAGCTTATTTACAAAATAGGGGACTTTGCGGGAAATCAATATGCGCAGATCACAGGCTTTAGATCAAAAGAAAGCCTGTATGAAGTTTGGTTAATAACTCCAGAAATTGACTTAAGTATGACAACAGGCGAAACTCTAAATTTTGATCTACAGGCAGGCTATGATAACGGTAATATTCTAGAAGTTTTTATTACCAATAATTTTACTGGTGATGTAGGATCAACATCTTGGGAAAAACTTGATGCAATTATCCCCAGAGCACCATTAAATGCTTTTGGTGATTTCATCAGTTCAGGACCTATGGGTATATCTTGTATAGAAGGTAACGCAAGAATAGGTTTTAGATATGTAGGTGGTGACCCCAGAGCTACTACTCGATATCATATTGATAATGTTAAGATTACAGGGAAATAAGTTTAAAATAAAACCCTTGAGGTCCAAACACCCAATAAAACTGGGGTCTACCAATGACATAAAACAATTATTGCGATATTACGTTTAATAGATAGTACAAATCAAAAATGTTGTATTATGCAAACGTTAAAAAAGTGGGTATTGCTAGGGCTTTTTTTAATAGCAATAGTCGCATGTGGCGAAAAGAAGAAAGAAACTGAAACCACAACCAAAAAAGCGGAAACAAAAAATACCGCTGTAGTCACAAAAAAGACTAAAAAGAAGACAGTGACTAAACCATTGTCGAAAAAAGAAGTTAGAAAAATAAAAAGAGAACTAAGAAAACGAGAACGCGAACAGAAAAGAAAACAACGCGAACTCGAAAATAACAAGAAGTAAAAAAGAAAAAAGGCTGGATTTAATTATCCAGCCTTTTTTTATGTTGTATTCTTGCTTAAACAAGAATTACTGTTTAATAATTTTTTGTTGTGTGCTAAAAGCTCCTTTTGTATCAGTTACACGAACCACATAAAAACCTCTTGCATAACGACTCATATCGATGGATAATTTTGATTGACCAACATTTAGTCGAATGGTTTGCGCATAAACCGTTTGACCGGTTACATTGGTCACAGAAATATCTACATCATTTCCAGAGAATGCATTAAAATCAACAGAAAGATAACTTGTAACAGGGTTAGGAGAAACGGATACGTTTATCTCTTCTGAACCCAGTTTTTCGTCCATTAATTCACTTTCTAGACCTGTTGGGTTTTCTGCATATACTGCAGCTTCTTTGGCTACAATAGATTCTCCATTTTCTAGACATACAATAGCATCTAAATCATATCCATCTGCAAACCAAGGAAAAACGTTTTTATCACTAATATCAACAACTTTAATATATTTAGCAGAACGTAAGTTACCCGCTGCAAGATCAAATTCGCCATCTTGGCAAGTCGTTCCTAAAGAAACAAACTCTACCCCATCTTGTGAAGCAAATACTTCGGCAGATTCTGGGAAATAATCACAAGAAACATTATCAAAGAACCCTGTAGATTCGAATATGGCAAATTCATTGGTGTCTGCATTGTCAAAAATCTCATTGTTAAGCTCTATTGTTATTGATCCTCCAAAACCTAGACTCACAAAATTAAGGAACCTCCTTTCTCTAGGTGTACCTATAGCACGTTCAGGATTACTTCTATATCTTGGTATTAATCTTCCGTCTCTTCTTTTTCCTTGATCAAAAGAAACAACAGATCCTCCCATACATTCGTTATCAACAAATTCTGGCTCTAATAAAAATCGTGCAGAAACCGGGAAGTGATCCGATGTGGTAAATGCATAATCCGCATCGTATACCTCGTAGTGAACAGTCACAGAGTTTTCGATATAGGCCTCATTAAGCTCATTAGTAACAGCAATGTGATCAATCATATTTTCTCTAAACACAAAAGAACGCAGTCCTGCTTCACTTAATGCAGATGATACGATATTATAATTAAGTGAATCATTTACATACTCCTGGAAACTAGAAATAGTTGAAGGAATATCTGCCACAGTTTCATCAACATCATCATTATAATCTCCCAGTAAAATAACTTTGTTATTCGCAAAATTAACGTCTAACGAATCCTTAAGTACCTCTACATCATACTTACGCATGTCATAACGACCTTGGGCGTCATTACCACTATTAGCTCGTGCATGTAAAGCAACAAGATCGATACGCTCTGTTACCCCATTTATAGTTACGTCTGCGGTCATTAAAAATGGTAATCTTCCGCTAGCGAAAAAACGAGACGTCGCATTTGGATAATCCAAAATAGCAGAGTCATCACCACCATTGTATAATGGGTGAATAGAAGTAAACATTGCTCTTGTATTTACTACAGAAACGGTTTCTGTATTATAGATAAATCCTAACTTTTGGAAAGGTGGAGTTCCGCCAGGATTAGAGGTTGCATCAGATAAGATATAATCATACCCTGGTAGTTGCGCCACCAATTCGGCAAATAATACATCATCTGCAATTTCTTCTACAGCATACACATCTGCTTTTAATTTTTGAAGTACTGTTGCTGTACTATCTCTTTGGATAGCATCAGACATTGGGTTTTGCCCTACAGGAGAGTTATTTTCATCTCCAAACCACTCAATATTCCAGGCTACTACATCAAAAGTATCTTCTTTAGGGAAACCTACGGTATCCCCAGGAGGAATAAACTCTACTGCACAAGGAATATCTTCAGATGCTCTGGGTAATAATTGGAAGAATTCTCTAAAACGACCCACTACACCAGTAACTTCTGGACAAGTAACAGGCTGTGCCTTTCCTACGACAGAAGCTACATCGTTATCAACACGCAACTCTCCATTTCCGCTTGCATCGGTAAGTGTAAAATTCGAGTTTCCGAATAAAAGATCTCCTGGATTAGGGAATGTAGTATTAAGCACACGAACCAATTCACCAGGGTGATTAGCAAGTTCTGTAAGAGTAATTTCTAAAGGAGTAATGGGGTTCTGAGGAAGCCCATTGTTTACCACCTCAACTACACCGTTAAGCTGAACCTGATCATTAAAAGCAGCTCTAACACCCGTTACAGTAATAGAATCTCCAACTTTTAGAGCGGCATTAGCTTGTACTTGCTCATCAAAAACAGCAATCCCACCTGTTGCATCCTGAATAAATGCAGGACCATTAAAGGCGTCGGTTACTGTTAATACTCCTGCAATAGTTACAGGAGTACCCTCTGCAGCAGCTCTAGCTTCGGCGATGGTGATTGGCTCACCCGGAGTTACAATCACTCCATCATTATCAGCACCCGGAGTAGGAGCTTTGGCTACATAAGTACTTGTGTTACGAGCACCACCTTGTCCGTTAGGAACACGTTGCAAAGATTCACTGTCTTTACTTCCGTTTGCATCTTCGTTTAGCTGTGGTTGATCTGCATTTAATAATACCAATAACTCCAGATCATCAGCATCGTTAGTATCATATACAATAGCATCAATTATGTTATCAGTAGTAATAGCCGTTCCGTTAGGAAAACTTGTAGCATCTCCAAAATACAATACTACTGCATCTGCTCCATTCTGAAAAGAGTTTCCAGGTACTACAAGATCAACATTAGCAACGTCTGCATTACCGATTACGAAGTATCCTTCGGCATTGGTAGAAAAACCATCTAAATCGAAAGCATTATAGCTAGTGTTATTGTTTCCGTTATAGTTTACCAATACGTATCCGTTTAGCGATGTATTTCCGGTTCCACCGTCATATAGTTCTACAAACTCTAAAGCATCAGATCCTTGGGTGTCGGCATCTAACTCATTAATAATAAGGTTTACGATTTCTGTAGCATTTGTATTAGCAGCTCCTGGAGTAGCAATTGCTTGTGTATAGGTTGATGTATTTCTTAACCCCCCAGATCCATTTGGGAAACGCTGTACAGAGTGGAAATTCTTATCACCTTTATCATCTTCGTTAACTTGTGGTTCTCCTTCATTTAACAATACTAATAATTCTACATCATCGCTATCATTTGTGTCATACACGATAGCATCTATAAGATTATCTGTGGTTACTGCCGTTCCGTTAGGGAAACTAGCAGCATCTGTCTTATATAATGCAACAGCATCTGCTCCGTTCTGTAATCCATTTCCTGGGAAGGTGATAGAAACATTAGGTACGTCTGCATTACCTGCTACAAAATATCCATTAGCATTTGTGGTAAATCCGGTAAGGTCGTAAGTCGCATAACTTTGATTGTTGGATCCGTTATAAAACACAAGGATATGTCCGTCAAGAGCAGTATTTCCTACTCCGCCGTCAAATAGCTCTACAAACTCTAAAACATCTGATCCTTCTGTATCGGCATCAATTTCATTGATAAGCAATACAGCATCTTCTCCGCCTGTATCCTCAACAACCACATTTTCTCTGTTAGGCGTGTTTACTGCTTCTCCAGGTTCTGCAACTGCTACAGGAAAACTTGGCAATCCACTTCCATCAAAGTCATTTCTTGTCCAATCTGTTACAGCATCTGTATCTTGTCCGTTAGGAAACCTTGAAGCTCCGCCCACGGTAAATGTGCTTCCGTCAAAAGACTGTAGTAAAGTAACTGTAGCATAGTTTTGATCTGTAGCGCCACCATCATTTACTCCTATATCATCGGTAATTGCTTCCCATGGTGTTGTATCAAAAGTACCATTATCATCTGCATCGAGGTCTTGCCCAAGAGCACCCGTAAAATTCTTAACTAAAAGTAAGGTTACGGTACCATTTTCGTAAACATTGCTACCAAAAGGCGTTGTAAAATACCCGTTAACATCTGTTGTACCTAGTTGAATTACTTCGTCGATAGTACCAGCAGAGTTGCTATCTCCATCGATTTCTATTATCCAATACTCGCTTAGATCTGCTTCTATACCAGCTTTTATTTCTACAAACTCATCTGTGTCTGACCCCGTGTGGTTAAATACAAATTCGTTGATTACCGGAAAAATTACTGGTGTTCCGAAAAATTGATTGGTGTTTACCTGACTATACGTATTAGCTGTTGCAACTTCCCAGGTAAATTCTGCAGCTGTAGTGCCTGCTCCAGATAATTGTAAAGAGGCACCAACAGGAGTACTACTAGACTCAGAGACCCCAATGTCTGTACTAGTTAATCCCGATGCAGGCCCATCTGTTGCAGTAAAAGAACCTTCGTAACTTAAAAATTGAATAACAGCATTATTGTTATCCACCAGAGCGATTCCGTCTGGTGCACCATTTTGCAAACCGTTTGTAGCAAGAGTGTCTACAACAGTTCCAAAACCGTTTTGTTGATCAGGAATATTTCCTGAAAGAGCAATGGTATTATATACCGAACCGTTTGATCCGTTATACAAAACAATACTCCAGTTGGTAAGATCCGTTCCTGCCGATCCAGCGATTTCGACAGCTTCATCTACGTCTGCACTTGCATTATCATAGTGTATTTCGTTGATAAACACTGACTGCGCAATTCCATTTTGAGCCCCCATAAAACATGAAATGACAAATGGAATTAAAAGTAATTTTAATTTCATGACAATTAGTTTGTTTGTGTGATTTTTTGCGTAGCTCAAGGTATGGCATTAGAACCATTCTTGCACCCTACTTATGTTAAAAAAACATCAACAAATTAACATTTTTCCTCAGAGGCCTTTATAAATCAGGGGTTTATAGGACTAAAAACTTCAAAGAATCTAAGATTCTGAAAACAACCCCTGGCTAAAAAGGGTAAAACAACCCCCACTAAATTGGGATTTTAGACTCTTTTATTCTGATTATCAAGAGATTAAATTTGTTTTATTAGAAATGACAACAGAATTATAATTCTGGCCATTTTTAAATAATAGAATTAATTTAATTAGAGGGAAAATGAAAAAATTGGGGGATTTTGGAGTTTTTTTGTGGGTTATTGTATGTGTTTTGTTAATAACATCATGTGAACAACCAGACGGAGAAGCAGAATTTATAAACACTAATGACAGAGAAGCTTTTGTTAAAGATGATATTTTTATAGAAGAAGAATCAGTAAAACCATTGTTGCACCTAAGTTTTGATGGCAATTTAACCGAAGAAGAGGCCTCAGCTAGATTTAATAAGGCGATAGCAGAATACAAACTAAAAAACAAAAATCAAAACAAGGGGTTAAGTACAGAGTGGTTTTATCGAATAGCAACGCTTACGGGTACTCAATCTAACAACGGTACCGATGGCCCAGTACGAGCTTCTGTATATTTTAGTACCAACAAAGGAGCGCATGCTGCTAAAAATATTATTTTGGATTATCCATCGATTGATGAACGAGAATTGGGTAAGTGGGATTATTATCTTTTTAAAACCTTTTTGCCAGGCAAAGCGGTTAGCTGGGTACATATAAGTTCGTCAACAATTCAATTACAAGGAACCGACGACTGGTTTCTAAAACAATTTCACACCTACATGATCACAGAAGATCAAACTGTAGCTGCAACTGGTGCAACAAACATATATACTTTTCCTAATGTTTGGTTGGACAATACTTGTGCTAGTTGTTGGGACAGCTACCGAAAAAGAGGGGGATATGGCAAATTAAAATTTTGAAGCGCACTCATTAATCAATAAACACTTATGTAGAGGGCTGAATTTTAATTGAAATTCAGCCCTTTTTTGTATTCATTTCGTCTATATATAACCGATAGGTTTTCTCGAATTATTATGCTATCAATTGAAATCTATTTTTTATCAATTCAAAAAGGTGTTCTGTCAATTGGTGTTAAGAAACCGAAAGAGGTTGGGTTATATTTATTTAATAGTTCACACATATTAAATAATTTAAATAAACTCTTACAACTAAATGAAAACACTAAACAATTTTAAAAAGTATGTATTAATAGCGGCATGTACTATAGTCATTACATCATGTGAAAAATCTGAAGTAGATACGGAGATTAATACCATCGAAACCACAGAAGAAGTAGTTACAAAAACCGTGAAACCTTTTTTACACATGAGTTTTGACGCTGATGTAAGCGAGGAAGAAGCTTCTGCACTATTTAATAAAGCAGTTGAAGAATATTACCTTAAAGAAAACGACTTTAGTAAAAGATCTACAAAAAATTGGGTATATAGAATAACAACCAGAACCGGAAACGGTAAATATGATGGCACAGACGGAGCTGTAAAGTCTACAGTTCGTTTTCGCACAAATACGGGTTGGCATCACTGGACGGTATATTTAAACAATCCAGGTAATGATCGAGAAAAAGGAAAAACCGATTATTATGGTATTGACATTACATTTGATCAATCTTTGCGTTGGGTTGAATTAAGTTCAGCATCAATTAGCCTAAAGGGAAAAGACAAATGGGTGTTTAATAAGTTTAAAGTAGATATGACCAAACTGATGCAGCCGGGAAATGAAAGTAGTTATTCGGGGGGTTCACTTTTAGAACCTGTTATTAATCCTGCCGGGTCATTAGATAACAACTCTACCAATGGATGGGATACATGGGACTCTAGATACGACTCTGCAAACAACGGTTATGGGGTGGGTAGAATTGCCCTAAAGCAACCAAGCAACCCTCCTGGAGACGTGGGATCAAATTAAAAAAGGTAGTATTCTTTTTTAATGTAACTGCAATCGCATATACACCGGAAAGTGATCACTGTATCCTCCGGTGTATTTTTTTCCGACGTAGGTTCTAAATGGATTTCCTTTGTAGCGTCCTTTGTATATTTTAAGAAAATCATCATCAAAGATTGATGCGTCAGAAAAACAATGCTTCCCCTTTTCATATTTATGGAAATTATGGCTAAAGATAATTTGGTCAAACAAGTTCCACTGACTTCTATAATTGGTACTACCACTATATCGAGTAAGCAATCGTTCCATAGGATTAAAAAGATCATTTTGAACCAACTCTTTAATACTTTGGCTAGAAGGATCATCATTAAAATCACCCATGATGATAATTTTTGCATCTGCGTTATGTGAGGTAATTCTGCTAATTATTTCACGATTTTTTTCTGCAGCTACTACACGCTTATATGAGGTAAGTTCTGCTCCATCTCGTCTTGATGGCCAGTGATTTACTAAGATGTGAATCTCTTCTTTGTTTAAATTACCAGTAACCCATAAAATATCGCGGGTATAATCCCGATCTCCTTTTTGGCTATCCACCAAAACCGGAATGTTTTCTGAATGCGTAACTTCAAAATATTCTTTTTGATAAAGTAATCCAACATCAATACCTCTTTCATCCGGAGAATCATAATGAACAATACCGTAGTTTTTATTTTTTAAATGTTTAGAGTCAATCAGGTTTTCGAGAACTCTCTTGTTTTCTACTTCTGCTACACCAACCAATACAGGAGCTTTACCGGTTTTAGAGAAACCAATATTAGAAATTGCTGTGCCTAATTTGAAGATTTTTTTCTCATATCTTTTGCGGTTCCATCGTTTTTCAGAATCAGGTAAGAAGTCATTATCCAGTGTATAAGGATCGTCTGTGGTGTCAAATAGGTTTTCGAGGTTGTAAAATGCTACCGTAAAATGATTAGTATTTTTTTTACGGAAATAAAATTTGTTAGCCATAGTATATAATTTTATAATAAACCCTTAATGCTATTCAATTCTGAGTGTATAATTATTGTACTTTTGTACACCTGATTAAAGGCACAATATAGTAAATTAAGGCATAGAAGATAATCTTATTTAATGTTAGAACAGAAGGAAATAGCATACGAGAAAACAGTACTAATAGGAATCATAACCAAAACCCAGGACGAAGAGAAGTTAAATGAGTTTTTGGATGAGTTAGAGTTTCTTACTTACACTGCAGGAGGTGAAGTGGTGAAGAGATTTACTCAAAGAATGGACATCCCTAATTCTAAGACATTTATAGGAACAGGTAAGCTAGAAGAGGTTAGGATATATGTTGAAGAAAATGAAATCGGAACCGTTGTTTTTGATGATGAATTATCTCCAGGACAGCTTCGTAATATAGAGCGAACCCTAAAAGCAAAAATCATCGATAGAACCAATCTAATTCTAGATATTTTTGCGCAACGTGCACAAACAAGCTATGCCAGAACACAAGTAGAACTAGCACAATATCAATATTTATTACCACGTCTTACGGGTTTATGGACTCACTTAGAAAGACAACGAGGAGGTATAGGAATGCGTGGTCCGGGTGAAACCGAAATTGAAACTGACCGCCGTATTGTAAGAGATCGAATTTCTTTGTTGAAAAAGAAACTACTAACCATTGACAAGCAAATGGCAACACAGCGAGGCAATCGAGGTAAATTGGTTCGCGTTGCACTAGTGGGATATACTAATGTGGGAAAATCTACATTGATGAATGTCGTTGCTAAGAGTAAGGTATTTGCCGAGAATAAACTTTTTGCAACGTTGGATACCACAGTACGAAAAGTGGTTATTGGCAACCTTCCGTTTTTACTTAGTGATACCGTAGGTTTTATAAGAAAACTTCCAACACAATTGGTAGAAAGCTTTAAAAGCACACTAGATGAGGTAAGAGAGGCTGATCTGCTATTGCATGTAGTAGATATTTCTCACCCTCAATTCGAGGATCATATAGCATCAGTAAACAAAATACTTGGAGAGATTGATTGCACAGATAAGCGATCGATCATGGTTTTTAATAAAATTGATGCCTATACCCATGAAGTGATTGAAGCTGATGATTTGACCACAGAAAAAACCAAGGCACATTATACACTCGAAGAATGGAAACATACCTGGATGAACAGAATAGGGGATAGTGCCTTGTTTATTTCGGCAATAAATAAAGAAAATATCGAAGAGTTTAGAAAAAGAGTATATAAAGAGGTAAGAGATATCCATGTAACGCGGTTTCCGTATAACAACTTTTTATATCCCGAAATTGTAGAAGAGTAAGATTAAAATTTATAATCAAGGCCAATACCTAAAACTTGTCGTATTTGAAACGCCGCAGTAGCATTATCATCATAAATGCTCTGAAATATAAAGCTGCTGGAAATATAGCGGTTTACCTGAAGATTTATGTTGAGTGTATAATCTAAATCGATATTAGCCGGGTCTTCAATATAGTTTGAATATAAATTCAGGATATTTTCTATGGTAAAGTTTTCACTTACAGAAAATTTAATATTTGCAGCAATTGCCCCACCAAATTCAAATCGAGTACTTTCTCCAGCATCAACCCCAAAGTAATCCCCATCTATATACCCTTCGACATTCGTAAACTCTTTGTCAACAAAGATCATACGAGAGGTAACTGGTGCAATGTTAATAGTAAGATCATCGCTTTTTTTCCAAAGCAACCCTGGACCAGCTTGTATAAATGCAGGAGAGAAAAAATGAGTTTCTTCGATACGTATGGTTTCATCAGTGTCTGGGTCAGTTTCAAAACGAAACCCTTTATCAAACTGGGATAAAAAATTCGCAAAAAATGAATAGTTCCAATTACTTTCTCCAATACGTTGCCCAATTCGGCTATTAATTTCGATTCGATCATCTGTTTTTCTGGCAAAATCCTCGTCTTTCAAAAACGATAAACCATAATCTGCATTGATTTTGTTTTCCCAGGAAAAGCTTTTTCTTTTATAATTGAAATTATATTTTACAGAACTATTACCAGATACATTAGAGGTTCCACCCCCTTGCCAATCAAAATTAAAGGCGGATTGGTTGAATAGTAAAGAAAACTGGCCTTTAGTCCTCCAACCATCCTTTTCTTCTTCTTTTTTCTCTTTTGGTTTTGGTTTTATCTCATTAAGGGTTTCTTCTAATACTTTTATGCTAATATCTACAGGCTTATTTTTGATGAGGTTTTTAAGTGATAACTTTAAAGAATCTGTTACGGCTTTTTTTATAGAATCTTCAGCAGACATAGCCTTACTTTTCTCTTCTTGCCCAGAAAGATTTATTACAAAAGAAAATAGAAATACGGTTAAAAAAAACCTGCTCATTTGATCTTTATTGCAGAGGTAGGGCACAAAGATAAGAGATGCTTTTTGCTTTATCAAATGATGAAACAACAGATTTCAATGAATTAGATTATATTCGTAAATCGCTAATAATTTTGATTGTGAAAAAATGAAAATAGAATTAGTAAAAGCAAAAGAAACAGATAAGAATTTTTTACTCGATCTAAGAAAATTAACCATGGTTAAACATCTAGAAAAAGCAGGAATTTATTTATCTGATGAAGAACATGTTGCTAGGGCTCACGATTTTTTTGAAGCGACTCAGATACTAATAAATTCTTCAGAAAGAATAGGAGTTTTAAAGTGTTTAGAGACACAAAACAGTATAGAAATAGTGCAGCTCCAGATTTTACCACAGTATCAAGGGATGGACATAGGAAAAGGCATAGCAAATGATGTAATTTCTAAGGCACAATCGAAAAATAAAAGTGTGACTTTGAAGGTGCTAAAAGAAAATCCGGCACGATATCTTTATGAGCGAATCGGTTTTAAAATAACCGGAGAAGATCAATATGAGTTTCACATGAAAAAAGAATGGTCGGGAACATCTTAATAATTAGGTTAATTACCTTGGTTTCTAGAGCATCTTACACGTTAATTTAGGAGGCTGAAAAATCAAATTTTCTAGATAGCTTTTTTTATAAGAAAGTTCAATATATTTGAGTATGCTTACAATCCAGAATGTTTCTTTTGCTTACGATACACAACCAGTATTAAAAAATATAAGTTTCTCTATTAAAAGAGGGCAACATGTTGCGCTAATTGGAGCTAGTGGTTGCGGAAAAAGTACCTTGCTTAAGGTCATTTACGGGCTTTTACAAAGTAAAGAAGGAGCATTGTTTTGGGAAAAAGAAGAACTTTTGGGACCAGATTATAACCTCGTTCCTGGTCATGAGCATATGAAATATATTTCTCAAGGTTTTGAGTTACAACCCTATCGTAGTGTGGCCGAAAACATTGGTCAATATCTCTCTAATTTTGAACTAGAATTAAAGCAAGGTCGCGTACAAGAATTGCTTGAAATCGTAGAGATGATAGAGTTTGCCAATACCAAAGTAGAAAACCTAAGTGGAGGTCAAAAACAAAGAGTTGCTTTGGCCAAAGCGCTTGCCAAAAGGCCCGAATTATTATTGCTTGATGAACCTTTTCATAACATTGACAACTTTAGAAGAAATTCGTTACGAAGAAACCTGTTTAGATATTTAAACCGAAACAACATTACGAGCATAACCGCTACCCATGACAAAACAGATGTTTTATCTTTTACAAACGAAACAATTGTGATCAAACAAGGCGAAATTATGACCAAAGAAGACACCATTAAATTGTATAAAAACCCATCAAATTATTATGTGGCTTCTCTTTTTGGTGAAGTAAATGAAATACAAATTTCTTTGTTTACTAATTCAAATGATGACTCTACAATACTTATCTATCCTCATGAACTAAAAGTAGATGCAGAGTCAAAGCTAAAAGCCAGGGTTAAAAACGCGTATTTTAAAGGAAGTCATTATTTGATTGAAGCTGTTTTTAACAATACAATTATCTTTTTTGAGCACCCTGCTAAACTAAAATCTCCAGAAATGATCGGAGTTCAGGTTACCCCTGAAGCACTATCCAGAATAAACGATAAGAATTAAGCAGTACGATTTATTTTTATGATTACTTAAAAGTATGCTTTATGTATTCTTTTATTGCATAATGTATGCTTAATGTACCCTTAGTTAGCCATATAATCTACGTTATCGTAATACCATAACTTTTAACTAATTCACTAATCATCAAAAGTAGTATTATGAAACGTAAACTGATTGTGTTAACCCTCTTGGTTACCCTATTTTCTGTTAACAGTATTTTTTCACAACAATGGAACCCACGACATCCAGGATGGACCGATAGTTTCGCAGCCAATGGTTTTTGTTGGTGTAATTCTAGCAACTTTGATCATGGGATTGGCACTAAAACTGTAGCCATTAATGGCGCCCCTTTTAAGATTATTGACATCTGTGATGAATTAAAAAAGCACCCTTTGTTTAGAGCGTTTCAAAATGGTGATGCTCCGTATAATGATATACAATGTGGAAATGGACCTGCTAATGATGCTCCAGATGAAACCGGATGTCCGGGGCGTACAGATTTGGGACCATCGGGATGTAATCAGATTGGGCCAAAATGGGATATGAATTGGTTAGAAGGCAGGCCAAGATTTGGAGGAGATACAGGAGGAGGTGACAATAATGGTCCCAACACATCTTTTAATAGTCCATTAAATAACGCTTCTTATCAAGCTCCTGCAACGATTACAGTTGATGTTAAAGCTACAGATAATGATGGAGTAAGTAACGTAAAGCTATATATCAATAATTCTTTCATTAGACAAGAAAACGTAAACCCATATGAGTGGAACCAGAACAATCAAGATGAAAAGCTTAAGAATTTAAGTATAGGCACTTATACTCTCAAAGCAGAAGCGACTGATAAAAAGGGAAATATAACTACCAAAACCATAACTATTATTGTAGATGATAATGGAGGAGGAAACAATGGTGAAGGTGTTACAATCAAAGGACAAAGCATTAATAAATATGTAAGCTCTGAAGGAGGATCCAGATCCATGCGAGCCAATCGTAATACAGTAGGAACAGGAGAACAATTTACAGTACAATCTGCCGGTAACGGAACGGTTAGCTTTAAAGGGAATAATGGTAAATATGTGAGTTCAGAAAATGGAAATAAAGCGATGAACTGTAATCGTAATGCTGTAGGATCCTGGGAAAAATTCATATTAGAACCTCTGGGAGGTGATTTGTATGCTATCAAAGGGAATAATGGCAAGTATGTAAGTCATGAAAATGGTAGAGATATGGGGGTTTTCTGTAATAGAAATGCGATTGGATCCTGGGAAAAATTTATCATTAAAGATCTTAATGTGGGTAATCTTAACACACTAAACGGTACATCTTTTGCGGTGCAACATGTTAGCGTATATCCCAATCCAGTTATTAAAGGAAATGATGTTAGTGTTCAAGTTACACTACCTCAAGACGTTCTTTCTTCGATAGAAATTATGGATTTAAATGGAAAAAGTATTGTCCAACGTAGTTTAGGTGTTTTAAGAGCGGGTACCATATCAATTCCTTTAGACAGTTTAAGAAGTTCTGTTAAAACAAATGGGCTGTATTTAGTAAAAATCACATTAGGAAAAAACACGATTGTTAAACAAATTATGATTGAGTAATCCAATTGTAATATTCATAAAAAGTAAAGCAGAAACACCTTTGTGTTTCTGCTTTACTTTTTGTTTGATAGCGCTGCTCTATTCGTATTTATTTAATTTCATCTCCTTTCCATCAAAAACGGCATAGGTGTAATGTATAATCCAATCTCCTAAATTGGTATATCGAGATTTTTCATTTAATTCAATTTCCATGGGTAAATGGCGGTGTCCAAATACAAAATGATCCCTATGTTTATCTTCAAGCTTTTTTTTGCAATATTGTACTAGCCATTCATTGTCCTCACCAAGAAAAGTAACATCTTCATCACCAGAGATTAACTTGTTTTTTACCGAAAGATATTGTGCCAATTTTACTCCTAAATCCGGATGCAACCATCTATATAACCATTTGGCAAATGGATTAGTAAAGACTTTTTTCATTCGTTTATAGCCTTTATCACCAGGGCCTAATCCATCTCCATGACCTATAAAAAAAGTAGTTGTATTAAAGGTAAATTCCTGAGGGGTGTGATATACAGGGATATTAAGCTCTTCTTCAAAATATCCATTCATCCACAGATCATGATTGCCTACAAAATAATATACAGGGATTCCAGAATCTGTAATCTCTGCCAATTTACCCAAAGTTCTTGTAAATCCTTTAGGTACTACAGTTTTATACTCAAACCAAAAATCAAAAAGATCACCAAGCAAAAAAATGGCTGCGGCATCTTTTTTAACCTCATCTAACCATCGTACAAATTTTTGCTCTCTGGGAAAACTCTTTTCTGAAGTAGGAGCACCCAGGTGGTTATCGCTGGCAAAGTATATTTTTTTCCCTTCCGGAAGATTCATAGTGCTAATTTGGAAGTAAAGATAATAAAACAATAGCACCTCATAAGTCTATCTGATCTATGAGATTTATTTGTTATCTGAGGCATACCACTCTGCGTAAGATGTTTCAGTTTCCTGAAGTTTTAAAGAGTGTAGTTTGATATTTTCTGGTAGTCTAGCTTTGATTTTCTTCGCAAAGTCGATGACCATATTTTCGCTAGTGGGTTGATAATCTACTAAAATCACATTATGCCCTCTTTCTTGAAGCTCTTTGGCTAATTCGATGTGCGGCGTGTTTTTATTAAATACTGTAGCATGATCAAACACATCTTCTATATCTTCTTTAACGATTTTTTTGAGGTCACCAAAATCGATAACCATACCCAATTTTACATGTGATGTATCTGTGATAGGGCTACCAATGACCGTAACGCTTAATTTATAGCTATGCCCGTGTACATTTCTACACTTACCATCATAACCATATAAGGCATGGCCCGTTTCAAAAGAGAACTGTTTGGTGATTCGTATATTACTCATACTTTACGTTGTAATTTTTGCAAAGTTACGGAAGATTACGTTCTATTTCTTAAATTTTTCTAATGCTTGTTTAGTAAATTCTGAAAGCACCAATTCTCCAGAAATTGCTGCCCGTTCTATTAGCAACTCATCCCAATGATCAGTTCCTTGCCATGTAGCTTTTTTCATTTGTTGCAACGCTGTTGGGTTATAACTTGATAAATTTTCTGCAAATAGTTGTATTTCTTTGTCTAATTCTGGGATATTAGGAAAAACTCGAGAAAACAATCCTTTCTCTTTGGCCCAATAAGCGTTTTTCCATTGTGATGCATCCCAAGCCAAGGCTTCAAATGCGGCGAGTCCTATTTTTCGAGACACAGCAGGTTCGATAACAAAAGGACCAATACCAATAGTAAGTTCACTTAATTTTACCGATGCGGCTTCTGTAGCTAAACAATAATCACATGCTGATGCCAACCCTACACCACCTCCTACAGTTTTTCCTTGTATTCTACCTATAATAGGTTTT
Source organism: Aquimarina penaris (assembly GCF_040786285.1). Classification (NCBI taxonomy): domain Bacteria; kingdom Pseudomonadati; phylum Bacteroidota; class Flavobacteriia; order Flavobacteriales; family Flavobacteriaceae; genus Aquimarina; species Aquimarina penaris. Next base: position 882,637 of record NZ_JBFMKQ010000001.1, read on the forward strand.
TTGCATTTGCGCATTGCATTAATCACATTAGCAAACCCAGAGAAGAAATATTTACCCTGTTGAAGATTAGTTATTGCTACCAATTCATCAAAAGAGGCACCAGCACAAAATGCGCGATCACCTTCAGACTTCAAAATAATAACATGTACAGAGTTATCAACAGATAATTGATCGAGGGCTTTAGTCAATCTTGCCAATAATTCTGATGGAAACGAATTACTGGCTGGATGCCCAAACTCTACGGTTGCAATGTTATTTTCGATATGAGTATATAAACTTCCGCTAGTTCTTGATGTCATTATGATTGCTTTTTTCGCATAAAAATAGTTAATATCTTATTAACTATTTATCTCTGGGAGCTAATGTGTTGATTTTGTGTTAAAAACTAATAATAACTACAGAGTGGATTTTGAATAGTAACTAATCAACTTGATTTATATTTAACATATGTTAGAACAATTCTTCGAAAAACACAGATTAAAAATAGGGGTGCTTTTAATGGTTTTGTATACCATAATAATTCTATTTGTTAGTATTTGAAAAATAGACCCATATCCTTACTAATTAATCTATCCGCCTTTTTTTATAACATCAGAAACCCTAAGTTTCTGAAATGTTTACTCGATAATCGAGATTTAAATGCTCCGAGGCTTGCCTCGAAATCAAAATTATTTTCCAACCAATGCCTTGCGGGCTTGTTCCGAGGTAGTTTACTTTCTCTAAACACCTTCTAAATAATATAAATAGGGGTAAGAAAATAGGCAATTATATAACTGTATTAATAATACCTCGTAAATAGTAGAACTATATCTTAAAAAAAGAAGTATACAATGGTAGTACAGTTAGTTGCAAGCAAAAATGAAAGAAAAGAACGTAATGATCAATTAAACCACGCTTCAAATTTTATTAATAAAATAGCCCTTCCGGTACGTGATGGTATTCTTTTTCTCACGGTAGACGACATTATTTGCTTTGAAGCGGATGGGATGTACACAAAAGTACATTCAAAATCAAAAGGAGTAATTCTAATAAGCAAGCCTCTTAAGCATTTTGACAATTTAATGAAGAACAAACCCCTGTTTTTTCGCCCTCATCGCTCTTTTTTAATCAACTTAAATCATATAAAACAATTCATAAAAAAAGATGGAGCATATATCGTTATGGAAAATGAACTTGCTGTTTCTATTTCAAAAGAAAAACGTGAAGAGTTTCTTGAACTCATGTATTATTAATACTAAAATACATCTATAGATCTTGATTAAGACCAGCCATATTGATCTTAGAAATACATTTTTACAATTTTTTAAGCTCAAAATGTTAAATTTTGTTAAAAAATAGTATATTTGCTGCTTTAAATCAGTGAGTTAGCAATTTGCTGATTCAAAAGTTTCTCATTAATTCGCCCCAGTAATGCAGGAATACAAAGACATATATTACAATCATTTTTCTAAAAAACGAGGCCCTTTACCTCCTCAGTTTAATAGGAATGATAACTTCATGATGCGTTTTAAAACGCAATTACCATATTATGGATACAATGAAAACAGTTTAACAATCATCTATTTCAAAGAAGGTGTTGGAGATCTTGTTGTAAAAGACAAAAAGGTAAAAGTTGATGGAAATAAGTTCATCGTTTCCAATCCAAGTTATGGTTGGGAATATTTCAATAAAAGTGAAGATTATATTGATGTACTTAGTTTTGCTATTTCTGATGATCTTATTGCAAAATTTAACTTCTTTGCTTTTGCTTCAGAAGAACAATTGCTTAGTGTACCCCTAGAGAAAATAGAGCAAAAATCTTTTTTTATAGAAAAGATATACAATGCTGATCACTATCCTTCCGGAAGGTTATTAAAACAAATCCACCAACAGAGTCTTACGAGCAACTACGAGTACCTCAACCCTCAAGAACTTACTATAGAGGTATTACAGGCTATTTATCAAGATCAGTTTAGGGCATACCGCATGGCAGATCAAATCGTGGCCACCAAAGCTTCTACAAAAATTGAAGTTTTAAAAAGGCTTTTGGTTGCTTATGAATATATTCATGATAATGCTGAACGTAAAATAACTATTGAAGACCTCTCGCAAGCTGCAGCTTTGTCTGAGTATCATTTGTATAACTCATTCAAAAAGGTTTTTGGTAAAACCCCTCATCAATATGCAATTAGTCTAAAAATGAGAAAGGCCAAAGATTATATTGATATAGGCCATATCAATATTTCAGAAATTGCCGATATTTTGGATTTTCCCGACCTAGCATCGTTTAGTAAATTATTTAAGAAAACATATGGTTGCTCGCCAGCTAATTATAGAGCAGCATAAAAAATGACAAGCAGAGTTATTGTACTCGTATTAGTATTCATAACATGGTTTGGCAGGGCCTAAAGTGCTTAAAAAAGATATATGGATCCTCATCTTCTAATGGATCAATGTCTTTGGCTTATGCTATAGGAGTATCACGATAATTATTCATAGTTCCTCAAGAAAATTTGATCAACAATTCTTTTGTTCAAACTAAACCTGCTCTTTCTTTTAAGTTATCAGTCGATAGTCTACTCATGTTTAGAAGTCCAAAACTTAATTTCAGAAACCTATAGCGTGGTTTCAAAAACTACCCTGCCCTTATAAGGATTGATATAGAGAGATTTATGCTCAATTTTCACAGAAATCAATCCAACATGAAGCAATTAATAATTAACTTCTTACTACTTTTTGTTTTTTTAGGCGCAAAATCACAAGATATACAACCTCTTAAGTCTCCCGATGTTACTGCATTTATGAATGCTAACTACTTTCCAATGAATGAATACACCGGTAGTGCAAACATTACTATACCTATATATACCATTAATCTTGATGGATTAGAAATTCCCATTTCTCTTTCATATGATACTAGAGGTGTAAAAATAAACACCGCCTCCTCACGAGTGGGGCTCAACTGGTCTCTAAATACCGGCGGCCTAATATCAAAACAAATCCTTGGTTTACCGGATCTGGCATCCACATCTAAATATAATCAGGAAAAACAAATGAGAGTCTACCTGGAGTATGGTTACTTAAGAGGGTTGTTTCAGACATTACACTGGGACGAATACAATGTTCCTATCCAAAACTTAGATACAGAAGCAGATTTATTTTATGTAGCTGTTCCGGGCTTAACGACCAAGTTTAACCATGCAGGTGGTGGTGGTAAAGCTCTTGAGTTAACCAAAACGGGGTCTATTATCTATAGCCCTTTTCAGGATGAAGCTGGGCGAGAACAAATAGAAAACAATATCATAAACTTTAAAATAACCTCGCCACAAGGTTTTGTGTATGATTTTAAAGACCGAGAGTATGATGCAATTTTTTCTATTCCGTTAAAAGACGGTGATATGACCAATGACCTGGTTAATGTCCAATGGTACCCATACCTTACCGAAGAAGAGTTGAAAGGTTATTTTGAAAGCGCTCCTTTTTATACCTCATGGAAAAAATATATGAAACTAGACTCTTATTCAGCTGTACACACTTCTTCTATTACCAGCCCAATAAGCAAAAGGTCTGTTAAGTTTTATTATGCAGATGATTTTATTGTTGATAGCGAAAGGCGAATTGTTCGACAATACAAAAACGGAAACAGGGTATCGCAAACCAACATACCGCATAGTTATCATAAACAAAAGGTTATTGATAAAATTGTCTTTCCAGAAGGGGAGGTCTTATTTTACTATTGCAATGATCTAAGACAAGATATACCCAGTGCACGTAGATTGAAAAAAATCGAAGTAAAAAACAATAACGGTAATCTCATCAAAGGCGTTGTTTTTGAACACGATTATTTTAGAGGGGCAAGCAATTGCAATGAGCCCCAATGTTTACGCCTAAAACTTCAAGAGATTAATTTTTTTGACCAGGACGGAAACGTACTCCCGGGCTATAGATTTTCATATAACACTACTACACTGCCTAAACGCTATTCTAACAATCAAGATTTTACAGGGTATTATAATGGCAATCATAATGTACCTCTAACCAACTATATTCCACGTATATACTATAAAGCGGGTCAAAAAAAAGATTCATACCTCCCATTTCCGCTTTCTGGCTATAGTGTTCTAAACGGTACAGCGACCCTAGTGGCTAATGAAACCTATGCTAAAGCGGGTATTCTGAAAAAAATTACCTACCCCACAGGAGGAGCTATGACATTAGACTACGAACTAAACTCATTCAGATTCAAAAATACTCAGGTTAAAGGAGGTGGGCTTAGAATTAAGTCTCAAACCATGTTTGACAGCAATGGGCAAAAAGAACAAAAAATAAACTATACGTATGAACATGCAACAACTACCTCCGGACGAATTGCCGGTCTACCATGGTATATAGTAGATAGAGATTATGTTACAGACGAAGGAAAAAATGTAGTTGTAAACCAAGAATCTTTATCTATGCCAACAACAAACGGATCCCTGGTCGGATATTTAAGTGTAAAAATTGAAGAAGAAGGTAATGGCTTTATATACAATGAATATTCCAGCGCGAGCAGTCATCCTAATATATATGATGAAAATTTTACCATTAGTCAAGGGATTAGATGTTGCGCTCCAAAACCTGAGGATATCCAAAAAAAGATAAATGATGGATTTTATCCGCTAATTTATCAAGATATGGATATTAAAAGAGGAAAGCTATTAAACTCTTTTGTTTACGACGATAATCACAATCTTATAAAACAAACCATTAATCAATATAATCATAATGCTTATCAAGAAAAATCGGTTTCATCAATAATTGGTAAAGCCGATATCCGAAGTCGTTTTGATATTGGCGAAGGTCACCCTTATACCAAATTTACTTCTGATCTCTTATCTGAAAGTTATACGCTTAGCAGTACAAAAATCACAGAGCATCTTGAGGGAGGAAATGTAACAAATATGAATTCATTTATATATGATACAGAACGTCCGTTGCTAAAAGAAAAAAAGACCGTTATCAATAATGTAAACACAATTAAAGAAAAATATATATATCCTTTTGATAGCGACGTAGACCCTTCATCCCCTACAGGCAAATTATCAGAATATAATATCCTTACACCGATAGGAATAAAGCATTTTGAAAACGATGAGTTGTTAACTCAGGAGCATACAACATATGGTGACTTTGGAGATGGTAAACTTTTACCCGCACATACATCAATGTCAAAAGGAACGGGGCCCTTAGAAGTAAAAAAGATATTACACAAGTATGACAAAAAAGGAAATTTAGTAGAGCATTCACGACCAAATGGGACACCAATTTCAGCGCTCTGGGGGTACAACTATGAGCGTAAAATTGCTGAAGTTTTAGGCGTAACATATTCAGAGATTTTGACGGCATTAAATGTTGAGAATTTAGACTATTTACAATCAATGTCTAATAGCGATTTAGAACTGGAGCTTAAAAAACTGAGGAATCAACTCCCAAATGCCCAAATACACACCTATTTATACCAACCTTTAGTAGGAATCGAAAAAGCTACCAACGAAAAAGAAATCACTACTAGGTATGAATATGATGGATTTAATCGATTGATTAATGTAAAAGATGATTATGGAAATTTAATATCGGAGCAGGAATATAATTATAAAAGAAAACTAAACATTAGTATTAATAATGAGCCGTTACAGCTTAATGCTGTGAAAGGAGAGGAATGGGAAGTACCTCAAAATGCAGCACGAAGTATATTTATTATGTCGCTTACTGCTGCAGCAAAGGGAGGTGTGGGAAAATATAAGTATGAATGGACAGGGTTAGATCCAAATTTTGCTTCGACAAAATATATCACCGGAAGCGACATCAATTTTATTACCAGAACAGGTTGTGATATTGCCAGAGTAACACTTAAAGTAACCGATGCAAATGGAGATTTCATAGAAAAAATCTTTGATTTTAATCACACACAAGCCTTGCCATGTAGTGGAGGTGGTGGCGATGACTTTGACATCCCTTCCTGTTTTATCGCAGGTACCAAAATTCAAATGGCAGACAAAACAACCAAAAACATTGAGGAGGTGAAGATTGGAGACAAAGTACTTACCTATAATCTTAAAACTAAAAAACAAGAGATTGGAGAGGTAGAGAATGTGGTCTCGCCTATTCATCATAAAATGGTGATTTTTGAATTTGAGAACGGTGTTAAAAACACCAATACCTATGATCACCCTTATTATGTAAAAGGCAAAGGGTGGGCTTCATACCAACCAAAATTAACCAAAAAGAACTATGATCTTGATGTACAACAGATTGAAACTGGTGACACGGTGTTGTTATATCAATCTGATAATAAAACACTCAAAGAAATCAAATTAGTAGATCACAAAGAAATAGAGAAAGAGATCACTACTTATAACCTGGATAAAGTGAGTAAGAATCATAATTTCTTTGCTAATGGCATATTAGTGCACAATAAATCTTCTTTTACTCAAAACACATCTAAAAATTAATGCCATCATTATGAAAAAAATAATAACTATGTTATCCTTTGTTCTTCCATTACTGTGTATTGGGCAAACACAAACAGAAAACTATATTAAAACAATAAGCTATCAAACAGAAACCTCTAATAAAAGATATATAAATGATTATACCATATATTTAGATAGTTCGGATATTTTTTGGAGTCCATCCGGTACTCAGGGTGGTGCAAGTGGATCGATTAAAATAAAAGATGGAGTTTTAACCTTTAATTTTAGTGGATCCTGGTCTTCATCCAGTAGACTAAGAGTTGGTAGAATTAAGAAACTAAACACCACTCCCGAATCTCTTCCTGATACAGAATTAGGTGCAATTAAAAACAGTAATCAAGAAGATACGGGGTATTTCGCTAAGATAGAAGATGGTTATTTAGTATTCTATTCTCCGATTTATGTCAATAGTGTTAGTAACGTATTTACGACTCAGCTTGAAGGAACAACCATAAATAATTATGAGACTTATTTTGGAAGCGATATTCACAAATGTGTACCAGGAGGAGGAGGAGGCAGTAGTGGAAGAATATCTATAAAAAAGAACAAATTAAGTATAGTGTTCTCAGGATCCTGGTCGAATTGCGATCTAAAACTAGGAGAAATTACCTATATAAACACAAGGCCTATTGAGGATATGGAGCTGGGCGTGATCAAAACTTATGATGACTTAAAAACAGCGTACCGCGCTAAAATCGAAAATAATTATCTGATTTTTTATTATACAGGAAATCCAGGTTCAAACAGTATTAATATTACTGGTGTTAACACTCTTATTGAAACAAATATATCTGCACCAATTATTTACAACCTAGAACTTAGTGGGTCAGACATTATTGACTGTTCTAATGGCGGTGGCGGTGGTGCAAGTGGTGAACTAACCATACAACACAATCGTATTAAACTTAGATTCAGTGGAGGCTGGTCTTCTACATGCAGTTTAAAACTGGGACAGATTAAACAGTTAAGCGGTACACAATATCCAATACCCAATACTGTGCTAGGTGACATTACTGACAGAGACGGAAATAGCACACCCTATGGTGCTAAAATCGAAAACAAGTATTTGGTGTTTTATAAAAAGCCAATCATCCCGGACCCCCCAACTAATGCAAATGGAAACTTTAACGTGAAAGTTGGAATCAAAGATGATGATAAAATAATTACCGTTGATTATGCTAATGGTTTAGGAAGTGCCAAACAATCTATCGCAGTTAGATCGGGAGGAAATAAAGAAGACATTATATTACACAAAGCCTATGATCAGTTTGGAAGGCAAAATAAACAATATTTACCATTTGCTTCTTCATCTTCTCGAAATGGAGCCTTCTATTCTAACTCTGTGGATCGAATTAATTCGTTTTACAACACGTCGAAGTATGAAAACACTACCAATCCATATACTGAAACCGTTTATGAATCTTCTCCATTAAACCGAGTATTTGAAAAAGGAGCTCCAGGAACACCATGGAAAGTCAACAGAATTAAAGACACTGATCATACCACCAAAATTGTTTATGCAACAAATAGTGCCAATAGTGTAGTAAATTTTAAAGTTACGTATCAAAGTGGAGATACTTCGTTTAGTCCAACTCTAGAAAAAAACGGGTTTTATGCTACTAGCGAGTTATATAAGACAATCACCAAAAATGAAAACTGGCAACCAGGGCAGCAATATCCTAAAAATAATACTATAGAGGAATTTACAGATAAGCAAGGGCAGGTCATTTTAACTCGTACTTACAATAATAATATTACCCATGATACCTACTATGTTTATGATAAATACGGAAATTTAATCTATGTCATTCCTCCAAAAGCAATAATCTCAGATGGGGTATCAAACGGTGAGCTTGCCGAATTATGTTATCAATATAAGTATGACATTAAAAATAGATTAGTCGAAAAAAAGATACCCGGAAAAGGGTGGGAATACATTATTTATAACAAACTCGATAAGCCCATCATGTTTCAGGACTCCAATCTAAGGGCCGAAAACAAGTGGTTATTTACCAAATACGATGCCTTTGGTAGAGTTGCTTACACAGGTATATTTCATCATCAGATACCCGGAAGAGAATTTTGGCAAGACTTTTCAGAGGATTACAACATACAACATGAAAGTAGAATTTATCCGGGAGAAGAAAGAAAAGGTACATTGATGTATTATACTTTAGTGGCTTTTCCTCAAGATTTTCTTGAGATCCATACCATCAATTATTATGATGATTATAATTTTGATTTATCTGGAGGAGATAATCCAAACACTATATATAATCAGGCCGTAAGTAATAATCCTAAAACATTACCTACCGGAAGTAAAGTACGTGTTTTGGGGACCAATGAGTGGATTACAACTGTAAATTATTATGATAATAAGGCAAGATTAATTTATAGTTATCAAAAAAATGACTACCTCAAAACTATAGATCATACTAGTTATAAAGTAGATTTTGCTGGCAAAATATTGGAGGCCAAAACCTCTCATAAACTACATACAAATCCTGCTTTAATTACTAAGGATAAGTTTACTTATGATCATATGAGGAGGTTGATTTCACAAACTCAAAAAATCAATAATCAACCAGAGGAGTTTATTGTACAGAATGAATATGACGAATTAGGAAAATTAATTGCAAAAAAAGTGGGTAACAACCTTCAAGATGTAAGCTACAAATATAATATCAGGGGTTGGTTAACCCAAATTAATGATCCCGATACCCTGGGCGAAGATCTTTTTGCATATAAAATCAATTATAATGATCCCACAGGTACAACAACTCCTCTATATAATGGCAATATTTCACAAACTGAATGGAAAACGGCTAATGATAATGTAAAGATGCAATATTCATATACATATGATGCTTTAAACAGGATTACAAAAGGAATTCATAATTCCGGAAAATATAATCTTACCGATGTAAATTACGACAAGAACGGCAACATTTTAAGACTTACTCGTACAGGTTGGCAAAATGGAGTAAGTTTTGCTAATATGGATCGTTTATATTATTCGTATGATCAAGGTAACAAATTGTCTAAAGTTGTTGATACCGGTAATGATAATTATGGATTTAAAGAGGGTGCCAACCCCGATAACGATTATGTCTACGATGAGAATGGCAATATGATAAAAGACAGAAATAAACGTATTACCAATATTCAATATAATCATCTTAATTTACCCACAAAAGTTACTTTTGCAGAGGTAAATAAATACATAGAATATATGTATACTGCATCTGGAATAAAGGTGTCTAAAAGGGTTATTGACCAGAATACTACTAGTACTACAGCATATGCTGGTAATTATATATATAAAAACAATGAATTAAAATTCTTTAACCACCCCGAAGGATATATTGAGCCCAATACTACAGGTGGGTTTGATTACATTTATCAATACAAAGACCATTTAGATAACATTCGCCTAAGTTATAGTGATGATAATAAAGATGGAGCAGTTACCCAACAAGAAATTCGCGAAGAAAATAACTATTACCCCTTTGGTCTAAAGCATAAAGGATATAACAATGTTGTAACAGGGCAAGATCATCAATATGGTTTTGGAGGCAAAGAAGAACAAAATGAGTTAGGCCTGGATTGGATCGACATTACAGCACGAAATTATGATCCTGCATTAGGTCGATGGATGAACTTGGATCCTCTGGCAGAACAAATGCGCAGATATTCGCCGTATAATTATACATTTAATAATCCAATATTTTTTAGTGATCCCGATGGGAAAAAGCCTAAACCATCAACTAATCCTATTTATGTATATAGAGGAAGTCATGGGCAGATTAACATTAAATACTTTACTACTGCAGAAAGAATAGCCGCTAATGTTTATAAAGAAATCGCAACAAGTGCATTGGGTTGGGTTGGTGTAGGGCTTTCTGTTATTGATGCGACTTCAAACTGGCGTAATCAGTCTGCTCTTGAAACCACAGCCAAAGTTATAAGACCACCTGTTTCGAAAGCAACATCTAAAGCTTTTAATTGGTTTGAAAAGGGTTATTATAATGATGGTTATCGTCCTACAGGAACATTAAATTATGGCAATGCCAATAGGTTCTTTTTAAAACCTCTTACTAAAGGTTTAGGGTATTCAGCTGCTGTTATGGAAGCATTGGATAGTAATCCAACAAGACAAGAAACACTGGCAAAATATACAGTAGAATTAGTAAAAGGCTTTTCTGACGGCAGAGCAACATCTAATATTACACATGAGTCAATATTACATACCGAAGGCTTATTCAAAGATGTAAAAGAGGCACAAAGAGCTGTTGGTATCATATACAACGCTCTAGATCTATATTTACAAAATTTTGATTTAACGGATCCTGATGACACGGTTGATATTTATAATAATGCCATTGCACCCTATGCAGGTCAAATAGTTGGAGATTATATATCTAGCTTTTTTGCTTCAGACAATAGAGAATACTTAGGAAGGCAGGGACAGTTAAGATTACAAAGGGATATGGGTAGATTCAACAAAGCAATAAACAGAACAAATTGATTTTTAAATAAGACAACTCACATTTGTATATCTGAGCGTATTCTAAATAAGGAAACAACTGTAGATACAAACCTACAGTTGTTTTTTTGTGTTATTTATTCAGGATAACGCATAAACCAAATCTTGATATATCTCAAGATTATAATTCCATAAGCCGGATTTGTAATCTGATTTTGTAAAAGGATTGTTGGGGTTAGAAAAAGCCCCAGATTTTAAACTAAAATATCCTTTAAAATATACTATGGGCTATCCTCTCAGGAAATCACAAATTAATTAAAACAAAAATGTCATTGTTGAGTAATTTGCAATTATTCTTTATTTATATAGAAACAAAGTTTTGATTCGCTTTAGAAATAGAAAAAAGAAGTTTAGAAAGTAAGAATCATGATTCAGAAGTTGAGATGGGTTATGATTAGAAACAATACGTACTTTGACAATGAATCATTGATAAATATTTAAAAAACAAAAACATGCTAAAAAACATTTTAAATTTAGAAGGAGCGAAAACCATAAACAGAAAAGACCAAAAGGCTATTCAAGGAGGGTTTGGTAATTATTACCCAAGAACCGAAGAAGAATGCCTGCAATGTGGTGGTGAATGGGGAGCTTTTGCTTTTGGACCAGGAGGGTTATGTGCATTATCAAGAAATTCTCCTTGCGCGTAAATACGTATCGTTGGTACAGATGATTAGAATAAATGATGCAATAGAAGGCTGCCTAAAAGGGCAGTCTTTTTTATTGGTTGCATTATGATTTAGAAACCCAACGCTCTGATTCAGAAATTGATATAAGGGTTCCAGAAATCAAAACCTCAATTCTAACCTTTATTTGTTCATTTTAGATATATAATACATCAACCCTAAATCAAAATGATCATGAAAAACTACATACAGCTATTGTTAGTCTTTACGCTATGTATATGTTCTTGCGTCAAAGATGACATCGAGAAGCAGGTTATTAAAAGCAATGCTAAGCAAATCACCGAGTTTATTTTTTCATCGTCAGAAAATGATGCATTAGATGAGGATTTGGTGGCCAATATTAATGAAGCGGCAAAACAAATTGCTGTAACAGTTCCTTTCGGAACAAAACGCACTTCATTGCAACCCAATATTACTGTTTCTGAAAAATCCAAGGTTACCCCTGATACTGGAGTTGCACAAGATTTTACAACTCCGGTATTTTATAAAGTTATAGCAGAAGATGGTTCTACACAAGAATATGAAGTGATGATTGCTGAGGCTCAAGAATCTGATAAACAAATCATTTCTTTTGTTTTTATGGCCAATCAAAATGATGGGTTACAAGACGATATTCATGCAGATATTAATGAATCCGAAAAAACGATTACCGCTATAGTACCTTATGGCACCGCTATAGATGCCCTAACACCCAAAATTTCGACTATAGTGGGCGCTTCAGTAAGTCCTGGCAGTGATACCACACAAGATTTTACCAATACAGTTAATTATTCGGTTACTGCACTCGATGGTTCTACAGAATCTTATGTGGTAAAGGTTATTGTTGCAGGTAAAGAAATTTTGATTTATCCCAAGGCATTTCAACGTATAGAAAATATAGAACCTGGGAGCAACTTAATCTTGCAACCTGGTATTCACGGAGAAGTGGTATTTAAAAATTGTAAAGGTACCATAGATCGTCCTATAACGATTAAGAATGCACCCACAGGAGATGTAGTGGTCAACCCGAGATATTATAGAGACCAAGGAAATAATGTAAGTTTTTCATGGCGATTTATGGAAAGTGCATTTATTCACATCCAAGGAAATAATAATTCTGCCAAATGCCACGGGATCGAATTTAGAGAAATGCAAATCCATACACATGAGTGGACCAATAGTATGCTGGTGGCCAATTGTAGGTTTATTAAGGGCTCTAGAGCCTCTAATGGCAATGGTGTAGCCAGTGTGAGCATTAAAGTACCTTACCTGGGAGTGGGCGAAAAGGATCCCGATCGGTATGCTAATTTTGTGCAAGAATATGCTATTGTAAAAAACTGCTATTTCGATGAACCCTCGAATGAGGCCATCTATATTGGTAATACCTACAACATTTATCACCTTACCAAAAAGGTAGAAATTACCAACGTATATGTTAAAGATTCGGGGAGAGAATGTATACAGGTATCTAATGCATTACAATATAAAGCCGCTAACCTAACCCTTATTGGTTCTGGTCTTAATAATGAAACCGGGGCACAGATGAATATGTTTCAGGTGGGGAACTCTAGCGGATCATTAGAAAATTTTGTGTTTGTTAATGCAGGAGAATATCCAATTATTGCTTTTACTAAAGACTTCAAAATAAAAAATGGAGCTATTTATAATGCCCAAAAAAGTAGCATCTTTCTGGGTAAATTCGCAATACGATACCCCGATTCTACCATTCCCGATAATCCTGTAGAAATCTCTAATGTAACGATCCAAAATGGAAATACAGCTTTGGTTGAGGTGGCTACCGATGAGATGCCAATAATGCTTAATAATAATTCTGTGAGCAATACAATTAATGAGCATTATATCCAAAATGGGTTAAACACAGACCAGGTGAGCTCTACCAACTTTAGTCAAAATAGTGCTATTCCGTCTTTTCAAGATACTAACAATTCATTCTTCAACACTTTAGGGTATAAAGAAGCCAATTGTGATTAATTACCCATGTAACATAAAAGTCATCGGTTTTTGACAACCTACTGTTTAGGAATGTCTTATAGTTTTGCGCTTTCAAAATTCTCACAAAAAAATTAAATGTTTTAGGGGTAAGAAACTCAATAGAAGAGAACATAGTAGTAAACGTAAACCCAAAATAAGTAAGAACCCATGAAAAATTATTTAAAATTACTTGTAGTACTAGCATTAGCATTTACTTCGTGTAGTAAAGATGATGATGCAGGAGGAGTTACCCTAAGCAATCAAAAACAGATTACAGAGTTTAATTTTTTGACATCAGAAAATGAAGACTTAGACATTGACATTATTGCTACCATTAACGAAGAAACAAAAAAAATCGAAGCTACTTTTCCTTTTGGAAGCTCGGTTAAAAATTTAAAACCAAATATAACAGTTTCAGAAAAAGCGGGTATTACACCTAATATTGATGAAGAACAAGATTTTTCAGGTCCAGTTATCTATACGGTTATGGCCGAAGATGGCACCACTCAGGAATATGAAGTGGTAGTAACAGTTTTGCAAATGACAGAGCGTGATGCTTTGATAGCCATTTACAATGCAAATCCAAACAATACATTAGATTGGGATGTCTCGCAAAATGATATATCCAACTGGGAAGGAGTTACCGTAGAGGATGATAGAGTTGTAATTTTAGCTATGGTAGACAAGGGAATAGAAACCTTGCCACAAGAAATAGGAATTTTAATTCATCTTAAGGCTTTAGTACTACCAAACAATCAGATTTCTTCTATACCTGTTGAAATTAAAAGACTAAATCAACTTGAAACGCTAAGGCTAGAAAATAACGATTTGACAAATATCCCTTCAGAGATAGGTAACCTCTCTTCGCTTACATCTTTAAACTTAAGTTTTAATACTATCGAACTTATACCATTAGAGATAGGAAATTTGACCAACCTTAGTAAGTTATATATACATTTCAACAAATTATCTTCGATCCCTGTAGAGATAGGAAAGCTTATTAATTTGGAAGATTTCTTTTTAAATAATAATCTTATTGAATCAATACCCACAGAAATACAAGAGCTTTCTAAAATTAGACTGCTTGTCTTAAGAAATAATTTACTTACCGAAATTCCTGTAGAAATAGGAAACCTAAGTACACTTACAGAGCTTTATATCGAAGAGAATTCATTACGCGTTATTCCCACAGAAATAGGAAACCTAACCAATCTTGAGGAGTTATATGTTTATGACAATAAACTAGTTAGCTTACCGAGTGAAATAGGAAACCTAACGTCATTAAGATTTCTTCATTTTTATGACAATTCAGAATTAAAAATAGTTCCTCAAAAGGTTTGTGATCTAGAAAACTCAGGAACAGAGATTAAAAAAGATGACACAGCTATCTGCAAAACCCCTTCAAAAGACTATTTAGCCCTAAAAGCTTTTTACGAGGCAAATCCGGGTCTACTTTCATGGAATATTCAGGATCAGGATATGAATGGTTGGGAGGGTGTACGCTTTAATCTCGAAAGAAAGGTAGTCGAATTGATTCTTCGTGATAAGCAACTTATTAAACTACCTAAAGAAATAGGTGAATTAACGGCAGTAAAAGCATTGATTGTTGATGGGAATAATTTTGAAGAAATGCCTTCAGAAATTGGCAACCTTGTACTATTAGAAAGGTTGTGGGTATCTCGAAATAAAATAACAAGCCTTCCTGTAACTATTGGTAATTTAACAAAATTAACAAGCTTTTTAGCATTTGACAACCGCATCACTAATTTACCTTCAGAAATTGGTAATCTTACATTGTTGGAAACCCTATGGATGCAACAAAACCAGATTACTACAATTCCTTCAGAAATTGGCGAACTTATAGCTTTAAACGACTTATTCTTAGGTGATAACCTAATAACTTCTGTTCCAAAAGAAATAGGAAACTTGAAAAACCTAACTTCTTTAGTGCTTGGTCAAAACCAGTTCACTTCGCTACCCTCGGAGATGGAAAATCTTACAAATTTGACGAGCCTTAGCCTAATAGGAAGCTCAAACAAACAAAAACTAAGCGCTATACCAGCTTTTGTTTTTAAACTAATCAAATTGAAGAGTTTATCCTTATCTAGAAACCTACTAACCTCAATTCCTTCAGAAATTGGTAGTTTAATAAATTTGGAAGTTTTGTTATTATCTCAAAATAGTTTACCAACACTTCCAGCAGAAATTGGCAACTTAAATAGTCTTTTTACCTTAAACGTATCAAATAATCGCTTGACCTCAATTCCTGCGGAATTGGGAAATATTACAAGTCTTAACTTCTTAGAAATACGATTTAATCCACTTACAACGATACCCCAAGAAGTTTGTGATCTCGAAAACACGGGAACTACAATTAGAAAGGATGATAAAGCTATTTGTCGATAGTAACTAGGATAATCTAAAAAAATAACCCAAAAATAAATTAAAAATGAAAACAAGAAAATTACTAACCTCAATCGCAATTATTACAATAGTGTTATTTATACAATCAAGTACTGCACAAGAAAAATATTTTGCAGGCAACCCGCACGATAAAGATCCCAAATGGAGAGAGCATAAAATAGGTTCGGCAGTAGTTACGGGCTGTTGTAATACTGATGAGTTTACCATAAATTATAATGTAGGTGATGTGCTTTCTGGACGTTATAAAGAGCTAGACAAATTAATAAGAAACTATCCCGAATTGCCAAACTATTATGAAGCAGAGGGCAACGTGACAGAATTTGAATTTGTTGTCATCGAAGATGATGGAGATATTTTGGCATTTAATTACAAATCAGGATCACGAGAAACTCCCGAGGTAGAATCACTAATTATATTTAAAAAAGTAAAAGGGAAATCTTCGAAAAAAGAAGTAGAAGAAAAGAAAAAGTGGGTAAAAGAATTCTTTGAAACTAAAGTAAGAAAAGCTTGGGCCGATGAAAATAATGAAGAACTTAAGAAAGTATTCTTACCCAAACCTGGTAAAATGCAAACCTCTGTTCGCGCTAAAGAAGTTATATCAGTATTAAATAATCGAGAAGGATATAACAACGATTATTACCATGCTGTAGTTCTTTCTAACGATTGGAATATCGAACATCATAGTTATACTGGTGCTATTATAGGTAGAACCGTTACTGCTCGTGCGGTAAGAAAAGGAACAGATGGAGTTTGCAGATATGATACCACAAAATTCATTCAGGAATATACTGGATCTGGGTATCAAAAGAACTTGAAATACTATAAGGCAACTAGACTGACAAGAGGAGTAGCAGGAAATGGAAAAATTGCTTGTGAGAACGTAAAGTAAGCAATGATTGAGTGAAGTTTGATAAAATACCGGATAACAAAGGGGTTAGGAGTTATCCGGTATTTTTTTGAAATAAAATAATTGCATAAACCTGATGATATAGAAAATTATAAGTTTTTGACAACATAAGCTGTTGGTTTGCCGAGTATTTTTGTTTTCTTAAAAACCTTAGGATAAGAAATTTGCTAATAAAACAAACAATTAAACAATAACACTAATTATGAGAAACGCAAGATTATTTGGAATCATATTCTTAATTATTGGAGTAAGTATAAGCTGGTTTTATTTATCAACATTAAATGAAATTGGGACAACATTTCGAATTTTGGCAATAGGGCCTTTTATTGTAGGTGCAAGTATAGGTATGATTATAGTACCAGGATACACCCTTACTCCCGAAGAATGGAAGGTAAAAGAACAACGATTAAAACTAATTATGTCAAAAACCAAAATGACCTATAAAGCGATTTGGGTTGGTTTAGGAGTTGCAGGGATCTTACTAGCTAGATCAGGTGTTTTTAATTCTTTCTTTATATAAGTTGATCGATTTTAAATTAAAAAACAAGTAAATATGATAGGAGGAATTATTCTACTAATAATAGCATTAATAGCATGGTTCGGAATGGCTAAAAGCGCATCTGATGAGTCAGCTACTGGGTTTATAAAAATCTTTAAAGCTATATTTGGAGTTAAGGGGTATATTATTACCGCAAAAATCATTGCTGTAATTTTTTTACTTGCAGCATTGGCAGAGTTTTATAAATATTTCACAGAATAACTATACGGTACATCTAAAGAGATGTGTTTACGTCAATCAAAAACGAGTTAGTTTGATGTAATATAAAGTATTCATTGACTTGTTTATTCTTACATCGAAATCTTATTAATAAATGTAGTTGGGATGCCGGGTAACATGGGGGGTATAGTTGCCCGGTATATTTTTAAAGAAATAACATTCATAAATACGTACCCATACGTATTTTATTGTAAATCAAGTATATGTACCTTTGAAATATGATGAAGAAGTATATAACAAAATATAGATTAGAGATTTTGATTGGGTCAATGTATTTATTAACGCTTATAGTGGTTATAAAAATTTTAACCTTAGGAAGATAAAGGAATATACTTGTTCCTGAATTTTATTACCAAAGATCCACTGCGCACAAGCATCCAAACTGTGATTGCAATCCAGATACCATGTAATCCCAAATCAAAGTAACGCGAAATAAACAATGCAGGAAGAAACCCTAAAAAAGTTGATCCTAATAATACATTTCGTAAATACCCTGTTTCGCCAAGTCCTTTAAACAAACCATCACCAACAAAAGCAACAGCATTAACAGGAAGAGTGATGACTACTAAATAGAAAAAACCTGAAAAAATCATCAACACGCTTTGATCTTTTGTAAATATTCGACCAAGGATTTCAGGTTTTATTAATGCTGCCATACCTAAAATAACAGCTACAACAACTCCATATAAAGTTACTTTTTTTGCTAGTCTTACTAAGTTGGTAAAATCTTTGGCCCCCAACAGTTTTCCTCCCAAAATATTGCCAGCACTACCATAACCATCGATAAAAAACGCCGAGAATAACCACAGCTGCATAGCAATGGTATGCGCGGCGACATAATTTGTTCCTATTGCAGCAGCTTCACGAACCGCTAAAATTATAGTAATATTAAGAGCTAATGATCGAATAAAAAGATTACCACTCATTATCAAAAAACGGTTCATTTCTGGGTGCCATGGTTTTCTTAATTTTAAGGATACATTTGTCTTTTTTAGTAAGAATACAAATGCCAAAATTGCCATTACAACTTGCGAAATAAGACTAGCCCAGGCAGCTCCTTCTAGATTCATAGGGTCAATAATTCCTTTAATACCATAGACCAGCGCAAAATCAAGCCCAACGTTGATTCCTACACCAATTAATGCTACTACCATGGGCCAAAATGTATTTTGTAACCCTCTAAAGATGCCGAAAACAGCAAACACAAAAAGGGACAACGGAAATCCCCAAACTCTGATTTGGTAATACGAAATACAATATTCCAGTACAGTGCCCTCTGCATTAAGCAACTTAAATATTGGTTCAATAAATGGAACTGTAGTCAATAAAATAACAAAACTCAAACCTAGGTTAAATAGGATTGCCTGAGCGGGCAAGGCCTGTACTTCTTCTAATTTTCCTGCTCCTAAATATTGTGATATAATAGCAGAAATAGCGCTTCGTGTTTGAGCTAAAATCCAAATCAACATCGAAAGAAATGTACCCACTATCCCCACAGCTGCTAAAGATTCTGTTCCGTTCACCGGTATATTACCCACTACCGCTGTATCGGTGGCTGATAAAATAGGTTCTGCAATACCAGAGATAATAGCAGGTACCGCTAATTTGTTTATATTTTTAAAACTTATAATTGTACTCATATTAGCAGCTCATAGCAATAAAAAGAGTGGTCACTTTGTTTTGGAAAAAAAATTTCTCCTAATCTTTGATATCCACGGGTTTCATAAAACTTTTGATTGCGTTTATTTTGACTAAAAGTATCCAATCTTACCGATTGATATAAATTCTTTTTGGCAAAATCTTCAGCAAAATCCATTAACCGTTGCGCATATCCTTGTCCCCAATAGGTTGGATCAACAGCCAAACGATGAACATATATATTATTTTTGTTTTCTGTTAGCCATTGTATGGGAATATATTCTTCGTCTATTTGTTTGGTTAAAACGATGATCCCTCTAATACTTATTTCTTCGAAAACATATAACTCTTCTAATTCGATATCCTTTTGAAAACGTTCTAGGGTTGGGTAGTGCTCGTTCCATTGATAAATACCATTAGCTATCATTGCTTTTGCACAGGTTTGTGTTAGTTTATGAATAGCATCTAGATCAGAAGGTAAAGCTTTACGAATCATATTTTTAGGTAAAGGCCAAAAATACTAACTTTATGCTGCAGTTAATACCCACAGCTAGTATTCTACTAGATTTTTAAATAAACTTTAAGAAAAAAGAGTATTTTTGACATCACTGTAATGGGGATGTAGCTCAGCTGGCTAGAGCGTTTGACTGGCAGTCAAGAGGTCGTGGGTTCGAGTCCCATCTTCTCCACAAATAGAAATAGGCCTACATGCTACTTGTAGGCTTTTTGCTTTTTCAGAACCACAAGTATATCTGTCTTTTTAAACTAAAAAGTGTTTATATTTCTTGTTTTCTCCACTTAAAGTAACCTCTAAGCATTAAAAGGAAGTTTATAAAATGCATAAAACCTAGAAACCATAGGTTTGCAAATAAACAAATGACCATAGCTAAAAACTGACCGATTGCCATTATCGAATATCCTTTAAGTTTCTTCCTATTCAACAATTCAAAAGCAATGAGGATTAATACAGCAGAGATAATTTCAAGAAGGGTTTTGTATAATTCCATTGAATACAGGTGGATTTTTATTGAAGAACAACGTGCAAAACTAAAATACAATACTCTATATTTTCCATTTAGTACAAATATATTTTATTCCTGTAAATTGTAGAAACAAACGACTTTTATTGGTTGAAATAAAAAAAAGCAAAAAATAAAAAAGGAGTTTTTAATAGTTAGTTGTTCTATTAATACAAGTAGTTGTTAAAAACAAAACAATGTATAAAACTAAAAATATGTTGAAAGATAAAATGTTACTAGGTGGAGCCTTTATTATATCGTATTGTATGTTTTTAACATACTTCTTGATTCGAGAGTTTTTAACTCTTGGTGTTTAGTAATACCAAAGATTTTATTTGCCCTTAATACATTTTGTTAAAAAACCTCTTTGTAAAAGCGTTGATTGCATTAGAGGTTTTTTACCCTTAGAATTAAAGTGTCCCTTAACTTAAATATAGAAAAAGTCTCGCTCCCCAACGAGACTTTTTTATTGGTTTAAAACTACATGGTTAACCAACCCCTCGCATGAAAAATTGAGAGGCTAGCTTTACATCTTTTTGATTAATTCTGAAGGCTATTCTTTAATAAAGTGCAATGATGTATTAATACCATTTCCTCTTATATTTAAAATATAACTCCCGGCTTCTAATCCTTGTACAGGTAATTGATAAACGGCTACTCCTTTTGCATTTTTAAGCAAAACTCTTCTACCGATTAAACTAAATACTTGTATGGATACTTCCTGATTTTCGAGTCCTCCAATAGATAAAACATCACTCTTAACCGGGTTAGGGTGCAGCACTATATTTTGAGCGTTTTCTTTTGAAAAAGAAATCTTGCTTTGTCGATTCGCACACAAAGGGGCTTGAGAAGAGTTACTAAAGTAAAGTGTAAATCCTCGATCTTTAGATACTAACACAAAATTATCTCCATCTTTAGCCACCCAGTAAGCTCCATCTAATCCATTAAAGCCAGTATTCGATAATGTCACTTCGGGTTGAGCATTTTTTAACTGAAAACTCATAGTATCCGAGAAATCTACATACCAATTTGGAACTCCATTATCGGTGTTGATTGCGAATTTGTAAAGCCCGTTATAGGTAGGATTCCAATTGATTGAAAATTCTCTAAAATTGCTAAGACTTGGACCTCCTTGTCCTAAAACATGAACATCGCTATAGGACACATTATCCATCGCAGGAATACCATTTTCAATCGGCGTTCCGAAAGAACAATTCCCAGTATCACCACCTCCATCAGTACTTTGTACGGTTAGCATAAAGGTGTTTTCACCTGTATTACCATCATTATCGGTTGCTACTGCTTTGAAAGTATATACTCCTGCAGAAAGCCCGTTAACTTCTTGTGGATTAGGTGATCCTTCATGTCCCCAGGTATATGGAGCTATACTTTCTTGTCGTACCAGCGTATTGTTGATATACAATTTGATATTGTTTATCGTTCCGTCTGCATCTGTGGCATTGGCTTCAATCTCTATATCATAACCTTCTTGTACTGTTATATTTCCAGAAGGTGTTATAAAAGAGACCTCTGGTGACTGACCAGCAGTCATATCTTTTATAACTACTGTTCTTGATACTTCTGTAGCAAGTCCTTGCTGTGACGCTTCGAAGGCTCTGGCTCCAATTGTATACGTTCCCGCTACTGTTGGTGTCCAAGATACAGTATAAGGAGCAGTTCTATCTTGTTTAAAATACGAACCGTTAATCTTGAAGTTTACTTTTTCTATACTTCCTTCAGAATCTGATGCATTAGCACTTAAGGAGATCGTTTCGCCTAATTGATATTCCTGATTGTTTTGAGAAGGATTAGTTAATGAAACAGAAGGAGGCGTATTTCCGCCTGGATTAGAACCTTCTTTAGTAATTAGTATTACCCAATCTTTACCACCATTATTGGGAGCATTCCCTATAGATCTGTTTCCGCCGCCACTAATACTGGTTACAGAACCATTTCTTAGGTTACCACCATTGCGAGGATCATACCATTTTACGGTAAACCTTTCGCTTTGTCCATTTAGATTTAGATTGGTAGAACCTCCATTCTTCAGGTACACTACATAGGCTTCTCCTTGTTTTGCATAGCAATAGTCGTTATTGTTAGAAGACAATGAATTATTATTTCGCATTTGTGTTAATGGAAGATCTGCTATATCAAAGAATCGGATCGCATAACGTGCATAGTCCCACCATTTATCACGACTTCTAAAATCCTGTAGTGAAAGATCTGAATGTGCTTGCTCATATCCAAAATACCACTCATTACCCCATCCACCGGCAAGTAACGTACCCCACAGTGCATTTTTTCTTCCGTCGGTGTGTGAATTTCCAGCATTATTATCAGGGCGAAGTGCCTGACGGGCATCACCTGGTTCATCACAAGCGATTGCCCATTTTTTTCCTTCATTTCTGGATTTATCAATCCCTTCTTTTACCTTCCCAAAAACACTACTAAAATTTGTTTGATTAGTTTGTAATGAAAAACCGGTAAGTTTTGATTGATTCCCCAGCAAATATTCAGGAAAATCATTGGGATGTTTATGGATAACCACGTGGTGACGATAGGGGTCATTTTTATAAAAATATTCTGCCATTGCTCTTTCCTGAGCAGGTGATTGATCTACTGCTTGCGGTCCGCCACCATTTTCTTCTCCTAAGTTCCAGTTTAGTGCCAGATTATGACCAAATCTTGCAATTAGCTCGCGATAATATAATTTACGTTGTGTGCCTGTATTGCCGTTATCCAGTAATGTTTCATTTTCTGTTTCTTGCGTTTTGAAATGTGCAAAAACCCCATTATTCTGCATGTGCTCAATAACAATCGCCCATTGTGCTAGTTTTGAAACATCTATCCGTGTACGTTGATTACTGGTTGTATATGGGTATACATTTTTATCATCTCCATTGATATTCATGGTAAGGAAAGACATCGAGTTTAATCCTTCGCTAGCGATATAATTTACGGCTCCGATTAATCCTTTTCCTTTGCCACTTTTCCAAGTAGGGTCTCCACTATTCCAATCTCCTTTATGAGGATTAAAGTTTTTTCTTCGATTACCCGAATTAGGAGTATTGTCAAAATCATCATACGCAAATAAATTCTCTGGAGAATCAGGTCCTTGTTTGATCATATATTCACCAGTCTCAGCAAAACGTAAATAATGTTCACCTACATATTGTAAACGTCCTTTTGCTCTGAAGTCTCTACCGGTTTTATTTGAAGCGGCAATATTAAATGATCCGGTCTCTCCATTCATAAATCCTGCAACATTCCCCGCATTGACTCCATCATTGACTGCAACGTTATTTCCTTTTCTAAATGAAACTTTATAATTCCAAGTTCCTGTTTTATCTGGAGCAAAATGAGCTCTCCATTTGTTACCGCTAGTTGCAGATGTCTGAGCTGCATTTCCATCGGCAGCATAATACCCAGGTACAACGTAAGATGGTGAACCACTTTGATGCGTAAACGTTACATTTAAACGATAGTTCAGAAACGGATTGTCATTCGCAGTTTCAGAAGAATTTGGTCCATTAAAAGTTAAGGTAACTTTGTGCCATTTTTTTCGTTCGCCTGTAATAGAAGCACCAGTATTATTGTCTCCACCACCATCTGAACAATCTGCTAGTTCTGTAGCTGGGCCATCTCCCGATGGTTTGGTGTACGCTTTTGATAACACAAACTTATCGAATTCAAAACCATCTTCTCTCATAGAAAATGATACTGTATGAACCCCAGCAGATGGAATGTCTAAATATATCTTTCTTTCCTCTCCACAATGATTTGCATCGGTTCTTTGCTTACTCTCCCAGGTCCACTGATTCTTCCCCTGGCACCATTGCATCTTTTTACCAGACGCTGGCCAATTACCATTAAGACCTACATGAACACCATTATCTTCGCTACCCGTAGAATATGCTCTTACCCAAACATAATATCTACCAGGGGTGGTAAATTTGATTTTATAATCAAGGACACCTAACTCGCCAGGGTTTTCTGAAAAATTTTCTCCTCTAATTAACTGATCATCATGAGTTACTCGAGTATCTGGTAGTATTTCTATATATTTCCTTTTACTAGAAGAACCCGCATGTGGACCATCAGGATCTGGGTTCGGAGTATTAGTACTTCCGTTTTGTACGTACCATTTTCTTTTAGAAGTTTTTGATTGACTTGTAAAATCTTCTGCCTCTACGGCTACCACACCATTTCTTTCTACGGCTACACAATTTTCTCCTTCTCCACCAGTATCTCCTCCGCCATTAGAGTTACCCACAGTAAAACTTTTGGTAGCTTCACTTTTAGCGCCATCATTATCCGTTACTACAACTTTAACAGTGTAATTACCTTCTTGCAGATTAGCTATTGGGTGTGGTGTATAATTAGCCCCGTCGGTATCAACCAAATTTCCATTTACAAAAACTTCGTGTTTTGTGATGCTACCATCTGGGTCGTTAGCATTGATTTTTACCGAGACATCACTTCCGACAGTGTAACTTGCTTGATTAGGGCTTGTAATAGAAACTGTAGGAGGTTTATTAGCTCCTCCAGATGGATTACCGCATCCTGTCCATACTTTAAAATCGTCGAAAAAAGTATATTCCGTTCTTGGTGAATGCCAAACTGGGTCTGTTCTTTTCCCTCCTCGATATGTATTCATAATCAAGGCATTGATCTTTAAGTTGCCTTTTCCAGAGTTCCGAATTTTGGCATTATTATCGCGATACGTTTCTACTCCATCGATCCACATAATCACCTTACCGTTTCTTTGCCCTGGCGTGTTCATTTTGATATATTGACGGATGGTATACCACTTGTTGTCCTTCAGGTTAGAATAAATTCTTTTACCATCTCCACAATCTCCATCCTTTCTTGGTTGCCCATTTTGCTTCTCGGCAAAGTAGCTATACAAAATAAGGTAAGGCGCATTAGTTTGCGCTCTATTTCTTCGCCACATCAAACGTGCAGACCATCCATTTGTATTGTATTTACATCCGGATGGAATGGATCCACGACCTGTACTTTCATTATTAACACCACTTGTCGAACCTCCCAAGCCTGGCAATTTACCTCCTGTAGCCCAGAAGAAATTATCATCAAATTTTACTTTATATTCTAGATAAGCTTCTTCTACACTATCAAAATAGGGATCAAACAGAAAACCACCTGATCTACCCGAGGCATCATTCTTTAAGTACTGTGCTCGCAAAGTTTTATTGACAATTCTAGTCTCCTGCGGAGTGTTTTC
This sequence comes from Aquimarina penaris, assembly GCF_040786285.1. Taxonomy (NCBI): domain Bacteria; kingdom Pseudomonadati; phylum Bacteroidota; class Flavobacteriia; order Flavobacteriales; family Flavobacteriaceae; genus Aquimarina; species Aquimarina penaris. The sequence continues at coordinate 908,342 of NZ_JBFMKQ010000001.1, forward strand.
TATCAAATTACTCGAAGCACCGGGACCTTTTACTCCTCTATAGGTAGATGCAGTCCAAGGCTTTACTTTATTGTTAAAGTCACTTTTTATATCTGCAATAGAGTATCGCCTGTTATTCCAATTATTAAAATCGACATCAATGATCGTATTACATTGAGCAAAAGTACGTTGATGGTTAAAAAGAAGTAAAATACTTATTATTATTAGTGATAGTATAAAAACATTCTTATTTCTATCCTGCTTATAAATAATCTTTTCTTTCAAGATTAATTTTGGGATTTTCATTGTAGCTTTCATTGTTCGTTTGTGTTAGTTAATATTTTTGAAATTTTTATTATTGCTTAATAAATCTTGTTTTAATTATCGAGTTGACGACAAGACAGTTTTATCGATTATGTAAGTCATTTTAATAACCTTCGGAAATTATTCGTTTTTCACAAATTTTGTCTTAAGTGCTTCCTGATGACGAGCATGAACCTGTAAGAAATAAATACCATTAGGTAATTCATTCACGTTCACATCGAGGTGAGATTGTTTTGCTGAAATGGATTCAGAATGAATAATATTTCCGTTAAGGGAATATACATCTACTCGATATGCTGATGTTGGTAAATCTTTTATAGAAAGAATATCTTTTATAGGATTTTGATCTAATACGAGTCTTTGAGAATTATGCACAGTGATTACCTGTTGACTTTTTCCTCTCATACAAGCAGGAGGCTTTGCCGAATTACTAAAACAAAGAAGTTTTTGGCTATGCTTAGATTTTAAAACCAATTCTTCATTTTGCATGGTTACCCAATAACTTCCATCAAGTCCTTCAAAACCGGTGTTTCTCAATGTAATTTCTGGATTGGTTTCTTTAAGTTGAAATGTTGCAGTTTTACTAAAATCTACATACCAATCGGGAGTACCATTATTAGTTTGAAGGGCAAACTTGAATAACGCATCGTATTTGGGATTCCATTTAGCAGAAAAGTTCACAAAATTTCTCATAAAACCTGGACTCTCGGCTCCTGTAATATGTACATAGTTATAGAGAACATTGTCTAAGGGTTCGAGTCCTTTGGTATCTGGAAGTACAAATGAGCAAGTGCTATTGGTTTTAACGGTTAGTTTGAACGATGTTTCTTTAGTCTTACCCTTACTATTAGTAGCTACCGCTTTGATGGTATACACACCCGATGAAAGACCATTTAACTCATTAGGGTTTGGCGATCCTTGATGCCCCCAGGTGTAAGGAAATCTACGTTCTCTTCTAACAAAAGAATTATTGATATATAACTTTACTTCTTTTATAGATCCATTGTTATCTTTTGCATCAACTTCTATTTCGAGGTCGTATCCTTCTTGTACGGTAAGATCTTCTGCTGGAGTTTTGAAAGAAACTTTGAATGATTGATCTGTACCGTCTCCGGTATTATCTCCTATTCTTGTCTTTGAGACTATAAAATCATCAAAATATGCATATAGATCTTTGGTAGGCTTATAATCGTTACTACTTCCTCCAAAAAAGGTAGATAAATAAATGTTATTTATACCGATATTACCTTCGCCGTTTTGACGATAATCGCCATTATCAGTGATGTCAATTGCAAGTTGGCCATTAAACCAACCGCGCATGATACCGTTATTTTTACCCGGAGTATTTAGTTTATGAAATACTTCGATGTGATTCCAGGCCCCTTTTTTAAGTTTAACCTGATCGGGTTGAGGTCCTCCTCGTTCGTCATAAGGATCTAATAAACTCCAGTTTACAGAAGCAGTCCAACCGTCCCATGTTGGTCTGGTTTCAAAATGATTATAAAATTCTAAAAGTCCATCTTTTCTCCACATTAACCGTAGAGACATATTTTGGTCTCGGGTTTGGTATGCTAATCCCGGCAATTTAGCACCTGCTCGAAATTCAAAATCTTGAGGGATATAGACTTGATAACTAAAATATAATTCATCAAAAGATGCATAGTTATCCCAATATACTTTGGTGTGCATACCGCTATCATTGGTTTTTACTTTTCCCTTGGGATATTTTACTTTTAGCACATTTCCTCTGCCTTGATATTCAGAAATGGATATCCTTCCTTCATCGGCACCTTTGCAAAAATGTGCACCAAGGGCTTCTTTCATTTCTTCTTCATTGTATTGCCCTGTAGATAAATGATCAAAATCATTTTGATATATAGGATTTTGGGCAAAAAAAGTAATTGTTACGAATAGCGAAACCACTGAAATCAGGTTTCTTTGTGTGAAAAGTTTCATATTTTGGGAGTTTAGTTATAGTAACCGGGCAAAATACATTTGCCCGGTTTTTTAAAGATGTTTAATTGATATTACTTCTTTATAAGTTGAGATGTTTCTTTGAATTTATATCCTCTTAGAATAACGACATATAAACCGGCTTCTAAAACCGAAATATCAACAGTAGCACTAGTACCAAGAATTGATTGACGTATAACAGTTTTTCCTTGAATATCCTTGATTTCAATTGTGGTGTTTGGTTGAGAAATATTTGAAATTGTAAGTTTGTTACCTTCAACAGGATTAGGATATATTTTTGCACTAGTAGTTTTCATGTCTAATGTTGAATTAGGCTGTCGGTTGTTACAATTTGGTGCAGTAGTAGCATTACTAAAGTAAATTGTAAACCCTTTATCTTTAGAGACCATTACAAAATTATCATTGTCTTTTGCTACCCAATATTCTCCATCTAATCCTGTAAATCCAGAATTAGAAATAGAGATATCGGGGTTGCTAGTGTTGAACCTATAATCCATAAAGTTTCTTAAGTCTACATAGTAGCCAGGCACACCATTATTAGTATTAATAGCGAACTGATATAATCCATTTTGACTTGGATTCCAGTTGATTCTAAACCTTCTGAAGTTAGAAAAATCAGGACCATTATTTCCAAGGATATGCACATTATTGAAAGAGGCTTTATCAAAAGCTGGTAAAGCATTTTGTATTGGGGTACCAAAACTACAACCATCGGGATTTGGATTACCTGGTCCATCTACTTTGGTAAGTGTAAACCAGTTGATGTTCCATCTAGGGCCAGAGGCATACAATTGTACTGTTTGACTACCGGTAGAAAGATTTACTTTGGTTTTTATAGTTCTCCAGTTTTGCCAACCTCCCGTATTCGGAATTGCCGTCTTGCCTAATGATGAATTATTTACTCTTATATCTACTTCACCACTGCTATACCTACTGGCCACTCTATAGGCGATTTCATATTCAGAAGTTTCTGGGATATTAATTCTATATTCCATAAAATCTCCGGTATCAATCCATCCTACATTAAGTCCACCACCGACATCTGATGTGTTTTGAGTTCTGATTCCTTGCATATCGCAATAATCTTCTGCCTGAATACGTGATGTGATGGGACTTCCGTTACCGGTGCAACCCCCTGCCGGTTCTTCTTGTACGGTGATACGTATTTCTTGAGAAGATGTATCGGCCCCATCATCATCGATAGCTTTTGTTGTTAATCTATAAGTTCCTGCTACAGCATTTGCAATTGTATATTGGTAGGGTGACGAGGTATCTTCACCTATTTTATTAGTATTGCTGAAGAACTCTACCTTGACTACAGTTCCGTCGGTATCTGAAGCATTAGCCTTTATAACAATAGAAGAACCTGCAGTAAATTCGTCTTCATTTGAAGGAGAGGTGATTGAAACACTTGGTGCTTGATTATTTCCTCCTCCTTCACAAGGAATAATATTCCAACTAGGGCAAGATAGTGTTACAAAACCTGTAGTACCATCACTAATAGGGAAATCTGGTGTATTAGGATTTCTGGTATTATCCCAAACATGAATTTCTGAAGGACTGCCTTGTTTCTTTCTAGCGGTCTGAATTTCTGATCCTCTACCTTCAAGATTAAAGGTGTTATTAAAAATTGCATTTCGGTATCCTGTATTATACCCAGTTCCTCTATCCAGGAAATCTACCCCTGCATTTATGACATTAGAGCCATCTAGATTAAAAGTATTGTTGTATACAAAACCATAGGCACCTTTTAGATCTATAAATGCATCTGCGCTATTTTCTCCTGATATTCCTTTGGCAGAAAAGGTACAATTTCTAATGATTGTATTTTTAGTTCCTTCTTTAACATCTACACCTTCGGCAGTAACATTGGGTCCAACGATACAACCATCTATTGTGTTATTGTTACAGTCTCTGTCATATTCATCATGTTGCCCTTTATCAGATCCTACATATAATCCTTCGCCAATACCTGGTTTTTTAATTCCTGTATTGTACACTTTACAGTTTTTTACCAGGTTATTACTTGACCCATCTCTTAGGTGAATTCCTTCTTCTCCTAGTTCACGAACTACAACATTTTCAATGATTCCGTGATTAGCATTATCGAATACCAACCCTTTAGACCCTTCCTCTAGGATTAGATCTTCAATTTTCCAATAATCACCCATAATTCTCATGACATATCCATCATACCGGTTATCAGGTCCTTTAAGAATTGGTGGGTTCGATGGGTTTTTTCCGCGAATGATAATTGGCTTAGAAGAAGTTCCATCTTTTTGAGATAGAAAACGAGCGGCTCTTCCACCGATTGATACCTTCTCTGGTGCCACATACGTCCCTGATGCTACAATAATTTCATCTCCGGGTTTTGCGTTTCTCATTGCGTTTAGAATACATTCTACAGTGCTACAATTGATTGTTCCACCGGGATTAGGAGGATTTGTGTCTCCCTCTGACCAATTTTTAATAATGTTTTTGATGAACTCACCGGTGTCGGTAAGTTGGTTACTTTGCAGACCTGAAACTCCAGCTCCACTTTGTACCGACGAAGCTCCTTCATTTTTATCACTAATGGCCCAATTAACATGGCTTATGCTATGCTCTTTGAAGAATTCCATCCATTTTTCGGTTTCAGCAACATTTGATGAACCATTACCATCGGCATTAACAGACCCCCATTCTGTAGCAAATATAGCTACCCCATTATTCATTGCAGTGATTGCTTTATTTCTTAAACCTTGACTATGCGTACCCGCATAAAAATGTAATGTGTATGCTGTATTACTATCATTTATAGGATCGTTTGAAGCAATATCCACATCTTGAGACCATGTAGATGACCCAACAATAATCAAGTTATCAGGATCTTTTGATCGTATCCCTGCAATTACAGCGTTTGCATACGACTTGATTTCAGACCAAGACTGTCCGATAGGTTCATTATAAATTTCATAAATGATATTGTCTTTATCTCCATACAGATCTGCCATTTCTGTGAAGAAATCTACAGCTTCTGCCTCATAGCGCTCTGCTTCGTGAGTGTGCCAATCTATTATTACATAGATTCCGTTAGCAATAGCAGCGTCTATTACTTTTCTAATCTTATTTTTTTGAGCCACGGGGCTATCAATATAACCGGTTCCTCCGTCCCAAGTTTCTTTAACCCCCATAGCTACTCTTATAATCGAGCTATTCCAGTCGCTAGCTAAATGACTAACCGTTTCGGCATTATAAAAGTCTGATGTATCACCGGCATTACTCCAAAACAAACTATTCCCTGCAAGACTTGTAGGGACATTGTTTTTATTTACAATTTTGTTGCCATTTACTCTTAATCTACCATGTTTTTGTACGACTGATTGTGCAGACATAGTAAAACAGGATATTAAAAAAACAAATAATAATGCTTTAACAGCAGGCTTTAGGCTATAAAAGTAGTGTACTTTCATTTTCATGATGTTTTGAGTTTGTGATTTGTTATAAATTATAATAATAGATCTGATCCAATAATATATTCCAACTCTTGAAATATTATCGTTTTGATTCTAAATAATAGGTATTAGTAGAAAGCGATATGATGCTAATTACCGAATACGCAAAAAATAAAATAAAGCAATCACCTTATAGATCATGAAAGAGGAAACTGGATCTTCTAGGCGTGCAACAAATAAATTTGTGCTATAAATGAATTTTTACAGACTTTGGGGTTTTCATAGTTTTCATAAGGTTTGTGTTTTTACGTTATTACTTATTTCTCCCAACTGTTCTGATTATACTATCAATTTAAAAGTTAATTACAAGGGGTAGCTGTAATTAATTTTCGAAACAATGTTAAGGATTAAAGAGGTTATAAAAGTCCGATTCATGGAGTGTTTTTGTTCAAGTATTTGAATATCAAATAGTTTAATTAATGTTTTTTAACACTTTTGTTTATTTGATTATATCCATTTTTAAACAAAAAATGAGATAATCATACTTCATGATGTCATAATAATCTGTCAAATTAGCGTTATATTTATAATTAACTAATCATACCTGCACCCCAAATATGAAAAGAGCAATAACACTATTTGTATTTTTGATACATCTTTTTGCTTTTGCTCAAGAATCTAATTTCAATAATTTTATTCATTTCTCAGTCTCCGAAGGATTATCACAAAGTACTACGGTAGCCATAGAACAAGATCAGTTTGGTCAAATGTGGATTGGTACTCGTGACGGACTTAATAAGTATGATGGTGAAGAAATCATAGTCTACCGAAATATCTCGACAGACTCTACTTCTTTAAGTAACAATGATATTTTATCAATACAAGAAGATAGCGAAGGTTTTGTTTGGGTAGGGACGCATAATGGTTTAAATCGTTTTGATCCCAGAACAGAAAGTTTTAAAAGATATTTACACTCTTCAGAAAAAAGCACTATATCGCATCGTTCTGTTCGCAGAATAAGGCAAATGAAAGACAAAACAATATGGTTTGCTACTTCTGAAGGGTTATTTATTTATGATCAACAGAAAGAAAAATTAATAGGGTATAGAAAAAATGACATCGATCCAATTGGATTAACTACTAATTTTATCATTGAAATTTTTCAAGATGAAAATGAGGTTATCTGGATAGGTACGTCTATGGGGATTCATAAAGTTATTGGTAAAGATATTTTTAACTTGAAATTTGAAAATATTACAACTTCTTCTACATTATTTGTACAAGCGATTAATGAAGATCTAAAAGGTAATTTATGGATTGGAACAAAGCATCAAGGCCTTCTTCTTTTTAATAAAAAGAATAAAAGGATAAAGAAATATAATGATAATACCACAATTCTTAGTTCTGATATACGAAGATTAGAATATGATCACAATACCAATTTATGGATAGGAACCTATAACGGGCTTTACATAAAAAAGAAAGATGATAGAATAATTAAGATAGTCCATCAACCTGGTAACCCAAAAAGTTTAAGTAAAAACAGTATTAAAGAAATCTTCACAGATGATAATGGATCGGTATGGATCGGCACGTATTATGGAGGTGTAAATTTGTGGGACATTTACAATAATAATTTCCACACATTATATAAAACCAAAGGAGATCAAGCATATCAATTAGGAGTGGTAAGTTCGTTAGTTGAAGATGTAAAAGGAACACTTTATATTGGAACAGAAGGTAATGGAGTTACCGTTGTTCATAATAATGGTAAAACCTGTCATGAATTAACGGAAGCGTTAAATACTAAATTATCAGACACCAATGTCAAATCTTTATTATTAGATGGGCAAGACTTATGGGTTGGAACTCTAAAAAATGGTATCAAATGTTTCAATATTACTACTAAATCTTTCGATTCATCTGCTCATAAAAAATTAAATACTTTATTACTCGATCTTGGGGTATATTCTATTACAAAAATCGATAATAATCTTATCATAGGAACTTTTGGCAAAGGGGTAATAGTATACAATCTTTTGTCAAAAAAAATTAATTTTATTAGGCATCGTGCTTCTGACAATAACTCTTTAAGTAATAATAGGGTTCGATGTATTTTTACAGATAGCAATTATAATCTATGGATTGGTACCGACAAGGGACTAAATAAGGTTACAACCGAACAAATCAATGCCGAATATCCTATTGTGGAAAGATTTCTTTTCGAAAATGAAAAGGCATACGGACAAAATATCATATGCATTTATCAAGACAGTAAAGATCAGATTTTTGTTGGCACCAAAGAGCGCGGAATTCTTAAACTAAATAATAGCATTTTTGAACAGGTCAACCTAAACCTGCTAAACACAAATCTTATCACTGCCTATAGCATTGTCGAAGATAACCAAAATAATGTATGGATAAGTAGTAACCTGGGGATGGTGAGATATAACCCTAAAACCGAAAAATCGATCATCTACAATCAAACCGAAGGATTTTTAGGAAATGAGTTTATCAATAATTCTTATTTAAAAGGGCGTAATGCAAATCTATATTTTGGAGGGGTAAAAGGAGTTTCTTTTTTTAATCCTTTAGAACTTCAAAAAAGCGATTACGAGTCTAATGTTATTTTGACAGGATTAAAAATTAATGGCGAAAATCTTGACAAAAGTATCTCGTTTATGGATAAAATTGTACTAAAACACAATGAATCCACATTCTCTTTGAATTTTGCAATCCCTAATTATATAAACGGTACTAATAATCGATACGCCTATCGATTAGTTGGATTAAATAATGATTGGAAATTTACCAAAAACCATGAAGCGAGTTATACCATACAAAAACCAGGTTCATATACATTTGAAGTAAAAAACGCCAATAATAGTGAAGCATGGAGCGAAAAACCAACAACACTTACTATAGTAGTAAAAGCCGCACTATGGAAAACACCTCTTGCTTTTCTTATTTATTTTTTGATCATTTCATTAATACTATACCAGATATTTGCAAACATAAAAGCAAAAATTGTCCTTGCAGGAAAACTAAAATCCGAGCGTATAGCAAAAAATAAACAGGAAGAAATAAATAAATCAAAACTGGATTTTTTCACAAACATCTCACATGATTTTAGAACTCCATTAACGCTTATACTTGCTCCACTTCAACAACTAATTGAAAACTACTCTGGAAATAGAGAAATGTATAAAAGTTTACTTATTATAGAGCGTAATGCCAGTCAATTACTAAAGCTTACCAATCAGTTATTGGATTTTAGAACATTTGAAAACAAACATTATAAGCTACAAGCCAAAAAAGAAAATCTAGTTCCCTTTTTAAAAGAAGTATTCTATTCTTTTAAAGAGTATGCTAATATTGGAAACTACTGTTATTCTTTCGAAAACAGTACAGAAGAAATACAAGTGTATTTCGATCAAAATAAATTAGAGAAAGTATTTTTTAATATCTTATCAAATGCATTTAAATACACACCAAAAGGAGGTAAAATAAAGGTTGAGATTTATCAAAAAAATGAAAATGCACTTATCGAAATATCTGATAACGGTAAGGGAATTGATTCTGATTTTATGGATAAAATCTTCGAAAAATATTATGAAACTGCTAGTGAAATAGAATATCAAAAGCATTTTAACCAAGGAAGCGGGATTGGATTGTTTATTGCAAAAAAGGCTATAGAGCTTCATAAAGGTGAAATTTTGGTAGAAAGTAAAGAAGGTGAAGGAACTAAATTTACCATAGTGCTAAAAGTTGGTAGAGATCATTTAAATGATCGCGAAATTGTTAAGGAACATTCTCTACACGAAGAGCTTTTTTCTTATCAAGACCAGCTTAATCAATTGGGACGTTTTGAAAGAACTGAATTTGATAGTGCACCAAAAAAAGAAGATAAGCCGACTATTCTCGTTGTAGAGGATAATGATGAGTTTAGAGATTTTGTAGTAGAATTTCTGAAAAAAGATTATACTGTAATACAAGCGAACAATGGGAGAGACGGATTAAAAAAGGCACGTAGAATCCTGCCCGATATGATTGTGAGTGATGTAATTATGCCTATCATGGAAGGAACAGTTCTTTGTTCAAAACTAAAAAATGATAGTCGTACAAGCCATATCCCTATCATTCTACTTACCTCCAAGTCATCATTACCGCATAAACACCAAGGATTAGAATCTGGTGCCGATGCCTATATCGAAAAACCTTTTAATGTAAAAGAGTTCTTATTGGTAGTAAAGAACCTTTATAATGCCACAAATAGACTTAAGAATAAGTTTTCAAAAGAGAATTCAAAATCAGAAAATGATACTATTAGCTCTGTAGAGGAGAATCTTAGGCAAAAAGCAATCAATATTATCGAAGATAATATTGATAATCCATCATTTGATATACCTTATTTTAGTACAGAACTTGGGTTAAGTAGAACAATGCTCTTTGTTAAAATAAAAGAATGGACCAATTTAACACCAAAAGAGTTTATTAATTCTATTAGAATGCAAAGAGCATCAGAACTTTTAGAGCTAGGGGAGTTGAGTGTTTCTGAAATAAGTTATAAAGTAGGTTTTAAAGATCCAAAGTACTTTTCAAAAAACTTTAAGAAGCACTTTAATAGAACTCCAACCGAATATGCTCATAAATTTTATTCTACATAAACTCTAGAATACAAACAAACTTTTAGCCATTATAAAGTACTTTTTTATTGTAGCTGCTCGACGTATATACAACCTAAAAGGATGATAAATTTAGTATAAACAAGCTTTAGGTTGCAAAAAGTAGTGAGGACTGTACTCTGATATTAAAAAGCAATCAGGATTTTTAGAAGAATTGCAGATTATTATTAAAAAACAACCCCCGGGTAACTACCCCGAAGGTTACTATCTGATTTCACCTCTCGTTACTTGATAAAAAGCCAGCAAAGATGCACTATAAGAAGGATTTTTTTATGGCATCAATTTTAGGTAAATTGCGTAGCGAATACGCTACCGAATACAGAGTGAAAAACTACACAGACCCAAAAATCTATCATGGAGGCAAGGATTACGACCTGTCTAAACGATGGTATGTGTACTACAATTTCAGGAATCCGCATACTGGAGAAATGAAAAGACAACCTCCTATATACTATAACATTAATAAAGATTATAAAACTAAGCGTGAGCGATTACTTGTTTTAAATGAACTACGAGATGATGTTTTAGAACTTTTAAAACAAGGATACTCTCCATATCAAGATAAAGAACATTCCAAAAAAGTCACGGCAAAAGAAGCTATTGAATTTGCATTATCCATTAAAAAAAATATTATTTCCCCTACCACTTATGCAGATTATGAAAATCGAGCATCACATTTTATCCAATTTCTTGAAAAGAAGGGACTGGCATCTGTAGAGATTAAAAACATTGAAAAGAAACATGTGGTTGAATTCTTGAATGGCATCCTTACTAAAACAAGTGCTCGCAATAGAAATAATGTCAAAACTATTCTTAGTGCTTTATTTACTGTTTTAGAAGATAATGAACTTGTTATACGAAATTTTATAAAGAACATTAGCAAAGAAAGAACTACTCCAAAAAAGAACAAAGCCTTTACTATGGAGGAGATCACTACTATTTTTGAACACTTAAAAAAAGAGGATAAATGGTTATATTATTATTGTTCTCATGTATATCATGGTTTGTTCAGGCCTATTGAGGTAATGCGAATTAAAGTTAGAAATGTAAACCTAAAAGATCGCCTTATAGAATCTAATACTAAAACAGGAGAGTATTACAAACAAATACCAGATGTCCTCTATAATGAGTTTTATGCTAAACTTGATCTTGAAAATGTGGATGAAGAGTTTGACGTCTTTACCAGATTTGAAAAGCCTGGTATTTGGAATATACAAACAATTTATAAGAGAAGCTATTTTGGGGAATTATTCAAAAAGAAAATAAAGGATAAGTATAAGTTTTCAAATGATTATACAGTATACTCTTTTCGACATGCGGCAATAGGAAAGTTATTTGTTGAAAAAGTGAATGAGCTTAAGGAAAAGAAAGAACCCAACTTTGAAGAAAAAGCATTGGATTTTGTAAGAAGTATCACCTTACATAAAAACAATAAAATTACCAGAGATTACTTACGAGAAATAGGGTATTATAAGATTGATGATTGGTCTGAATTATTGAAATAACATGTACTCGGATATGGCCCAAAACAAAACAAAGCGACAAACAAATTTTGACAAAAAACTTCAATCCGTTCTAAGAGTATTGGAGAATAACCATGACTTAACCCAAAAACAATTAGGATGGATTCGTGAGCAGCGATATAGATATAATAAACGACATATCACAAAATTATTATCGGATAAGAGCCTTAAAAAATTAGATGCTTTGACTCCTTTGCTTGGATATCCTTGGTATGAATCTAGAACTTCTACAGCATATACGCGTCATCAAGTATTCAAAATTAAACAGCTTCTTTCAGAGAAAAAGCCAATCCCTAACACCTATAATGAATGGCTTATAATGATAAAAAGAAAGTATCAAAGAAACCCTTCCGCCATTTCCAAACAAAATATTCAATTGGTAGATAGTCTCATTCCTTTTTTAGGCTATGATTGGAAACAATCCAAAACAACACGCAAATTCATCGATTATATACAACCTATTAGAAGATATATAAAAGAAGGACATAAACTAACTAATCAACAGAAATGGTCGATTCAAATTTTCATGGAGACTTTAGGATATTCTCGGTCTGAACGTATTCCAGAAAAATCTTCTGAAATCACAAGCTTATTAGACCAAATTACTAATGATTTTAGAGGGCTTGAATGTAGGAATGCACTAAAGTTTGTAACTGTTACAGATACCATTTATAATCTTCTACAAGAGAAGAGGAAACTTACTCCTGCTCATAGTGTGTGGTTTTTAGAGCAACGTAAAAAACTAAGCCATACTACAACTTCCAGATTAACGAAATGGCAAATCAAAAAATTGGATGACGCTACAGTAAAATTAAATTATGATTGGAGGATTGGTAAAACACGAACAATATTTGATCAAAATTATCTGGATGTTATTAATACGATTTCCCAAGGAATTTCACTGAAAGAACCTCAAAAACAGTGGATACATTCCCAAGCCTATCGTTTTAAAATACAACATCATCTGAATATTTCTGAGGATGAATTAGCTAAGATGTATCATCTTCAGGAAGTATTAAAAGATTCTTGGGAAATTTTAAGTAAAACAGGCGATACCACTAAAAGGGAAAATAAGGACAAAAGAAATCAAATTGAACGATGGATAATGAGTAATTATCATTTTCTGAACCTATCTGCCATAGAAAGAGAATTAGGAATCCCAAAAGGGACTCTTCAAAAATTTTATAAATATGACCGAAAATTGGATTATAAATGGATCGATCTTATTTCAGAGTTCGCTCGCTCCATTTCATTTAAATTAAAATAGAAATAATGTAAAATTTAGAGTGTAATAGGTGAAATATGATATAACCACAACATTTTTTAAAATATTGTGGTTATAGTGCTATTTAATACATCTCGGATTGCAAATACGAGCTATCGAGTTATAATGTCAGCAAGAGTTAGAAGTTCCTCCAATGAGCCAAATATCAATGGTATGCTTGTTATTTTTAAAGGAATGCTCTACGTCGTTTACATAAAAATGACTTAATTCAAGTTTAGCTCTCAAGAAATATAATGAAATGTTTTCACCAACTCTAGGTAAATAAGTTAGGTTATTACATCTAAAATGGGTGGATTTTTTTAAAAACTCAACATAGAATAATATTTCTGTATTCGGGAAATCAAATATACAACCAGTTTCATAATGAAAAAGACCTTCATAAATTTCTTTTATTTCCCTTCTTAATTTATAAGTAGACATACCGGTTTTAATTTCTAATTCTTTGAGAGTGGGGTAAGGGATATCACTATTCCAATAGTCTTTTTTATTTAAGATTTCTAATAGTATTTTGTATTTGTCATCATTCTTGTAGAAGTCTATGACTTGTGGCATAATAGAAAATATATCTGCCAACATTTGTTTAACTGATTCCATTTTTAATTGATTTATGATATATAAAATACAGTATAAATTTCTTTTTTGTTTAATTCTTTTTTATAAAATAGTTGTAGAAGTAGCAATACAAAAACTAGCATAATAAAAAAACCAGCTACATAAATGTAACTGGCTCTCTCTTTTATTTACTCATACCGCTACTAGTTGAAAACTAGCAGTAGCACATACTAGGACCCAGCAGGGGGGGAAGTATTGTTTTTAATTGCTTTTATTAAACTTATTATAAACAAAATAAATCCGATTAAACATAAAGCTACCAAAAAGAAAAAAATAATTGTATCAATAATATCAGGTGTACGACCTAATGAAACTTCAACATTTTCTTTTAATTGTACATTTTTATAGAGGTATCCATAAGATAACTTGTAGAGTCCAAATAAAGAAATTAATGTTACCAAAAATCCTATTATAGCATGCTTGATTTCCATCATAATTGACTTAAGTTCTATAATTTAATTATTACCTACATTCAAATATATATATATTCCAAATTGCTATTTCTGAAATTTCAGGTTATTACAACATACACATGAAAGTTAGCCTTTGCAGCTCCAAAAAAAGCCGGCTACTTACTACCATGTATTAACATAGCCGTATTCCAAATTGCATTCATAGTTGGAGCATCAATTACCCATATAGAATCTTGTTCATTTACTTTAATAAACTCATATGAACCTTTTTTACCGGAATTTAATGTTCTTGATCTTAAAATTTTTAAAAAATCATCATAACAAAGTTTACCTTTAACACCTTGCTCGGTTAAATAATAAACATATTCCTTTCCTAAAGCGGTATGTACGCCATCCTCTCTTTCTATTGCTATAAGAGCATTATTATCACCTTTATTCAACTTTTCAATAAAAGATGATTTATTATCTCTATAAAATTTACCAGCTAACCCAATAAAATTATTACGCTTAATTCTGGCTTCCAATATTTGCATTCTCATCTTATAAACCTTTTTCTAATATAAACATATTGTTTAAATTATTAGTTCGTATTATTCTAAATCCTTTATAAGTTCTTCCAGCTACAAATAATTTATTTAAGAAAACCCGAAGGTTTGTATTTGTAATTGGTCCAGAATTTACTCTTATGGTATTAGCTCCAGCAGATCGTAAAGTTTTAGCTACTAAATCAATATCTACAGAATTGAATTTTTCACTCCAAATTATAGGTATATCGGCTTGTCCATTTACAATAGCAATATCAGAAGGATCAAAACCTAACCTACTAGCTGCAGCTTTAGCTGAATTACTAAATTTCACACCACCTTTGGTTACATTTATAGCATCATCTGCCCTAGAAAAAAGTTTAAAAACATTTCCGACAGAATTAATCAAAAGTAGCCCAGTTACATCTTGTAACTCTTTTTGCCAACCCGAAGTGGTAGTTTCTTCAATAGACCCATCTTTATAATAGTGTCTATAATTACCATTACCATCTGTGGTCGTTACCCTAGTCCACCCTAGTTCCCAATAACCTTCTAAATCATAATTACTTACTTTAGGGCATTTTGGGCAGTCGGCTAGAAAACCAAGATCTTCTATATCTCTGGTTGCCATTGTTACTTTTCTTTTTCTAGCACTTGTAGCAGAAAGCCCAAACTCTGATAAAGCACTATTTAACATAGCAAGTCCAGATAATCCACTATTTTTATTTGTATCAATAGAGATTCCCACAGAAGCTAAAGCAGTTCCAAAACCAACAGCATTTCCATTACCATCTTCATATTGACCACTATTCCAATTATAACTTATAGTACCACTACTATCTAAAGTGTATTCTCTGGCACTCATCCATCGTCCTTCTTTTATAGTACTATGACTTCCTCCACTAGGATCATTATAGTATATAGGATTGTTAGCAAAGGTATTATAGGTAGATAGTGTATGGTGAGTTATGGGATCAACACGATTCCAACGAGCAATCGTCGGATCAAACGATCTCAGCGGCATCTCATACCAGTCAAGTCCTAAACCTTCTTCTAATTCAGTATTGTTATATCGGTATGCATGTGATCTACCATTGACAGGGATATTGGGTCTTTTTTGTTGCAGCCCAAAAGGATAATAGTTGTTTTCTTCTATAATCTCCTCTGTTGTAATGCTACCATCGTTATTCTTATCAGAATACGAGAGTCTGATATTCCCTAAATGGTCTGCAAACTGGTATATGTATTGATACCTTTCAGCTCCGCTCGAGGTACTACCAACAAGTTCTACATACCCTTCAGGTTGCCCCATAAACTCTAGCTGCCCATTTTTATACTGTGCTGCAGCATATTCGGTAGTCGTAATGGTACCGCTATCGTTAAGGATCTTTTTTAGTTTGCTTCCTGCAGCATCATAAATATAATTGATCTTTTTGGGCGTAATGCTATCAAAAACGATTTCTACCGGCAGGTCTAAGTGATTATATGTAATATCAATAATCCCTTTATTTTTATCTACGGTGATACTACCATTATCATTATATTCATAATCATTGCCTACAGTATTACCATCTTTAAATCCAAAAGTAGTATTACCAGCATCAGTTACACTTAGTAATTTATGCCCTGTAGCCTCATAGGTATAGGATAATTTATCCATCTCCCCAAAAGTCGTGGCATTAGCATCTATATGTCCTTTTCTACGTAATGATTGGATATTACCCATAGTATCGTAGGTAATACTGCTTAAGTCGTACTTGCCGTCATTACTAATCGCACTGGTGAGTCGGTTGAGGGCATCATAACTATACGCATAACTTCTGGTTACATTATCGTTAGCAGATTTCCATGAAGTTTTGGAGATATTTCCATTATACAATGAGTTTGCAACGGTATTGTAGTCAATTTTATAACCAAACAAATCCCCATTAGCGGTATCGCCATCATTAATCGCGGTTAACCAACCGCGTATGTTTGTTTTGTAATCTACATGTTGTAACCCACCTCCAACATTTTTGGCAACCAATTGCCCAAGATTATCATACTCGTTACTAGCGATTACTTCTTCGGCTTGATCATTGATCTTTTGGGTTTGCATGAGCACTCTCCCCATATGATCATAGGTAAACCTATCGATGGTTACTATGGTCATATTATTGCCTTTGGTATGAGTGCTAGTACTTTGGATCACTTTGCCTGCAAAGTCTAATTGAGTTTTTGCAATATCTAGAGTACTAAGATACTCATTTTTGCTGGCTGCATATACCGGTCGTGCTTTTTTATCATAATAGGTAACCGTAGTGGTCCAATCATTAGTGTCTAGCACGCGTATTTTGTCCCCGGTGGGTAAAGTTTTAGTACGGTTAGTTATAGGTTCACCATAGACTGTGCCCGGATTAGCAAGCTCGGTTGGGATATCAAAGTTATAATCATCATAATAACTAATGCTATGCAGCTCGATATTAGCGGTTGGGAATGCTGTATTCGTATAGTACACTATAGTTCCCGCTATATCGGTTGCAGCACCTCGTTGCTCCCATAGAGGAGTAGTCAATGTATCCACTTTCTGCTGCAAGTCTATTCTTTCGCTAGTATCGGTATACATCCCGCTATAAGCACCTCTACCTAAGCCATCATACTTCGTAAACAACCATTGGCCCTTTGCATTCATGATCTCATCTTGGGTCAATACGGGTTGGTCAAGCTCGTTATACACGATATACTCCCGCCCTTTGCCTGGGTCTTTCTTTTCGATCAAGCGGTTACGCTCATCATATCGGTATTGGTAGATGAGTTCGCTAAGTTCTTCGGCAGAGATCCCATCGGTAGTATTTACCTTCGTTGGGATCACAAAAGTAAGATTGCCGTAGTCGTCGTAGACATTATAGGTGTCTATACCCCCTCCGCCTGCGGCACCTCCCCCTGAAGAGGGGGAGGAACTATTGTAACTTCTAGTTAAAACTACTCTACCATTTTTATCAGTAAAGCTCTCTGCGGTTTTGTTCTTGCCATCGGTAGCGGTCCAGTTTTCGTTTTTAACGATACTTTTGCTTAGCTGTCCTGCTGCATAAGTACCATTAGATACCAATGTAGGAACACCACCCGTCATCACCACATCAAAACGTAATACTTCAGCGGCTTTGTTAAGACCATATGCTGATTTTACGGTATGTTCGTTGGTCACATATTCGTTATACTCTTTGATATATTGTATATGACTAAGGTCATAAGTACTTCTGATCTTTACTCCATTCGTTAAAGGTCTTGGAGTACCACTTATTGGTGTAACGGTAAGATAATTGTTTTCGATACTCACTTTGTAATCGACAAGGATATCGTTTACATCGGTCAACTGTCCTAAATCTGCAAATTCGATTTCAGGGTAGATATCCAGTTTTCTAAGCTTCCCTATCGGCAATGCCTCGAACCCTAGTTCAGGTTTGGCCCACATCCATAACTTAAGTTCTGCATTGTTTACCGTAACTCCAACATGATCCTCTAAATCAATTAGCCCTGTGGTTGACACTGGCCCTGGGATATTAAAAAACTCTGTAGCCGGCCAAGCCTTAGTATAGACCATGTCTGTTGGAAAACTGGCATATACTGGGTCTCTATGGCGTTTATATTCCCAAGCCCTACCCGGTGCCGCTTGTTCTTCTACCCGATTAAGCGGAGAGGCTTCCAGAATGGTCTCGCTATAAGCGTTCACCTCTTCTACCGGTACTCCAGCAAAATCATCGGGATACTTGTTTTGGTAATAGGCGTTGATATCCTGATGAATATCTACAGTTCTATAGCTACCGGGTACTCCTGTAGCTTCAAAAGGTAAATACTGTTTGGTTTGTCTACCCAAGCCGTCATACTCGATATGAGAAATGATATCCTTATTACCTGTCGAGGCATTGATGGCATTTTGCTGTATGGGTCTACCCAATCCATCGTAATAGGTGATGGTTTGTATTTTTTGATCTTCGGGTGCCGTCTCTAAGGCATTGGCCGTAGTAAAAGGCGCTTGTGCCTGTACTGCCATGACATAGTTTTGATCCTCAGACGGGACTAATCCCTGGGCATAGGTAGTGCTTATCGTAAACAGCAGCCCTATGATATATAGTGTGTTTTTGATTATGGTATTCATCAAGGTATATGTTTTATGTCTTTGTTTCATCTCTTTGTAGGCTTAGGTTATTGGTTGTTATCAGGTTGTGAAATCCCGATTCCACCTCCATTGCCGCCACCTCCGCCAGAGCTACTACATTCTGAGTCTCCTATACTAAAAGTTCTGGTCGTAGAGGGATTATTGCCAGTGATGTTATCGGTGATAATACATTTTACAGTTTCCGATCTCGGACCGCTACATCTCAGCGTAGTAAACAAGCTAGACGAGTTTCCTTTATAACTTCCGTTGACATACCATTTATAGTTATAACTACCGGAGCCACCTCCTGCTTTGGCCAATAGTTCTAATTTTTTGGTTCCGCTTGGTGAGCTATGGCGCCTGGTGGCAATAGAAGCTGTCCAAAAACTATCATGTACATTCATTGTTGTAGAGATCGTTTTAGCATCACCAGTCTTAGTATCCCGTACCACACATTGTATGTTTACATTACCGTAATAGTTGTAATTCATATAGAGACCAAACGATTTTTGACTACTGGTATAAGTAGCCGCACGCCCACTAATGGTCCAACTATAGGTAAAGCTTCCTGAGCCACCACTTGGGGTGATGTTAAACGAAGCCGTATTCTTAACCGCAAGATTCGCAGGTCTTGAAATTTGACCAGCCGATCCCGAAAGCGGTGGATAAATACTAATCGACTTGTTCACCACCTTGGTTTTACTGGTAATGATATCGGTTACCGTAAATTTTACAGTAGCCATACCTTCTGCACTTCCTGCACTCAGGGTAATATCCTTGGTAGTAAAATACTGTGTGGCACTACCAGGTTTGGCAACCTCCCATTGATATGCATAACGCCCTGATCCTCCAGTAGAAGTAGACTGTATTTGCATACTGGTATTGGTATACATCCAGTTTTTATCTGATGTGATACTAGAAACTATAGGATCATATTGTATCCCGCTATCGTTATAATAATATTTGTTAATAATATTATGCTCGGCGTCTCGTGTATGTAGTAAACGATACAACCCATCATATTCGGTATAGGTCGTGTACCCCCTAGGATCGGTTGTACTGGTGAGCCCAATCAGCGGATCATAGGTATAGGTGGTTATAATGGCATTAGGCAAGGCATCGCGCAAGGCATCCAAGGCTTGTCGCAGGGCACCTTCTGTCCCGGTATACTCTAAAGTACGATCGGTATCAGCATTGGATTTTGCTTTAAGGTCGGCAACATATCCCGATACCTGGTCATAGGTGGCATTACCGATCTTAGCAATCGGGTATAGATCGTTATAGCCCCAGATATAGACCGTGTGTGGGCCTTTACCTTGGGAGACTTCTAATGGATTTCCTTTGGCATCATACTGGTGATATATGGTTTGGTCCTTGAGTGGGGCACCTTCTTTAGCACCTTGTATCACTGATGGTAAATAATATCCTGTGTCTGTTGTATTAAAATTCACCACGGCCGTCGCTTGTTTTTTAGGCCCGATAAAGGTTTCCGTCTTTACTGGCGAGGCCATACGATGTGCACTTACCAATTGGGTATCATTAATATCGGGATGATACGGATAGTAATAGTTCGATTTCTGTATTTCCCCTTTAGAATTAGTTTGGGTTTGTCCGATCATTTGGTGATAATCATCATACAGATATTCTGTAGTACTTTCTGAATATTGCGTAGGATCGATATCCGAGTAGGTTCGGCTGATCACTCGCTTTTGTAGCGGTTGTATATTAGTTTCTTTATAGGTTTGTATGTAGTACCGTTTATTTTCATCATCTGCAAACGTACCTACGCCTTTGGTAAATTCTGTTAAAACTCGGTGTAAATAAGTTCCCTCCAGCACTCCACTTCTACGAATCAATTCTACGGTATATTCCTGATACTCTGATTGAGTACGGTTAAGGTAATACTCTCGGAAATCATACATTAAATAAGGAAGCCCAAGGTAGGGTATTGAACCTTCATCGAGTCGTCTTTGAAAATATTCATTCAATGGCATATCGCTTTTAATCCCTGTACCAGAACGTACTCTAAGCCCATAGGGATAATTAGGATCTAATGAATGTCCGAATGCATCTCTATCCATCTGCACCGGTACATACTCATAGCGCTGTTCGGTAAGCAATTGTTCTGTGGGTTGTGGATTACCATCGATATGTTTATAGGTGCGGACTGATTTGATTCGGATATCACCTTCTACTTCTCCTTTTGGGATCGCATTATGGCCCACCGAATCGCTAAAGTCCTCGATATTCTCAAACACCTCTGGAGCTTCAAAGGTATAGACCGTTCGTCCGTTGTGGATCTCTTTAGTAGGATCTGAGGATACGATTCGCTCACTCACCTGTGCATAATAAATAGGTTTGGCAGGGCCCACATAATCTCCACTGTTTGCATTGCGAACCACTGAATTGATTTGGGCACTAGAGCCTAGCTCATCTTTGCTATAGTCATACTCTTTTTTGGTACATGCACTAGTGACTCCTCCACAATTTTCAATGCTATGCACCCGAATACCTCCATATCCTTCATAATACGAATTCAATTCATATTCAATTTGAGTTTGTCCTCCACCTTTACCCGTAATGGTTTTTAAAGCACCTTGCACGGTTCCTCTAAAAATTGGATTGTCAACTATTACGGGATCACTTTCATTCGAAAATAATTGTCTTCCTGCATAATATCCCCATTTATCCATCCCCGAAGTAATTTCTTCTTTATCAAAATCAAAATCAGGAATGTCATATGGATCATTCTGATCATAATAGTCAAACCGAACCTCTAACTGATCATTCTTTTTGATCTCGGTAAGTAAACGTCTTGATCGCTGCGTGAACAAATCGTATTTGTTAATCGTATTGTTATGAAAATCGGTAAGTGTAATACGATTATATTGTTGATATGCTCCTGAAGTACCGGGTTTAATGGTAAAATTTAAAGACCCTTCGGCAAAGTTGATTTTGGTGAGTATCGGTGTGGTAATATCCACATCCATACGTATATGAGGATAGATATAAGGATCTGTCTTAGGATCATCTCCTTCAAAATCCTGATCAAACAAAAACTCAGATGCTCTTGATTTAAGCGAATAGGCTTTAGAGACAAAAGCCTTAACCCTATCGGTTTGGTTTTGGTACTCAAAAGTAATCTGCTGGGTAGTGTTGGCGGGTTGTATATTGGTTAAGTACCAACTACGTGGGTAGGTTTTATAATCTGCATTTGCTACAGGATTTACTCCCCCTAAAGGAAGGAAGAGCATAGTAGGTTCATACGGATCAAAGATCTCTTTGGCAGCAAAAATGTATTTCACCCCTTCGGCATCGATCACTTCGATTTGATCCCAACCAAAGTTGACCTGTACATTATGGTGGGATAAGAGTACGGGTTGCCCATTAATCCCGATCTTAAACGAGAAATTTAAGGCTCCGGCATTTACTTTAAAAAGATCTGGTTCACCATCTACCATACCATTGGCTAATAAGTACGCGTGATGCTCTTTCATGACTTGTTTACCACCAGTACCCGGGCTATTGTTAGGATCAAAATGATAATAGGGATCCAGTATACTATCTTTTAGTCGTTCTGCCCCATGGTATCCTTTAGGATGGTCATCGGGCAATCCTCGTACCTCACGAGAGATCATCCCGGTAGCGATCATACTCCAACCTAGTCCAATAGGTGAAGGTTCTTCCATCACCTTTAGACCGGTATAACGGTATTGAAGACCTACAGGCCAGCTTACTCCATTTTGTTTGATGGTATAGATCGGTACTGCATGTTGTACAGCACCAGTGGTAAGATCTACACTGGCACCACTGGCTTTAGTAGCTTTGGCAGCTGTGGGAGCAGCCGTTATGGCAGTGCCGTAGCCTCCGTAAAAACCCGATTGGGCGATGGTAGTTTGAATGAATAGAAAGCTAAGTACTAGATATACATAGCGTAATACTGAATGGTTCATATATGTGATTTATTTTGAGGTTTCTTTAAAACAAAGCGGCAAAACTAATGCTAATTTTTAAAACGCATGGGGGGAAAAACCCCCTGTGTTTTCAACTTTTCGTTATGACGTTTTGTAAATCGGATCAACAACACAAAAAAGTGATGTTTTTTTTCAAATGTTACGGTTTTCCTCATAGTTTCCTTATGGTTTTTTAGTTTTCTTATGCAATGTTAGAAAATCCCAGTTTCATTTTTCGTTACTGGGAAAAATTTTCTAATATTTTTTAATTTCATCTTAAAGCTTATTTAGGTTAATAGTATATACACTCCATTTCTTTGTCCTGAATGATATAATTGGGCGAGTTCAGTATGATGTTTCCTAAATCTCATTTGAAAATGAGGTTTATCTACTAAGCTTACCCAATCTCCACCCCATTCAAAACCTAATGATTTTCCAAGTACTCCTATCTTTTCCCAGTTTGGATTATTCCAGATGGCTTTACCGTTTTTGATTTCTACTACGTCAAAAGCTAATCCATAATTATGATAACTTTCACCAGCTTTCGCGTTGGTCACCTTACTACCTGGAACAGATCTTCCTTGATTATATAATCGGGTTTGTTCTTGCCAAGTTCTAAGGGCAGATGTTACCCGTAGTTTTATCCCTAATTCCTTCTCGGCTCGAATGATAAATTCTTTTGCCTTTGACCTGATAAGAGGGTGCAGGGTGTTGATTCTTCGATCGGATATGATATCCCAAGTTTTTTCTTTTATAAAATGTATAGTATCCATTGTTAGGGATTTTAGGTTTTTCCGTTTTTTATAGGCGATCACAATAAGCAAGACAAACATGATCAGTAATATGATGTTAGCATTTTTATTAGAGGTGTATTTAATAGTCATATAATCCTAAATAAAGGGAGTCATTGACTCCCTAATCAACAATGTTTCTCCAATCTTGAAAGTCTTCTGGGCTTAGTTCTTTGCGTAGCCTATCGCTTAATGACTCATCAAATTTTAGGCGATAGGCATCCGCAATGGGTTGTAATTGTCCTTTGGTTTGGTATCCCAAGCGTTCAATCTCTTCTTCATTGGTTCCATCCATATTAATCATCCAGGAAATACCGGAAGGGTTAGATGCAGAACGATATTGTTGTGCGAGTTGATTTACATCTCGTGCTTCATTTTTGTCGAATTTGCGCTGACGGATAGTATGGATTAGCCGCTTAATCTTTTTTTTAAAGATGAAGTACAGAATGATAATCAGTATGGCAATCTGGACTTTCCGGTTGATTAAAAATGATTTTGTGGCATTTGCTGCCTGTGCTATTACTAATGGGTTCATTGTTTCGTTTTTTATGCTAAATACCACGAGATACTTTATGCAGCTGCAAAGCGTTGAAATGCTTTTCTGGCAATTCCGATATAATCAGTCATGCCTAGTTCTTCTCCGTCCTCAGGGATGACTTCTTTTATGAATTCTACAATCTCAGGGTGTTCTACGATGATCTCGGTAGCTGCTATAAAATCTTCGTGATCTAAATGATCTTGTAAATCCTGAAAAGCTTGAAGTTTGGCTTCCAGTTCATGCTGGTCTGTTGCTTCTATATTTAGGTTGATATTAAATGTTTTCATAGGTGTCATTTTCTAAGGGTTTGTCATTTTCTTCAATAGCTTGCTCATCTTGATTTTCAATATCAAGATCATCTGATTCTAAGTGCTCTTTCATACCTGCTATGTCTTCAGTAAAGTCATCTGCAATTTCATTTTCAGGCTCAGGCGTGATAGAAAACTGTACTTTGTTACGTGATTTGGGTTCTTTTTTGGGTGTATCTGTGGCTCCTAATCCAGTACTGGTTTTTGCAAAAGGATTACTTTTGATCCACTCGGAGACCACAGTTCCCAGAGTAGAAGGAATTAGTTTTACATATCCCTTTAATTCATCACTCATTTCGGTACTTTTTTCTTCGAGTACGGCTTCTTGTTGTGCTAAATTTTGTTCACGTTCTGTAATCCTTGCTTCCCGATCAGCAAGCATCATTTCCTTAAATTTCAAGGTCTGTTCTGCCAGTTGGTTGTGTAGCTCAGCCTGAAAGCGTTGTTCTTTAAGTTCACTCTCTTTACGTAACCCTTCCAATTGCATTTCCATTTCCTGACGGATCACATCGGTCTGCGGTTCTAAAATTTGCGCCTCAGGTGCAGGGGTACTTAGATTAATATTCACGTTGCCATTTTTATCCACTTTATGAGGTATGCCATTGATCTTTATGGATTCATCATCTTCAGGTTCTACCCACTCTATAGTTTCATTGATTCTGATAAAAATAGGAGCGTTCTGTCTTGAAGATTGTTCGTTTACTCCAAACTTTACCTGAACTTCAGCATCTACATTATCACTAATGATCCGATCTAGAATTTCTGCAAAACTTCGTCCGTCTTCGCTATCTTCTGAAGAAGTAATGCTTATTCCGCTTTCATCTTTGATATTCCAGTACTTGTAACGGGCAATTTTCTTTTTAGCCAGTTCTGGGGGGATGTAGTTTTTCACTTTCTTCATATTAGTACTGAATTCTTAAAAGTTGAACATAGAAATCGTGTTTAGTATTCGTGTTGAACTTGATATCCGATACTGCTCGAAGTATTGTATTACTGGCATTGTATTGGGTGTTTTTACGATCCAGTTTCAAGGCTTCAGTAAGTGTGGTAATTTCCACAGAAAAGTTGTAATAATTGGATCGGAAATAATGTAAATACACCACTTCATTAATACCTACTTTGATAGAGGTAGGGTTTGATATTCGCTCATCGGTGATCAGTTTGGGAAGTCTATGATTCTGTTTTTCGTCTGCTTCAATTATTCTATTTAGTAGGGTGTCGTTACTTTTCATCGTTTTGGGTATTAAAAGTGATTAGGTATAGGCTTACGGTTTGTGATTTGGATAGTGCATTCTCAATGCTTCCAGTGAGTACTCTACATTCGGTTAGATCTTGTTCCCATTTCAGTATTCGTTTAAATGGTGGTAGCTGTATCGGATCTGTTCTAAGGGTTTCAAGGCTATTGATCTCGACATCTGATCCATTACAAAAACTTATGGATAATACAGTGTTATTGGTGGACAATATCCCGGCCATTTGTTTACTGTTATTACCTAAAACATACCTGAAGGTTTTACGCTCTAAAGGCCCAAGAACTTCCCCTACAATTCGAGTTATTTTTAATTTGCTGTTATTCATTGGCAAGTAGCATATAGAGTTTGAAAGTATAAGGGTAGGATTCAGCTTTGCCGCTGTCTGTATATTCCAGTTCTATCTTTTTACCATCAGCAATTTCCATAAGAGGAAAAAAGCGTTCTTTAGGAGCTACATGTGCACTGCTTTGCAAAAACTCCACTTCAAAGTTTTTAGGAAATAATTCGGCACCAGAAAGCGTAAAAGAACGAAGTACATGACCTGTACCAATACTGCTCAAAATAGCGAGACCTTTAAGATGTTTGTATCCTATATCCAAATCTTCGGATATACGAAGCTGACTTCCGGCTTCAGGGACGATCACTTCTATTAATTGGATTTTTGATTTCATAAGATGTTAGCTTAATATCGTTGGAATTTGGCCTTCACAAGGGAATGGGTTGTCCGGATTTCCTGTATCTGGTCCATCCGAAATACATGATAATGATCCATAAGTAAAAGCAGTGAAGGCTTCTATACCTTTATTGGTAGTTCTTAATAAAGCGGGTAATGCATGTACTTCATCTTCAGGCAAACACAATACGGCCTCAATTAATTGATCTGCCGTATTGATATCACCTGTAGTATCCTGGCATTGTTGAAGCTCCTTTTCTAAGTTCTGAATCTTGGTAGCATAGGTGTTTTTATCTTGTTCTAATGCTAACTTTTGGTTTTCGAGTGTAACAATTTCTGTATCCCTTTTTTGTAGAAGTTCTATTAGCTCTGCTTTTAATAGGTTGTTGTAATCTTTCATAGAGTGAAATTTTAAAAGCTACTGTCTCCTGTCTTGGGGAAAACTTGAGACAGTAACTTTGAGGTTAAGAAATGGTTAGAAGTTATATACCGATGTTCCTTCAAGGAAGACTTTTAAAAAGCCTTTAACTTCATTAGGAAGATTGACATTAAATTCAATCGGTGTTTGTGGGTTAATAATCTTAGGGTTATTCAGCATATACAACCCAAAAGGTTTGATGGTGTTATATCCATAAAAACCATCAAAGAATTTACGAATTGGTTGCTTTTCAAATACCTTTTGTCCGTTTAGTTCTAGTTCCCATTCTCCATTTAAGAGATCAGCCGGAAAAGGATCAGTAAAACACCCTTCGATACTATCTTTATCAAAAAGTAATCGAATACCAGACAAGGTCAGGTATCGATCTTTGTTGAGCTTTCCGTTATCAATATTGGTCATTCCTAATTTTTCTGAAGTAGAAAGTTTAATTAGTTCAGAGCGTGTTCCTTTCAGTTCATTGGTTGCATAGTAAGGCGCATCAGATATTTGTGCTTTTCCACGGATCAAATCCTGTTGTAGCTGACGAGGTAGTTTGTGTACGCGGTCTAGAAAATGCCTTCTAAATCGGGAAGCCCCGATCTCATTTTTTACAGCATGACGTACACGGCTTAATCTTCCGTTTCGCCCTCGTCCAACTTCTCCAAGTCCGGCTAAAATAATTTCATCGTTTGTTAAATCGTTCATTGTATTCAGGTTTAAAAATTAGTGTTGTTATATCTGTTTGGCAGCCCGTTTTAAAAGGGTACTGTATTTGGTTTTAGGATGTGTTTTTTGTAATTGTTTGGCTTTGGTGTGCATGGCTCTTAACCGTGAAGCATTTGACTTTTTTCGCCCTCGTGTTCCACTTACAGCTTTTGCAGCTACTTTGCGAACGCGACGTACAGGTGTTTTAGCAGTTAATCTTGGAGTTGTACTACGTTTCCTTGTCACAGTGGTTTTTCTCCTTACAGGCGTAGTACGTCTTCTTTTTGTAGCAGAAGAACTTGCTAATTTTCTACGGTTTCGTGCTCTGGTTTTGGCAGCTTTGATTCCTGCCAATGATCGTTTTTTCTTCTTTTTTCGCTTGTTATAAAAGATCACTGCAATTACAGATAACCCGATTCCGAAAAAGACCACCTTCTTTTTATGAGTACCTAGAAAGTGCTTTACCTTATTTATAAACCCTTCTTTAGAGCTAAGGGTAGTAGTACTTGCTGTTTGTGATGTAGGAACAAAATCTCTTCTGGATGGAGTAAACCTTGCGGGCTTAGGTGATGGTTGTCTAGAAGGAAAAGAAGGCCTTCTCACTGTGGCAGGCACAGAAACAGGTCTGGCAGGCTTGCGTTTGGCCAAGATTTTATCTTTTACTTTTTTAAAAAGTTTAGCAGGGTTAATGTTTTTCAATAGCTTTTTGACAAAGACAATAAACCCACTTGCTGCTGCTGTACTACCTGTAGC
This sequence comes from Aquimarina penaris, assembly GCF_040786285.1. NCBI lineage: Bacteria > Pseudomonadati > Bacteroidota > Flavobacteriia > Flavobacteriales > Flavobacteriaceae > Aquimarina > Aquimarina penaris. The sequence goes on from NZ_JBFMKQ010000001.1 coordinate 936,622, forward strand.
AACGGCTCCAAGCCCATTTAGGCGCAAACCTGTTTTCTTGGCTGCTTTACCACGTACAATCGCTTTTCTGAATTTGCTCCCACGGCCTCCGATCTTTTTAAAGAAACGTTCGGCTTTGTTCTTTTTGTCTACCAGCTTACGCCATTCATTAAGGTCTAAGCCTTGTTGCTTAGCTTGGGCCTCGGTCAAGTAACCATAGATTAGTTTTTGGGAAAATTTAAATAAGTTAAGTTTAAGTACTAAAATGATTGCTCCTCGCATGACAAGGGTAGCAGGATTGAAACGCACTACAGCCTTGACCACTTTTTTGATGCCTTTTCCAATCTTACGGAATACCTTTTTAAAGAAACCACTCAGGTTAGGTTCGATATCCATATCATCGAAGTCGTCAAAGTCATCATAATCCATATTACCCAAACCTTCCAAATCTTCATCGTCTTCATCTTCCAAAACATCCAATAGTAAATCTTCGTTATTGGGTACTCTGGCCAGATACAAAGGTTGATCTAGTTCATCATCAAAACCACTTAAGGATTCATTATCCAATCGATCAAGACTTTCTTTGATGGCACGAAAGAAGTTGGCATATTGGCTACCAGACCGAATAGCAGATAGGAGTGCTGTATTTCGATCTTCTGAATCTTCCCAGGATTGCATGACATCATCTACAAGCTGCAATTCTTTAGTCACATTCACGAGTTGGCTTAATACAGTAGGTTGTTGTCGTTCATCAAGTAGAGCTTGTCGCGCCTTGTTGACTTCTGCAAGGATGCCACGTTCTAAAAGTGCAACGGTGTCTGAAGCTCCTTGTAGCACAATGTCAGCTTCTTCTTCAACGTGGACTTCTTCAAAACCGGAAAGGAAATTGCTTTCCAAAAGCAGGTCTTCATAATCATCTTCGATACCTTCTAACGGGAAGGGATCATTCATTTCTTCAAAGAAATCTTGTTGGATTTCTTCCTCGGTTACGGGAAATTCGCTTTCCTCCATAACATCGGGGTCGACCCCCGAGAGTTCATGTAATTCCATAGAAATTGTTTTTAAGTCTATAATGGGTTGTTCTTCATAATTAAAATGTGGGATTTCGGGTACGACATCGATTACAAAAGCTTTTCCGCTTTCATCAAAGGCTACCGGATAGATATGCTGGAATTTACCTGGCTCCTTATATGCGACAACTCTATAATCATGAGTAATTCCTAGGTTTAAAAGCAACGCACTGATGAGTATAGTGTAATCATCACAGTCAATTCCGAAACTAGGATTGGTAATTCCTTTTTGGCCATCAACCAGGCTTCGGGCAGGGGTGCGTAATTCTTCAATACCTTCTTGATCTAATTTGTATCGGGTATTCTCCCGTAGATAGTTCCAGATGTTTTCAGAAGTTTCTGCTACCGAAGCTCCTTCCAGCTTTACCGCTAAGGCTTCCACCTGCGTAAAATCCCGAAATGCAATTCTTTGCATAGTTTCAAGGGTATCGTTTAGGTTTGCGTTGTCCTTGATAGTTTTTCTAAACCCTTTGTAATCTTCGGGAGTTATAATATCTTCAAGAGTGTTTTTGAGTTGTTGCATCATAGTTGTTTTCTTTCGGTTTATCAGCGGCATACTTTACAAGGTCTTCCGCGTTAGCGTTCGATTTGCGATACAGGTGCTTGATGTCGCTTTTGATCTCACGGATATCGGCTTCGATACCTTTATCGATCTGCACTTGTATTCCACGAATCAAGGCACGTAGTTCGTTAGTGTACTCTGTGAGTTCTTTAATCAGTTGTTTTACTTCGGCATGGATGGTCTTTAAAAAGTATCCGAGGATACCAATAAGGCCACTAAAAAGAATGGGAATCATAATGTTATACAGTGTATTCATAGGTTAAATAATTAAGGTTTTTTCAATAGGTATTTGTATAGATTCGGCTTCGACAAAGCCTCTTAGGACTATAGGAAGCCCGTATTTTCCGGTGGTTAAAAAATTAGCAGCGACACTAGACAGCCCGCCAATGCTTTGTAAAGCAGAGATGACCACTTGTGGAGTAATAGTATAGGACAAAGGCAGGATACTATTTTGGTTAGGTTGCAAGGCCAGGGGCTGTGCTAGCGGTGCTGCTTGTTCTGCCAGTAGTTGTCCGTCCTCGGTATAAGCATCCACTTTGATTTGGGAGATGGTAAAGGTGGATGGACTGAAGTTATCAAGTGACAGAACAATATTACTTGCAGGGGCTAGAGATAGGTTTAAAAGCTTAAATTTTTCTACTCCGATAGTTAGGCGTTTAGCATGGCGTATCTTTTTATAAATATGCCACCCTGTTACACCTAGAGGAGCAAGAATCAATATAGAGATAAGTAGTCGTGTATTTTTCATAGGGCAAAGATGCGCCTATGAGAGAGGGTGCTTTCGGGTTAGGGAGTATTAGGGAGGATTAAAAGGGGAAGGAGATTGTTGTAATATAAAGGAGAGGTTTAAGCTATTTAGAATGGTTTGAAAGATAATTGTCTGGTTTTATAATACTTTTGTCAGTTTTAAATACATTTGGAGCGAAGAATAATTATGGTTAGTAATTTAAAGTACATGAAAAGATTTTTATATTTTATTTTTCTTGTTTATAATTTTAGTACTGGACAAGAACTTTTCGATAAGATTTCAGTAGATATATGCAATTGTTTTGAAGAAAATGAAGATCTTAATAGAAAAAACTTCGATATAAAATTTTTCGATATTTGTCACGATCTTTCAATGAAAAAGTATAAACCTGAATTAGAATTATTATTATATAAGGACGTTGATTCTACTTCATCTGAATACACATATGAGCATGTTAATAAACTTGGTTATGAACTTGGAAAAAGGATGTTTAATAAAATTCTAGAACCAATGATTAATAACTGTGATGCTTATTATACTTATTTTTCTAAAGCTCGCGAGATTATGTTAATCAATCTTGGAAAAGGTATTACTGAACAAAAAGTTGATTCTCTTACAAATTTAATCGAAAAAAGTTACTGGAAAACTAACTTATTATTTCAAAGAGGGGCTTATGAGCTTGGGCTTGGAAATGTTAGCAAGGCGAAATCAGATTTAGTCTCCTGTCTTGAAAAAAATCCAATACATATCCATGCGATGTTTTTTTTAGCTATGGCTCATGAGTTAGAAGAGGATTATAAATCTGCAATTCCACTTTATGAAGAAATAATAGATCAGAACCAAAATCAAAACCCTTTGACAAATTTGGCAAAAATTTATCTTACTATAACTAAACGAAGGCTAAAAGAAAATAAGTAAAGTACGGTAGGAGTTAAAATAAACATTACAACCCTTAAATAGAATGAATAATTATCTAAATTAATATGCATAAAATTTTAAAATTTCAAACTGCCCTAGTCCTTCTATTTATCTCCAATATTTTTGGACAAGAGTATTTTGAAGGGGAATTACAATATAAAATAGAATATGAACCTCTTAACAAAAATATTCCTGTAAGCTATTTGGAAAAAGAAATGGGAAAATCGTTTTCTGCGTATGTGCAAGAAGATCGATATATAATGATTTATCATGCTACTGGTGAACTTGGATGGATGAAAATAATGGTTATGCTAAATGAAGGATATACATATACCGAATTTGAAAATTCCGACACCATTACTAAAGTTAAGTTTGCTAATGAAAAAGATAAACTTATTGAATTCAAAAGAAATTCAGATGATAAGAGAGAGATTCTGAATGAAATGTGTGAATCTATAACTATTAATTATCAACCAACCGATTCAGATTCTTTTTTTCAAATATTCAGAGGGAAATATTATTTCAACCCTAAGTATAAACTAAATGACAAATTATATGAAAACTATACTGATGGATTTTGGAATCTTTATGTAAATGAGTCTAAATCTATTAGTATTAGGAACGAAACAGAATTTTACCCCATCTTTAAAACAATTCAAGAAGTAACTTCTATTACAGAAAAGGAAATCCTTGATGAGATGTTTGAGCTCAATAAATCCAAAATTATATTTGAAAAGGAATGATTGCATGATTATTGACCTAACTTTGTTTGTTCAAAGCCTATTTTAGTCAACATTTAATCTATATAGAGGTTGATGTAGTATCAAACCAGTAGAGTTTTGAGCATCATTAGACATAAAAAGAAACGATGGGGTATAAAAAAACCGATAGCACAGCTATCGGTTTTTGATTTTTTAAAGGATTTTTAGAAAAGTAAGAAGGAGATATAAGCTTTTATGAGCAGATTAAATTAGAATGTTCTGGCATTCCTAACAGAGAGGTGATAGTTTCTATTTGTTTTGGGGTGTAGCATCGTGAGCGATATTCTCCTATTTGTTTTTCAAAAGGTTTGATCCAGTTTGCAAAAGTTTTGTCTGTTACGCTGTAGGCTTGGGCAAGTGTCTTTTTGGATGTTGATTTGTACTTCATTGGCTTCTTGTATTAAAGGATTACTATTTAGGTGGATAAAAGATATTTTGTTTTAGCCATTTTATACGCTCGGCTTTGCGTTGTTGTTTTGCCGTCATTTTTTTTGGTGCTCTACGAATCTCCATAGATTTTAAATCCTTTTCAAGCTTTTGAAAAAGTTTTAATTGCTCGTCTTTAGACAGAGATTCTACAATGGGAAATATTGCTTCGGCTACCAATAGTTGATTTTGCTTTTTTGGTTGTTTAGTTCAAAATTTTCAACATTTCTAGCAAACGGGGTATAGAAATGCAATTTTATTGAATTTAAAAGGCTTTAAAATCTTTTTAAGTTCATTTTTTTGTATCTTTGATCAGATTTGATTGCAAAAATAGTTTAAAATATTGAACTTTTAAAATAATTTTGATGATAACTCGAATCTAAAAACACAATATTTTGAACTTTAAATAGTTGAGTTCGAAATTTTAACTTTTATAGAATGGACTTACAGAAAATCAAAGAGATAGCCGATCAAAAAGGTAAGCTAATCAAGGATTTAATAGAAGAAACAGGAATTAAGAAGGGAACTCTTTTCAATTACATGAAAGGCAAAACCCCTATAACGCTAGAGGCATTCTTAAATATATCAAACGTTTTGGAAGTGCCTCCTTTGGAATTATTAGCATTAGTTCAAAATATTGAACTTGACAATGATGCTGCTCAAATGATCCAGAATATCGAATCCAAAAGTGATGCTACACCCATCAACCCTATAAATGCTAATGTAATGATGATTCCTTTGGTGAATCAATATGCCTATGCAGGGTATTTAAATGGATTTGAGGATGATATTTATATAGGTGAGTTACCCAAAATGCCGTATTTGGCCGATAGAGAATATAAGGGCAACTATTTATTCTTTGAGGTAAAAGGTGACTCCATGGATAATGCGAGTTATGAAAGCTACCTTGAAAGTGATCTTATTCTTTGCCGTGAGGTACGACAAGACTTTTGGAGTAGTAAATTACATATTGACAAATGGGATTTTGTGATTGTTCACAAAACTGAAGGCATTCTTTTAAAGAGAATTGTAAATCATGATGTAGAGAAAGGAAAACTTACCCTCCACTCTTTAAATGATTATTATGAGGATTTTGAAGTACACTTAAAAGATGTGGCTAAGATTTTTAATGTGGTTGATGTTAGGAGGCATAGGAATAGGAGGTAGTGTGTTTTGTATAAAAGAGAGGCCATAAGAAGTATATATTTTATAGATTTAGTTATCAAATCCATGGTTTATGGAAAGTAATGAAGATAAAATCAAAGTACCGCGTTTTAAAGAATCCGAAGGATTTTATACTACTGCGCAGAGAAGTGCCCATATGTCAAAAATTAAAAGTAAAAACACAAAACCCGAGTTGTCACTTAGGAAGGAGCTTTTTAGACAGGGAGTAAGATTTAGAATAGATTATAAAGGGTTGCCGGGAAAACCAGATATTTCAAATAAATCAAAAAAGTTTGTAGTGTTTATTGATGGTGAGTTCTGGCATGGTCATAATTGGGAAGAGAAAAAAAAGAAAATAAAGTCTAATAGAAATTTCTGGATACCTAAAATTGAAAGAAATATGCAAAGGGATAAAGAAAACAATTTTAGACTTAAAAAAATGGGATTTAAGGTTTTTCGATTTTGGGAGCATGAAATCAAAAAAGATATAGAAAAATGTGTTTCTGAAGTTGTTGAATATATCCAAAACTTAAATTAATCTTTCGAATTCTGGGCTTCTTATATCCAAAACAAAGCTAGACTTTGCATTACCTTTAGTATCATTTTTTCTTTGTATATATTCATGTAAAGGTGCTTTTTTAAGTAATGGTATTAAGTTTTTAAACTCAATTCTCCACACACCATTAATATATTTAACTTCTTTAGTATAATTTTCCATGACAAATTTTATGGAATGCCATTCTATCCAAAAATATATGACAATGTCCCTATATTTTCGGTAATATCTTATAGCATCTTTCCTGTTGAAAACTACTGCAAAAGTTGAATCAATACTGTATTTAGTACTGGCTTTAAAAAAAGGAGTGTTTTGGGTTTTTAAATCTGCCAACCCCCCACCAGAAAGAATTAAGTCAGGGGCATAAGGATTAGAAACCTTATCAGGATTGATTTTAAGGGATAATTGACGTCCAAATTTTTTTACAAAGACTTCTTCTATAGCTTCTCCGTCCTTGCACCATTGTTTTTTAGCCTGTAGATCTTGATGGTTTATCTCATTACCGTCTTTGTCATATTGTTTATAATTCATAGTGCGGAAATTAATCTGTCATTGGAATTTAAGTATTTGACTAAGTATTCCTCTAAAAGATAAGAATATTTTAATTTAGCAATAATTAACCAACAACAATAACATGGCAAATAAATATGTAAACTTTGTATCTGATGAACATTTAATAAGATGTATTTCTAATTTATACAGCTCTTATGTAAGGGCTAAGCAGAATATTAATAAAACCAAGTTTTACAAAAATAAAATTGACACAATTAAACTTACTTTTGATTCTAAGTTCAATGGAACGGATGAAGAGACTATTATAAAAACTGAAATCATGAGACAAATAGATAAATCAATTAATAATTCTATTGGTACGTTTCATGAAGAAGTTTTAGGAGGAATTGATGGTTATGAAATAGGAAATTTAAGTGGTTTCGATATTAAGGCTGAAGACGATACGTTGTTTGCTGATATTAAAAATAAGCATAATACAATGAATAGTAGTTCTGCGGAAAGCTTATTTCAAAAACTGGCCAAATATGCAGATAATTATAAAGAAGCCAAATGCTATTGGGTACAAGTTTTAGCAAAAAGTAGCTTTAATGAAAAATGGTTTTCAGAAATTAACGGAAAAGAGTATAGTCATAGTCGAGTATATAAGGTTTCTGGAGATCAATTTTATGCACTTCTTACGGGAGAAGATGATGCTCTTTTCGAACTTTATAAGTGTTTACCTAAAGCTATTTCGGATTTTCTTAAAGAAAATGAAGAAAATATTGCGTCAAATAAATCTGCTCTCTCTGAAATAAAACAAAAGACCGAAGAAACAGAAAGGAGTATTTTAGACCAAATCACATTTGAAAACTATAGTTACTACTTAGGTTTTGAGAATTTATAATATTGATTAAGGAATTTTATAATAGAGTAACCTATCTCTCTTCCTAAATTCACAGGAACGGCATTTCCTATTTGTTTATATTGTTGTGCAATAGAGCCTTCGAACTTCCATTTATCAGGAAAAGTTTGAATTCTAGCATATTCCCTAACTGTAAAAGGACGTGTTTCTTCCGGGTGACAACGTTCAGTTTGCTTTTGTGCTGGGCTACATGTAAGTGTTAAGGAGGGTTCATCCCACCCTATTCTTCTTGCCATTCCAGTTTTGCCACCTCCTAAATAGAAGCTACCTCCCATATATTCCTTTTGAATTTCAACTGGTAAATCTCTCCAATATCCTTTTGGAGGTACTAAATCCAGTATTTCTTTCTTTCTTTGGGGATATTTTGCCCCATCAGACTTAGGTACTTTAGTATTAAATAATTCTCCTTTCTTTAAGGCATCTTTTAGGTTGTATATTTTTTTAGAGGGTTTTGGATATTCATAATCAATACCAATATCTTTTCTTATACCAACTAATATTAACCTTTCTCTTTTTTGGGGTACTTTGTAGTTAATAGCTTTAAGAACTTGTACAGGCATTGCTCTATAACCTATTTCATCCAAAATTGAAATCATTCCTTCTAAGGTCTTGCCATTATCATGACTCAATAATCCTCTAACATTTTCTCCAATACAAATAGGAGGGTTAACTTGTTTTACAGCTTTTGCGAACTCGTAAAATAAAGTTCCTCTTGCATCTTTAAACCCTAGTTTTTTTCCTGCATAACTAAATGCTTGACAAGGGAACCCCCCTGTTACAACATCCACTTTCCCATTATACTCTGAAAAATCAAAAGATTTAATATCCCCTTCAAGTACTTTCCAATTAGGTCTGTTTTTACGTAATGTTTGACAAGCCCATTTATCTATTTCGTTTAGGGCAACACATTTTAAGCCGGATTTTTCAAGACCAATGGCCAAACCTCCAGCTCCTGCAAATAATTCTAAAACACTGTAGTCTTTTTGAGGTTCTACGCGATTTGAAATTTCTTCATCAATATCTTTATCTAAGAAGCCTTTAAGTAATTCTTGAATTCTTTCTTTCTTGTAAATCCTATAACCGCTTACGGGTTCTCTATCAGCTTTCAGCTTACCCTCTTTATCCCATCTTCTTAGGGTTTCCTTACTTTTCCCTATTAAATCAGATGCTTCGGACAATGTAAAATAATTATCTATAACCATATTGTTCAACCTTGTGCAGTGGTTACAAATATATTTATAAAAATGAAAGAAGCAAATTCTAACTTAAAAAGAATTCAAAGGGAATGGATAAGTAAATAAGATTAAATAAGTTAGATACAAAATTAAAAAAATAAATCTGTTTGAAATACAATTAATGAATTAAGAATACTAATTAAAAAGTGAAATATTAAATCAGTTTTCAAAGAAAAAGATAAAAATAAACTAGTTTTGATGTATTATTTAACAAGCATTTTTGTTGATTTTTTATCGGTTGTAACGAATACTATACCGAATACAGAAGTGGTAAAAACACCACTTTTTGAGATTGTAAGATATTGACGATCAGTTTTAAAAAAACAACCCCCGGGTAACTACTCCCGGGGGTCTTAATTGAAACTTAGTAGTAGTATTTAACACAAACTCAACTTATACTAATTATGATTGTTTCAATTTTATTGTTTATTGCGATCAGATTGTATGTCGCGAATATAAGCGGTATCTCTCTAATATTTTAGTGTTTTTTAGATGTTAATTCATATTTAATAATCCCATAACGCCCTAGTAAAATCACTGTGTTTAACTCATTGAAAATCAATTTACACTTCATTTTTCGGGGAATTTTTGGTTTTTTAACACCATATTCTCAGCGCTTTTACGCCAAAATTGGCAACAGAGGTGTTATTTTATTGTAAACTCATCAAAATTTATACCAAATAATGATTAACTCGTCTTTATTATTGAAATAAAATATCCCTTTAATATCCCCCGAGAAAATATTTCCCCGGGGGAATAAAATTGAAATAAACTACACGTTATCTAAACTCAACATAAATACAAAATAACGATGATGTTTCAATTGTAAGGTTTTCTTATTGTACTGTTACATTAAAATCTACTTCGATATCGGTTTCTCCTCCAAAATCATCTCTTGTGTTTCCGGTTTTTGAAGTAGGTTCATGAATTAAAAAAGTTTTTATAACTCCGGTGGCTGCATCACCTGCCGACCAATCTGTCGAGATATTAATAGCTATATTATTAGTATCTATGGTGTCATCTGAAGCATTATCAAATGTCAATCCACTTACTGTGGTTTGATAAAAAACGAAATGCTCATCTTTTTCGGCGATTACTTCTTCTGTTATATCTTCTACATCATTCGGATTTGATTCATCTAAAAATTGTATTTTGATATTATAAGAAGTATTAGCTTTTAAGGTTACATCATCTTGACTGGATTCGGTCCACTCGTACTCTTGTACTGTAGTAGTACCCGATTCAGTAACGCTTAATTTTACGGTTGTGATGGTTTCTTCTTCATTAATTACTATAGGATTGTCATCATCATCACTACATGAAGTTAACATAGAAACGACAAAAATGATGCTTAATAGTTTAAGAATTCCTTTTTTCATTGCATTAAAATTTAAAATTTATATTAAGTGTAAAGTTTCTTCCAATGTTGTCTGCGTAAAAACGCTGTCGGTTTAGATAATCTCTATATGAGACGTCAAGTAGGTTTGTTATGCTTGCTCCTACAACAAGGTCTTTGGGATTCCATATTTCAAATGCATAGGATCCAGAAAGGTCAAAAAGGCTATATCCAGACGGAGGCTCTGAAATAAGTACTTGCTCTGTTACTTCTACATTATTTCGAATAAAACTTGTTTCAAAGTCATTATCAGGAAACCTATTTTGTTTCAATACAGAAGTATTAGTTAATCGTATATTCCAATTTTCTTTATCGTATACAAGTTGAGATCTAAAATTAGGTGCAGGCATGTTGATTAATGCTTCATTGGCATTGGTATCCTGACCATAGATATAAGAAAATCCAGTGCTAAATTTTAATGTTTTAGTAATATCCAGACCATAATCTATATCAATACCATAAAGTATTGCATTGGTCTGTCTGTACTCCCAAATCGGAAAAGACCCCCGTATCGTAAAATCTACTCCTGTAGGTTCTAGTAATATAAAATTATCGATAAGACTTAGGTAAGGAGATACTTTTAAGTTTCCTAAGTCAAACATGTTTTCATGCTCGCTGGTTAAAGAAAATTTCAACGCACTTTCTTGATCAAACCGAAGATCACCTAATTCAATTATTGCTGCACTGTGGTGTAGACCATCACTAAATAATTCTACCGGATTAGGAGCGCGATTGGCATATGATACATTAAATAAAATCGAGTTTTTGTTACCATAGGTATAATTAATTCCTGCAGATGCTGATAGTGCATTATAATCAAAATTAGGATTGGTTAGCCATTGATCTCCTTCATCGGCAATGATAAGGTCTGCGAACTCTATAGTATACCCTCGATCATTCCAAAATTCTTTTTCATAGAATTTTTTAGCATCTATATTTACAAAATCATATCGAATACCTGCATCAGCAGTAATAGTAGTACTAATGTCAAATTCTGTAATAGCAAAAATTCCTGCACTTGTTTTTTTATAATCCGGGATTAATCGTCTTACTCCTGTATCTGCATTTGGTGTGTTAGTTTGATATGCGAGTTGAAAGCCAATGTTCTTTTTAAAACTATCGTTGGCATCAAATAAAAAAGATCCTTCTAAACCATGGGTTAACAGTTCTAAATCCAGGCTTGGTTTATCCCGATCATCCCCTCTTCTAATATCAAATTCTTTCCTGTTGTTATATTGAAAAGAATATTGAAGATTTAATTTTCCAAGGTTTTTGAAACGATTATAAAATTTCAGCTTTGCTAAATGATGTTGTGTTTCTTGTTTAGGAGCATTAATATCGTAGGTAAAATCATTAATAATTAAAGGCTGATCATTATTAATAGCTCTAACTAAATCACCAACATTACCAATGTGTGATGATCGCAATATACCTTGAGTAGCATTATAAAAACTATAATACCCTTCAAAGCCATATAAAAAGTTGTTATATCCATATGTCGTTGAGAAACTTTGTTCTCTATGGCCAGTATTACTTAGTATATAATCAGGTGCTTCACTATCTCCAAAGTATTTGACCGTTCCTTGTACTTTGGCTCCCCATCCATTTTTAAACCCAATATTAAGAGCAGTGTTTGCACTACCTCCTCTGCCATTAGTGCTACCGGCCAATTGGGTATTTCCAAAAATGGTATCTCGTAAGCTTGTTAATTTGTTTTCGGCAATAATTACTCCACCAATTGCATTTCCTCCATATTGAAGCGCGCCTGCACCTTTAATGACTCTAAGCTCATTAAACGCGTTAATATCTATATTTGGAGCATGTTCTTCGCCCCACTCCTGATCCTCTTGCCGAACACCGTTATTTAAAATTACGATCCTACTACTATGTAATCCCTGGATCACTGGTTTAACAATGGTATTCCCAGATGTTAGGGTATTGACCCCAGAAATTTCTTTTAATGCATCCCCAATAGATAAACTACTGTACAGTTCTAATTGTTTGCGATTCAGTTTTTCTTCAGTTTGACTGTTGGTTGTTTTACGTTGAGAAGAAGATGCCACATCCACCTGATCTAAATCCGTATAATGATGTTCTAAGTAAAAATCTTGTGTATTTACTTTAGAGACATCAATAGTAACCACCTGCGAATTACAATCTTCGTGTGAGATTGTAAATGCATATGATATTGCACATAAATTAGTAATGGTATAGTTACCTTCTGTATCTGTAACAATCATTTGATCGTTGAATGTAATTTTAGCGCCTTTTAGAGGGACTCCATCATGAAAATCAATTACCTTTCCGGTAAGTGTCTTATTGCACTCTTGTGCTAATGAAAAAGTTACTCCTAAAAGATACACTGTAATTAAAGCGAATCTTTTCATTGAAAAATAGAATAATCTAGTATAATGTAATAATACTAGTGTAGGGACTGGTTATAAAAAAACAAATTGTAATTAAGCCGTAGGAGGGGCTTTATTTTGAAGTGAGTAGTTTATCTGAGAATCAAAATAGTTTTGTTCATAATTGCTTCGAACAATATCTGCAGGAATTGAAATTATACAGGGAGTTTTTACGATCTCTGTACCTAAAAATCCATCATCTTGTTTCTCAGAAGAAAGTAAACATATCTGGCAATCTGCATCACCAGAATCATGGCTCAGCATATGTATATCTGCCAATTGTAATATACAAAACATGGCAAGAAATATAGAAGCTATGATATGTCTGTTTGACTTCATGATAACAAATAAACAAAAAAAAAGGAGAAAAATTATGTTATGACCTATTCTTTAGTGTTAAAGTATTGCAAATTCGATAGATTTTTGTGTTATTGCATTAAGATCTTCGGATAAATTTATGTCCTCCCAAGGATGTTTTGCCCCAAATACATGATTTGCACCTTCTATTAAAAATAATTCACTTTCGAGATTCCACTGATGAAGATTTTCTGCTTCTTTTAGATTAACTGTTGGATCGTCTGTGCCATGAATGATCAAATGGGGGATATCGACATGTTTTACTGCTTTAGAAATCGTTAACCGTTCTTCATTTTCGATAAATGAAGTATAAAACTGGAAATAATGTGGCATTTGTTGCTTAGTTCTTCCATTTTCAATGAAATAAACGCCATCTTTTTTCCATGTTTTGAAATCCTCTCCTATTGGGAATCGGTTTTTGTAATCTGAAACCCCAGCCCAGGTGATCAGTTTGGTTATTCTACTGTCTTCTGCAGCTTTAATGGTTGCAATACCACCCCCACGAGAATGACCAATCAATACGATTTTGTTGCTGTCAATTTGATCTTTAAATTGAAAATCACTGGAAGTAATCCAATCCAAAACCGTTTCGAGATCGTCTAATTCTTTGATAAAATTATTGTTCCCAAAAGCTTCAAGATCTGGAAAATCTATAGGTCGCTCTGCGGTTCCTCCGTTATGCGAAAAATTAAATTTCATAAAGAAAAACCCTGCATTAGCAAAGGCTTCTGCCACCAGGTCCCAGGCACCCCAATCTTTAAACCCTTTATAACCATGACAAAAAATTACAATGGGTTTTCGTTTCTGATTTTTAGAATAAAAAACATCTGTTAGAATGGGTTTTTGGTGCCGTCCTTTGAGGATTATATTTTTATTGATGGTGATCATGATTATACTTCTTTTTCTATAAACGGAGTTTGAATACTATAAATTTCAAGGATTAATTGTTTTAATTGTAATATATATTGCTCAAACACTTCATGGGTAATTTCATGTTTAGCTTTACCTCTAACAGACTCTTTTGTTCCGAATTGAAGAAACCCTTCTTTAAGGTTTTTAAATGAAATTATACCTGCAAGGAGAGATGTTGAATTTGGGTTTTCATTATACTGCATATAGGCATAAGCCAAGACTTGAATTACTTTACTGTATTTATAATCTTGGGTAATTACATCCCAATCCATAATAACGACATCGCTACGGGATACTCTTCCTGTTTTGTAATCTACGACTCTTAATTGACCATTTAGCTCATCTATGCGATCTACTTTTCCTTTGATATGTATGGGAAAATCAAGCTCAGGGATATGTATTTGAGTTTTAAGGTTACTTTCTATAGCTAAAATTTTTAGCTGAGCTCCACTTCTCACTAATTTTTCTTCAGATTTTAGAAAATTTTGAATATAACGTTTGGCAACTTCAAAAATCAAAAGATTCTTGCCTTGTGTGATATCTAATGTTGAATATTCTTTTTTGAACTGATATCGAATTTCAGAATCTATCTGAGTACTCATTTTCTTAAGTACATCGATAGTTAGAAAAGTATTTTCTAAGGGTTTATAGAATGTTTCTAGGGTATTATGGATTACTGTTCCTAAGGTGTTAGCGGCAATAGTTTCTTCAACCGTATCCGTTTCTTTGATTCCTAATACATATTTGTAATAGAAATCAATTGGATTCCTAATATAGGTGGTTAAAGCCGATGGTGATAATCCGTGAGCACCTAGTTCTTTTAGTTTTGATACAACATCTTTATTTTTCTTAATGTGTAAGAGCTTACTTTTTAATTGTGGTACCTCTGAGGAAACCGTATATTTTTCTAAGATATGATTGGGTCTCTTATCGATATCTAATTGTAGTAGAAATCTACTTTTTTCTCCTCCGCCTACTCCTTCATTTTCGGTGTTGTAAATTAAATATACATTTTTTGCTCTTTGTATTAGACGATAAAAATGATACGTATAGATAGCATCTTTTTCTTTATAAGTGGGTAGGTTGTAGGCTCTTTTTAAATCATAGGGTATAAAAGAATTTATACTTTTGCCAGCTGGTAAAACGCCTTCGTTTACAGATGATATAATAACTGTTTCAAAATCTAAACAACGGGACTCCAACATTCCCATGAGTTGTAATCCACTAAAAGGCTGACCAGAAAAATCTAAAGTTTCGGTCATTAAAATATCTTTATACAACCTATGTAGGGTTGCTAAACTATTTAGATATTGATAAGTACTGTGCAGTGTGAAAAGTTTATTAAAAATCACATGAAAATGATATACATACTCTAGTTCTAATGCGTTTTTCTCTTTGTCAATACTTTGCTTAAGCAGGTGTATTATCTTACTACAGTTGTTTAATGCCGTAGTTGTATTTTTCCAAGCTTCAAAGACTAACCTAAGTACTTCTTTTTCTTTTTCTGTCGCATGTTCTTGTAGTTTTTCTAACGTTAAAAAGACTCTGTTTTCTCTAGATATTGTAGTAATTAACGTAGTTGATGTAACACCAAGTAATCGATGCGCAGGAAGACTATGTAATACCTCTAGTACTGATTTATAATATAATCCTTT
Organism: Aquimarina penaris; assembly: GCF_040786285.1. NCBI lineage: Bacteria > Pseudomonadati > Bacteroidota > Flavobacteriia > Flavobacteriales > Flavobacteriaceae > Aquimarina > Aquimarina penaris. Next base: position 952,180 of record NZ_JBFMKQ010000001.1, read on the forward strand.
AGGGTTGGGATTTTTATGAAGGCTAAATAGTTGTTCGAAAAAGGATGCTAAAGGAACTTCTTTTAGAGGAAGTCCCATAGTTATATTTAGCGATTCTACTGTATTGGGTAAAGAATGAAGTATGGGTTGCAATAATGTTTCATCTGCTAACACTAAAGCCGTTTTCTGCATTTCTTTCTGTGGAATAGATGTTAGGATTTTACCAATAAATTTTGCTTGTCCGATATTTTTAGGAACCCCAATAAGCTTTATGTTTTTTTGCTTAGAAAAATTGTCTTTAATCCATTGAAATGGTTTTGTTTTATAATACTCCCACTGATTTTTATAGGTTCTTAAGAACAGAGAAGCCTCATGATAAGGGTTGTCTATAAAAAACTGATCTGAATCCCAAAAAGCAATACCTATTCCAGCCTCTAAAAGTGATTGAAAAATTAATTGTTCGGCATTATTTAAGGCATTAAACCCTACTAAGACATGTTTTCGCTTTTCGCTTTTTATGTAGGATTGTATATCCTCTGCTGCTTTTCTGTATAACAGCCCCTGATACCCTATTTTTTTGCTTAGAAGTCTATTTTTAAAATTTGTATAATACTCTAGTAAGCTTTCCCAAAATGTAATATAATTTTTGACGAGATCTGTCTTCTCTTTTTGTAAATACCAATGATTTAAATCTTGTATGCCCGATAGATATGCAAAAAAGGGTTTATGATCTATACAATATCTATCGATTTCATTAAAATCATAGATTAGAGTTTGAGCCCAATTACTAAACGTTTCGAAATCTTCTTTTTCTAGATGAGGATATGTATTTAGGTAGGTTTCATAAAATTCGAACAATGTCTGAACATTGTCTACTTGTTGTAATCCCGATATTTGAGTGATAAATTCTTCTATACTAAGTATTACTGGGGCAAAAAGCGTTTGATTGGGATATAGCTCTAAAAGCTCTTTCTTAAGAAAAAGGCCCGCTCTTTTACTAGGAACCAGAAAAATTAGATCACTAATATTTTCTGCCTTATCATCTAACTCTATTAATACTTCTTTTAGAAAACTTTTCAAGCGTTTAAAATCTAATAATCATTAATGTTTAATGATTGTTCTACTTTCTAAAAATAAAAAACGTCCCGATATTATCGGGACGTTTTTAGTATTTATTGTTGAGGGTTAACTTATTCTTTCACTAAGTTAATCTCTACACGTCTGTTTTTAGCTCTACCAGCTCTATTTTTGTTAGTAGCGATTGGTCTATCTTCTCCGTAACCAACAGCAGATAATCTAAACTGATCTACACCGTTTTCAGTTAAGTACGTCTTAACAGCATTAGCTCTAGAGTCAGATAATCTCTGGTTAAGTTTTGCACTACCAGCACTATCAGTATGACCTTCTACAGTAAACTTAGCAGTAGGGTACTCTTTTAAGATTGCGATGATATCACCAAGTACCTTGCTAGATGCTTCTTTGATACTAGATTTACCAGAATCAAATAATACTTGTGCAGCATACTCATTAAGAGTTTTTTGTACTTCTTCAGTTACTTCTGGACAACCATTGTTAGCAACAGTTCCGGCAACATCAGGACAGTTATCGTCTTTATCTAATACACCGTCACCATCTTTATCTTGGTAAGGACATCCGTTGTTAGCAGCAGGTCCAGCTTCATTAGGACACTCATCTTTAGCGTCAGTGATTCCGTCACCATCAGCATCAGGACATCCATTAAGTGCTGGCAATCCAGCTACAGTAGGACACTCATCTTTAGGATCAGCAACACCGTCACCATCAGTATCAGGACATCCGTTAAATTCTGCAGTACCTGCAGTATCAGGACAGTCATCTTTAGCATCAGTGATTCCGTCACCGTCAGTATCAGGACATCCGTTGAATTCCTTTAAACCAGGAACATCTGGACATTCATCATCTTTGTCATATATACCATCACCATCAGTATCTTTACCTCCGAATGCGAAAGTAAGTCCAGCAGAGTGTTGGAAATGAGTAGGAGGATAGTTGTTTACTTCGTAGTCTTCGAACACATGCTTGTATGTTGTTTGAAGGTTAAATGCAAGATTTTCGGTCATCCAAAGGTTAATTCCTAAAGAACCGTTTAATGTTCCAGTACCTACTTCGTCAACCCAAGTATATCCACCACCAATACCTAAGTAAGGGTCAAACCAACCTGTTTTAAGCACGTTTTTAAGGCTATACCCAATTGTACCATCTGCAGCATAATACGATAAGTCATCTGCGGCAACTTGAGTTCCGTCAGGAAGCTCTCCTGCATTCTCTATTTTGTTAACCGACCCAGAAACTGTAAAAGTAAAACCATCACCAATATATCTACCTACAGATAATTTGGAAACAGATGGAAGGATATTCCAGTGGTCATTAGCATTAAAAAATTCGTCGAAAATTTCTCCCTGAGTAATAAGGTCTCCCCCAGTAGGAAAGATGTCAACGGCATTAATGCCTATAGAAACCGCCCAAGGATTGTTCTCATCTTGTGCATTCGCTGTACTAAGTCCCAGTACAAATAACGAAGCCGCTAAAAATCTGCTAAGATGTTTCATATTCAATAATTTAATTTTTAAGTGTTAATTAGAGCAAATGTAATATGTTAAACATAACTGTCAAAGACAAATCTAATAAAATTTTCTTAACAGGCCAGTAAATATCGCTGTTTTCAGGGGTCTTAAAGTTTTTTCATGTAGCTTTTTAAACCCAAAAAAATAGATGATTGTGACTGCTTCAGAGAAAAATTATAGTATTTATCTCAACAATTATGGTACAATTATAAGATAAAAATACCTTTTATCCTTAAAATTCTTTTAGTAATTGTGAAAATGATTAATTATTCATATATATTTTAACGTAATATTTTCGTTAAAATAAATCAGGATTTTATCCTGTATGGTGTGTCCCATATCGTTAAGAATATCGGCATATTCTTGTATCTGTTTTGTGTGTAAAGCACTATTACTGCCAGTTTTATAGTCTATTATAGTGATGTTACTGTTTTTGTCAATGACCACTCTATCGGGTCTAAATAACCTTCCGTTAGACATAATATCTCTTTCATTATAGACCGTATTACCCATAGAATAATATTGAAAAAGTTGTGGATGTTCAACCACACTTTTTATTTCGTTAGCAAGTATTTCTTTTTCTGAAACCGTAATTTCTCCAGATATAAGAGCTTCATCAAGTACTATCTGTACATCGTTATGCGTATATATTGAAGCCATAAGATCATGCATTATGTTTCCTTTTTCTATAGCACTTTTTTGAGCAGTATCCCATAATTTACCCGAATGGGTTATAATATGCACACTATATTTTTTTGATGAATCATCAAATTGTGAAAGCTTTATAACATTTTCTTTGAGTGATGTATCAGATCTTGTGATTTCGGGTCTTGCCGAGGAGCCAAATGTATATTCGGTTTTTTCGGGATTCCATTGATCTAAATGCTTTAGGTAATTGATTAATTTCCCTGAAAACTTATTTGGATTACTTTCACCTTTCGAATTTAATTCTAATTTAGAGATGATGTATAGCTGTTCTATGGCTCTCGTTAATGCTACATATAAAAGATTAAATTTATCTAGTTCTAATTGCGCTTGCTTGTTTATAACAATACTTTCGGCATCATTATTATATTCTGATATCGTCTTATTATAGTTAATAAAAACTTCTTCAAAACCATTATAATTCTCTTTATCAATGGATAACCATGTCTTAGGATCTATCTCTTCGTATATGTCGATATTAGCATATGGATAAATCACACAAGTATACTCTAACCCTTTGGCTTTGTGAATTGTAATGATCTGAATAGCTCCTTCGGTATTAGGAGCAACAATGCTTAACTTTTCTTTTTTGGTATTCCAATAGGAAAGAAAACCTAGGATATTTCCTGTATGTTTTTGTGTGTACCCAAATACTTCATCTAAAAAAAACTGTATATATGCCGGAGTGGTATGGGCAAGTTTAAAGCTACTAATAATATATTCTATAGCATCATAGAGTGGTTTTGTTGCTAATGTAGTAAGACTAAAATCAATGCTAAAGTCTTTCAATGCTAATGAAAATGTTTTCTGATCGGCAAAAATCATTTTTTGTAGAAATGAATGTTGCTCATGGATAGAGAACCGATCTGCCAGAAAATGCAACATATTGGTTTTTGCTAGTAGGTCTTCTGGTTGTGCATACCAAGTGATTAAGTCTATAATAAATGCTACCTCTGGAGCATTTTTAATCAACAGAGTTTCTGATGAAATTATAGAAAGTCCTTTCTCGCTAAGAAAATCAGCAATCACGGCCCCTTCTCTTTGCTTTCTTACCAGAATACAAATTTCGTTTAAATGATATCCTTTTTCTGTAAGCTCTATGATGGTTTCATAAACTTTATGTGGATAAATTTCATGTTCTTCGGCTACATTTTTTGCATTGATGAATGATAGATTAATATATCCACCCTTTTTGGAATTCACTTCTTGTTGATTACCGGCACGATAGAGTTCCTGATGCTTTTGGTTACTAAAATCATGAGATAAAAAAGTAAACAGATTATTATTAAATGCAACTATTTCCTCATGACTGCGATAATTTCGCGGTAGATTTAGCACTTGCTTCTGCTTCACAGAAAAAGGATTTTTATCCAAAGATAAGTTGATAAATTGTTCGGCTTTTCCTCCTCGCCATCTATAAATTGCTTGTTTTGCATCACCAACAATGGTGAGTTGACCTTTTTTTCCAGTTAAGGTTTCTGTAGCCATCGCATTGTCAATAAGTGGTACTAAGTTATTCCATTGCAATTCTGAAGTATCCTGAAACTCATCAATAAAGTAATCTCTGTATCGTTCTCCTAATCTTTCATAAATAAAAGGTGCAGGTTGATCCTGAACGGCATTACTTATAATGGTATTAAACTCAGAAATCAATAAAATTCTTCTTTCTTTTTTGATTTCGACCAATTCTTTGTTAATCGCGTTGAGTACAGAAAGAGGTGTTAGGTTTTTTATAATATTCTGAAAGAACTGTATTTGGGTTATTTCATTTTTAGTAGCTAGAAATGTCTCTTCTATTAATGGCCTAATTGTATCTATTAGTTCTTTTTTGTAATCCTCCAACGTTTTATTATAAAAAGCCGTAGTTTCTATTTCTTGAGTCCATTTAGCTCTTTTGAAATTGATCTGAGTTTCTCCGTTTATTAATTTTTGAAAGTGTTTAGTAATATACCCACCTTTAAAATCAGTCTCGGTAAGCCCTTTGCTATCAATCAATTCAAGTATCGTGTTTGACCTTGACATAATGAATATCTTGCTTTCGGTGATTTTTTGAGAAATAGTAAGATGTAACTGTTCAAAATCCTTTATACTCTTGCTTGAAAGTTTATTAACATGTTCTCTGTCGTTTTCGCTAAATAAAAGCTTTGCAACTTTATTTAATTCTATAGTTATGTCCCAGCTTTTATCTTCTTCAAGCTTGCTAATTGCAAAATCAACGATTAGTTTAGTAATTTCCTGATCTAAACCAATTTTTGCCACCAGGGCATCAACTGCCTCTTCGATGAGTACCTCGGTATCCATTTCGATTTCAAAATTCATAGGAATTCCTAAATCGTGCGCAAAGGTTCTAATCACTCTATGTGTAAAGGTGTCGATAGTAACGATATCAAAAGAAGCATAGTTGTGTAGAATACTTCTTAGAACCCTAAGCGCTTTTTGCTTTAATTTTGGCTCGGGTATTTTAGTCTCTATGACCAGTTCGTTTAATAAGTCCTGATATTTTGAAGGCGTACTGGGTTTGCTAATAGCAACTAAGTTCTCTATAACTCTAGTTTTCATTTCGGCAACCGCCTTATTCGTAAAGGTAATTGCCAAAATATTTTTGTAGGCATCTTTAAACTCTCCTTCTAATAAAGTAATTAAGTATGCTTTTACCAGGGTATATGTTTTTCCTGCCCCTGCAGCAGCACTATATATGGTAAAAGCGGTATGAGAATTCAAATTATTTTTTTACTAAAATACTAAAAGCTGTCATTTTTATGGCATTTAGAGATATAAATAAAACCAATGGAAAGCCCATTCAACGCCCACACTTGTTTTAATTAATTTATAACAATTATTAATTTTTATTCACCGTTCTAATTGTTAAATTTGGTGTCATTTTCATTTTTTATTAATCAAATAAATAACATATGTCATTCGAATTACCAAAGTTAAACTACGCATTTGATGCGTTAGAACCCCATATAGATGCTCGTACCATGGAAATTCATCATGATAAACATCATGCTGGTTATACGAATAAGCTAAATGCTGCCATAGAAGGAACTGATCTTGAAGGTAAAACTATAGAGAACATCCTAATTAATCTTGATAAAACGAATACGGCAGTAAGAAATAATGGTGGAGGGTATTACAACCACAATTTATTTTGGGAAGTTATGTCTCCTAATGGAGGCGGAAAGCCAACAGGCGAGCTTGCAGATGCTATTAATGCTGCTTATGGTTCTTTTGATGCTTTTAAAGATGCTTACTCTAGTGCTGCCGGTACAAGATTTGGTTCGGGATGGGCTTGGTTATGTGTACATCAAGGAGGGAAAGTAGAGATTTGCTCTACACCTAATCAAGATAATCCATTAATGCCAGGTACTGGTTGTGGTGGCACTCCTATTCTTGCATTGGATGTATGGGAGCATGCATACTATCTAAATTATCAAAACCGTCGTCCGGATTATATTACAGCATTTTTTAATGTAATCGATTGGAACGAGGTATCAAGTAGATATGCACAAGGAAAATAAAAACAAATAATTTTCTCTAATAAAAATAAAAGAGTCGCAATTTTGCGACTCTTTTTATATAGATAAATTACGAAATGTCATAAAATAAAAAAAGGTGGAAAAACCACCTTTTTTTGCCCCAAATCTACCATGAACTTAACCTACTTATGCTATGGCTTTGCTAATATAAAGCGTTATTTCATTGTGAAAAAATGTTTTAGATGAAAGGTCAAAATAATTGTTGAACTACACAAATTAACCATTTTTAACAGCAATTTATTTTTACTTTTTAATAGGCTCTTTCATTTTTGCCTTCATAGAAGTTTATAAAAGCTTTATTCACTACTCTGTTTCCTCCTGCTGTGGGGTAATCCCCTGTAAAATACCAGTCTCCAAGGTTCTTAGGGCAGGCCAGATGTAGGTTTTCTACCGTTTGATATATGATTTTTACTTCGGCATTTACTGTTTTATCGCTTAATAATTCAGCTATTTTATCACTTATTTCTTGATCAGTAAACCCATCATAAAGCTCTTTTACAAAATTTTGCACATCGACATCTGCTAAATTTTCTTGTGCTTTACATTTTTCATATACCTGCTCTACCAAATCGTAGTTTCCGTTTTCTTTTAAGAGTTCTAATGTTGCTTTAAAAGCAACTAGACCTTCTAGCCTGGCCATATCTATTCCATAACAATCGGGATATCGAATTTGTGGAGCAGAGGAGACAACAACGATCTTCTTTGGGTTAAGTCGATCCATCATTTTGATAATACTCTTTTTTAGGGTTGTTCCTCTTACAATACTATCATCAATAATAACAAGACTATCTTCTTGTCTCACAACGCCATATGTTACATCATAAACGTGAGCAACTAAATCATCTCTACTGCTATCTTCTGTTATAAAGGTACGAAGCTTCGCATCTTTTATTGCGATTTTTTCGGTTCTTAATCTAGAAGAAAGGATTTCTGAAAGACGCTCGTCTGTTAATGTTTCTTTTTCAGAAAGTATTTTTTCGTTTTTTTGTTTATTAAGCTCATCCTGGGCTGCTTCAACCATTCCGTAGAAAGAGGTTTCGGCAGTATTAGGGATAAAAGAAAAAACGGTATTTACGGTATCATGATTAATTTCTTCTAAAACCTGAGGCATGAGCAATCGTCCAAGGTTTTTTCTTTCTTCATAAATTTCTGCATCACTTCCTCTAGAAAAATAAATTCTCTCAAAAGAGCACGCTTTTCGTTCTAAGGGCTCAATAATTTTCTTTATAGAAGTTTCTCCGTTCTTTTTAACTATAATCGCTTTTCCGGGATTTAACTCCTTAACCTCATCAAAAGGAACATTAAACACTGTCTGTATGACTGGTCTTTCTGATGCAACAACGACAACCTCATCATCCTTGTAGTAGTATGTAGGTCTTATTCCTGCAGGGTCTCTTAGTACAAATGCATCTCCGTGTCCCAGCATACCTGCCATTGCATAGCCTCCATCCCAGTCTCTTGATGACTTTCTTAAGATTTTAGCCACATTTAATCGTTCTACAATTTTAGGCGAGGCGTCAATTTTATTAAATCCTTCTTTTTTAAGTTGTTTATAAAGTTTTGCCACTTCAGAGTCAAGAAAATGACCAATCTTTTCCATTACGGTAACCGTATCAACCTTATCTTTAGGATGCTGACCAAGGCGAACCAGATTATCAAACAAAACATCATTATTGGTCATATTAAAATTCCCCGCAACAATTAGGTTACGATGCATCCAGTTATTCTGTCTCAAGAATGGGTGAACACTCTCTACACTATTTTTGCCAAAAGTTCCATAGCGCACATGACCTAGAAGCACTTCTCCGATATAGGGTATGTTCTTTTTTTGTAGCTCGACATCATCGGCATATTCTGGATGATCAACTAATTCTTTATTAATCCTATCGTTAATTTGAGAAAAAATATCTTGTATGGGTTGCGACTCGCTAGAGCGAACTCTGCTAATATATCGTTCTCCTGGGGGGGTGTCTAGTTTTATACTAGCAAAACCCGCACCATCTTGCCCGCGATTGTGTTGTTTTTCCATCATTAAATACATTTTATTTACTCCATAAAATGCACTTCCATACTTCTCTTTGTAGTATTCTAATGGTTTTAATAGTCTAATAAATGCGATACCGCATTCATGTTTTAACGCATCACTCATTGTATTCCAAAATTCTAAGTTCGTGTTGTATTCGGGTAAACCATAATTAAAAAAGCCTCAAAACATAAAGTTTCAAGGCTAAATTTTATATCAAGACAATTCTATTTCAAATTGTGTTAATTCTTTAAATTGTTGAAGCCTTTTTTGCACTTCGTCCCTGTTAAGGTTCTCCATTCGTTCCGTTCCAAACTTTTCTACGCAAAAAGAGGCTAAATTTGAACCATGGATAATGGCGTTTTTCATGTTCTCAAAAGAAATGTCTTCTGTCTTTGTTAAATAACCTGCAAATCCACCTGCAAAAGTATCTCCCGCACCTGTTGGATCAAATACTTCTTCTAATGGTAACGCAGGGGCAAAGAAAATTTGATCTTCATGAAATAATAACGCTCCGTGCTCTCCCTTTTTAATGACCACATATTTTGGTCCCATCTTTTCGATAACTCTAGCTGCTTTTACTAATGAATATTCCCCACTTAATTGTCGAGCTTCTTCATCATTAATAGTAATTACATCTACTTTTGTAATCACCTTACGAAGATCTTCAATAAATGCATCTTCCATCCAAAAATTCATAGTATCTAATATCGCTAGTTTTGGTGTAGTAGACATTTGTTCAAGAACACTAAGTTGTACCAATGGATGAAGGTTACCAAGCATCACAATCTCGGCATCCTTATAACTCTCGGGAACTACAGGGTTGAAATCTGCTAATACATTGAGTTGCGTATCTAAAGTATCTCTTGAGTTAAGATCATTATGATATTTACCACTCCAGAAAAAAGTTTTTCCTCCTTTTACAATTTCAACAGCAGTTGTATCAATATTTTTTTGTTGAAGCATTTTAAGGTCAGCTTCAGGAAAATCGTCTCCAACTACAGAAACAATTGCCGAAGAAATATTAAAATTTGCTGCAGAAAGACCAATATACGTTGCTGCTCCACCTAATATCTTGTCTGTTTTTCCGAAAGGAGTTTCAATAGCATCAAAGGCTACAGTGCCTACAATAAGTAATTTACTCATAAAATAGCGTAATAATTTTTTTGCAAATATACGTTTTACTTTTAAGTAGTAAGAGGATTATTACAACACTTATTTCCTTCCAAAATCTGCAGGAATTTCTCCCCAGGCTTTAGTTTCCCATTTTACAATTTTTGTAGTGTATGTATTTGTCTTTAACCATTGTATGGCTCGGTCGACTAATTCGAACATTGCTGCATTTTTTGCACTTCTTTTTAGCTTGGTTCTACACGTTTTTTGTTTTACCCATCCTATAGCAATTTTAGAATCGGAGTAAATGATACGATCGCTGTTTTTCTTTTTTAGATGGGCCAAACCATGAACCAATGCCAAAAATTCTCCTATGTTATTCGTTCCTTGTGCAAAAGGGCCTTGATGAAATAATTGTTTTTCGGTTTGTGTATCCACGCCACGATATTCCATTTTACCAGGGTTGCCACTAGATGCTGCATCTACAGCAATAGAATATAGGTTAGGTTCACCTATTTTAGATAATTGCTCTGCAGTAAGTGTTTTTTTGGGTTTGCTTTTGCCTTTATAATCTTCATAATCTCCATTATATGCCTTTTTAGCGACATCAAAAGAGTCGAAAGATTTATATTTTGCACTTGCATATCCTTTTACAGCAGCCTTGCAATCATCCCATTTGGTATAAATTCCAGGTCGGTGACCTTCCCAAACTACATAAAATTTTTCTTTTTTTGCCATCTTTTAGTTTCTAGTTCAAAGTTTGTTGTTGTGTTAACCCTCTCTGTTCTGTGGACATCTCTCCCAAAGGGGGAGAAACTGAAATTTATCTTTGAATTAAACGTTTAGGTTTTGAATTTCTTAATACTTCTCTCTACTCATTACTTTTTTCTTCAGAAAACAGAAGCTTTTCTATAACGATCGGAAAATTTTTATATTCTAGTTGATGAATTGCTTTGGCAACATCTTCGGCAGAATCTTCTTCTTGTACTGCCGTTTTGGCCTGAAAAATAATGGCTCCTTCATCATAATGTTCATTTACATAATGAATAGTAATCCCACTTTCTTTTTCTTTATTTCTAACAACGGCTTCGTGTACATGATGCCCATACATTCCTTTTCCGCCATATTTTGGCAATAATGCGGGGTGAATGTTTATGACCTTATTCGGAAAGACATCAATAATTTTTTTCGGAAAAATCCATAGAAATCCAGCGAGTACAATTAAGTCTGGTTGGGCATCTTTTAAAACATTTAATACGTCATTAGTGACATAAAATGACTCTTTGTCAAAGTGTAATGCCTTTACTTTCAGGTCATGAGCACGTTTTAAGACTTTGGCACGCAGGTTGTTAGAGAACACATGTGTTACCTCGGCAATTTTTCGTTCATGGAAGTATTTAATAATGTTTTCGGCATTGGTACCAGAGCCGGAAGCAAAAATTACGATACGCTTCATAATATGATAAAGTTGTTAATTAGAGAGCACAAAAAAAATAATTATTATTCAGTTTTAGGCAGCAAAAAAGCCATTTCTTCCCTATATTTGATAAAAACACAAATACATTTTTGCGGGATTATGGGGTTTTAAAATAAAGTTTTTTATTTTTGCCTCCTAAATTAAAAATTAAAATTAAAAATTATGTCAGACATTGCATCAAGAGTAAAAGCGATAATCGTTGACAAATTAGGTGTAGACGAAAACGAGGTTGTAAACGAAGCAAGCTTCACAAATGACCTGGGAGCAGATTCGCTAGACACCGTAGAATTGATTATGGAATTCGAAAAGGAATTCGATATTCAGATTCCAGATGACCAAGCTGAGAACATTGCAACAGTGGGTCAAGCAATATCTTATATTGAAGACGCAAAGTAATAACTTCACAACAAAGTATGAATCTTAAGCGAGTTGTAGTCACCGGATTAGGTGCGTTAACACCTATCGGTAACAATATTGATGAATATTGGGATGGACTGGTAAGTGGTAAGAGCGGTTGCGCTCCCATTACCTATTTCGATACCGAAAATTTCAAGACTAAATTTGCTTGCGAAATCAAGAATTACATTTCCACAGACTATTTTGATAGAAAGGAAGCACGTAAGCTCGATAAATTTGCGCAGTACGCCATTGTTTCTTCTGAAGAAGCAATAAAAGATGCTGCTATTGACCTTGAGAAGGTTGATAAGTTTAGAGTTGGTGTGATCTGGGGAGCAGGCATCGGAGGAATAGAAACTTTTCAGGAAGAAGTAATTGGTTATGCCAATGGGAATGGAACACCACGTTTCAATCCTTTCTTTATCCCGAAAATGATCGCCGACATTGCTCCTGGACATATTTCTATTCGAAATGGTTTTATGGGTCCTAACTATACTACTGTTTCTGCTTGTGCGTCCTCTGCAAATGCAATGATTGATGCTCTAAACTATATTCGTTTAGGACATTGTGATATCATTATTACAGGAGGAAGTGAAGCTGCAGTTACTATTGCAGGTATGGGAGGATTTAATGCTATGCATGCTTTATCTACAAGAAATGAAAGTCCAGAAACTGCTTCTAGACCCTTTGATGCGACCAGAGATGGTTTTGTATTGGGTGAAGGTGGTGGAGCACTTATTCTTGAAGAATATGAACATGCTAAAGCGCGTGGTGCAAAAATCTATGCCGAAGTTGTTGGCGGTGGGATGTCTAGTGATGCATATCACATGACAGCTCCTCATCCAGACGGAATAGGTGTAGAGCGTGTAATGCTTAATTGTTTGAGAGATGCAGGCGTAGAACCAGAACAAGTAGATGCTATAAACACTCACGGCACCTCCACACCTTTGGGAGATGTAGCAGAATTGAAAGCAATTACCAAAGTTTTTGGAAATCATACACCCAACATCAATATTAATTCAACAAAATCTATGACAGGTCACTTACTTGGTGCTGCAGGAGCTATAGAGGCAATCGCTTCGATTTTGGCTATGCGACACAATACAGTGCCCCCAACAATCAACCACACTACTGTGGATGAGAACATAGATTCTTCGTTGAATTTAACCTTAAACAAAGCCCAAAAGCGTGATATTACTTATGCAATGAGTAATACTTTTGGTTTCGGAGGTCATAATGCTTGTGTATTATTTAAAAAATTAGACGAATAATGAATGTTATTCGAAACATATTAAATTCCCGCTCTGAAAAGGACGGGAATTTTTTTTCTAAAATTCAAAAAATTTTAGGATTTAAACCAAAAAACATCAAGCCCTACGAAAAAGCATTTACACACAGGTCACTAAATCTAAAAGACAAAAAAGGAAATGCTCTTAACTACGAAAGATTAGAATTTTTAGGAGACGCTATGTTAAGTAGCGTTATTGCAGCACATTTATTCAAAAAAGTGCCCGATGGTAATGAAGGATATCTTACAAAAATGCGAGCTAAAGTAGTAAGTCGTAAGCATTTAAATGAGTTGGGAAAAGATCTTAAACTAATTGAATTGGTAAGAACCAATATTCCTAAATCCCAATTTGGTATCAATATACACGGAAACCTTTTTGAGGCCTTAATAGGTGCGATATACCTGGATCGAGGTTTTGTTTATTGCGAGCGATTCATTCATGAAGCTGTAATTGACCCTTATGTTGATATAGAGAGTCTCGAAGGACAGGTGATTAGTTATAAGAGTTTATTGATAGAGTGGTGCCAAAAAGTAAAGAAAGTCTTTAGCTATGAAATCTATGAGGATACAGGTAAAGATGAAATGAAACATTTTGCTGTAAAACTATGGATAGATGATAAAGTAGTGGCAAAAGCAAGAGCAACTTCTAAGAAAAAGGCCGAAGAAAAAGCTTCGAAAAGAGCTTATTTTGCTTTTCAATCCAAAATAAATACTCCAAAAGATTAGATTTTTTTCTGTAAAAAAGGTCAAAATATTTACTTCAATAGAAAACCAGGATTTTTTATAGCTAAAAGATACTAACTCAATCGTTTTCGTGAAATATCTTTAGATTTAATTAAAGTCGTTAGATGATTTTATTTGTATATTTCGGGTTAATTCTGAAAAAAAAAATCGTAACGTGACTATTCAGAAATTAGTTTTAGATACCCTAGATGATGATAATTATGAACTAATTGCCATTCACAGTTCGATAGCTTCATACAGATTGGCATTTTTGCTAAATAAGAATTTGAATTTGCAGCTTTTCAGAAAAAAAGAAGATATTAATTTTGAATATGATGATCTCAAGGCAAGTTTTCCGCTGTATCAATATAACGATCATTTTCAATACAATACATATAGTCTTTTAGGAAACAAGTTTAGTGCAAAAACAGAGCCTAAAAAACCTGTTCCTGAAGGATTATTTATGAGTACAGAAAATACGTATGCTATAAAATATTTAATCCCAGAACTAAAAAAAGTAGATTATTTCTTAAAAATAGAAACCGAAGCGTCAAATTTTTCAAGTAAAGTATTACTAACCCAAATGCTTTCTGTTTCACAAATTATTACTGCATATCCTGTAGAATATGCAGTATTAAAATCAAAGAACAACTTAATATTCGAATAATGCCAAAACGTAAAAGAACCAAAATAGTTGCCACACTAGGACCTGCAACAAGTAGCAAAGAAGTGTTAAAAAAAATGCTCGAAGCAGGTGTAAATGTGTTTAGAATAAATTTCTCGCATGCTGATTATGATGATGTAAAAGAGCGAGTAAAAATCATTAGAGAACTTAGCGAAAAACATGGATATAATGCTGCAATATTAGGTGATTTACAAGGACCTAAACTTAGGGTAGGTGTTATGAAAGGTGATGTCATTGTAAATGATGGTGATTCTATCAACTTTGTTACCGGAGAACCTTTTGAAGGGACGAAGGAAAAGGTATATATGAATTATGAAAGCTTTCCGAAAGATGTAAAAGCGGGAGAAAGAATATTATTAGATGATGGTAAATTGATTTTTGAAGTAGTTTCTTCAAATAACAAAGACACCGTTAAAGCCAAAGTAATACAAGGAGGCCCTCTAAAGTCTAAAAAAGGAGTGAATCTACCTAATACTAATATTTCTTTACCTGCACTAACAGAAAAGGATGTAAACGATGCCATTTTTGCGTGCCAACAGGAAGTGGATTGGATAGCATTATCTTTTGTGCGCCACGCTCAGGATTTAATGCAACTTCAAGACTTGATCAAAGAGCATAGCGAGCATAAAATTCCTATTATTGCTAAGATTGAAAAACCTGAAGGGGTAGAAAATATTGATAAAATTGTAGCCTATTGTGATGGGCTAATGGTGGCGAGAGGAGATTTGGGAGTAGAGATCCCGGCGCAAGAAGTTCCTCTTATCCAGAAAAAACTGGTTCTTAGAGCTAAAACGGCCAGAATACCGGTTATTATTGCTACGCAAATGATGGAGACCATGATCGATAGCCTTACGCCAACACGTGCAGAGGTAAATGACGTGGCTAATTCTGTAATGGATGGGGCAGATGCAGTGATGCTATCTGGAGAAACTTCTGTTGGAAAATATCCAGTACAGGTAATCGAAACTATGACTAAGATTATTAGTAGTGTAGAAAATTCTGAGCTCATAAACGTGCCTCAAAACCCTCCGCACATAAGAACAAACAGATTTATTACAAAATCTATTTGTTATCACGCGGCTCATATGGCTAATGATATTAATGCTAAAGCCATATGTACATTAACCAATAGTGGATATACTGCATTTCAGATCTCTGCATGGAGACCGGATGCACATATTTTAGTATTTACGAGTAATAAAAGAATACTTTCTCAATTAAGTTTGTTGTGGGGTGTAAAGGCTCTTTTCTATGATAAATTTGTAAGTACTGATGAAACTGTAGAGGATATCAATAAAATTGCAATGGATCGTGGATTCGTAGAACAAGGAGATATGCTAATTAACCTTGCTGCTATGCCTATTACTGCCAAAGGGATGGTAAACACGCTTCGTGTGTCGCAAATCTAATAGTGTCACAAAAAAATAAAAAAGACCTCATTTTGTGAGGTCTTTTTTTATGTTGATTCATTTAAAAATATAGACTCTAAGTCTTTTATTGTAACTGGTTTTATAAGATAATCCTTAACAGAGTTAATGTTTTTTGCTCTTTCTACATCAACGGGATTGATAGATGAACTTACTATATAAAGGGTAATTGTTTTTCCGAAATTATTTTTGATTTTAATAAAATTCTCTAGAAATTCCCATCCGTCCATGACTGGCATGTTTAAATCTAAAAAGATAATCTCGGGTATTGCAGTTTGATCTAAGTTGGTAAGAATTGCTTCAAAATAATTAAGGGCATCTTTTCCGTTTTGAAATACCATTAAATTTTGGCAAAGATTTTTTGCTTCGATAATCTTTTTTACAAGATTCACATACATACTATCGTCATCAATGATGCATGCTAATCCAATTTTGTGACTCATTTTGCGGGGATGTTAGTTTTTTAAAATTCAACTATAAATGTAGTTCCTGTATCAACTTCACTTTCTACGGTAATTTTACCATTTAATGACTCTATCTGGTTTTTGGTTAAAAACAATCCTATTCCAACGGCATCCTTATTGTAATGAAAGGTCTTATACATTCCGAATATTTTATCTCCAAATAGCTTCATGTCTATTCCTTTTCCATTATCCGAAACCTTTAAATATCGATTATTTCCTTCGATATATGTAGTAATGTGTATAACTGGATCTCTATCTGGGTGTTTATATTTAATAGCATTCGTTATGAGGTTTAATAGAATACTCTCTAAATATGCAGGAATGTATTTAATTTCTTCAAATTCTTTAAAATTAGCTTCGATTTTAGCCTTGCTTTTAGAAACCATTCGGCCTATACCATTAATAACTAGATTTAAAGCATTCTGAAATTTAACCAGCTTTCTTTCCTCATGTCTATTGGTATGGATAGTAACGATCTCATTAAGGTGTTCGATAGTTGTATTTAGACTAGAGGATATTTGTTTGATTTCATCTATTAGCGCAATTTTTTCTTCTGGGTTATCGATGCCTTCTATGAGTTGAACCAGTAACGATAAATTGCTGGTATGGGATCTTAAGTTATGCGATACGATATGCGCAAAGTTAAATAACCTAGAATTCTGAGAAGCTATTATATCTATAGATTTTTGAAGCCTTAATTCTTTAGTTTTTATATCATCTATGTCTTGAAAAACACCTCGTATTCCTATAATCTCTTTGTTTTCATTGTATACCGGTTTTCCTATTGCTCTTACCCAAAATACTCTTTTGTTAGCCGTAACCATTTTGATTTCGGTATTAAAAGGTGTGCCCACCATTGCACAATTAAAAAACAAGTCTGCCGCTTGTTGTCTGGAGTCTTCTGCATAATAAATGGCAGAATCTTTAAGAGAAGGGATGTAATCATCTGGGTATTCTAGAATTCTTCTGGTTTCAAAATCCCAATAACTTTTCCTTTTATGAAAGTCTACATACCAGCTACCTGTGGCGGTCATTTGGGCAGTTTCTTTATAGTAGAAATTGTCTTTCGTAATATTTTGCTCTGGCTCTAACTTTATTTCGAAAAAAAAGATAAGATTAACTTCAGATTTTATGTTTACAGGTAATTCATCATTCGTAGCACATCTAAACAGTTTGTACTCTCCTTGTTTTGAAAGAATTCTAATATGCTGTTTAAAATTTATACTATTCTTTCTATAGTTGAGAAAATTGTCTCTAAATACATCTACATCTTCTTTATGAAGTAAATGTCCCAAAAAATAGTCAAGAGTTGAGGATAATTCTTCTTTTGAATACCCTATGGTATCATAGAATTTTTCTGACCAAACTTCTCTATCGGGATCACCATATAACTCCCAATATCCTGCATTGAAATCCTGTATTACATTGTTAAAAAGTTCATTCTGAAGCATTAAAGAATAATTAAACAAACAAGATAAGAATTTCTTAGGTATTCTCTTCAATTCTATCTAGTCTGATTGACAAGGCTTTGGTAGAAATCTGAACTTCGATAAATGATAAAAAAAGCGAAATCATAAGGCAAAATAAACTAATCCCAAATACAATATTAGCCCAATTGTTTTGCTCTACATATAACAAAAACATGGTGATCACGCTGGTAAGAAAGCTAATAATTGCTATGGCCTGCATATTTCTAATCAACCATAGTCTTTTTCGAAGATTTGTGATTTGTAGTCTTATGTTTTTAGATTTTGAATCTAAATATTCTTTGTGCAATTGCCTGATCAATGCGGCAATAGCCAAATATCTTGCGTTATATGCTAACATAGTTAGAGATATTGCAGGAAACAGCAATGCCGGAATGCTCATGGTAAGGGTCATAATACGAGTTTTTTAATTGCCTCTAATATAAATTAAAAGACAACACAAATGTCAATTTGTAGGGACAAGTATCTATTCAATCCGTTAATGCATCAAGGCTTAATGCTTTAGCTGTAAGTAGTTTAATTCAAAAAGATGGGACATGTATAATTTTTTGAAGTTCTACGTTTTTTATACTTTCAATACATAAATAAACACAAAAATCTTTTTTTTATGAAATCAACTCTTAAAACAATTGAAAAAAAGGCATTAGCAAAAATTATTGGGGGAGGTATAGGTACTTCTACAACAGGAAACCTATTTACTCATAAACAGATCAATTTGTTTATGAGGTTAGATAATACGCAGACATCTCCTTGATTTTTTGTAAAAATATGTTGTGGACAATAAGTAGGTAAGGCATTTTTTAAACGGAATACGAAAATTACCCCTTTGTTGCCCTATGTTTTTAATTACTTTAAACCCTGTGATAATTAATTGTCACAGGGTT
The DNA here is from genome assembly GCF_040786285.1 of Aquimarina penaris. Taxonomy (NCBI): domain Bacteria; kingdom Pseudomonadati; phylum Bacteroidota; class Flavobacteriia; order Flavobacteriales; family Flavobacteriaceae; genus Aquimarina; species Aquimarina penaris. The sequence goes on from NZ_JBFMKQ010000001.1 coordinate 970,973, forward strand.
TAAATTATAAGTGCAGTCCTTATTATTTTCTGTTCGGGTTTCTTTTGGATATAGCAAAAAAAGAATCTTTTTCTATTGCCCAATCACATACTATACACCAGTTTTTCTTTATATTCTGAAGGTGTCATTCTGGTAAACTTTTTGAATGTTCTGTAGAATACTGATTTAGAATTAAACCCAGCTTCAAGACCAATAGAAAGTAAGGTATATTTTTCATATTGATTATTATCCAGCATTTGCTTGATTTCATCAACTCTAAGCTTGCCAATTATTTCGCAAAATGTTTTTCCGGTATTCTTGTTAATGATTTGAGATAAATAATTGGCACTTATATTAAGCTTGTCTGCAACAATATCAAGATTCAATGCTGGATTTAAATGAATTTTTTCAGTCTTAAGTAGCGTAATAAAATTATTAAAATGAGCATTATGTGTGTACATAGCATTATTATTTTAATATTCAACATCAGAAAAAAACTTCCTTTTATTTGTTAAACCAAGGCGCATAATAGTGAGTAATAAAAAATCCTTTGTGAATAATAGAGTGTATAGGTTAATAAAGGTTTCATGCATACTCGGGCACCTAGAAAAACGTATAGTATAAAAGTATTACCGAATAGTTTTAGGCAGTATCAGGATAGTTCCAAAAACTATAATTATAGTTCCTAAAGTGCCTTAGAAGAAATAATTTGGAATAGTTACTTCTGTTCTCTTATTCTTTTTGGGATTGTTCTTTTACAAATTCGGTGGGTGTAGCTCCAAAAAGTGATTTAAAACATCTAGTAAAATACGACACACTATTAAACCCAACTGAATATGCTATTTGACTTATACTGTCTTTGTTTTTGCAAATTAACTGTGCCGCTATTTTTAATCTATAATTACGCAAAAACTCACCTGGAGCCATATCAGTTAATGCTTTCATTTTTCGATGAAGTTGTGTTTTGCTTAGCAATAACATTTCTTGCATTTGCGGAACCCCAAATCCATCGTCTGATAGGTTTAATTCTATACATTCAATTACTTTTTCTAAAAAAACTTCTTCTTTAGGTTTAATAATTACTTGTTTGGGTTCTAAAGTAACCTGTCGACTATATAATTTTCGTAATTGGTTTCGCTGCTCTATCAGGTTATTTACTCTTGCCTTTAGTTCATTGTTATCAAATGGTTTTACCAAATAATCATCAACACCAATATCCAAACCTAAAAGCTTGTCTTGTTGCTCTGCTTTTGCGGTTAACATTACAATGGGTATATGGCTTGTTCTTTCATCTTCTTTTAATTGTTTACACATGGATATACCATCTAGTTTTGGCATCATCACATCACTGATAATTAAATCAGGGACTTCATTTTGTGAAATTTCTAATCCTATACGACCATCAGCTGCTTCTAAAATTCGAAATTCACTCTTTAAGTAGTCAATGATATACTTTCTCATATCATTATTATCTTCAACCACAAGAATAATAGGCGCATCTTTAACAAAAGATTGATCATCATTGTGCTCTAATAAAGTCTTAATGCTCTCGGTTGTCGATCCAATAGTATCATGATCAAGATTTTCTATACCTTCTTTTATATAAGGCAACGGTAATAGTACTGTAAAAGCTGTTCCTTGTTTTGTTGCGCTAGCCACATGTATAATTCCTTTATTAAGCTTTACAAGTTCTTTTACCAAAGCTAGCCCAATACCTGTTCCTTCTTGATCTCTTGTTTCTGATGCATCCACCTGATAAAACCGATCAAAGATATAGGGTAATTTTTCTTTAGAGATTCCTATTCCTGTATCAGAGACTATAATTTTGATTTTATTATTTTCATTCGAACAGGAGAATTTAACTTCTCCGTTATCTGGGGTATACTTAAAAGCATTAGAAAGGAGGTTACTCACAATCTTTTCTACTTTATCTTTATCAAAACTCGTTATTAATGCATTTTGACTAATAGCGACAGTATAAGATATATTTCTCTGGTCTGCATAAGAATTAAAGGCAGAACCCAAGGATCTTAAAAAGTGATTAAGATCGGCTTCTTCGGTCTCTAACTTCAGATTTCCTGCATCTAGTTTTGAGAGATCTAGAAGTTGATTTACTAATTCTAGTAATCGATCTGCACTACGTTCAACTATTGTTAATTTACTCAAATCTAATCTATCCGAGTTACTATCTATAAACTCTTTTATTGGTCCTTTTATCAAGGTAATGGGAGTTCTGAATTCGTGAGAAATATTGGCAAAGAAACGAGATTTTACCTTATCCATTTCTTTAAGTTTTGTTGCCTGAATTTCTAACTGCTTATTTTTTTCTATAATTTCTTGTGTACGTTCTTTTATAGTAGTTTCAAGTTTTTCTTTCTCCTTTTGTAATTTTGATGAATACCATTTTACGACCATCGATACAAAAACAATTGCACCGATTACATATAATAGATAGGCCCACCAGGTTCGATACCAAGGAGGAAGAATAGTAAAGTAATAACTATCTTCTTTGCCTAGATGCCCATAAATATTTTTTGCACGAACCTTAAAAGTATAATTGCCTTCAGGAATATTAGTATAATCTTTTTTTGTTTCATGAGTCCATTGTGACCAATCTTTATCAAAACCGTCCAAATAAAATTGATACATATTTTTGGATTCATCATCAAAACTTGTAGCCGAAAATTCAATTCGAAATTGATTTGATCGAAAGGGAAGAAAAACATCAGAACCTGCAACTTTTGTGCCTCCAAATATTAAAGAATCCTTATTGGTGGTTATCCTGCGAATATGCGAATTAAAATCCTTTTTATAATAGTTATCGCTATTGATATCGTGACGAACGATTCCTGCATTACCACCATACCAAACAATCCCATTGTCTTCTGGCAAAAGAGATATCCCCAATGGTTTAGGAGTATGCTCATCGTGTATTTTTTTAATTATATAGCTATCGTCATGTTGCTTGATCGCGACAACTCGAGACCTGAATTCATCATCTCCCAATTGAGCCCACATCCATATATTTCCTTTTTCATCTTCCTTCTTAACAGATATTTGCCTTTTTAGCCCAAATAATCGACCCAAAGCAGGATTTGGGATAATACTATCTATTAGACTATCATATTTGTATGGTTTTCTGCCGATAGAAAACAAAGGTTCTCCTCTTACTTCGTGTAAAAACCATATTCCTTTAGGCAACTCTTTATTTGTTGTAAAAAGTTTCACTACTGGGTTATGAAAATTTTTGTTGCTATGCGCCATAGACATATCTACTTTCAAAAAACCATCATCTTGGGATTCTAACCATAAATCTCCATTATCATCTTCTACTATTTTTCGAATATCACCTTTGATACCATTTATTCTACCATCATCTTTCCATTTGCCATCTTCATATTTTATCGATGCTAATCCGTTGTTGAGTCCAAGGTATATGCGATGGTTGTCTAATTTTGATCTTAGCAGAGCAGAACCCAGATAATCAAATCGCTTCACAACTTTATGATCAACAATAAAATCCACTCCATTTCGTGAGGCGGCTATCAAAGTATCTCCTAAGGGTAGGAAATAAAATGCCTGAGAATTTATACCTCTTATAGGTTTAAATACATTTTTTTTCTTCTTTGTATTCTTTTCCAAAAAGAATACACCATTATAATTGGCGACATACAATTGACCTTTATGCCGGTATATTCTATTTACAAATCCATCTAACCCATGTCTATTATCATAAATTGAATATGGAGATAGTAATTCTACTCTTGAAATCCCATTATTAGCAGCCAGCCATAAGCTTCCTTTTTGACCTTCTAATTGGGCATGAATGGTATTATCCAATAAACCATCAGATTTATCCAAAACCTGTATTACTCTCCCGTAATTATCCATTACTATAATCCCACCTGTCCTTGTAGCGAAGGAGTATAGTCCGTTATTTAATTTTATTCCTTTAATCCCAACGTTTTCTTTAAGGTATTTATCAACGCTACCTCCAAAGGGATACAAATTGTTTTCTTTAAGAATAAATAAACCTTTGTATTGAGAAAGTACCAGCAATTCATCTGTTTTATAGGGTAATAGATCTGTTATCTGTTTATCTATAAGGTGTGATACACTGGTTAAGGTCTCAAAAGTATCATTTACCCATTTCTTGATCACCCAGTTTGATTCAACAATGTATAATTCATTATTAATCACTTTGGATAGATTGAATTTAGTTTTGGTGCTAATGACTCTAAATTTATTATTCTTCCAAAGCAGTAGTTTCTCTTTACATTGAAAGAAGATAGTACCATCAAGAATACTTATATTAATTACACTCTGAAAATCTTGGTCATCTATATCAAGATACTTTTTTAATGAAACAAATTGTAATTGGCCCTTGGTATCTGATTTCAAATATCCCAATTCATTATATCCTCCTACATAGATTTCATTATTTTCAGTTTTTGCTAAAGCTCTAACAGCCCCAGTATTTTGCATACGAAAAATTCTCCAGGACACGCCGTCATACTCTAATAATCCATTACTGTTGCCAAAATACATTAAGCCATTATTACTTTTGGTAACGGCAAAATTTTGTGATCCTGCGATATAATCCTGAGAGGAGTAGTTTTGTATAGGAGGAACCCCAACTTGTCTTTCTTCATTTAAATCAAATTCTTGATTTATCTTCTGGGCGTGCAAAAAGAGGCTTATTAAAACAAAAAATATAAGTGTATAATATTTCATAAGCTTAGTTAAGCAGTATTAATATATAAAAACTATTAAAAAGTAACCTAAAAATAAGATTGGATAATGAGTTTGTTTGTCATGTGGTTATATTACTTTTTCAAAAACTAAAAGATTTTATCATTGATTTTAGAAAAGTTTATTTATATCTAATTTGATTTATTTTGGATCTGTAGTTTTATATATTCTGATGGAGAAACTCTATAAAAAACCTTAAAACATTTAGCAAAATAAGACACACTATTAAACCCTACCGAATAGGCCACTTGACTTATATTGTCGCTTTGCTGAGCTAGAAGCTGTGCCGCTATTTTTAATCTATAATTACGCAAAAACTCACCTGGAGCCATATCGGTTAATGCTTTCATTTTTCGATGAAGTTGTGTTTTGCTTAGCAATAACATTTCTTGCATTTGCGGAACCCCAAATCCATCGTCTGATAGGTTTAATTCTATACATTCAATTACTTTTTCTAAAAAAACTTCTTCTTTAGGTTTAATAATTACTTGTTTGGGTTCTAAAATAACCTGTCGACTATATAATTTTCGTAATTGGTTTCGCTGCTCTATCAGGTTATTTACTCTTGCCTTTAGTTCATTGTTATCAAATGGTTTTACTAAATAATCATCAACACCAATATCCAAACCTAAAAGCTTGTCTTGTTGCTCTGCTTTTGCGGTTAACATTACAATGGGTATATGGCTTGTTCTTTCATCTTCTTTTAATTGTTTACACATGGATATACCATCCAGTTTTGGCATCATCACATCACTGATAATTAAATCAGGAACTTCATTTTGTGAAATTTCTAATCCTATACGACCATCAGCTGCTTCTAAAATTCGAAATTCACTCTTTAAGTAGTCAATGATATACTTTCTCATATCATTGTTATCTTCTACCACAAGAATAATAGGAACATCTTTAATACTAGATTGATCATTATTGTTCTTTAATAAAGTATTATCATCCTTTATAGTAAATCCAATTGTATTGTAGCGGTGGGTTTTTATATTTTGTTTTATATAAGGCAATGGTAGTAGTACTGTAAAAGCCGTTCCTTGTTCTGGAGTACTAGTTACATGTATAACTCCTTTGTTAAGTTCAACAAGTTCTTTAACCAAAGCTAGCCCAATACCTGTTCCTTCCTGATCTCTTGTTTCTGAAGCATCTACCTGATAAAACCGATCAAAAATATAGGATAGTTTTTCTTTAGAGATTCCTATTCCTGTATCAGAGACTATAATTTTGATTTTATTATTTTCATTCGAACAGGAGAATTTAACTTCTCCGTTATCTGGAGTATACTTAAAAGCATTTGAAAGGAGGTTACTCACAATCTTTTCTACTTTATCTTTATCAAAACTCGTTATTAATGTATTTTGACTAATAGCGATATCATAAGAGATATTTCTCTGGTCTGCATAAGAATTAAAGGCAGAACCTAAGGATCTTAAAAAGTGATTAAGATCGGCTTCTTCGGCCTCTAACTTCAGATTTCCTGCATCTAGTTTTGAGAGATCTAGAAGTTGATTTACTAATTGTAATAATCGATCTGCATTACGGCTCACCATTTTTGCTTTGGTAAGCTCAAACTCTTTGTTATGATTATCAATGAATTCTTGAACGGGTCCTTTTATCAAGGTAATGGGAGTTCTGAATTCGTGAGAAATATTGGCAAAGAAACGAGATTTTACCTTATCCATTTCTTTAAGTTTTGTTGCCTGAATTTCTAACTGCTTATTTTTTTCTATAATTTCTTGTGTACGTTCTTTTATAGTAGTTTCAAGTTTTTCTTTTTCTTTTTTAAGTTTTGAAGAACGCCAAATAACAACAATAGTCACAAAACCGACAAACCCAATTAGATATAGCAGATAAACCCACCAGGTCCTATACCAGGGAGGCAATATAGTAAAGGTGAAAAAAGATGTAGCGCTTTCTTGATCATATGCATTTTTGGCTTTTATTTTTAATCGATATGTCCCTTCAGATAGATTATTAAATTCTTTTTCAGAGTTAAAGGTCCAATTCGACCATTTCTTATTAAACCCTTCTAACATGAACTTAAAGCGATTGTTTTCAGTATTGCTATAATCCGGAAAGGCATATTTTAACTTTATAGAATTATCAGAATAAGCAAGTTTGGGGACATGATCATGATTTGTTATTATTCCTTTAAAAATTAGAGAGTCCTTGTTTGAAATTCCAAAATCTCGCACAAAAACTTTATTGGTAATCCTGGTCTGCTTTGCTAATTTTGGATTAAACCTGGTTACCCCTTGTTCTCCTCCGAACCATAGAATCCCTTTAGAATCTTGAAAAATATAAGAGGAAATGAATTCAGGAAATCTTTTAAAAGGCCTTTTGGTGATGTAATCACCTTTAGAATTCTCTTTCAACAAAACTGTTTTGCCCCTAACCCCTCTACTAATTACAATGTCTGATAGACTATCTTTCTGAACAATAAAATAAGGTTTGAGGTCTAATTTTTTTATCTCCCTGTTTATACAGTGCTCTTCTAATTTACCTGTATCAATATTGTATTTATATAGCGAACCATCTATTAGTAAAACCGGTTCACCACTTAAGGAGTATAAAATGATAATACCATTTACAGGAAGATCCATAAACTCCTGAGTGTATTGAAAAGGAAATATAGATTTAATTTTTATCTTAATAATCTCTCTAAAATTGAGATTAACCAATAGATCTCCATTTTTACTTTCCATAAAATCAGTATTCAGCCCTGGCATTGGGGGTTTTGAAAATACGATTTCTGAAAATTTTCTAAATCTTCGAGTTAGAGGTACGTCGCTACCCAAGTCGGTATATACGTCTATGCCTTTGTCTCCCGAAACATAAAGTATATTTTCGTGTACATCTGATTTAATTATAAAAACACATGAAGAGTCTGTAAGCTTACTTAGCGTATTGTTTTTATAGGCATACAACCCTTCTGCAGAAGTTAATAAGAGGACATCATTATATGAGAAAACATAAACATTTTGTGCGGTAAGTATGTTTTTAATTTTTTGATTTTTAAGTATGTTTTCTTGTTTCTCATTGATTTCATATACATTATTACCAGAAGCAAAATAAATCTTTTCATGATGTTCTGTAATAAATTCGATTTGCTCATTAACACCGTTCTTGTCATTATAAAAAGAAAAGGGAGAAAAGATTTCAACTTTACTAACCCCCTCCTTGTATAACACCCATAAATTCTTATCCTTATCGAGAAAAAAATTCTTGATCTTATTAGACAATAAACCCTTTGATCTATTCAAAACACAAAGTAACTCTCCTTCAACACTATATATAAGTAGCCCTTTACTTTTTGTGGCTATTGCAATTCGGTGGTTATCTAATGGCAAAAATAACATAGGCTTAAAACCTATGTCTTCAGGAACCTTGAATTGTGGGGTCAATTTATTATTACTATACATATAAAATTGCCCCAAATTGTCTCCGATTAGAAGTTTACTGCCTATTTTTGTGCCTATAACAAATACTTTTTTTGACAGTTGCTCTGTTCCTTCTACCAATGTATACGCTCCATTTTTGAATGTAAAAACCTTGGAAGATGCATCATGAATATATATCGTATCATCTATTTTGAAACTACTCATAATGAATCCATCGGTTTCATATGAGAAAACCTGTTGGTTCTTCAACTGAAAAATAAACTTAGAATATATAAAATAAACGCTATTTTTTATAATAAAACAGGCTCTGGCATACCCTAGATTTTCTCTTTTATCATTCGAATTTGGAAAAAGAGATGTAAACAGATATTTTCCGGATGTATTTTTTTTTAGAACCCCAAAATCCTTAGAAGTGATTATATATATTAAACCATCATCTGAAATTCTGAAGTTAGAAATTTTGTCTTCTCTATATATTAATTCCCATCTGGATCCGTCAAATTCTGCAATTCCTTCTTCACAAGCAATATATAATAATCCATTTGGGTGTTGTTGCATTCCTTTTGGTTTAGAAAGCCCTAGGTCTCTATCCCATTCATAATGTTGTGTAGGAGGAATACCTGCCTCCTTTATGGATTTAATATCAAACGCATCTTTTGTTTGCTGGCTTTGCGCGGTAAGACCGATAAAGATGAAAAGTGTTATATGATAATATTTCATGAGTTTGTGATACCACCATTGCATAATCTGTGTTTAAAAATTGACCTGTAAACCTAGGACATCTTACAAATAACAAGTCCCATTTTATTGAATATTCAATAAAATGGGACTTGTTGTAAAAACAACTTTTTATGAATTCTTACTCTGGTATATTAAATAATGTCGTGATTTCTTGGTAGGACATATTTTTATACTCTGATATTGATCTGCTTTTTTCTCCGGGTACTCCTCCCGGGATCATAATGTACCTATATTGGTCTAAAAGAGGAATACCTATTGGGTCTGTGTCTCCATTAATACCATCTACTTGAATTGTTAAGTTTGTTGGAATACTTATAGAAATTGTAACAAAAAAAGAATATCTCTCATTACGACCTAGAGCTACCTCTGCTGGAAGCATGTATATGTTTGACCCTCCGGGACTTGTGTTTCTACCATATACTAAAATTACACCAGTACTAGGTATTGCTGTATTATCTATCTCTGGTACAGTAATGCTAAATGTAGCGGTTGTACCAGTAACATTATTATTATTAGGGAAATTAGAATTAAACCAATCCGAATAAATCACATTAGCAGACCCTGTTTCACCAGTAGCTCCATCGGCTCCATTTTGACCATCTGTACCTTCTTGGCCATCTGCACCTTGTTCTCCTTGTGGACCAACGGGTCCTATAGCACCATCTTCACCATCAGAGCAAGAAAAAATAAATGCCGATAACAATAGTATTACCATACTCCTCATTACAATTGTCATTACTTTCATTGTTTTATGTTTATAAATTAATCATGACAAACATAAAGAGCTATATTACAACAGGAGTCCCGGTTTTTTGAATATTCAAAAAACCGGGACTCCTTTGTGTTTTCTATAAATAGAAAAATTACTTTACTTCAAAAGAAGTTTTTTCAATGAGTTTTCTTGTCGAAACTTGTATATAATATTCTCCAACCGGAAGATAATATTTTCCGTTTTTCCGTTTTGAAATTTCTTCTTCCTCATATTCTTTTTCTAAAATAGTTTTTCCGTTTTCGGTAATGGTAAGATCATAGTCTACATAATTAAGTCCTTGATCTCCTTGAACAGAAAATTCCTGAAGCGTTTTATCATTCTTTGTTGTAATTTTTATAGAAAACTCTCCCGCAGTTTTGCTATAGAATTTAAGCGTTGTTGATGGTAGCATATCTGGTATAATCCATTTACTCCAGGTATCACCCCATTTATCAGACCATTGAATAGCCTTTGTGTTAAAAACATGAAGATTTTTGTTCATGATTTCATCATCGAGTACTTGTAGCGTTTCAATATTAGTTTTATAGATGCTTCTGCCATGTGTACCTAGTAATAAATCATTGGCTTCTGGCTGAATTACGATATCATGTATCGCTACATTGGGCAAACCTTTAGAAAATGCTTGCCAGGTCTTTCCTCTATCTAATGAAACATAGGTACCATTATCTGTTCCCAGGTACACTACTTTTTCATTTTTAGGATCCTCTTTAATAACATTTACTGGTGATAGAGGTAGGTTATTTGCGATAGATGCCCAGCTTTGTCCATTATCCTCGCTTACATACACATATGGTGTAAAATCGTCCCAGCGATAGCCATTTAAAGTAACATAAACTCTTTCTTTTTTATGAGAAGAAGCAATCACTCTAGACACCCATAAATCTTTAGGGAAAGAATCTGAGATTTTGGTCCAACTTCCTCCGGAGTTTTTAGTTACATACACCAATCCATCATCACTACCGGTATATAGCAATCCAAACTGAAATGGAGACTCTGAAATGTTGGTTAGCGTTCCATATGCTACATTTCCTTTTTTACCTCCCAAGGTTAAATCTTTAGAGATTACTGTCCAATCCTCCCCTTGATTCATAGATCGCATTAGCTTGTTTCCGCCCATATATAGGATATCTTGATTGTGAGAAGAGAGCAGTATAGGTGTTTGCCAGTTAAATCGATAAGGAGATTCTCCTAGTTCATGTTTGGGCTGTATATAGGTTCGCTCGTTTATAGCACGATTTAATCTATAATAATTTCCAAACTGATATCCGGTATATACGATATTTGTGTTGCGATTATCGATCATAATTTGCATTCCGTCTCCACCCATAATATTTTTCCAGGGATAATGTCCACTTTGGTGCCATGCATTATCTTCTTTAGCATTATGTGACCCTACCCAAACACCATTATCCTGTAATCCACCATATACATTATATGGGTCTTCGTTATCGACATTGATAGCATAAAATTGCCCTACATTAGGTTGATTGGCTTTTATCCAATTCTCCCCATCATCGTATGAAATATTTACACCTCCATCATTACCATTTACCAGATGATTAGGGTTTTGAGCATTGATCCACAGTGCATGATGATCTGCGTGAACATTTTTTCCATTAATGCTTACAAAAGTTTTACCTCCATCTTTAGATTTTAAAATGGGCACTCCCGAGATATAGATGTGATCCTTATTATTAGGATTTACCTGTATTTGGGCAAAATAATATCCGTAGCTAAAAAATATATCATCCAAATACTCCATATGTGTTTTTGTCCATGAGGTACCTCCATTATCGCTTCTATATACTTCGGCACCAATTACAGGAGTGTCAAAAAACACTGAATTTACATTTTCAAGATACTTGGCTAGGTCTTCTGGTCTTACTGTACCTCCTCTAACAAGATTCTTAACATTATCTGCTCTATATTTTTCTTGAAAATCATGGGTTTTAAGAAATGCATTTAATTTTTTGTCGTCAATATTCAAAAAAGATTGAGCAGACATTGTTTTAAAATCTTCTTTGGTTAGTCTATCCTTATCTTTTTCATTGTCACTTTTCTTTCTTCTAAATTGATTATCGTGCACGGCATAGATCGTATTTTCATCAAAAACCGCCAAACCAATTCTTCCAATACCTTCTCCCGTAGGAAAACCATTTCCTTCAATGGTAATCTTTTCCCAGGTGTTTCCTGCATCAACACTTTTATAAATCCCTGACCCGGTTCCGTTTCCTTTAAAATTCCATGCTTTGCGATCTTTATCCCATGCAGCAGCATACATGGTATTAAAATTACCTGGAGTATAAGACAGATCAATAATTCCGGTCTGATTATTAATAAACAATGTTTTTTTCCAAGTGGCGCCTCCATCTGTGGTTTTGTATATTCCACGTTCCTCATTAAAAGAGTATAAATGCCCAACAACCCCCACAACTACTTCATTTGGGTTATCGGGATTAATTATAATACGACCAATATGATGAGAATCAGGTAATCCAACGTTTTCCCATGTTTTCCCGTTATCGGTAGATTTTAGAATACCAATCCCTGCATACGATGATCTCGACGAATTATTTTCTCCGGTTCCAACCCAAATGATATTGTTTTTCCAATCTACAGCAATATCACCTACATTAATTGTTGTAGCCGAATCTAATATGGGTTCAAATGTGGTTCCGTTATTTACTGTGTGCCATAACCCTCCAGAAGCATAGGCCACATAAAACTCTGTAGTGTTTTTTGGATTTACATCAATATCGACTACACGACCACTCATTACCGAAGGCCCGATGTTTTCGAAAGAAACATTTTTTACCAATGAAGTTGTTACCATTTGCTGTTTTTTTAGCAATCCTTTTTGAATTGCTTCGGCATTAGTAGCGGGCTGTTGAGAAAAAACAAGTGAATAAAAAAATAAAAGAAATAAAGTCGAAGTGAATATTTTCATTTTTGATGATCTTTAGTGGGCTCAAAGTATATATTGTAATACCAACCTCAAAATTTTTAGATATTGTTTAACAATACATCCTTTTGGCTTTAGTATTTTTGAAAAACCCTATAATTAGGTGTTTTAATAATAGTACATATTTCATATAACTACTTTACAACAATAAATCTAAACCGATGAAATACCACCAAATAGATAGCAATCTTTTTATCAAAAACCGAAAAAACTTTATTGCACAAATGAAACCTAATAGTATTGCTGTGTTTAACAGCAATGATATTTATCCGGTTAGTGCAGATAGTACGATGCCTTTTGAGCAACATCGGGATATTTTTTATTTAAGTGGTGTAGATCAGGAAGAGAGTATTTTGTTACTTTTTCCAGATGCTCCCAAAGAAAAACATCGTGAAATTCTGTTTTTAAAAGAAACAAGCGAGCTAATTGCCATTTGGGAAGGCGAAAAATTAACTAAAGAACGGGCTTTTGAAGTATCAGGAATTAAAACAGTGTATTGGCTTCAGGATTTAGAAAAGGTTTTCTTCGAAATCATGACTCAATGTGATACGGTATATGTAAATACCAATGAGCATTACAGATCAAATGTAGAGACCGAAACTCGAGAGGACCGTTTTACCAAATGGTGGAAACATAAATATCCTGCTCACTCTGTAGCCAAAAGCAACCCTATTTTACAACGATTACGCTCTGTAAAAGATCAAATAGAAATAGATCTTATGCAGACCGCTTGTACTATTACCGAAAAAGGGTTTCGCAGGCTCTTAGGTTTTGTAAAACCTGGGGTTTGGGAGTATAATATTGAAGCCGAATTATTACATGAATTTATCAATAACAGGTCTAAAGGGTTTGCCTATACACCTATTATTGCTAGTGGTAACAATGCCAACGTACTACACTATATTGAAAACAATCAACAATGCAAAGCTGGGGATTTAATTTTAATGGATATTGCAGCAGAATATGCAAATTATTCGAGTGATTTATCTCGTACTATTCCTGTTTCTGGACAATATACCAAAAGACAACGAGAGGTATATGATGCAGTGTTGCGAGTTAAAAATGAAGCTACCAAAATGTTAGTTCCGGGAACGATCTGGGAAGATTATCATGTTGAGGTTGGAAAAATTATGACTTCAGAATTGATAGGGTTAGGACTTATCGATAAAGTCGATGTGCAAAATGAAGATCCAGAATGGCCAGCATATAAAAAATACTTTATGCACGGTACCTCTCATCATATAGGATTAGACACCCATGACTATGGTATTCTAACAGAACCTATGCAAGCCAATATGATTTTTACTGTAGAACCAGGAATCTATATCCCGGATGAAGGGTTTGGTGTTCGATTAGAAGATGATGTGGTGATACAAGAAAAGGGAGAACCATTTAATTTGATGGCCAATATCCCTATTGAAGCCGAAGAAATTGAAGAACTCATGAATCAGGCATAAGTCTGACTTGTAATATGTTAAGATAATGGATCTCACAGGTTTTCAAAACCCGTGAGATCTTTTTATTTTATTTCTACGAATTCATAGAATATTTTTATAAAATATTGCGTTACAAACTAAAATTCTTTTTAGGGGCTATGCAACGAATGAAAATTACCGCCGGGCATCAACAAGCCATGCCATATTTAGTAGTCAAAGAAGCCGAAGACTTTATTGATTTCATCCGTAAAATCTTTAATGCTCAAGAAATGATTCGTAAACTCGATACCGATCAAAGAATACAACATTCTGAAATTAAGATTGGAGATAGTACAATTCTTCTTGCAGAGGCTACTAAAAACTATCCAGCTCATCCAGGATCCATGTATGTGTATGTGCAAGATACCGATCATACATACTACCAGGCTATAGAAGCTGGAGCAAAATCATTAATGGAACCCATGCAAGAGGATCATGGCTCTCGAGGAGCTGGTTTTCAAGACCCTTTTGGGAATACTTGGTGGATTGCTACTTTGAATTAATCATATCCCAAATCTACTCTGGATATCGGATCATTATTGGGGAAACAAAATCCAGAATTTATTGTAACGGGGGCATATCTTACCAGATTAGGATTTCTCAACCCATTCTTAGTAAACAAAGTAAGGTTGTTTAACTGGTTTTCTGTTAATGCTCTTATGTTTCCAAACTGTCTGGCTAATCTTTCCATGGTACTCCATTAGTTTTATAATTGTGTCTTGATTTATGGGTAAAACCTCCTCTTCTATATTCTTGAAAAGAGATAGGGAAAAACTACTAATGAATAAAAATTGTTACGCTGTTTTGGGTTTTTATGTTTAGCGGTAAACAAATTCATAAATGTCTCATTCTGAAAATCACAAACAAATATTCACACCTAGTATACTAGTCCCATTTTTTTGAATATTCAAGAAACCGATACCTCGATACGTTGTTGTCAATTTAAATTTGAGAATTAAAACCTATAAATGACCGATCACAATGAAATCTTCAATTAAACAAATTAATACTACTTCATGTCTTTCTATATCCATGTTTTTCAAAAAAGAGATGAACACTGATTTCTTATTAAACATTACTCTATTCAAAGGTTTGATAATCCATTATTAAACCCTAAAACTAATTTTATAACATATATCATTTTATTCAAATGAAAAAAATCAACTATTGCATAGTGGCTTTACAATTATTTTTTTGTTTGGCAATTGCACAGAAACAAGAACCTTTTAAAGTAACGGTAATACCACCCTCTCCAGAGGCAGCACAATTGGCAAAATATGAAGACACTCCTGTAGGCTTATACTCGGGAACCCCAAATATCAGTATTCCAATATATACTATTAATGAACGGGGGCTAGCATTACCTATATCGCTAAACCATCACGCTTCTGCACATAAAGTTCAAACAGTAGCTCCCAGAACAGGTATGGGATGGAGTCTAAACGCTGGTGGAGTCGTCACACGAAGTCTTAGGGGATTGCCAGATGAATTCTATAATGGTACCTTACAAGGTTTTTTAGCACGGGCAGAATTCTTAAAACCCCAATGTGAGGACAGTACGGAAGATTGTATTGAAACATATTGGCGTACTACACCTTTGCAAGATAGATATGAGGTGTTTAAAAAATTGGCTGATGGTTGTTGGGATGCAGAGCCAGATCTCTTTTACTTCAATGTTTCCGGGTTTACAGGAAGTTTTCAATTTGACTGGCATGGTACTATTATCATTTCTTCAGAACATAACATAAAAGTGAAGCCTGTTGGATTAGAACCGAAAGAAGCAAATTATATATCGGGCTGGGAATTAACGATGCCTAATGGTGTTAAATACATCTTTAATACACAAGAAACTCAAATAAATAGGCAGCCATTTAGTCTAAGTGATCTTTGTAATTCGATTTTAAATGATTTGGAGGTTCCTCAAAGTTGGTTTCTTACAGAAATGTACAACCCCAATACAGAGGGTCATATTTTTTTTGAATATGGCCCCTATGTACAAAAGACTACCATAAAAGCTATGGCTACCATAACACATAATCTTAATGCAGATGGCTCATTACAGGCTGGATCAACACAAGGTGATCAGGAGATAACTACAGAAATCAATGGGAAATACCTACGAAAAATTACTACATCTTCTGGGCAAACTACAATAGATTTTTTAGAAGATACTACTCGAAGACGTACGGATCCTGGTATTGAGAATGGCCAAAGCTCACCACTTTATCCTCTGGGCACTATAATGGTAACAAACAACAACAATAAGGAAGTAGATCAATGGAAATTGTCTTATTATAATAATGATGATTCTATTAACCGATTAACTCTATCATCACTTCAAAAAAAATCGGCAAATAACTCAATTCCTCCTTACAAATTTGAGTATGAAGGAAGATTGCCACATACGAACTCTTATAAACAGGATCATTGGGGGTTCTATAATGACAGAAATGCACAAACTCTTGTGCCCGAAACAAAGTATAGGGGTCAAACCTTATCTGGAGCAAACCGTTCACCAAATCCCTCTAAAATAACCAATGGAATGATTAAAAGGATAATCTACCCAACAGGAGGAATTGATGAATTTACTTTTGAACCACATGACTATAGTTTTATTCAAAATAACGAAGTTTTTGATACAGAAACCGATTGGAGTGAAACAACCAAAGCGGTCAGTGTTCCAAATTCTCAACCGGACCCCGGATCCAATAACAGAAAAGAAGAACGTATAGATATTCCTGAACACTGGATTCCTCTTAGAGCAGAAATTACTACCCGATTTATTAATAATAATTTTGGAGGTGTGCGACAACATCCAAGAGTAAGTATAATAGATGAAGAAGGTACAGAGATTTTTGTTTCGCAACCCAGTTTTCCGGGAAAAGATAATAGCGGAGCTCCGTATGTTATAAGTAAATTTGAGGTCAACATTCCCGATTCGGCTGTAGGTAAACTTACTTTGGTGGCCACTACTAGAGTTCCAAATGGTACCATTGACGACTTATGGGAGAAAATCACAATGAATGTCGCCTGGAAAGTACCCAATACTGTAGATGCCCCTGTCATTGCAGTAGGTGGAGGTTCTCGTATAGCAAAGATAGAGCGGTCATACGGATTTGGAAATCCTAATAAAGTCATTCAATATGAATATAGAATGGTAGAAGACGGAAGAATAAAGTCTACAGGTTCTTTACTAGAAACAATAAAAAAATACCAAACAGAACAGATGTTTTGCGATTATGCCGCCCCAGAGTGTAATACAAAGCTTATTAGATCTGCCCAAAATCGAACAGCACTGGGAACTACCCAGGGAAGTCAGGTTGGGTATAGACAAGTCTCGGTAATACACGGAGAATCCGGTGAAAATTGGAAATCTATTCATTATTTTTCTTCCCCATATACCATACAGGACATTCGATCTGATAAAACACCTTTTCCTCCTGCGGTAAGTAACGATTACAAAAGAGGATTACTAAAAAAACAAGAAGACTATAACCATCTGGGCAATCTGGTTCATGAACTCAATCATACTTATCAGTATCGTGAAAAACGAAACAGAGGATTAAAAATAGGATGGAAAAGACCTTCTGCTAATCCCGAGTTAGAAGGCCCCAAGGATCCAGAACGACTTATTTTGGGACTATATTATACTGTATTGGGTTTTAGTAAACTTATTAGAACCGAAGAAATCACATATTTTGGAGATACGTATAATCAACCCCTTAAAAAGCTAACGGAGTATGTGTATAAAACAGAACCTAACCCTCTTGATTATTATTCAAAACCTAATCCGGACTATTATCATAAACAGCTCATACAGGAATCCACTACCGAAAGTGAGGGAAAGAAAATCATTACCCAATACAAATACCCATTAGACTATGCCACAGGAACAACAACCGTAATTGATGAGATGAAAGACAGGCACCTTATAGGTTCTCCTTTAGAAAAATTAACGCTAGAAGAACCTGGGGGTGGAGCACTATATTTGTTATCTGCTCAAAAAACAGAATATGATCTTTTTGAGAATCATATCCAGCCGCATCAAATATATACTACAAAAATAGCTGAACCAATACTGGTTACTACAGACCCCTACGCTATAGCCAATAGTGTATATGAGTCTCGTTTTATCTTCGGTAAATATGATCAGTTTGGCAATCTGTTACAACAATCTCAACTGTATGGCTCGTCAATAGCCTATATCTGGAATAATAAAGGTACTCTTCCTGTTGCACAAGTAATAGGTGCACAACCCAGTCAGGTTTATTACACCAGTTTTGAGGAAAATGGAGTGCTTGGCTCTGGGGGAACAGGTGTTAAATATCATAATGGATCATCGTATACCATTCCTCAAGAGCTAAGGCCACAAGGAAGTGATTTAGTCATGACATACTGGTTTTATAAAAGCGGAAAATGGCAGATTCAGGAAGAAAAGCCATACAATCCCGAAATAACTCATAATGGCGCTAATGGATTAGATGAAATAAGAGTATACCCCAAAGGAGCTCAAATGACATCATACACTCATGATCCATTGGTAGGGATTACATCAATTACTGATCCTAATAATATTACCTCTTACTTTTCTTACGACGATCAAGAAAGACTTAAGACGATTAGAGATCTGGATAAAAATATCATTGAGTACTACGAATACAATTTTAAACAAAACTAACTGGTTAGACATGAAAAATATTAAACAAGCAACTATATCTCATACCTTTACTTTGGGTATCGCTTTGATACTTTTTTTAGTATCCATAGTCTCTCTAAGTGCGCAAAGTATGTCTGGAAACTCAACTGTAACAACAGGTAGTTCCCACATATATACTTTTACCCCTATACCTGGGACAACTCCTTTTGGGGGTAATTGGCAAATTGACGGAGATATATCTTATAATCTTTTATCCGGAAATAGAGTACGAGTAAATTGGTCAAACTCCCCTAGGTCTGGTCTGGTAAAATTTTCTTCACCTAATAGTGGTACTGCCCAGCTAGCAATAAATATTGTGGCTCCAGAACCACCGCCACCGCCACCATCTGTACGTAACACTACTATTTGTGGTTTTGGAACCATAACAGTCGAGGCCTATGGAGCACCATCTGGGAGCACCTACAAATGGTATCGTGAAAATAACACCTTTATAAAAAATGGTGCTACTTATAACGTAACGTTTACTAATGGTATTAATCCTATTCTTGAAAAGCGATATAGAGTAAGCTATGTAAAAAACGGAAGAGAAAGCACTAAAAGATTGGTAGTCACACGTTCTTTTCCTATTCCACAAGTAGTAAATGCTGGTAGTGACCTCGCCATGTGCTTAAACACTCCGCGACTATCCCTTTCTGGGATTCCAGATGGAGGTGCTTGGAGCGGAAATGGTATTATAAATACATCTTCAGGGTATAGATTTAACCCAAATTCAGCCGGATCTGGAGCCCATACCTTGACCTATCGATATACTAATGAATATGGATGTTCAAAATCTGACACTCGTAAAATAACGGTAAAAAGCTTACCGGTAGATGATGCAGGACCTAACATAGGTTTGTTTAGCGATAGTGGTTTGTATGATCTCTCGAATGATAACACTAACCCTAGTGTCATTAATAAATCTTGGAGTGGCCCTGGAGTAATAGGTAATGGACCTATGTTTAACCCATCTGATGCAGGCTCTAGTAACGCAATTGTATATAATTACTCTGATAGTAACTGTAATAATTCTGATAGCAGAGTAATTTTTGTATATCAACCACCTGCGATCCTACAGGATGGAGATTTTATTTTATCAGATGGGCATAATGTAGTTGATTTGACAGTCCATAATGTATACCCAAATTATACGTGGTATAAAGATAATTCGCCAATCCCAGGGGCTAATCTTAGAACGTATTCTGTAACATCTCCCGGAGTCTACAGTGTTAGAATTATTTTAGAAGGAGGGATATCTAGATTAACTAGACCCGTTCAAATATTTAGAAATAGTGATCTCATAAATTATGTAAGGGCATATACTACACAAAAAGAAGGTTTTACATCTACTCAATCTGTAATTTCTGCTCCTGTTGATGATGTAAGAGTGAATACCAACTATTTGGATGCTATGGGGCGTAATCTTCAATCGGTTAGCAAACAAAACTCTCAACAAAAAAAGGATCTGGTCAATCACACAATATATGATCAGTTTGGAAGACAGTATAAGAAATATTTACCCTACGTAAGTAATTACGGAAGCGGTTCTTATAAAGATATTGACATACAAAATACCTCTTCGAGCCCTCAATTTCAGTTTTATCAAAACGTCAATGATAAAGTTGCAAATACTTCCACCCCATGGGCCGACACAAAATTTGAACCCTCGCCACTAAATCGAACTATAGAGCAAGGAGCGCAAGGAGAAGATTGGCAATTAGGTACTGATCATACCATTCGTTATTTATATCGAAGTAATACAGCCTCAGATGATATTGCCTTATGGAAAAAAGGTCCTGAAGGTTTAATTAGTAATCAACCTTACTCCGAAAACTCCTTAACTGTAAATCAAATTAAAGACGAAAGTGGCAATACTAAAATTACATACATTGATAAACTCGGAAGAAAAATCATGGACGAAATGGAAGATGGAACCACAAGATGGGCCCGTACTTATTATGTGTATGATTCTTTCGGAAGAATAACAAATGTAATCCCTCCTCTAACTTCAGAAGCATTAAGTAATACATACCCAAAAATAATAACCCAGGAAGTGTTAAACCGAGAATGTTATCAATATGAGTTTGACTATCGAGGCAGGAATATTGTTAAAAAACTTCCAGGAGCCGATATGATGGTCATGGTATATGATCGATGGGATAGATTGACCTTTTCTCAAGACGGAAATCAACGAACTAATAATCAATGGAGTTTTACAAAATATGATATTTTTGATCGGCCTGTATTAAGTGGTATTACCACGATTAATGGGGACCGAAATACCGTTCAGGAGCAAGTAGATAACTTTTTTAATGCTGCTACTTTTGCTCCCCACATTAGATTTGAAAACCTAGGATCACATTCATTGTCTCACGGGTATACCAATATGTCATATCCTAGACTGAATTCTAATGACAAAGTGTTGTCGGTTACGTATTATGATAACTATAATTTCAAAACCAATCCTGTCTGGGGAGGTTCGGCAATTATTAGTGTTTTTGTACCCGAAATTGATGTAGATGATCCTCTTGAATCTCCCAGAGGTCAAATAACAGGAACTAAGATTAACATATTAGGGACAGATGAGTATTTGTACAATGTCAACTTTTACGATTCAAAGTATCGATTAGTACAAACGACTTCAACCAATCATTTAGGGGGTTCAGACAGATATACAACCCAATTTGATTTTATAGGCAATGTTCTTGAAGATTTTAGAACGCATATAGCATTAGATAATCAATTAACAATTCATAAAGAGTATACCTATGATCATCAGGGTCTAGAGCTTCGCACTTATCATACTATAAATAATGGCGACAGAATATTGTTATCTGAAAACAAGTATAATGAAATAGGCCAACTCATTGAGAAAAATCTACACTCTACTAATAACGGACAGAATTTCTTACAAAGTATAGATTACCGATATAATATTAGAGGTTGGCTCAAATCTATAAACAACCCGCAATTAGCTATAAACCCAGAAAACAATGACGATGATAATGACCTTTTCGGAATGGAACTTTTATATAATCAAAGTAATACTGAGTTAGGAAATACGCCTAGTTATAATCGAAATATTTCTGCGATAAAGTGGCGTAGTGCAGAGCAAAACGAAGAACAATCATATACCTATACCTATGACCCCATGAATCGTTTAAAAACTGCACATTATAGAAACATCACAAACCCAAGCAAAAATGGATTATATAATGTAGGAGGATATGTGGGTATTGCAGGTGACACTGGAATTAACTATGACAAAAACGGAAATATTCTACATCTGCTTAGAAAAGGACTGATCAATAACAGTGTTGGGGTAATTGATGATCTTCAGTATGAATATTCTGGAAATCAATTAATCTCGGTTAACGATTTAGGTGATGCGTCTATTGGCTTTAAGGTTATTGGGAACTCAAATGATGGTGGTTCTCTGCCCCCTGATCCTAATGAAGGACCTCCAATAATCCCTGGAGGGGGTAACGATCACTAATTAATAATAAAACCAGTATATGCAAAACATAAGTATCAAGATATTAATAGTAGTTGTAGTTTTTCCAACATTAATTTTCGCACAAAGTGGGTCAGACGATTATCAATATGACCCTAATGGAAACTTGATCATGGATCAGTATAAAGAGATTACAAATATAGAATATAACGTCCTCAACCTTCCTGAAAAGATCTTATTTGACGATGGAAGGAAAATAGTGTATAGGTATGCTGCCGATGGCAAAAAACTTACCCAGGAAACTATTCTGCAAGATGGTAACCCAGATAATAAGAAAGACTATCTGGATAATGTTGTTTATTCTTCAGGTCAATTAGAATATATTAATACTTCTGAAGGGTATGTAGAACCACAAAACAATCAATTTTCTTACACTTATCAACACAAAGATCAGGTAGGCAACATAAGAACTTCTTTTTCAGATTCTAATAGAGATGGTCATGTAGATGTAGTAAAACAAGAGAAAAACTACTATCCTTTTGGATTGCAATGGCAACAGCTCAATTCGGTTATTCGGGGTCGAAAACATAATTATGGATATGGCGGAAAAGAAGAGATCAAAGCCTTTGGGCTCGATTGGAATGATCATGGTGCCAGAATGTATGATCCGGCAATAGCCAAATGGAACGGTATCGACCAGCTAGCCGAAAAATATTATGGCTGGTCACCCTATAATTATGTAGCAGGGAATCCAATACTATTTACTGATCCTGATGGAAAAGACGGTATAATTCATTACATGGAAAATGGATTGGAAGAGGTTTTTATATATAAAGGCGGTAAACCCAAAAATGTGCCTAATAATAAATTTGTACGTCAAACTTTGAGTGCTATAGAATATAATCGTAAAAATGGTGGAGGGCAAATATTGGATCACCTCGTAGGATCCAGAAATCTTAATGTACATATATTCAACGCTAACCAGGTTAATGACCCAAGCTCAGGTAAAGATAAAACATACAAAAACAAAAGCAAGGTAGTACGAAGCACAAATAGCAAAGAACATTCGATTGAGTGGGATCCCAATGGCGGTACCCTGATCTCTTCTTCTGACGATCAACTGGATAATACTGTCATATCCCCAGCAACAAACCTGGAACATTTAGCCGGAGAAGTAGTAACCATTTATGCCAAAGAAAAGAATAAAGACGTTAAAGATCCTGATAAATTGAGAGCAGCAGAACATAATGGTGAGCTAAAACGTGGTGATACTGATAAAATAAGGGCAAATCCATCGGCTACAGTAAAAGACGTAAGAACCCAAGGACCAACCTCTAGAAAACCAAGTGATCCGAATGTTCGCATGCAAATCCAAAAAGCCCGAGAAAAACAACTAGATCTTGATAAAAGACAATGATTAAAAAAACAAGCATAGTGGCCTTATTTTTTACCTTGTTTTGGTATTATGGGTTTTCTCAGAATGATCAATATACCTATGATTCAAATGGAAATCTAATAGAGGATGACAATAAAAACATTGTATCCATAACATACAACGTCTTGAATTTACCTGAAGAAGTTATTTTTTCCGATGGAAGAAAAATCATCAATACTTATAGTGCAGATGGTAAAAAAATAAGCCAAAAAATCATCCAATCTGATGGAAGTACACAAGCTAAAAAAGATTTCTTAGAGAATATTGTGTATGCCTCTGATCAATTAGAATATATTAATACTTCAGAAGGGTATGTAGAACCACAAAACAATCAATTTTCTTACACTTATCAACACAAAGATCAGGTAGGTAATATAAGAACTTCTTTTTCAGACGGCAATGGTGATGGGAGTGCAGATTTAGTAAAAGAAGAAAAAAACTACTATCCCTTTGGATTGCAATGGCAGCAATCAGGTACTGTTATTAGAGGCCGAAAACATGCATATGGGTATGGTGGCAAGGAAGAGATCAATGCCTTTGGTTTAGACTGGAACGATCATGGTGCCAGGATGTATGATCCTGCTATAGCAAGATGGAATGGGATTGATCAACTCTCCGAAAAATATTATCGTTGGTCACCTTACAATTATGTTGCAGATAACCCAATTACATTTAATGATCCTAACGGTAAAGAACTGAGGATATATTATGTAGAAAATGGAGTAGAAAAATTCTATTCTTATAAAGGTGGAAAGCCAAAAGATGTGCCAAACAACAAATTTGTTAAACAAGTACTTACCGTACATCAACATAATATTAAAAACGGAGGGGGAGAATTTTTAAAGAGTTTGGCCAAATCTGATGAATCGGTTGATATCCGTCAGGTTTCCTCTAGTTTTTTAGGTAATAAAAGCTTTGCAAGGATAAAGAAGGCTAGAATACAAGGTACTCAAATATTTCTTGAAGGGATTATAGACTGGGATCCAAATAAAGGATTTTTGACAACGAATGGAAATGTGCTTTCACCAGCAACCATATTAGAACATGAGGCTTTTCATGTTTGGCTAGCCATGAATTATTTTGATCTGTACCAATTTTTGAAAAGCATAAAATTTAGCGCAGAATATAGTAACCTAATGGAAATGTTAACTATTTTATTTGCTGAACAACTTACTGCCAAAGCAAATGGAGAAATAACCAATGGCAAGGTATCACGAAAAAATCATAGAGGGTACGGTATGCGAACTCAAAGCGCAACATCTAATGATCCAAATATGTCTAAAGGACTAGAAAAGTTGATGAGATTTCATTTGCAATTAATGCATGAATGGCATGACCGAGGAGGAAGAGAAAAATACTTGAATGGAAAAAAACAATAAATTATTTTTTGCAGTACTTATTTGTTTCCAGATGCTATTCATCAAAGGATATTGTCAATCTGAATATCAATATGACCCAAATGGAAATCTAATAGAGGATGACAATAAAAATATTGTATCCATAGCATATAACGTCTTGAATTTACCCAAAGAAATTATTTTTTCCGATGGAAGAAAAATCATCAATACTTATAGTACTGATGGTAAAAAAATAAGCCAAAAAACTATCCAATCTGGTGGAAGTATACAGGCTAAAAAAGACTACATCAACAACATTGTATATACCTCTGATCAATTAGAATATATTAATACTTCAGAAGGGTATGTAGAACCACAAAACAATCAATTTTCTTACACTTATCAACACAAAGATCAGGTAGGTAATATAAGAACTTCTTTTTCAGACAGCAATGGTGATGGGAGTGCAGATTTAGTAAAAGAAGAAAAAAACTACTATCCCTTTGGTTTGCAATGGCAACAATCTGGTATTGTTATTAGAGGGCGACAACATAATTACGGATTTGGAGGTAAAGAAGAAATCAAAGCTTTTGGTTTAGACTGGAATGATCACGGTGCTAGAATGTATGATCCGGCCATAGCAAGATGGAATGGGATCGATCAACTCTCTGAAAAATATTATGGCCAGTCCCCTTATAATTATGTTACCAATAACCCTTTATTATTTAATGACCCCGATGGTAAGGATCTAAGAATATTTTATCAAGAAAATGGACAGGAAAAATTTTATATATACAAGGGAGGACAACCTAAAGATATCCCCAATGACCAGTATGTACAACAAGTAATAAGTGCCTATCAATATAATGTAAAGAATGGAGGTGGAAATTTTCTTAAAACGGCTGCCCATGCCAAGGAGACAGTAAATATTAGAGAAGTAGGTGGGGAATCAATTGATCAAACAAACTATTTGAGCTCTACATACGAACATGGCAGTAAGTATAGTCATCATCGAGAATTTTATCGCGGTGAAGTTATGAAGGAAGCAAGAACTATCTACTGGGATCCCAATGGAGGCCTTCTTACAGAAACTGGTGCTGTTCTTTCTCCTGCAACAGTACTAGAGCATGAAGCAGGTCATTGGGTTTTGCGAATGTTTTTCCCTGAAATATATCAGAATATTCTCCAAAAAAAAGGAGGAGATTACAGCTACATATATGAACAAATAATCGTTAATTCTGGAGAACAAAAAACTGCAGAAGCTAATAAAGAAGTGAAAAAAGGACAGCCTACCAGAAAAAGCCATAGAGGTAAAAGAATTAGAACCAATGGACCTACCTCTACATTACCTCCAAGTTTTGAGATTTTGGAGCAAATAATGCAAAACATTCGAAATAATAATGATACTAACGAAGATCAAAAACTCTGACAGTCTATGAAACTTTTTTTTCTTTTCTATTTCATTTTCGTTCTAATTGGTTTCAGTCAGTCTCAATATCAGTATGACCAGAACGGAAACCTTACCAAAGATGATGATAAAGACATCACATCCATAATTTATAATGTCCTCAACCTACCAGAAGAAATCCTTTTTTCTGATGGAAGAAAAATTGTAACAACCTACGCTGCAAATGGCAAAAAACTTTCTCAGCAAACGTATCAGGTTGATAACGACTTAGTACAAAACAAAGATTACCTAATTGACATTACATATACCAATAATGCCATTGAGTTCATAGACCAGCTAGCAGGCTATCTAGAACCTAAAACTTTGGGAGCATATCAATATGTATATCAACACAAAGATCATTTAGGAAATATCCAAATATCGTATGCCGATGATAACGAGAATGGTATAATTACTCATAATGAGATCAGAGAACAAAACTCATATTATCCATTTGGTCTAAAACATCAAATAGCGAATACTATTATAAGAGGCCGGGATCATAATTACGGTTTTGGAGGCAAAGAAGAGTTACATGTTTTTGGATTGAATTGGTCAGATTTTGGAGCCAGAAATTATGACCCAACGATTGGGCGCTGGATGAATTTGGATCCTCTCTCAGAAAAGTACGTTTTGTATTCGCCTTATAACTATGTTCTTAACAATCCCATTAATATGGTTGACCCCGATGGTAGGGATAGCGAGTTTGCTATGAATAGTAATACAATCACCTTGCAAAGTAGTTTTTCGCTAAAAGGCAATTTTAAGAAAATTCAAAAAAAATATGGTGTTTCAAAAAAACAAATTCAACAGTTAATTTCTAACCAGATTTCCAAAAAATATGGTGGCAATTTAAAAACGACCAACCCCAGAACGGGCAAATCTGTTAATGTAAAAATAAACACACCCACTTTTGATGAAAATGCTGCAAACTTTATAGAGGTCCTGGAAGCACATCAACTACATGACCCAGAAATGAAAGGATATACAATTAAAGGAAAAAGTATGGTTCTAAATCTTAAATACCTACTTAATTCAGACACAAATCCAGCGGCCCATGAGTTTGGCCATACATTAGGTTTGGAAGATGAGTATAAAGTAGTTAAATCGGAAGTCAAGATTATTGAAAATGGAGAACAAATAACAAAAAAAGTAAAAACCAGAACGGTAAATCCCGGTTCTGAAAATAGTATTATGGCAGAACCAGATGGTAATGTAGAACAACGTCATGTTGATGAGATTGTCTCTCCTATTTTTAAAGCTTGGAGCGAAACCCAGAAAAGATCAAAGACACCAATTAAAAATATTAAAGGAACGGTAAAGGGCAAATCAAAAAAAGCAATCATTAATGGGATAGAGTAATGTTTTTCAAAATTCAATTTATAAGTGCTATGACGAGTAAAAAGATCTATCTAACCAGTATCTTTCTTATATTATATTCAAGTGTTTTCTTGGCTGAAGCACAACATTCTAGAAGTTATAACTACGATGCTAACGGAAATATGATGTCTGATTCAAACAAAGCTATATCATCAATTACATATAATATACTTAATCTTCCTAAAACTATAATTTTTGAAGATGGTCGAAAAATTGAATATACGTATTCTGCTGCAGGAATAAAACTTTCGCAAAAAGCACATCGGGCAGATAGTAGTTTAGAGCAAAACAAAAACTATCTAAAGAACATTGTATATATTAACAATCAATTGGAATTCTTTAACCACTCTCAGGGGTATACAGAACAGAATCCTTTAGGAGAATTTGAGTATACATACCACCACCTGGATCATCTGGGTAATATTCGATTGTCTTTTGGGCAGGGTCACAATAATGCTGAAATAAAGGAAACAAAAGACTACTATCCTTTTGGATTAAGACATCAAAAAGAAAATAATCTTATAAGTGGACGTGCCCATCCATATGGTTTTAATGGAAAAGAAGAACAGCCGGTTTTTGATTTAGATTGGCATGATTTCGGAGCTCGAATGTATGATGCTACACTGGCAAGATGGAATGGAATAGATCCGTTAGCCGAAAATTATATAGACCTTTCTACTTATAGCTATGTTGCCAACAATCCAATTAGATTTATAGACCCCGATGGAATGCAAATAGCAGAAGGAAGTTTGAAAGATTGGAATACACAAAAAAATGCAATTCTAGCAGAAAGAACAGAAGTGCAAAAAACACTCAAAAACACCAAACCAACTAAGGCGAATAAAAAAAAGATTGCTGAATTGGAGTACCGTAATGCTGCACTAAGCACCTCTCTTGCTACTATGGATCTGTTAGAACAAAGTAGTCAGGTTTATAGAATAGATGAAACCAAAGGTCAAGTAGGGACCACCCGTTATGATAAGGATTCTGATGAGATAGTCATTTCATATGAAGATACCGAGAATTTTGTTCATGAATTAACTCATGGTGGACAGTATGAAACTGGAGAAATTTTCTTCGACAAAGAAAAAGGAAACTCTTTACTAAGTGATCTTCATGATGAAGCAGATGCATATAGAGCTCAATATGCCTTCTCTCCTGAGTCCTTTAAAAAAACCTTCCCAGGTAGAGATATCAAACACATTACGGCTCCTTGGGTGGGAAGAATGGAAGTAAAAGGCCCCAACGACAAAGAGTCAAGATATCTCTATAAAAATTATCTAAAAGTTAGGGTCAACATACGTACATCAAAAAGTACATTGAAGAGACTATTTCCCGGTGCTGCCAAAGAGCTAAAAAACCTTCCAGAAAATGAACCATTAAAAAAATTGACAGATATTAAATATAAACAATAATCAGAGGGATACGTGAAAATTTTTGTTCTTATATTTTTGTTCAGCATTTTTTTTCAAAAAACTAATGTGTGGTGCCAAGTTTCTAAACCTCACCATTATGATACTAATGGAAATATAATTAGTGACGATAACAAAAACATTAGATCTATTGAATTTAATATCCTAAACCTTCCTGAGACCATTACTTATAGTGATGGCAGAGAAATAGTATTTATGTATACCTCTGTCGGAGAAAAGCTTGCTCAAAAAGTCTATGATGCAAGCGGTCAACTCATACAAAATAGAAATTATATAACAGATGTGGTCTATGACCAGGAAAACCTTCAATTTTTGGTTTTTCAGGAAGGATATGCTGAGCCCAAAAACAGTGAATCTTTTTTGTATACTTATCAATATAAAGATCATTTAGGAAATATAAGGTTATCATTTATAGACTATGATGCTAATGGACAGGTCAGTCCTTTCGAAGAAATAAAAGAAGTAAAAGATTATTATCCTTTCGGACTTCAATTGCAACAACCCAATACAATTATCAGAGGAAGAAAACATCATTACGGATATAACGGAAAAGAACACAATGAGACTTTTGATTTGAATTGGTATGACTATATGCTCAGACAATATGACTCCTCGATGGCTCGATTTGTTAATATTGATCCTGCAAGTGAAACTTATTATTCAATCTCACCTTATTCTTATGTGGCCAATAATCCCTTAAACTTTATTGATCCTACAGGAGCCCTTATTGAAGATCCTCACAAAATGGTTACACAGTATAAAAACGAACTTAGCCAAAGAATCAGTAACCTTAAAAACTTTATTAAAAAGGACTATATCAATAAAAAAACGGGGAATCAGTTAATAAACGATTATAAATCTATGCTTAAAGACATAGAAAGGCTTGAAAAAGCTGATCAAATTTATGTAGTGTCAAGATCTGGAAAAAATCAGGAAGGAGGCGTTCATTATGATGCTACTTCAGATAAGATCATAGTTAATGTAGGGTCTACCAACCTTATTACTCATGAGCTAGAACATGCTGTACAATTTGAGAAAGGCCAAGTATCTTTTATGAAGGACAATTCTAGATATGGTGTTTTATATGATATAACAGATGAAACCAAAGCATATAATCAGGAAAGAATAGTTGCAGATGGTAAAGATTTTTATGATCAAAATAAAGCATTTTCAGATACTGACACTAAAAAACTAGGTAAAGCCTTAAAACCTCCGGCATACCAAAATTTGCCTTCCCACTCCATAGATTTAAAATCCCCTCAAGGAAGAGCATTAATAAAAAGAACCATAGAAGCAGGGAAGAAGGGGCTGCAAGTCAAGGAAGTCTTTAAAGGATGGCGGCAGTATTATCGATTAGGACAAAAATCAAGGCAATAGATTGTAAAATGTTGTCAATTTTGTTTCGCACCTGACTTCATCAATAAATAAATATTCATTACTATAAAAACTATAATTGCTGGTAACAACCAGGCAAGGCTGTAATTTCCAAAAGGAAGAACTTCTAAAACAGGAGCAACGGTTTCTTGCATCCCTAATGAACCTAAAAAATCAGGGATACTAAATATAACTGTAGCAATAACAACAGCTCTAAAAACCAAAGGCGAAGTAAACGTATCCGGTAAAACATTTAGAAGTATTAAAACAATGGTAATAGGGTAAATTAACATTAAAGCCGGGACTGCTACATCAATAATATAATGCACATCAAATTGCCCCATTAAAACACCTAAGATACAACCAATAATTGCCGTAAATAGATATACTTTTTGAGAATTCCCAAATACTCCTTTCATAAAATCGGCAGTACCAGTTACAATACCCACCGCCGTTGTAAAACAAGCCAATCCAACCAATACGCTCAAAAACACATTCCCGATATTTCCCAACGTTTTTAAACTTATTCCCGAAAGTAATTCTGTACGAGCAATGCCACTATCAAATTGTGTATTATACATAGCACCTGTATAAATCATTCCCGTATAAATCATTAATAGACCTATCCCCGCTACAATGCCGGATTTTATAATCAATTTTCTATTTTCCTGAAAATTATCTTTTCCCTTAATCTTTAGAGAGATTATAATTACACCACCTACTACAACGGCACCTATGGCATCAAAAGTTTGGTATCCTTCGAGCAATCCATGAATAACCGGAGTTTGAAAATCTGTAGGGCTTATCGGAGCTTGCGTTGAGAAAATTCCGATACAAATAATACTAATAACCACAATAAATATAATAGGAGAAAGAAATTTACCCAATAACCCTAGAATCCTGGATCGATTAATTACAAAAAGTAAGACCAGTGCAAAATAAATACTACTTGTCAACCAGGCACTTGTGCCGAAAAAAGGTTGTATTGCCATCTCATGTGTCACAGAAGCCGTTCTGGGTGATGGTAATGTAATTGAAATGATATATACTAACAGGCAATAAATGAGACTGAAGGTAGGCGATACTTTTTTCGCAAAATCCAACATCGTACCTTGTAATCTAGCATGTGCAACGATCCCTAACAATGGGATAATCACAGCAGAAACAGCAAAACCTATTGTAACCTGAAACCATACATCTCCTGCTTTAAAACCAAGAAGCGGTGGTAACATGAGATTACCTGCTCCAAAAAACATAGAAAATAATGCAAATCCCGCAACGAAAGTTTCTTTATTAAATCTCATTTAGTTAGGTTTATGTGCCTAAAAATAAAATTTCAAAATGATATTATCATACAAAGGGGTCAAAATAAATTATAATACAGTAGGAAAAGGGGTTCCAGTGGTTTTTCTACATGGGTTTTTAGAGAATTCTACCATGTGGGAAGAAACTATTCTCCTTTCTTCGAAGTATTATCATTGTATTTCTATTGATTTGCTAGGTCATGGTGATACCGAATGTTTAGGATATATTCACTCTATGGAAGATATGGCTCTTGCTGTAAAAGCCGTTTTAGATCATTTAAAAATTTCTAAAACAACTTTAATCGGTCATTCAATGGGAGGGTATGCAGCATTGGCTTTTGCAGATCTTTTTCCTAATATAGTTTTGGGATTAGCGTTGCTTAATTCTACATCTTTTCCGGATAGTGAAGAACGAAAAATAAATCGTACTCGAGCTATAGATATTGTAAAGAAAAACCCCAATGCATATACGAGTATGGCAATAGCAAATCTATTTGCAGAAAAGAACCAGTCTAAGTTTGTTAATGAAATAAAGCAGATTAAAAATCAAGCTTCAAAAACCCCTTTACAAGGAATTATCTCAGCTTTAGAAGGTATGAAAACTCGAAAAGACAGAACGGCTATTTTAAAAAACCTTAAAGTGCCTAAAATAATCTTTGCCGGACAATTAGATCCGGTACTGGATTATGCTCAAAACATCAAAGAAGCAGAGCAATGTAAAACAAATCTAATTACCCTAGACGGGGGACATATGTCTTACATAGAAAATAAAGAAGAATTTCTATCAGAATTACAAATATTTTTAAGGCAAACTAAAGAGAAAAAACCTAGAATATTATAGATGAAATACACTTTTATTGGCTTAAGAAGCTATAAAAAGCCCTTTTTTAGTTAAAAATCGATGCAAAAAGACAAATTTTTCTTACAAAAAGATTGTCGATTGCAAAAAAAACATTATTATTGTGTTGATAATGAACTTATAACGCTCGTCTATGAACTAATACCCCCGAAAAAAATGAAAAAATCTACCCCAAACTCCACCTTTTCTTTCTCAAAAATTTACTGCTCCTTATTTGGTCACGATTATCTTCTTTCTAAAGATGTTACTCATCATATAAAAGAATATACATGTGCACATTGTGGTGAACAAGCTACAACGAATAGCAGAGGGAGATTAGAAGTAATGACCCCTAAATTAAAGGAAATTAATAATGCTTTGGCTTCAGTACATGCTAAAAAGATAGAAAGAAGTAAAGCTAAAACTCAATTTCAAGCTGCCTCTTAGTTATTCTTTGATCGGATTCCAACCTTGAGCCTGTAATTCTATTTTTTCATTTGCTCTTGTAACTAATCCTATCCCACTTTTCTTATCAGTTATATGTCCAATAACGGTAAGGTTCGGATTCGCTTTAATTTTAGGATAGTCTTCTTGTCTGATTGTAAATAACAACTCGTAGTCTTCTCCACCATTTAGAGCTACCGTGGTGCTATTCAATTTAAACTCTTCGCAAACAGAGATCACCGCAGGATCCAAAGGTATTTTTTCTTCATATAAATTTACTCCAACTTTAGATTGCGTACAAAGATGTATTACTTCAGACGACAATCCATCGCTTATATCAATCATACTTGTTGGTTGTACTTCTAGTGCTTTAAGGAGCCCTGATATGTCTTTTCTTGCTTCGGGCTTAAGTTGTCTTTCAATAAGATAGGAGTATTGATCCAGGTCTGGTTGCGAATTAGGATTTACTTCAAATACTTGCTTTTCTCTTTCGAGAATCTGTAACCCCATATATGCCGCACCAAGATCACCAGTAACCACTAAAAGGTCATTTTCTTTGGCACCGTTACGATACACTAGGTCTTCTTTATCTGCATAGCCAACAGCAGTAATACTAATAATTAACCCGGTGGTTGATGATGTTGTATCTCCTCCTACCACATCTACATTATAAATCTTGGCCGCGGTTTCAATTCCTGCATATAATTCTTCTAAGGCCTCCAAAGGAAACCTGTTTGATACTGCAATAGAAATGGTAATCTGACTCGCTGTTGCATTCATAGCATATACATCAGATAAGTTTACCATAACTGCTTTATATCCTAAATGTTTTAAAGGAACATAAGCAAGGTCAAAATGTACTCCTTCAATTAGTAAATCGGTGGTTAGAATACACTTTTTATTTTCAAAATCTAAAACTGCTGCATCATCTCCGATTCCTAAGTTGGTGGTTTTTTGTTTTATCTCAAAATTTTTAGTCAAATGAGTAATAAGTCCAAATTCTCCCAATTCGGATATCTGTGTCTTCGATGTATTTTTATCTTCAATCATTTTGCAAAGGTAGTTGATCATAATTAATTGACCTTGTTTCAAGAGGTCATTATATGTTTTATAGCTTTTATCTATTTATATATATGTTAGATTAATGTTAGGTTTTGTGTATAAAATCTACTTATGTAGTATATTTGCATTTCATTTAGAATTAATCTATTTATAAAGAAGTATGATTAAGGTATCAGACATAGCAAAAAATAAGGTCATTGAATTGATGAGTGAAGATGGATATAATGCCACTACCGATTATGTTCGGGTAGGGGTAAAAAGCGGCGGATGCTCTGGTTTATCTTATGATTTAAAGTTTGACAAAACGCAAGAAGAAGGAGACAAAGTCTTTGAAGATAATGGTGTAAAAATCATTATTGATAAGAAAAGTTTCCTATACCTCATCGGGACAACCTTAGAATATTCGGGAGGTTTAAATGGTACTGGTTTTGTATTTAATAACCCCAATGCAAGCAGAACTTGCGGTTGCGGAGAAAGTTTTTCACTTTAATTGATAAAAAAAGAGGTCCCAAATTAACTTTTTTGGGATAAAGAAGATGGCATATACTGAAGACGACTTAAAGAAAGAATTAGAAACCAAAGAATATGAGTACGGATTTTATACTGATATAGAATCTGATACTTTTCCTGTGGGTCTTAATGAAGATATAGTTCGTGCAATTTCTAAGAAAAAAGAAGAGCCCGAATGGATGACAGAATGGAGATTAGAGGCTTTTCGAGCCTGGGAACAGATGGAAGAGCCCGAATGGGCAAATGTAAGATATGAAAAACCTAATTTTCAGAATATTTCTTACTATTCTGCTCCAAATAAGAAACCAAAATACAATAGTATTGATGAGGTTGATCCCGAGTTGTTAGAGACTTTTAAAAAGCTCGGAATTTCTTTAGATGAGCAAAAGAAATTGGCTGGAGTTGCTGTTGATATTGTAATGGATTCTGTATCTGTGGCCACTACTTTTAAAGAAACACTTGCAGAAAAAGGCATTATATTTTGTTCAATTTCTGAAGCCATTCAAGAACATCCCGAATTGGTTAAAAAGTATATCGGAAGCGTTGTTCCTCGGAAAGATAATTTTTATGCCGCATTAAATTCTGCTGTTTTTAGTGATGGTTCTTTCTGTTATATTCCAAAGGGAGTTCGTTGCCCAATGGAATTATCGACATATTTTAGAATTAATCAGGCAGGTACTGGTCAGTTCGAACGCACATTGGTTATTGCGGATCAAGGTAGTTATGTAAGTTATCTCGAAGGGTGTACAGCTCCTTCTCGTGACGAAAACCAATTGCATGCGGCTGTTGTCGAATTAATTGCATTAGATGATGCCGAAATAAAATATTCTACCGTACAAAACTGGTATCCTGGTAATGCCGAAGGTAAAGGTGGTGTTTATAATTTTGTAACTAAACGAGGAATTTGTGAAACTAATGCTAAAATTTCTTGGACTCAGGTTGAAACCGGATCGGCAGTAACCTGGAAATATCCATCTTGCGTGCTTAAAGGAGATAACTCTGTAGGAGAATTTTATTCTATAGCGGTGACTAATAATTTTCAACAGGCAGATACCGGTACAAAAATGATTCACTTGGGTAAAAACACCAAAAGTACGATCATTTCTAAAGGTATTTCTGCTGGACAATCACAAAATAGCTATCGAGGATTGGTACAAATAAACAGCAGAGCTACAAATGCACGTAATTTTTCACAGTGTGATTCGCTATTGATGGGCAATGAATGTGGCGCGCATACGTTTCCTTATATAGAAGCAAAAAACAAAACAGCTCAAATAGAACATGAAGCTACTACAAGTAAAATAGGTGAAGATCAAATTTTTTACTGTAATCAACGCGGTATTGATACCGAAAAGGCTATTGCTTTGATTGTTAATGGATTTAGTAAAGAAGTGTTGAATAAATTACCTATGGAGTTTGCTGTAGAAGCCCAAAAACTTTTAGAAATTTCTCTTGAAGGTTCTGTTGGATAACTAATAAACATCAAATCGACATTAATGAAACAACCATTTCTTCTCATTGCCCTAAGCCTTATACTTTTTTGTTGTAAAACCGAAAACAAAAATGAGGACCCAGACCTAATTCGAGGTGAATTTATTCTTATTGATGATGCAGCAGTTATAAAAGGAAAAGATTTTATTTATGGAGTAGTAATTGACGAAATTACTCGCGAATTAGCCCAGAAAGTAGCGCCTCTTCAAAGAGAGGAATATGATATGGTTCCTGTAGTTATAAAAGGAGTTATTAAACCAAACCCCGAACAAGGTTGGGAAGAAATCATAGAGATAAAAGAAATTATAGGAGTAAGTGCACCAACATCAGAGCTGCCAACAAAAATAAAATCTTCTGACACAGAAGAAAGCTCAAATGAAGGTGAAAATAAAGAAAAATAATACATAAATATATCTCACTTAGCGTAGAGATAAAAGAATTGTGCAGCATGTTAGAAATAAAGGATTTACACGCTAGTGTAGAAGGAAAAGAAATTCTAAAAGGTCTTAACTTAAATGTAAAAGCAGGAGAAATCCATGCTATAATGGGTCCAAACGGTGCAGGAAAAAGTACCTTGGCTAATATTATTGCAGGTAAAGAGGATTATGAAGTTAGTGGAGGAGGAATTCTTTTAGAAGGAGAAGATATTGAAGAATTAGCAGCCGAAGAGCGTGCTCACAAAGGTGTTTTTCTTTCATTTCAATATCCAGTAGAAATCCCAGGTGTTACCGTAACAAATTTCATGAAAACCGCGATCAACGAAACCCGAAAAGCACAGGGCCTAGAAGAAATGCCCGCTAAGGATATGTTGAAAAAAATTCGCGAAAAATCTGAACTGCTAGAAATTGATCGTAAATTTTTATCCCGCTCCCTAAACGAAGGGTTTTCTGGAGGTGAGAAAAAACGAAATGAAATCTTTCAGATGGCTATGATGGAACCCAAATTGGCTATTCTAGATGAAACAGATTCTGGTCTAGACATTGATGCTTTGAGAATTGTTGCTAATGGAGTAAACAAACTTAAAAGTCAAGATAATGCCATTGTTGTAATTACACATTATCAGAGACTGCTAGAGCATATTGTTCCTGATTTTGTACACGTATTGTATGACGGTAAAATTGTGAAATCTGGCAACAAAGAACTAGCTCTTGAGTTAGAGGAAAAAGGATATGACTGGATTAAGGAAGAGATAAACGCATAGTTATGGAATTGAAAGATAAATTAGTATCTTCTTTTTTGGCTTTTGAGAACACAGTAGATATTGATGCTCCTGTTCATGATATCCGAAGTCAAGCCATTAAGGTATTTGAAGAAAAAGGGTTCCCAACCAAAAAAGAAGAAGCCTGGAAATATACTTCTCTTAATGCGATACTAAAACACGATTATAGTATTTTTCCTGATGAGGAAAATGCATTAGAGTTTAAGGATATTAAAAAGTACTTTATTCATGATCTTGATACCTATAAGATCGTGTTTATAGACGGAAAGTATTCTTCGCACCTATCAGAAACTACCCATGATAAGATAGACGTATGTTTAATGTCTTCTGCATTAACTCATGATAAATATAAAGCTGTTATTGATAATTATTTCAATAAAATAGCAAAACAAGATGGTCTTACTTCTTTAAATACGGCGTTTTCTAGAGAAGGAGCATATATCTATATTTCAAAAAATAAATTGGCAGATAAGCCCATACAGATTATCCATTTTTCTACAGGGAAAGAATCGGCCCAGATGCTACAGCCTCGTAATTTGATTGTTGTTGAAGAAAACTCACATGTTCAGATTATTGAGCGTCATCAAAGTCTTACGGATAATCCAGTATTAACGAATTCTGTTACCGAAATTTTTGTAGATAAAAGAGCTATCGTTGATTATTATAAGATCCAGAATGATAACGAGAATGCTTCACTGGTAGATAATACTTATATAGAGCAACAAGCACAAAGTGTAGCATCTGTACATACTTTTGCTTTTGGAGGCAATATCACCAGAAACAACCTGAATTTTTATCAAAAAGGAGAAGGAATTGACTCTATTCTTAATGGGATAACCATTTTAGAAGGCAAACAACATGTCGATCATAATACATTAGTACATCATACAGAACCCAATTGTGAGAGCCATCAGGACTATAAAGGTATTTTTGATGAAAAAGCAACAGGTGTTTTTAATGGAAAAATTATCGTAAATAAAGAAGCTCAGAAAACAAATGCTTTTCAGTCTAATAATAATATTTTATTAAGTGACAAAGCAACGATTAACTCAAAACCACAATTAGAAATTTTTGCAGATGATGTAAAATGTTCTCATGGTTGTACTATAGGGCAGTTAGATGATAATGCTTTATTTTATATGAGATCCCGTGGTATTGGTGAGAAAGAAGCCAAGGCACTATTAATGTATGCTTTTGCAAATAATGTATTAGAAAGTGTAAAAATACCTCAATTAAAAAGTAGAATTAACAAACTTATAGCCAATAAACTTAATGTAAATATTGGTTTTGATTTGTAATATATAAGAGAATATAAAAGCGAAGGCCTCACAAGTTGTAAAAAACTGTGAGGCCTTTTTTTATTCCACAGCACTAACAATATCTTTCAGAAAAGTATTAAAATCCACACCTGCATCTCCAATCAATCCAAAACGTACAATAACTACATCTTTTGAAGGGATAATGAACACCCGTTGCCCCTGAAAACCATTTGCAGAAAACATATCCCTGGGTGCATCGGGATAAAATCCTCCTGCATTTAACCAAAAATGGCCACCATAATCACCCTCTGATGTGGGGCTTGGCGTGGTTACATAATCTACCCATTGAGGATCAAAAATCTGTGTTCCATTCCAGTTTCCCTTATGCAAATACAGCAAACCAAACTTACCCCAATCTCGTACTGTTGCCCACGCATATGAAGACCCTACATAATTACCAGCCATGTCTGTTTCTAGAAGCATAGAGTTCATTCCGATCTTATCAATAAACTCACGATAAGGATAATCCAGATATTCTTGATAGGTAGAAAACTGCTTTCTCAGTATTCCCGACAACAAATTAGAAACGCCAGATGAATAATACCAATACTCATTAGGCTTATGAATTGCTTTTTTATGAATTTGGGCAGTAGTCATATCCTTATCTATATATAACATTTTTGTAGCGTCTGAAATAGAACCATAATCCTCATCCCAGGCCAAACCACAATTCATTTGTAACAAATTGTTGATTGTAATTTCCTTTCTTTCATCATTTTTCCATGCCGAAATAGGTGCATGATTGTAAATATCAATAGCACCTTGTTTCTGTAACACTCCATAAATAGTTCCTAGAACACTTTTAGTCATTGACCACCCTAATAATCTAGAGTTTTTATCCAACGGGTTTATATATTTCTCTGCAATAATCTGATCTTTGTATAGGACTAGAACAGCCCTTGTTTTCTTTTTATTTTCTTCATTAGCATCAAAAATGGAGGCAACGGTTCTATTTACTTTATCATAATCAATAGTATTAAAAACGGTATCTTTTTGTGGTAATTCTCCATAAGGATACGATAATCCGGTTTCTATTTTAATTCTATTAGGAACTAAAACAGGAGAGTTTTCATCAAAATCTTCATTAATTAGAACACTTCCTAATCCTTCGCGATAAATCGCTTTTCTTTCTTTTAACCCAAAAACAGAGGCAACAGATGTTTTTTCTTTCACACTTACCACATCATCTGCTAAATGAACCGGAGCAAAATTATTGTCATAGGTATCTGTAAATTCCATACTTCTATTCCCAACAAAAACAGATGAGTTCATGTTCTTTGCAGAATAGCCTGTTATTATGGCAAGTTTTGGATAATTTAGAGGAACGGCAATACAAATTGCAACAAATAGAACAATGAATGTAATACCTATAGTTTTTTTAAATCGCTTCATAAGAAAAAAGGTTAAACCAATCTAAAAATAAACAATCCTAATTAGAAATACTTAGTACTTTTGCAGAAAGAAATTACTATGCTCGATGTACATAAAATTAGAGAAGATTTTCCGATTCTTAAAAGAGAAGTAAACGGAAAGACTCTGGTATATTTTGATAACGCTGCCACATCTCAAACCCCACAAGTGGTAATTAATGCTATTGTAGATTACTATAGTAATTATAATGCTAATATTCATCGCGGTGTTCATACCTTATCACAAGAGGCTACAGATGCCTATGAGATTGCCAGAAAGAAAGTACAAGAACACTTTAATGCCCAATATACTCACGAGATTATTCTCACATCGGGAACCACTCACAGCATCAATATTGTTGCCACAGGCTTTACGAACTTTCTTTCTAAAGGTGATGAGATTATAGTTTCTGCTTTAGAGCATCACTCTAATATTGTTCCATGGCAAATGCTTTGTGATCGCACAGGGGCGGTACTTAAAGTGATCCCAATGAATGAGGACGGAGAATTGTTGATGGATGTGTATGATACTTTACTTTCAGACAAAACCAAGCTTGTTTTTGTAAATCATATTTCTAACGCCTTGGGAACTATAAACCCGATTGAAGAAATTATTGAAAAAGCTCACAAAGTGGGAGCCGCTGTATTGATTGATGGTGCACAATCCTGCCCTCATGTAAAGCCAGATGTTCAGGCTTTAGATGTGGATTTTTATGTTGCATCTGCACACAAACTTTGTGGTCCTACAGGAGTAGGTTTACTTTACGGAAAAGAAGAATGGCTTAATAAGCTTCCACCATACCAAGGGGGTGGCGAGATGATTGATCAAGTAACTTTCGAAAAAACTACCTATGCAGGACTTCCTCATAAATTTGAAGCAGGGACCCCTAATATCTGTGGTGGTATCGCCTTTGGTGCTGCTTTGGATTATATGAACAGTATTGGTTTTGATAACATCGCCAGTTATGAGAATGAACTACTCGAGTATGGCACAAAAAAGTTATTAGAGATCGAAGGATTAAAAATCTATGGAACATCTAAAAATAAGACTTCGGTAATTTCTTTCAACTTAGAAAATATACACCCTTATGATGTAGGAACCATTGTAGACAAATTAGGAATTGCAGTGCGTACGGGGCATCATTGTGCCCAACCCATTATGGATTTTTATAAAATACCTGGGACCATAAGAGCTTCTTTTTCATTTTACAACACCAAAGAAGAGATAGATGCCTTAGTTGAAGCTGTTAAAAGGGCTAAAATGATGCTTTCTTAGGCAAGTGAAGTACTCAAAAGCTGAAGGTTTTTAGGTGTATTATGGATTTGAAAAAAACAGAAGTGTAGTAAAGTTGCATCGGTGAGTATATTGCATTGAATAAGAACAAGTTAAAAAACAATAACTGTTATTAAACTTCGTTCTTGATTTTACAACGTAACCAGATTCCCCAAATATGAAAATACAACGTCTTTTTCCAAAATATTATACATTTCTATTTTCAATAATTCTTTTAGTATCCTGTAGTAGCGATGATAATGATAACGGTACGGTAACTATCGATAATCCCCTTGAAAATCCATTTGATGGTATCCCGGCAGGAAACCCAGATGGGAGTTTTCCGGTACCTATAGAAGCATCACTCGAAGATGTTTCTAATCCGGATACAGTAGTTGGTGATGGTACTCCCGAGAGTTGTACTGGTCAGGTTTTTATTGATGCTGTCGCTAAAGGGGGTAAAATTGTATTTAATTGCGGATCAGATCCAATAACAATAGTACTTAACGAACCCGCCAAAATATTTAATGATGCCAATACAAATGTGGTTATTGATGGTGGTGGATTGATAACCTTGAGCGGCAATAATCAAACAAGGATTCTCTATATGAATACCTGTGATCCAAATCAGGTATGGACCACAGATCATTGTCAAAATCAAGATAACCCAAGGCTTACAGTGCAGAACATTACATTTGCCAATGGGAACTCTACTAATGAAACAGAATATGACGGTGGAGGTGCCATTTGGGTTCGCGGGGGGCGTTTTAAAGTAGTAAATTGTCGTTTTTTTAATAACACATGTGCTAGCGTTGGTCCAGATGTGGGCGGGGGAGCTATACGAGTATTTAGTCAATATAATAACCAACCTGTATTTGTAGTCAATAGTACTTTTGGAGGCAGAGAAAACTTAGGAAACTCTGGGTCAAATGGCGGAGCCATTAGTAGTATAGGAGTCTCGTGGACAATTATAAATAGCCTTTTTTCGCATAATCGTGCTATTGGTAGCGGTGGCAACCCAAGCCAACCAGGAACTTTGGGAGGAGGAAGCGGTGGAGCTATTTATAATGATGGAAATACGATGACACTTACTCTTTTAGGGTCTAAAATAGAAGCGAATGAGGTAAATGATTTTGGTGCAGCTATCTTCTTTGTTACTAATGACCATACCGGAAATGTTATCATTAATGATTCTACCATTCAAAATAATGTGGGGGGCTCATGGTATCCTTCCTATCCAGGGATTTCTGGGCATGCAGATACCGATATAAGTGTATTAAATTCTACGATTACAGAATAAATAGTAAACACTTAATTTTTTCTTAACTTGAAATAGCTGCTTTGATAAGTATCCTTTCTTAACAGATTTGATGGAGTTTTTGTGTGCCAAAGTGGGTAAGAAATCGCGTATTTGAGAATCATGTTTTTTTACATGAAAAAATTCACCCTTAATCCTATCTCATCCCAACAATAATCAGCAAATCGACAATAAATATCTAATTATCAGTATTTTGAAAACAAGTCAATAATGACTAAATCAATTGGCATAATAGTAAAATATATTAGATTATTCTTGCAAAAAACCTTTTTTCAGGATAACTTTAACACATTCATGTTAACCAAAAATAAATATATTATGAAAACAGTACTATTAAGTATTCTGTCAATTTTTTTTCTAGTTTGCAGCGGTATTGCTCAAGACTATGATGTTAGTTCAAGCTCTAAAACCTTCAGAGATGCAGACCGACGTAATCGAAGAGTAAATGCAAGAATTTATTACCCTAAAGTGAATAGAACAAGCCAAGCACAAGCAGTGCAGGAATCTTTTCCTGTAGTTGTTCTAGGGCATGGTTTTGTAATGGGTTCTAGTGCCTATCAGAACTTTTATGACACTTTGGTTCCTCGAGGTTATATTGTAGTTTTTGTGAATACAGAAGGTTCATTCTTCGCTAATCACGAAGCGTTTTCTAGGGATCTTGCTTTTATGGTAGAAGCAATCCAGAATGAAAACAACAATTCGAACTCTGTTCTATTCGGGCTAGTAGATGATAAAAGCGCTCTAATAGGCCATTCTATGGGTGGAGGTGCAGCAGTTGTTGCCGCTTCTCTAACAGATGTGGAAACGCTGGTTACTTTTGCACCGGCATTATTACGATTTGACACCTTAACACCAGCTACTAATGTTACTGCAGAGTCTATTGTATTTTCTGGAAGCAGTGATGGAGTAACCCCTCCTGAAGAGAATCATATACCAATTTATGATAATTTGGGGTCAGATTGTAAATACTTTATAAATATAGAAGGTGGTGCTCATTGTTACTATGCAAATAGTAACTTTTTTTGTGACTTTGGAGAAAATAGTGCATCAAGCGGTATTCAAATATCACGAACTCAACAACAAGCTATTACATTTCAATTCTTAAACCCTTGGCTTGATTACAAACTAAAAGGAGATGTTGCTGCACAACAACAATTTGTATCTGATATCACAAACTCAGATGATATTACTTTTGAAAATAATTGCGGTAATGCCTGGGTACAAGAAACTACAGAGATTAATTTAACTGTGTTTCCAAACCCTGCCAATAAGACATTGAGTGTTAAAACGTCTAACAATCAAAAAGTGCATAAAGTTGAGCTTTACAGTCAATTCGGAAAACTTATCTCTACCTCAAGTACATCTCAAGTTGATGTTTCGGGAGTAAAAAGAGGTCATTATTTGATAAAAATCTATGTTGATGGTACGATTGTCACTAAAAAAGTAGTGATTAAAAAGTAGTATCAATACTAGTTGCGTTTGTATTAAAGTGTTATTAAGGTGAGGGAGTTTTTACTCCCTCATTTTATTTGATTACAGCCCATAAATCACTAAATTGTATTATCAATGCAGATGCGTTAATAGTTTGTTAATCAAACTGTTAAATAATGTTTTTATTTCTGTTGAATATAAAAATAAGGTGTTTTTTCGTATATATTCTAATACTCATAAAAATGAAAAAGTTTGTAATTCCGGGCATAATTCTCTCGATATTTTTGTTTTTAGGTTGCCCTGCTAAGAAAAGTACAGATAACAATCCAGAATGTATGGATGCCGAAACGGCTAAAACTTTATATAAACCT
Source organism: Aquimarina penaris (assembly GCF_040786285.1). Taxonomy (NCBI): domain Bacteria; kingdom Pseudomonadati; phylum Bacteroidota; class Flavobacteriia; order Flavobacteriales; family Flavobacteriaceae; genus Aquimarina; species Aquimarina penaris. The sequence continues at coordinate 1,015,606 of NZ_JBFMKQ010000001.1, forward strand.
ACAAATAATGATGCTAATAAAAGGTGTGGTACCATGGAAGTTTTGGAAAAACATATAGCTCAAAGACCAAAACTAAAATCTAGAATGGAGGCTATAGAAAAGCAATGTAAGGCTTTCATCGAGCTTAGAAAAAGTGAAAAAATAGCTGATTTAGATACTATTGTTATTCCAACAGTTGTGCATGTGATTTATAGCAAAAAAGAAGAAAATATTTGTAATGAACAGATTCTTTCGCAGATTAAGGTTTTAAACCAGGACTTTACAAAAGCTAATACCGATATTTCCCAAATTCCTGAAGAATTTTCCGATTTAGCTGCAGATATCAGTGTGCGTTTCAAACTAGATACCATAATAAGAGTTGCTTCTACCCGAACCGAATGGGGAACCAACGATTTAATGAAATTTTCTTCTAATGGAGGTTCGAATATCATAGACCCGTCAAAGAATTTAAATATCTGGGTTTGTAATATTGGTGGTGGAGTTCTGGGATACGCTCAGTTTCCTGGTGATGAACCTTCAACCGATGGAATTGTTATTTCTCCTCAGTTTTTTGGAACAGAAGGATCAGTTTCTGCTCCTTTTGATCATGGTAGAACTACTACTCATGAAGTCGGACATTGGTTAAACCTAAGACATATTTGGGGCGATGGCAACTGCTCGAGAGACGACTTTGTTGAAGATACTCCTGTATCAGATGGACCTAATTATGGTTGTCCAACATATCCAACAGTTCGTTGTAATTCTAATGATATGACCATGAATTATATGGATTATGTGGATGATAACTGCATGTATATGTTTACTCTGGGTCAAAAAGATAGGATGAGAGCTGTTTTTGCAGATGGAGGCCCTAGAGCAAGTTTTGTAAAACAAATCCAATAGTTATGTCGTCTGATTTTATTTTTTCGATATTTTTAAACAAAAGAGAAAACCCATGAGCAAGTTGATTTTAGTACTAAGTGTGATGGTTTTGTTTTCCGCATGTCAAGAAACAAAACGAGTCTTTATTGGGGGTCATCTTGTGGATTGTGAAGGGGTAGCTCCTCAAAAATGTATGTTATATAAAGAAAATATAGCTAATGATTGGACCTATTTCTATGATACTATTGAAGGTTTTGATTATGAAGAAGGGTATACCTACGAATTAGAAATAGTAGTAAATCAAATTGAAAACCCACCTGAAGACGGTTCTTCTTTACACTATACGTTGGTTAAAATACTATCTAAAGAAAAAGATCAAATGGTAAGCCGAAGTATTGCTCATTCAATACAATCACAACAAGAGAATGTACAGAGTATAGTGTATGAAGCCAGTACAAGGGGTTCTTTTTTTCAAGTTAAAATTAATAAAGATGTTATTGAAAAAACAAAAGACAGAAGTCTAAACGAAATAAACTCCAGAAAATGCTCAAAAAAAGATTGGGATACGGTTCTTTCACTTCTCGAAAATATTCAACTTGAAAAAATCAAGAATCTTGCTGCTCCAACCGACAAAAGGGCTTCAGACCGTGCCTTGCATGCTCAGCTAAAAATTACTTCGGGAGATAGTATCTACACTTCGGTCGGTTTTGATCATGGTAATCCTCCAAAAGAAATAGAACAATTAGTTACTACTATACTATCATTGGCAGAAAGTATTGAATAGCATCAATTGATCTGCGTTATTTATTGTTTTTTTATAGTACAATAGCATTGGCGTAGTATGGATTTAGGTTCGTTCTTAAAACCTTGATTATGCTCATTTGTTGTTGTACTTTTGTCCAAAATTTGTAAGTAATGACTATACAAGAAATTCAGGAAGAGATTGTTGATGAATTTAGCATGTTTGATGATTGGATGCAGCGATATGAATATATGATCGAGTTAGGAAAATCCCTTCCACTTATAGAAGAAAAGTATAAGACAGACGATAATATTATCAAAGGTTGTCAAAGTAAGGTGTGGGTACACGCAGAAATGAAAGATGACAAAATAGACTTTACAGCAGATAGTGATGCTATTATCACTAAAGGTATCATTGCTATTTTGATTCGAGTTTTTTCTGCACAACACCCCAAAGACATTATTGATGCCAATACTGATTTTATTGATCAAATTGGCTTAAAAGAGCATTTGTCTCCAACACGAGCTAATGGTTTAGTAAGCATGATTAAGCAACTAAAAATGTATGCTATTGCTTATCAAACACAATTAAATTAATCATTTTTGTCAGGTTAAGCCTGTCGAAGTAGACTAAAATATAAATATGAGTGAAACTGTTATAGATACAAACGAGCTGGGAGAAAAGATTGTAGGAGTGCTTAAGACTATATATGATCCAGAGATCCCTGTAGATATATACGAACTAGGTCTAATTTATGACGTATTTGTCAATGAGGATTATGATGTAAAGATCTTAATGACACTTACTTCTCCTAATTGCCCTGTTGCAGAATCATTACCACAAGAGATCCAGGAGAAAGTAAAATCTCTGAATGCCGTAAATGATGTAGAAATGGAACTTACTTTTGACCCACCTTGGTCTCAAGATTTAATGAGTGAAGAAGCAAAATTAGAGCTGGGAATGTTGTAATATTAAAATTCGTTGTGTAGAAAAATGAACAAGGAGCATTTTGATAAATTAGAAAGAATGTATTTGCAAGCGAATATCAATACTGAGATATTTGATACAACTACCGTCAAAATCTCTGAAGGAATAGCTCAAATCGGACTTGAAATATCAGAAAAGTACTTTCATGCTCTGGGAGCAATTCATGGTTCTGTATATTTTAAATTGTTAGATGATGCTGCCTTTTTCGCAGTAAACTCTATAGTTGAAGATGTTTTTGTACTTACAACATCGTTTAATATCAACCTGTTGAGACCTGCAGATAAAGGAATTATTACGTCTGTAGGGAAAGTAAAATTTAAGTCCAAAAACATTTTCGTAGCAGAGTCTACTTTGTATAATGAAGATGGCAAGGAGATTGGTTTTGGAACCGGAAATTTTGCCAAAAGCAAAATAGAATTATCAGAAAAAATAGGATATAAGTAATGGCCGAAGAGATAGTAAATAGAGTTGCTAATAATAAAAACCTGATTACTTTTGATTTAGAAGAGTATTACCCAGAAGGGAGTCGTATACTCTTTGATATCAAAGATTGGCTTTTTGAAGGATTACTTCTGCGTGAAAAAGACTTTAGAAAGTATGTTGCAGATCATGATTGGAGCCAATATCAGGATAAATATGTGGCGCTAAGCTGTTCTACAGATGCTATTATCCCGGGTTGGGCATACCTTTTAATTACTAGTGCCTTATCCCCATTTGCTAAAAAAGTGGCTGTAGGGTCTTTAGATACCCTTGAAACTATTGTCTTTAACGAAATCATAAATGATCTTGATGTTTCTGTATATCAAGACAAACTTCTTATTATCAAAGGCTGTGCTAACAAACCTGTTCCCGAAGGAGCTTATATCTCTTTACTTCAAAAATTACAACCAGTTGCCAAAAGTATTATGTATGGAGAAGCGTGTTCTTCTGTTCCTCTATACAAACGAAAATAAGTTCTTAGTCTATAAATGTTGTTTTTTATCGAAAAAAACCGGTAACAGGCCCTCTTTTTAACATAAAAAACGTTACTTAAAATATATTTGCCATCATAAATATATAAATGATTAAAAGAATATTTATTTTGGTTAAGTTATACTATTGAATTTTAAAATACAATGGTGCTACCCCTCTCTTGACTAAGATAATTATCTGATTAAATTACTTAAAACTATCTATCACATGAAAAAAACACTTCTAACTGTAGTGCTACTATTTGTGGCTACTATTACATTCGCCCAAGAAGAAGAAAAAAAAGAAGAAGCCCCAAAAGAGGGATGGACTAGAGCAGGAAACATAAGTTTTTTGTTTAACCAATCTGCTTTTAATGCCGAATGGCTAGGAGGAGGAACCTCTAACATTGCAGGAAACTTGTCTATATCGTATGACTTTAATTATCGTAAAGGCGATATCACCTGGGATAATAAAATTCTAGCAGATTATGGTTTAACCAAACTTAAAGATCAAGAGTTTACACGAAAAACCAATGATCGTTTTGAATTTAATTCTTTGGTGGGTAAGCAAATCAAAGAATCTCTTTGGTACTACTCATTCTTTTTAAATTTTAGAACACAATTTGCTCCTGGATATGTATTTGGGGAAGAATCAATTGTAAACCCAGCAACAGGAGATGTAATAGGATCAAGAGAAACAAGAGAAGAAACAACACATATTTTTTCTCCTGCATATTTACAAGCGGGGCCAGGAATATTATGGAAAAAAAGTGATAATTTAAAAGTGAATGTTGCTCCAGCTACTGCCAGACTAATATTTGTTGATGGAGATTTTACAGATGTTGGAAACAGTCAAGCTGCTATTATGGCTTTTAATGATGCTGGTGGATATTTTGGAGTTGAAGCTAATGAGACGACTCGTTTTGAATTTGGTGCTGCTCTTAATGCATATGCCAAGTTTGAGATTATGAAAAATGTATCTATGGAAAATATTTTAAATCTATATGCTAATTACTTAGAAGATCCTCAAAATGTGGATATAGATTATACAGCAAATATTGTAATGACTATCAACAAATATTTGTCTACAAATTTAACTTTTCAAGCTATTTATGATGATAATGCTATTGGAGCTTTTCAGATCAGAGAAGTATTTGGACTTGGAGTAAACTATGGGTTTTAAACAGGTAAAAAGCATTAATTAAATATAAAAAGATCGCAAACCTAAGGTTTGCGATCTTTTTATATTCTTAGGTACTTGAATATTGTTTGTAAAGAGAAAACCTAACTTATCCTTTTACCTCTTCAGTAACTTTTTCTGGCAATACTTCATATCCCATATTAAATAGCGTAAAACCAAAAATATCGGCATACTGTTCTATGGTTTTGCTAACTGGTGTTCCTGCACCATGACCAGCTTTAGTTTCTATTCTTATTAGAGTAGGATTGTTACCTGATTGTTTATCCTGAAGCTCTGCTGCAAACTTAAAAGAATGAGCCGGAACTACTCTGTCATCATGATCTCCCGTTGTTACTAAAGTAGCCGGATATGCTACATCTTCTTTTACATTATGCACGGGAGAATATCCTTTTAGGTATTCAAACATTTCTTTACTTTCTTCTGCTGTTCCATAATCATATGCCCATCCTGCACCAGCAGTAAAAGTGTGATATCGTAACATGTCTAGTACACCAACTGCCGGTAAGGCCACTTTTATCAGATCTGGTCGTTGAGTCATTGTTGCTCCAACCAGTAAGCCTCCGTTAGACCCACCACGTATTGCAAGGTAATCGCTAGAAGTATATTTGTTTTCTATTAGATATTCTGCCGCAGCAATAAAATCATCAAATACATTTTGTTTCTGCATTTTGGTACCAGCATCATGCCATTTTTTACCATATTCTCCGCCTCCTCTTAGGTTGGGTACAGCGTATACTCCGCCTTGTTCCATCCATACAGCATTAGCGATACCAAAATTTGGGGTTAAACTGATATTAAACCCTCCATAACCATATAATATAGTTGGGTTTTTTCCATTTAATTCAACTCCTTTTTTGTGAGTAATGATCATAGGTATCTTAGTACCGTCTTTTGAGGTATAAAATACTTGTTTGCTTTCGTAATTCTCTGGATCGAAATCTATTTTTGGCTTACGATACAATTCAGATGTTCCGTCAGCCATCGTATACTTATAAATACTGGTTGGAGTTTTGTAATTTGTAAATGAATAATACAGTTCTTTTTCATCTTTTTTGGCCCCAAATCCGTTAGCGCTTCCTACACCAGGTAATTCAATCTCTCGAATTAGTTTCCCACTATAATCATATTGTAAAACTTTAGAAACAGCATCCACCATATATTCTGCAAAGAAATATCCTCCACCTTTATTCGGACTGAGAACATTTTCTGTCTCTGGGATAAGATCTTTCCAGTTTTCTGGAGCTGGGTTTGCCGCATCTACAGTTACTATTTTTTGATTAGGAGCATTAAGGTTAGTAACAATATACAATTTAGAGTCTATATTGTCTATAACATAACTATCGCTATCTGTGTGATTTAAAATGGTAAGGAGTTTACTATCAGGTTGTGTAAGATCTTTAATAAATAGTTTGTTTCCAGAGGTAGATGTGCTGGCGCTAATAGTTAGATATCGACCATCTTCTGTTACGTTTCCAAAAACATATCTATGTTTTTCTTCTGGAGTGCCGCCAAAAACTAACTCATCATCTTTTTGCGAAGTTCCTAGTTTATGAAAATATACTTTGTGTTGATCGGTTTTAGCAGAAAGCTCACTACCTTCAGGTTTATCATAGCTAGAATAGTAAAACCCTTCATTACCTCTCCATGACATGCCTGAGAACTTTAAATCTACTATGGTGTCACCTACACTTTCTTTGGTTTCTGTATTTTTAACAATTACTTTACGCCAGTCACTACCGCCTTCAGAAATAGAGTATGCTACTAGCTTTCCATCTTTAGAAAAATTTACACTACCCAGAGATGTAGTTCCGTCTTTGCTAAATGTATTTGGGTCAAGAAATACTTCGGGTTCATCTCCTTCATTTTTAAAGCGATAGATCACATATTGGTTTTGAAGTCCATCATTCTTGTAGAAGTAGGTATAATCTCCTTCTTTAAAGGGAGAACCTACTTTTTCATAATTCCAAAGGGTTGATAAGCGTTTTTTTAGATCTTTTCTAAAAGGGATCTTTTCTAAATACCCAAAAGTAGTTTTGTTTTGAGAAGTTACCCAGTTTTCTGTCTCTTCACTTCGATCATCTTCTAGCCAACGATATGGGTCTTTTACTTTGTTGCCAAAATAAGTGTTGGTTGTATCTACTTTTTTAGTTTCGGGATAATTCAATTCAATGCTAATTTTGTTGGTGACTTCTTTAGGTTCATTTTTGCAAGCTACCACTAGTAATAGTGCAGATAGCACAAAGAGTGTATTTTTCATAATATAACTCATTAGAATATTTCACAAATCTATCAAAAGAAGCCACTCTAAATGCTAAAGAAAATATAAAAAAAGACTGCTCTATATAATCTGATCAAGAAAAATGGGTTTCTTGAATGTTGCTTTGGGGTTTAGCAACATGTAGGATTAATATACAAGAGCAGTCAGAATTTTCTCTAAGAAACGAAAAATTTTGGACTTAAAAAAGAGTTTTATAATTGCCCCAGTTTTTAAATATTAAGAAAGAGTTGACAAGGAATACAAAGGCTCCGGGGGCTATTCCTGCAGGGTCCAGAGTAGCATGGAATAGCACAATGTTTACAGAAATAGGAGCTAGTAATACCAAAGCAAAAGGTACAGATTTGTTAATTACTAATAGTAGTCCTGCAATTATTTCGACAAGGGCAACGGTTTTCATAATGTAACTACCTGCCAAAGCACCAAACAAAACTCCTGCATCTGGATTAGCAAACTCGATTGCTGGTAAAAATTCAATAAATTTATTAAGTCCGAAAACGATTAACATCACTCCCAGCAATATTCTTAGTACTACAATTAATTTGTTCATTTTTTATATTTTTTTGCGATTATTTTGATGTATTAGAGGGGAAAATGTTAAAAACCTTACAGCGTATCTTTTATAATACTAGGTATATAAAACAAAAATACCCCTGCTATCACTAGGATAACAAGGGTGTCATTTTTGGTTGGTTATTTTAGCCGATTAGTTGGTTTTCTACCAGATATTCGCCTATTTGAACAGCATTTGTTGCGGCTCCTTTACGTAGATTATCGGCAACGATCCACATATTTAAGGCATTTTCTCTAGAGTGATCTCTTCGAATACGTCCTACAAAAACGTCATTTTTACCTTCTGCATAGATAGGCATTGGGTAGGTATTTGTATCTGGATTATCTTGTACAGTAACCCCTGGAGTTTCATTTAGAACTTTTCTTACGTCATTCTCATTATATTCATGTTCGAATTCAAGATTTACACTTTCACTATGCCCACCGACTACAGGAATTCGTATTGCTGTAGCTGTAACGGCTATAGTACGATCATCAAGAATCTTTTGTGTTTCATTGACCAGTTTCATCTCTTCTTTGGTATATCCATTTTCCTGAAACACATCACAATGAGGTATAGCATTGCGGTGTATTGGATAAGGATACGCCATTTCACCTTTTTCTCCAGCATACTCGTTTTCTAATTGCTGTACTGCTTTTACACCAGTACCCGTTATTGATTGGTATGTTGAAATTACGGCGCGTTTGATTTTATATGAATCATGTAATGGTCCTAAAGCCATAACTAATTGTATGGTCGAACAGTTTGGGTTGGCAATAATTTTATCATCTGCAGATAAAGCTTTTGCATTAATCTCTGGAACCACTAGTTTCTTCGTTGGATCCATTCTCCAAGCAGATGAATTATCAATAACTGTTATCCCTGCTTCTGCAAATTTTGGAGCCCATTCTAGCGATGTACTCCCGCCAGCAGAAAATAGCGCTACATCAGGTTTCATCTTTATAGCAGTAGAAAGTCCAACCACAGAAAATTCTTTATCTTTATATGTAATTTTTTTACCAATTGATCTTTCTGATGCAACAGGAATTAATTCGGTTACAGGAAAATTTCTTTCTTCTAATACTTTTAACATTACGGTTCCTACCAGGCCGGTAGCACCTACAACAGCTACTTTCATCGTTTTTACTTGTTTGATACTTTTGCGTACTGCAAAAATCGGATAAACTCTTTTAAATTCCAGCAAAAGTGAGGAATATTTTCAGTGTGACAAATTTTACACAAAAAATATAGAAATTAGTATAAATTGTTAAATAATAAACAAAACATAAAAGAGAACCGCCCTTAATTGGGCGGTTTAGTTAGAATATGTAGTATAGCGGTAGCTATAGATAAATGTTCTATTTATTTTGTTTTTTCAATTCATCTCGAATCTCAATAAGTAACTCTTCTTGAGTAGGTCCGGCTGGAGCAGCAGGAGCTTCTTCCTCTTTTTTCTGACTTCTTTCATAAGCTTTTAACACCATAAAGATACAGAACCCAATAATTACAAAATCGATCACTGTTTGTACAAAAGATCCGTAGTTTATAGTTACTGGAGCAATGGCTTCTCCTGCTTCAGTAACAGAAGCCTCAGTAAGCTGAAATTTAAGATCTGTAAAATTTACCTTTCCTAGCAGCAGACCAATAGGTGGCATTAAAACATCATTAGTAAATGATGCTACAATTTTTCCGAATGCTCCACCTACAATAACCGCAGTAGCAAGGTTTATGATATCTCCCTTTAACAGGAAGGATTTAAAATCTTTAAAAAATCCCATACAATTTTTAAATTTTGATGATTAGTATACCTCTAATTTAACAAAAATTAAAGAATTCATTAAAGATGCAATGTATATTGCATGAGGATTTTCGATAAAAATCAATTATCATCGATAACGAGACGTTTTACTCTTGGTGATATTGCGGTAAGTAATTCGTAAGAAATCGTTCCAGAACGTTCTGCTACTTTTGCAGCATTTGATTTTGCATCAAAAATAATTACTTCATCTCCTTCATTGCAATCAATATCTGTAACATCTACCATGATCATATCCATACAAACATTACCAAGAATATAAGCGCGTTTATGATTGATAATAACAAACCCATTTTTGTTACCATATTGTCTACTAATACCGTCTGCATGACCAATAGGAATAGTAGCAGTCTTAGTAAAACTCGAAGCAATAAATGCTCTGTTATATCCTAAGGATTCGCCGGGTTCTAAACTATGAATTTGTGAGATTACCGACTTTAATGAAGCCACGGGTCGCAATTGAGCATCATATTTTGCTTCGTTGCCATAACCGTACAAGCCAATACCGGTACGCACCATATCAAAATGTGCTTCAGGGTAGTTAAGAATACCAGAAGTATTGGATTGATGAAGTATCGGGGCATACCCTAAGGTACGAATTAAACTTTCTGCAGTTTTTTTAAAAGTATTAATTTGTTCAATTGTAAATTCTCTTTCGGTATGATCTTCGCTGGCAGCAAGATGAGAAAGCAGTGAAACCACATGTACAGTATCTGTTTTAGATAGTTGATCTGTGATATGATCTACATCAATTTCATCAAAACCAATACGGTTTAGACCGCTATTAAATTTAATATGTACAGGATAATCTTTTTGATTATTCGAAGTAAGTGTGGCAATAAATTTTCTAAGCGTTCTAGAGCTATATAAACTTGGCTCTAATCGATATTCAATTATATTTTGAAAGCTCACAGGTTGCGGGTGCAAGACCAAAATAGGTGTTTTTATCCCTGCCTCTCTAAGTACGATACCTTCAGAAGCATAAGCTACGGCAAAATAATCTACTCCTATTTTTTCCAAATGTTTTGCAATAACTGTAGCATCACTACCATAACCCGAAGCTTTTACTACAGATAATATTTTAACACCAGGTTGCAGCTTACTTTTTAAATAATTAAAGTTATGAGTAAGGTGAGCAAGGTTAATTTCTAGGATGGTCTCTTTTGCTTTACTCATTTTGTGTATCAGAATTTTTGGAAACCTCTTTAGGATCTTTGACTTCTATCTCTCTAACTTTTTCTTTTAGTGTTGCTTTATAGTATGCAGCTCGACTTAGAGGTTCATACTCTTCAGTTTCTCCGAGTAAAACAAGGTCGTCTTTTTCTGATTTTCTGTAGCTAAATTGTGCCAGGTTACCAGTTCTGGTACACACCGCATGTACTTTGGTCACATATTCTGCGGTGGCCATTAGCGCAGGCATTGGTCCGAATGGGTTGCCTTTAAAATCCATATCCAATCCAGCTACGATCACACGAATCCCTTTGTTGGCCAAATCGTTGCAAACAGATACAATCTCATCATCAAAAAATTGAGCTTCATCAATTCCTACCACATCACATGTGTCTGCAAGAATTCTAATATTTGCTGCTGCTGGAACAGGAGTAGAACGAATTTCATTAGCATCATGAGAAACTACCATCTCATCATCATATCTAACATCGACAGCGGGTTTAAATATTTCGACCTTTTGTTTTGCAAATTGTGCACGCTTTAATCTGCGTATTAATTCTTCAGTTTTACCCGAAAACATAGAACCACAGATTACCTCTATCCACCCAAATTGCTCTTTATGATTTACCGTATTTTCGAGAAACATTTTGTATTTTTCAGAATAAATTAAAAGAAATCCCTTATCCTCACATTAGGATGGGTAAATTTATTAAAAAACAAAAAGCAGTATTATAAACGAATAAGAAAGTTATGAAGAAGAAATTAGAAGCCGAACTTATAAGTATTGCTCATCGAATATTACAAGGCATAGATAAATCTTCACTGGCTCAATTGCAAGAAGAATCCAGACAACTTTATGAAAAGTTAACAATACTTAATTTTTCAGAATCTCATTTTGCAGGACCACAACCTACCATTGGGCAGGTAAGAACTGCTCTAGAAAATCAGGAATCAAATCAATTAAAAGAGTTAGAACAAAGAATTAAAGAGATTATTGAGCCTAAAGCACCTATCGTTGTTGAAGAAAAACCTGAAATTGAGAAACCAGCAGAACCAGTTATAAATAAAGAACAAAAAGAAGAGCATGTTCCCGATGTTGAAAATAAACCAGAACTTATTATTGAAGGGATCAATGCCAGAGTTACCGAGGATCTTTTTGTTCCCGCTTCTTCAAGCCCAGAAATATTTGACAAAACGGATGATGAAAAGCCTAAATCTCTTAACGATCAGTTACGAAAAGATATCCATATTGGATTAAACGACAGATTAGCGTTTATAAAATATCTTTTTGAAGGGAGTGCACCAGATTATAATCGCGTACTATCTCAATTGAGTACATTAAGAAGTAAAAATGAAGTACAAGAGTTTATCTTAACTATGGTAAAGCCCGATTATAATGATTGGCAAGGTAAAGAAGAATATGAAGAGCGATTTATGGATATAGTGAGTAGTAAATTTGAGAACTAAATATTAAAAATCAAGCATATGAAAATTATTTATTGGATTGCTACAGGATTGTTAACATTGTTAATGTTATTCTCATCAGGGATGTATTTTTTTAATCATGAAGAAATTGTACAAACATTCACGTCATTCAATTATCCTGGTTATGTTGTTTACCCATTAGCCGTTTTAAAATTATCTGGGATTACCGTTATTTTATTAAACAAATGGAAGAAATTAAAAGAGTGGGCATATGCAGGTTTTTTCTTTAATTTTGTAATGGCTTTTTTTGCACACCAGCAGGCTGGCGATGGAGAATGGGGAGGAGCTTTCATCGGATTAGTTTTTCTATTGACATCATACTTTGTAGGTAAAAAAGTAAGGCCTTAATAGTTTTATAAACCCTTATTATCGTTTCTTTTGCCGAAAGTCATACTTTCGGTTTTTAATATCAAATATGTCTAAATTATACCTTGTTCCCACACCAATTGGAAACCTTGAAGATATGACCTTTAGAGCCATCAAAGTTTTAAAAGAGGTTGATCTGATCCTTGCTGAAGATACCCGTACCAGTGGGAAATTATTAAAACATTTTGAAATTGCTACTTCTATGCAAAGTCATCATATGCATAATGAACATAAAATGGTTGATCGTATAGTTCAGCGTCTACAAAGTGGAGAAACAATCGCCCTAATAAGTGATGCAGGAACTCCCGCCATTAGCGATCCGGGATTTTTGCTTACCAGAGCCTGTGTAGAACAAAATATAACTGTAGAATGTCTTCCTGGAGCTACAGCTTTTGTGCCAGCCTTGGTCAATAGTGGGTTGCCTAATGATAAGTTTGTTTTCGAAGGATTTTTACCGGTAAAAAAAGGAAGGCAAACTCGTCTAAAATTGTTGGCAGAAGAAACCAGAACAATGATTTTTTATGAATCTCCGCATAAACTTGTAAAGACGTTAGGAAGTTTTGTAACGTATTTTGGAGCTGACCGTCAGGTTTCGGTATCAAGAGAATTAAGCAAACTCTACGAAGAAACTATACGAGGAACTGCAGAAGAAGTTGTACAACATTTTGAAAATAAACCACCCAAAGGTGAGATTGTGATTATTGTTGAAGGTAAAAAGAAGTAATGGATAAACTACTTTCAGACATTAGAGCATGTGATGTATGCAAGGCACATTTACTATTAGGTCCAAGACCAGTAGTTTCTGCACATCCAAATGCCAAAATTGTTATTATCGGGCAGGCTCCGGGTACGAAAGTTCATAATTCTGGGGTTCCTTGGGATGATGCTAGTGGAAAACAATTAAGAAAATGGCTGGATATTACTGATGATTTATTTTATGATGAAACCAAAATAGCTATTGTGCCTATGGGCTTTTGTTATCCGGGAAAAGGAAAAAGCGGAGATTTACCACCAAGACCAGAATGTGCTCCTTTATGGCACCAACCATTATTTGATCATATGCTCTCGCTCGAACTGATTATTTTAATAGGGCAATATGCTCAAAAATACTACCTAAAACAATTGGTAAAAAGTTCTTTGACAGAAACCGTGAAAACATATCATGAGTATCTGCCAAAATATTTACCATTACCACACCCTTCTCCCAGGAATCGTTTTTGGCTAACCAAAAATCCTTGGTTTGATATTGAAGTAGTACCTGTTCTTCAACAAAAAATGAGGGAGATTTTAGTGTAAAATAATGTATTGATTACGAATAAGATATCTCTACCTTCAATAATAATTTGGTTTAAATGCTGTTATTGAAACGTTAAGCAAGCTTATAAATTTAAATCATTTGAAAAAGAAACCATTACTTGCCATTATAGGAACCAGTCTTCTTGTTTTTTTGCTTTGGCAATTACCGTATTTTGGAATTATACAGTATCCGTTGTTACTACTGGGTACTTGGTTTCATGAAATGGGTCATGGACTTACGGCATTACTTCTAGGAGGAAAATTTTACTATTTAGAGATTTATGATAATGGTGGAGGAGTAGCGTATTCCAACGTTTCTTTTAGCTATCTTGATTACCATATCGCCAGAGCGATCACTTCTGCAGGAGGATTATTGGGTCCAGCTATCTCTGGAGCGATACTTATTGCTTCTGCAAGAAATCGCATTACTTCTAAAATTACTTTATGGTTACTATTAGTTATTATCGTACTATCATTATGCATATGGATTCATGAGTTGTTAGCCTTGGTCATCTTAAGCGTATTTGCAGCCATTTTGTTTTTTATTGCTATTCTTAGAGTAAGAAGGTTAGAGGCCTTTACGCTCTTATTTTTAGGCACCCAGTGTGTATTAAGTACATATCTACAAATAGGATATCTGTTTACAAAACAATTTGAACGAGATGGAAGAATTCAATACTCAGATACGCAAATGATCGCTGCCCATCTACCAGGTACTTATTGGATGTGGGCGATATTAATTCTTATTATAACTATTATACTACTGTATAAAAGTTATAAGTATTACTTAAAAAAATAACGATTAACTTTTTTACAGTTTTTCAACTGTATTACTATCCTATCACTATGTAGATAAGTTTTCAGAAGACAAGATTTAGCTCAAAATAGAGAGATGTGGTAAATACGTGTTTGATAGAGGTTATTACCTGTTAATTGCTTCATTGTTAGCTATAAAAGTGTTTTTTGGTTACCTTTAATAGTCATTAATAAACCTTTAAATACACACAAATGGGAAACACAATCACAAAAAAAAAGAAAAAAGTTACGGTAAGCGATTTTAAAGATAACAGAGAACGATGGTGCAAAGAAGATGTTCTAAAATTAGCAAATCATTTTCATTGCTTTAATAAGAAGACAGCACAATACGACCGGGTTATTCATTTTGAATTGTTAGATATAGTTGGTTTTAATGAAATTAGAAAGGAAATTGAAAGCATTAAGATTTACTTAGCCGTAGAAAAAAAGAATAAAAATAAGATCACGTGTTGTCCATATATACAAATTAACGATGATACTGATATGGTTTTTGAATTATCTCCTGTCTCTGAAGAAGAACCGCGTTTTGGAGATTCTCCTGTCCCTAAAATTTTTAAAGATATGGTCTGGAAAAATTGGAGCGAGTCTGAGGTGCATTTAATAGACGATCTTTTCCATTGCTGGGGTAAAAAATATGAGAGTGATCCAGAATCAATTGTGCGGGTAGAATATTTTGAATTTGATGATATTGCTAAAACCATCAAAGATTCAGAAAAAGATATTGAAGCCATTACACTCTACCCAGGTATTGATATGAACAAATTTGGTAAGAGAGATATGATTTCTTTTACTCCGGTATTAGGTGTTAGACCCTTACTGTCCGAAAATACGATAAATCTAAGAGGAATATTAGAGTCTAATAATGGTGAGACTTACGCAGAATATTCTAGTCCGTGTCCACCTACGTGTGTGCAATAATACATATTTTAGATACAGATGAGTAAAGACCTATTTTATAGCTTACGATTGATTTCATCTTTTATAGTGGTAATTCCATTAGTATTAGCTGTATTTAAATTGAAGTCATTAAATAAAGTACAGATAAAACTGCTATACCTACTTATAGCAGTTTTTATAGTAGAATTTGTTGCTAATATTTTTTGGTATCAAAAATTAAATAATTTACCACTGTATCATTTTTATGCTGTTGTCGAATTTTTGTTGATTGTTAATATTTATAAGGCAGAATTATCAAAGACGTTTTCGAAGTATTTTTTTGTTTTTTTAGGCATAGGTTTCACATTTTTTGCAATCATCAACACCTTGTTTTTTCAAGATCTATATGCCTTCAATTCTAATGTGACTACCCTTTTAGGGTTACTTGTTATATTTTTTGCTTTAAGTTACTTCTATACCTTGCTTAAAGAAATAAAGTATACATCGCTAGAAACCAATCCCATGTTTTGGATCAATTCTGGGTTTTTGATTTATTTTTCTAGTAATTTAATCCTGTTTTTTATTAATAATAATCTGTTCAAAGGAAATAATGAAGCAAGTCATATGGTATGGGGGCTTCATGCCATTGTAAACATAGTACTTATTATTTTTTATATCGTTGCTATATGGGTGAATCCGAAGAAGCTATTACATTAAAGATTGTAATCATTGGTATGGTGGTTATTTTTCTACTATCCCTATCGGTGATTATATTCTTTATCATATACCAAAGAAGGTTACTGGCACAACAAAAGAAACATCAAAAAGTTGAATCTGATTATCAAAAAGAACTCTTAAAAACATCAATTACTAGTCAAGAGGAAGAAAGAAACAGAATAGCAAAAGAACTACATGATGATGTGGGAGCCATGTTAACCACAACTAAATTGTATTTCGGACAAATAACACCCGAAATTCCTCCTGATGAATTAAAAGGCATCACCGAAAAAATGAGTGCTTTTTTAGATGACATGATTCAAAATGTACGAAGTATTTCGCAGGATTTAAGACCGGTAGTTTTAGAGAAATTGGGGTTGATTGAAGCCATACATAGTTTGGCACAAACCATAAATGATTCAAGAAAAATTAAAGTTTATTTTAAAAATAATACCACAAAAACAACGGCTAAATCAAAAGAACTTAACCTATATCGTATCATTCAGGAATTAATTACCAATACATTAAAGCACGCAGAAGCGTCAACAATAAAAATTGAATTAAAAAACAAGAAGGATGTGTTGATTATACTATATGAAGATGATGGAAAAGGATTGGATCAAGAAAAACTACCGTATCAAAAAGGAATAGGTCTTAAGAATATAGAAAGTAGATTATCAGTGCTGTCAGGAAATATATTCTTTCTTGAAAAAGCTTCAGGAATGAAAATTCAACTCGAAATTCCTTAAAAAAGACACTAAAAACTAAAAACATATCCATTATGGAAACTATAAAACTAGGGTTAATTGATGATCATAATTTGTTTCGCGAAGGGATAAAATCTTTATTAAATAAAATGCCGGATATCTCATTGGTTTTAGAAGCAATTAGTGGCAGAGACCTTTTAACAAAACTTAATAATGAAGTGCCAGATGTGATTTTGTTGGATTTAGAGATGGAAGACATGAATGGGGTCGATACGACTTTAAAATTACAAGAAATGTATCCAGACCTCAAAATTATAATTTTAACAATGCATAAAGAAGAAAGAATGATTTCTTATTTGATGGAAGTAGGAGCGAATGGTTATCTATTAAAAGACACCAATCAGGTTGAATTAGAGGAGGCCATTAGATCGGTATATGAGAAAGGGTTTTATTTTAATCCTTTTGTTTCTGAAGCTCTATTAAAAGGACTTAAGCATAAGGTTACCAAACCTCCTACAATAGGTAAAAATTACCATCTTACCTCTAGAGAATTAGAAGTACTAGAACTCGTAACGCAAGAATTGACCACGGCAGAAATCGCAGAAAAACTTTTTCTAAGTGTAAGAACTATCGAGGGGCATCGAAAAAATTTAATGAGCAAATTAGGGGTAAAAAATACAGCGGGATTAATCATTAAAGCCGTTAAAGAAAAGATTATTGCTGTTTAAGTTTATCAAATTATAATTAAAACAACCTCACAGGCTGGTTGCCGTGTTTATCGAAGCATAAAACCTGTGAAGTCTATATTTTATATTCTATAAATACTAAACATGTTTCCCTTTCTCCCAACCATGTTTACCAAGGTATTGCTCACCAGATTCTATGGCACCTTCTTCTACTGTTGTACCCATAGAGTCATTCCATCGGTTAAGGTATCCAAATAAAGAAATTACACCTAGCATTTCTACAATTTCACCTTCATTCCAGTATTTATATAATTCCTCTTTAATGGTATTGTCTACTGCATTAGGAATTACCGATGCGGCTAACGAAAAATCCAATGCCGCTCGTTCTGCATCACTAAAAGCAGGGTGTGTTTTATATTCCCATATGTTATCTAATTGCTCTTGTTCTGCACCATATCGTTCTGCGGCACGAATGGCATGTGCCTGGCAATATCTACATCCGGTTGCATTACTGCTTACCCATGCAATCATGCGTTTTAAAGCCGAAGTTACTCGACCCTCATTAGCCATAACAGCCTTATTAAGATTAATAAAGGCTTTAGAAATAGCTGGTCTTCGTTGCATAGTAAGCACCGAATTTGGACAAAAACCTAAGGTTTCATTAAAAAATTCTGCTAATTCTCTGGTCTTTGGATCATGATCAGCAGACAATGGAGTAACTAATGGCATGTGTATGTGATTTTTTGAGTTTAAATGTAAAATTTTTGGCAAAGCAAAATACAAAACTAATATCAAATCTAGAGAGGTCAAGATGTTTTTTGTACTTTGGATTTTTTAATATTGGAATATATCATAAGAATGAGGTGGACACTAAAACCTAAAGTAAACAGCACAATAACACATGAGTTGGCAAAATCCCTTAATGTAGATCATTTAATCGCTGAGCTTTTGGTCCAAAGAGGTATTGAGACGTATGATCAGGCCAAAAAATTCTTCAGACCTTCTCTAGAAGACTTACATGATCCTTTTTTAATGAGAGATATGGATAAAGCAGTATCTCGAATTAAAAAAGCAATTGCTAATGGCGAAAATATCATGGTATATGGTGATTATGATGTAGATGGGACTACGTCGGTAGCATTGATGTCTTCATATCTAAAAACATTATCTCCACAAGTTGCTACGTATATTCCCGATCGGTATGATGAGGGATATGGTGTTTCGTATATGGGTATTGATTATGCTCATGATAATGATATCAGTCTAATTATTGCTTTAGATTGTGGAATTAAAGCCGTCGAAAAAGTTGCCTATGCTAAATCAAAAGGAATTGATTTTATCATTTGTGATCACCACCGCCCAGGAGATGAGATCCCAGATGCTGTTGCCGTCTTGGATCCAAAACGAGAAGATTGCGAATATCCTTATAAAGAATTATGCGGGTGTGGGGTAGGATTTAAATTGATTCAAGGGTTGGCTCATCATCAAAACCAAACTATAGATGATTTGTTACCCTATTTAGATTTGGTGGCTACCGCAATAGGAGCAGATATTGTACCAATTACAGGAGAAAACCGAACACTAGCATATTTTGGGCTTCAGGTGATAAATGCAAACCCAAGAATTGGGTTTAAAGCGATGCTGTCGCAAGTAAAAAAAGAAGTACTTACTATTACAGATTTGGTATTTATTATTGCGCCTAGGATTAATGCCGCCGGAAGAATGAAACATGGCCTACATGCCGTTAATCTTTTAACCGAAGAAAATTTTGAAACGGCATTACACTATGCTTCAGAAATTGAACTCTATAATAGTGACCGAAAAGACGCTGATAAAAGTATTACCCTAGAAGCCTTAGGACAAATACAAGATAATAAGGAAGAGGAAAGACATACTACGGTAGTGTATCAAGAAAATTGGCATAAAGGAGTTATAGGTATTGTAGCTTCAAGATTAACCGAAACGTATTATCGCCCAACATTGGTTTTTACTAAAAGTGGCAAAAAATTGGCTGCTTCTGCTAGATCTGTTAAAGGTTTTGATGTGTATAATGCTTTAGAAGCCTGCTCGGATCATATAGAACAATTTGGAGGACATAAATATGCGGCAGGATTAACCTTGCAAGAGGAGCAATATGAACCATTTAAACAAAAATTTGAAGAAGTAGTCTCTGCGACAATTGATAAGCAACTACTAATTCCTGAAATATCTGTCGATTTTGCTATAGAATTAGAACAGATCACACCAAAGTTCTATCGTATTCTTAAACAATTTGCTCCTTTTGGACCAGGAAATATGACACCAATTTTTATGACCGAAGGTCTAACAGATACGGGATATGGTAAGTGTGTAGGAGCAGATGAAAAACATTTAAAATGTGCAGTACAAAAAAATAATACTACTATTGGGGCAATAGGGTTTGGGCTAGGCTCTAAACATGATCTAATCGGGAAAAATAAACAATTTAAAGCTGCGTATACCATAGATGAAAACGAATGGAATGGTACTCTATCTCTTCAATTAAAACTAAAAGATATTATTTAACTTATTTTTATTTAGATTTATTATAAATAGTTGTTATTTTTGATGTTAAAATAGACTCAGAATGAACGCTATTGATAAAATATACAGTAATAAAGTGGGGATATCTTTCTTTTGGAAAAGAGAAATGCGAGACGCTATACCCAAAGTTCAATTGGTTTTTAGAGATATTGGATTTTTACTCAATCTAAGTGAACTCAAGGATTTTTCAGACTTTTGTGCGATCACCATGCAGTCTCAATGTTGTGCAGATTGTAAAGATCCTAAAAACTGCAGATCATTGTTATTAAGAACTCCTTCAGATAAAATAGATCTTGCAGTAAGTAAGGATGAGCTAGATCAAATTCAGGAATTAATTAATGAAACGATCTTAAAAGTAGAATTACAAAACTGGATTAAAGGTCTATGCCTAAATTAAGTTCAATAGTAATGCTTACAATTCTCAATAAAACCACTACCTATTTAAAAAATCCAAGATTTTATACGTGATTTCTTTTGCTTTTGTTTCCTGGATAAAATGTTTTTCATCTACAAAATGTATATCTTCAGAGTTTACTTTTAAGGCTCTTGCCACTCTATTTTCTTGTGGAGGCCATTGTAACATTGTGTCATGAATACCCCATATTACCGAAACCGGAATATTTACATTTTCAAAAACGTCTGAGTAGTCGGGCAACTCATTACACGTTTGACTAAAAAAGTAGTACATGGCATATGTTTTACCCTCAAGCAAAGGGGTTTTATAGCCTTCTACATCTAATACGTTAAGCGTATTTTCTTTAAGCCCTTCTTCGAATAGTTTTTTTAATAAGGTATTGGTTGTAACTCCATTTCGATACGCCCACATAGCAGTTTTGGCCAGTCCTCCTGGTTTCATTCTTACTGGTGGATAAAACCCATCTTCATAAATAATGGTATTAAGTACGATTAGTTTTTCAATTTTATCAGGAGCCTGTTTCATCAATTCCCAGGTCCATAATCCACCAGCGTCATGCATTACATGAGACCAGTTTTCGATACCCAGAGCTTCCATAAGTTGCAATATGCGTTTGGCGTGATTTTCTGCATTGTAAATCTCAAAACCCTCTGGTGAATCACTAGATCCATAACCCAACATATCCGGAACGATCACTCGATATCCTTTAGCAACCAATGGATCGATCATTTTGCGGTACAACCAACCCGATGTAGGTACGCCATGAAGCAGCAAAATAGCAGGTCCTTTTCCTTTGTCAATATACTTTATAAGACCATCATCGGTAGGATATAGTCTTTGATCTGCCCTAAAATCTTCATAGGTGATCTGGTTTTTTCTGATTTTAGTATTCTCATACGGTTTACACGAAAAAAACAATATTCCTATAAGGGTGAGTACAAAAAACTTCTGCATGGTAATGATGATTTATGAATTGGCAATTTACTTAAAATCATTTTTGTATGCCAAAAGGTTTACTGTTTTAGACTATATTATTTTTACTATTTTAATTTTTCCCCCATTAAAACTAAATTCACTTCCTATAGTTTTTCCTAACATTAGTTTACCAATGGGTGAATTAGTGGCAATGGCATAATACCACTCATTTTTAACAAGAATCTTACCTGCCGAAATACTAAGAAAATAATTGCCTCGCGAGGTAGCAACTAAACTCCCCAACCGAACATGTTCTGAACAAGATGAGATATCAATTTTGGCTAAAATTTCCTGTAACTTTTGCACTTCGGCCAATTGTTGCCCTGCTTTTTCTCGTTCTAATTGTAGCATTGCTCTGCCTGTTTCGTGTTTATCACCAGCAGTACTCTTGGTTTCTGAGGTTAGAGATTCTTGAATATCTGAAATTGTGTCTTGAATACGTTGTAGTCGTTGGTTCACATAACTTTTGCATTGGTTAAGTAATTCTTGTTTACTATTCGTTGTATTCATTTTGTTGTTCCTTATCGAATACTAAAGTACCATAATTATGCATTTGTATAAAGATCCATTCTTTTCTTTTTTGAGTATAATCAGAAGCGGGAGTAGCCAAAAACTTTCTTGGATTGGGTAAAATTGAAGCGAGTGCAGCAGCTTCATCCCGATTGAGATCTAATGCCGATTTATTAAACCAAAATTGTGCTGCAGCTTCTGCCCCATAAATCCCATTACCCATTTCGATACTATTCAAATAGATTTCGAGAATGCGTTCTTTACTCCAAAAAGATTCTATTAGAAAGGTAAAATAACTTTCGAGTCCTTTACGTATCCAGCTGCGATGTGGCCATAAAAAAACATTTTTAGCGGTTTGTTGTGAGATGGTGCTGGCTCCGCGAAGTCGTTTCCCAGCTTTATGTTCTGCTAGTGCTTTTTCAATCGCTTTTTTATCAAAACCTTCATGTTCTAAGAATCGCTGATCTTCACTACAAATCACGGCTAATTGTAAATTCTTAGAAATCTGTGACAATGGCACCCAATGATGTTGAAGGGTATGTTTTTGTTTGGATTGAAGTTTACGAATTCCCATTAGGGGTGTAGCGGGCACATCTATCCATGTATAACTCATCACCCAAATAGGAGCAAGTATCATAAAAGCAATCCAACTTTTCAATAAAATGCGAAGAATTTTTATCATACCTCTATACAGATTTATCTATAATAGATCTGCTAATTCCGTGCCAACAAGGCTTCCTATCGCAACACCCATTCCGCCTAGGCGTACACCACAAAAGACGTTGTTTGATATTTGCTTAACCACGGGTTTTTTCTGATTTCCTACACCCATAATTCCACTCCATCGATGTTCAATTTCGAAATTAGTATCAGGTAAAATTACATCATGCAAAATTTCATTTAATTTTTGTTGCACCAATTCGGTTTGTGCTAATTCTGTAGTTTCTTCGGCCTTAAAGTCAAGATTTCTACCTCCACCGAAAAGGATTCTTTGATCTATATTCCTAAAATAATAATAGCCTTTATCCAGGTGAAAAGTACCCTTAATATGCAAATTGTTAATAGGCTTGGTTATTAACACCTGCGCTCTGGCGGGTTGTACCTGGTTAATACCTAATTGCGAAGCAAAACCATTAGTAGCGATCATTACTTTATGAGAAGAAAACGTAAAATGATCTGTTTTTATTTCGACTGTATTGTTAAGATCATTAATTTCCTGAACGGTGCAATTATTTAATATCTTAATACCGAGCTCCTGTGCCTTGTGTAATAAAGCTTGCATCATTTTACCGGTATCAATCTGTCCTTCAAACTGATTTACAATATATTGAGGTTGAATATTTTTAAAGTTGAAGGTGTTTTTATTTAGAATGAAGACATCATCATTAAATACCGGTTTTAATAACTGATTGATTTCTTCTTTTTTTGAAAGACATGTAGCATATAGCTCTTCATCCTCTTGTGTAAAAAGTTCATACCCTCCCAATTGCAAATAATCAATGCTATGGTCCCCGAGATTTTTTCGTAGTTGCTGAAGTCCCTGATGTCTTTTTTGAACAAGTTGCACAACTTCTTCTTCTGTATGAGTGTTGAGGTCTTCCAGTATTTCAGACAAACTTCCAAAGCAAGCAAATCCAGCATTTTTGGTACTCGCTCCGTTGGGAAGTATTCCACGTTCTAGAACAAGGATGCTGGCCGTAGGGAGTTTTTCTTTTAATCGTAGAGCACACGAAAGCCCAACAATACCACTACCAACAATGGTAAAATCGATATTTGATAGCCAGGATTTATGTTCCCAATAACTTAAATTCATTTTTTGTTTAAAAAGATGCTTACCTCAAATCTAAGTGATATATACAAAAAAGCCTCATTACTGAGGCTTATATTTTTTGTGGTTTAGTCTTCGGGTTCTTTCATTTCGAAATCTTCCATAAACTTGGTAGTATAATTACCTGAAACATAATCTGGATGATCCATTAATTGTCTATGAAAAGGAACCGTAGTTTTTATTCCTTCTACTACAAACTCATCTAATGCTCTTTTCATCTTGTTGATTGCTTCTTCACGTGTTTGTGCAGTAGTAATCAATTTAGCAATCATCGAGTCATAATTTGGAGGAATGGTATATCCACTGTATACATGAGTGTCTACTCGTACACCATGACCTCCCGGGATATGTAAATTGGTAATTTTACCTGGTGAAGGTCTAAAATCCTTATAAGGATCCTCGGCATTGATTCTACACTCTATAGAATGTAGTTGCGGAACATAGTTTTTACCAGAAATTGGCACTCCCGCAGCGACCAGAATTTGCTCTCTGATCAAATCATAGTCTACAACCTGTTCTGTAATAGGGTGTTCTACTTGTATACGGGTATTCATTTCCATAAAGTAGAAGTTACGGTGTTTATCTACTAAGAACTCTACCGTACCTGCTCCTTCATATTTGATATATTCGGCAGCTTTTACTGCTGCTGCACCCATTTTTTCTCTCAACTCATCGGTCATGAACGGAGAAGGGGTTTCTTCTGTTAATTTTTGGTGTCTACGCTGTACAGAACAATCTCTCTCTGATAAGTGACAGGCTCTACCGTTGCTATCGCCAACAACTTGGATTTCGATATGACGAGGTTCTTCGATGAGTTTTTCCATGTACATATCATCATTCCCAAAGGCAGCTTTACTTTCTTGTCTGGCAGATTCCCAGGCATTTTGCAGGTCTTCTTCTTTCCAAACTGCACGCATACCTTTTCCACCACCACCGGCACTGGCCTTAAGCATTACCGGGTAACCAGTTTCTATAGCCACTTTTTTACACGTTTCAAAATCCGGAATTACACCTTCACTTCCTGGTACACAAGGTACACCAGCTTCGATCATAGTGGATTTAGCAGAGGCTTTATCTCCCATCCTGTCTATCATTTCTGCACTCGCACCGATGAACTTTATTTCGTGTTCTTCGCAGATCTTCGAGAATTTTGCATTTTCTGATAAGAAACCATATCCTGGATGTATTGCATCTGCGTTTGTAATTTCTGCAGCAGCAATAATATTAGACATTTTCAGGTAGGATTCGTTACTAGGCGCTGGTCCTATACAAACGGCTTCGTCTGCAAAACGAACATGTAAACTCTCTGCATCTGCAGTAGAGTATACAGCCACAGTCTTTATGCCCATTTCTTTGCAGGTTCTGATTACTCGCATCGCAATCTCACCTCTATTTGCAATTAGAATTTTTTTAAACATAACTTTTTAAAAATTACAATATCCAAAAAACAAATTCCAATTTTCTAAGATCTCTGGAATTTGGGATTTGAAATTTTGAGATTAATTATGATGGGTCTACTAAGAATAATGGTTGATCAAACTCTACTGGAGAGGCCTCATCCACCAATACTTTTACAATCTTACCAGAAACTTCACTCTCGATTTCGTTAAAAAGTTTCATTGCTTCTATAATACAAAGTACATCTCCTTCTTTTATAGAATCGCCTACCTCTACAAAAGTAGGTTTATCTGGTGATGGTTTCCTGTATAGAGTTCCTATTATAGGAGATTTGATCGTTATGTATTTTGAGTTGTCATCTGATGATGAACTCTCGGCTGCAGCTACAGGAGCAGCCGGTGTAGTCGGTGCAACTGGTGCTGGTGCAACAGGTTGAGGAGGAACTGCTGTGCCTACAGGTATCTGTTGCACAAAAGTTGTTTCTTTACTGTCTTCTCCTCCGGTTTTGATGGTGATTTTAACGTCATCCATCTCTAACTTTACTTCGCTAGCCCCTGATTTGGCTACGAATTTAATCAAATTCTGAATTTCTTTTAAATCCATAATATTGGGTATTGTGTGTTTAGTTGTTTAGGAATTATAGGCCCATTTTAAATAAATAGAACCCCATGTAAAGCCTCCTCCAAATGAGGCAAATACAATGTTATCTCCTTTTTTGAGTTGTTTTTCGTAATCGTGTAATAATAGAGGTATCGTAGCAGAAGTTGTGTTACCATATCTTTGGATATTCATAAGAACTTTATCCTCGTCTAACCCCATTCTATTTGCTGTAGCGTCAATAATACGTTTGTTGGCTTGATGTGCAATGAGCCAATTTACGTCATTTCCGGTCATATTATTACGTTCCAGAATTTTTGTGCTGGCATCTGCCATATTAGAAACGGCATACTTAAATACAGTTTTTCCGTCTTGTTGCACAAAATGTTGTTTTTTCGCTACAGTTTCTTCTGAAGGAGGCAGTATAGAACCACCAGCTTCGATTTTTAAGAATTCTCTTCCTATACCGTCTGTACGTAGATACTCATCTTGTAATCCATAACCATCTTCGTTAGGTTCAAAAAGTACGGCTCCACCACCATCTCCAAAAATGATACAGGTAGCACGATCGGTATAATCAATAATAGAAGACATTTTATCTGCTCCTATAAGTAATATTTTCTTGTATCTCCCAGATTCTATATAACTAGCTGCCGTAGACATCCCGTATAAAAAACTGGAACAAGCAGCTTGTAAGTCATAAGAAAATGCATTAACGGCACCTATTTTTGAAGCTGCAAATGCTGCGTTTGCAGCAACAGGAAGGTCAGGAGTTGCAGTAGCAAAAATCACCATATCAATCTCTTTTGGATCAAGATTTTTTTTAGCGATTAAATCTTCTGCCGCCTTAATACCTAAGAAAGAACTTCCTTTGCCCTCTTCTTTTAGTATTCTGCGTTCTTTTATACCTGTACGAGTGGTAATCCATTCGTCGTTTGTGTCAACCATAGTTTCTAAAATCTTATTGGTTAACACATAGTCTGGCACGTATGCGCCAACAGCTGTGATAGCGGCTGTGATTTTACTCATGTCTTAGTTTTAGTGTCGCGAACTATTGTGCAAAAATGTCGTCGAAATTACTAAATTATATACAAATATGGCGCAAAATAACGGGATTTTGACACATATTCAACTAAAAACAAAAAAACTCTCACTTTTGTGAGAGTTTTATATGAAATTTTAACAGTGGGCTTATGCCACTTCTTCTGTATTATCGATCACGATTTGACCACGATAGTATAGTTTACCTTCGTGCCAGTGTGCTCTGTGATACAAATGTGCTTCTCCTGTAGTAGGATCTGTAGCAATTTGTGGTACAGTAGCTTTATAATGAGTTCTTCTTTTGTCTCTTCTGGTTTTCGATATTTTTCTCTTAGGATGTGCCATTGCTTAGCTATTATTTATCGTTTAATAAATTTTTTAATTTGTCCCAACGCGGATCTGTTTCCTCATTGGTATTTTCTATTGTTTTTTCTCTTGGACTTAGTTCGTCTAATCTTTCGAGTATGTCTGATTCTAACGTTCCGTCTTCTACACCAGGATGAACTCTTTTTGAAGGTATAGCTAAAACAATAAGCTCATAAATATATTGCTGAACGTTCACTTCGTAATCACCGTGTGGTAATATTAAAAGCTCTTCGTTCTCATCATTATATTCATCACCAAACTTTACTACCAGAAAAATTTCATTTTCGATAGGCAAGTCAAAAGGTTCGTTAGTGAGATCACAATTTACATTTACAGTTCCAGAAGCTTTAAACTGAAGTTCGAACATCGTTGTTTTTTTGTTAAACTCCAGATCTACTCTTACTGCAGATGCATTAAATTCGTCATACTCAAAATGTTCAAAGAACGTATTATCAACATCATACTCAAACTGGTGTAATCCTTGCTTCAGCCCAACAAAAGGAATGGTATACTCTTTAAGTTGTTTCATTTCATCATCAGTTTCAAGTGCCTACCAATTTGGTAAAGGCGGGTGCAAAGATAAAAAAAAATCATTATCAAACCCTTTTTGTAAACAAAATTATATCAGATTGTTAGTGTTTTATTTGGTTTGAGGTTTGAGGCTTCAGGTTTGAGTAATGATCTTAATACCTCATACCCCACACCTCATGCCTTTTTCTGAGGTTTACGGGGTTGTTTTTTTAATGGATTTTTGGTAATCTCGGCATATTGATTTCTGTTTTTATAAATCTTTAATGCCGAAAAAATGGCTTCCTTAAAAGAGCTAGGATCTGCTTGATTTTTTCCCGCTATTTCGAACGCTGTCCCATGATCTGGAGACGTACGTACTTTAGCAAGTCCTGCGGTATAATTCACACCTTTGCCAAAAGACAAGGTTTTGAACGGGATTAGTCCCTGATCATGATACGAGGCCACAATAGCATCAAAAGCTTTGTAGGTATTCGATCCAAAGAAACTATCTGCCGCATAGGGGCCATACACCAATTTACCGGATTCATTAATTTTTTTGATCGTTGGTTTTAATACGTCTTCGTCTTCTTTGCCAATGACACCATGATCTCCACTATGCGGATTAATTCCTAATACAGCAATTTTTGGTTTCGATATTCCGAAATCTTGTTTTAAAGAATCATATATGGTGTTTACTTTTTCTTCTATTAATTCTGGTGTAATACTATCGGCAATATCTTTTACAGCTACGTGATCTGTAAGTAAGCCTACTTTGAGGTCATCGGTAATCATGAACATAAGACTGTTGCCTTCTAATTCCTGATTCAGATAATCGGTATGACCAGGAAATTTAAATTCATCAGACTGTATGCTACGCTTATTTATAGGCGCAGTAACTAAGATATCTATTTCATTATTTTTGAGTGCTTGTGTTGCCGCTTTAAGTGATTTAATAGCATAGTTGCCAATTTTCTCATCTTCTTTGCCAAAATTAAGCTCTACTGCTTCTTTCCACACATTAAGCACGTTAATTTTACCATCTAAAATCTGGGAGGTTTTATCAATACCGTGCAGACTACTTTTGATGTTGTATTGTTTTTTGAGAAAAGAAAGAATTTTTACAGATGCAAAAATCACAGGAGTGCAAAAATCCAGCATTCGAGAATCTTCAAACGTTTTGAGCACTACTTCGCTTCCTATGCCATTAAGATCTCCTATAGAAATTCCTATTCTTATTTTTTCTTCTTTCTTCATTATATAAATTCCTTTATCAGTATTTTTGAAACCTAATTCCGAAGGAATTAAAAAGATCTCAAACTTTAAGACCACAAATTTAACTAAATAATTCGCATTTATGTTCACAGGAATCATCGAAGAATTAGGAACAATTGCATCTTTAAAAACAGATCAGGAAAATCTGGATATTACAGTGCGTTCAAATTTTACTTCAGAATTAAAAATTGATCAAAGCGTAGCACATAATGGAGTATGCCTTACCGTAGTTTCTATTGAAGATGATACGTATACCGTAACAGCGATTAAGGAGACATTAGATAAGACCAATCTTAAGGATCTCGTAGAAGGGAGCATGGTAAATCTTGAGCGCGGGATGAAACTAGGAGCTCGGTTAGATGGGCATATTGTACAGGGTCATGTAGATCAAACGGCGGTGTGTACGGCTGTTTCTGAAGCCGATGGCAGTTGGTATTTTACCTTTAACTATGATCCGGGATTAAGTAATATCACTATAGAAAAAGGATCGATTACTGTTAATGGGGTAAGTTTAACGGTAGTAAATTCTAAAAAAAATGAATTTAGTGTAGCAATTATTCCTTTTACATATGAGCATACTAATTTTAACACCTTTAGAGAAGGTACCGTGGTTAACTTAGAATTTGATGTAATTGGTAAGTATGTGAAACGTATTACGGAGTTGGGGTAGAAGAAATCTGAATAACAGATAAGAAAATTTACGTCAGTCTGAGTGATCCCAATGATAGTTGGGATTGTACTTCGATATGCTCAGCAGGACTATTGAAGACAAGTAAATTTTCGTTTTTGAAACCTTCTCGATACAATTTTCTTCAAAAATCACTCGAAGTGACACCGTTTTTTTAGTATTAGATCTTTATAGGGTTGAGAGATATGGTTTAATTAGTCTTTGTTTTGCCGTTCATACTTGGCATAAAACCAAAGTTTGGGAGATAGTTTTGTGTCGTCGCCTTGATAATATCCCCATCCAATGATTTCGTAAAAGTCTTTCGAAACCGTTTCTTTAAAATATTCTATTCTCTGAGGAGATTTTTCATTTCTCCACCATATAATCGTATTTTCTCCTTCGGTATTACCTTTATGAATAACCATTTCATCGGGTTTTTGTACGACACACCACATGCGACCCTCTTGAATTTTATTTACGCCTTTACTTACAATTTTTTGCCCGGTATCTGGATAGCTATCGGTAATAGTCACTCTTTGAAAAAAAGGATTTTCTGAAGTATATATCTGCTCTACATTGATGCTGTTTACTTGTTGCAACCCTTCTTTTTGTAGGCTGGTAGAAGCAATGTTTTTTAGATCAATTTCGTTTTTTGGTACGCGCTTTTGATCTTCAAAGATTAAGAATTGTCCCTTCCAGACTCCATCCAATATTGAAAATACATCTGCATATTTCTGATCTTTTATAGACGTAACAGGAATCACATTAATATCCTCAATAGCTACCTGGTTCTGGCAACTACTGCTCATCCAGAATAGGCATACTACATATATGGATAATCGTTTCATGTTGTTAACGATATGTATTGTATTCTAATCTTAAAATAAGTAGAAAGTACTAAGAGTGGGGTAGAGAAAGAAGCAGAAAGGTAGTTATACCATTTCTACTTCATTAAATTTAAACAGTGAAACTCTGTTTCTTCCTATTTTTAAGAGTACTCCTCCTAAATCACTCAATGTAGAGCAGGATTCGAAATCCAATACTTTGCCAAAATACTGGCTTTTTGCATCAATTACTTTATACTGCATAATTTATAATTTGATTTGTATTTCCCAATTTTTCATTCCGATAGTTCTTTCCCCAAAAAACATACCAGATTGTATCAAATTCTGAAGTAAATGTAATAGGCAAACTCTTTTTTTGAAAATAAACTTATTAGGTTTTATTAACAAGAGTAAAGAAAAACATAAGTTACTTATTTGTAGGTCAACGTATTAAATGCTTTTGTGTTTTCGCTGGATAAAGCCTCGAAACCTGAGTTTGACATAAGAAAATTACGTCGGTTTGAGTGTTTTTGTGATAGCAAAAATGTATCGAAAACAAGTAATTTTAGTACAAAAGCCGTTAAATTGAGTGATTTTTCATAATGAAATGGAGAAAAACTGTATCGACCCTTCGACAAGCTCAGGATGACAAGGATTTTGATTAATTTGAACGTTATATCGAACCCAGGTTTTAAGGGCGTTTTGATAAGCCGAAAGGCATATGGATATCTAATATGCAGTTGAAAATTATGACACTAAGTACAAAATAAATTTTTGGAATTATTCCAAATTTTGTATTTTTGTTATGGAATTATTCCAAATCAGTATACTTCATAGTTTCTTTAAAATTTAAGAGTTTTTAGCTTTTTATTAAGGAAGTTTTTTAAAGTCTTGGCATGTGTTTTGCAAAATATATGCTAGCCTCAAGTAGATGACTATGATGATAAAGTACCTAATGCA
This sequence comes from Aquimarina penaris, assembly GCF_040786285.1. Lineage (NCBI taxonomy): Bacteria > Pseudomonadati > Bacteroidota > Flavobacteriia > Flavobacteriales > Flavobacteriaceae > Aquimarina > Aquimarina penaris. The sequence goes on from NZ_JBFMKQ010000001.1 coordinate 1,047,035, forward strand.
AATGAATCTTAATGTTATGAGTGGTATTAACTATGAAATACAAAACCGAAAGCTGCAATCCTATAAGCATAGCTTTGATTATAATTTTTGTAAACGAAAGTATAATGAGTATGCTTTGATGGAGTTAGATGCGTTTCGCGAATGTTTAAAGGATCCTCAAAAAATAGGAGAGATAGGTCATTTATGCTCTTTTATCATGTGGGTAAAAAATAAAGAAAGACACGAGTATAGAGATAGCCTTGGCGATTATGGACTGATTCATTTATTGTTTCATTGTTTAGAGAGTAAAGAAAATGCGAATTTACATGCCGAGTATATTCATATGTTGTTCAAGGAAGATATTAAGTTGGTGTAGTTTGGTGTTTAAAGAAAATTTACGTCGGTCTGAGTGATTCCGATGGTAATCGGAATTGTACTTCGACACGCTCAGCAGGACTATCGAAGACTAGTAAATTTTTATATTCAAAAGCTCTTCTCGATACAATTTTTCTCCATTTTATTGCGAAAAATCACTCGAAGTGACGCTTTTTTAAATAAAATCAGAAATCTAAACTGTCATCCCAGACTTGATCTGGGATCCATTTTGTAAGACGTATTTATGAATCGTGTTTTCTCTTCCTAAACCAAAACATAGCCAGAAACAAAATCCCAAATAGCACCAATCCTAATACCCAATACCACCAAGTATAATCACTAAACGGTATAGCAGCAGCATCCCCCACCAGATAAAATCCACCCCAATAAAAAGGATGAGTACGATTAATATCGGCGGTTTTTAAATATTGTAGTTTAGCTTGCTGTAACGCTTTCGCCTTATTCATCCCTGCTTTAAGGTTGGTATAGAAGTATTTCATGAGTTCTGGTGTGGTTTGATCCGATACCTCCCAACTGGTTAAGAGTAAACTTTTTGTCCCAGCATACTGAAACGCAGTACCCAAACTCATAATCCCTTCTCCTTTGGCGATTTTACCTGATCCCGTGTTACAGGCACTCAGTACCGTAAGCTCTGCAGGGATATCTAGAGCAAACAGCTCATGACCATATAGCAAATTGTCTTCTATAGTATCTTTGCTTTTGGTAAAATAGAGCCTAGAATTCTCTGGTCGTTCGTTATCTACCTCGCCATGCAATGCCAGGTGTAGAATATTATATTGACCTGCATTTTTCTTAAAATTGACCTCTATGGCTTCAGACCCGAAGTAATATTGTCCATTGATAATCTCGGCAATAGCTTTGATTTCTTTTCGGGTTCCTGGCAAGTCATCTCCGGCATCACGCAATGTTGCCAAACTCATGGTTTTGGTATCAACAACGCTAGTGCTATCTGTAAATGAAAAGGCCAAACATTCTTCTTGTTTTTTAGATTTTTGAGCGTCTTTATGATTGGTAAACAACAGGTTTGCTGAGTTGGCATAACTAATCGCATAATCATGAAGCAAATACGGCAAATCTTTAGGATTATTAGAGTCTTTATTTTGAGTAAGCAATAGCTCAACATTAAGATGCCATAGTGGTCCATCAGGGATGATGATTAACTCATCTCCCACAAATTGATCGGCTATAGGAGCAATGAGTTGTTGATACAATTGATGAGCCGATGCTTTAAAATCGCCCACATGTTTTGAGGTGATAGCATCTCTAAACTGTTCTACTTTTTTTTCTAAGCTAGGAGTTGCTAATTCTTTTATAGCAATTGTGTTTTTAGTAATAGTAAAGGCATAGGTGATACTATCGGACGTAAAAAATTCTACTACGGTAGTACGCTCATTAAGTTGTTGCTGAAGCTTACCTACCGATACAATATCATTTTGATATTTTAATTGGTAGTATTTAGGGTAGTTTTTTTCTAACACCTCGGTTAACGAATCCTGTCTTCGATTGATCTCAAAGAGTTTGTTTTCGTATTGGGTGATCTTCGATGAATCCGCATCTTTTTCTGAATGTTCCTCTGTGACTTTAGATTGATAAAAGGCTTTATTAATTCTAAGTTCTTTTTCTAAAGTGATAAGATCGGTAGAGAGGCCTGTAAAGTTTTTGGCATTTGATGCGGCTAGCATTTCTTTTAAGGCATTGGCTTTACTTCTCTCAGCATAATAAAAGGCTTTTTCTAGAGCCTGTTGATCATTTTCTGCCTCATACCATAGTAATTGTGCCTCAATCGCTCTTTGATATACTTCTTTAGCTTGTTTAGCAAAGGTTACTTTATCTTGATAGTTGGTAAAACTTTGTCTTATAGTATTGATTAGGGCATCTTCTTTTTGGTAGATGCTGATCGCATTTTTAAGATAGGCTAAATCATTACTTTTTAGGTATATTTTTTTATTGGTTTTGGCTTGACCTTGAAGTGTAGTCAATAAGACTATATTATTATAATATTGATTTAGGTTGGTTAAGTTATTTTTAAGAGTATCAAGTTTAGTATTAGATATTATAGCTTTGTCATAATTTATTAATGCTTTTTGATATAATTTCCGCTCTAAAAAAAAGTTAGCTATTAGATTATATGATTTGGCAACTAATGAATTATTAATACCAAATAGTTTTTGACGTATTTTCAAAGAATTTTCAAAGAATTCCAAAGCTTCACCATATTCGCCAATTTCTTGGTTTAATAAGGCAATTTGATCAAAAGTATATGCAGTATCATCATTTTTATTAATCTGAGTATTTAAAGCTTTTTGAAAATACTGTAAGGACTCCTGATATTTTCCTTTTATTTTTAGAATATTACCAATATTACGATATCCCATTGTAATTTTATGATGGTTTGTTTCAAAACTATTTTTCATAATAAGTGTTCCTTTCTCTAAAAAAGTAAGAGCTTCATCGTAGTTCTCCAATTCTTTATAAACGAATCCAATATTTTGATAAGCCGAACCAACTCTAAAATTTTCTTTTCCATAAATTAAGGTAGCAAGAGTGAGAGACATGTTAAAATATTCTAAAGATTGCTCATAAGATCCAGTATTTTTAAAACAGTTTCCAATAGCATTGTAAGCAACGCAAAGGCTTGGATGATTTTTGTTTTTTTGTTTAAATATCGAAACGCTTTTTTGAAAATATTCTAAAGCAATATTATTTGAATCTTTTTCAAGAAAGAACAAGCCTAAACCATAATAAGTGTTGGCAACTTGAGTGCTATTTTCCCCAAGTAATTCTATAAATAATTTGAGCGCCTTTGAAAAATAATTAATTGACAATTCGTATTTGCCAATATTTTTATTTAATATTCCTAAAGAGTAATAAGAGAACGCTACACTTCTATTTTTTTCTCCATAGAATTTAACCCTAGATTCTAATGCTTTTTTTAGATAAAATTCTGATTTTATATAATCCGCTATTGCACGATAGGTAACACCTAAGGTAGAATACATATAGGCAGTTTTGGGGTGATTTTCTCCGAAATTCTTTCTTGTGACTTCTAATGCCTTTTCATAATTAGTTAAAGCTTCATTAAACTTACCCAACTCTCTATATACCTTACCAATTCTTTCATATGAATCCCACGTGATAGCATTATGTTCGCCAAAAGCGTCTATTAATGTTGTCAAAGATTTATTAAAATTTTCTAACGCATTTTCCATAAATCCTTGTCTAAGATCTAAATCTCCCATTCTAATGAAAGATAAAGCAATATCTTCGTGATTTTTAGGTGACATCTTGTTACGAACTTGTAATGCTTTTTTAAAATAAATAGATGCATTGTTAAAATCAGAGGTGCTATGTTCATGATATAATGCTAGATTATCATAAGCATATGCTTCTTCTCTATTATTATTTTTTAAATACTGAGAGCTAATTTTTAAAGCCTTTTCTGTATTCAACAGGACTTCTTTATACTTACTATTATATCTTTGGCTCGACGCAATTTTGTTGTAACAACCAGCCACTCTGTCCCAAGCTTTAGCCTTTTGGTAAACAGGTAATGCTTTTTTAAAATATACGATAGAACTGTCCAACTTTCTATCTTCTAAAAATGAATCTGCCTTTTTATAATATTGAGAAGCCAACAACGTATCAGTCGCAACCTGGGCATTTGTTGAATAGGTAAAAAACCCAACAATAATTACTAGCAGTATTATAATTTTTCGTGTTTTCATAGGCTTATAGAGTTGTAGATATCTTTTTTAACAGTTCTCCTTTAATGTGTATAGCAAAGAAACTAAAAATGTTACTTTTATGGTTACATTAACACTTATACAAGGTAACAATCTTTTAAGAGCCTACATACACTTATGAGTAACACCGATGATCAAAACATTATAGAAGGTATTGTTGCCGGCGATGAGGCTGTGTTTAGAGCGTTTTATAAAAAAAATCGCAAGTATATACGACAGTATATCCTAAAAAACTCGGGTAACGAGGATGATGTCGAGGATGTTTTTCAGGATGCATTTGTGTTTATATATCAAAAATTAAAAACAGGTTCGTTAGAGCTTCGATCACCTTTGTCTACCTATTTTTATGGAGTGTCTAAAAATATTTGGAGAAACAGATTGCGCAAAAACAGAAAACTAGTGGTTACAGAAGAGATACCAGAGGATACCCAAATAATAGAAGCTTCTATCTTAAAAGAAATAGAAGATAAAGAACGTGAACATGTGTATCGTAAACATTTTGTTAACCTAAGCGATACGTGTCGCGAAGTATTGCAGTTACTTTTTGAGGGCAAAAGCATGAAAGAGATTGCAGAAATCACAGGATATGCCGAAGGGTATACCCGAAAGAAGAAGTTTGAATGTAAAAAACACCTGATCGAAATGATCGAGCAGGATCCAATATACAAGGAGTTGCAACTAACTTCTGAAAACAAATAGGGCTTATGGAAAGAACACCAGAAATATTTGAAAAAATAGAAAGGTATCTTACAAACAGATTATCTGCTGATGAGGTCGTCATCTTTGAGAACGAAATGGCTGATGATTCTGAGCTACAAAAAGAAGTTGCAAAACATAAAGCCATACACCATACGCTAAGTGATCAAGAGACTTTAGAGATTAAAGAAAAACTGATAAAAGTGAGTAAAGAGGTTAAAAAAGAAGAATCTTCTTTCACTAAAACCCTATTTTCCTCACCATTACGAATTGCAGCTACCATTGTTGTGTTATTAGGTGTGGGGACATTATTATGGAATACGATCGATACCACAGATGAACTACGTAATTTATATGCGGCCCACTACGTTCCTTTTCCGGCAGAAGACATCACTCGGGGAGAGCAGAATACTGCTTTACAAAGTGTTATGAACAACTACAATAAAGGAGCGTATGGTAAAGTAGTTAAAGCGCTCGAAAAAGACACCAATCTTGTAGGTCAAAAAGAACTTGGCGTATACCTTGGTACTAGTTACCTAAATACCGATCAAGAACAAAGCGCTATACTTCAATTCGAAAATATCCTGAACACAAGTAAATACTACGAAGCTTCGAGATGGTATCTGTCTCTGGCCTATTTGAAATTAAAAAACACCCAAAAAACCAAAGAAATCCTCGAAGAAATTATCGAATATAAAGGGGTGTATAAAGATAATGCGGTTCGATTGCTAAACGCATTAACAGAGTAAGGTTTTATACCAACATAAGTTTAAGTGATTACAGTTCCTTCTCCTTGGGGAGAAGGTTAGAGCCAGTGCTGAACTTGTTTCAGTAATGAGGGGATTTAACGTAATACCCCCTCACCTTAATCCTCTCCCAGAGGGAGAGGAGACTTCGAGCTTATAATTTCAAGTAGCACAGAACATTTTTAAATCTCATTCTATAAAAACAGAATGACTAATAGCTTGCAAAGGACAATTTTTTAAGCATTTTCAAAAAAAAGTAACAATCAAGGTAACAACTATTTTTTTCCTGACATACACCTATGTACCCCACAAGTAAATATTGATTAATAGAAGTATTAAGTAAAGGAAAGAATTATGAATGTTATTATTAAACAGATTAAGCTTATAGAGCGAATCGATCAATTGATTCGAATGCAGGCTACAGGATCGCCAGATGAATTAGCCTACAGACTAGGGATCTCAAAAACCAAGCTTTACCGTATTATCAAAGTAATGAAACAATTGGATGCTCCCATAGAATACGATTTTAGCATCCAAAGCTTTGTATATGAACAAGCAGTAGGGTTTACGATTGGTTTTTTTACAAGAGAGTTGCCCTCTAATGAGCTGCTAATAAGAAAGGCATAAAGTTAATGCTGATGACAGCTATAATTTTTTTTGAAAAAAAAATTCTCAGTCCCGAAAAATGAAACTAGGATACTCTAATATTGCCCTATAATACGTAAAGCGTAGTATAACTTTAGACATGGTTATATTATGGGAAGATCCGTTTTTCTATTCGAGCGTGGGTAGGACTATGGCAAGGAAGAAAAACGGATTACAAGGCGGTACATTACCCCTTAATTTTTTTCGGCAATTAGCTGATTTTTTGCAATTCCCTAAATCCTTCTATACTTCGGTATAGGAGGATTTTAAATTTCAAATATAAAATAAAAAGTAGAAAAGAATGAGAAGGGGTAATGATAAAAGAGAAGTTGAGCATAGATAAAAGTTGTAGAAAGGCCAACCCGATGGTAGAGAAATTGCTAAATATCAAGAGAGTATTAGGAGATATTGAATTTATGTTTTTTTAAAAAACATCTCAGTGTCATTTTTTGAAACTGAGATGCTTTACATTTGCCTTAATTTTTTATTAAAAATAATTGATAAATAGTTTATAGTATTTAATAGAGCTAGTGCTAATTGTTTTCAATTCGCAATTTTTCGCTTAATTTGAAATTTCTATTTGCTGATCAATAAACAAGATTAATATGACAAGTTTATATTCAAAAGGCCCTCAAAATATTCCTGAAGGCTTTACTAACCCAACTTCTTCGTTTAAAAAACATGTTTGGTTGTCTATTTTAGGATTATTATTTTTTGTTATTGTTTACGTTGTTTTGATAATCTGGTTTGGTCGATTAGCATACTACTCATTTCTAGATGGAGATACATTTTGGCACTATGTATTGGCGGGAGGATATGCTTTTCTTTGTTTATTTATGATTAAGTCTCTTTTTATTTTTAATAAGAAAGAAAAGAATCCTTTAGAAAAATATGTCACACAAAAGGAAGAACCATTACTTTTTGATTATTTACACAAATTAGCAGATGAAGCTGGTGCACCAAGGCCTCATAAAGTTTTTCTTTCACCAAGAGTAAATGCAAGTGTATCCTATGATCTTTCTATCATCAATTTGATAATACCTTCTAAAAAAAACTTAGAGATAGGATTAGGTCTTATGAATGTTTTAAGCTTAGGAGAATTAAAAGCGGTACTGGCACATGAATTTGGTCATTTTGCACAGCGATCTATGTTGTTAGGCCGATACGTTTATGTAGCACAGCAAATAGCCGTTCAAATTATTAATAAGAGAGATATATTTGATAAATTTTTGGCTGGTATATCGAGCATTGATATTCGTATATCTTGGATAGGATGGATTTTATCTATATTGGTTTGGGCTGTACGTTCGTTAATCGAAACTTGTTTTAGTATTGTAACCATAGCTCAAAGAGCATTGTCAAGAGAAATGGAATTTCAGGCAGACTTAGTCGCAGTTTCTTTAACGGGTAGTGATGCTTTGATTCATGCATTATCCAGATTACAAGCCGCTGATGAAGCATATGATCAGGCTATAGCTGCTGTTGACGAGAAGTTAAATGACGGAAAAGCAATCTATAATTTATATGAATTACAAACCAATTATATAAAAAAAATGTCCTGGGTACTAAATGAACCTTCTTATGGCAAATCGCCAGAAGTTGTTACTAACAGCCCTGGGTCAAATAGAGTATTTGGTAATAGAGCATATAATCCTCCAAAGATGTGGTCTACACATCCCGCTGATAAGGATAGAGAAGCGAATGCAAAAAAAACATACATTTCTGCCGAAATAGATGACAGACCAGCAGAGGACCTGTTATCAGATTCTAGAAAGTATGAGTTAGAAATGACTGCAAAGCTTATTGCGACAAGTGGAGCGAAAACGGAAATGATAACTGATGAGGCGTCGTTAGAATTTCAGAATACGAGATTCTTTGATTGGACTTTCCTGAATCCAAAATATAATTCGAACTTTTTGAATCGCTTCGTTACCATTAATTTCAAGAATATCGAAGAAATGTATTCTCAAGATATAAAAGAGAGTAATCTAGTTTCAAAGTTTGATTTAATATATGGAAAGCAACTTGCAGAAAAATTAGAAACCTTTAAAGAGATCAATGAAGAAATCGCTTCGTTAGAAGCGATATTCAATGAAGTTATAACTATTGAAAAAAGAGAAATATGGCATAGAGGAGAGAAAATTAAAAGAAAAGATGTAAGTGAAGTTATTAAGAAACTAGAGCAAGAGGAAACAGCAATCATAGATGACTTAAAAGCACACGATACACTCTGCCGTTCGGTTCATCATAAAGTAGCATTAATGCATAACGATAGTTTGGCACAGTATTTAAAATCTCTAAGTGCCCTTGTGCATTATTCGGAGCACTCAATAGCAGATATTAACGACGCTTCTACTAAGTACAATAATGTCCTTTCAATATCATTGGCAGATGGTAATGTGAGTTCAGATGAGCTTGTTAATATTTTAGATGTGGGTCGTGACTATTTCAAATCAATTCGATCTGCGTTTCAAGAAAGTAAAAACATTCAATTAAATAAAGAGCTTTTAGGAAATTCAGATAAGGACAGTTATTCGGATTTCTTTGAAGAATTCAAATTAGAATCTCCTACGAAAGAAAACATTAATGAATGGTCTAAAGTTATTGAAGGTTGGGCTAATGTAGCATTAAAAGGCCTCAATTTTTTGAGAAATTCGTCGCTAGAACACTTGTTAGATGTTGAGGAGTATATAAGAGAATCTTTTTTGAATAAGACACCAATTTCTAGGCACTTCTCTACAGAGATTAAAACACCTGAATCCTATAAATTACTGACGCCTGGAACAGAAAGACCTATCCAAAGAAAGTTAAAATTCTGGGATCGATTTATGATGGGAGAAGGTTTGTTTGGAGCTACAACAAAGTTTGCTGTATCTATCCTATTGGTAGGGGGAGCATTATTTTTAGGTAGCTTTACGCAGTCTGGAAATTTAACGGTTTATAATGGTTTAGGAACTGATGTTGTTGTAGATGTGGTTGGAGTGGGTAAGTTGAAAATACTATCGAATTCGAATAAATCTATTTCAATAGATTATAACACAGATTATAATATTATCACCAAAAGTTCTACCGGAGAAGAAATTGAAAATTTCAGAGGAACCACAGGCTCCCCAGGGCAAGAGTTTATTTATAATATTGCAAGCGCAGGAGTTTTCTTAGAATACACTGTTTATTATGGAAATAGTTTTGGTGGTGTTCCAAACAATAGAAATATTGGTGCAGGTAAATGGTTAAGTAGTAGTGCGGATTATGTTCTAACAACCCCACCAGATAGAGCTTCTGAAGGATCTAAAAAAGATGTTCTTGTTGCTTATAGCGATATTGCGCCATATGATATGCTTTCGGTGGTGAAAGATTCAATTGAAATGAAAAACTTAATTGAAACTCATGTTAGATGGGATTCATCAGAAAGCGATAATATATTGACTTGGATAAATTTATTGACCTACTCAGACAATCCTCGAGTTGTTCTTGATCAGCGAATTTCTAGAACTGGAAATGATATGGTGTCAAAAAGGGCAAAGATGGATATTAGCACCGATGAAGAAAGAGATAAAATATGTAAACAAATAAGTGAATCTTTTGCCCAGAATTCTGAGGATGCTGATCTATATTATTTGAACACTAGATGTTTAGGAGATTCCGAATATCAAGACAATACATTTGTTAAAGGCCATGAAAAGTGGCATAAACACCCTTGGCTGGCATATGCCTCAGCATTTATTTATGCTCGAAATGAAGAATGGGAAAAAAGTTTAAATGCTTTTAATACTGCAGGAACGATTAATGGATTAAAAGGAACATTAGCTATTCATGCAGAAAAGGTTCGAAGAATGGCGAGTACTGAATTGATAGAAAAAGAACTAAAATTTACTTCAAGTGACCTGGATTATTATTTGCAAATAGATAATGGTTTAATAGGTAAAGTAAGTGGTGATCTTGGTTATGCACATGTACTGAAAACACAAGGGAAATTAACAGAATCATATGACTTTCTAAAAGATTATCAGGCTAATACGTCATATATACTTCGTTTTTTAGCGGTATCAGAAGGTGTTTCTGAAGAACTTAAGGAGAAAGCTAGAGATATGAAAACTGAAGATGGAATTAATGATTCTACCATTTGGTATTCATTAGCTTTTGATATTTTGGAGAATAAGAATTATTCAAGATATGAAAGCGACATAGAAACTATGGGAGTAACTTTAAAAGATCTTAATGATTTTATTAAAGCTGTTACATCAGATAATTATAAAACCGCAGAAAGTATTATTAAGAGGCAACAACTTTATTTTAAAGGTCATATGTATGCCGTGGGTTATATCATTTCGGGATCAAAGGCTCCTCTAAAATGGAGAAATCTTGCTAAAGATTTATTACTAGCTCATGAAAGGCCCTATTTAGGAGATTAACTCTATATTTTAGTAATGAAGTACTTTACGAGATCCCAAATCAGATATAGTAGACTTCAAGGAAACAATTGATTCTAAACATGGAATTATAACCAATCAAGATCAAAAAATGTAAAATCAAAATAGGTATGTCAATTTTTGACAACAATTTGCCCTGCCACAACACATGCCACTAGGGCTGTAAGTAATTGCAAACAAAATTAAATGGAAAGAATATTAAATCAAACACATAACCAATACACTTTTATATACGCATGTTCAAGACTATTTGAGAGAGCTTCGTATTACGGATTACGCTCATTACTGGTCCTTTATATGATCGGAGAAAGCTTAAAAATGCCAACAGAAGAAGCTTTAAGTGTTTATGGCTGGCTTACGGCTTCAATTGTTTTTTCACAGATACTAGGAGCTTTGTTTGGGGATTTAATTATTGGAAATAAAAAATCAATAATTCTAGGTGGTATTTTACAGGCCATGGGTGCTTTTAGTTTTTGTATACCTTCAATGACAGGATTGTATATTGGAATTGTTCTTGTTGTAATAGGTGGAGGGTTTTATACGCCTAATATGATTTCTCTTTTTGGACAACTCTATTTAAGCAAGACCAAACTTTTGGATTCAGGATTTACAATATTTTATTTAGCTGTAAATATTGGAGCCTTTATAGGCACTATTCTAATTGGATATTTGGGCGAAAAATATTGGTGGAACTACGGATTTATAGTAGCTGGAATACTAATGTTGATTTCAATAATTTTTCTACTAATCTCCAAGGAAACCGATAACATACAAATAGTAGAAAAAGACACTCATATTACTCAAAAAATATTAAAAGTTTTAACTGCATTTGTTCTGGTTGCTTTGTTTTGGACGGTTTACGAAATATCTGGTATTAGGTTTTATGACCTAGAGATAAAGTTTCGGGAAGTTTCAACTTTAAATATCTCAAAAAGTCTTTGGTCATCCTTAAACTCAGTTTTTCTTATTCCAATAAGCATTATTGGGATCATTGTTTGGTCCTTTTTTTATAATAACCAATTTATTAAACTGACAATTGGATTTCTATTTGGCGCGATTTCTTTTGGAGTACTCTTTTTTATTCCTGAAACCCCTTCAGAACAACATCTAATACTCTATCTAATATCATTACTATTATTAAGTATTTCAGAAATTCATATTGCGCCAATAATTTATTCAATATTAACTCAATATACCAACCCTAAGTATCTAGCAATAGTTACCAGTTTAGCATTTATTCCTACTCGATTTTTCTCTTATATAGCAGGGTTATTTAATGATAACTTGTATAGCAACCCATTATTTTCTATAAAGCTCGGAATAATTATTATGAGTGTTATAAGCATTTCATTAATTACTTACATTTTCATAAATAAAAAAGCAACAGACGATACATGATCCTAGCAAATCATAACCACATTTCGGCAAACTACGCAAGTTAGCATGTATTAAACCGAGCAAATTTTTCAAGAATTGTCTAAAAACAAAAAGAGTTACGAAATTTTGTTATCGTAACTCTTTGATTTACAAAGTGGTCCCACTTGGGCTCGAACCAAGGACCCCCTGATTATGAGTCAGGTGCTCTAACCAGCTGAGCTATGGGACCTGTTTGTATTTATTTTTTAACCACTGTTTTCCATATCCACTTTTCAGATACTTTTCTCTTTTTCGAGCAGTGATTCTATCTGGGTATTCTTCGATTAGGATAATTTCCCAAGGACGATACCCTTTTGTACTTTGCGTTTTTCCTAAGTTATGTTCTTTTAAACGTTTGTCAACATCTTGAGACATACCTACATAAAAACGGTCATCTTTTAAACTCCTAAGAACGTAAACATACATAATTACTATGTTATGTTGGTGCTCCCTGCCTGCCGTTACCGCCAGGTAGGTAGGTAACCAGCTGAGCTATGGAGCCTAAAACGGAGGGCAAATTTAAGGATTTGATATAAACACGCCAAACATTTTCTTTATAATTTTAATTATCCAAAATTCTTTACAACCAGAAGTACTTTAATCCCATTTTGAAGAGGGTGAGGGGCATGTAAAACCTATGTTTTATTTGATACTCTTATTTTGGTTTTTCCTGGCACAATTCTACCAAGACGCCATTGGTGCTTTTAGGATGTATAAAAGCAACTAATTTATTATCGGCACCTGGTTTTGGAGTTTTATTAATAAGCTGAAATCCTTCTTTTTCTAATCGGTCCAATTCCTTTTCGATATCATCTACATCAAAAGCAATATGGTGTATACCTTCACCCTTTTTAGCAATAAATTTCCCGATAGGTCCGTCTTCTTTAGTGCTGGCGAGCAATTCTATTTTGCTTTCGCCAACCTTAAAAAAAGATGTGATCACTGCTTCGCTCTCTACTTTTTCTTGCTTGTAAGGGGGTACACCCAAAAGTTTTTCATATAAGGCATTGGCACGATCAATATCTTTTACCGCAATACCCAGATGTTCTATTTTATTAATATGATTCATCTGTTCGTTTTATTTAATTGTTTTTAGCTGTCATACTTCGACTATGCTCAGCACAAGCATGAAATTTGCCATAGAACATTTCAGTTGACTACAACTTAGTTGTTATGGCTCATTTCATAATATACTTTTGTCTCTATGTCGTAAAAGTACAATTAATATGTATTTTTGCACCATGGAAACAAATAGACAGAAAAAAATTGCAGGAGTATTACAGCGCGATGTTGCCGATGTAATACAGCATGCATTACGTGAAGCTGGAGTACATGGGATTTTAGTTTCTGTGACCAAAGTGAGCGTAACTACAGATTTATCGATTGCCAAAGTATATATGAGCGTATTCCCGCATGAAGAGGGAGAGAATGTATTAAAAGAGGTCAATGCTGTAAAATCACAAATCAAGCACCAAGTCGCGCAGCGTACCAAAAATCAACTGCGTCGTATGCCAGAAATATCCTATTTTATTGATGACTCTCTAGAGTATATTTCGAATATCGAAAAAGCAGTAAAAGGAGAAGAAAACCCCCTCCAGAACCCAGATCTTCTCGAAAAGCGTAAAAAGAAATAGGCGCCATGGGTTTACTTTGGTAAAGTAGTGAAGGATACAAGCAATTTCTTTTATCTTTATCACAAAATAAAAATTTGAACTTCTCTTTATACATCGCCAAGCGGTACTTGTTTTCTCCGGGAAGCAGCAATGCAATTAATATCATTACGGGTATAGCAGCTTCGGGAGTGGTGATAGGTGCAATGGCATTATTTTTAGTGTTATCTGGATTTGCAGGACTTAAGGATTTTAGCCTTCAGTTTTCTTCATATTTTGATCCGGATCTTAAAATTTTTCCGTCAAGCGGAAAAACATTTACCTTCGATGATACACAAAAGAAAAAACTGGGTCAATTAGAAGGAGTTGCCCATTTTTCTGAAATTGTTGAAGAGCGTGTTTTCTTAGAGTTTAGAGATAAACAAAAAACAGCCTACATCAAAGGAGTAGATGTTAATTACCATAAAGTGATCCAGACAGATAGTATTTTAGCCTATGGAGATTGGATAAAAAATAATGATTTTCAGGTAGTTGCCGGTAATGGAATCTGCAGAGAGCTAAGCATGGGTGTAGAACAAGCCTATACCAATCTTCTTAGTATCTATGTTGTAAAACCCGGAAAAGGCATTCCGAACGATCCTTCTAAAGGATTTAGATCCGAAAAGGCCGTTAATATTGGTATCTATAGTGTAAATGAAGAACTGGATCAAAAATATATTTTTTCTACCATTGGTCTAGCGCGTACTTTGCTCGAATTACCACAAGATAAGGTAACACACATAGAACTTAAATTATCTCCTCAGGCGACTGAAGAAGTAATTGTGCAGGAGCTTCAATCTATTTTTGACCAACAGGTAATTATAAAAAACAGAGTGCAGCTCAATGATACCTTATACAAGATGCTCAATACAGAAAACCTGGTTTCTTACCTGGTGATTACGTTGATTGCCATTATCGCCCTGTTTAATGTTGCCGGAGCGATTATCATGATGATAATTGATAAGAAAAACAATGTAAAGACACTCTACAATGTAGGAGCTTCTTTGCCAAATATTAGAAAGATATTTTTGTTTCAAGGTTCATTAATGACCATAATAGGAACGCTATTAGGATTGCTATTAGGGTTTATCCTAATCGTGTTGCAACAACAATTTGGGCTGTTGATGATTACACCATCATTGCCATACCCTACTCGCATTACAGCAGTAAGTTTTGTTGTTGTTTTTTTAACGATCACTATCATTGGTTTTATAGCTTCACTATTGGCATCCAGCAGAATTAATCAGAAATTAGTTGAGTAAATGAAGCCGCTATGAGACAAGTATTGTGGAGTTTGTTTTTTAGCCCGGCTTTAGTTTTTTTAGACCTTGTTTCTTTTAGATATACATGTCAATACGAGGATGGAGGCCCCGATTTTTATGGTTTCCCTTTTATTTATAGAACAAATAATGCCTGGGTAAACTCTTTATCTGGTGAGTTATACATATTGGGTTGTATAGGAAATATGCTTTTTTGGACTGTAATCCTATATGTTCTTCAAGCCGGGATTAAACGCTTAAAAATCCCGATAAATAAATTCGCTTCTAAGATATGGGGAGGCTTTTTGTTGCTTTTCGGATTCTGTATCGTGTTTAGTACATTAAGTATTGTAGATTGGCGATACCAATGGAAGCATGATTTTAAGATGGATTATTATAGTGATGAGATAATTTGCAACAGGGAGGTACAATTTTTTTGGAACTAGCCCTGCATTAGAATTTTTTATGAGATTTGGGCGTGCCCCTACGTTACACTTCGGGTCGGGCTATACACGCTACACGGTAGCTAGTTCCTATCCCTCACGCGACACCTCCCTAACCCTCCTCGAGGAGGGAATATATAGATGACTATACACGAAAATTAGATACGATCAATTACCCGTTAAAGACTACACACTAACTTTACGTAAACTCAAATCCCTTATACTTCTCCTATATTTCAAGGATGCAGTATTTCTTTTCCCCAGGCAATAACCTGAACTCCTTTAGAATAATGAGTTTTGTCCGGGACTTCAGAAATCAGAGTGCCAAATCTGGAATAGTCAATCGATAACTTTTTAATTTCGAGTGCTTGTATTGGCCATTCGATATGGTGTATTTCAAATTCATGTATTACATCTTTATAATCCTGAAAAAGAGCATATCTTTCTGTTAACCATTTGTCGAGATGAGTTGTGGCGTTTACTTTTTCTTTACACGTATATTCAATTTTAAGAGAGTCCCCAAATCCTGAATTTTTTGACGTATAAATCTGCTGAGTGCGATTCATTTTAGAATATCGGTAAGGAAGTCCAGACATCCCTTTTGCTATTTTACACGAAATTTTATTTCCACCTTCAATACTCAAAAAGTATACCCCTGTTTTATGTTTTGATTTAATATATGTTCTAATATTAATCTCATCAAAGTTTGATATAGGAGGAAAATAAGGCAGGTAATGGGGTCTTATTTTTTCCATAGAAAATGCAACTACAGAAACCCAAGGGTTTCCTTCAAAAGTATCTATTTCTAGAACATCAGGAACAAACTTTCTTAATTCATGATAGTCAACTTGCCAGTGTAAGAATACTGCATTATTCCATTCCTGATAAAATTTCCAGTTTCTATCTGGTATTTTCCAAGGTCTATGCTCAACAGAATGTATTATTTTTTTAATATTCATTCAAAAGAGATATAAAACGAGATGTTATCAACTAATCACACAAACTCAAAGCCCGAGAATGTAGACTGTACTTCGTCGAAGGCAGCAAAAACATCCTCGGGATGATCGCTGGTCACCATTTTCATTCGGTATTCCTTAAAATGTGGGATGCCTTTAAAATAGTTCGTATAATGCCTACGTGTTTCGAATACGCCAAGTTTTTCGCCTTTCCAATCAATAGCCATTTGTAAGTGTCTTCGGGCTGCGATTACTCGTTCTTCTATGGTGGGAGGAGGCAAATGCTCACCCGTTTTAAAATAATGTTTTACCTCGTTAAAAAACCACGGATATCCAATACTGGCGCGACCAATCATAGCACCATCCAATCCATATTGATCACGCATTTCTTTGGCACGTTCGGGAGTGTCTACATCCCCATTGCCAAATACAGGAATATGCATTCTGGGGTTGTTCTTAACCTCGGCAATAGGTCTCCAATCGGCATTACCTTTATACATTTGTGCTCGGGTGCGGCCATGTATCGAAATGGCTTTGGCGCCTACATCTTGTATTCGCTCGGCAACTTCTACAATTTTTATAGAATCATGATCCCAACCCAATCGGGTTTTTACGGTAACCGGTAATTTAGTATGCTCTACCATCGCTTTGGTAAGCGACACCATAAGATCGATATCTTTAAGAATACCAGCTCCGGCACCTTTACTCACCACTTTCTTCACCGGGCAACCAAAATTGATATCTATAATATCAGGTCCGGACGCTTCTACGATCTCTACAGATTTTAGCATAGAATCCAGGTTGGCTCCAAAGATCTGGATCCCAACAGGGCGTTCTTTTTCGTAAATATCTAGTTTCATTACGCTTTTAGCAGCATCACGAATCAATCCTTCGCTCGAAATAAACTCGGTATACACCACATCGGCACCTTGTTCTTTACACAATGCTCTAAATGGTGGATCACTCACATCCTCCATGGGTGCAAGTAGTAACGGAAATTCTCCTACATCTATGTCTCCTATCTTAGCCAAAGCAGTATTTTTTTGTCAAAAATACGAATTCTTTTAGACCTCACAGGTCTCTAAGACCTGTGAGGTCTAATTTTTGTAAAACCATATTGATTTAAATAATAAGAAAGTAATGATATAAACCTTCTAAAATCGATTATATTTGCAGACTAAATGATTTTGACTCAGTTGAGTCGAATGTAACGGATTGGCCAGCCTGAAGAATATATTCGGGCAGGGATAGAAGCGACATCCTTTTTTCTTTGGCACCCAAAGCGTAGTCGAAGGGTTTTTGCCAAAGAAAAAAGATACAGCGAATAGCCCGATTAAGCCCGCCAAAAAAAATAGAATGAAGAACATTAGAAATTTTTGCATCATTGCACATATTGATCACGGTAAAAGTACCCTGGCAGATCGATTGTTGGATTTTACAGGATCGGTAACCGCTCGTGAAGCACAGGCACAACTATTAGATAGTATGGATCTGGAGCGTGAACGTGGGATTACCATCAAGAGTCATGCAATCCAGATGGAATATACCTACAAAGGTGAAGACTATATCCTTAATCTTATTGATACCCCAGGCCATGTAGATTTTTCTTATGAAGTTTCTCGTTCTATTGCGGCATGTGAGGGAGCTTTGTTAATTGTTGATGCAGCACAAAGTATACAAGCACAAACAATTTCTAACTTATACCTGGCGCTGGAGAATGATCTGGAGATTATCCCGGTATTGAACAAGGTGGATTTACCAAGTGCAAACCCCGAAGAAGTGACCGATGATATCGTTGATCTTTTAGGATGTGATGCAGAAGAAGTAATCCCGGCTAGTGCTAAAACGGGAATAGGGATTGAAGAAATTCTAACGGCAATAATAGAACGTATTCCTGCTCCTAGTGGTAATCCTGATGAACCTTTACAAGCACTGATTTTTGATTCGGTTTATAATTCGTTTCGAGGAGTAGAAACCTATTTTAAAGTGGTGAATGGTGAGATCAAAAAAGGACAACAAATCAAGTTTGTAGCCACCGGCAAGAGCTATTCTGCTGATGAGGTGGGGACATTAAAATTAAATCAGGAACCTAAAAAAGAAATAAAAACGGGTGATGTTGGATATTTGATCACTGGTATTAAAGATGCTCGCGAAGTAAAAGTGGGGGATACAATTACCGATGCCAAGACACCAACTCAAAATGCGATTGCAGGTTTTGAAGATGTAAAACCGATGGTATTTGCTGGTATTTATCCTGTAGATACCGAGGATTACGAAGAACTTCGAAGCTCTATGGAAAAACTTCAGCTTAATGATGCTTCTTTGGTTTTTGTGCCAGAGAGTTCTGCGGCATTAGGGTTTGGGTTTCGATGTGGATTCTTAGGAATGTTACACATGGAAATCATCCAGGAACGATTAGAGCGAGAATTTAATATGACGGTGATTACTACGGTACCTAACGTATCGTATCATGCATTTACCCACAAGAATCCAGATGATATTATTATTGTAAACAATCCGTCTGACTTACCGGATCCTTCTTCTATGAACCGTGTAGAAGAACCCTATATTAAGGCAACTATTATTACCAAATCCGACTTTGTAGGATCTGTAATGTCATTATGTATCGAGAAACGTGGTGAGATCACGAATCAAACCTATCTTACTACCGAACGTGTAGAGCTTACTTTTGATATGCCATTGGCCGAGATTGTTTTTGATTTTTATGATCGTCTTAAAACGGTATCTAAAGGATATGCTTCTTTTGATTATACTCCGATTGGTTTACGTTCTTCTAAACTAGTAAAGGTAGATATATTACTAAATGGCAATATTGTAGATGCATTATCTGCATTACTACATAAAGACAATGCCTATGATATTGGTAAAAAGATCTGTGAAAAGTTAAAAGAATTGATTCCGCGTCAGCAATTTGATATTCCGATTCAGGCAGCCATTGGAGCTAAATTTATTGCTCGTGAGACCGTAAAAGCATTGCGTAAGGATGTGACGGCCAAATGTTATGGAGGTGATATTTCTCGTAAACGGAAATTATTGGAGAAACAGAAAAAGGGTAAAAAACGTATGCGTCAGGTAGGTAATGTAGAGATTCCTCAGGAAGCATTTATGGCTGTACTGAAGCTGAATGATTAAGTCTTATGTTTGCAGTAGGCAGTCACGTCTGCAGTAACTGCAAACTACATACTATTAACTGTTTACTGATTTCTTTGCTTCGATCATTTTTCGTAACATATATTCTACACCATTTTCATTATTACTTTTGGTGGTGTAATTGGCAACTGCTTTTACATTAGGATGCGCATTTTGCATAGCAAAACTATAGGTAGCCCTACTCATCATTTCGAGATCGTTATTATAATCTCCAAAAACCATAGTTTCTTCCGGTAGTATATTATGAGTATTTTGCAATTGCTGTAACGCATACCCTTTATTGGCAAGATTGTGAGATAAGTCTAGCCAAACCTCTCCCGATACTTTCACTTTTAGGCGATTTTCTAGATGTTTTAATGCAGGATATAAATATTTCTCTGATCCTTTTTGATTGCAAATAGCAATTTTTAAATATAAATCATCGGTTACCTCGGCAAGATCTTCTACAATTTCATAGCGATCATAGAACTCGGTAAACATATTGATAAAATCTTGTCCGTAATCTTCGATATATCCTTTTTTGCGACCACAAAGAATAATTTGTGATCCTTTTAGTGTTTTAGTAATCTCCAACAATTCGAGGTACGTTTCACGGTCAATTACGGTAGTTTGTAGTTCTTTGTCTTGCCGCATGGTCAATGCTCCGTTCTCTGCAATAACAAAAATATCATCTTTTATGGGTTTTAATTTATCTATAATGCTGTAATACTGCCTTCCGCTTGCGGCAACAAAAGTAACTCCTAATTCTCTTAGTTCGTCGAATAGGTAATAGAAGGATTGACTTACCTCTCCTCTAGAATTAAGAAGTGTACCATCCATATCTGTTGCGACAAGTTTTATTTGAGATAAATCCATAGTAAGTATTAATTTGTAAACAAAGGTATATAGTTCACCAGAACTAGATATGTTAAGACTGTGAAATTTGTATTAAATTAGAGAAATTTATTGTCATTCCAGCGTAGGCTGGAATCCAAACTGTTAATTACAGTGATTAATAAAATTGTAAGGTTATCTTAGTTGTAAAAAAAAATAGATTCCAGCCTACGCTGGAATGACAAGGTGTATGAAATTCTTCCAAAAAGAAATACAACTAGCTCCTCAGAAAAGAGGATTTCATTTGATTACCGATGAGGTGTTATCTGCCCTACCCGAAATCAAAGAGGTTAAGGTGGGTCAACTACAGGTGTTTATCAAACACACTTCGGCTAGTCTTACGATCAACGAAAATGCAGATCCTACAGTGCGCCAAGATTTTGAAAGCCATATGAATGTTATGGTTCCTGAAAATGCACCATACTATATTCATACCTACGAAGGACCTGATGATATGCCCGCTCATATTAAAGCCTCTTTAATGGGAGCATCGGTACACATCCCTATTACCAATGGGAAACCAAATCTTGGCACCTGGCAAGGCATCTATCTTTGTGAACACAGAGATTATGGTGGTGCTAGAAAATTGGTGTTAACGGTGTATGGCACTTAGACAAGCTGAGTGTGGCATAGACATAGTGCTCTACAGTTATTTCTTTAAAACCATTGAGCCCAAGGAATTCTAGATAACATAAGGATCCATGCTATAGTATAAAAAATAGCCAACATCTTAAATTTTGGAGTAGAAGTCAGTTTCTTTTTATGTTTAGAGTATCCCATAGTGATAAATACGATCATTAGGATCATCATCATCGGGTGCTCTACATTATAGAGTCGCAATGTGGCATCTTTCATGATCTCTCCCATTTTATGAGTTCCAGAGAACCAAACCACAAGAGGAGACACAAAGAAGATAATAATACCAATTAACAATTGAATATGCGAAACGATAAGTGCAAATAAAGAAACTCTAAAGTCTTTTGGGGCATATTCTCGCTTGCTAAAAAAACCTGCAAGAGCGTTAATTGTGGCTAGTGTTACAACAAGCAATACCAGATAAGCCCAGTATGAGTGAACGATTTGAATAGCTTCGTACATAATGATGTGTTTGTTTTTCTCAAAGGTAAGTATAATGAATAAAAAAACAACCAGGATTTCTTGTTGTACGTATTTATCTGATTAAATTTAAAATTATTTTGAAACCAAAAGACGTGCAAATAAATTCAGATTACAAAGAGAGGTTAGAAAAACAGTTAGAAACGATACATGGTCTCCTTAAAGATCACTATCAAGAAAATGTACAAGTGGGAGTTTTGTCCGGGATTTCGGGGATGTCTCTTTTCCATTTTTACTATTCAAAATATAAAGGAACAGATACTTATTTTGATGCCGGAGTAGAAATACTTAACGAATCTGTACATCGTATTAATAGTGGATACAATGTACCAACATATTGCACCGGGATGGCGGGTGCA
Organism: Aquimarina penaris; assembly: GCF_040786285.1. NCBI lineage: Bacteria > Pseudomonadati > Bacteroidota > Flavobacteriia > Flavobacteriales > Flavobacteriaceae > Aquimarina > Aquimarina penaris. The sequence goes on from NZ_JBFMKQ010000001.1 coordinate 1,068,912, forward strand.
GGATGGGTGCTCGATCATTTGGTAGAAGAAGACTTTATTGAACTTAATACAGATGAGTTACTAGCTGATTTAGATGAATATCTTTATGGTATTATGATTGCCGATATAAAGAATGGCAATTATGATTTTTTACACGGAGCGATTGGGTATGGGTTTTATTTTCTGAAAAGATTTAAAAATACAAAATCGGATACGCTTAAAGAACGATATACAGATTATTTATTAGCATTAGTCTCTGAGCTTGAAGAATTATCAGAAAAAGACAAGCACGGCCTTAAATGGCCTCTTGTGTTACATAAAAAGACGGAAGAGCCAGAATATAACTTTAGCTTATCTCATGGGATACCCAGTATTATAAATTTTCTTTCTCGTTTGCATGAATTTGAAGAATTTCGAAATTCTGTAGAGTCGTTACTCAAAGGGGGAGTCTCTTATGTAAAAAGTTTTGAGAACTCCGATAAGGATGCTTTCTCATTATTTCCAAATAATGTTATCGATGCGCATAGAGGCAGGGATAGCAGATTAGCCTGGTGTTATGGTGATTTGGGAGTAGGACTTACTTTAAGGCGTGCTGCAAAAACCTTAAAAGATGATCAATTACATGAAACGGCCATACGAATTTTAAAACACGCTGCTAATAGAAAAACGATGGTGCAATCTTCAGTTAAAGATGCAGGATTATGTCACGGATCATATGGTAATGCACAAATTTTTGGCAGACTATACCGAGAAACTAATGATAGTACTTTTAAAGAAGCTGCAACTCATTGGATAGAACAGGGTATAGCAATGGGTACTTTTGAAGATGGATATGCAGGGTATAAGCAATGGCAGGGAAAGGATAACAAATGGGAAAATGAAATTAATTTTCTAACGGGTATTGCTGGAATTGGTTTAGCCATCTTGTTTTATCTCTCTGATTTTGAAACTACCTGGGATGAGTGTTTGATGATAGGATGATATTTTAAGATGCAATAGTATAGTATCCCCTTTGATCTTTCAGGATTATCCACAGGATCTATGCTATCGTATTAGAAACCCCTTACGGAAGAGCATTGAGAAAGATTGTAGTAGAGTAATTTTTATGCTCCCTCTCCATTGAGGGAGAGGGCTGGGGTGAGGGTGTCATACACAAATACTGTCATTCCTGCATTTCGACAAGCCTGTCCTGAGTTTATCGAAGAGCTCAATGTGGCACGCGGGGATGACAAAAGTTGGCGTGAATATTAAAAGTAATAGACGTACAATAAGGATCAAGGATCTAACAATATCCTATCGGTACGTATCAATAACCAACAGGTATACAACAATACACTTGTGGTTTGTAACAATGTCAGTTAAGTGCCTTACAATGCACTTCCGGTCTGTAACAATGTCATTCAGACGTGTTACAATGCGTTTCAGGAAGATAACAATACGCTCGACGTTCGTAACAATGAAGATCGAGTGGGCCACAATGTACTTAGAGGGCATAGCAATACAAATCGGGTGTCTTACAAGATGACAAGACTTGTTGAAGTACTAGGGCTGGCGTGATTTTCGTCTAAAAGCCTGATTTCGATACAATTTTTCTGCGCTTCACTACGAAAAATCACTCAATCTGACGGCTTTTAATTATACTTTAAGTTATATAGAACTCACGTTAAAATATAGTTAGTGTGAATGCTGGATAAGAAATTTTCGTCAGTTTGAGTGCCAAATCTATGATTTGGTGTATCGAAAACAAGAAAATTTCGATTAGAATTTACTTCTCGACAGAAATTTTTCACAAAAAACTTGAAGAGACGTATTTAATGTTATCCATTATTCACATAATAACCTCAAACCCAAATTGTCGGAAACCTCTGCATCAAAAAGGGGTTTAATCCCCAGAAAATCATATTGTTATTTGATGTAGGTTTGTGACTTCAAACTTTTAAAACTTATAAATTCACACAAATGAACCAAGAAGAAGTAAAGTATTACCGGATGTTTATTGCAGTAAAAAATACTTTGGAAAACAACACTTCGATATGGAGTGGAAATCCAAAATTTGCTGAAACTAAAACCAATTTCGATAGCGAAGTAAAGGCCATTAGCCTTTTAGATAAAGAAGCTTCTCTAAATACCAAGGGACAAACCCGGGACAAAAATCAAATTCGTTCTGCTGTAGAACAAAAAACATTGATGTTATCAGGAGCACTTACCGCTCATGCATCACTTACTAAAAATGAAACATTAAAGGGGACTCTGATCACCAGTAAGTCTGGTTTAGAACGCCTTAAAGAAACCGAATTGGTTACCTATGCCAGTATAATGGCCGACACAATTGTGCCATTACAACACACCTTTACTTCTGATTATGGGGTTACCGAATCTGAAGTAGAAGATTTTCAGACCACATTAGATGAATATGCTCCTTTGGTGGGGGTTACACGGCAACGCCAGGCAAAGATCAATGCTACTAAGAAAACGTTGAAAGGTCATGTAAATGAGGCCAATCGTTTATTACGAGAGATTATCGATCCATTACTGTTACGTTATAAATTTACCAACGTTGAGTTTTATAACGAATACCAACAATCCAGAACGATTGTAGATTAGTTTTTAAAATCAAATTCAGTACTACAGATTCGAAAAAAGAAAACCCTCTCATTCAATTGAATGAGAGGGTTTTGATATTTTAACGCTAATAAAGTTTAGAACTTATAGCTCAACGATCCATTAAAAGTCACACCGTTGGTATATAAGAATCCGAAATCATCAGTAGACTGCTGTCTTACTTCATCAAAAACATTAAATACATTAGCCCTGAATACAAGTTTACTTGTGTCAAATTTGAAGTTATATGTTAAACCTACATCAGTAAGTGAATAAGGCTTAATTTTCCCAACATTTTTTGTTTGTAAACCTCTACTGTCTGGATCATCTAAGTAGTGGTTTGCATAATAATTAATATTGGCATCAACAACAAGCCCTTTCATCACATTCACTTTAGTACCAAGGCCAGCAGTAAATTGAGGAGCGGTATCCACCTTTACCCCATTTAAGTCAAGACCCGCTTCCGATGAAATCAACTGATTGGTGTCATCATTATATTCTTCTTTGGTTATTTCACCATTAAATTTCCAAGAACCACCAGAAAGATATCCTTTTAGATCCATCCAGCTAGTTGCATTATATACAAATTCTACCTCGGCACCGGTATGAACTTGATTAACACCTCTATCGAAGATATTTATATTAGTATCATCGTCTGGTGTATCGGTAGGAACCGGATTAAGATCTAAAGTTCCACTTGATAAAATTACACGGTTATCCCAATTCGTATAGTAGGCGTTAAAATTAATTTGTAAGGCATTCATCTTAAAACGATACCCTAATTCAACACCGGTAATGTCTTCATTATCTAATTCGGGCTGAACAAAAGCATTTGATACTCTTCTGTTTTGGAAAAGATTATCAAGGAATGGTTGTCTTGAATAAAATCCGGCATTAAGATATAAAGTGTGTGCATTTTCAATAGTATACCCAAAACCACCTTTAAGGTTATATCCAATTTTATTTACTAAATCAGAATCTCCTGGATCAAAAAATCTTTCTTCTCTTTTAAAAGATTGATTAGAAACTGCCCCTTGAAAGAAAGCACTAAACTTATCACCGGCATATTCTATCTGAGAAAATAAACCTTGATAGTTGATGTTTTCAGAATAATCAAAATCAATACGTTGATCCTCATCGGCAAAATTAAACAAAGCAGCCCATGGGTTAGAGTCATAAGTTTCAGTTACGATACCTCCATCAGGTCTATCATTAGACCAACCCTGAAGGCCATGAAAATCTGTAATTTGTCTAAAGTGATCTCCACGGTATAATCTAAAATCAACTCCGACATTCCATGATAATTTTTCAGTTAATTCTGTATTAAAGTTAGAAATCAACCCATACCATTGGTGGTTATTCACAGAATTTCTTCTTATATATCCTATTGCATCTCTTGAACTAGGTGCATTAACACCTATTCCTCCAGGTACAGCAAGGTTACGTTGTTCAATGTTGTAAAAATCGACTTGTCCTCTTAATGGGCCCTCATCTCCATCAGGATCTTCAGTTCTAAGAGCTCTTTGCCCTCTTTGCCCGATCGACCCACCGCGACCCCAAGATGCATACAATACAGAAGAAAGGCTAGATTTATCATTGATCGTCCAATCCCAGTTAAGGTTGGTGACCGGTTTATGATAATAGTTTCCTACCTCTGTTTCTATTCCTGAAGTAAATTGTCCATTGCTTCCTACATTAGCGCTAAAATCTTCAGTATATCCCCAATGTTGGTTAAACCTTGGGTTGGCGGCAATGATTTCATCATTTTGAGACCATCTGTTACCATGAACTTGAGGAGCTCCCGTAATTAAGAAGTTAAAGTTATGCTCTTCATTTGGTTTATATCCAACAGCAAAGAAGTAGTTTTGTCCTTGTCCAAAAGTACCTTCAGCCCATTTTCTATGCGCTTGCCAATGATCCACTAATACTGAGAATGCCCAACCTTTTTCGTTCATTCCAGTATCGTAAGATAAAGTACCCTTCATATAACTATCGTTACCTCCTAAAAATCTAGCAGACCCACCTTTTTTTCTGTCTGCAGCTTTCATTACGATATTTACCGTACCACCAACAGAAGATATGGCTAACTTAGAAGATCCTAAACCACGCTGTACCTGTACGGCATTAGCAATATCAGTAATTCCTGCCCAGTTTGACCAAAATACACGTCCATCTTCTTGAGAGTTGATCGGTTGACCGTTTAATAGGATAGCAGTATTCGTATCATCAAAACCTCTTACGAATAAAGCACCATCACCAAAACCAGTTTGGTTAGCTATGAAAACTGAAGGCGTACTTTTGATTATTTCTGCAACTTCTACATTACCTGCGGCTTTTTCCTGAATTTCTTGTGCTCTAATAGTAGAAACGGCAATAGGTGTTTTTCTATCATCTGCTAAATCGATAACACCTGTACCTACAATGATAATCTCTTCAAGAGAGTTATCTAAATTTAATGTAATAGTACCTAGGTCTTGATCTCCATTAGTCACATCATAATCGATGTTTTTAGATCCAAATCCTACATAAGACACGTTGATGGTTCCAGTAGGACTATCTACCTTAAGAGAAAATTTACCATCAAAATCTGTAGTTGCTCCGTTAGAGGTTCGTAATTGAATTACGTTTGCTCCTGGTAATGGAGCGTTTGACTCACTATCGAATACTGTTCCTGTTACTACCCCTTGAGCATGCGTTTCCCCAACGACTGCTATAAGGATTACAACAAATAAAAATGTAATCTTTTTCATTATAATATAATTTGTGTTAATTGATTCGTACAAAAGAACTAATCCTGTTGCAACTTAAGCTTATCTTAAAGTTAAGTAAAGGTAAGAATTATGTGAAAATTAAATGTTAAAAAATTAACGTTTAAGAGGCTGAATTTGTACTCTTGGTACCTGACTTATTAACAAATTTTGATTTTACATGATGATTAGGAAAGATCCTTTTTGAAAGTAAATTCTGTGAACAACACACTTTATTAGGATTTTGAAGAATTAGCAATTAGAAAAAAAACTACGACTTCTAATTCTTATACACCTTAAGCTGTTAATAAAATGGTATGACTGTTCTAAGATATGATGGGTGGGACAAGAAAAACCGGAAAGGTATTGTGTAAATTTAGAGAGAATCTCTATTTAAATAAAAAAAGCTGTTTAAAATTTTAAACAGCTTTTTTTAAGTATTTATATATTATGGGACACTCCAGGTGTTTTCTGCTGCGGCACCACCCCATATAAGTGTTGCCAAATATGGATTATCGATAAATGGATTTCTATTTCCCTGAGCGCTTTCAAAAATGTTATTACGTTGTCTTTCGAAAGATGAAACGGGGTCGGCTGCATTCCATTCAAGGAATAAAGCAAGATTACCAACTTTATCAAAAGAATCGCCATAGCGAACATGTACATACATAATCATTCTGGCTACATCACCTCTCCAGTCATCACCAGGATACCACGAATCACCGTTGATTAATTGATATGCCCCTGATCCATTTGCAAAAGGGAAATTACTTCTTTGCGAGTTAACACTAGCATCACAAGCTCTAAGGTGATGTAAGTCACCCACAGCTGTAGAATTGTCTAACCTCGATTGAGGGAATATATGCTCTGTATTAAAGGTTTGAGGAGAGTACGAATTACTACCCGAGGTATATTCTTCCCAATATCTACTTTCTCCGCTATACATTAATACTACGTTATCTGCATTGCTTTCATCTTCATCGGCATTATAGAGATAATTATGTCGTTGACCATACGAAAGTATCGTAGTGTGCGACTCGGTAGTGATATCCTTAATTTCCTGTAATGTAAAATCTGCATCTGTTGTAAAAAGAACGTCTTGATAATATGTAGCTAATGCCATAGGAATACTAAAGGATACTTTCTCTAATATCGTAACTGTAACAGTGGCTGTTGCACAAGAAGGATCCGGAGTATCGTTATCGCAAAGCGTATACCTAAAGGTATCGCTACCCGTAAAATTTGCTTGCGGAGTATAGGTTACGGTTCCATCATTATTAAGCACAACACTTCCGGAAGCTGCAGTATCATCAACTGATGAAATAGCTGCATTATCAATTACCGTATCGTTGTCTAAGAGATTACTAAACACAACAGCTGTATTTTGCACTCCGTTTACGGTATCATCCATAGCGCTAGGAGATCCCTGATCTGATACTCTTAAGGTCACTGTTGCGGTATCACAAAAAAGCTTTTCTTCATCATTACAAACTGTATAGGTAAAGGTATCATCACCTGTAAATGAATCGGCTGGAGTATAGGTTATTGTACCATCGTTGTTTAAGACTATAGTACCTGTGGTTGTTAAACCATCTATTGAAGAAATAAGAATCCCTTCAACCACATCTACATCATTTTCTAAAAGAGTATTGATTATAATTTCAGTATTTTCTTCTACATCAATAACATCGTCTACTAATACTGGCGTAGCTGATTTTCGAACTTCTATGGTTACCGTTGCTGTTGAGCAATTTGCAGGAAGTTTATTGTCACATAACGTATACGTAAAGGTATCAATACCCGTAAAACCTGAAGGCGGTGTATAGGTTAATGTTTTGTTTCTATTGTCTACAATCTTTCCTTCTTTTTCTGTGAGAGCATCAAAAGAAGTAATTCTTCCGAACTCAAATATGGTATCATTTGCTAATAAATCAGCCAGGATAATTTCGGTATCCAGGATTGTCATTACTTCATCATCAATAGCAATGGGAAGGTCTTGCTCTGCATTTTCATTAGTTTGATTAGCAATTTCATCCTCGCTACATCCTAAAAGGATCAAACTAAAACTCAAAAAATATATTATCTTTTTCATTTGGTTTTTTTAATATTCAAGTGAGATTTACCCATAATCATGTTGGTTATTACCACCGTTATAGAGGTGGGTAATCTCACAGGAAAAAATTATGTAAAAACCCATTCCGCTCTAAAAAAGAGGAATGGGTTTTACCTTTATAGGTAGAAAACAACAAACTAGTTATCGTTATTTAAAACGTATTCACCATTTTTAAGTATAACACTGATTTCTTCAGTTGTTGTACTACCATTATATATACTATATGTAACTACAAATTGTTGATCTTCTTCGGCACCTGGATAGTTCTTAAGTAAAACGGCATTAATAGCCGCTAATATTTGGTCATCATCCCAGTTGGTACTTCCGCCATTGCGATTAAAATTACCAAATCGATCTAAGTTTGATACTTGTTCTTCGAATCCTGCAACTCCGGTAAGTTCTGCTACTACTACGGCATAGTCATCTCCAGTTAAGGCATATTTAATAGTGTTGTCTGGCACCCAGACACCATTTTTAACTCCAAATTTGATAGTTTCTACAATTACGCTAGGGATTGCGTTAAACGCATTTCCATCAAAAACAAAATTAGTATATCGCTCATTCGTTGAACCGTCATAAAAATTATAAGCCACTGCGATCATGTCATTTTCTCTCGCAAATTGAAATTTAGATTTTAAGAAGATGGCAATGTTGTAAAACGCAACGTCTTCGTCAGAAAAGTTCGAGAATCTTTGCTCCATAGCAGTGTAATCCTCTTCTGCTAATGTAAAAGGAATGTCCCACTCTGTAGTTAACGTATATATTTTAGTTTCGTCTTTAATGGCAAGCTCAACTTTTAATTCTGTAAGCGCATTAAAAGCACCACCAGCGTATTCAAAGAAAACAGTTTCCTCACCAGATTCACCATCATAAATTGAATATGTAATACTGTATTGGCTTCCTTCTTCTGCAGCGGGATAGTTGTTGTTTAACACAACAGTTATAGCTTCAGTTATCATGGCATCAGACCAATATGCTGCTTCCCCAGATCTTCTTTCAAAATTACCAAACCGATCCATACTAGATGTTGCATCAGGATATGTAGAACCAAGCCCAGTAACGATTGCTGCGTAATCACTATCTACTAAAGTATAGTCTGTGGCTGCAGCTTCATAAGCGGTCCCATTATAGGTTACCAATATTTCTAAATCTACATTAGAACCATTAAAAGCGGCATAAGTCACCAAATATTTCTGATTCGATACAGTTTCAGAAAAATTATTAAGTAATATCTGAGAAATTTTATCAATTCTAACGGCAATATCTTCTTCACCTCTTCCTGGTCGGATATCAAAATTATTAAATCGCCCATTTCCTACCAGATCATAATCATCATCTGTTAATGTATAAGCTATTTGCTCTGAAATTGTTTTGTACGATAACCTAACATAAGAACCTGCTTCACTTTGCGGGTATTTGTATGCAAGTAGGGCATTGATATCAGAATTACCTGCTAAATATGCGCCTTTAAGATCTTCAGAAGCAATTAATGCATCATAGTCACTTTTAGCCACTGTGTAGTCTTCTACTACTATTGGAGCATTTAAATTAAAAGCAACATTTGCAGATGATTTATCTCCCCATACTGGATATTTTTGAGCTAGTAATGCAGGGATTAAGGCTTTAGCTTCCTCGATAGAGCTAAAGTTTTCAAAGGACAATTCTAATGCTTCGTAATCTTCGGTGGTAAGCGTATAATCTGCTTCACCTACAATAGCATTATTTACGGCTTGATCCAGCTCTTCATACGTTTCTTCTAAGGGTTCACAAGAAATAGTAGCTATTCCTACAAATGCTAATATATATATTAATTTTTTCATTTTTTCTAGGTATTTACTGTTCTTAAAAATTGATCTTAGTCCCAACACTAAAGGTTCTACCATAACCAAACCAAACACTAGCTCCTGCTGCTGTACCATCGCTATCCTGAGCATCAGAAATATATTCGGTATCGAATACATTATTTACTCTTCCGGTAATAGTAGCATCAAGCGAACCAATTTTAAAGCTGTGTCTTAACGCAGCATCAAATAGGCTATAACTTGGAAGTTCCCATGGGTCTAATGCATCTGCCTCATTTCTATCACTAGGATCGAAATCTGCATATAATCTGTCGTAGTAGTTATAATCTAAAGTAAGTGTTGTTTTAGATAAGAATTTGTATTGAACGCCCAGAGCAGATGTGGTTTGTGCAGCATCAGCAACAGGAATTTTTTCGATAAAAATATCTACGGTCGATACAACATCCTGATCTTCGTTGATAATATCAACATCAGTAATGTTTTCTTGCCATTTCCAATCTCCAACAGAAACCATTCCTGTAAAGGTTAGAAAATCAAATGGTTTGTATTTAAAATCAAATTCTACACCTTGGTGCAATGCATTTACTCCTAATAAGTTTGCAAAAGCTTGTGAGCCATCAGGCTGTTGGAACCTAACTACCTCTGTTCTATCATTCCACTCGGTTCTATATACATTAATGTTTGCAGAGAATTTTTCGGTTCTAACACCATATCCTAGTTCTGCACTAAAAATCTTTTGATTTTCTGCATCATCATTAACTTCATCATTGTCAAATGTTGGCCATACAGATCTGAAATCAGGAGCACGCTCGAAGTATCCTATGTTAGCAAAAACATTTTGATAACTATCAAAATTATAATTAACTCCTCCTTTTACACTGTACCCCGTAAAATCAACACGATCTGTTTCTTGTGTTGGGTCACTGTCTAATTTATTAAAAAAGTCTACTCTCTTGTACGAAGTATTTGATCCTGCTAGAGATAAGAAAGCAGATAAGTTATCTTTAGAATATTCTAATTGAGTAAATAATCCAGCCCAATCTACGATACCATCGTTGTTGAAATTAATTTTATCACCTACTTGGGCCGCATTGTTTGGATTGTTTACATCATCATCACTTAAGAAAAATTGTCCTCCTAATAGATCTGTAACTTCCTGAAAGTGTCTTCCTCTATAGTGTCTTAAATCTACACCACCTAATAATGTTAAACTCTCTGTTAGGTCTGTTTTTAAGGTAGATAACAATCCGTACCATGTATGGTCATTTCTTGATGCTCTTAATATAGCCGAAGATCCATTAGCGCCATTGGCAATATTTTCATCAACAATTCTGTCTATATCTACTGGGCCAAAGCTTCCTCTTCTATAACTAACACCATTAAAATTACCGGTTAGTTTATCTCTGTCGTCACCAGCAGTTCCACCACCACCACCGGTACCAGTAGAAAAGTAGGCTACATTAGATAATGAGGTTTTGTCAGAAATATCCCAATAGTGGTTCAATGACATTTGTGGTTTATGATAAAAGTTATCCTCGATATGTGTAACTTCTCCATTCTTGTATCCCCAATCCGGGTTATACTTTCTACCGCTTTCACTATCTCTATAATCCTGGATAGCACTTCTTGATTGTCTTTGTCCATGTCTTTGTTTAGCACCAAAAACAGTAAAAGCCAAAGTATGTCTGTCGTTAATTTCTTTAGAAATGTTTGCAAAATATGAAACAGAATTAAATTCAGTCCCATCTACATACCCATTACCAAAAGTTCGTGATGCTAATACTGTAGCTGCAAATCCATTATCCATTAATCCGGTTGATAATTTGAAACCATATTTTTGATATCCGTCATTAGCGATAGACATTCTTACGTTTCCACCTTTTTCAACGTCAGTTGTTTTAGTAATAACGTTGATAGTACCTCCAATAGACGGCACTGCTACTTTTGAAGCTCCAAGACCTCTTTGTACCTGCATAGAACTTGTAACATCAGATAGTCCTGCCCAGTTACTCCAGAACACTCTTCCGTTTTCCATATCATTTACAGGAATACCGTTTATCATTACAGCAACATTCTGCGAATCAAAACCTCTTATTCTTGTTTCGGCATCTCCAAATCCACCACCCGCTTTGGTAGCATATACACCCGGTGTAGATTTTAGAACCTCAGGAAATTCTTGTGTTCCTAATTTCAATTCAATATCATCTGCTTTAATTGTAGAAACAGCTACAGGTGTTTTTCTGTCTACTGCTACAGAAGCTACGATCATAACTTCTTCTAATCCTACAGAACCAGAACCTAACATAATAGTTCCTAAATCTTTCGTCGAAGCAGAGTATGTTATTTCCTTATTTCCAAAACCAACATAAGAAATGACAAGTATTCCATTATCACTTGTTGTTGCTACTTCGAACATCCCATCAAAATCTGTTAAAGACCCGTTTGATGTTCCTTTTTCGATAACATTGGCTCCCGGTAAAGGTACACCTTGATTATCAACTACTTTTCCCTTAATTGAGTTCGTTGCCGCCTCTTGACCATGGGTTTTCCCTACCAAGATCAAAAGTATAGCAACAAACAAAAGTTTGATGTTTTTCATTCTAAGCTAATTGAGTTAATTAAAAATCCGTGCAAAAGAACGACACTTTAAAGGATCTAACATTAAATTAACGTTAAGAGTTTTAACAAAAAATTATGAGGAAAATACCTATTAACCCTTTAATATGTTAATATTGAGTTAATTAGAAGGTTTTGACGTTGTTGATAAAAAAATTGAAGATTTTTTGAATACTTCAAACAGCGTAACAAGAAGAAAAAAAAGTAGTCAAAAGATTAACAATATGTACTATAAAGGTGGGAGAATTGATTTCAAGATTGCAGGATCAAACCTCTGATTAATACTACAAATGTTTCCCTCGATTATAGAAAATCGAGGGAAGTTTTATGTAATTTGGATTAATTTAAATATCGTTTTAAAAGTGCTTGAGTCGAAGAATCGTGATCAGACACTTGAGTCGTATTAATTTCTGATAAAATTTTTGTGGCCAATTGTTTGCCTAATTCTACTCCCCATTGATCATAACTAAAGATATTCCAAACTATACCTTGTACAAAAATACGCTGTTCATACATTGATACTAATGCTCCCAAACTCTTAGGGGTAAGTTTATCAATAAGAAGCGTTGTTGTGGGTTTGTTACCATCAAAGATTTTAAAAGGAGTAAGTTGCTTTAATTTTTCTTCTGAAAGGTTTTTTGATTTTAGTTCATCAAGAACTTCAGCTTCTGTCTTTCCGTTCATTAATGCTTCTGTTTGCGCAAAGAAATTAGCCATTAACTTATCCTGATGATCTTGATCTTCGAATAAAGAATGTTTAAAACCAATAAATTCTGCCGGAATCAGTTTGGTTCCCTGATGAATTAACTGAAAGAAAGCATGTTGTGCATTCGTACCAGGTTCTCCCCATATAATAGTACCGGTTTGATAGTCTACAGGATCGCCATTACGATCTACGCTTTTTCCATTACTTTCCATAATTCCCTGTTGCAAATACGCAGGTAATCTATGTAGATACTGAGAGTAGGGTATAATAGCTTCGCTTTCGGCATTAAAGAAATTGTTATACCATATGCTTAGCATTCCTAAAATGACGGGTATGTTTTCTTCAAAAGCAGTGTTTTTGAAATGCTCATCCATTTCGTGTGCTCCTTCTAGTAAGGTTTCGAAGTTTTCATACCCTACAGAAAGGCTAATAGACAATCCTACGGCACTCCATAACGAGAAACGACCACCGACCCAATCCCATAGTGGGAATATGTTATCTTCGGCAATACCAAAATTGGTGACATTAGGGATGTTACTCGATACCGCCACAAAATGTTTACTTACAGCTTCTTTTGGGGCATGCTGTACAAACCAATTTCTGGCTGTGGTAGCATTAGATAGTGTTTCTTGGGTAGAAAATGTTTTAGAAACTACAACAAACAATGTAGTTTCTGGGTCTAAACCTTTTAAGTTTTGATGTACGTGATCTCCATCTACGTTAGAGATAAAATGCACATTAAGATGATTTTTATAGAATTCTAAGGATTCAGTAATCATTGCTGGACCAAGGTCTGATCCACCAATACCTATATTTACAATATCGGTAAACGCTTTACCGGTATGTCCTGTTAGGCTACCAGAGATAATCTGGTCGCTAAACCTTTTTATTTTTTCTTTTACAGCAGTAACTTCAGGAATTACATTTTTACCATCTACAGTAACGGTATGGTTTGATGGAGCCCTAAGGGCAGAGTGTAATACAGCTCGCTCTTCGGTTTCATTAATTATGCTTCCACCAAAATACTGTTGTATAGCTTCGTCTAGTTTTACTTCTTTAGCAAGATCAACTAACAATTTCTTAGTGGTTTCATCTATTCTATTTTTAGAATAATCCACATAAAAATCGTTCCATGAAATGGACAGTGTATTTGCTCTATTGGTATGTTTTGTAAATAGGTCTTTGAGATGTACGTCTTTAATATTCTCAAAGTGGGATTTTAATGCTTCCCAGGCTTTTGTGGTGGTGGGGTTAATAGCTGGTAATGTCATGGTTATAAAATAGTTTCTTGTGGTTTAAATGGGATACTGTCTAATTCGGTTTTTATAGGTTCTATATATTTATAAAACTTGGGTCTAAGACTATCCGACAGAGGTTTTGAGGCTGGAAGATCTTGTTTAAATGGATCAACTTCTCTTCCGTTTTTCCAGAATCTATAGCACACATGGGGGCCCGCGGTATTACCGGTCATACCGATGTAGCCAATGACATCTCCTTGTTTTACAAACTGCCCTACTTTTACAGCCTGTCTGCTCATGTGCAGGTATTGGGTGTCATAGGTCGCATTATGTCGTATTTTTACATATTTACCATTACCTCCTCTACGTTCTGATTTTGTTACAATACCATCTGCAGTAGCTAAAATAGGAGTGCCTATGGGTGCAGCGAAGTCGGTTCCTCTATGCGGTCTTATTTTGTTGCCATAATATTTGATTCTACGTCTAAGATTATATCTCGAAGAAATCCTACTGAATTTGACAGGAGCCGTAAGAAATGCTCTACGCAAGTTATTGGCTTCTTCATCAAAATAGTCTATAGACCCATGTATAGAATCATCAACAAATCTAAATGCATAAATAGGTTTGCCTACATGCTCAAAATAGGTTGCTTTAATCTGATCAATTCCTGCCGGAATAGTGTCATCGATAAACTTTTCGGTATAGACTACTTTAAATCGATCTCCTGCCTGAAGTCTTGTAAAATCTATAGTCCAGGCGTAAATATCTGCCATGTTGTAGGCGACCAGAAAATTAAGATCTAAATCATCAAATGTTTGCATTAAACTGCTATTGATGATTCCAGAAGCAGTTTTTTCAACTAATTTTACTGGTTTTTTTCTTTTTTGCGCAATAATACTATCTCTAAAATCAATTACGGTATAGTCTATCTTGTTATTTTGATATACGAATACCTGCGCTTTTTCTGTAGTATCTTTGGATTTAAGAAGCATGTATGGCTTACCTGCCATAATCCTGGCAACATTAAAGGTGTCTTTAATTTTAGTAGTGATCTCAAAGACTCGAGATCTGCTTATCCCATGAGTATCCATAATGGCGCCAAAACTGTCTCCTGGTTTTATGGTGTCTTTGACTACATTAAAATGATCGAGAATGTACCCAAATTCTTTAACTACAGGAGGTGCTTTTTCTTCCTTAATATTTTCGGGAATAATTACCTTTGCTTCTTTTTTTTCCTTTTGACATGAAAATGCTACTACTGCTATAAGTAGCATGTAACTTATTTGCTTCAACTGACGACTATTTTATTTTCTGGCATTAAATTGATGAGTAACCCATTGCTGACCCCAGTTTTCTTTTTCTTCTTCACTCCAAAGATTAGGAAAAAACATAATCCTTTGAAAACTAGGGGGTAGAAATTTTTTCCAATTCGTACCTCCAGTGGCTAAAACTTCACCCTTTTCTTTATTGAGATACCTATAGGCAGCACCCATATGCATTAATAACCAATTAATATTCACATTGGTGTCAAAAGTACGTAATGCTTCGATAAGGTGCACATTATTTTGCTCTTTTTCTGGTAACTCAAGATATTTATGGAAAATTGTACTATTCTTGACTTGATTCGCAATACGCATCATCCTTGGTGTATAGCGATACTCGAATTGTTTGAGGGTAAGTGTTTTTTCTCCGGTTTCTCGATCGGTAGCACCAGATTTCCAATATAAATGCTCAAATACTTCTTCAAGGGAATCCTGTTCAGAAAACTGCCCCTTTTCTTTAGGATTAACAAGGTGTGCCAAAGGAGTAGCATAAATTTCTATAAGCCGAAATTGCACGGATTGAAATCCACTTGCAGGAAGAAGAGACATCCTGTATTTTAAGAATTGGTCTCTATCCATTCCTTTGATCATGACATCAAAAGAATTAATCAACACCCTAAAATAACGATTAACACGATCTAGTTTTGCAGTAAAAAATTTGGCTGTTTGTAGTTTATCATCAATAATTTGCTTTAGCTCATGTATGATGAGTTTAAAATACAACTCTGTGATCTGATGATAGGTTATAAAAATCTCTTCATCAGGAAAATGAGTTCTTGGTATTTGTAAACTAAGTAAGGTATCTAAGTGAATATAATCCCAATACGTGAGATATTTATCATGAAGTAGACCATCTAAGTATGATCCTAGATCTTGGCCCGAATTTTTGAATTTTCTTTCTAATTGCTGTATTTTTTCAGCAATTTCAGGTTTAATAGGTTGGTTCATTTAATCTACTAGAATTTTAAAAGGATGCTTAAGGCCCTTAAATGCATCTAAATCTGCTTTAATAGAGCCTACTAATATATCGGCTTTTATTCGTACTGGCATACGGTTGTCGTCATCACTAACCCAAACCGTCATACTTTCTTCTTCTTTAAAGATTCTATCTGCCATCACATATGGCCTAAATTTTAAACATGCAATTTTACCCATTTTAGTTCTAATAACCTCTCGACCTAGAAATTTTAACTTAAAAGGATAATTTTCATTGTCAAAAAACATATTTACAAATTGTTCATCTCCTTTCTTTAATGAAGATGTTTCAATGCTATTACGCAGGTAGTAGAAAGAAGACATCATGTCTTGTACACCAGGCTTGATTTGAAATTTATTTTTTGTATTGTATTTTTTATTGAAGACTAAAGCTTCACTTTTTTGATGATCAAAGTTAATTTCTATGTCTTTGGTATGACCTCCTTCATTTATTTTACGAATAAATCGATAAGGCCTTACTTCATTTTTATCTATATAGGTTTCATAGTAATCTTCAACCTTAAAAAACAAACTTAAAATCCCAGAGGATTTTCCTGTTCCAATTACATGATGAACAGGGATATCATTTATGGTATCGTCTTTAACTTCTAATGTTGCATAGCTTGCTGTAAACATGCCGTAGTGTATTCTAAATCTAAACCACTCTCCAGCATCAAATGCTTTGTGATTTTCTTGAGCAGAAACAGTAATCGATATGATTGATAAAAGCAATATTGAAATAAACTTTCTCATAATTTAGGGCTTTGCTTATAATAGATAAACATATAATTTTCTATATAATTACAATTTCTATTCCAAAAGTACTATTTAATGTAAAGAGATAAAAATGAAAGTGTTATCAAAATATTAAAATATAAACAAAAAAGAGAGCCACCACAGCTCTCTTTTTTACTTTTATTAACCAACTAAAAACTTAAATTATGAGAATAATTATTGTTTTAGATATAAGCAGTAACCACTCCGCTTATACGGGCAAATATCAACTTTTTTTGAATAATTATCAACCGAAAACGTTTTTTTATTATGAATTTTAACAAAAACTTGTGTAAATAATCATAATATTTCAATTTATATAAGATATTAACATTCTGGTTCAGAATCTTTAAAAGTCGAAATTATTTTCTTTTTAAAGGGTTCCTCGCTGTTCTTGTTCTCGTTCGATAGCTTCAAATAATGCTTTAAAATTACCTTTTCCGAAGGATTGTGCTCCTTTACGTTGTATGATTTCAAAAAACATGGTTGGGCGATCCAGAACGGGTTTAGTAAAAATCTGAAGAAGATACCCTTCGTCATCACGATCAATTAAGATTCCTAATTCTTTAAGCGGAGCAAGATCTTCATCAATTTCTCCAACGCGGTCCAAAACGGTCTCATAATAACTAGCAGGAACGGTAAGAAAATCTACTCCTCGATTTTGAAGTTGAGAAACGGTTTCGATTATATTATCTGTTGATAATGCCATATGTTGTACTCCGGCACCATTATAGAAATCAATATATTCTTCAATCTGGGATTTTTTTCTTCCTTCGGCCGGCTCGTTTATAGGAAATTTAATACGACCATTACCATTACTCATTACCTTACTCATCAAAGCTGTATATTCTGTCGAAATGTCTTTATCGTCAAAAGATACTAATTGTGCAAACCCCATAACTTTGGCGTAAAACTCACACCATTTGTTCATTTCATTCCACCCTACATTCCCTACCATATGGTCTATAAACTTTAAACCTGTATCTTCTGTTTTGTAGGGTTTATTCCAAGGCATATAACCTGGTAAGAATACTCCGTTATAATTTTTTCGTTCAACAAAAATGTGGACCGTTTCTCCATAAGTGTGGATTCCAGAAAATACGACACTTCCGTCTTTATCTTCTTCGGTTTTTGGTTTCATATATGATTCTGCACCACGTTTTATGGTTTCTTCGTAACTTTTGGTGGCATCATCCACCCATAATGCAACTACTTTTACACCATCTCCGTGAGCATTGATATGTTTATTAATGTCACCGTCGGGTTGAAGAGGAGAGGTAAGTACTAGTCTGATTTTATCTTGTTGAAGTACATAAGAAACACTATCCTTACGGCCTGTTTCTAACCCTGCATAAGCAATAGGTTGAAATCCCCATGCGGTTTGATAATAATACGCTGCTTGTTTGGCATTGCCTACATAGAGTTCTACATAATCGGTTCCTAACAGAGGTAAAAAATCTTCTGCTTGTGGAACTACTTTTTCTAAATCCTGAGGTGTTATATTGGCTGACATATTTTTTTAAATTAGTTAATGTATTAATTAGAAAATGAGAAAATAAAAACTGCTTTTAGTGTATTGCTAAAAGAATGATCATTACGTATCGGCGTTACCACATAGCTCTTAGATGTGCGGTAATATCTTTTCTGTAATTAAGCATTATCTATAAATTAATTTCTAATCTTCTCGTTCGCACATTTTGCAATTGACTATTCTAACCAAGATTTATGATAATCGTCATCGGCTATTTTCATAGCTTCTTCGGTAACCATAAGAGGTTTAAAAGTATCCACCATAACAGCGAGTTCATCGGTTTTGGTTTTACCAATACTTCTTTCTGTCGCTCCAGGATGCGGCCCGTGGGGTATTCCTGCGGGATGCAATGAAATATGACCTGCATCAATATCATTTCTACTCATAAAATCCCCATCAACATAGTACAGCACTTCGTCGCTATCAATATTGCTATGATTATAAGGTGCCGGAATAGCCTCGGGATGATAGTCATACAATCTGGGTACAAATGAACAAACCACAAAAGCATCGGTCTCAAAAGTTTGATGTACTGGAGGGGGTTGGTGTACTCTTCCGGTTATAGGTTCAAAATCATGTATCGAAAATGCATATGGAAAATTAAATCCATCGTAACCTACCACATCAAATGGATGAGTGGCATAGATCATATCGAATATTTCGCCTTGCTTTTTCACCTTAATCAAGAAATCTCCTTTTTCATCATTGGTTTCTAGTTCATATGGGGCTCTAAGATCGCGTTCACAAAATGGAGAATGCTCTAAGAGTTGCCCAAACCAATTACGATATCTTTTGGGTGTATATATTGGTCTTCTTGATTCTACAATAAATAAACGATTATCTTTAGTATCAAAATCAAGCTTGTAGATGGTTCCTCTTGGGATTAAGATATAATCACCGTATTTAAAATCCAGATTTCCTAAATGGCTTCTAAATTTTCCGCTACCACGATGAACAAAAATTAATTCATCGGCATCGGTGTTTTTATAAAAATAATCGGATGTTGATTCTTGTGGAGAAGATAAAATAATACTTACATCACTATTGGTAAGTACATTTTTTCTACTTTCTAAGTAGTCTTTTTCGGGAGCAACTTTAAAACCATGAAAGCGATAGGACTTAATGTTATTTTCTATTGCAATTTTTGGAGCTACATTGTAGTTTCCTTTGATTTCTTTTACCTGTGTAGGCCTTTGGCAATGATACATGTTAGTAGACATACCATCAAAGCCAATAGTGCCAAATAATTGTTCATAGTAAAGACTGCCATCTGGTTTTTTAAAGATGGTATGGCGTTTAGGTGGTATTTTCCCCAGAGTGTGATAAAAAGGCATGATGTTGTAAAATTTGATAATAAATGATTATTTCTTCAAAACTATTATGAAAGATAATCTGCCTTATTCGGGATTACGTTTGATAAGGTAATGTAATAGTAATAATAAATCGTGCCAAAACAAGCTCATAATACTACAAATATCGGAAATATTTCTATTAAAAAAGAGAAAAGTTGGGAGAGAAAAAGAATAAAGAACATTGATTCAGGAGTTTAAAAAACAAGAATCTTTGTCGTTTTATATTCGGCTTACATAAAGAAATTTAAAACCAAAAACCAACACTAAAGTACCAGATACCTTGATCTAACTCGGGTGAGAATGAATATTTAACCTGTACAGGGCCGGCAAAAGTCTCCAGACCATATCCAATTGCATATCCCGAAAACTCGGGGCTTTCGAACCATCTTCCGGTACTAAATAACTTATTACCCACATTCGCAAAATTTGCTGATGCATTAATGTGATTTTTTTTAAATATCTCATAATCAAAAGTCACTAATGCTTTTGCAAAGCTTCTTCCGGTAATTCCTAAAAAATCATATCCATAAAATGGGATAAAATTATTAATAGTTCTGGCTCCAAACCCCCCAAGAAGAAAATCCAGAGAATTAAGAGAAGCGTTTCCGATTTTGGTTCCTGCTTGTGCACTAAGATTTAACGATAGTTTATGTGATAGTGGCATTGCATAGCCTAATTGGGCTTTGGCGATAGAAAATTCATTAAATGTTTCTGTAAAATTAGACGAAAAAAGATAAGAATGAATATCTCCCTCGAATAATAACCCCTTCTTGGGGAAATATTTATTATCATAGGTGTCCAATTTAAAATATCCATAGGCACTCCAATAATCACTATCATCAAAAACAGTACCGGGAACCGCATTTTCATCTTGTCCAAAAGTCTCAGAGATAATTCTAAGTCTTTTATATTCGGCTCCTAATCCAACAGAAAAGGTTTGACTTAAGAGTGTTTCTGCATATACTTGGGCGTTTAAGTCGGTATAATCGACATCAATGGTATTAATATCAAGGTCTGGGATTTCTCCAAATTGTCCAATAAAATCAAAATCGATAGCTTTTGTAAAGTTGGTGTAGCTATATTTTAATCCAGTACTCCAATAAAAACCCTTATCTATATAATAATCCACATTATAGCGAATATTATCTCCAAGAGCTGCCTCTGCCGAAAGAACATCATTATTAAAGAACAAACTTTTTCTTGTAACATTTACCAAAGCAGCGGTTTGATACAAATTGTCATAATGTAATGCAAAACGCAATAACATTTTGTTGTCACTTTCTTTTACATTAAGTAGTAACTCTTTTCCTCCTTCTTTTTTATCTACTAATCGATGACTTACCCTATCAAAATTTCCTGTTGCAGATAGGTTATTAATACCCTCATTTAATTTTTCATAGGTGGTGACTCTTGGAACTTTAAGCTTTAATTTACCTCTGATATACGCCCTGGTATATCTATTATTACCAGTAATAACTAAACTATTGATGAATAGAGTTTCGGCATTTTTGACGAGTATAGATTTTGGTTTTGATGGTTTTTGACGGCTAGCCACTTTTTTTAGTTTTTCGTAATTTACTGAAGCTGCTTTTTCTCCACTAGCAATAATTTTATCAGCCTGATCAAATGACATTACCGAAAACTCCATTATTTGAGGTTTGATATGGATATCGGTTTCAGGAATCTTATCCTTCATCGCATTATATGTTCTAAAGTTGCTAATCTGTAGGAGAATATTATCTACAGAATTTAATTGATCTCCAGACATTAGGCTATCCTGCACATCGATTCCGATTACAATTTCGGCACCTTTATCTTTAATTTCTTTTACCGGAAAATTATTAGAAACCCCGCCATCTGTCATCAAAACTCCATTTAGCTCTACAGGGCTAAATATCGAGGGTAGTGCTCCACTAGCAGAAACAGCTTCAGGAAGATACCCTTTGTCCAACAGGACTTGTTTGCCCGTTTCAATATTTGTAGACATACAGAAGAATGGTATGGGCAGTTTGTCAAAATCATGAATGTGATTTACATGATCAGTATATCTCGAAAATTGATTATAAAAATTTTGCCCTTTTGATAATCCTTTGGGTAGTCCAATTTTAAACTTATCAAAAGGTAGGCTTACCGCATATTTTTCAGAATCATCACGTTCATAAAAAGTTTTGGCATCCCTTGGTATCTGATCTTGTATAAATGTATCAAAATCTACAGATCTAAAAATAGAATCAAGTTCTTGGGCTCTATACCCCGAAGCATACAACGCTCCTATAATTGCTCCCATACTTGTTCCGCCAATATAATCAATTCGTATACCCGCTTCTTCTATTACTTTTAAAGCACCGATATGTGCTAATCCTTTTGCGCCACCGCCACTTAATACTAGCCCTACTTTAACATCTTCTGTAGCCGGCGGATCGTCATGTGTTTCTGTATGTTCTTTTTCTTGTGATGATAGTAGTTGTGGCGCAAAGAATATAATCATAAGTAATACCTTGATCAAAAAAGTCTTTATGATGTAATTCATAGCTACAATTAATCTTTTTTAGAAAGATAATAATTAAATACTTTGGTTGCGCGCGAATCGCCCACTACTTGAGCTAACTCCTCTTTTGATGCTTCACGAATTCTTCTTACAGATCTGAAATTTTTTAATAACTCTATTACGGTTTTTTCACCAATTCCTGGGATAGAGTCAAGCTCTGTATCCAATGCCGATTTACTTCTTTTTTGCCTATGAAAAGTAATCCCAAATCTATGAGCTTCATTTCGCAGATGTTGTACTACTTTTAAGGTTTCGGATTTTTTATCCAAATATAATGGTATAGAGTCTCCAGGATAATAAATTTCTTCTAACCTTTTTGCAATACCGATAATTGTAATCTTGCCTCTTAATTTAAGATCATCCAAGGCTTTTAATCCTGATGAGAGTTGCCCTTTTCCACCATCAACAATAATAAGTTGGGGTAGCGGTTGTTCTTCATCCAATAAACGTTTATATCTTCTATAGACTACCTCTTCCATAGAAGCAAAGTCATTTGCACCTTCAACTGTTTTTATATTAAATTTTCTATATTCTTTCTTGCTGGGTTTCGCATTTTTAAAAACTACACATGCTGCTACGGGATTAGTTCCCTGGATATTAGAGTTATCAAAACACTCAATATGTCTGGGTTCTTCTGGTAATCGAAGATCTTTTTTCATTTGCGCCATCAAACGTTTTACATGTCGATCAGGATCAATAATCTTGATCTGTTTGAAGCGTTCTTGTCTATAATATTTTGCATTTCTCAGGGATAAGTCTACGATTTTCTTTTTATCACCTAGTTGCGGAATTGTAATCTTTAGTCCTTCGCCTACATTTACTTTAAAAGGAACGAATATTTCCTTTGATTTAGATCCGAAACGCTGACGTAGGTCAATAATAGCCAGCTCAAGAAGCTCTTTATCAGATTCTTCTAATTTCTTTTTAATTTCTGTAGTATGAGATCTTATAATAGCGCCATAGGATAGTTGTAAAAAATTGACGTAGCCATACGATTCATCGGATATGATTGAAAATACATCGACGTTGCTTATTTTGGGGTTAACAACGGTGGATTTAGCCTGATAATTTTCTAGAATTTCAATTTTTTCTTTAATACGCTGTGCATCTTCAAACTCCATTTTTTCTGCATGATCAGACATTTGTTTTCTAAAACGATTCAAAGAATCTTTAAAATTACCCTTTACAATTTGCCGAATGGCTTCTAGGTTTTCGTTGTATTCATTTTCTTCTTGCAATCCTTCACAAGGGCCTTTGCAATTACCTAAATGGTATTCGAGACAGACCTTATATTTGCCATTGTTTATTTTTTCTTGAGACAAATCATAAGTGCACGTTCTAAGTTGATATAACCCCTTGATTAAATCTAATAGAGTATGTACCGTCTTGAAATTTGTATAAGGGCCATAATATTCTGATCCATCTTTAATTAAGTTTCGAGTAGGAAAAACTCTAGGAAAACGCTCTTTTTTGATGCAAATCCAGGGATACGTTTTATCATCCTTTAGCATTACGTTAAATCTGGGTTGATGCTTTTTAATAAGATTATTTTCTAATAATAAAGCATCGGTTTCAGTTTCAACAACAATATGTCGTACTGCACAGATTTTTTTTACCAAAACCTTAGTCTTATAGTTGTCGTGACTTTTGGTAAAATAAGAAGCGACTCTTTTCTTTAGATTTTTGGCCTTACCTATATATAGTAATTTATCATCTTTGTCATAGTACTGATAAACTCCGGGGCTTGTTGGCAATGTTTTAATTTGTATGTCTAAAGAGGCTTGTTCCATATTCCAAAGGTAAAGTTAAGGGTTTACCTTAATTTGGGTATATATATAGGAGGTTTAAATTTTGTTAAATCTTAATGTTATGCTGTTGTTTGGTTAAAAAGAGGGTATAACATACAAGGCATTATGATTTTTCTTACTTTAGTAGTTCGAATATCAATATATTTTTTGGAAAAAGAAAAGAAAATAATTGGCAGAACTGATAAAGCAGATTTTCCTGTTTTAGAATTAAAGGATATCGACACCAAGATGGATACAGGAGTTTATGCGTCATCAATCCATTGTGTTGATATTAGAGAAACGGATCAAACCTTGCAGTGTAGTTTTCTGGATGCTACCCATCCAGAATACAATGGTAAAAAGTTTACATTCAAGAATTATGATATTTCTGCTGTAAAAAGTAATTCAGGAAAAGTAGAAGTAAGATATGCCATAAAAACTCAAATTATATTATTTGATCAAACGTATCCAATAACCCTTACATTATCTCCTCGCGATGATATGCGTTTTCCCGTATTACTTGGGCGTAAATTTTTAAGTGGAAAATTTTTAGTCGACCCTCAATCAGAAAACCAGTCGTATAATCAAAAGCCAGAATGAATATAAAAATATTGTCGCGAAGTGCGAGTTTGTATTCTACTAATGCGTTGGTTCAAGCCGCTGTAAAACGCAAACATAATGTACAGGTAATTGATCCATTGAATTGTGATATTGTAATCGAAAGACAAAAACCAGAGATATACTACCGTGGTAAAAAACTAGATCATGTAGATGCTGTGATTCCCAGGATTGGTGCCTCAACAACCTTTTATGGAACCGCTGTTGTAAGGCAATTTGAAATGATGAATGTATTTACAACACTTAAGTCGCAAGCACTCATACAATCCAGGGATAAGTTAAGAAGTTTACAAATACTGTCTAAGGCAGGGTTAGGGCTTCCAAAAACGGTTTTTACGAATTACTCTAAAGATGTCTCTGAGGTGATATCGCATGTCGGGGGAGCTCCATTAATTATTAAACTTCTAGAAGGAACTCAAGGATTAGGTGTAGTATTGGCAGAGACCAAAACCGCCGCAGAATCTGTATTAGAAGCTTTTAACGGATTACAAGCCAGGGTAATTGTACAAGAGTTTATTCGTGAAGCTAAAGGGTCGGATATAAGGGCTTTGGTTGTAGATGGTGAAGTAGTGGGAGCTATGAAAAGACAAGGAAAAGAAGGAGAGTTTAGATCTAACTTGCATAGAGGAGGCACGGCCAAAGTGATCCGCCTTAGTAGGCATGAAGAACAGGCAGCTATACTGGCTGCTAAAGCTTTAAAAATGGGAGTCGCTGGAGTGGATTTATTACAAAGTGATAGAGGGCCTCTTATTTTGGAAGTGAATTCTTCTCCAGGATTAGAAGGAATAGAAAGTGCTACTGGAAAAGATATCGCTAAAACCATCATACGTTATATAGAACGGAGTTTGTAATACATATGACAAAAATCAACGAAGATAATATCCTTAATATTCTAGGTAAAGAAGTTTTACCAGGGACAAGTACAACGATTAATTTTAATATTGCAAAGTTATATACTTCAACAAAGGTAGAAATACCAATAATTATAGAAAGATCCAAAATTCCCGGACCCACCGTACTTATTACCGCAGGTATTCATGGAGATGAAATCAATGGAGTCGAGGTAGTACGACAAATCATTGCCAAAAACATAAATAAACCTGAAAAAGGCAGTATTATTTGTATTCCTGTTCTAAATGTGTTTGGTTTTTTGAGTATGGATCGCTTTTTTCCGGATGGTAGAGATTTGAACAGGGTTTTTCCCGGGACTAAAAATGGTTCCCTGGCGAGCCGTTTTGCCCATCAATTTATAAATGAAATTCTTCCTGTAGCTGATTTTTGTTTAGATTTTCATACTGGTGGAGCGAGTAGGTTTAATGCTCCTCATATAAGAGTTGATCCTAAGAACGAAAGACTTGTGGGGTTAGCCAAGATTTTTAATGCACCTTTTATGCTTTTGTCTAAAAATCTAGATGGTTCCTATCGTGCAGCTTGTGCAAAGAAAGAAATCGACATCTTGTTGTTCGAAGGAGGAAAATCGCAAAATAGTAGTAAAGAAATTGCAGTAGAGGGAGTGCAGGGCACGATGCGTATCCTTAATTATTTGAATATGCTACACTCTGATTTTGTAACACCGATTCCGGATAGTAATAGTATTGTTATTAAAAAAAGTATGTGGATGCGTGCTCGATTTAGTGGACTATTACACATTAAAATTCCTGTTGGGAAGCATGTAAAAAAAGGTGAAATCTTAGCTACAATAACAGATCCTTATGGTAAGATGAGGCATGTGGTTAAAGCGAATAACGAGGGGTATATTATTAATGTAAATGAGTCTCCAATAGTGTATAAAGGTGATGCTATTTTTAGGATTACTAAAGAACTGGTAAATGAATAAGAAAGAACTTCGAGAAAAATATAAGAACCTCAGATCTGATTTAAGTGAAATTGAAATCGATAATTTAAGTATGGATATTGCGAATCAATCGCTTCAATTACCGATTTGGGAAAAATCATATTACCATATTTTTTTACCAATACAAAAACAAAAAGAGATCAACACCGAGTTTATTCTACACATACTACAAGGAAAAGATAAGAATGTCATTGTGCCAAAGAGTGATTTCAAAGAGAATTCTTTAGAGCATATTTTGCTTACCGATACCACAAAATTAGAAATAAATGCATGGGGAATTCCTGAGCCAACAGAAGGAATACCTATTCCCGAAGATAAAATCGAGGTGGTCTTTGTACCTCTTTTGGCATTTGATTTGCATGGGCATCGTGTGGGTTACGGAAAAGGATTTTATGACAAATTCCTAAGCAAATGTAGTTCAGAAACCATAAAAGTTGGACTTTCTCTTTTCTCTGGAGAAGAGAAGATCGAAGAAGTTTTACCCACAGATATACGTCTCGACCTTTGTGTCACGCCACTAGAAACGTATCATTTTAAGAATTAATTAACATTTCTTGCATTCAAGAATAGTTTATCCTATATTAGGTACTTATAATTCTTTACCCCTAAAAAATGCCCCAAAATATAGAGAGTGTTTGTATTATTGATGATGATAACATCTACATCAATTTAGTTAGCAAAATTATTGAACTAAAAAGATTATCAGAATCCATATTAGTCTTCAATAATGGCAAAGAAGCTTTAGATTTTTTTCAGGAATCTATACACAATGATACACAAGTAGAGGTCCCCCAGGTAATTTTTCTCGATATTAATATGCCTATAATGGACGGGTGGGAATTTCTAAGTGAATTTTCAAAAATCAGGAATGAAGTACGTGATACTATAGATCTCTATGTGGTAAGTTCTTCTATTAATTCAAAAGATATTGAACGGGCAAAATCGATCGATGTAGTATCGGATTATCTTGCGAAACCAATTAAGTTAAATGATTTTGTACGAGTACTAAGCTAAATCTGTCAATTCCTTTTTAGGAAATGCTTTCTTGTTAAAAATGATAAGTAAAAATACACCTACACTAATTGCAGAGTCGGCAATATTAAACACAGGGTCAAAGAAAGAAAAATGTTTTCCTCCAAAAAAGGGTATCCATTCTGGTAAAATATCATCATAAAACGTAAATTGAATCATATCGACCACCTTACCATAGAATAAGCTTTCGTATCCTCCATTATCAGGTAAAAAACTTGCTACATTGATATTAGTACTGGCGTCAAAAAGAACTCCATATAATATCGAATCAATAATGTTTCCAAATGCACCTGCAAAGATTAATGCAATGCAAAAGGTAAGTATCATTGGACTGTTTTTACGAACCGAATCATAAAGCCAATAACCAATTCCTGTTATAGCTACCAATCTAAACAGCGTAAGTACTAATTTCCCATAGCTCCCAGGAAGCTCAAAACCCCATGCCATTCCTTTGTTTTCTACAAATACAATTCTAAACCAACTAAAAACAGGAGCTTCTTCATGTAATGTGAAATGAGTTTTGATATAAATTTTAGTGATTTGATCAATCAATAAGACTAAAATTATAACTATAATGGATTTTTTTAAGGACATAAATTATTGGTTTGCATAGGTAATAAAAGCAACGACGGACAAAAATAGTATTTTATTTTGTTTTATAAACACTTATGTGACTTGCTTATAGAATTTTATATAGGGGGGATGGTATTTAGAGTCTTTAAAGAAATATAAAAAAAGACCTTACAGATGTTAACATCTGTAAGGTCTAGTATAATTTATAGACGATTGTTTACTTTACTTTTTAGCTCTGCATGTTTTTAGCTTCTATGCTTAGTGTTGCATGGGGAACCAATTTTAAACGTTCTGGGTTAATTAGTTTACCTGTTACACGACAAATACCATACGTTTTGTTTTCAATGCGCAGTAATGCATTCTTTAAATCACGTACAAATTTCTCCTGTCGAATAGCTAATTGCGTGTTTGCTTCTTTAGACATGGTTTCACTTCCTTCTTCAAAGGCTTTAAAGGTTGGAGAAGTATCATCTGTACCGTTATTTCCATCGTTCTTATACGAACTCTGAAGTAATTCCAAATCTTTTTGCGCTTTTTCCATTTTATCAACGATAATCTCTCTGAATTTTTCCAAATCAGCATCGCTATACCTTACTTTTACATCTTCTGCCATATTCTTAATGTTTTTTTATTATCAATTGGGTTGCAATGTCATCAAACGCAATTTCTGTGCCGTTTATTATGTCCTTTGCAAATTCAATTGTCTCGGTTAAGGTTTCGTTTTTGATGTATGTTTCGTTAGTTGCAACCGCTTCTTGAACAGTTTCATTTTTCTGAAAAACAATCTGTATTTTATCTGTCACTTCAAATCCACTATCCTTACGAATATTCTGAATTCGATTTACAAGTTCTCTGGCTATTCCCTCTTTTTTTAGCTCTGGAGTTATTGTAACATCTAATGCTACTGTTAATGAACCTGAATTAGCAACTAACCAACCCTCTATATCTTGAGAGCTGATCTCTACATCTCCGGTTTCTAATGTAATAATTTTATTATTAATTTCTAAATCAAAACGACCTGTTTGTTCAAGAATTTTTATAGTTTCCTGGTCAAACTCTTGTATCTTATTGGCAATCAATTTCATATCTTTCCCGAAACGAGGTCCTAATGCTTTAAAATTAGGCTTAATCTGTTTCACTAATATGCCCGAAGCATCGTCAATAAGCTCTATTTCTTTAACATTTACTTCACTTTTTACAAGCTCTGCAATATCATTTATTTCGTTTTTATCTGCATCATTAAGCACTGGGATCATAATGCGCTGCAATGGTTGACGAACTTTAATCTTCTCTTTTTGACGTAAAGACAGTACTAACGAAGAGATGGTTTGTGCTTTTTGCATCTTGTGTTCTAAAGCTTTATCTACAAAGGCTTCGTTATACTCTGGGAAATGTGCCAGATGAACACTTTCAAAAATCTCTTTTTCTGTTCCTGCTATCAAGTCTTTATATAGTCGATCCATAAAGAATGGTGCTACAGGAGCTCCTAATTTAGCAACGGTAAGCATACAGGTATATAAGGTCTGATATGCAGATATTTTATCCTCTTGATAATCACCTTTCCAGAATCTTCTTCTACTTAAACGTACGAACCAGTTACTTAGATTTTCTTGTACAAAATCTGAAATAGCCCGGGTTGCTTTGGTAGGTTCATAATCATTATAATATTCGTCTACATTTTTTATCAATGTATGCAGCTCACTCAGAATCCAACGATCTATCTCTGGGCGTTTTGCCAGTGGGATATCGGCTTCAGAATAGGTGAAATTATCGATATTAGAATATAAAGTAAAGAACGAATATGTGTTGTATAACGTACCAAAAAACTTACGTCGCACTTCGGCAATTCCGTCAGAATCAAATTTTAAGTTATCCCACGGATTGGCATTACTGATCATATACCACCTTGTTGCATCTGGGCCATATGCTTTTAGGGTCTCGAATGGATCTACGGCATTACCAAGCCTTTTAGACATTTTTAGCCCGTTTTTATCTAACACAAGCCCGTTAGAAACTACATTTTTATAGGCTACATCATCAAAAATCATGGTAGCTATAGCATGCAACGTATAGAACCAACCACGTGTTTGATCTACACCCTCTGCAATAAAATCTGCTTTACCAGCTCCAGACTCTACCTTTTCTTTATTCTCGAAAGGATAATGCCATTGCGCATACGGCATAGACCCAGAGTCAAACCATACATCGATAAGATCACTTTCTCGTTTCATTGGTTTTCCTGATGAAGAGACTAGCGTAATTTTATCAACCACATTTTTATGAAGATCAATCTTATCATAGTTTTCCTCGGTCATATTACCAATCTCAAAATCGGCAAAAATATCGGCTTCGAGTACTCCAGCTTCAACTGCCTTAGTCATCTCTGATTTTAGTTCTTTTACAGAACCAATAATCAATTCTTCTTTACCGTCTTCGGTTCTCCAGATCGGTAGTGGAATACCCCAAAAACGAGATCGGGATAAATTCCAATCGTTAGCATTTGCTAGCCAATTCCCGAAGCGTCCTTCACCGGTAGCTTTTGGTTTCCAGTTAATACCCAGATTAAGTTCGTGCATGCGATCTTTAAAATCGGTCACTTTTATAAACCAGGAATCAAGCGGGTAATAAAGTACGGGCTTATCAGTTCGCCAACAGTTTGGATAACTGTGCACATATTTTTCAACCTTAAAAGCTTTATTTTCTATTTTGAGTTGTATAGCAATTTCTACATCTACAGATTTTTCGGGAGCTGCACCATCATCGTAGTACTCATTCTTAACATATTTCCCTGCAAATTCACCCATATGCTTTGTAAATCTTCCTTGAAGATCAACTAATGGAACCAGGTTATCATTGTCGTCTTTTACTAATAGTGCCGGAACTTCTGGTGTAGCTTGTTTTGCAACCATGGCATCATCTGCACCAAAAGTTGGGGCCGTATGTACAATACCGGTACCATCTTCGGTAGTTACAAAATCCCCTGTGATAATTCTAAATGCATTTTCGGGATGATGATAGGGTTGAGCAAAATTCATTAACTGCTCATAACGAATCTCTACTAAATCAGCTCCTTTACATTCCTTTAAGATGAAATATGGTACTTTTTTGTCTCCTTCTTTGAAAGTATCTAATTCTGCTTCCGTTTCAACTTGAGTAAACTTTCCTGCGAATTGTTTTCCAACCAAATTTTTAGCAAGAATTACATTAATTGGCTCAAAAGTATATTGGTTAAATGTTTTAACAACAACATAATCAATTTTGGATCCAACAGTTAATGCTGTATTCGAGGGTAAGGTCCATGGTGTTGTTGTCCAGGCTAAGAAATAAATTTCTCCTGCTACCTCTTTTAGAAATGAAGGTAAGGTATCTTGTTTAGCTTTAAATTGTGCCACAACTGTGGTATCTGTAACATCCTGATACGTTCCTGGTTGATT
Organism: Aquimarina penaris; assembly: GCF_040786285.1. Lineage (NCBI taxonomy): Bacteria > Pseudomonadati > Bacteroidota > Flavobacteriia > Flavobacteriales > Flavobacteriaceae > Aquimarina > Aquimarina penaris. The sequence goes on from NZ_JBFMKQ010000001.1 coordinate 1,100,515, forward strand.
AAGCTCATGAGAACTTAAGCCCGTACCCGCTTTAGGAGAATACGGCTGGATGGTATACCCTTTATACAGTAATCCTTTTTTGTAGATTTCTGAAAGTAACCACCATACACTCTCCATATATTTGGACTTGTACGTAATGTATGGATCCTCCATATCTACCCAGTATCCTATTTTTTGGGTAAGATCATTCCAGATATCTGTATAACGCATTACAGCCTTTTTACAGGCTTCGTTATATTCTTCTACAGTAATTTTTTTCCCGATATCTTCTTTGGTAATTCCTAGCTCTTTCTCTACACCAAGTTCTACAGGAAGCCCATGGGTATCCCATCCGGCTTTACGTTTTACCTGAAACCCTTTTTGAGTTTTGTATCGGCAAAAAATATCTTTAATAGCACGAGCCATTACATGGTGAATACCAGGTAATCCATTTGCTGAAGGAGGTCCTTCAAAAAACACATAAGGTTCTGCTCCGTCACGGTCACTAACACTTTTTTCAAAAATGTTATTTTCTTGCCAGAAACCTAAGATTTCATCGGCTACTTTGGGTAAGTCAAGTCCTTTATATTCAGGAAACTTCGTGCTCATTTGATCATTCTTTCTATTAGGTCTGCGAAAATAAGGATTTTATTGAAAAAGAGAGACCAAATTGAAGCGTGATATAAAATAAATGTTTGTTGAATCGGGATTTTTAACAAAGTCTTTGATTTTTTCGCAAAAAAGTATTGAAAATGCATCCAAAATCGACCAGATACATTCTGCTAGACAGCAGATATAATGAAACTATATAGTACTTACCCTCCTAAAAATCTATTACAATTCCGATACTTGGTATAATTTGCCCTGTTTCTGTTTCGATTGCAGTTAGACTTCTGGGTTCTATAACCTGCCCGTTTGTGCTCCTGTTAAGTCCATATTGAGTGGGCTCGGGGGTTGCTTGTCCTAAGATATTTTGAGCTTCTACAAATACATTTAACGATAACTTTTCAAAGTTCCATTTTTTGTCAATACGCAAATCAAGTTGACTAAATATATCTAACTTTTCTTCACCTAAACGGTCATAATCTAAAATAATTTCTGGATAATTTGCAAGAGTAGCGTCTAGATCAGTAGGTACAAAAGGTGTGTTTCCTGCAAAACGGTATCGCGCACTTATTTCCCAGTTTTTCTTTAATTTATATCCGCCTGTGAATGAGATGAGATGACGACTATCCCATACAGAAGGCAAATAATTATCACGGTCAAAGCCTGTAAACTCACTATAAAACCAAGTATAGGCAAAGATCCCATAGAAATTATTAGAAAGCTTTTGTTGAAATTGAAGTTCTGCACCATAGCTTCTACCTTGACCTACTGTGGCGACATCTTCACTTCCTAATACTTCAAAACCACCACCTTTATTTGCAAGAGATACACCATCTAAGACAGAAACCGGATAATCATCATATTGCTTGTAAAAACCTTCTAAAGAAATACTTGATGAAGGACCAAAATAATGCTGTAGCCCTAAGACGTAATGATCACTTATGGTATAATCTGCATCCTGATTGACAAGGACATTGCTGTTGTTTCTAAATCCTAAAATCGTATAGGGTGGTAATTTATAGTATCTTCCTATAGATCCATTTAACCTCCAATTTTCTTTAAATTCATAGGATAAAGATAATCTGGGAGAAAATGTAGATAGGATATTGTTATCTTCTGTAAAGCTATCATCATCCACTCTAAAACCGAAAGATAAGTCTAGTTTATCATTAAAAAATGAATTAGTCATATTGGCGAACACTCCGTACTTAAAAAAATCAATTTCAGTATTAAATATGTTGTTATCTGTAAGATTTACAGTTTCATTGCTATAATCAGAGTATTGTGTATTAAAACCCGTAGTCAGTTTCCAATCACCAAAGAATTTTGTTAATTGGTATCGCAATTTAGTTTCAGATTCGGTAGCATCATTGCTAAAAATTACTCCTGCTTCATTTTCTGGGTCTTCATATCTTGTAAATTCATTAATCAATATATTATTGCTTATTGTTGTTTCCATAAATCCTGATCCGTCTTTAAAACGATTTTTCCAAGATAAACCAATGGCATTAGTGCGCTGATTTATGAAAGGAGCTTGTTCTAATTGGGCTTGCTGCTCTGCATCAAAGTCTTCAGGTGCTTCTACAGAGAAATCATCGATAGATCCTAAACCAATAAAGTTTATCTCGTTATAGGCATTGATTTTATGGTTTACTTTGTACTGATAATCCCAATAATTTGGTCGGAAAGGAAGTCCTATCGCTTCAAATAAAAATTGAAGATAACTACGTCTGGCAGATACTAAAAAAGTAGTTTTTGCTTCTTCGTTCGTACCTTTAAAAAGAGGCCCCTCTAATGTAATAGCGGCTTCACTTGCACTTACGCGAAAATTACCGCTAAGATCTCTGCTATTCCCTGTACGCTGACTAAATTGCAATACTCCCGAAAGAGGATTGTCATACTGTGCCCCAAAAGCCGAGGTAGATAAGGTAACATTATCAATAAATGATACGTTAATAAGTCCTACGGGACCACCTGCACTTCCTTGAGTGCTAAAATGATTAATATTTGGCACTTCCATTCCGTCTAAATAATAAACAGTTTCGTTGGGTGCACCACCACGTATGATCAAATCGTTGCGAAAACCTCCAATAGATGGAGAAACGCCAGGGAGTGTTTGTGCAACTTGTACCACATCATTATTACTTCCTGGGTACGTAGCAATTTCTACCGCCGATAAGGATTGTGTAGATAAAGGAGTTTCTTTGGGTCTACTTATTTTGTTTGCATTACTAATAACTACTTCATCTAGGGCCTCTGTAGATTCCTTTAATACAAAATTACTAGGTAATGTTCCTTTTGATTTTACAATTACATTGAATTTGGTTTGTGTTTCAAACCCTACATAGCTAACAATTAAATTATAGGATCCAGGTGTGATGTTTTCGATGCGATAGTTGCCATCAAAATCAGTTTGTGCTCCTTTTTCTTCATCTTCAAGAAAAACAGAAGCACCTAATACAGGTTGGCCAGTTTGGTCGGTAACATTTCCGGATAATTCTCCGTAGACTTGTGCGTACATATTAGAAACAAGTATCAAGAAAAGTACGAAAACAGTATTTTTGATATTCATAATTATAGGTTTTTAATGATTTAAAGCGTTTTGTTTAAAATAATTGTGCAAATATTAAACAAAAAAGTATTATATAATAATAAATTATTTTAATTTAGTGTTAAAAAGTAGTTTTAATGAAGATTTATGGATTAATAAAAGAAGTAATTGATCTTACAGGGGAGTTTATAAAAGGTAGGCTAGATAAGGATATCACTATAAAATCATTTGCAAATTGGCTATCTAAACATTTAGATGATAAAGTTGTAACTGAGGAGTATGAGCTAACAGGTCATAGTATCGAAGCAGAATTGGCTGCATATATTGGTAGAATGAGTAGATATTCTAACACATATATTAAATCGGCGCTGGTTGATTTACCATTTGCTACTGATATGGATTTTGCCTTTACTGCTATTCTTCACAGATCAAGTTCGATAGGAAAGACGGATTTAATTAGAAAAATGGCTTATGACAAGTCTTCGGGAATGGAAGTTATTAAGCGTTTACTAAAAAATGAGATAATTGAACAATTCCAAAATCCAGATGACAAGAGAGGTAGACTTTTGCGATTAACCAAAAAAGGTGAAGAAAATGTGATAAAGGCTTATTCTGAAGCCCATAAAGCGGCAAAAATGGTTAGTGGTTGCCTAACCACCGATGAGCAAGTTGCATTATTGAGAACCTTAAAAAAATTAGATGCGTTTCATTTGCCTATTTATCTTAAAGAAGAAAGAGATTTAGATGCAATTATCGAAAAATATTCTTTGTAATATTAAGTTGTTCTCAATGCATAGATTTTACTATTTTTAACCTATGAATTCGACTTTAGACATAGCACTGGTTCAACCTGATTTGGTTTGGGAAAATCCTAAAGAGAATCGTACTGCATTTACTGAAAAAATAAGAGCCATTTCTAAAAAAGTAAGCCTTATTGTGTTGCCAGAAATGTTCAATACAGGATTCACTATGAATGCCCCCGAGGTAGCCGAAACTATGGATGGAGATACTGTGCAATGGTTGAAAGAAATGGCAAAAGAAAAAGATTGTGCCATTACCGGAAGCATTATCATACAGGAAAACGGCAACTATTACAACCGTTTAATTTTTATGCTACCTAACGGTAAATATCATACATATGATAAACATCAGTTGTTTACTTTGGCAAAAGAACAAGAGGTATTTACCGCCGGGGTTAATGAGGTAATTATTGAATACAAGGGTTGGAAAATTAAACTACAGGTATGCTACGATCTTAGATTTCCGGTTTGGGCAAGAAATACGTCAGAATATGATGTTTTATTATATGTAGCCAGTTGGCCTAAACCCAGAATTAATGCTTGGGATACATTACTAAAAGCCAGAGCTATCGAAAATATGTGCTACTGTATTGGTGTAAATCGCGTTGGATTAGATGGCAAAGGATACGAATATAATGGCCATTCTGCCGTGTATAATGTCTTGGGTGATTCTATGATAAAAGAAAACCCTATCGAAAAAGAAGCAATTTTGTATGCCACTCTGGATAAATCCCATATTGAAGAAATAAGAAGGAAATTACCTTTCTTAGATGATAGAGATAAATTTGTGTTTAAATAGATATTTCAATATAAAGTTCCTTCTCCCCAAGGAGAGGAAGTATACGATGTAGACTACTCTAAAATAAAAGTCTGTTTTATCTCCCAATTCGCTCTTACATCAACAGATTCTGGAAAATAGCGCACGACTTCGGGTTGTATGTTTTGCAAGAAATTACCAGGATCCCATTTGCCATTATTATTAGTATCATCAATAACTCTAATAAGATATTTGGCTGGTTCAAGATAATCAAATACTAATGTTTCTTGGTTTTTAGAGATTTTTTCTAAGATAACTTCTTCTTTTTCATTGGTAACCTGAACCAAAACAGGATAATTTTCAACATTTTGTAGCGTAAGAAAGATGGTGCCATAGTCTGCTAATTTTCTTGTTCTGAAATTAAATGATATGGTGTCATTAACATTACCTATAAAATCGGTAATTGCTTCGGGTAAAAATGTTAAGTTATAGGCATTATTTTCAGTCTTTTCGAAAATAATTTGTGCTTCATTTTTAGTTTGATCTAACGCCACCGAGAAAGGAACGGCAATAGTATCTTTATCTATAAGTGTAATATGCTTTTCATTAATACTATCTAATGGAGTACCAGCTGAAAAGGTAAACTGTTTATTTAACGGTAAAGTGGACCTATATTCTGATGTAAGTTGTAAAGAGTCTTTATACTGATCTTTAAATCGGGTAATCAAAGTATCTTGATAATTTTTTGAATTCGTTACTTCAAAAATTAGCGAATCTGCTTTAAAAAAAGGTCTGAACCAATAATGCAATGTGTCTTTTTCTTTATCAGGCAACGTAGTGGTTTCAAAACCATCGGGTGCCTGGCTAAGCAATTTTATTTTCATATTTTCTGCATCTCCTTCAAACGGAAAGACAAATTCATTTTTCGAAACTTGTTTCGGTTTAATCGCTTTAAAATCCAAAACCTCCTTAGATATATTGATATTAAAAACTTTGGCAGTATCTGCAGGAAGTGTCACAATTTCTTCATAAAACCCAATTTTATCAAGCTTGGGTTCATATGTGTAATTATTTGAAGCATCTTTTAATGCAATAAGTTTGTATTTCCCTTCTTTTAAATTATGCAAGCTAAAAACTGTCGTGTCTAGTGTGTTAGTAATGTATCTTGGCACTGTAGTATAGATCAGAGAATCATTATAGTCTTCGTTAATCTCGTACAAAGCAACTGTAATATTTGGATCCACTTCTTTTTGTATGGCATCGGCTACAGTCCCTTTTATACTTAAAGAATCAAGAAAATTTCCGGTAGAGAATACATATCTATAAAAAGCATTAGGATTGCCCTCGTTGTTATCTACAACACTTTCACCAAAATTGATACTATAGGTTGTGTTCTCTAATAATGTATCTAAAAATTTAATCTTTATAAATTTACTTGCCCCTCCTAGAGGTGTAATGGTTGGCTTTGGATCCATAGGGGGAGAGATGATAATCTGTTTTTGAGGATCTTTTAGTGTAATATATTCATCAAAATAAATTCGTATTTCATCACTATTAAAATTTGTAGAGAAATCAGGAGGTGTAGCTTTTATAAACTCAGGAGGTGTTTCATCCTTAGGTCCACCGCTTATTGATCCTTTTTTTGCACAACCAATTACCAGAACTAGTAGCATTAGAGTAACCAATAGCATATTTAATTTTTTGTTCATATTTCTTCAAACAATTTTAAGACACAAAGAAACAACTATATTAAAAAACAAAAAAACTTAACGAAACTCTATATAAAAGTCTACCTAAAGTAGATTCTTGATATCCTCTGTTGAACCTACCTATGTCGGCAGATAGGTTAATTCTGCTTTTTAACAAAATCCTATTAAAAATTTCAATCTATTCTGTTATGGCCATCGTTGCAATGCTTATTTTAATGCCGGGAATAGATTGTAATGCTTGTACACAAGCTTCTAAAGTAGCCCCGGTAGTAACAATATCGTCTACCAATAAAATATGGGCATTTACAAGTAAAGACTCATCTTGTATGCCATATGTTTCAGAGGTGTTTACCCATCTCGTACCTCTTCCTCGTTTGGATTGTTTTTGATTGTAAGAAATTTTTTTTAATATATAATCAATATACTTGGCATTTAGCTTTTTTGCGATTTCAATTCCAAATTTTTCTACCTGGTTATACCCTCTTTCTAAAAGCCTTTTTCTATGTAAAGGCACAGGTAAAACATAGTCAATTAATTGATAATCAGATACTTGAACTAATTCTTCCCCTAGCCATTTACCAAGTTCCTCTCCTATTTCTTGTCTTCCTCTGTATTTTAGATTATGGATTAAATTTTGCACCAGCCCATCTTTCTGAAAGACAAATAAAGAGGTTGCATTTTCAATTTTGATACGACCATAAAATACTTTTTCAATTTTTTTTGCGTTTACGTTATGAAAATTGCCCAAAGGGAGCTCGTGTCTACATGAGGTACATAGTAACCTTTCGTTCTTATATAATGGGCTGTCACAGGCAGCACAGTATGTAGGAAAAAATAAGTAAGCTAAGTCTCTTAGCATTTTATTAGGCGGATTAACATTAATTATTATATTTAGCTATTGAAAATAACCATCAAAAATTAGAAATTAAATATTATGACGACTCAAAACAATAACTTAACCCTTAAAATCCTGATTGGTGTTCTAGGAGCACTATTACTTATCTTAGGGATATTTACGTATAAGTTTTACAACGAAGAGAAGCAAAATAAAGCAATTTTGCAACAAGAAAAGGATCTTATTGAAAGCGAATTAGGAGAATTGATCACAAAGTATGACAATGCTATTGCTTTAAACGAAGTAATGGACGATCATTTGCTTAAAGCAAAAGAACGTATCGTAGTGTTATTGGATAGTGTAAAAGACAATGACGCTAATTTGGCTTTAATATCTCGATACAGAAGAGAGGTAGGAAAACTTAAAAAAGAACGCGAAAGATTATTTAAACTTGCTGATAGTTTAACTACAGCAAACACGCAATTAGCAACAGATTTAGATAGTACTTCTGTAGCATTAAATCAGAGAATTATTTTTTCTGATTCTTTACAAACACAAAATGCACAACTAGCCGAAATCGTAGAAAGAGGTTCTGCACTAACAGCATCTAATATAAAAGCAGAAGGTGTGCGTGTACGTAATAGTGGTAAAATCTCAACTTCTTCAAAGGCAAGTAAGGCACAAAAGGTAAGAGTATGTTTTACTCTTTCGCCAAACAAGCTTACCGAAAAAGGAGATAAAGAACTTTTTGTTCAGGTAATTAACCCAGAAAATAATCTTATCGGAGATAAAGTTTCTGTAAACTTTGATGATGCTATACTTACGTATAGTGGTCGTAACAAAGTATTTTATGAGAATGAAGCTTTAGACGTTTGTGTTCTTGTTGATACAGCCGAAGGAGAATTAGTGAAAGGAAATTATGTAGTAAACGTTTTCTCTGGACCTAGAATGGTTTCTAATACACAGTTTGAATTGAAATAATTCTTTTATAATACAATAGAACCGCCATATCTTTAATTAGTATGGCGGTTTTTTTATGCTTTTATCAGAAATTACATGCTAGTGCTATTAATTGAGTAAATTCATTTCCAATTCATTTTAATTCAACTATTTTTGCGAAACCAATTTTAAAAAATAGGTGTCCAATTAAAAAAATGACACAACATTTTTAGAAAGAGAATAAATAGAATGGCAAAACAAGAAGATAAATTTAAGAAAGTTATAGCCCATGCTAAAGAGTATGGGTACATTTTTGGTTCTAGTGAAATTTATGACGGACTAAGTGCAGTGTATGATTATGGTCAAAATGGAGTAGAACTTAAAAAAAATATACGAGAGTATTGGTGGAAAAGCATGGTCAATATGCACCAAAATATAGTGGGGCTAGACTCGGCAATTTTTATGCACCCTACCACCTGGAAAGCTTCTGGACATGTTGATGCCTTTAATGACCCTCTTATCGATAATAAGGATTCTAAAAAAAGATATAGAGCCGATGTGCTTATCGAAGATTATGCCGAGAAATTAAACCTAAAGGCTCAAAAAGAAGTAGCCAAAGCTAAAAAACGCTTTGGGGATGATTTCGATGAAGCCCAGTTTGTATCTACCAACCCAAGAGTGATAAAATACCTTGGTCAAAGGGATGAGGTACTTAAGCGAATGGGTAAATCATTAGAAAACGAAGATCTTGCAGATGTAAAAGCACTAATCGAAGAATTAGGAATTGCAGATCCCGAAACAGGATCCAAAAACTGGACCGATGTACGCCAGTTTAATCTTATGTTTGGGACAAAACTAGGGGCTTCGGCAGAATCTGCCATGGATCTTTATTTAAGGCCCGAAACTGCACAAGGAATATTTGTAAACTTCCTTAACGTTCAGAAGACGGGACGTATGAAAATCCCATTTGGGATAGCTCAAACAGGTAAAGCATTTAGAAATGAAATCGTAGCACGCCAGTTTATTTTTAGAATGCGTGAGTTTGAGCAAATGGAGATGCAATTTTTTGTTCGTCCTGGAGAAGAAATGAAATGGTACGAGTATTGGAAAGAAACTCGATTAAATTGGCATACATCCCTGGGATTAGGAAAGGAAAATTACCGTTTTCATGATCATGATAAATTAGCGCATTATGCAAATGCAGCAGCAGATATAGAGTTTAATTTTCCTTTTGGATTTAAAGAACTAGAAGGGATTCATTCCAGAACAGATTTTGATCTTAAGGCACATGAAGAATTTTCGGGTAAAAAACTACAATTCTTTGATCCCGAACTACAAGAAAGCTATGTGCCATATGTCGTAGAGACTTCAGTTGGGTTGGATCGAATGTTCTTAGCTGTATTTTCTACTGCACTACAAGATGAAGAATTAGAAGACGGAACAAGCAGAGTTGTACTAAAATTGCCTGCAGTAGTAGCTCCTGTAAAAGCGGCAATACTTCCGTTAGTTAAAAAAGATGGTTTGCCAGAAATTGCTCAGAAAATTGTAGAAGACCTAAAATGGAAATTTAATGTGATCTACGATGAAAAAGATGCTATCGGGCGACGTTATAGAAGACAAGATGCTAATGGAACCCCATTTTGTATTACCATAGATCACGATACTATAAATGATCAAACGGTTACTATTCGAGATAGAGATACTATGGAGCAAAAACGAGTTCCTATTACCGAATTAAAATCGTTGATTTCAGAAAAAACTGACGCAGAATATTGGTTAAAATAATAATAGAACGTATTCTGTTATAAGAATAGGCTCTACTTGTAATAGAGAGAATAAAAAGCTGCATGATAAGTATTGTGCAGCTTTTTATATTCATATATAAGAATAACTATTTGATTGTTATTTGTATTTTGAAGTTTAATTGTACTTTAGTGAAAAAGTACGGGCTACATACTCATTATAATTCTTCATACATGATGCTGAAAAAGATTTTAGTTGTTGTCGTTTTATTTTCTGGTACGGTTGGTTTTTCCCAAAAAAAGGAAATCAATAAAGCCACCCTTATTACTTCGGCTGCATATATGAGAGAAGTGACTTCGATAAGAGGTAAAAAACTAATTCCAGAAACGCCTCGTGCTGGTGGTAAAGAATACAGAAGAACCGATGGTAATAAGCATGTGCCCGGCAAAGGCCTGCCTAGAGGTAAAGACCCTTTATTAGCAAAACAAAAAAGTGCTCAGAATTTTAGAGTGGGTAAAGCACCTTCTCAAGTATTTGAAGTAAATTCGAGAATCGAAGCTCCTTCAGATCCCACAGGAGCAATTGGGCCTAATCATTATGTTAGTGCCAAAAACTCTGCTTTTGCCATTCATGATAGAAATGGTGTTGTGTTAGTGCCTTCGACATCTTTAGCCAATATTTTTCCGGGAGAAACCGAAGGCGATCCCATTGTGTTTTACGATAATTTTGCAGATAGATTTGTAATTACAGAGTTTAGTAGTACTCCAAATGGATTCCTTGTGGCTGTATCCCAAGGTCCAGACCCTGTAAATGATGGTTGGTTTACCTATCGATTTAATACCGGGACTTTTCCTGATTACACCAAGTTTTCTATCTGGTCAGACGGATATTACATTACCGCGAATAAAGATCAATTCTCACAAGAAACGAGTGAGGTGGTATATGTTATCGAAAGAGAAAAAATGTTAGCAGGCGAAGAAAGTGCACAAATGGTTGGTTTTCCTTTACCAGGAGCAAAAATTGACAATTTTTATAGCCCGGCTTCATTTAATGCTACAGGAAAAGTATTGCCTCCAACCGGAGATGCAAAAATTATATATTATCAAGATGATGGATGGGCAGATGTTCCTGTAGGAGGAGATGAATTAAAACTATGGACCATTAATGTAGATTGGATCAATCCTGATAATTCGACAATTGCCGAAGCCGAAGAATTGGCGGTAACCCCATTTGATTCAACTTTTGATGGAGGTGATTTTGGGAACCTGCCCCAACCCGGTACGGGTGGACAAGATATCGATGCACTACAAGGTGCTGTTATGTATGCCACTAATTACCGAAGATTCTGTAGTTACAATGCTGTGGTGCTTAATTTTGTGATTGATATTGATGATAGAACCGATGGATCAGGGGGTGATATAGATAACGTTGCCGGGATACGATGGTACGAACTACGACAAAATGGAGATGGCCAGCCATGGGCAATTCATCAAGAAGGCACTTACATTTCTCCCGATGGGAAAAGTGCATGGTGTGCTAGTATGGCTATGGATGTTTTCGGAAACATTGGTATGGGATATACCACTATGGGTACAATTGCCGATGGGGCAACCGCAGATAGTTTTGCTTCAATTCGATATACAGGTAGACTAGCCAATGACCCTCTTGGGACCATGACTATTACCGAACAAACAATCCAAATAGGAACCGATGCACAACGCAATAATGGTAAACGATATGGAGACTATGCACACCTTACTATAGATCCTTTAGATGATGCCACATTCTGGCATATTGCAGAATATTTTGAAGCGTCGGGCGATAATGCCAGAGATATTGTCGGAGTTTTTAAAGTTGCCGAAGATGTAACTAATGATGTTGGAGTAGTAAGTATTGATAATCCTCTGAATAAAATTTTTACCACTACTGAAGAAATTGAAGTTACTATTCAAAATTTTGGAACGTCGAGTCAGAGCAATATTCCGATTAGTTATTCGATAAACGGAGGCCCTATTGTAAATGAAATTTTTCCTGGGCCCATAAATGCAGGAGAAACGATATCTTATATATTTAGTACTCCGGCAGATCTTACCTTAGAAAGTCGTTTCTTGATCACTGCAGAAACTAACTTAACCACAGATAGTGTACCCGAAAATGATTGTGTTACCATAGAAGTGTCTGGTTTATTTCAAAATGATGTAGGGGTGGTGGCATTGGTTTCTCCTGTAACGGGATCAGGAATTTCTTCTAATGAATCCATCAGTATTACGATTCAGAATTTTGGGGTATTACCTCAATCTAATATTCCTGTATTTTATATTCTTGATAATGAAGCAACAATAAATGAAGTTTTTACAGGAACAATTGAACCAGGAGAATCTGCGGAGTATACATTTACTACTACAGCCGATTTATTAGCTTTTAGCAACTATACTTTTCAGATAGGTACGGCTTTAGCAAATGATGAAAATACCGAAAATGATGTTATTGTTAGAGAAATAGAACACCAGTCGTGTTTTCCTGTTTCAAACTGTATCCTGCAAGGCGATGGGATTACTTCATTTACGCTATCTAATATCTCTAATACATTAATATCATGTAATTCTGGATACGAAGATTTTACAAATTTGGTCATTAATCTCGATGGCCCTATTGGATTATATAGCATAACGGTTCAATCAGGATTTGCCAGAGATGATATAGAACAAATGTCGTTATGGATTGATTTTAATGACAACGGAATCTTTGAAGATGCAGAACGAGTATTAAGCAATGAGGTAATTAGAAAAGAAAATACAGATCAGAGTTTCGTTTTTTCTCTTGGCGAGAATGCTACAACAGGAACTCACCTTCTTAGAATACGTGCCGGAGATACGCAAGAAAATACCAAAGACGACCTTAACGACCCTTGTGTACCTATGCAGTTTGGTACCACCCATGATTATACCGTAAATATTGGTGATAATCTACCTGCAGTTTTAGATTTGATTGTGGTTAATCGACCAAATAAGCAGTTTTTGATTACTATGAGTGATCCTAATGCACAACAACGAGAAAGACTTAGAGTTTTTACGATGACTGGTCAGGTCATTGTTTCTAATTTTGTAGAAAAGAATGCCGACGGTAGATTTGTATACGAATTAGATATGTCCTATGCCAGTACAGGAATTTATTTTGTTCGTATAGGGGATAAGAATAGCAAGAATGCGTCTACTAAATTTATTGTTCAGTAATACCATTTACACTTTGAATTTACAGTAATAAAACACTCTTTTTCGCATCTGTTTCAGAATAAAATTTAACCATAGCTATGACTATGCTGATTTTCTTTTATTGTAAATGGTATAACTTATTCGTTACGAGTATTGATTTCTAGTATAGAAACAGGTCTTGCGTCGTTGCATCGACTGGGCATTCTAAGATTAGCATATTTTACCCATACTAGTTTAGGGACTTCATCACTTTTAAAAAAATCATTTAGATTGATAGGGTCTAAATTGTCTTTATACGCTTCGACGTTTAAAATAAAAGGGCAGCCTTCAGATTTATGTGCTACTATTGTGCCTTTACTAAACCCTTTTTCTTTCATTTCTTTTGAAGATATGTCTTGAACATTCGTAGTTTCAGAGGTGTCTTTGGCGCCTGCTTTTTGCGAAGAGGAGCAATTGAGAGTGCTAAGTATAAGAATAAAGCAAGCGGTTTTAAGAAGCATTGTTTTCATGATTTGTGATTGTTTACATTAAAGATCATAAAAATTAATTGAAATACATGGTGTTTGTTGCCTTCATATTCAGAATATTTTTGCAACATCATAACGTTTATCTTGTATTTAATAACGAAAGAATAGCAGGATATTTTATTTTTACTAAAAATTAAAAATCTATACTTCAATGAAAATCATTTCCTATAACGTAAACGGAATTAGAGCAGCCTTAAACAAAGGGTTTATAGAATGGTTACAACAAGCAGATCCAGATGTAATTTGTCTTCAGGAAATAAAAGCAAACCAAGACCAATTAGATCTTAATGTGTTTGCCGAGGCTGGTTATTCTCATAATTATTGGTTTAGTGCCCAGAAAAAAGGGTATAGCGGGGTAGCAATTTTGTCTAAAACAGCCCCTGATCATGTCGAGTACGGAACCGGGATAGATTACATGGATTTTGAAGGGCGTAATCTAAGAGCCGATTTTAACGGGGTTTCTGTAATGAGTATGTATTTACCTAGCGGAACCAATATAGATCGATTAGAACACAAGCTGAAGTATATGGCCGATTTTCAGGAGTATGTTAATACACTGAAGCAAAAACACCCCAACCTGGTGATCTTAGGAGATTATAATATCTGCCATGAAGCGATAGATATTCATGATCCCGTTCGTAATAAAAATGTATCTGGATTTTTGCCTGTAGAACGCGAGTGGATCGGTAATTTTATGAAGAGTGGGTTTATAGATTCTTTCAGACATTTTAATAAAGAACCCCATAATTATTCGTGGTGGAGTTACAGGGCCAATGCCAGAGCCAATAATAAAGGATGGCGTTTGGATTATGGGATGGTTGCCCAACCCTTACACGATAAATTAAAAAGAGCCGTTATCTTATCAGATGCAAAACATAGTGATCATTGTCCGATTGTTGTAGAATTGGAGATGTAACAACCTAAATTTCTTTTTCATTGATACCCTTCGGCTCCGCTCAGGGTGCCAATAAAAAAGAAGAATAGAATAAAAAATATAAATAATTTAATTCCAGTTTCCTCTCCCTCTGGGAGAGGATTAAGGTGAGGGTTTTTAATGTAAAAACACCCTCATCCTAACCCAATTCTTCGGCTGGCTCATTGCAATGCAATGCCCTCCAAGGAGAAGGAACTTCAATTTCATATAAAAACCCCATAAAATGATTAAAAAAATCGCATTACTTGCACTTGCAGGAACATTAATGACCTCATGCGTATCTTCTAAAGTGCATAAAGAATTAGAAGGAAAATATGCTAGCCTTAAACGCAAATATCGTAAGACCAACGATAAATTTGCTGCGTTAAAAAAAGCTAACGATGCCGATAAAAAAGCATTGGCGCAATTAGAAGCCGAATATCAAAAACTCAAAGCCGAAAGAGATAATCTGGAAGGAAAATATAATGCTGCTCAGGCTAATTACGAAAACATAAAAGATTCGTATGATGCATTAGAGAAAAACAGCTCTGCTGCCATTGCTGCCAATAGCAAAAAAAACAGAGAGTTGTTAGGCAAGCTCGAAGAAAAAGAACGAGCCTTGGCTGCAGAACGTACCCGTTTAGATAAACTACAAAGAGATCTCGATTCTAGATCGCAACGAGTAAATGAGCTAGAAGGATTGATTGCCGCAAAGGATGCCAAAATGAGAGCACTTAAAACGGCCATATCCAAAGCTCTGCGTAATTTTGAAGGGAAAGGCCTTACCGTAGAAGAGCGCAATGGCAAAGTGTATATCTCTATGGAAAATAAGCTCTTATTCGAATCGGGTAGCTGGGCCGTAGGAGTACAAGGACAAAAGGCAGTAAAACAATTAGGAAAAGTACTAGGGCAAAATACAGATATCGCGGTATTGATCGAAGGCCATACCGATGATGATCCTTATACGGGCAATGCGCAATTATCGGGGAACTGGGATTTATCGACCAAAAGAGCAACGGCTATTGTAAACATCTTGTTACAGAATAAACAAATCGACCCGCAGAATCTAACTGCTGCCGGTAGAGGAGAGTTTGCTCCTGTAGCCAGTAATGAAACAAACGGAGGGAAAAGCAAAAACCGACGTATTGAGGTGATCTTAACGCCTAAGTTGGATGAGATTTCTAAGTTGCTAAACGATATATAACTAAGAAGTAGTAGTTAAAAAAATAGCGGCCATTTGGCCGCTATTTTTTATATTTTGATATAGTTATATACTTTTTATAAAGTATTTAAGATGTCATCAATAGCTTTAGTATTATCTACATCAATACTAGCTTTTACTTTTTTCAAAACAACATCAAACTTTTCAATTACTTTCTCGGTTTGTCCTTTGTTTAAAGGAATCTTTCTACCGGTGGAAGTAAGAAGAATAAAATCATAGAATTCAACAGGAACAGATTGATCTCTTTTTCTTTGGAAAGAGGTAGTTCCATTGTCCTTAATGATCGAAATTATATTTCCATTAGCAATTACTTTATCTGTTCTTTTACTTATCTCAGTGGCTAAACTATATAATTCCGTATACTGTTCAATGCTTTCAGCCCAATCTTGACCTAAATTGTCTGTAGCTTGAGCCTGAGTAGATAATCCTGCGCCTAGCACGAATAGAAGTAGAAATAATTTTTTCATAATGTTTGGGTGTTAAATAATGTATTAAAAGTTTATAGGTTAATTACACCGGTTAGCTAACGTGATAAAATGTATTTTATTGTTAAAATAACCTTAAAAATCGAGTCAAAATACTCAATTTATTTGATAAAAACCAAAAAGTGTGCCAAGAATTTTAGGCTAAACTTTTGGGTACTATAAAGTTCTGAAAAAAATGATATATATAGAAGATAATTTAAAGTTTATTTTTTTCATAAATACATTACTTCATTTCATTCGCAATGACAAACCGGAAAGTCATTACGAGGAGCGAGCGACGAAGTAATCCGTTGAGTTATTATGGTTTTATTTTGTAATCTCAGTTTCAGTACATCTCCATTTATCTTAATGATGTCTCCTCTCCCTCTGGGAGAGGATTAAGGCGAGGGTTTTTGTTGTGAAAACCTCCTCATCTTAACTCAATTCTTCGGCTGGCTCATTGCAATGCAATGCCCTCCAAGGAGAAGGAACATTAGCATTTGTCACACTGAGCTTGTCGAAGTGAAATTGAAAACGAAAGATGTAGTAGTCATAGATAGGCACATGCTAAGCGAAGTGGAAGTATTCTGGCTAACAATAAGAAAAAGTCGACGTAACGGCCCTGATTATTCATATTATTAGGAATTTTAGATTATTATTCTATCTTTAAACCACCTAAATCTATAAAAATTAACCTATTATGTTTATTATCTTCGGAACAAGAGGACTAAAACACACCGTAAAAGAAAGTCCTGTATTATCAAACGCATGCCCTAATTGCAATAATGGAAACCTGGTCAATAAACTGTATCGCCGATGGTTTACCCTATTTTTTATTCCAACAATCCCTCTGGATGTGGTAGATCGCTTTTATGAATGCGATAGTTGTAAAAGTGCCTATAACGAAAGTATAAAAACGATTTTACAGCAATCTCAAGACGAGATTAACGAAAACCAGAAACGAGCGCAATCGGTTTTTGCCAAGGCATTGGTGGCATCGATGACTCATATGTCGATTATCGACGGAGATTTTGCTCCCGAAGAAGAGCGTGAGATTATGGATGCAATCGAAGGGTTTCCTGAAATGAAAGAGGATCTCATGGCAGTACACAACACCATAAAAGAACATGCAAATAAGGATAATCAAGTATTTAATTATTTAAATGAAGCAAGAAACGAACTTTCTTCTGAAACCTTAATCAATATTTTAGCGCAAGCAGCCGTAGTATTACTGGCTGATGGATCTATTGAAAAGGAAGAAGAAGATTTGATGAAAGATTATTTAATTGCATGTGGATTACCTAAGGAGATGTATCAAACCCTGATTGACAGGTTAATGCAAAAAGACATTACCGATCTTAAAGAAGGACAGTTGAATTAGAAGAAGCTATATCTGATATATAAAAAAGTCAACTTAAGTTGACTTTTTTATATTGTCATTCCAGCGTGTCACATTGAGCTTGTCGAAATGTAAGCTGGAATCCATAATAACGCATTCCAAAGTGGATCTCTCGTCAATTCTAATTACACTTTCATAGTACTTGTCTTGCCCTGGAAACGGCAAGATTAAATTTTTTATGATTGATAGTAATGAAAATACGTATCAACCTGAGTACCTCGACTTAGCTCAGCACAGGCCTATCGAAGGTCATTTTATTCAGAATTTGCTTAGACAGACTCAGTATCAAACCTGTAATACATATGCAAGGGTAAAGGGAAAAAAATAAGTAATAAAATGATATAAACCTGTATCTTTGATATTAATCCTACCCAAGAATCATCTAAAAAAAACATGCTTTTTAGATGATCTAATTTTTTAGCGCGGTACACTTCTCCTTAAAGAGATACAACTTTGTGCGTGATAAAGTAACAACTATATTGTTTTTTTAATTAAAGCTCTTTTATGAAACCATTACCATCACTTTTTCTAACCCCTTCTTTCTGGATTATCCTTTTTATGATCTCATCGAATGTTATTCATGCACAGGTTGAAAATGATACCCTGTTGGCTTCGCAATATTTTAAGACTGCAGATTCTTTACAAACAGATAAAAAACATAAGGAGTCTATTGAATTTTTTCAAAAGGCATTAGCTATTTATGAAAAAGCTGAAGCTTGGGAAAAGGTTGCTAGTTGTTATAATAGTATTTCTATGAATCAATACCGAAATAGAAAACTTAAAGAGTCATTCTATAGTGCTAAAAAGGTTTTGGAGATAAGTACTAGTAACTTGGCAAAGAATACTAGAGAAAGAGCAGCTGCTTATGATAATATTGGAGCTTATTATTTATGGATGTCTAAGTATGACAAAGCTTTAACAAATTATGAGAAATCCCTTAAGATCAAAAGAAAGATTCTTCCAGAAATACATTACGATATTGCAGTATCATATAGTAACTTAGGGATATTTCATAGAAATATTGCGAAATATGAGAAAGCACTATATTTTCTAAAAAAATCATTAGCTATTAATTTGAAAATTTTTGGACCAGAACATCCAAAAACAAGTAATGATTATAACAATATAGGAAATACTTATAATTATCTGGGGGAATGCGACAAAGCTTTAGAATATCTTAAAAAAGATTTAGATATAACGATCAAAAAATCAGGAAGAAATGATATATATGTGGGTTATAGCTATGTTAACATTGGAATTACTTATGACCGTTTAAATCATAATGATAAGGCTTTGGATTATTTCGAAAGAGCATCACTGATTTTTATTGAAAAAGAAAGTACATATCCACTATTTGTGTCATATAATAACCTGACCCCTCTTTTATCGAGAATAGGAAGATATGATGAAGCATTGCAATATTGTGGAAAAAGTTTGGACCTAGCATTAAAAATGTTTGAGGAGAGACATCCAAATATTGCTGCATGTTACTGGAACTTTGGCTTTGCTTATGAAGGCAAAGAGAAATACGAAAAAGCATTAGAGTATTATAGCAAAGCTTTAGATATTTTAGAAGCAGTATATGATGAAAATCATGCAGATATTGCAATCTTATATGGTAATATTGGTAGTATTTATATAAGTACAAAAGATTTTGATAAAGCATTAATATATCATCAAAAAGCTTTAGAAATAAATAATAGCATCTTTGAAAAAGATAATCCTGAAATTTCAAGATCATATATAAGCATAGGTAATCTCTACTTTGAAAAGAAAATGTATGTTGATGCCTTATTTTATTATCAGAAAGCTTTAGGTGTTTTACAAAACTCAGAAAAACAAAACCCTCTTGCTTTACAAGCATTAAATCAAGTGGCAACGGCTTATGATAAACAAAAAAATTATCAAAAATCGATTGTTTTTTTTGATAAAGCAATAATGGCTAATACAAAAAATACTAACCACTTAGGAGTTAATCAGAATTTTGATCCCAATCAATATTATGACCTTAAATTACTGCTAGAAACATTCCAAGGAAAAGCTATGGTGCTAAAATCGAAATATGTAAAAGATGATTCAATAGGCGATCTTAATAAGAGTATTGAAATATATAAGAGATCAGATATACTAATCAACCATATTCGACAAACGTTTACCAATTATCAAGATAAAGTAACCTTTGCCAAACAAGCCAAAGAAGTCTATCAAGGGGCAATTGAAGCGCAACTGTTAGTATACGATACAGAAAATGATCAACACGCTTTAGAAAAAGCCTTTTATTATGCCGAGAAAAGTAAAGCTAATACGTTAAAAGAACTCTTAAATGATGCTAATGCTAAAAACTTTACAGGATTACCTACCAATCTTGTGACATCAGAGAAAGAACTACGACTCAATAAAGCATTCTATCAATCTAAGGTCACAGAGGAGCTTTCAGAAAAAGATACTGACTCATCGAAGATCACCCAATACGAAAACAAACTCTTTGATATTAATCGTAAACAGGATTCTTTAACCGATATCTTAGAAAAAAACTACCCTAAATACTATCAATTAAAGCATAAAAATGATATTGTATCGGTAAGTAAACTCCAACAACAACTTAATGAGCGTACTACCTTGCTTGAGTTTTTTACATCCGACAGCATCACCTATGCATTTACGATCTCTAAAAACAAGATTGCCGTACAAGAATTAGCAACCACTGATCTTACTAAAAAAGTAGAAACTTTTAGAGAGGCCATCACCTCAAAACATGTAGGTAATTTTAAAGCATCATCTCATCAATTGTATAACGAGCTTATCGATCCTATAGCCGATCAATTGGTGGGAGATGAACTCATCATCATCCCCGATGGACCACTTTGGCATCTTAATGTTGAGCTTTTGCTTACTCAAAATAAAGACTCTAATAACCCCAAAGATTTGCCGTATTTGCTAAATAACTATGCCATTAGTTATGCCAACTCTGCAAACCTCTTGTTTACCAATAATAAAGACACTCAAAAATCTAAAAAACAAGAAGAATGTCTAGCGTTTTCGTTTACAGACAGCACTAGTGTTGTTGATACCAAAACCATGAGTTTGGCAACATTGCGTGATGCCGGAGATGACTTGCCAGGAACCCGAAAAGAAATCAAAGCCATTGCCGAGATTATCGATGGGCAATACTACTTCGGGTCTGAGGCGATAGAGGCCAATTTTAAGAAAAATGCCAGTCAATATAATATTCTTCACCTGGCATTGCATGGCGAGGTGGATAATGAGCGACCAGAGAATTCTAAACTTTATTTTACCAAAAGCAAAGACACTATAGAAGACAATCTACTATACGGTCATGAGCTGTTTGCTCTAGATATCCCTGCCGAACTTACAGTACTGAGTGCCTGTAACACGGGATCTGGTAAAATCGCCAAAGGGGAAGGGATTATGAGTTTGGGTACTGCGTTTCAATACGCCGGGACAAAAAGTTTACTACTCACAAGCTGGGAGGTATCGGATCAAACCACACCCGAGCTCATGAAATACTTCTATACCAATCTAAAAGAAGGCATGAACAAAGCCAAAGCCTTACAACAAGCCAAACTTCAATATTTAAAAACCGCCGATATTAATCGTACTCATCCTTTTTATTGGGGAGGATTTTATCTGGTAGGAGATGCCGCTGCTATACCGTTTAGTGATCATACATGGTGGTATTGGGTGTTAGGGTTAGGGATTTTGTGCTTGATTGTGTTTAGGTATAGAAAAAGGAAACGTAATTCATAAAATAATGTCAGTTCGATGTAAGAAAATTTACGTCAGTCTGATTTTCGACAGAAAATTGTATCGAAGACAAGTAAACTTTCTTACAAAAACCTTGTCATTCCTGTACTGCGTCTTAGCTCACTATAAACTTTGGCAAGAATTCGAAATTACGTATTCTAATCTGGATCCCGGATCAAGTGCGGGATGACAAGTGATAGGGTTAATATTGATAATATTATAGAATGCCTGTCGAAGGGTAATAAAATTAATAGCTATATACCTATTATAGAAGACCTGTGGTTTTAAAATGGTTTGAAGCATTTACTAATCCCAGTGAAGCTATAGGAGTAGAGAAACAAATAAAAGTATGCCAAGAATGTAGTAAACAAAAATAAAATTCTTAATTATGCATATAGCGAAAAAATATACTGTTTTTATATAAGGATCCGTTATGTATTTAAGAAAAATACCACAAAAAAGCGTCAATTCGAGTGTTTTGTCGTAATGAAATGGAGTCAAAATGTATCGAGAATAGCTTTTTTTAACAAATAACCCTTGTCATCCTGAGCTTGACGAAGGGCTCGATACTCTTCTCCTTGAGTCGAAGCACTCGAATTGACGGATTTTTGGTTAAAAAAACATAATAATAGAAAAACAGATAACAAAAGTACGTTGCTAGACGTTTATAATACCCCATTAATCTAAAACAATAGAACAAATGAAAAGGCTATCCATTTTTATACTAGTACTAGTAACCGTGTTCAAAGGAGTGAGCCAGGAAAGCGAAGAAGAGTACCAGAACGAAGAAGAAACACAAAGTGAAGAAGAGGTGCAGGAGGATGAGCAAGGAGATAACAACTACTTTGATATCTATAACTATTTTAGTTTCACTAATGATGAGTATGCCAATGCCATGGATAAAGTGAATGATATGTATCCAGAAGATCAAAATATCCTGAATAAATTGGTGCTAGAAGTCCAAAAAGATAAAGTATTAAAAGATCGCTTATTCGGGGAGTTGATCGCAAAACCCAAAAAAAAGCATCCTTACAAGGGTAAAGACAGCCCGGGGTTTGTTTGTGTCCTAGGTGGTCTTATAGAAAACCAAACAGTATATAATGGGATCGTTAAAGACGGAGGCGCCGAGGATCATGCCAGAAATGCCGCAGCCCTCGCCGAAAGAACTGTGCGGAGAAAATGCGGGATCACCAAAAAAGTGAATAAGGAGGAATAGCACAGACTGTTTCCATATTCTGGTAAACTACCTTGGGGCAAGCCCTTGAGGTATTCGATTGGAAAATAATTTAGATTTCGAGGAAAGCCTTGGGGCGCTTAAATCTCGATTATCGAGTAAATTCGAGTCACAAGTGGTGTTGCACAAATATATCGGCTAAAAACGCAACCTCTCCTACTATTCCAATCCGAGTATAGCTTAAGTTCTTATAAAATGTATATCTTTACCACGCGTTATGCGCACGTTCTTTGGTAGAACCATACTCCATAGTTTTTGAATTTATGTTTAATTAAAAACTATGATTATGAATTGGAAAATTCAAAAACTATTGAATGGTGAGACAATCGTCTCCAAAGAACCCGGTAATTCTATGTTGCCTATTCTTAAATCAAAACAACCTGTGATATTAGAACCCATTAGTTGGGAAGATTGTAAAACAGGAGATATTGTTTTTTGTAAAGTAAGAGGTAGCTGTTTTACACATATTGTCAAAGGCAAAAATGTGAAAAGAGGATTACTAATCGGTAACAACCGAGGCCATCTAAATGGGTGGACCAAAAAAGTTTATTGTAGAGTGGTAGAAATACTGCCCATGTCATAAGAGTAGCGCGATAAGCGCTTTTTTTGTTTATAAATAGTTACATTTCATAGTATATTTAGTAAAAGCCGTTAAATTGAGTGATTTTTCAAAATGACCTCTCGACTGTGCTCGAGATGACATTAGAAAAAATGTATCGCCCCTTCGACAAGCCTGGGTGACAAGTAATTTTTTAATGCTCAATCCATTTTTTATCAAATCAAAATGCCCACACGCAACCGAGGAAAAGAAGCTAGTGATGATCGCCTATTTGGGGATCCAAAAATGCAGCAAAAAATAAAAGAAGCAGCCAAAGATATGTGCTACTTACTTTCTCGTGGTTTTGCCGAAAAATCATCAATACAATCAGTGGGTAATCGTTATAAACTTAATGCCAGACAACAAAAAGCATTGCAAGGCATGAGTGCTAGCGAGCAACAGATCACATTGCGAAAAAAAACAACCCTATTCCCCGAGCAATTAAAAGGTCGGGATGTAGCGATAGATGGGTTTAATTTGCTAATTATTCTCGAGAGTGCTTTATCGGGTGCCTACATCTTTAAAGGCCTGGATGGGTATTATCGAGATGTATCGGGGGTGCACGGCACGTATAAACGGGTTCGCAAAACAGAAGAAGTGATTTTAATGATAGGAAATGTTCTTACTACATTAGAAGTACCATCGGTACACTGGTATTTTGATGCCCCGGTTTCTAATAGTGGCAGGCTAAAAACGATACTTCGTGAGATGGCAGAACAAAATAACTTCCCCTGGGCGATCGATTTGGTGAATAATCCAGATAAAGTACTGGCAGCATGCAATCAAGTTGTGATAAGTTCTGATGCTTGGATATTGGATCGGGCGCAGAAAAACTTCAACCTTGTTACATATCTGTTAGATCATTATATCAAAGATGCAAATATCATTTATGCCGAATAATATTTTAAAATAAGGTTTCCCTAACTCAAAATTACCGTTTACTCATTCTTCCTTCTATAAAACGTAATAACATTTTACTTTTGGGTATATACCTATTAAAATTAAATTGTTGGATGTTGGAGGAATTAATTTTTTAGGTTGGTTAGTTGTGAGAAACGGATACGGCAATGGGGTAGTCGTGTCCGTTTTTATGTACTACGTATTTCTAAAAGTAAATTATAGGGTAATACTAAAAAAAGTGAAATCGAGCTAAGAAAATTTTCTTGTCTTCGATACAATTTTCTATCGAAAATCACTCTGACTGACGAAAATTTTCATACCGAGTTTGATGAAGGGATGATACAATTTTTCTTCATTTCATTTTAAAAGATCACTATAATAGTAATAAAAAAGAGCTTCTCATCACATAGAAGCTCTTTTTAAGGTTAAAATAAGGGTAGTCAGTCATTACCCTTTTATTAGGATCAAACCATACCATACCCCTAGTACTTTATCTGGTTTGAATACCTAGAGTGTATATAGAAATAATTATTCCAAATGATGAAGTACAATCAAAAACAGCATAAAGTCTTGATTATCATTTGCTTACAATATTTGTTTTGAATACTTCTTTTTTGGGAATTGTAGATATAATATGACCAATTGTAGATATATTCCACAATTTTGGGTACAATACAGGATGGTTTGATTTAATTTATTATGATAATTTTTACATTAGTTTAATCGAAGAGTTTCTACTTTTGACGACATTAATCGACTAAACAACTAGAGTACTACAATATGAAGTATACTACATTACCTAATACAGATATTAAAGTAAGTAAAATATGCCTTGGAAGTATGACTTGGGGCGAGCAAAACACCGAGGCTGAAGGGCACGAGCAAATAGAATATGCTATAGAACAAGGGATTAATTTTATTGATACCGCAGAGTTGTATTCTGTTCCTTCAAAAAAAGAAACACAAGGGAGTACAGAAAAAATTATAGGTACCTGGCTTAAAAAAACTGGAAAAAGAAATGAAGTGGTGGTTGCATCTAAGATTGTTGGACCGGCTCCATTTACTGCACATATTAGAAGTGGTAAGTTTACTAAAACTGAAATCGAAGACGCTATACATAAAAGCCTGCAACGGTTACAGACAGATTATATTGACTTATACCAATTGCATTGGCCAGAACGACAAACCAACTATTTTGGTAAGCTAGGTTATACTCATGACGAGAATGATGCCTGGACAGATAATTTTGCTGAAGTGCTTCATCATTTAGAGGGTTTTATAAAAGAAGGTAAAATAAGACAAATAGGAGTATCTAATGAAACGGCTTATGGGGTAATGCGTTATGCTGAAGAAGCCCGGAAGGGAGCAGCAAAAATGATCACGATTCAGAATCCATATAATTTGTTAAACCGAAAAGATGAAATAGGGTTAACAGAGGTGCTTCATCGTGAAAATATAGGGCATTTACCATACTCTCCTCTTGGTTTTGGCATGTTAACGGGTAAATATTTAGAAGAAATTCCTAAAAACTCTAGAGTAGATCTGTTTCCAAATTACAATCGTTATATGAAAGAGAATAGTTATAAAGCAACTAGAGCTTATAATGACATTGCTAAAAAACATGGGCTTAGTTTAACTCAAATGGCGTTAGCATTTGTTAATGATCGCCCTTTTGTAACGAGTACAATTATTGGAGCAACATCTTTGGATCAATTAAAAGAAAATATTGGCAGTATTCATGTTACACTTTCTAGTGAAATTTTAAAAGAGATCGAAGCCGTTCATGAAAATATTCCGAATCCTGCACCGTAAATTAGTAGGAGTTACAAAGAATATTTACTTGTCTTCGATACTATTTTCTATCGAAAATCACTCTGACTGACGCAAATATTCTTTTTAATTCACATTATATTATTTACCCAAACAAATATTCTACAACATCTTCGATTTTGGCTACTAATTGTACCTTAATTTGAGTGTTTTGTAAAGAGATCTTATTGTACTTAGATACAAAGATAGTAGAGAAACCTAGTTTCTCTGCTTCTTGTATTCGTTGTTCTACTTTGGTTACAGGCCGTATTTCTCCTGCCAGACCAACTTCGGCAGCAAAACAATAATCTTTAGGGATAGGAATATCTTCACTAGAAGATAATATGGCGGTAACTACGGCAAGATCAATAGCAGGATCATCGACTGATATTCCACCTGTGATATTTAAAAAAACATCCTTAGCTCCTAGCCTAAAACCTGCTCGTTTTTCTAAAACAGCGAGAACCATATTGAGACGTTTTAGGTTGTATCCAGTTGCGCTGCGCTGCGGTGTTCCGTATACTGCCGTACTTACTAAGGCTTGTATTTCTATCATTAATGGGCGCATGCCTTCTAGAGTAGAAGCGATAGCAGTACCACTTAACTCTTCATCTTTTTTAGAAATTAGAATTTCGCTGGGATTATTTACTTCGCGTAAGCCGCTTCCTTGCATCTCATAGATCCCAAGTTCTGAAGTAGAACCAAAACGATTTTTTAAAGCTCGTAAAATTCGATATACATGGTTGCGATCACCTTCAAACTGCAATACAGTATCTACCATATGCTCCAGGATTTTCGGGCCGGCAATGTTACCATCTTTGGTGATATGGCCAATAAGAAGTACCGGAGTTGCGGTTTCTTTAGCAAATTTGATTAATTCTGTGGTACATTCTCTGATTTGCGAAATACTCCCTGCACTACTTTCTATATAATCACTGTGCAAGGTCTGGATTGAATCTATGATCACAATATCGGGTTCTGTAGCTTCAATTTGTCTAAAAATATTCTGAGTTTTGGTTTCAGTAAGAATTAGACAATTATCTGTTTTAGATTGTATACGTTCTGCACGCATTTTAATTTGCTTCTGGCTCTCTTCTCCAGAAACATACAGTGTTTTATAGGGTAATTTAAGGCTGATTTGTAGTAAAAGTGTACTTTTTCCTATACCAGGTTCTCCTCCTAACAATGTTAATGAACCCGGGACTAACCCACCACCAAGAACACGATTAAGTTCTACATCATCTGTATTGTATCTGGCTTCCTGACTTGTATCAATTTCTGAAATTCGCAGGGGTTTAGCAACTTTACTTGATGCAGGCGAAGACGAAGTACTTTTCCAATCGCTCTTCTCTGCTTTTTGAACGACTTCTTCGGCAATGGTATTCCATTCTTTACATGATGTGCATTGTCCTTGCCATTTGGCATATTGCGCTCCGCAGTTCTGACAGAAAAAAACAGTTTTGGTTTTAGCCATAAAAAAAGTTGAAGTGTAAAAATACTATTATTTAGATGCAAAACTAAAACAGTTTGCATAAAAAAAGACCCTAAAAAAGGGTCTTTTATATTCATGGTTACTGGATAGCTTACCAACCAAAATCTTCTTTGATCTTATTTACTTTATCAAGCATATAGTCTTTTGTTAGAAAAGCAACTTCTGAAAGCTGAAAACCATTTTCGTAGGATCTCATTGCTTTTTTAGGTTCTCCTGTTTGCTCATAAAACATCCCCAGATAATAATGTCCTAACATCGTATCGGGATGTTCTTTTATGGCTAGCTTACCTAAGGGTTCCAGCTCTGACCAGTTTTCATTTTTTTCGATAGCTGTAGATACTGCGATAAAGTCATTGACGCGTATCTGGCGTTTTATCCCATAAAGTTGCTCTGTAGTTCTGTACATATCAACTAGGTAATCGTATGGAGAAGAATCTTCTAAGGTAAGAAGCACTTCTTTATACGTTTTTTTGCTTATAGGACGATACATTTCAAAAATAGCCTCTAGTGCTTTTGGAATTCCTCTTCCTACAAGTGTATAATGTGATGATTCTTCAAAATTATCAAAGAAATAATGCGTTTCTGGGTTCTCTATAGCTTGCAGCTTTTCGTCTAATGCCACAAGATTTTTTTTAATGTTATCGGCATCATTTGTTGCCGTGGCAAGATAGTACCAAATATCCGCCGATGTACTTAATACATTTTCAATACGTTCTCCCATAGGTGGTCCAAATTCTGGGCTTAGACAGATATATCCTTGAAAAATCGGATTGTCTTTAAATAAAAAGTAATTGATGAAGTTGGCGGTATAATCATGCCCAACAATAATTTTTAACTGAGCAGTACGATATGTGTTATTAAGATAAGGAACGAGTTCCTGGCCTATAAATTCAAAAAATTCTGCGCCTTTTTGTGACGGAAGATACTCTGCTACATCATATCTACAATCATCCTCTCTGGTTTTTCGTTGGTTGATTCCAACGACAATGGATTCGGGCATATCTTCCCAGTAAGAAAAGTAATCAACATTTCCGACCACAGGTTCGAATAAGTAGTCTCCATCAAGAACAACGATTAGCGGATATGTTTTTTTAACATTTTTCTTGTAATTACGAGGAAGCTGAATTTTTAACTCTCTGTTCTGATCTAATTTTATAGATCTGAAGGACTCATAAATAACTTGAGCATATCCTGTAGTAGAAAATACGAATGCTATTATAAATATTCCAATTTTTTTCATAAGTATGTGATTATGGTTAAGCACCGAACAATATATAAATTATTTCTCTCTGTTTAAAATAGGAAGGAATAAAAACGATAACGCACCAACAACTATATTTATTGCGGTTTGAGATCCCCATAAGATCCAGCCAAAAGCTTCTCCTGCTGGCTTGTCTATATTAAAAAGCAATAATATTGCTGCTGTAGCTATTGGGAAAGCTCCAATCCCACCATTAGTTGTAGACATAGCAATAGATCCGGCTACAAAAGTTGCAAGCATAGGCCCTATAGATAAATGTGCAGTTTCAGGAACAGTAAATTTGATAACATAAAACATGGCAACATATAATATCCAAATAAGAAAAGTATGGAAAATAAAGGCGCTTCTTTGTTTTATTTTTGAAATACTTTTAATTCCTTCTAAAATCCCATTCCCGAAATTACGAATTTTGACTAGTATTGGGTTACTTGAATTTTTTAGAACTCTTAGAAATAAAACTCCAAAAATTATCAATCCCACCAGAAGAATAAGGGTAATAATCGGGCTTGCTATTTTTTCTTGTAAGTAAGACAATAGAAGTTCTGACTGAAATAATAATGTAATAGCAATGATTGATAAAAGCATTACAGAATCAATAACCCGTTCAGAAATAATGGTTCCAAAAGCTTTTTTAAATGGTATTCTTTCGTAAGTCGAAATTGTACCCCCTCTAAGAATTTCTCCCGATCTGGGAATACCCATATTGCATAGATATCCCGCCATAACAGCCATGTAACTATTGGATAATTTGATCGAATATCCCAAGGGTTCTAGCAAAAATTTCCAACGATATGCTCTCGAAAGATGAGACGCAATACCCATTAAAACAGAGATAATAATCCATTTTGGATCAGCTTCAGAAACATATTGAAGTGTTTTTTGTCGTTCTTCGGGTGTAGCAGAAGCAATAGAATACCAAATTAAAAAAACTCCCAGGGCTAGTGGGAGTATAATTTTTAGAAACTTTACAAGTTTAGCGTTCACTTTTTATTTTAATAGATTGTTTTCCTCATTTGGGAAAAGAAGTTTTGGTTTGAAGTTTTTTGCAACTTCAATATCCATCATAGCATATGTAATTAATATTAGCACATCTCCTTTTGCTACTTTTCTTGCAGCAGCTCCATTTAAAGTGATTTCTCCGCTATTTCTAGGTCCAGGAATAGCATAGGTCTCTAGTCGCTCACCATTATTATTATTTACAATCTGTACTTTTTCGCCTTCAATAATATTAGCGGCATCCATTAGATCTTGATCAATGGTTATGCTGCCTATATAGTTTAGGTCGGCACCGGTGACTTTAACGCGATGAATTTTTGATTTTACTACGTGTACAAGCATGTTACAAAGTTAGTTATTTTTAGTTTAGGGCAATGTTATCTATAAGTCTTATTTTTCCTGCAAATACGGCAATAAATGCTCGATATTTAGTATCTTTTTGTTTTCTTTTTATGGATTTTAAATCAGAAACCTTTGCAATTTCAAAATATTCCAGCTCTAGCTCGGTATTGTTTGCAAACTGCTCTGATACCCATTCACTTAAGACATTAGCACTTTTTGTGCCAAAGTCTTTTCTTACCTGTTTTAATGTTTTATAAATTAGAGGCGAAGCAGCACGTTGGTTCTCGCTAAGTCTTTTATTTCTGGAACTTAACGCTAAACCGCTTTCTTTTCTGTATATCGGACAACCGATTATTTGTACTGACATCTTTTCAATTTCAACTAACTTTTTAACAATCTGCAGCTGCTGAAAATCTTTTTCTCCAAAATATGCTCTTGTCGGGGATACTATCGTAAATAAATGCTTTAACACTGTTCCTACTCCATCAAAATGCCCTGGCCTAAATTTCCCTTCCATTTCATTTTCAAGGCCTTTAAAGTTATAATTAATAGATTCGGTTCGATCACCATAAACCTCATTGGCTGTTGGAGCAAATACAATAATCTCTTTTGATAATTCTGACAAAAGTTTAACATCAGAATCTAAAGTTCTGGGATAATTTACTAAATCTTCTGTGGCATTAAATTGAGTTGGATTAACAAAAATACTCACGATAACCACTTCATTTTCTTTAAATGCACGTTCTACTAATGCAAGGTGTCCTTTGTGTAAAGCGCCCATAGTAGGCACAAAACCAATGGTTTTTTTTTGTTTTTTGAAAGTTGCAACACTTGTTGTTATGTCTAGTCTTTTGTCATGTACTTGCATCACTATGAAACTTAAAGGGGTGCAAAAATAAGATATTACTGGCAGACTGCATAAATTTTCGTAATTTTGCAAAATTAATTCCAAAAGGAGGACGACAAAAGTATCGACTATATGAAAGATAAGAGGATATTGTATGTATCATCAGAAGTAATACCCTACCTGCCAGAGACCGAAATTTCATCCATGTCTTTTGAAGCACCAAGAATGGTAAATAATAAAGGCGGTCAAATAAGAATTTTCATGCCTAGATATGGCAATATTAATGAAAGAAGACACCAGTTGCATGAAGTGATTCGTCTTTCGGGTATGAATTTAGTGATTAATGATTTAGATATGCCCCTTATTATAAAGGTAGCTTCTATTCCTAAAGAAAGGATGCAAGTTTACTTTATTGATAATGAGGATTATTTTAAAAGGAAGGCAACATTAACTGATGAAGAGGGTAATTTGTTCCCAGATAACGATGAACGAGCAATTTTTTTTGCTAAAGGTGTTATCGAAACAGTTAAAAAGTTAAACTGGTCTCCAGATGTGATTCACGTGCATGGATGGTTAGCTTCTCTTTTGCCTTTATATTTGAAACACTATTATGCTAACGAGCCACTTTTTGGCCATAGTAAGATTGTAACTTCGGTATATGGTGGCGGTTATGAAGGTACACTGGATAAGAATATGATGGGGAAAGTGAAATTTGATGGAATTGAAGAAGGAAAAATCAGTGATCTAGCCAAACCAACATATGTTAATCTTATGAAGGTAGCTGTAGATAATTCTGATGCAATCATTGTAGGTTCTGAAGAAATTCCAGATGAGCTTACAAAACATCTTAAAAGTATAGACCAACCCGTTTTAGAATATAAAAAACCAGATGAATTTGCAGATGCCTATGAAGCCTTCTATGAGACAGAGGTTTTGGTGTAAGCAAAGTTAATTATTTATGAAATGAGTATGTCTAAAAATTTAGATGTGCTTAGAAATAATTAGTATGCGAATTCCGTTCTCGTACTTAGAGATACCTAAGTATGACTATTAAAAAAGAATAGACAAAAATTGATGAAATTGATAAACGTAGTAACAAAAATATTAGCTATAGTAGCTATTGTTTTTACAATTGTATCCTGTGATGATGATTTTAATTCGGTTGGAAGTGAAATTTTAGGAGATGTTAATTTTGAGGATAAGCAATACCTTTCTAAACCAATTGCTTTCAATAAAAAGTTTGAAAGAGTACAAACAAATAGCTTGATCAGCTCTGTACAGGGTACCCAAGTTAATTTTCATGCTAATATATTGGGGGTGTATAATGATCCGGTGTATGGTGAATCTGTTTATTCTATATTATCTCAAGTGCAGCCGCTTATATTTCCTATAGCTTTTGAAAGCAATGCAGTTTTAGACAGTGTGGTTCTTAATTTACCATATTTCAGTACACTTACAGATACTCAAACTAACGATCAAAATCAGGTCACTAGAAATACATATACATTGGATTCGATTTATGGAAATCAACCTATTAAACTATCCATATTTCAATCTGATTATTTTTTAAGAAATGTTGATCCGCTCTCTACAGAAAGTCAGAGGTATTATTCTAATGATATCCAGAGTTTTGGATCGGCAATAGAGAAAGTAGAAAATCTGTTATATACTACGGACTCATATGTACCATCGGCTTCAGAAATCGTTTTGGATGTTAAGGATGAAAATAATAATGGAGCTGTAATAGATTCTACTAGAGTTACGCCAAGACTAAGAGTGAAGTTTTCAGACGAAATTAGAGATAAGTTCAAGGCACAATTTTTAGATAAAAGTGGTAGTACAGAATTAAGTAATCTTAATAATTTTCTAAATTATTTTAGAGGAATCTATTTTAAAGTAGAAGCCCCAACAAGTGGTAATGGAAGTTTAGCGTATTTTAATATGCGAGGCGGTACTATAACCCTTCATTATACTTTTGATAAAGTAGATACACAAGATGAAGATGAAGATGGTGATACTACCGAAACCATTAGAGAAAAGGGAACTCGTGACCTAGGATTTGCAAGTAATATTATAAATTCGATAACAACAGATATTAATGCATCTATTGCAGCCGACTACTTAAAAGATCAAGATTCGATTAATGGAGAGCCTAATTTGTTTTTAAAAGGAGGAGATGGTTCATTTGCCGTACTTGATTTATTTAACAGATATGTAGAAACCGATGGAAACGGAAATTTTGTGTTAGATGAGAATGGCAACCCAATTTTTAAAGATACTCCTGCAACCATTACTGCTAATGATAAAACTGAATTAGATTTTATTAGAGCACAAGATTGGTTGGTTAACGAGGCTAGTATCAAGGTATATGTTGACCAAGGTAATGTAGCATCGGGGGATGCCGAACCAGAAAGAATTTATATCTTTAATGTAGAGACTGGGCAACCTCTTATTGATTATGGTTCTGATGCAACACGTAGTGATGATGATCCAGTAAATTCAATTACAAATCATTTAGGAAGAATTAGTCGCGATTCTGATGAAAAAGGAGAGTTTTATAAAATAAGACTAACACAATATATGATCACCTTATTGGATGAAGAAGAAGTAGATAATGTAAAACTTGGATTATCTGTTTCTCAAAACGTAAATAGTACAGTAAGCACATTCGGAGATACCCCTTTAAAAAATGATGAGATCATCCCCACCTCGTCAATAATTTCTCATGAAGGAACAATCCTTTATGGAAACACGAACAATGTTCCAGAGGCAAAACAATTGAAACTGGAGATTTTATATACAGCATCAAAGGACAACTAACAAACAACACTTAAAACTTAAAATTATGTGCGGGATAGTAGGGTACATAGGATATAGAGAAGCTTATCCAATTGTGTTAAAAGGATTAAAAAGATTAGAGTATCGGGGGTATGACTCAGCAGGAATTGCTCTTTATGATGGCAAGGACATCAAGCTGTCAAAAACCAAAGGTAAGGTAGCAGATCTTGAAGAAAGATTAACAAAAGAAATAAGTACCGAAGGAACAATAGGTATAGGACACACCAGATGGGCAACGCACGGTGTGCCTAACGATGTGAATTCGCACCCACATTACTCCAATTCAGGAAATCTGGTTATTATTCATAATGGAATTATAGAAAATTATGAATCACTTCGCAAAGAATTACTAAAAAGAGGGTATAATTTTACATCAGAAACAGATACAGAAGTATTGGTTAATTTAATTGAAGATGTAAAAACTAAAGAGAATGTAAAGCTAGGTAAGGCGGTGCAAATAGCTTTAAATCAAACAGTAGGAGCATATGCAATTGCCGTTTTTGATAAACAAAAACCTGATGAGATTGTAGTTGCGAGATTAGGTAGCCCTTTAGCTATTGGAGTGGGAGAAGATGAATTTTTTATAGCTTCTGACGCTTCACCCTTCATTGAATATACTAATAATGCAATATATCTTGAAGATGGTGAGATGGCCATTATTAGAAGAAATAAGGAAGTTAAGGTAAGAAAGATTAAAGATGATAGTTCGGTAGATCCATACTTGCAAGAGTTACAAATTAATTTAGAGCAAATAGAAAAAGGGGGTTATGATCACTTTATGTTAAAGGAGATCTATGAACAACCTAATGCTATTAGCGATACGTATAGAGGTAGGATGAGAGTTGCAGAGGGGATCATAAAAATGGCTGGGATTGATGATAATTTGGCAAAACTTCTTAATGCAAAACGTATTTTAATCATTGCTTGCGGTACTTCTTGGCATGCCGGTTTGGTTGCAGAATATATTTTTGAAGAATTAGTGCGTATTCCTGTCGAGGTAGAGTATGCTTCAGAGTTCAGATACCGAAACCCTGTAATACACCAGGATGATGTTGTAATTGCAATATCGCAAAGTGGTGAAACTGCAGATACTATGGCCGCGATTAAACTTGCTAAAGAAAGAGGTGCTTTTGTATTTGGAGTATGCAATGTGGTAGGGTCTTCTATTTCAAGAGAGACACATGCCGGAGCCTACACTCATGCAGGGCCAGAAATTGGAGTTGCTTCGACCAAGGCATTTACTACTCAGATAACAGTACTGTCCTTAATTGCTTTAAAACTAGCAGAAAGAAAAGGAACCATAACTAATAGTGATTTTCATTATTATTTGCAGGAATTAGAAAGAGTTCCTGAAAAAGTAAAACAGGCATTAGAATCTAATGAACACATAAAATTTATAGCGGAGACTTATAAAAATGCAAAAAATTTCTTGTATTTAGGTAGAGGTTATAATTTCCCTGTTGCGTTAGAAGGAGCATTAAAACTTAAAGAAATATCTTATATCCACGCCGAAGGATATCCTGCGGCTGAGATGAAACACGGGCCTATTGCACTTATTGATGAGCATATGCCAGTGGTAGTAATCGCTACTAAAAAAGGACATTACGAGAAAGTAGTAAGTAATATACAGGAAATCAAGTCGAGGAAAGGAAAGATTATAGGAATTGTCACTGAAGGAGATGTTACTGTAAAAGGTCTTGCGGATCATGTAATTGAAATACCTGAAATCGAAGAGTTTTTGACACCGCTGCTTACCACAATACCATTACAGTTGTTATCCTATCATATAGCTGTAATGCTTGATAAAAATGTAGATCAACCAAGAAATCTAGCTAAATCTGTAACAGTAGAATAATTATTTATTTATTAAAGGAATCAAAAAAGAGTGCTTGTGAAAGGCACTCTTTTTTTGTGGTAACAATAGTAATAGATGTTTTAATTGGCGATTTTTTCTATATACATATGATGTGTTGTTCTGCGTAAATAGTAGGGTTTAATGACATTTACGGTTTTCACACTATATTAGTACGTGATGTAGATTAATTGGTTAAATCTAGATTATTTTGCTTAGCTTTATGTGTAAGTATGTAAAAATCAGGTTTTTGCTTAAAAATAATGTTAGGGAATTTGAAGCTTTTTTTTTAATTCTAAACAAAAAAGATTCGGTAAAGAACATTTTTTTACGATAAAACGCACTTTTTCTTTGTTTTTAGCTAAAAAGGTTTAATTTTGCTTCCCAAATGTTAAAATTTAATTATGCTTGCATAATAATTCACTAATTTTAATTTTAAAAATTAATCTACTTATGAAAACAATTACACTAGTTTTAATGCTTTTTGTTGGCGCTATCGGTGTTTCGCAAAATGTAGTAAACGGTAGGGTTATAGATGGTTTTGATGAACCAATCCCTGGCGTTAGTATTACAGTAAAGGGGACCGATGTTACTACGATTTCTGATTTTGACGGAAATTTTTCTTTAACAACAGATAAGGATTATCCATTTACATTAGAAGCAACAAGTATTGGTTTTGACCCTACTACAACTGTTGTTACATCAGACACAAAAGATATTACAATTGTTTTAGAGGATATTACTTTCTTAGATGAGTTAGTAATTTCTGCTTCTAGAGCACCAGAAAGATTATTCGAATCACCTGTAAGTATTGAGCGTTTTGGTATTAAGCAAATCAAGAATTCTACAGCT
Source organism: Aquimarina penaris (assembly GCF_040786285.1). Classification (NCBI taxonomy): domain Bacteria; kingdom Pseudomonadati; phylum Bacteroidota; class Flavobacteriia; order Flavobacteriales; family Flavobacteriaceae; genus Aquimarina; species Aquimarina penaris. Next base: position 1,136,957 of record NZ_JBFMKQ010000001.1, read on the forward strand.
GCAGATTTTTATGGAGGTTTAGAAACCATAAAAGGTGTAGATATTAATACGAATAGTTTAGTACTTAAATCTGTTAATACTAGAGGTTTTGCAACATTTGCAAATACACGTTTTGTACAGCTAGTCGATGGTATGGAAAATACAGCTCCTATATTAAATTTCGTTTTAGGAAACTTAGTAGGTATGAGTGAGCTTGATGTTAACAATATAGAATTATTACCTGGTGCATCTTCTGCATTATATGGTGCGAATGCATTTAACGGTATACTTTTCATGAATAGTAAAAACCCTTTTGATCACCAAGGTATAAGTGCCTATGCTAAAGGAGGAATTACTTCTCAGGAAGCGGCTGGTGATAATGAGTTTTATGATGTTGGTATCAGAATGGCACACGCTTTTTCAGATAAGTTTGCAGCTAAAGTAAATTTCACCTTTTTAAATGGTACAGATTGGCTAGCGGCTGATTTACAAGACTTAAACAATCCTGGTGCAACCAGATTAGATCCAGGATATGATGGATTGAATGTATATGGAGATGTTGTTGCTCAAACTTTAGATAGAGTTGGTCAACAATTAGTGGCTGTTGGAGCTTTAGACGCAACTTCAGCAAGTTTTTTACCAAATACACTTGTAAGTAGAACAGGATATACAGAAGCAGACCTTAGTGATAACACGGCAGAAAGTTTAAAGTTTGATACATCATTACACTACCGTCCATTTGCAGATGATTTTGAGATTATCTATAATGGTAAATTAGGTAGAGGTACTACAGTAACTCAAGATGCAAACAGAACTTCATTACGTAATTTCTTTTTACAGCAGCATAAATTAGAGATAAAAAATGATAACTTCTTTGTAAGAGGATATATTACAGATTCAGATGCTGGAGACTCTTATGATATAAGATTTACAGGTATTAACCTTAACAGAGTATGGAAGAGTGATAACCAATGGTTTGGCGAATATGCAGGAGCTTACCTTCAGGCATTGGCAGCAACAGGATCAGAAGAACAATCTCATTTAGTTGCAAGAGGAGTTGCAGATACTGGGCGTTTAATCCCTGGTACGCCAGAGTTTGAACAAGCTTTTAATAAAGTAACTTCAAATCCAGATCTAACCGAAGGTTCTAGATTTCAGGATGAATCTAATTTTAGACATGCAGATGCAAACTATAATTTTAGTCATGTTACCGGAGATTTTGCTGATATTCAGGTCGGAGGATCTTTTAGAGAATATAAGCTAAACTCTTTTGGTACTGTATTTACAGATGTTGATGGGCCAATCAAATATTCAGAATATGGTGTATATACACAGATTCAGAAGAAACTATTAAATGAAGAAAGATTAAAACTTACGGGATCTGTACGTTACGATAAATCTCAGTTATTTGATGGTAATTTTTCACCAAGGGTATCTGTAAGTTATACTTTTGGTCCTAATAAAACGCGTAACCTTCGTGCTTCATTCCAAACAGGATTTAGAAATCCTACAACACAGGATTTATATATTGGTTTAGATATTGGTGCAAATTCTTTAGTAGGTTCTGCTCCTGATAACTTAGACAGATATGTGATAACCGACCCTTCAGGTAATACAATAACTGGTAGAGATGCTTACGAAAACTCATACTCGTTAAGTTCTGTGCAAGCAGGTGCTCCAACTCCTGCTAATATTGATATTGTACAGCCAGAAAAGATTACAGCATACGAGGTAGGATATAGAGCACAGTTTGGATCAGTAATCTTAGACGGTAGTGTGTATTATAACCAGTATCAGGATTTTATTGCTAACGAGAACGTTGTTGTTCCTGGAGTTGGTAATGTTAATGGTACACCTGCAGAACAACAAGCGGCTTTACTTGCAATTTCAGATATTCAAACTAGAAAAGTATTTGTTGCTTCTACGAATTCTGATGTTGATATCAATTCTTATGGTTTTATAGCAGGAGTTACTACTCAGGTTAATGGTTTTGATTTAGGAGTAAACTATACGTTTGCAGACCAAGATTTTGATCAAAATGATGATCCGAATTTTAGAAGTGCGTTTAACACACCAAAGCACAAAGCAAAAGCATCTATAGGTAAAGATGATTTATTTGAAAACTTTGGTTTTAGTGTTGATGGTATTTGGAGTGATGATTATTTCTGGGATGCTGATTTTGGTAGTGGAGAAATTCCTTCATATACCGTAATTAATGCTCAGATCAATTATAGAATTCCTTCTCTTAAGGCGAAATTAAAAGTTGGTGCAAATAACTTAGTAGGAGATGAATACTTTACTGCAATTGGTTCAGGATTCATAGGTTCTCAATATTATGTAGGATTGATTTTTAATAATCTATAAGACAATACGTTAATCTTTTAACACATGTTTTAAACCTGTCTGATTTATCAGACAGGTTTTTTGTTTTTAAAACACTATAAAGTTACTCGTAGCCTAAATTATCAATACCGCTATTTTAAAGTTTTTTGGCTTGTAAAAAAACAAAGGTTTAACATATTTATTAAAAAATTCATAAAAAAACGTATATTGTTCTCATAACTATAAAATATTGGGGCATGAGAAAAATTACATTAGTGGTAATGCTGTTAGTAGGTGTTATCGCTACTGCGCAAACAACAATTAAGGGTAAGGTGGTAGACGACAGTGATCAACCTATCCCCGGGGCAAACATAGCACTAAAGAATGCTGGAGTAGGTACTGTCACAGATTTTGATGGTCTTTTTTCTTTGACTGTCGAACAATCACCACCTTTTACTATTAATGTTACTAGTATAGGTTTTGAGGCCACCTCGGTTGTGATTTCTTCTGATACAAGCGATTTAAACATTGTATTAAAAGAAGGGACAGAACTTGATGAGGTAATTGTATCTGCCTCAAGAACACCAGAACGTATTTTTGAATCTCCTGTAAGTGTGGAGCGTTTTGATATTAAAAAGATCAAAGCAACTCCTGCCGCTGATTTTTATGGAGGACTTGAAGCTTTAAAGGGAGTAGATATTAATACGAACAGTTTAACCTTTAAATCTGTAAATACCAGAGGTTTCGCAACATTTGCTAATACACGTTTTGTACAATTAATAGATGGGATGGATAATACCTCTCCTGCTCTTAATTTTGTTATTGGTAACCTTATCGGTATGACAGAATTAGATGTTAATAGTATAGAACTATTACCTGGAGCATCATCTGCTCTATATGGTGCCAACGCTTTTAATGGTATTTTGTTTATGACCAGTAAAAGCCCTTTTGATCATCAAGGTATTAGTGCATATGCCAAAGGAGGTATTACCTCGCAAGAAGCGGCTGGAGACAACGAATATTATGATTATGGTATAAGAGTAGCACATGCATTTTCTGATAAATTTGCAGCCAAAGCCAACTTCGCTTATCTAAGAGGTACAGATTGGTTTGCAACGAGTACAGTAGATGTTTCTGATAATCAGGTTACTGGTACTAGACTAGACCCTGATTATGATGGGCTTAATGTTTATGGAGATGAAGTAAGTACTAATATTAGAGGAGTCGGTGAAGTATTAGTAGATAGAGGGATACTTCCTGCTGGTGCTGAAAACTTATTACCAGACTCAAACGTAAGTAGAACAGGATATTTAGAAAGTGATTTAAATAATTACGAGGCAAAAAGTATCAAGTTTGATGCTGCACTACATTATAGACCTTTTGCTAATGACTTTGAAATTATATATCTAGGAAAAGCAGGTAGTGGAACAACTATTTATCAAGGTGCAAATAGATATTCTATTCGTAATTTCTTTTTACAGCAACATAAATTAGAGGTTAAGAATGACAACTTTTTTGTAAGAGGTTATATTACAGCCGAAAGTGCTGGAGATTCTTATGATTCTAGATTTACGGGAATTAACATTAATAGATCATGGAAAGATGATCAAACTTGGTTTGGAGAATATGCAGGAACATTTGTTCAAGCTACTTTAGCAGGGCTATTACCAGAAGCTGCTCATGCACAAGCCAGACAAGTAGCCGATACCGGGCGTTTGCTTCCTGGTACAGTTGGATTTACCAATGCATTTAATCAAGTTATTTCTGACCCTGATTTAGCTACGGGATCCAAATTTCAGGATGCTACCCAGCTAAAGCACGCAGATGTAAACTACAATTTTAGTCATATTACTGGTGATTTTGCTGATATTCAAGTCGGAGGATCTTTTAGAGAGTATAAATTAAATTCTTCGGGTACTATATTTACAGATATTGATGGCCCAATTCGCTATTCAGAATTTGGGATATACACCCAGGTTCAAAAGAAATTTGCAGACGATAGAGCAAAAGTAACTGCTTCGGTACGTTACGATAAATCAGAACTGTTTGATGGTAATTTTTCACCTAGATTATCATTAGGATATACAGTAGGTCAGGATAGAAATCATAATATTCGTGCTTCTGTGCAAACAGGATTCCGAAACCCGACTACCCAGGATCTTTATATTGGATTAGATGTAGGTAGAGCTGTATTAGTAGGTTCTGCAGAAGATAATTTAGATAGAGATGTTAGAACATTTGATGACGTTAGTGGTGAAGGCCGAAGTATTCTGGGCTCCAATACAGTTACTATAGTAGGTAGATCTGCTTACGAAAATTCTTTTTCAGCCAGTTCGGTACAAAATGGAGCTCCACAAGCCTCTACTGCAAGTACTGTTGATCCAGAAAAAATTCTTGCCTTTGAACTTGGATATCGTGGTAAGGTAGATAAATTTATTATTGATGTAAGTGGTTATTTTAATCAATATAGTGATTTCATTTCTCAACAAAACGTTATCGTTCCATACTATGGTCAGGTGGGAGATCAAAGTTTATCATTATTGGCGTTACAAAACGATGATTTTAGAATTTACCAGGCATACACGAATTCTAATGTCGATATAAAATCCTATGGAGCCACTATAGGAGTTAATGTTAAGTTGCCTATGGATTTTGACCTTGGGGCGAATTACACGTATGCAAAACAAGATTTTGATGAAGAAGATGATCCTGATTTTATGGCTAGTTTTAATACACCAGAGCATAAAGTGAAAGCAACTTTTGGTCATACAGACTTGTTTAAAAACTTTGGATTTAATACAAGCTTTAGATGGAGTGATGATTATTTCTGGGAAGCTTCATTTGGAAATGGAGATGTTCCTTCTTTTTCTGTCTTTGATGCACAGGTAAATTATAAAATTCCAAAATTGAAAACTACCCTAAAAGCAGGGGCAACTAATATTGGCGGTGATGAATATTTTACAGCATTTGGTACTGGATTCATAGGATCTCAATATTACATAGGTTTATCAATTAATAATTTATAATAAAGATTATAACAAAGAAATTAAGATATGAGATGAGCATAATTAAAATTCTTGAGTGTAGTAGTAGAAAATGATCATTATGCGAATTCCATTTGACAATTAAAAAATAAATAAAAATAAAACAAATGAATACTCAATATAAATGGCTGCTAATCCTACTGGTTTTTGGGTTTATAGGTTGCGAATCAGACGATGATGCTCCTGTAACAGAGGCAGAAGTGGCAATTACCTCAGGAACTGCAGATTTCTCAAAATTTGTTGCTTTAGGAAACTCTTTAACTGCAGGTTTTACAGATGGAGCCTTGTTTATAGCAGGACAAGAAGATTCTTATCCCAAGATTTTAGCTCAACAATTTGCTAAAGCAGGAGGTGGAGAGTTCACACAACCTTTAATGAATGATAATATAGGAGGGGTGTTGTTAGGAGGAACTCAAATTCAAGGGCCAAGACTCTATTTTTATAGTGATCCAGACCCTGAGCCACCAAATTTATCTGGTCCAACACCGTTAGGAATTGTTCCGCCAACAGATTTCGAAGCAGAAAACCCCACTACAGATATTACAAGTCCGTTAACTGGTTCTTTTAATAATATGGGTATACCAGGAGCTAAAAGTTTTCACCTCGTAGCTCCGGGATATGGAGATGTGGCTGGAGTACCAGTGGGAACAGCAAATCCATATTATGCAAGAATAGCTTCTAGTGCTACATCTACTGTGTTAGAAGATGCGATGGCACAAAACCCAACATTTTTCTCGTTGTGGATTGGTAATAATGATGTGTTAGGGTATGCGCTATCCGGTGGAGAATCAGATCCGGGCATGGCAGATCCTATTACCGATATAGGAACCTTTACTAACGTATATAATACATTAGTCTCCACCTTGACTTCAGGCGGAGCAAAAGGGGTAGTTTTTAATATTCCAGATGTAACATCTATAGCACATTTTACAACAGTTCCTCATAATCCTATTCCGTTAGATGCAGCAACTGCTGCTGGGGTAAATGGAGCCTATGCTGCTTATAATGCAGGTATTGTAGGGGCTTTTGCCTTTTTGGTAGGTAATGGTGCGATAACACAAGAAGAAGCAGATCTCGAAATTGCAAAAAGAACGATCACGTTCGTAGCAGGAGAAGGAAACGCTGTGGTTATCTTAGATGAAGATTTAACAGATTTGACAGGTATAAATATGGCCTTGGTGCCAATCAGACAAGCTACTGCCGATGACCTTTTAGTACTGCCTGCAAGTAGTTTTATCGGAACTCAGGTTGTCCCAGGAAACCCATTAACTACAAATGGAGTTGCAATTCCTTTAGCTGATAAGTGGGTCTTAACCCCAGAAGAACAAGAAGAAATAGCTACAGCTACAACAGCATTTAATGCAGTTATAGATGCTGCTGTACAACAAGAAGGTTTAGCCTTTGTAGATGCTAATGGATTCTTAAATGAGGTTTCTGAAGGAGGAATTCAATATGATGAATTCTTAATACAGGGCAATTTAGTGTTTGGTGGCTTATTTTCTTTAGATGGAGTACATCCAACAGCTAGAGGTTATTCATTTTTGGCTAATGCTGCCTCTGAAGCAATTAATACCACTTATGGTTCTACCTTACCAATGGTAAAAGCGGCTGATTACCCAACTTTTTATTCGCCGTTACTTCGGTAGAAAATAAAACATTCTAAAAGCCCATTTGATATATCAAATGGGCTTTTTTATACAATTTCTTGAGTAGTTTGAGGTATATATTTCCTTTCTATAAATTGAAAATAGATAGTGAATGCGAGTGAAACAATCAGATACGCAATAATTGTATAAGACGCTCCATTTAATAAGGAGTCTATCCCGAACCAACCATTCTCTGTAGTAATGAGAAACAATCCGATCCCTACCTTAATAACCTCGGCATATATCGAAATAATATGGCGATCCATTAAAGAGGTGTATGCAAAAATTGAAATAGCTAAAAAAATAGCGTATTTAATAATTTGAATAAATTCGAGATCACCAAAACTGATCAATAAATAGTACATTAAAACCAGAGTGGCTGTTAATTGTATCCATGACCATAGTTTTAGGAATAACGAACTCTCAGTTTTATATTTCTCTCTGGTATAGGGATCTGTGATAATATGAATAGGGTATTTTTCTTTTACATCATCTGGCCTCCATCCTGTTGGCATGTACCATATTCTTATCTTGTCCCACCAGTTTTTTGTCCTCCATGCATCTTTTAGTATTCCCCATGCATGCATAAAATTGATCAAAAAAGGATTCCAGGTGTTTACGGGTTTTTTTACACCATATACAGGAGGTTTTTCTGGAATTTCTTCCTGAAAGGTTCCAAAAAGTTTATCCCAAAAAATAAATATCTGGGAGTAGTTTTTATCCAAATACTCATTGTTAATGGCATGATGTACCCTGTGATGAGACGGCGTAACGAGGATGTGTTCTAAAATCCCCATTTTATTTACCAACCGAGTATGATACCAAAACTGAGCAAACAAATGAATAGGAGCAATTAATGCTACAACCTCTGCAGGAATACCCAATAAAGCTAATGGGATATATAAAAAGAAATAAATAGAAATTATAGCCGAAACACTTTGTCGTAGAGCACAAGCTAAATTAAACTCTTCACTACTATGATGTATGATATGCCGGTTCCAGAATAAATTTATGGTATGATTAAAACGGTGTGACCAATAGCCTACAAAATCTAAGCCTATAAAAGTTAAAAAATACACCAAAACAGATGATTTAATTTCAATTAAGGCCATTTTATCTACTAGCCAATCATAACTTATAATAATTATAGCGAGACCTGTAAGACTTCTTAATGAGTCTGTTATACCAGAACTTAAGCTTGATATCGTATCCATGGCTTCATTAACCGGTATTCCTTTAAATCGGCTAACAAAATACTCTATCAAGATAAGAAGTATAAATCCAGGAATCGCATAACTTAATGCAGTTGCGTACGTTTCCATTACTTTCCTTTTGAGTAAAAATACAAAAATTAATGATTCTTTTATTTGGACAATTTCTAAAAATTAGTATATTTATACTAAAATATAAAATTAATTAGTACGTATATACTGTACATTCTATTATTATGGCAGATACAAAGTCAGAAATCATTAAACATGCAGTTATTCTTTTTAACAAAAAAGGATTTTTTAATGTGAGCATTATGGATATAGCAAATGCTATAGGTATAAGCCCTGGTAATTTTACGTATCATTTTAAAAAGAAGGAGATTTTGCTATCTGCTATTCAGAAAGAAATTATAAATAACTCTGTTGATATCATGCCTAAAGGGCAATATGTTACTTTAGATCATTTTGAAGAAATGTTCAGAAAATTCTATGCTATCCAGCAGCGGTACAGCTTTTTTTTTCTAGACATATCATACCTTATAGTAGAGTATCCTTCTATTATGGATGGGTATAAAACCGCTACAAAAGAGAGATTTGCAGATGCAAGAAAACTGGTAGATCACTTTATTGCATCAGGTAGATTGCTAGCAGAGAGTGATCGAATAGATTATAACATTGTTATTCATAATCTTTGGATGGTAAGTACCTTTTGGACCACAAGTACTGCACTAATTGATAAAAAAAACAGTGCTTTATTAAAGGACTCCCCTATTGAGGCTTTATGGGGGATTTTGTCCCCGTACCTTACTAAAAAAGGATATGATGAATATCAAGAGATAGTTCATTTTAAAAATAGAAAAACAAATACAATTTTTAAAAAATAAAATCATGGCAGTACCTAACCCTCCTTTAGAGATGTTTCCTGAAAATATTCCGTTACCCCCAAAATTTGAAGATGTAAAACAAGAAAGAGAATATCTAAAAAAGAAGCTCACAGGAGCTTTTAGAATATTTGGTAAATTTGGCTTTTCTGAAGGTGTAGCTGGGCACATTACTGTTCGAGACCCAGAGTATAAAGACCATTTTTGGGTAAATCCTTTCGGACTCTCATTCAATCTAATTAAGCCATCAGACCTATTGCTTGTTGATCATAATGGCAATGTTGTAGAAGGAAAACTTCCATTGAATAGGGCTGCCTTTGCAATTCACTCTCAGGTGCATGAGGCAAGACCAGATGTGGTAGCTGCTGCTCATGCACACTCAGTATACGGCAAAACATTTTCGACACTTGGAAGAGAACTTTCACCAATTACTCAAGACGCATGCGCTTTTTATAAGGATCACGCCTTATTTAATGACTATTCTGGGATTGTAAACGAGCTTGAAGAAGGTAAAAGAATTGCCAAAGCTCTTGATGATAACAAAGCTGCAATACTTCAAAATCATGGTTTAATTACTGTTGGGCACTCAATAGATGAGGCCGCTTGGTGGTTTATTACTATGGAACGTAGCTGTCAGGCACAGTTACTTGCAATGCAAACAGGCGATAAATTAATTGAGATAGATCATGAAACAGCAATGAAAACACGAGCAGAACTTGGCTTCCCTATTGCTGGATATTTTCAATTTCAACCTATGTGGCAGGATATAAGTGCATCTTTAGATTTCATAAGAGTGTAAACAAAAAGAAATGCATTCCTGTTACCTACTAAATCAAAAAGTAACTTCTGTTATATTGTATTACAGTATTTTGACTATAAAAAGAGACTGCAAAAACATGTATTTCTTGTCTAAAAAAAAACAAAAGAAAATGAGTTATTTTTTTCATTTTAAAAGACTATATTTGCAGCCTGAAAAAAGGTCGTATTCAATATCATAGAATACATCTCTTTTTAATATAGTTAAATACTAAACATTAAATAGTTATATAATGTCTAAAGTTACAGGTAAAGTATCTCAAATTGTAGGTCCGGTTATCGATGTAGAATTCGTAGCGGGTACCGAATTACCAAAAATTTATGATTCGTTAGAAATTAACAAAACAGACGGTAGTAAAATAGTGTTAGAGGTTCAGTCTCACATTGGTGAAGATACTGTGCGTACTATCGCAATGGATTCCAGTGATGGATTAAGCAGAGGAATGGAAGTTGTTGGAACTGGAGCTCCAATCCAAATGCCAATTGGTGGGGATGTGTACGGACGTCTATTTAATGTAATTGGAGATGCAATTGATGGTCTTGGAGATCTTCCGAAAGAAGGAAAAGATGGTCTTCCTATTCACCGTCAAGCACCTAAATTTGAAGATTTATCAACTTCTACAGAAGTTTTATTTACAGGGATTAAAGTAATCGACCTTATCGAGCCTTACGCAAAAGGAGGTAAAATTGGATTATTTGGTGGTGCCGGAGTAGGTAAAACAGTATTAATTCAGGAGTTAATTAATAATATTGCAAAAGGTCACGGTGGTCTTTCTGTATTTGCAGGAGTAGGAGAAAGAACTCGTGAAGGAAATGACCTTCTTCGTGAGATGTTAGAGTCTGGAATTATCAAATATGGTGATGATTTTATGCATTCTATGGAAGAAGGAGGATGGGATCTTTCTAAGGTTGATAAAAACGTAATGAAAGAATCTAAAGCTACATTCGTATTCGGACAAATGAATGAGCCACCAGGAGCACGTGCTCGTGTTGCACTTTCTGGTCTTACGATTGCAGAATATTTCCGTGATGGAGCTGGAGACGGACAAGGAAAAGACGTACTTTTCTTCGTAGATAATATCTTCCGTTTTACACAAGCAGGTTCTGAGGTATCAGCACTACTTGGTCGTATGCCATCTGCGGTAGGGTACCAACCTACATTAGCAACAGAAATGGGTGTGATGCAAGAACGTATTACTTCTACAAAGAAAGGATCTATTACATCTGTACAAGCAGTTTATGTACCTGCAGATGATTTAACGGATCCAGCACCAGCAACAACATTTGCTCACTTGGATGCAACAACCGTATTATCTCGTAAAATTGCAGAGCTTGGTATTTACCCAGCAGTGGATCCATTAGATTCTACTTCAAGAATTCTTACAGCAGATATTCTGGGAGATGAGCACTATAATTGTGCACAACGAGTAAAAGAGTTATTACAACGTTATAAAGAATTACAAGATATTATTGCTATCCTTGGTATGGAAGAATTATCTGAAGAAGATAAATTAGCGGTAGGACGTGCACGTCGTGTACAACGTTTCTTATCTCAGCCATTCCACGTAGCAGAGCAATTTACGGGTATCCCGGGATGTTTAGTAGATATCAAAGATACGATCAAAGCCTTTACTATGATTATGGATGGTGAATTAGATCACTTGCCAGAAGCAGCATTTAACCTTAAAGGAACAATCGAAGAAGCTATCGAGGCTGGTGAGAAAATGTTAGCTGAAGCGTAAATTAGTATCCAGTAAGCAGTAGCAGTAATCAGTACTGCAAACTGATACTGAATACTGCAAACTATTAAAAGTATGTATTTAGAAATAGTAACTCCAGAAGCAGTATTATTTAGTGGTGAGGTAACTTCGGTTGCAGTGCCAGGAGTCGATGGAGAGTTTCAGATGTTAGATAATCACGCACCTATTATTTCTTTGCTGGCAAAAGGAAATGTAAAAGTGTATGGAGATATGAATTTAGATGAAGAAGTTGCAGATAAATTTGCCAAAGGAGAAAATGGAACAACATTACTTCCAATAAACTCTGGAACTATTGAAATGAAAGATAATAAAGTGATTGTTTTAGCAGACTAAACAATTATTCTTTTATAAAAACAAAAAACACCTTCAATTTTGAAGGTGTTTTTTGTTAGTAACGGTTCTGCCAATGCTCCATGGAACTAGGACGATAAAGATGGCGGAGATAGTCAAGGCCTGCTAAAAGGTGGAATGGCCTATTACCCTGCACATCTGGTTGATGAATACTTTAATGGGCTTGGTGATTTTAGCAAAACCTATATATACAACCCTTATTTAGAGATCGAGTAACTACAAAGTATAAGCTATACTAATATTTTAAAGGCCAATTTTTGGCCTTTTTTTATGGTATCAACTTACTTAAGTTAGGGTTTAAATTCCTTAATAAGGTAAGAAATATCCTATAAAATTTTGTTTTTCATAACAAAACCCCAAAAAGTTTGGTATTTTTGATAGATATCCCATTATCATGAAAAAGTATTTAAATACCGCATGTTTGTTTTTATTACTAATAGGGCTATTAGGTTGTAGTAGCGATGATGATAGTAATTTTGACCCTACTGATACAGGTTCTAACCCTATAGATCCCACTAATCCTGCTTCTAATCTTTGTGAGAATGGTATAGCAGGAGGAATTTATCCTTGTAGTGGATTTGATTTGGTTTCTAGAATTCCTTTAAGCACTATGAGTGCTGGAGAAGGAAATGATAGTTGGGGATGGACAGACCCGGTTGATGGAAAAGAATATGCCATTATGGGGCTGGATAATGGTACAGCATTTATTGATATTTCTACTCCAGACACCCCTATATATCTAGGAAAACTGCCTACAGCAACTGTAAATAGCCCTTGGAGGGATGTTAAAGTCTACTTAAATCACGCTTTTATTGTAAGTGAAGCCCCAGGGCATGGGATGCAGGTTTTTGACCTCACAAGACTTCGTGATGTTGCTAATCCACCATTAACATTTGATGCAGATTTCCGTTTCACTGATTTTGGAAGTGCACACAATATTGTGATTAATGAAGATTCTGGTTTTGCATATGCCGTAGGAACGGATAGATTGGGAATGTATCAAGGAGGGCCAGTGTTTATTAATATACAGGATCCTAAAAACCCTACCGCAGCAGGAGGATTTTTATCGGGAGGACAAAGAGCGTATAGTCATGATGCACAAGTTATAAACTACCAGGGACCCGACGTCGATTATACAGATAAAGAAATTCTTATCGGTAGTAATGAAATAGAAATAGTAATTGCTGATGTTACAGATAAAGATAATCCTACAACGATATCTACTATCAAATATTCTGATGTAGGATATACACATCAAGGATGGTTTACCGAAGACATGAAGTATTTTATACTAGGAGACGAAACCGATGAGCAAGGAATAGGTTTTAATACCCGAACCATTATTTTCGACCTTACAGATCTTGATAACCCTAAAGAGCATTTTACGTATACTGGTCCAACACCTGCCATAGATCATAATGGATATGTAAAAGGAAGTACATTTTATCTCGCTAATTACAGAGCCGGTGTGCGAGTAATAGATATTTCTGATATCGAAAACAAAAATATTACTGAAATAGGCTTTTTTGATACATACCCCACTAGCGACAGTGCAAGTTTTGATGGTGTATGGAATGTATATCCTTATTTTGAAAGTGGTAATATCGTGATTAGTGATATCCAAAAAGGACTCTTGTTAATTCATGCTAGTGCTCCGTAAATGCAACTAAATTTTCTATTCTTATTAGGTTGAATCGAAATACAGCTCAACCTCATTCATCACCTCATTCTATTTTTAACAAAGATCACCTTTTGTAAAGGGTGGTTCATATGCTAAAAAACGTTAAAATTGTTAAAAAACGTTAAAAAATTGACTACCCCACCAAATATTTATTAAATACCAAAAATAAAATCGATAAATTAGTTAATTATTTGAATTTTAAACTGTTAAAGTATGACATAAAACTAGTTTCTTAGCTAACTCTTAAAACACAAACTCAATGAAAAATCTAACTACTACTCTTATACTGCTATTTATAGCAGTGTTTTCCTATTCCCAGACCCCATGTCAAAATGGATTGGCTGGTTCTTTTCCCTGTAATGATTACGATTTAATGTCTCAAATTACGCTATCTCAGATGAGCGCAGGCGCTGGTAATGATAGCTGGGGATGGACAGATCCTACTAACGGAAATGAATACGCACTTATTGGTCTTAATAACGGAACCGCATTTATAGACATATCTAATCCAACTAATCCGGTTTATCTGGGTAAATTACCGACAGCTACGAGTAATAGCTCCTGGCGAGATGTAAAAGTATATAAAGATCATGCTTTTATTGTAAGTGAAGCTTCTGGTCATGGAATGCAGGTTTTTGATCTTACTCGACTACGTAATGTATCAAACCCACCTCAAACATTTACCGCCGATACTCGATATACAGAATTTGGGAATGCCCATAATATTGTAATTAACGAAGACACCGGCTATGCATATGTTGTTGGTGCACAAAGAAATTCTGGACCATACAGAGGAGGTCCTCTTTTTATTAATATTCAAGATCCTAAAAACCCAATTAATGCCGGTGGATTTCTATCTGGCGGACAAAGAGCATATACTCATGATGCCCAGGTAGTAACCTATACGGGTCCTGATGCTACGTATTCGGGTAGAGAAATACTAATTGGTAGTAACGAGATCGAAGTCGTAATAGCCGATATTACTGATAAAGCTAACCCGGTTACACTATCCACTATAAAATATTCTGATGTAGGATATACACACCAGGGATGGTTTACCGAAGATATGAGATATTTTATACTGGGCGACGAAACCGATGAACAAGGAGTAGGTTTTAATACCAGGACAGTAATCTTTGATTTTCTGGATTTAAATAACCCTAAAGAGCATATGACTTATACAGGTCCTACAGCTGCCATAGATCATAATGGATATGTAAAAGGAGATAAATTCTACCTGGCTAATTATAGAGCAGGTATTAGAGTGATAGACATTTCTGATATAGGTAATAAAAATATTACAGAGATAGGTTCTTTTGACACCTATCCATCTAGTAATGGAGCAGCATTTAATGGTGTTTGGAATGTTTATCCTTATTTTAATAGTGGAAATATAGTGATCAGTGATATCGAAGGCGGGTTTTTCTTAGTGAAACAAAGTACTCCCGTTGTATGTCAAGCTACTACACCAACATCGGTTTCAGCTTCTAATGTAGGGTCAACAGATGCTACTATAAGTTGGAACCCGGTTGCTGGAGCAACGTATGATGTTAGATATCGTGTTGCAGGCACTTCTTCATGGACTACTGCCCAGGTTTCAGGAACTTCATATACCATTTCTGGACTTTCACCAACGACTCAGTATGAGGCTCAGGTAAGAAGTAAATGCTCAGGAGGTAGTACTTCTCAATATAGTAGCTCTATCAATTTCACAACCATAGCCGTACAATTAAATTATTGTGATTCTAATGGAAACAATGTTTCTGATGAATACATTAGTAACGTATCATTAGGTTCCATAAATAATAGTACAGGAGCTTCTTCTGGAGGATATGTTTTTTATAGTAACATAACGACCAATCTGGCAAAAGCAAGTGCAAATACAATTACTATTACTCCAACATGGACTGGTACAATATATAGCGAAGGGTATAGCGTGTGGATTGATTACAATCAAGATGGAGATTTTGCAGATTCCGGAGAGCAAGTATGGTCGCAAAGTGCCACCAGAAATACTCCTGTAGCAGGAACATTTACCATCCCTTCAAATGCAGCGCTTGGATCAACCAGGATGAGGGTTTCAATGAAATATAACGGGATCCCAACATCATGCGAATCATTTCAATATGGAGAAGTTGAAGATTATATAGTTAATATAACCGATGATGGAGGCCCAGGAGGAAACGCATGTACAGGTGGTATATCTTCCTTTCCTTACAACCAAGGATTTGAAAATACCTTAGGCTCATGGACACAGTCATTGGCAGATGATATAGATTGGACAGTAGATTCTAATGGAACTCCTTCCAGAAATACGGGACCAGCAAGTGCAGATCAAGGCACCTATTATGTTTATGTAGAAGCCTCAGGAAACGGAACAGGATATCCCAATAAGCAAGCAATATTAATATCACCTTGTTTTGATCTTAGTAGTGCATCTTCTGCAACATTCTCATTTGCTTACCACATGTTTGGTGCTACCGATATGGGAAGTATAGCGGTTGAAGCATCATCAGATGATGGAGCTTCCTGGACAAGCATATGGAGTCAGACAGGTAATCAAGGAAATTCGTGGAACACGATTAATCTTAATATCTCTCAATATACGGGTGGTGCATTAAAATTAAGATTCAATAGAGTAACAGGATCTACCTGGCAAGCCGATATAGCAATTGATGATATTTCGATTACTAGTGATAGTACAGTAAATAGTACAGCGGCTGTGCAGAATAAGGTGAAATTAATTATTTACCCTAATCCGGTTACTGAAGCTATTAATATATCCCCTTCGATTAATAAATCTGCAAATTTTGAAATTAGAAACTTCTTAGGGCAATTGATAAAAGAAGGTACCGTTATTAATACTATAGATGTAAATAGTTTAAAATCGGGTGCATATTTCTTAAGAATTGTTACCGATAATAAAGTTTTATCAAGTCGTTTTGTCAAGAAATAAGGATAAAACAAATAAAGATTTAAAAAAATGAAATTTTCTAAGTACGCTTTACTTTGGTTATTTGTTTCTTCAATGCTAGTTACGGGATGTAGCAGTGATGATAATGAAGCACAAAATCCAGTTAGCGAGCCAGATCCAGATCCTGTTCAGGAAGTCGATGACCAGATTGACTGGGTTAAAACCTTCGGAGGAACTAATGAAGATAATGCTTTATCACTAGTTGAGGCTAGTGATGGGGCTTATGTTCTTGCTGGATATACACAAAGTATTGATGGAGAGATTACCGATAAAACTGCTACCGATAGTGATTATTGGGTGTTAAAAATCTCGAAAAGCGGAAGTGTTTTATGGAGTAAAACCTATGGAGGCTCTGCAGATGATAGAGCCGAAAAAATTATCAACACTACCGATGGAGGATACGCACTAGTAGGATATAGCCGAAGTTTAGACGAAGATGTGGCGGCAAATGCCGGCCTGCAAGACTATTGGATTGTAAAACTGGATTCCGAAGGAAATATACTTTGGGAAAAGAGTTTTGGATTCTCTGGTATTGATAGAGCATTTTCTGTTGTGCAAACACAAGATGGTGGATATTTTATAACCGGATTTCTTGATGTAACAGCAAGTGGCGGTGATGGTAATGATAATCGAAGTAGTTCACAAAGACATGGAGTAGGAGAATTCTGGGGGATTAAACTTGATGCCATGGGAGAAAAAGAATGGCGACGCTATTATGGTGGAACCAATAATGATCGAAGCTATGATGCTGTTCAAACTCAAGATGGAGGCTTTTTAATGATAGGCTCTTCAGAGAGTGTCGATTTTGATATTACCGATAGTAAAGGAAGTTATGACTTTTGGGCAGTAAAAATTAATGCCGAAGGCACTAAGCTATGGCAAAAATCATTTGGCGGATCCGAGATTGATGTAGGTTATGCCATTGCTGATAGTGGAGACGGAAAATTTCTTATCGTAGGAGATTCAAGAAGCCAAGATGGTGATATTTCTAAAGCTAAAGGAAATGCAGATCTTTGGGTAATCCAAATAGATGGAAATGGTAATCTAATTTGGGAAAAATCTATAGGAGGCACCGAATTTGACACAGGTAGAAGTATCTCTAAAATGCAAAATGGAAATTATATCATTACCGGTAATTCAAGAAGTAGTAATGTTGATATAACACAAAACAGAGGGCAAAGTGATGCTTTGAGCGTGATCATCAACAGTAATGGAGAAATACAATGGAAAACGGTTAGTGGAGGTAGCCTCGCAGAATTTGGAGAAGGTTGTATAGAAACTAGTGACCAAAAAATAGTGATTGTAGGTAACTCTGAAAGTAGTGACTTTGATATCCCAAACAATAAAGGATCCAAAGACGCATTAATTATTAAATACAAATAATAAACACACAATGAAAAAAATAATATATATCTTTTTAGCAATCGTAATAAGTGTAATATCATGTAAAGATGATGATGATAATGCTATTACACCACCAGAAACATTTGGTACTGTTGCACTTGATTTTAAAAACACAATTAATAATACCGGTATCGAATTAGGTACAGATTCATATACCAATCAAAGTAATGAAGAGTATACCATTTCTGAATTAAAATATATCATAAGTAATATTGTTTTAATTAAAGCCAATGGCGAAGAGTTTATATATCCAGTAGATCGAAGCTACTTTGTAATTAATCAAGAAGTAGTAGCAAGTCAAAAAATTAGTCTTTCGGACATAAACGCTGGAGAATATACTAAAATTAGATTTGGTTTTGGAGTAGAGGCATCTAAATACCCATTTGAGTCGGGTATGGCTGATTTTATTCCTACTGCAGAAGATAATGGGATGTTATGGTCTTGGTCGGCTGGATATAAATTCCTTAAATTTGAAGGAACATTTACATTTGGTCCAAAAATCGATGAACCTTTTATAATTCATGTGGGGAGTCATGGAGCTACATTAGATAATTATCAAGAAATAACAGTAGAGTTGCCTGAAGCATTAACCATAGCAGAATCATCATCACCAGAGGTGGCAATAAATGTTGATGTAGCAAAGATTTTTGATAGCACAAACACACACTCTTTAGATAAAGCAAGTAATGTACAGGTAGATCCTATAAATGCTCCAATAATTGCTAAAAACATAAGCACCATGTTTAGCGTAACTGGTGTTACTAATTAAAATAACGTTGAAATTAATCGCATACTACATAATAGTTATCCTTTTTGGAGCTTCATGCAGCTCCGAAAAGGATGATTATGTTTCTATTACACCTCCAGAAGAAGAGATTGAAAATGCTAAGTTAGAATTTACGGTTCCGGCAAATTTTCCCGAACCTAGTTATAACGTTTCACTCAATCCCCCTACCGAAAAAGGATTCGAATTAGGGAAAAAACTGTTTTATGAAGGTAAACTAGCATCCGATGGTGTAATATCCTGTGGGTTTTGTCATATACAAGATTTTGCGTTTACTCATCATACTCATATTGTTAGTCATGGTGTAGACGGTGCTTTAGGTACACGTAATGCGCAGCCATTACATAACATGGCATTTATGAAAGAATTTACATGGGATGGTGCCGTAATGCATTTAGATTTGCAACCTATTGTACCTATTACTGCAGAGGTAGAAATGAATGAAACCTTTAACAGTATTCTTAAAAAATTAGAAGATGAACCAGAATACGTAAAACTATTTGCCGAAGCATTCGAAGATCAAAAAATTAATTCTGAGAATATGCTCAAAGCCCTTTCTCAATTTATGATCATGATGGTTTCTGCTAATTCTAAATATGATAAGATAGAAAGAAATGAAGGTTCTGTTTTTACCGATGATGAAAAAGCAGGTTTCGATCTTTTTAATGCAAAATGTGCTTCTTGTCACTCTGGAACACTTTTTACAGATCAGTCATATCGTAACAATGGACTTGCTGTAGACCCGCAGTATAACGATATTGGAAGAAAACGCGTAACAGGATTTGAAGCAGATATGCAAAAATTCAAGGTACCAAGCCTAAGAAATATTGAACTTACGTTTCCGTACATGCATGACGGTAGATTTACAACATTAGACGATGTTTTAAATCACTACAGCGACGGTATGGTAGATTCAGAAACCTTAGATCCAATGTTTAAGGATGAAAGTGGTAGTGTTGTTGGGATACCAATGACAGATATAGAAAAACAACAAATCATAGCGTTTCTAAAAACGTTAACAGATGATGATTTTCTTAATGATCAGCGTTTTGCAGAATTTTGATTACGTATATTATTTCCAATCCCATTGCACTATGTGCCAGGTAATACCTTTAGCATCATATACAAGCAAATCTGTAAATCCTACAGTATAGTGTGCTTGTAATGAACGATTATTGTTTGCAGCGACTTCTGTAATGAGTAGGTTGTACTTCGACTTTAATTCATCTCTCATTTTATGATATAGCCCCTTAAATATTCCTTGTTTTCGATAGGCTTTGTCAATGCATATTTGGCCCATAACAACATACGATATTTTATCACCTATTTGCCTGTCTATTTTGTCAAACATGGGCTTTAAAACCTCGATGTCATTTTTAAAATCTTTAACCATTGATAAGGCGTACCCAACAACATTGTCGTCATCTTTTGCTATGATATGAGGCTGTAGGTCATTCATTCTTTTTAAAATATCCAGGTCATGTTGTACGGTTACAAAGCCTTCTTTTTGTTTTTCGGTGATAGAAATTGAAGAAGGTAAGTTATGATGTTGAAGCTGGATAATTTGCTCTAATTCATCAATAGTAGATGTGCAGGTGTAGTCAATCTTTTTCATTCTGATATGGATACTTAAAGATGCCTCAATAAAGTTAATGCATTGTCTATCTTTGTAAAGATAAATAAAGCAAAAGGATTGAAAACATTTCCTAACAAACTGACAAAAAAAGTAGATCAACGTAAAGAAAGTAGTGCTTTGCGAAAACTTTCAGAGCAAAACAACCTGGTCGATTTTTCATCTAATGATTACCTGGGCTTTGCGTCATCAAGCATAATTTTCGATAGGTCACATCAATTATTGATTGAAAAAAAAATATATCAAAATGGAGCAACAGGTTCTCGTCTATTGTCTGGCAATCATAAATTATATACAAAAACAGAGAAAATACTCGCTGATTTTCATAATACCGAAGCGTCATTGATCTTTAATTCTGGATATGATGCTAATGTTGGCTTTTTTTCTTCGGTGCCTCAAAGAGGGGATTTGATTTTTTATGATGAATTGATCCATGCCTCGATTCGGGACGGAATCCAAATGAGTAATGCAAAAGCGTATAAATTTGCACATAATGATTTAGAAAATCTTCGCTGGCACATTGAGCGTAGTCGAAATATAAACAACAATGACAAAGAAATATATGTTGTAACCGAATCAGTTTTCTCTATGGATGGAGATTCGCCTGATCTTAAAGGTTTTGTTGATTTTTGCGAATCCAATGGGTATTACCTAGTTGTAGACGAAGCCCATGCTACCGGAATCTTGGGAGAGAAAGGTGTGGGGCTGCTTCAGCAACTTGGGTTAGAAAATCAAGTATTTGCAAGGATCAATACCTTTGGTAAGGCGTTAGGGTGTCACGGAGCAGTGATTTTAGGATCAGAAAAATTAAAAGGCTTTTTGGTAAATTTTGCCAGAAGTTTTATCTACACTACCGGATTGCCACCACATTCATTGGCCACAATCCAATCGGCTTACCAAGAATTACAAAGTACAACTGAAATTGAAAAACTACACCAAAATATACAGTTTTTCAATAAAAAAATAGAAACTACAAATCTAAAATCTAGATTTATTGAAAGTAATTCTGCAATACATTGTTGTATTGTTTCTGGTAATGAAAATGTAAAAAATATTGCTACCAAAATTAAAGAACTAGGATTCGATGTAAAACCTATTTTATCACCTACAGTGCCAAAAGGTAAAGAACGATTGCGTTTTTGCCTTCATAGTTTTAATTCTAAAGAGGAAATTAGCGAAGTTTTAGAGTTGTTGGCTACCTTTGTTTCAAAATAAAAAAACGAAGCATTGCTAAGAGGCTTATGAAAAAAATATTCATTACAGGAATAGGAACCGAAGTTGGAAAAACAATTGCTTCAGCAATCGTGGTCGAAGCATTGCAAGCAGATTATTTTAAACCTATACAAGCAGGAGATTTAGAATTTTCTGACACCGACAAAGTTAAGCGACTAGTATCTAATCCAAAATCACATTTTCATAACAATAGTTATGCATTACATACTCCGATGAGTCCGCACGCCGCTGCAGAAATTGATGAAATAACTATTAACATCGATAAAATTATTCTTCCGGAAACGGATAATAATTTAGTAATTGAAGGCGCAGGAGGCTTGTTGGTGCCTCTAAATAATACCGAAACTATAGTAGATATTATAAAGTCAGAGTATAAGGTTATTGTAGTATCTAGACATTATTTAGGAAGTATTAACCATACTTTGATGACCTTAGAGATTTTGAAAAATAAAGGATACAATCCTGCGATCATTTTTAATGGAGAAGAGCACAAAACTACCGAAGACATTATCAAAAAAATGACAGGAATTCAAGTGATAGGTAGAATTAATAATGAACCTTATTTTGATAAAGTCGTAGTTAAAGAGTATGCAGAATTGTTTAAAGATACGTTAGAATCGTTTTAATTTGTAATTCCGGTGTGCCACATTGAGCTCGTAGAAATGTAGGCCGGAATCCATATGATACACAGGGTTAAACTTAATAAGATTTTTGCCCTCGCGAATGAATATAATTATGACTTTAAAAGAAAGAGATAAAAAACACCTTTGGCATCCATTAACGCAGCATAAAATTCATCCAGAGGCATTACCAATTATTAAAGCAAAGGGAGTCTATTTATATGGAGAAGATGGTACAGCGTATATCGATGGTATTTCTTCGTGGTATACGGCTATGTATGGACATTGTAATGATCATATTCTTACTAAGGCACAACAACAGATGCAGCAATTGGATCAAATTGTGTTTTCAGGGTTTACACATGAACCGGCCATTCGGTTATCCGAAGAGTTAATTAAAATGCTCCCTAGTAATCAGGAAAAAATATTTTTTTCTGATAATGGATCTACAGCAAATGAGGTAGGAATCAAAATGGCATTGCAGTACCATTTTAATAAAGGGGAGAAAAGAAATACGATTATAGCATTTGAGGATGGTTTTCATGGTGATACTTTTGGTGCCATGTCTGCCTCTGGTCTTTCGGTCTATAATGGCCCTTTTGAAGATTTTTTTATTGATGTAAAACGAATTCCGACTCCTAATTCAGAAAATATTGAAAGTGTTCTACAGGGGTTACATTCAATTATAGAAACCGATAATGTAGCTGCGTTTATTTATGAACCCTTAGTGCAAGGAGCTAATGCAATGCACATGTTTGAAGCAAAATACCTGGATCAAATCCTAAATATTTGCAAAAAGAATACTGTTATTACTATCGCCGATGAGGTGATGACTGGTTTTGGTAAAACGGGTAAAAACTTTGCATCTGATTATATAGAAACAAAACCCGATATTATTTCTATGTCCAAGGCGCTTACAGCAGGATTTGTACCCATGGCAGTCACCAGTTGTACACAAGAGGTTTATGATGCATTTCTGGATGATTCTGTAGGCAAAGCCTTTTTTCATGCACACACCTACTCTGCTAACCCAATTGCATGTGCTGTAGCCATTGCAGGGATAGAATTATTACATTCTGAAGAAATCCAAAACAACATTCAGAGGATAATTAAATCGCATGAGCAGTTTAATAATAAAATCAAAGATCATCCTAAGGTAAAATCGACTCGGCAAAAAGGGATTATATATGCTTTAGATCTTAACATCGATATGGATCGATATGGTAAAAAAAGGTATGAGATTTTTAATCATTTTATAGAGCATGGGATCTTTTTAAGACCATTAGGGAGTACGATTTATATTTTAGCTCCTTATGTAATTACAGAAGGGCAATTGAACACTATTTATGATGTGATTGTAGATTTGCTAGAAACAATATAAGTTATTGATCGTTCTGTTCATACCCCAACAAATCAATCTGTTCATCGGTTTCAGAAATAATAACATACATTTCTGTATATGACCACTGATCATTTTGTTTGGTTCCCACTACATACAATTGTGCTTCTCCATTTGGTCCTTTTATAGGGATAGAAATATCTGCAGAACCCACATTGTTTTTATAAGACAGATTACCATTCATGATACCATTTGTTTCTATAGGTTCGCCTAATATATCTACTATATATTCATCTTCATTTACCTTTACTAGAGCATCTTGATGAGGAACAGACTGTGTTATTAATTCGTTAACTCCAAATATAACAGAGCCGAGAAATACAAAAAATAAGACAATGATGGTAAGGCAACCTCCAAGAGGGACTGCCCAACCCCAATTTCGGCTAAACCAACTTTTATGTTGTGTATGATTATTCATAGTTGTTGAAATAGTTTGCTTTAAAGATAGGTATCCAAAATTTGTTTTTTGTTACGAAGAATATATTTTTAAAGTATTGCAAAAAACATAATATTTATTCAACAAACTAGTACATTTGCCAAAACTTAAAAATTGCAGCAAACTATATCAATAACAGGGATTTCTTCTATTTCCTCATTAGGAATTTCATCTGAAGAGATATGGAAAAGGTACAAAGATCAACATCATTGTATTTCTTTTAAAGATTTTGGTGGGGAGCAAACACCAATAGCTACGCTTAGCCCAGAGGTAAAGCAAATCATTGCCAAATTGAGAGCAGAGACTCATCAATATGAATCTTTGGATGATTCTGTGCTTTTTGGAATGTATGCCGCAAGGAAAGCTATTGATATAGCCAAATGGGGTAATGACAATGATTTTGGGATTAATATTGGTTCCTCACGAGGAGCCACGGGACTTTTTGAAAAATACCATGAAGAATTTCTTGAACATGGTAAATCATCAACACTAAGTTCGCCTACCACTACTCTAGGAAATATTTCATCATGGATTGCCCATGATTTACAAACTAATGGTCCTGTGATTAGCCATTCGATTACTTGTTCGACAGCATTGCATGCCGTGCTTAACGGTGTTGCTTGGTTGCAATCTGGTTTAGCTGATAAATTTTTGGTAGGCGGAAGTGAGGCTCCATTAACACCATTTACGATAGCACAAATGAAGGCATTAAAGATTTATGCTTCAGATAGCGAATCAAAATACCCTTGCCAGGCAATGAATTTAGAGAAAAATAGAAATTCTATGTTTCTCGGAGAAGGAGCCGCAATTGCCTGTTTAGAAAAAGGGTATCAAGAAAATGCATTAGCTATAATAAAAGGAATAGGGTATGCAACAGAACCTTTGAAACATAATATTTCTATATCTACAGATGCTGATTGTTTTCAAAAATCTATGAAAATGGCATTAGGAGAAATTTCAATAGATGAAATAGATGCGATTGTAATGCATGCTCCAGGAACAGTAAAAGGCGATTTGGCAGAATACAATGCTATAAAAGCAGTTTTTGGGAACGCTATCCCTGCTTTAACTACTAATAAATGGAAAATAGGTCATACCTTTGGCGCTAGCGGAATTTTGAGTCTCGAACTGGCGATTTTAATGTTACAACATCAAGAATTCGTACCGGTTCCATTTGTAGAATATAAAACGATTCCTCAAAAATTAAATAAGATTATTATAAATGCTGTGGGTTTTGGTGGAAATGCGGTTAGTATTTTGCTAGAATCAAACACGTAAATTAACATAATTAAGTATAAATTGTAACTAAAAATAGGTGAATTTGATCTTTGTAATTTGTGTTTTTTAAATGGAAACAATTACTTTTGATGATTCACATACCTTATTTTATGAGCGTTATTAGACACGATTGGACAAAGCAAGAGATTTTAGATATCTATAATAAACCCTTAATGGATTTGCTTTATGAAGCAGCTACCATTCATCGCGAGTATCATGATCCTAATACAGTGCAAGTATCTACCCTGTTATCAATAAAAACAGGAGGATGTCCAGAGGATTGCGGATATTGCCCTCAGGCAGCCCGTTATCATACAGATATTGAAGGAAATGATCTAATGAGTGTGCAACAAGTAAAAGCTCAGGCATTGCGTGCTAAAGCCTCAGGAAGTTCTAGAGTATGTATGGGAGCAGCATGGCGTAATGTTAAAGACGGACAAGAATTTGACAATGTTTTAGAGATGGTTCGTACCATCAATAAATTAGATATGGAGGTATGTTGTACACTTGGGATGATTACCGAAAACCAAGCACAACGTCTTGCCGAAGCTGGATTATATGCCTATAACCATAATTTAGACACTTCAGAAGAATATTATAAAGAAGTAATCTCTACCCGAGGATATGAAGATCGTTTACAAACTATTGATAATGTTCGTAAAACTAATGTAACTGTTTGTAGTGGTGGTATTATTGGTATGGGAGAAAACGTTGAAGATCGTGCCGGAATGTTGGTAGCGCTATCAAAATTAAACCCACAACCAGAATCTGTGCCTATAAATGCATTAGTTGCAGTAGAAGGTACACCTATGGAAGAGGAAAAACCTGTGGCTATATGGGATATGATCAGAATGGTGGCTACGACCAGAATCATCATGCCAAAAACTCAAGTACGTTTATCGGCTGGAAGAACAGAAATGAGTAGAGAAGGACAAGCAATGTGTTTCTTTGCTGGTGCAAATTCTATTTTTGCCGGAGATAAATTACTTACTACTCCTAATCCAGATGTGAGTGAAGATATGGAGATGTTTAAGATGTTGGGTCTTCAGCCACAAAAACCATTCGTTAAAAAGGCACAACCAGATACTATTGAAGCCAAAGATTCGAAATTTGAACCTCTGGGAGAAAAACCAAAATGGTCAAGACCCGACCATACTATCGAGAGAAATGAAAGTGCTAAGCAAAAGGCTAAAGGAGTTGTTGCAGATAAATAAAAGCATAACGACTGGCTTTTTTGATACGATAAGGTTTTAAAATTATTTTCATGGTCTATGAAATTAAATTTAGAGCAAATACCAAGAGTAGAAACTATTACCAAAGAAGAATTTCTAAGGAAATATGTTGCATTGCAAAAACCGGCGGTAATTGAACGCTTGATAGAAGATTGGCCGGCTTATCATAAATGGAGTTTGTGTTATATTAATAAGCTTGCCGGAGATAAAACGGTACCTCTATACGATGATAGGCGCTTTTCATCATCACGTAAGTTTAACGAGGCTCATACCAGTATGAGAATGGGGGAATATATAGACTTACTTAATAATGAACCTACCAATTACCGAATTTTCCTATATAATTTGCTTAAAGAAGTACCAGAGCTTCAGGTTGATTTCGGATATCCGGATTTAGGATTAAAATTCATGAAGAAATTTCCATTTTTGTTTTTTGGAGGGATTGGTGCTAAAGTATATATGCATTATGATATAGATTTGGCAAATATTCTTCATTTTCACTTTCAGGGAGAAAAACAATGTATTTTATTTCCTCCTTCTGAAACTAAATACCTATACAAAGTACCACATACATTGATTTCCCATGAAGAAATAGACTATACAAATCCTGATTTTGAGAAATGGCCAGCTTTAAAAAAAGCTAAAGGGTATATTGCAAATTTAAAGCATGGAGAAACATTATATATGCCAGAAGGATATTGGCACCAGATGACATATTTAACACCCGGATTCTCTATGAGTATACGTTCTGTGGCTAAAAAGATGAGTAATTTTACTGAAGCGACTTATAATGTCTTTATAATGCGATATTTGGATAATGCTATGCGAAAAGTAGGAGGGCAAAAATGGATGGAGTACAGAAATGCAAAAGCAATTTCTAAAACCAATAAAATAAATGGTTTTTAATTAAAAAGAAATAAGTTCATTCACTTTTTCATACACTAAATTAGTTTCCCAGCCTCTATATAAAAGATAGTCCGCTAGTTTCTTTCGCTTTTTGTTTTTATTTGTTTCTTTAATTGTATTATACTTTTTCTCAGCAAGTTGGTGAAAGGTATCCAGGTAGTCTTTTTCTGAAATTTCTTTTAATGCTGTCTTTAAATTGTACTCCGAGATCCCTCT
Source organism: Aquimarina penaris (assembly GCF_040786285.1). Lineage (NCBI taxonomy): Bacteria > Pseudomonadati > Bacteroidota > Flavobacteriia > Flavobacteriales > Flavobacteriaceae > Aquimarina > Aquimarina penaris. The sequence goes on from NZ_JBFMKQ010000001.1 coordinate 1,164,763, forward strand.
ATATTTTAACTCTCTTATGATTCGCTGTTTCCCCCATTTTTTTATATTAAATTTTCCTCGGGCAAAGCTTTTTGCGAATCGTTCTTCATTAAGAAAATTATAGTCTAAAAGGTGTAAGATAATTTTCTCTTTGGCTTCTGGGATCAACTTCATTGTATTCAACTTGTCTTCTATATCCTTGTGACATCTTTCTTGATAGGCACAGTAGCGCTCCATTTTCTTGATCGCTTCTGTAAGAGTTATAGATTGCTTGGGTGATGTATACATGTTGTAAACAAAGATAGAAACCTTTTTGTTGTGTGTGACTACTTTGGCATATCAATTTTAGCAAAGCGTATTAAAAACTCCCCTACGCAAGAGGTAGGGGAATTCGTAAACTCAACTAACCAAATTAATGGATATCATTACTGCATCAGGATCCAATTTTGATTTCGCCTACCCCTAGGTTTTCTATAATAAATTGGTTCTTTTGCTACCGTAATGGTTAACTACACATATAAATGAATTGGTCATTTACAATACAAGGATAAGTTATACCAGTTTCATTTTTTGAGACTGGGGGATTTTTTTGATAATTTTTGACCGGATAGAATATAGAGGAGATGTATAAAAACAAAAAACCCGGTTCTATTAAGAACCGGGTTTTTATCTTTTACTTTATCAATTCACCATTTTTATCGTGAAAATGATATTCTAAATACGTGTAAGCGTCTCTAGGTACAATCTTAACCCATCTTTTGTGGTCAAAAAACCACTTGGATCGGGTGGATGGAAATCCTTTTGTTAAAAAAGCTGCAATAAAAGGATGCGCACTAAGCGTTATCTTTTTATGGTCTTTTTTAATTAATTTTTCTAATTCGACCTTTATTTTTTCTACCAAAACTATAGGCGCCTCAACTTCGCCATTTATTCCGTTAGGATCTTCCTCACGGGTTTTGATATTCATTTCAGGTCGTACGCGTTGTCGCGTGATTTGAATCAAGCCAAATTTACTTGGCGGTAAAATTTTATGTTTCGCCCTATCGTCTTTCATCTCTTCTCGTAAATGATTGAAGAGCGTTCTACGGTTATCGGCATTATTCATGTCTATAAAGTCGACTACGATAATACCACCCATATCTCTAAGACGTAGTTGGCGTGCTACTTCAGATGCACTGATTAAATTAACTTCGAGTGCAGTATCTTCCTGGTTTTTGGCTTTGTTAGACCGGTTACCGCTATTTACATCAATTACGTGCATAGCTTCTGTATGCTCAATAACTAAATAAGCGCCCTTACTCATTGATACCGTCTTGCCAAAACTCGTTTTGATTTGCCGTTCAATACCATGTTTTTCAAAAATTGGTACTTTAGGATCATGAAGTTTTACAATTGATTCTTTTTTGGGTGCAATTTCTTGCAGATACTCTTTAATTCTGTTGCGTAAATCTTCGTCATCAACGACGATAGAAGTAAAGGAGTCATTAAAAACATCTCTTAATATAGAGGATGCTCTATTCATTTCGCCTAATACTTTTGACGGATGATGTGCTTTGTACAATTTTTTGCACATGCTTTGCCATCTTCCGATTAGATTTTGCAAATCTTTGTCTAGTTCTGCTACTTTTTTGCCTTCTGCTACTGTACGTACAATAATTCCGAAACCTTTAGGTTTTATACTTTTTACAAGTCTTTTTAAACGTTCCTTTTCTTCAGAAGATTCTATTTTTTGAGAAATAGAAATTCGGTTAGAAAAAGGGACTAAAACAATATATCTTCCTGCAATCGAAAGCTCAGAGCTAATTCGAGGGCCTTTGGTAGATATGGGTTCCTTCACTATCTGTACAAGTAGTGATTGATTTGATTTTAACACATTGGTAATAGTACCGTGTTTATCAATATCGTTCTCTATAGGAAAATCCTTAAGAGAATAATTTTTTAATTTACCTGTGCTTACACGTTTAATGAATTTAAGTAAAGAAGATACTTGAGGGCCGAGGTCATGATAATGCAAAAATGCATCTTTTTCATATCCTACATTAACAAATGCAGCGTTTAAACCTGGGACAGATTTTCTGATTTTAGCGATAAAAATATCACCTACCGAAAAATTACTATCATCTTCTTCCTTATGTAATTCAATTAGTTTTCCATCTTTTAATAAGGCAAAATCTGTAGAGGAACCAGATCTAATGATCAATTCTTTGTTCACTCTGATAAGATTTTTATCCACCTCGATAACTTATCGAGACAGATGGATTATACAATTTTTTCACAGGAATTTATGTAATTCCATTGAAATAAAGCCTCGATATAGGTAGTATATTAGGCCATATTTCGATTTCAAAGAACTTAACTTTTTAACCAAAAAAAGTAGTTAGAAAACTACTTTTTCTTGTGGCGGTTGGCTCTTCTTCTCTTTTTACGCTTGTGCGTAGCTACCTTGTGTCTTTTACGTTTTTTACCACTTGGCATAGTGTAATTGTTTATTTATTGTTATTATATTATTTTACTTCTACATTAGTTTTTACACCTTCTACAAAAACTTTTGCAGGCTTAAATGCCGGTATGTTATGTGCAGGGATCTTTATCGTAGTATTTTTAGAAATATTACGTCCAGTTTTCTCTGCTCTAGTTTTGATGATAAAGCTACCAAATCCTCTTAGGTAAACATTATCTCCACTCTCTAGAGAGTTTTTTACTTCTTCCATAAATGTTTCAACAGTTGCCTGAACATCTCCTTTTTCAATTCCTAGCTTTTCTGAAATTCTTGCTACAATATCTGCTTTAGTCATTATAATTCCTATTTAGGGGTTTTTAAATTTTCAAGGGGGCAAATATAAGAATTTAAAATCCAAAATATCAATACTTAAGATGAAATTATCATCTTTAAACATTTAATTTTACAAAACTTATAATTTTGTTATGAAATTTTCTAAAAAACTCATTACGTGGTACTTACAAAACAAAAGAATGATGCCATGGAGAGAAACTAAAAATCCTTACCACATTTGGCTGAGTGAAATTATACTTCAACAGACCAGAGTGGCGCAAGGATTGCCCTATTATTTGTCATTTATTAATGCTTTTCCTTCAGTATTTGATTTGGCTAATGCTACTGAGGATGAAGTTCTAAAATTGTGGCAGGGATTAGGGTATTATTCAAGGGCGAGAAACCTACATACAACAGCGAAGTATGTGGCTAATGAGTTAGACGGTGTTTTTCCTTCTACTTATAAGGATTTATTAAAATTGAAAGGGGTTGGGGATTATACAGCCAGTGCAATAGCGTCTATCTGTTACAGTGAAGCGGTTCCTGTGGTAGATGGAAATGTATATCGAGTGTTATCTAGGTATTTTGGGATTAAAACTCCAATTAATAGTACAAAAGGAATACGAGAGTTTAAAGAATTGGCTGTAGAATTGATGGATCATGAAGAACCTGCCGATTATAATCAGGCAATTATGGAGTTCGGAGCATTGCAATGCAAGCCGAAGACTCCTTATTGTATAGTATGTCCTCTTAATGATGGTTGTGAAAGTCTAAAAAATGGATGGATTGAAGATTTGCCTGTAAAAACCAAAAAACTGAAAGTTAAAATAAGATATTTTAATTATTTAGTATACTCTATTAATGGTAATCAAACCATACTACAACAGCGAATGGGGAATGGAATCTGGAAAGGGTTGTATGAATTTCCGTTAATAGAAGGAGAAAAAAATGATACAGATACAATAGCTTCTAACACTGTATTTCAAGAAATGTTAAATGGTTCTGAGTATGAGATTACGCCCTATAAAAAAGAACCAATAGTTCATAAGTTATCTCATCAGCATTTGTATACCAGGTTTTATATTGTGAAAGTGGATACGCCTCCTAAGCTTGTGGTTCCCCAAAAAGTTATTGATTTTACAGATGCGCACAAGTATCCAGTACCTATTTTATTAGGTAATTTTATAGATGATTTTTTTCGGTGAGACGCTAATTTCAAAATTCGCATCCAAACAGATTAATTAAAGGTGATCTTCTTGTAGAGGAAGCGAGAACTAAATTAATTTTAATTGTTTAATGTATGCGTTAAGGGTAGGTTTAGAATGATATCTTTGTCATTTTTTTATTACATTTACTATAAACAAAGTCGATAAGAAATAAGATACTAGAGATAGCGTTATTCTCTATGATTTATTATTTCTTTGCAACTTTAAATTAAGAATAATTATGTCTGGAACACTAAATAAAGTAATGCTTATAGGGCACACGGGTGATGAGGTAAAGATGCATTGGTTTGAAGGTGGTGGGTGCATTGGAAGGTTCCCCTTGGCAACTAATGACTCTTACGTTAATAAGAGCACGAATGAGAGAGTAACCACTACAGAGTGGCATAATATTGTAGTAAGAAATAAGGCCGCAGAAATTTGCGAAAAGTACCTTAATAAAGGAGATAAAATTTATATCGAAGGTCGTCTTAAAACCAGAAAATGGCAAGATGAGCAAGGTAAGGATAGGTACAGCACAGAGATACAATGTACAGATTTTACTTTTCTTACTCCTAAAAATGAGCCGCAATCCTCTGGGACTATTCCTCAAGACAAGCCACAGGCAAGTACTCCAGAGGATAATCCAAAGCCGGTTACCCCGGTATCACCAGACACAGAAGAAGATGATCTTCCGTTCTGATATGTTTAACTAAACCAATACAATTTGGACCCTGATCCTGAACCTTTATTTATTTCGTTATTAGTATTTGATATTGCACAAACGATTAATTTAGTGTTGCTCATCGTATTGCTAATTTTTTCAGCACTTATATCCGGTAGCGAAGTGGCTTTATTTTCATTAACTCCAACAGATCTTAAGGATGAAGAAAATTCATCTAAAAACCTTAGAATTGTTACAAAACTACTAAGCAACCCTAAAAAATTGCTAGCCACAATATTAGTAGCTAATAATTTTATCAATATTGCTATAGTTTTGCTTTTTGATGCTCTTGGGGAAGTCTATTTTAGAAATCTTGATTATGTTTGGTTAGGCTGGATTAATGTAAGATTTGTCGTAGAAGTAGGGGTTGCAGCATTTTTGATCTTGCTTTTTGGAGAAATTTTACCTAAAATATATGCAAGTAGAAACAAGGTGAAATTTGCTAAGTTCATGGCCAGACCTCTTGGTGTATTAGATTGGATGATCACACCAATTAGCCTACCTATGCGAAAAGTAACGATAGGAATTCATAATCGACTGGGAAAACAGAAATCTAACCTAAGTGTTGATCAATTATCACAAGCATTAGAATTAACATCAGATAAGGATACTACTGTAGAAGAGAAAAAAATACTCGAAGGTATTGTGTCTTTCGGAAATACAGACACCAAACAAGTGATGAGGCCTCGAATTGACATTTTTGCCCTTAACTGTGAATCATCGTATACAGAAATTCTTCCCGAAATCATAACCAATGGATATTCTCGAATTCCGGTTTATGAAGAAAGTATTGACAAGGTAACAGGTATTTTGTATGTAAAAGACCTTTTACCATATGTTAATAAGACTGATTTTGACTGGATGAGCTTGCTTAGAGCACCGTATTTTGTGCCAGAGAATAAAAAGTTAGATGATTTATTAAATGATTTTAAAGACAAAAAGAACCACTTAGCCATTGTAGTAGATGAATATGGAGGTACGAGTGGGTTAATTTCTCTTGAGGATATTATCGAAGAAATTGTTGGTGACATTAGTGATGAGTTTGATGATGAAGATCTGATTTTTTCAAAATTAGATGATAATAATTATGTTTTTGAAGGAAGAACGGCCTTAAAAGATTTTTATAAAGTCTTACAACTCGAAAACAATGATATTTTTGAAAACCACAAAGGAGAAGCAGAAACTATAGCTGGTCTTTTGTTAGAAATTTCAGGAAGTTTTCCAAAACGAGGAGAAACGATTACATTAGACAAATATTTGTTTAAGGTCGAATCATTAGATAATAAAAGAATAAAGCAAGTCAAATTAACCATTAATGAAAAAAATACTTAGACTCCTTTTATTAGTTAGCACTGCATTATTCTTTTCGTGCAAGGGAGAGATTCTTCCTAAGCCTGAAGGAATGCTAAGGTTAAGTTATCCAACTCCAGATTACAAAGAGGTGTCGCTACCTTGTCCTTATTCTTTTGAGAAAAACGAACTCTCAAAGCTTCAAAAAGCCAAAAGAAACAGAGCGTGTTGGTACAATCTAGAATATAGTAATATGAAGGCAACCTTATATCTTTCTTACTATAGGGTGCATAATAACCTTGATTCACTTTTAAGGGATGCCCAAAACCTCACCCAGGAGCATTTTATCAAGGCAGACGCAATTAAACCAGAAGAATATGTCAATGCTGAAAAAAAGGTGTACGGGATGATTTATAAGGTATCTGGTGATGCTGCTTCTCCTTCTCAGTTTTATGCTACAGATAGTCTTGATCATTTTTTGGTGGGTTCTATATATTTTAAGGTAAAACCTAACTATGATTCTATATTGCCAGCAGCAAATTATTTGCGCAATGATATAAAGCACCTTATAGAAACACTTCATTGGAAAGAATAGCTTTTTGCTAAGTAGTTAATTTTCTTCTAAAATTGTCTTGCACATTTATAATTTTATCACTTTTGCACTTTAATAAAGGGAAATGCAAAATACGAAGCTAAAATGGATATATCTGGTGATACTATCATTGGTATGGGGTAGTTCATTTATTCTAATCAAAAAATCACTTATTGGCCTAACTCCAATGCAATTGGGAGCATTAAGAACAACATTTGCTGCTATATTCTTGTTTTCAATAGGATTTAGAAGTATAAAAACGATTAAGGGAAATGAATGGAAATGGATTACTATTTCTGCTTTTGTAGGAACCTTTATTCCGGCTTTTTTATTTGCCTTTGCCGAAACAGAAATCGATAGTGGGATTACATCGATACTTAATTCATTGACTCCTTTGATTACGTTTGTTTTGGGGATTATACTGTTTTCAATTCGCTTTAATAAGAATCAACTAACAGGTGTAATTGTTGGATTGATTGGAAGCGTAGGATTAATTTGGGAAGGATCAATTATCAACCCAGACCAAAATTATGGATATGCTTTTTTAGTTATTATTGCCACCTTTGGTTATGGGATTAATGTAAATATCATTAAACGATATTTGCAGCATATCTCGCCAATGGCGATTGCCAATGGTAATTTTATAGTGCTCATTATTCCGGCATTGATTGTGCTTTATTTTTCTGATTTTTTCGCATTGCAGATAACCTCGGATGAAATTGTACAAATTAGCATCATATATATGGCAATATTGGCCGTTGTTGGTACAGGTATTGCTAAGATAATGTTTAACAAGCTCGTACAGATAAGCACACCAGTATTTGCAAGTTCTGTTACCTATACTATGCCTATTATTGCATTGATTTGGGGCTTATGGGATGGAGAAAAATTTTCATTATACCAGTTGTTGGCGTCTGGCGTTATCATTTTTGGAGTGTCTCTTACCAATAAAAATAGATAAAGGATAAAAACTCTCTTAGCGATAAATTAACAACCTTTTAAGGTTAATAAATCCTTAATTTTCATACTTTTAAGTAAGAATCTTAAAGAGAAAATTATGAAAAATTTTGCTATTCCTATTAAGTATGGAGTATTAATCGCCATAGGTCTTATTGCATATTTTTTAATTCTTTCTTTAATAGGCGTGCAAACAAATCCCGTTTTTAGTTTAGGTAATGGTGTTATTGTAGCTCTTGGGTTATATAGTGCGATGAAAAATTATAAAAAAGAGAAAGGAGGCGACTTTAATTATCAAAAAGGATTTATGGCGGGTCTTTTCACAGGATTTAATGCAACTATCATTTTTACAATTTTCTTTGCCATTTATGTAACCAATATTAATACTAACTTTTTGCCAGAAATGTTAGCTAATTGGAGCTCTCATTATCATGTAGGTGTAGGTATTGTTGTATTTATTGCTGCAATTATGGGTTTTGCAACCACATTTGTACTTACCTTATCTTTCATGCAATTATTCAAAGAAAGTTGGAATCCAAAAAAAAATCATAATTCTCCCCCTGTAGAGGCTTAAAATATTTGTCTTTTAATTAATTAGCAGTATATTTGCACCCGCCTATCGAAAAACTAGGTGTAGTTCTTTTATTTAAAAACTAATTAATTAAACGTTACGCTATGTACGCAATTGTAGAGATAGCAGGGCAGCAATTTAAGGTTGCAAAAGACCAAAAAGTATTTGTTCATCGTTTAGCAGGAGAAGAAGGAGATAAAGTTTCTTTTGATAAAGTTCTTCTTGCAGCAGATGGAGATAATGTTACTTTAGGCGCCCCAGCTATAGATGGAGCTCAAGTAGGAGCAAAAATCACGAGACACCTAAAAGGTGATAAAGTTATTGTTTTCAAGAAAAAGAGACGTAAAGGATACCGTGTTAAAAATGGTCACCGTCAATCTCTTACAGAAATCGTAATTGAAAGCATTGTAACTTCTGGAGCTAAAAAAGCCGCTCCAAAGGCAGCCGCTAAGAAAGCAGCTCCAAAAGCAGAAAAAGAAGTGAAAGCTTCTGCTCCAAAAGCAGAAACTAAAGCTAAAGAAACTGCTAAGCCAAAAGCAAAAACTGAAGACTTAAGTGCTAAAACAGTTGCTGAGTTGAAAGAAATGGCGAAAGCAAAAGGAATTTCTGGAATTTCTTCAATGAAGAAAGCAGAATTAATCGAAGCTTTACAAGGAAAATAAAAAAGTCAGCAGGGATTTCCCTGTTATTTAATAATCTACCTGTCGGCAGACAGGCATAAAACCGAAAGAAAATGGCTCATAAAAAAGGAGTTGGTAGTTCGAAAAACGGTAGAGAATCAGAATCGAAACGCTTAGGTGTAAAGATATTTGGTGGACAAGCTGCCGTGGCTGGTAACATCATTGTTAGACAAAGAGGTACAGCACACAAACCAGGTGAAAACGTATACGCTGGTAAAGATCATACATTACACGCTAAAGTGGATGGTATGGTAAAGTTTACTAAAAAGAAAGACAATAAGTCTTATGTTTCAATAGTTCCTTTTGAAGCATAGCAGGATCTTTCCTTTGTAATATATAAAAACCCTTTTCAATATTGAAAAGGGTTTTTTACTTTTCTTTCAAAGTAATACTCATTTCTTCATAATTAAATTATAAAAATTCAAATGTTAAAAAAAGTAATTATAAATTTAAGGGAATCTTAAAATTTACAATTATGAAAAAACTAACAGTATGTACTTTATTATCGGCATCGGTCTTATTTTCTAGTTGCCTGGGATCTTTTTCTGCATTTAATGGATTAAGAGATTGGAATGATGGATTAACCAGTAGCAAATTTTTAGACAACCTCATTTTTTGGGTATTTAATATTATACCTGTTTATGGATTGTTTTTTGTTGGTGATGTACTCATTTTTAATGTAATAGAATTCTGGAGTGGCTCTAATCCTATAGCGATGAATGAAGGAGATATTGAAACGCAGATTATAGAAAAAGAAGGAAACACTTTTGAAATGATTGCCACTAAAAATAGATTACAAATTAAAGTAATCGAAGGCGACAGAAAAGGTGAAAAATTAGACCTGGTATATAGCCCATCTCAAAAATCATGGAGTGCTATAAAACCTAATGGAGAAGTACTAAAGTTATCATCTTTTGAAAATGGATTTTATGTTATGCACATGCCAGATGGAGGAAAAATAAAAATTGATCCTATGGCATCAAGAAGCGAAGGTTTGGCATTAATTCAAAATAAAATAGCGTTATATGAAAATTGTTTATTAGCCGAAGCTAACTAAATATTTTAAAAATATACAAGCAATGAAAAGCCTTTCTATTATAGGAAAGGCTTTTCTTTTTAAGCTATCTTATCAATTAATTAAGGATATTACAAATATCTACAGTAGTACCATCTTTAGAGCTTGCTAATTGAAGATATGTTTTAATAATTTCTTTTATTGAATCTCTGTTGCAATCTATCTCTTCATTTTTTATAGTATCAGATAATCCGTGCGGCCCTTCATAAGGTTGATCAACCGATTTTTCTTCATACGTTTTGTATAAGCACTTTGTCGCAGTTCGATCATTAAAATATACACGGTGTTCCTCATAGGTCCATATCTCATTAGTAAAGCCTTGTTCACTTGGTGTACATTCATAATCCCATGTCCAAGATGCGTATTCTGCTAAATAAAAAATTAATTTGTTATCCCATAGATAATAATGATAGATATTATTGCTATGTCCTTCACGATATTCATAATTCATATATACCAGCTTGCTTTCATTATAGTAAAAATGTAAAGATGCATTAATCTGTCCACTATCATTGCAATCACTTCTTACAGCTACTTCTTCAAGATTGTCTTGTTCAAGTAATTCTGTAATCATGTTATATTTCTGTCTTATGTCTTTAAGTATCTGAGTATTATTTTGCCCATAATTGTTCAAAGAAAGCAGTAAACACAACAATATAAAAAGTAACTTCATTTTAAATTAGATTAAACCAATTGTCTAAATTTACTATACCAAAATCATAAATCGAATAAAAACTATGAAAATTTCAATGATTAATACCCTATGGTGTACTCTCTTTTTATTGTTTATAACTGTCGAAGCTGTTTCGCAGGATATACCAAAATATGATTATCTGGAGATTATAGTAATTCAAAAAGTAAATAATAGCGGTAAAGTAAAACGAATAAAAGTTGAAGAGCAACAATCTCTGGAAGGGAAGCAAATAACAATCAAACAGTTAGAAAAATTAGAAAACACTTCAGATTTATTAAATTTTATGAATACTGCCAATTGGGAGTTTGTTGATAGACAGTCTGTAGTTTCTGAAGAAAATGACCCTGTTTGGATGAGTTATATTTTTAAGAAAAAGAAATAATAATTGCGATATCAAAAATAAACCCCTTGCATTTTGCAAAGGGTTTATTATATATTCTAAAAAGCGAAGCGACCCAAAATCTAAGAACGCCAGCTGTCTGATTTAATATCTGTAATGTTCAGGTTTAAATGGCCCTTCAACAGTTACACCAATATATTCTGCTTGATCGTTGCGAAGTTCAGTTAACTCAACTCCAATTTTTGCTAAGTGCAATTTTGCTACTTTTTCATCAAGATGTTTTGGTAGCATATATACGTCATTATTGTATTTCTCGCTGTTTTTCCAAAGTTCAATTTGTGCTAAAGTTTGATTTGTAAATGAATTACTCATTACAAAACTTGGGTGACCTGTTGCACAACCTAAGTTTACTAAACGACCTTCGGCAAGAATGATAATATCATTTCCGTTTACGTTGTATTTATCCACTTGAGGTTTAATAGTGTCTTTAGTATGTCCGTGATTTTTGTTTAACCACGCCATATCGATTTCATTATCAAAATGCCCAATATTACATACAATTGATTTGTCTTTTAAAGCTTCAAAATGATGACTTTGAACAATGTCTTTATTACCGGTTGTAGTAATAACGATATCAGTATTTCCGATAACAGTTTCTAATTTTTTCACTTCAAAACCGTCCATGGCTGCTTGTAAAGCACAAATAGGATCAATTTCAGTTACAGTAACAATACTTCCTGCACCTTTAAAAGAGGCTGCAGTACCTTTACCAACATCACCATAACCACAAACTGTTACTCGTTTTCCTGCTAGCATAATATCTGTTGCACGACGAATAGCATCTACGGCACTTTCCTTACATCCATATTTGTTATCAAATTTGGATTTAGTCACAGAATCGTTAACGTTAATAGCAGGCATTGTTAATGTTTCGTTTTTTACACGTTCGTATAAACGGTGAACACCTGTTGTTGTTTCCTCAGATAATCCTTTAATTCCGGCAGATAATTCTGGATATCTATCTAGTACCATATTGGTAAGATCTCCACCATCATCAAGAATCATGTTTAATGGCTTACGATCTTCGCCAAAGAATAAAGTTTGCTCGATACACCAATCAAATTCTTCCTCTGTCATATCTTTCCATGCGTATACCGGAGTACCTGCTTGCGCGATTGCTGCAGCTGCCTGATCCTGAGTAGAGAAAATATTACAAGAACTCCAGGTAACTTCTGCTCCAAGAGCTTGTAATGTTTCAATTAATACTGCGGTTTGAATCGTCATATGCAAACAACCAGCAATACGCGCACCTTTAAGAGGTTGCTCATCTTTATATTCTTCTCGAAGAGACATTAGTCCAGGCATTTCTGCTTCAGCTAATTCGATTTCTTTTCTTCCCCAGGCAGCTAATGAAATGTCTTTTACCTTGAAAGGAACATAAGGTACTGTTTTTGTACTCATAAGATTTATTTTATGTTTATGAAGTGCGTTCTGGTATTTGGCACTAAATTGTTCTAAATTCGTTTTATGAAAATAAGGTAATATCCCTCGATTTTCAGTTTGCAAAGATACGTAATAACTTTAAGAAAATAAATGCCTCTATACAAAACTATAGCAGTAGACGAAAATACTAATGTGTTGATTTGGAAGATCGAAGAGTCTTATAAATTACTTTGTGAAGGAGTAGAATTAACCGAGCATTGCAAAGATAGAGTCTCTGGTATGAAATCCGATATGCATCGCAGAGGTTTTATGAGTGTAAGACATCTTTTGGCAATACAAGGGTATACCGATCATGATTTATATTACGATGAGTTTGGAAAACCACATCTTAAGGATGGAAAACAGATTTCTATTTCACATTCTTATGTGTTTGCGGCAATAATAATCAGTGATCATCCTGTAGGGATAGATATCGAAAAACAGCGTGATAAGATTCATAGAATCGCTCATAAGTTCGTAAATGAAGGAGAAAACGGCTATTTAGAAGAACAAAAACTTGACAAAACTAGAGCGTTAACTGTGATTTGGGGAGCCAAAGAATCTTTATACAAGTTATATGCAACTGCAGGGTTAAGTTTTAAGCAGCATGTTTATGTCCCTGCTTTTTCATTAGAGTATCCATTTCTTTTTGGAGCGATTAATTATGAAGATGAAATTACTCACTACGATTTGGCTTTTATTGAGTTTGAAGGTTTTACTTGTGTATATGCTTTACCTTCTTTGTAATATATTTAATTTCGTATTTCAAAAACCATAATTTTACATTCATGCAAGTATCCATAGAACTCACCCTTACCCCGCTTCAAAGTGATTTTGAAGATCATATTATTCGATTTATAAAACGATTAAGAGTTTCAGAATTTACCGTTTTAGAGAACCCATTAAGTACACAGGTTTATGGAGATTATGATAAGGTGATGCCTTTTCTAACTAAAGAAATTAAAAAAGCGTTTAATGATATGGAGCATGTTTTGGTGCATATGAAAATGGTAAAAAGCAACAGAAGCGATTATGAGCCAAATTTTTGATTTTTTCTTTGGACAATATGCAGAATACTCAACGTTGCATATAACATTAGAGGTTATTGCAGTTTTATTTGGTATTGCCAGTGTATTTTTTGCTTGGTTTAATAAGATTTGGGTATATCCAACAGGGATTGTAAGTACAGCAATCTATGTATACTTACTTTTAAAATGGGCATTATTGGGGGATATGATGATTAATGCATATTATTTTATTATGAGTATTTACGGCTGGTACGTATGGACTCGAAAGATCGATGAAACTCGTGTTACTCCAATTTCTAGAACGACTTCAATTGAAAAAATAATTGAAGTTTCGATCTTTATAGCAACCCTGATTTTTGTTTATGTAGTTTATATTACTTTTGATAAATGGAACGATTGGACTGCCTATGTAGATACCTTAACTACAGCGATATTTTTTGTTGGAATGTGGCTGATGGCAAGAAGAAAAATTGAAAATTGGATTTTTTGGATTGTTGGGGATATAATTTCTGTACCCTTATATTTTTATAAAGGATTTACATTTACAAGTTTTCAATATATCTTGTTTACCATTATGGCAATTTTTGGATATTTAGCATGGAAGAAAAGCTTAGACAAAAACCTGGCGACTGTATAAAAGTTGTATTGTTTGGTCCAGAATCTACAGGCAAAACTACGTTGTCTAAACAATTGGCCGCACATTATGATACGCAATGGGTCCCAGAGTATATGCGAGAGTACCTTCAGGACAAGTGGGATAAAACCAAAGAAACTTGTTCGTATGATGACCTGCTTCCTATTGCTCAAGGGCAAATGAAACTAGAAAATGAAATGTCTAAAAAGGCGAATAAGATCTTGTTTAGCGATACAAATCTTTTAGAGTTAAAAGTATATTCAGAAATATATTATAATGAAACGGTTCCTGAAGTCTTGAATAAATTTTCATTAGAAAACGTTTATGATTTGTATCTTTTAACCTATATTGATACTCCTTGGATCCCTGATGATTTAAGAGATAAACCTACAGAGCGAGAGAGAGTATTTTTACGATTTAAAGAATCACTCGAAAAACATAATCTTCCCTATGTAGTTATAAAAGGAGATAAAGTGTCTCGTTTAAAAAAAACGATCACCATTATTGACCAATTAATAAAACAAAAAAGTGAATATAACCGATAAAGATATTAAGTTGATCAAATCCAAAGGATTAACTGTCGATAAAGTGCTCTCGCAAATAGAAACTTTTAAAAATGAGATTCCTTTTGTTGCTTTAAGGAGTGCGGCAACCTTTGATAATGGAATTCTTAAGTTCTCTGAGCATTATCAATCTGAACTCACTAAGTTGTATGATTCAAAATTATCTGACCTTACAACTATAAAATTTGTTCCAGCTTCTGGTGCAGCAACGCGTATGTTTAAAGACTTATTTAGGTTTTTAGACAATTATGATTGCGAGAAAGAAAGCCTAAATTCTTATACCAATCATGAAAAAGCAAATGCAATACGTCTATTTTTAATTGGGTTAGAAAAATTTCCGTTCTACGATATAGTGATGGAAAAAGTAAAGCTTGTCTACCCTAAATTTGAGTCCTTATCAGAAGGGAGACAACTCTACATTTTTGTTGAAATGATGCTAAAAGAAAAAGGATTGAATTATGGGGATTTCCCTAAAGGTTTACTTCCTTTTCATAAATATACGAATAGCATAGCTACCTCTTTTGAAGAACACCTATACGAAGCTGCTGGTTATAATACAAATGACAAAGGAGAGTCTGAATTACATTTCACGATTTCTAAAGAACATTTAGAGGGTTTTAAGGAAGAGTTTGAAAGAATTAAGAAAAAAGTAGAACAAAAAACGAATACCAATTTTAGTATAACGTATTCTTTTCAAAAACCAGAGACAGATACCATTGCAGTAACCGAAGATAATGAACCTTTTAGAAAAGAAGACGGATCATTAGTATTTCGACCTGGAGGACATGGTGCTTTAATAGAAAACCTGGATGATCTCGATGCAGATATTGTATATATAAAAAATATAGATAATGTGGTAGTTCGCAAATATCAAGATGAAGTTTCAGGATATAAGAAAGTATTGGCAGGTAAATTAATAGAAATACAGGATGAGGTATTTAGAATATTGAATGCAATAGATCAAAAAAACCCAACCGAAGCCGAACTAAAAGATATTAAAAAGTTCTTGGTTCAACAGCTTAATGTAAGGTTGCCATTAGATTTTGATAAATTCTCGGATAAATATAAACTGCAATTTTTGCGACAATCTTTAAATAGACCAATCCGTGTTTGTGGAATGGTTATTAACGAAGGTGAACCAGGAGGAGGTCCTTTCTGGATAAAAAGAGAGAACGGAAGATTAGTACTTCAAATTATAGAAACACCACAAATTAATAAAAGAGATCGAAGGCAACAAGAGATTCTCGAAAGTGCAACACATTTTAATCCGGTGGATTTAGTGTGTGGAGTACGTGATTACCACGGGAACAAATTTAACTTACTCGAGTTTGTTGATCCCGAAGCAGGATTTATTACCAAAAAAACCATGAATGGTGATGTATTAAAAGCCTTAGAGCTCCCAGGTTTATGGAACGGAGCAATGGCAAATTGGATCAGTGTTTTTGTAGAAGTACCACTCACTACTTTTAATCCGGTAAAAACAGTTAATGATTTATTGAAATCGGCTCACCAGGTAACTCTTTTTTCGTGAATACTTCTGTTATCTTAAATGAGTTAAAATTTAAAGCAGTTCGAAGTTCTGGAGCTGGTGGACAACATGTCAATAAAGTATCATCAAAAATTGAGCTTAGTTTTGATGTTATGAACTCTGTTGGACTTACAGATGATGAAAAATTAATTATTACTCAAAAGTTATCTTCCAGGATTACTAAATCTGGTGCTTTATTATTACAATGTGGAGACAGTAGAAGCCAACATAGAAATAAAGAATTAGTCATCAAAAGACTTTTAGATATCCTAAAAGCTAACCTCTACGTACCTAAAAAAAGGAAAGCAACAAAACCTTCTAAAGCGACCATAAAAAAACGGTTAGAAAATAAACAAAAGCAAGCAACAAAGAAGGTAAACCGCAGAAAACCTCTCTTATAAGTCATAATTTGCTTACAAAAACGTGTAGTATTTCTACACTTTTGTGGGTATTCCACGTTTTTTCAAGCTTTTAATTTATAACATAAAAAATTCAAACATTTGATAATCAGATATTTACATATTATATTAGCAGCTTACTTCCTTTGGAACAATTATTACTATTAACTATATGTAGAAATAATTTTACCAGTAACCCAATGAAAAAGTTACAAATGATAATAATGATTGTAGTAAGTATCTTTTCGGCTCAGGGTGTAGTAGCTCAAAACGAATTAGCATATAATGATAATTTTGAATATGGAGATTACGAGTATGAGTTACAAGAGTATACTGAAATCAATATTGTAGAATTGCCTATAACTGTCCAAGAGATTGCTGCCAAAGATTATGAGGAGTTTAGGATTGTTAAAGCATATATTTCTAAAGATAATTCATATAAGATTATCTTAAACGATAAAAACAATAACATAAAAGTTGTATTTGCAAGCGCTAATGGCAAATGGATAAAGCCAAACGACAATAAATCTTAAATCTAGGGGTAGAAAAAGGATATCGTTTTGCAACCAAGAACGATATAAAGTTGTTTAGTGCTAAAAAAGAGACTCACTCCCAAGGGTCTCTTTTTTTATGTTTTTATTCGACCTAAGTGGTTTAAAATTGTAATTTTATAGCATAGCTCTTTTTAGGTAATTAATTATTAGATATGTCTAAAATACTTATTGTTGAAGATGATGTGGCTTTTTGTACAATGCTAAAGACCTTTTTGCAAAAGAAGGACTATGAGGTTTTTACTGCATTTTCTGGTAATGAAGCTATTCCTCATATTAAAGAGAGTACATTTGATGTCGTACTTGCAGATGTAAGGTTGCCAGATACAGATGGTATTACTTTGTTAGATGAGATTCTTAAAAACAATCCAAATACACAGGTAATAATTATGACAGGCTATGCCGAGATTAATATGGCTGTAAATGCTATTAAGCAAGGTGCATTTGATTATGTTTCTAAACCATTTAATCCGGATACTATATTACATACTATAGAAAAAGCGCTTAAAGGCAGTGTTTCTGATATAACTACTAAAAAGAAGGTTACAACTGTTTCAAATGTACATGATACTAGTGATTCTTTTGTAAAAGGTGTAAGTGATGCTTCCAAAAAACTAAACGAATATGTTGCATTAGTAGCTCCAACACGTATGTCGGTATTGGTTATTGGAGATAGTGGAACAGGGAAAGAATACGTAGCAAGCAGTATACATAAAGCAAGTAAAAGGGCAGATAAGCCTTTTGTTGCAGTAGATTGTGGGGCAATCCCTAAGGAAATAGCTTCTAGCGAATTTTTTGGTCACATAAAAGGATCTTTTACAGGTGCAGTAAATGATAAAGTGGGCCATTTTGAAGCTGCAAATGGAGGAACATTATTTCTGGATGAAATCGGGAACCTAAGTTACGAACTGCAAGTTCAGTTATTACGCGCACTTCAGGAAAGAAAAATTAAACCTGTAGGAAGCAATAAAGAAATAGAAGTGGATATTAGGGTAATTGTTGCTACCAATGAAGATCTTAGTCATGCCGTGAAAGAAGGAGAGTTTAGAGAAGACTTATACCACAGACTAAATGAGTTTTCGATTAAGGTGCCTCCTTTAAGAGATAGAATAGAAGATTTAATGCTTTTTGCCAATCATTTTCTTGAAGAATCGAATGTAGAATTAGAAAAACATGTAGTTGGATTTACCGATGAAGTGTTAGAGGCATTTAAAAAGTATGATTGGCCTGGTAACTTAAGAGAGTTAAAAAATATAGTAAAACGCTCTGTTCTTCTTTCTCAAAGTGAAATGATTACATTAGAAGTGTTACCAAATGATGTTGCATATGCATCTCACAATGCTAAACAAACATATGGGCTGTTTAAAAACCAAAACGAGCAGGAGTTAATTTTGGATGCCTTAGAAAAAGCAAATGGAAACAAAGCAAAAGCGGCCAGGATGCTTTCAATAGATCGAAAGACTTTGTATAATAAATTAAAGCAATATGATATTAGTCTTTAATTTTCTACTTTGAGTTTACTTATAAGGGTTTCTATTTTAATAATTCCATCCTCGGTTAATTTTAGTATTGATTTTTTATTAAGATTATATTGATCAGGATGTTCCAATTTTTGGAGTATTGGTATTACTTCTTTTGCTTTTATCTGCTTAAACATGGGTAGCATTTTATGTGCAATCCTTTTTATATGGGGTATTTCTTTTTTTTCGACCTTCTTTTTTAACTCATCTAAATTTTCGATAGTACTTTCATAGAAGGTGTCTAAGATAGCATATAGAGAATCAGAATCGCCATGTGCAAAAAGCATTAGATCATTTAGCGAATATTCTTCATTTGCATTATCATTTATAGTTACATTTTCATAATCAATTAAATCAACGCGAAGAATTTCGGCAATAAGATCTATTAATTCCTTTGGAGCATATGGTTTGCGTAAACTACCTGCAAATCCGGCTTGCTGGTATTCTAAAAACGAAATATCAGTTCGACCTGATAATGCAATTACAGGTAAATCTGTCTGATTAGTTTTGCTTTTTATAGCTTCTAAAAGTTCAAAACCATCCATCTTTGGCATTTGAATATCGGTTAGAACAAGATCATAGGTATTCGTTTGTAAACGAGAAAAGGCATCCAAGCCATTTTTACAAACATCATATGATAAACCGGCTAACGAGGCAACTTCACTGGTTAATGATAATTGACTAGGGTCATCATCTACAATCAAGATCTTTTTATTAAAAAAACTCTGTATTTCTAAAATTTCATTTTCCTCTTCGGGAGCTGATAAATGAGAAAGTTGAATAGGAATATAAAAAGTAAATTTACTCCCCTCATTAAGCTCACTTTGCAACTCGATTTTTCCATCCAGAAGTTTAATTATTCTTTTGGTAATTGCTAATCCAAGGCCAAAACCACCATATCGTTTTTCGGTATCATCATCACCCTGAGAAAATTCCTCAAATATATGACGTTGCTGCTCTTTGGTTATCCCAATGCCTGTATCGCTTACAGATATTACTAATTGCTTTTCTGATAAGCCATTCTCGATAATTTCACTTTCGATGGTTATTGACCCCTCATCAGTAAATTTATATGCATTATTAACCAGATTGGTCAATATCTGTTTAATTCTGAAGGGGTCACTTAAATATTGCTTCTTTAATTGCTCATCTGTGATAATTTGTATATCAAGATTTTTTTTATCATTTATAGGGATTACACTAGAAATAGTGTTTTCTATGAGCTTTTTAGGAGAAAACGGAAGATTTTCAATAACCATTCTACCTGCCTCTAATTTTGATAGATCCAGAAGATCATTTACTAAATGAAGGATGTAATCCGAAGATTTTTTTAGATGTCCCAAGTAATGTTTTTGTTTGCTATTTAACCCTGTTCTTTCTAATAAATCCGAATATCCTATTACGGTGTTTAATGGAGAGCGTAAATCATGAGTAACTGTATTAATTATAGACTCACGAGTTTTTAAAAGAGATTCTGTATAGGTTTTTTCTGTTTCGAGTTCATTACGATATTTCTGACTTTTAGAAATATCTTTTGTAATTAGATAAAGAAAAATAATAGCGATCAACAAGCTAATGGCAGCAATAACGACAATAATATTAGATGTTTTGTTTAGTACTTGATTAGAGGCCTGTAATCTCTTGTAGTATTGATTTCTTTCATTTAAATCTATAGAAGCAAGTAAATCTCTTAGCTGTTTTGTGATAATTTGATCATTTTTAAGAAGATTATCCTCTTTGATAGAGATTTCTCGCTTATATCGTTTGTCTTTTTGTTCAAGCTCGGCAAGCACTTGTTTTACTGAACTGGCTAAAGAATCTACAGTTTGATTTGTTAAGCGCTTGGCGTTGTCTTTCTTAGTATATTCTAAGATATCAACAAGTGCTCTTTTGGTGCGGGGATCATAGTTTTTGAATCTTTGATCATAGTTTTCATACCCTCCAAAACTTTTATTTACCTTTTTTAATTCATTTATAGCCGTTTCATACAATCCTTTTTGCTTGCGCTGCTCATAAATTTTTACGAGTTCTTCAAGGTTTTTGTTTTTACTATCAATAAGATATTTAATACTATCAATTTTTCTGGTTTGCAAGGTGTCATCAGATATTTCAGAAACCTTATTGATTGTTTTTAGTATGGTATCTATTTTTGCTTTGTAGATACTGAACTTGCTTACATCCGAGGTTTGAATGATATTTCTCGTTAAACTCTCTGCTTCATATAATCCGGTTATGGTCTCACCAACAAGGAAGAGTTTTTCGTTATTTTCGTTTTTGATTTCGGTGATTTGAGTGTAGTTGTTTAGTTGTCGGTAAATTACCCAAAAAGCCGTCACAGCTAGTACACCGGCTAAAAGATAACCAGCAATGATTTTATATGTAACGGATCTTTTTGTATTCTTCATTTCCTTATTCACCTAATGCTATAACTTAAAAACCGAGGAAGCATTGTTTTATGTATAATAAAGTTACAATAAATCAATAAAACATGTTACTTTTGCCTCGAAATCTCAAAGGGGTGCTTTTTTGCAGTTTTGAGTTTTAAGTTCAAAATGTTGAGTTGTATAGCTCAAAATTTAAGACTTATCACGTGTAACTTCAAAAGGCTGAGATCATACCCGATGAACCTGGGCAGGTAATGCTGCCAAGGGACAGCCAAAGTTGATAATATCCTTGTAGATGTTATTAATTAAGGGAAAACAAAAAATGTACCGTTAAATTGGTACAAACTTTAAATCAAATTAATTTTAATAGTAGAGTAATTACCCCTTTTATTCGTAATAAATCATTTACGAATGAAAAATGTATTATTTTATCTTTTACTTTTTCTGCTGAGTATAAACATGTTGGCTCAGCAAGAACAAAAAGATGCGATACCCGGAAGTATTGAAAAACTTGATGAGGTTTTGGTAAAATCTGTTCGAGTTGATGCCGATTCACCTATTACACACTCTAATCTATCCAAAGAAGAGTTGGCAGAGCGTAATCTTGGTCAGGATATCCCTATTTTATTAAATTATCTACCCGGTGTGGTGACTACCACCGACGCAGGAACGGGGATTGGATATACCTATATTAGAGTAAGAGGTAGTGATGCTTCAAGAGTAAATGTAACCTTAAATGGTATCCCATTCAATGATGCAGAAAGCCAGGGTACGTTTTGGGTAAATTTACCTGATTTTGCCTCTTCAATAGAAAATTTACAATTACAACGCGGCGTTGGAACTTCAACAAATGGTTCTGGAGCGTTTGGCGCTAGCTTAAACCTATTAACAGATGCCGTTTCTGAAATCGCTAATGCAGAAATTTCAAACTCATTTGGTTCTTTTGGTACCAGAAGACATAATGTGAAATTTAGTACTGGATTAATTAATGAGAATATTGAGATTGCGGGTCGTTTATCTGCTATTGCCTCAGATGGTTATGTCGATCGTGCATCTTCAGATCTTAAATCATACTTTTTGCAAGGATCTTATGTTGATGACAACACCTTGATAAAGGCGGTTACTTTTGGAGGGCACGAGGTTACGTATCAATCTTGGTTTGGGATTGATCAGGAGACACTAGAAACTGACCGCACTTTTAATCCTGCTGGGCAATATACCGATGAAAATGGAAATACTCGTTTCTATGATAATGAGGTAGATGATTATAAGCAAGATCATTATCAATTACATTGGAACCAAAAATATAACAACAATTGGTCAACAAATTTAGGTTTAAATTATACTTATGGAAGAGGATTTTTCGAACAATATAAAGAAGATGAAGATTTTGCAGATTACGATTTTACTCCTATAGTACTTGGTGGAGAAACAATTAATACCACAGATTTGATTCGTCGTAGATGGTTAGACAATGATTTTTATGTAGTTAATGCTTCGGCTAATTATAAAAACACAAATTTGGATGTAGATTTTGGTGCGTTCTACAGTCATTATGATGGAGATCATTTTGGCGAGGTGATTTGGGCTCAAAATGCAGGTGGTTCTGAAATTAGAGATAACTATTATTTTGGGAATGGTACAAAAAATGAAGTTACCATTTTTGGGAAGACTACCTATAGAGTTAATGATAAGTGGAGTGCATTTTTAGACCTTCAGGGACGATTTGTAGGATATGAAACTACAGGAGATACCTCAGACCGGGTGCTACTTGAAGTTGATGAAAACTATGATTTCTTTAATCCAAAATTAGGAGCAACGTATCAGGTTAACACCGCAAATCAATTATATGCATCTTATGCCAGAGCTAATAGAGAACCTAGAAGAAGTGATTTTGAGAACGGTATTAATACCGCAGAAAGACTGAATGATATAGAGTTAGGATGGAGATTTGCTAAGAAAAAAACAGTGGTTAATGCCAACCTATATTATATGTGGTATAGAGATCAATTAGTATTAACCGGTGCGCTGGATGATGTAGGAGCACCCATACGAGCTACCAGTGGAGAAAGCTATCGCTTAGGTATCGAAATTGATGCAGATATTACGCTCTCAGATAAATTTATAGTAAAGCCTAATGTATCATTAAGCACCAATAAAAATAAAGATTTTGTTACCTCAAGAGATGGAAGTTTAGTAAACCTAGGAGATACAAACATCTCATATTCACCTAATATTGTTGCAGGTAATATGTTCGTCTATCAACCTGTTAAGGATCTTCAGCTTGGATTTCTTTCTAAGTTTGTAGGAGAGCAGTATATGGGTAATATCGATAGTGAAACTTCAAAATTAGATAGTTTCTTTATCAACGATTTTAATATAGTATATGAAATCAAGAACATCCCGGTGTTTAAGTCTATTGTGCTTACGGGTTTAGTAAATAATATTTTTGATGAGGAATACGTGTCTAACGGATACTTTTTCACATTCGATGATGATTTTTCTAATCCTGGTACGGTTACTACTGTCGAGGGAGCAGGATTCTATCCACAGGCAGGAATTAATTTCTTACTAGGAGCAACACTTAAATTTTAAGTAATAAAAAGAGGTTAAAATTAATTTTAGCCTCTTTTTATATATAAGTTTCATTACTTTTATATCATAAACTTTAGGGGTGTTTCCGCAAAAGCGGAATCTGAGAAATACCCTTTGAACCTGATACGGTTAGTACCGACGAAGGGAAAAGTTAATATCACATCGTATACCGTATGTGGTTTTTCTTCTTCAAATAGGTAATTACTACCTAAAGTTTATGGATTTAATTCGAAAAAAGATGACCATAAACGTTAACAATCAATTACAATCAATTTCAGATCACAGTTCGATAGAAGGCTTGTTAGAGCAATTAAATATTGTATCCAATGGGATTGCTATTGCTATTAATAATGAAGTCGTTTCTAAAGAGAAATGGAGCACGATATTTTTGCAAAAAGAAGATCGAGTAACCATTATTCAGGCTACACAAGGAGGATGATTAACATAAGAATCAAAGCAACAAACAAATCGCTAAAAACTCAAATATAATACCATGAAGAAAAAAGATACCGCACCACAAGAAAATGTAATTTCTACTACGCCATTTCCAAACTCAAAAAAAATCTATGTACCAGGAAAGCTAAATCCACAAATTAATGTGGCCATGCGTGAGATTACTTTAGAGGATACCACAGATAGCTTCACAAGTAAAAAAACACCTAATGAACCCGTAACGGTATACGATACCAGTGGGCCATATACAGATCCTTTAAAAGAGATTAATGTGCATGATGGGATAGAGCGAATTCGTGAGCAATGGGTTTTAGATCGTGGAGATGTTGAAGAGCTGGATGGTTTTTCTTCAGAATATTGTAACCAGAGATTAAGCGATGCTAATTTAGATCATTTGCGTTTTAATCACTTGCACAAGCCAAAACGTGCTAAAGCAGGAAAGAATGTTTCGCAAATGTATTATGCCAAAAAAGGGGTCATCACTCCCGAAATGGAATATGTAGCTATTCGAGAAAATCAAAAACTACAAGAAACAAAACGTTTGTCTAAGCAGCATCCAGGGCAAGATTTTGGCGCTAGTATTCCCGATGTGATCACACCAGAGTTTGTAAGGGATGAAGTAGCCAGAGGTAGAGCAGTAATCCCATCTAATATTAATCACCCAGAAGCAGAACCTATGATCTTAGGGCGTAATTTCTTGGTAAAGATTAATGCTAATATTGGGAATTCGGCTACAACATCAAGTATAGAAGAAGAGGTAGAAAAAGCAGTTTGGGCCTGTCGATGGGGAGCCGATAATATTATGGATCTTTCTACAGGAAATAATATTCATGAAACCCGAGAGTGGATCATACGCAACTCACCAGTACCTATTGGGACAGTACCCATCTATCAAGCATTAGAAAAAGTAAATGGTAAAGCCGAAGACCTTACCTGGGAGATATTTAGAGATACATTAATCGAGCAAGCAGAGCAAGGGGTAGATTATTTTACGATCCATGCAGGGGTACGATTAGCGTATGTGCCTATGACAGCTAAACGTATCACAGGTATTGTATCTCGCGGAGGATCAATTATGGCTAAATGGTGTCTTGCTCATCATAAAGAAAGTTTTTTATACACCCATTTTGAAGAGATTTGTGAAATTATGAAAGCTTATGATGTAGCCTTTTCACTTGGTGATGGACTACGACCTGGGTGTATTGCAGATGCAAATGATGAGGCACAGTTTGCAGAATTAGAAACGTTGGGAGAGTTAACCAAAATAGCATGGAAACACGATGTGCAAACCTTTATCGAAGGCCCTGGGCATGTGCCTATGCATATGATCAAAGCTAATATGGATAAACAATTAGAGGCTTGTGGCGAAGCTCCTTTTTATACCTTGGGACCTCTAACCACAGACATAGCACCAGGATATGATCATATAACTTCGGGGATTGGGGCAGCAATGATCGGATGGTATGGTACAGCTATGTTGTGTTATGTAACACCAAAAGAACACCTAGGATTACCTAATAAAGAAGATGTGCGTGTAGGCGTAATTACTTATAAGCTTGCGGCACATGCAGCAGATTTAGCAAAAGGACACCCAGGAGCACAGCATAGAGACGATGCATTAAGTAAAGCACGTTTTGAGTTTCGTTGGGAAGATCAATTTAACCTGGCTTTGGATCCCGAAAGAGCTAGAGAATATCATGATGAAACGCTACCGGCCGAAGGTGCTAAAATTGCGCATTTTTGTAGCATGTGTGGCCCAAAATTTTGTTCTATGAAAATATCTCAAGAAGTACGAGAGTATGCTGCTAAAAAAGAGTTAGACGATCAGAAAGCACTGGAAACAGGAATGCAGGAAAAAGCAGAAGAGTTTAAAGAAAAAGGAAGCGAAGTTTATTTATAAATTGTCATTCCAGCGAAGGCTGGAATCTGTTCTAATAATGTACGCTGTATTAATTGGAGCTGTTTCCCGCTTTCCGCTATATCTTTTTTGTAGTCCTTTGACAAGCTCAGGATGACTACAAAAAAGGATGCCGCTTCAATCGGGGCTAAAAATAAAGACTAATTGGCAGGAGCGAACTGCTAAAATATACACTATGATCATTGTACTTACTTCAGAAAAAGCATTAGAAAATGAAGCGCAACAGATCAATGATTTGTTCGATGCCGGTTTAGAAATAGTACACTTGCGCAAACCTGGTTTTACTATTGATGGATATCGTGCATTATTAGATCAAATAGATCGAAAATATCATAATCGAATTATGACGCATCAGTTTCCTGAGTTGACAATGGAATATAAACTGCGAGGTATACATTTACAAGAACAAGCTCGACTAGATTTAGAAGATGCACTCGATGTAACCGTGAAAGTATATAAAAACAAAGGTTTTTCGGTCACCAGTTCATTTCACTCTAAGGAAGATATTGTCACTTGTGGTGCCGATTTTGAATATGTGTTATTAAGCCCTGTTTTTGGTTCAATTTCTAAAGCTGGTTATACAGGAAAAGGGTTTGATGTCAACGATCTCGATGAGGTGGTAATCGGAATGGGTGGAATCAATGAAAACACATTACAAGCAACATTTGATCTTGGATTTAAAGGAGTGGGCGTATTAGGCGGAATATGGAATATAGAGGATTCATTAAAAAGTTTTTTAAAAATAAAAGAAGCTCATAGTAAGGTACTAAAAGCCAAATAATTTATGAAAATTCGCCCAAATATACTTACAATAGCAGGGTTTGATCCTTCGAGTGGTGCCGGATTCACAGCGGATATTAAAACTTTTGAAGCCCTAAAATGTTATGGGCTGGCAGTGTCTATGGCAAATACGATTCAGAATGATATTGAATTCAAAGCGTGTCATTGGACAGATGTTGAGGTGATCAAAAACCAAATTGAAATACTGTTTGACCGTTTCGACATAAATTTTGTAAAAATCGGAATTGTACAAAATTGGAAAGTATTGAATGAGATCATTGATCTTTTATTAAAAAAGAATGCTAAAATAAAGATTGTTCTAGATCCAATACTAAAATCAAGCTCTGATTTCAACTTTTGTAATTCAAACGTCAGTTCGAGTGCTCCCGATTTTAATCGGGATTGTATTGAGAACCAGTTTGATGAAGTTTTAAATAAAATCTACCTGCTTACACCAAACTATCAAGAAATAGAAAAGTTATATCCGGATAAAACTATAGAGGAGACGATAAAATTTATAAGTGCTAAAACCAATGTATTTCTAAAAGGAGGACATCGAAAAGAAGCTGTCGGAAAAGATGAATTGTTTACCAAAAATGGAGGATATTTTGTTCTGAACCCAAAAGGTCAAAAGAATTCAGAAAAACACGGAAGCGGTTGTGTACTTTCCTCAGCAATCACAGCATATTTAGCATTAGGGTTTCCTTTATTAAAAGCTTGTTATAGAGGGAAAAGATATACCGAAAAAGTATTGAGCTCTAATACAAGTTTATTAGGGTATCATAGAATTTAGAAATGTAAGATATGAAGGATATTAGTTTACAATATATTTCTCAGGGAGCAACTCCAAAGGAACATCTCAAGAATATTAGAGAAGTTTGTGAAGCAGGAGGTCGATGGATTCAATTACGTCTTAAAGATACAGATATGGCGACGTATTTAAATAGTGCTATGCAATGTAGAGAGATTTGCGATCAATATAATACGATTATGATTATTAATGATAATGTAGGGGTAGCTAAAGCCGCTATGGCAGATGGTATTCATTTAGGATTAAATGATATGAACCCTAATGAAGCTCGCAGGATTCTGGGGGATAATTTTATCATTGGTGGTACAGCAAATACCATAGAAGATTGTATACAACATAGCGAAGATGGTGTTGATTATATAGGTCTTGGCCCATTTAGGTATACAAAAACTAAAAAAAAACTAAGTCCAATATTAGGTGTTGATGGGTGTCAAAATATAGTTTCAGAATTCAGAACACAAAATTCAGAAATACCAATTATAGCTATTGGAGGAATTATCGAATCAGATATAAAAGATCTTATACAAATAGGGGTTTCAGGAGTTGCAATCTCAGGAATGCTCACTAATCAGGAAGATTTAGAAGAAAAAATTCAAAATATTAAAAAGCATATGGCTAGTCAGTCTTAAATCAAAAGCTCAAACAAATGGATACATTAAAAATTGCAGATAAAGAATTTTCGTCACGATTATTTACAGGCACAGGAAAATTTAGTTCATCTCAAGTAATGAGAGATACCTTACTCACTTCAGAGAGTGAATTGATTACTGTCGCGTTAAAACGAGTCGATGTTACTAATGAGAATGATGATGTTTTAAACCATTTAGAGCATCCAAGAATCAATTTATTGCCAAATACCTCTGGAGTTCGGGATGCTAATGAAGCCATTTTTGCCGCTCAATTGGCTAGAGAAGCTCTAGAAACTAATTGGATAAAATTGGAGATTCACCCAGATCCTAAATATTTATTGCCGGATCCTATAGAAACATTAAAAGCTGCAGAGCAATTGGTAAAACTTGGCTTTGTGGTAATGCCTTATATTCACGCAGATCCTGTTTTATGTAAGCGGTTAGAGGAAGTTGGAGCACAATGTGTGATGCCATTAGGCGCACCAATAGGAAGTAATAAAGGATTAAAAACATTAGAGTTTTTAGAAATCATTATAGATCAAAGTAATGTTCCTGTTATAGTAGATGCCGGTATTGGAAGCCCATCTCATGCCGCCCATGCCATGGAGATTGGCGCAGATGCGGTATTAGTAAATACGGCTATTGCAGTATCTCAGCAACCTATTAAGATGGCAGAAGCATTTAAAATGGCTGTAGAAGCAGGTCGTATGGCGTATAATGCAAAATTAGCTCCGATTAATCAACATGCAGAGGCTAGTAGCCCGTTAACATCATTTTTAACTAAAAGTTAAAAATGGTTTCTGCTATCAGGTATCAGATACTATCGTAAAACTAAGACCCATAACTATGAGGAATTTTAAAGATTTGAATTATTTAAGTGAAAAGCAAGCAAATGATTTATTGAATCAAGTAGTAGTGATAAGAAAGATGTTGTTTAATTTGATTAAAGCAATTGCATAATGGCTGATACCCAATACCCGATACCTAATACCCAAAATAAATCCTTCAAAAACATATTCGAACAATACGATTGGAATGAAACATTGTCTGACATTCTTTCAAAAACAGAGATTGATGTGATTCACGCGATGTCCAAATCCAAAAGAGATATCGAAGATTTTAAAGCATTAATTTCTCCTGCTGCGCAACCATTTTTAGAACAAATGGCACAAATGAGTAGCCAGATTACTAAAAAACGTTTTGGGAATACGATACAGATGTATGCACCCATGTACTTGAGCAATGAGTGTCAGAATATATGTACCTATTGCGGATTTAGTATGACGAATAAAATTCCGAGAAGGACATTAACCGATAGAGAGATTTTGAAAGAGGTTGATTTTCTAAAATCTAAGGGTTACGATCATATTCTTCTGGTGACTGGAGAAGCCAATAAAATTGTTGGAGTGGATTATATTAATAATGCCATACAACTCATACAATCAAAATTTGCCAATATCACCATAGAAGTACAACCACTAGATCTGCCAGACTATGAAGTACTAAAAGAAAGTGGCTTATATGCAGTATTGGTATATCAAGAAACATATCATCGAGAGGAATATAAAAAACATCACCCTAAAGGGAAAAAATCTAATTTTGATTATCGATTAGAAACTCCGGATCGATTGGGCCGTGCAGGAATACACAAAATAGGGCTAGGAGCTCTTTTTGGTTTAGAAGATTGGAGAGCAGATAGTTTCTTTACGGCATTACACTTACAATATCTGCAGAAAACATACTGGAAAACAAAATATTCGATCTCTTTTCCGAGATTAAGACCACATAGTGGTGGTTTAGAACCAAAAGTAGCCATGACAGATTCTGATTTAGTGCAGCTAATATGTGCCTACAGGTTATTAGATGAAGATGTAGAATTATCTATGTCCACACGAGAGAGTGAAATGTTTAGAGAAAATATAGTCAACTTAGGGATTACATCTATAAGTGCAGCATCAAAGACAAACCCGGGAGGATATGTAGTAGAACCGCAATCTTTAGAACAGTTCGAAATTTCTGATGAGCGATCAACAGAAGATGTGGTAGAAATGTTAAAAAATAAAGGCCTAGATGTAGTATGGAAGGATTGGGCCCATAACTGGCAATTTACAAATTAACTTAAAACGATAAGTACAGAATTGTTTAATTCGAAACAGATATTGTATTACCGGTTTTTACAGCTCTATAGGGAAAAAGAGGCAAACCTCCTTCTCCTTTAATTTGCTGCCCAAATGAGGCAATGTCATAGGTATTATCATTACCACATTCTGAAGAAGCGATGGTTCCTACTACCCCAAGCGCAGAACAATCACTGGGAACAATATTAGGGTCACTTAACTCATAAGCAAAAAACTGGTCATCATTTAGATTATAAATAATTACTCCTCGTATACCCCGGCCATCTGTTCGATCTACAAAAACACCCCCTGGAAATTTGAGACTATTATACTGTGGTAAATTAAGATTAAGACTAAAATTAACACCTACATTAGGTAAGAATGGGTTAGCCTGAATGGTATCATCATCTTTACAAGATGAAATCAATAGAATAAGTAGTAAAAAAATTGCCTTTTTCATAACATAAATATGTGCGACCAAATTACGTAAATTTGTGGTCTTCCGTAAAATTTTTGTTATCTTTGGATAACGAATCCCATACCTATGGGATTTTTTGTATTTATATAAACGATGAAGTTATGAGCAAAGTATCTTATTACACTGCAGAGGGGCTAAAAAAATTACGAGACGAGCTAAATCAACTAAAAGATATAGAGCGTCCTAAGGCTTCTCAAGCAATAGCTGAAGCACGTGACAAAGGGGATTTAAGTGAAAATGCAGAGTATGATGCTGCAAAAGAAGCCCAGGGATTGTTGGAGATGAGAATTTCTAAACTAGAAGAAACCCTGGCAAATGCCCGATTAATTGATGAATCTCAATTGGATACATCTAAAGTGTTAATTCATTCTATGGTAAAAATCAAGAATCAAACCAATGGGGCCGAGATGACATATAAATTGGTAGCCCAAAGTGAGGCTGATCTTAAAACTGGAAAAATATCTGTGGATTCTCCAATTGGAAAAGGCCTTTTGGGTAAAAGTGTTGGCGAAATAGCCGAAATCCAAGTTCCTAATGGTATTATGAAGTTTGATATTGTAGAAATTACCCGAGAATAAGTAAAGTAATTTTTAAAGTATAGTAAAAGCCTTTTTTGAATTTTCAAAAAAGGCTTTTTATGGTTTTCACTTACAGATAAATAGATTATATTTCGAGGATATATACACCAACTAAAATTTAAAGAATGTCTACCCTGTTCACTAAAATTATTAATGGTGAAATTCCATCGTATAAAATTGCCGAGGATGAGAATTTCTTTGCCTTTTTGGATATTAACCCAAATGCAAAAGGGCATACACTTTGTATTCCTAAAAAAGAAGAAGATAAAGTGTTTGATTTAGAAGAAAACACATACCTAGAATTAATGCGATTTTCTCGTAAAGTTGCCAAGGCTTTAGAAAAAACAATTTCTTGTAAACGTGTCGGAATAGCTGTTATTGGGCTCGAGGTTCCTCATGTCCATGTTCACCTGATTCCGTTAAATAACATGAAAGAAATGACTTTTCAGCATAAAATTTCTATGTCTAATGAAGAGTTTGAAGCTTTAGCATCCGATATTCGATCGAATTTATAATATATGAAGGAGGATTCAGATTTCAAATTATCCTTAACCCTTCGGATTGATTGGAGTGAAATGGATACGTATCAGCATGTAAATAACGTAAATTTTATGAAATACATGCAAAGTGCTCGGGTTCAGTTCTGGGAGGTTACCGGATTGGCAAAGCTATATGCCGAAACAAAAAAAGGACCTATGTTAGTTTCTACAAAATGTGATTTTAAACATCCATTATTTTTCCCCGGAAATGTGCTGATAAAAACAAAAGTAGCCTTTGTTAAAAATTCGAGTTTCGGATTATATCATAAATTATATAATGATGAAGGTACTCTATGTGCCGAAGGTCACGATATTGCCGTATGCTTTGATTTTAATACCGATAAAACTTTTCTGGTTACAGACGAACTACGCCAAATCATGTCACGATATTAATACTAAGCATTTAGCCCCAAAAGGTCGGGGTAATTTAAATAAATATATCCAGCACCAGCCATTAATAACATTACTATAATTAGTAAATAGGTCAATCCAGTAAACCGAATTGAAGATGGAGCAGAAGTTATAGTTTTTCTGTGATATTCGTATACCCGCTCTATATCCTGGGTCCATTGTCCCGGAAAAATTTGATTTTCACACGTATTGCAGTTAATACTTTCAATAACATTTCCTTTGGTTTTGATCAGAAGCTTAGATTTTAGCCTCTTTTGCTTAAAAGAAAGGATCATACCATTTGTAGAATAGCATTCTGGACAATTATTATTTAGTGGGGCTTCCTTTAGGGTGATGTATTCGGTTTTCACTTTTTGAGATTTGATATGTAGTATAACGTGTCGAAAAAAATATTGTTATACGGTAGCGCCAGATTTACGAAATGTGATTTGAAAAGTAGTGCCTTTATCAATTTCTGATCGTAGTACTTTAATCTTTCCGAGATGATATTCCTCTATAATTCTTTTGGCTAATGATAATCCCAATCCCCAACCACGACTTTTAGAAGTGTAGCCAGGTTCGAAGATTTTAGTAAACCTACTTTTCGGAATACCCTTTCCTGTATCTTTAATTCTAATAAATACTCGTTTTGCATCATCTGTAAGGTCAATTTTGACATCTCCTTTACCACGCATAGCATCAATAGCATTTTTTACAAGATTTTCTATGGTCCAGCTATATAATTGTGGGTTTATAGATACATATATTGGTCTTTCGGGTAAATCAAGAGAAAAATGAATCAATTTAGAGCTCCTGGATTGCAGGTAGGTATATGCATTTCTTGTTTCCTCTACAATGTCTACTTCTTCAAGATTAGGGATCGATCCTATTTTAGAAAAACGCTCTGTAATTACCTTTAGTCTTTCGATATCCTTTTCTATTTCAGTAATATATTCGGGATTTACATTTTCGGATTTTAGGATTTCATTCCAGCCTACTAAAGAAGATAACGGAGTTCCGATTTGATGGGCAGTTTCTTTAGCCATACCAGCCCAGAGCTTGTTTTGTTCGCTGGCTTTAGAGGTAGTAAAAAAGAAATAAATAACACCAATTAATAAAAAAATAAGTAACGCTATGGCGATAGGGTAATATTTTAATTTGTTCAAAATATCCGAATTTCCGTAATAGATATACTGAGAAGTATCTTTTAAATCCAACTCTATAGGTTTGTTATCAGACTTTAGTTTATTAAGATACGACCTTAACTTTTCTTCATCATTAATAACACTTTCTGATAGATTTTGAAAATAACTAGGGTCTGGCTTTCCATTAGAATCACGAACAAAATCACCTTTAGAATCAGTAATAATAATAGGGATAGACCTGTTGGTAGAACCTATAATTATAGATAACTCTAGGTAATCATCAGATTGTTCACTATTTAACGCTTTTTGAGATTGAGCCCATATTTCAATTTTGGTACGTTCATCATCTTTTAATCGCTGCAGGAATAATGAAGTATTCCACAAAGCAAGAAGAGTGATCACTATAACAGCTAGGACAATGAAATAGCTCGGAAAATTACGCTCATCAGAAAAATTCATATAGATCTGTTAA
Source organism: Aquimarina penaris (assembly GCF_040786285.1). Taxonomy (NCBI): domain Bacteria; kingdom Pseudomonadati; phylum Bacteroidota; class Flavobacteriia; order Flavobacteriales; family Flavobacteriaceae; genus Aquimarina; species Aquimarina penaris. The sequence continues at coordinate 1,198,633 of NZ_JBFMKQ010000001.1, forward strand.
CTAAAACTTAAATATAAACGTTTTAAAACGATTTTATTGTTTATAAAATAGATTACTAAATCGAAATTTAGCGATGATCAAGAGGCCAAAGTTTAGTTATCTTTGTTCAATATAAAACAAATTATGATTACAATCGACCCTTCAGAGGTTTCTACAGGAAAATTGCATGGTTTTTTGCTTGGGGCTATTGGTCCGAGACCTATTGCTTTTGCAAGTACCATAGATATAAATGGCAATCCTAATTTGTCGCCATTTAGTTTTTTTAATGTATTTAGCGCTAATCCACCAATTCTTATTTTTTCTCCAGCAAGAAGAGTTAGAGATAATACTACGAAGCATACACTAGAGAATGCTCGATCAACCAAGGAAGTTGTGATCAATATTGTGAATTATGATATTGTACAGCAAATGTCATTATCGAGTACCGAATATCCCGATGGAATTAATGAATTTGAAAAATCTGGACTTAGTATGGTACCTTCAGAAAAAGTGAAGGCGTATCGGGTAGGAGAATCACCAGTACAGTTTGAGTGTAAGGTAAATGAAATTATCCCGATGGGAAATGAAGGAGGCGCCGGAAATCTTATCATTTGTGAGGTGCTTCTAATGCATATCAATGAAGATGTTTTAGATGAAAATGATAGAATCGACCAGTATAAAATAGATCAGGTGGCTCGTATGGGGGGTAATTGGTATAGCAGAGCTAATAAAGGACTATTTGAGGTTCCTAAACCATTAAGTACAATAGGGATTGGTGTAGATTCTTTACCAGAAGATATAAAAAATAGCACTATTTTTACCGGAAATGATTTAGGTAAGTTGGCTAATGTTGAAGGAATACCCGAAAATGGAGATGCTTTGGCGTTTGTTAATAAACATGATGATATTAAGGATAAAATTCAGCAGGCTAACCAGATAGAAATTCATAAATTTGCAAAGCAGTATTTAGATCAGGATGATATAAATACAGCATGGAACATATTAGCAGCAAAATAATAATACAATGGAAGTACAAGGTAAAGTAAAGATGGTCGGTGAGACACAAACTTTTGGAAACAATGGTTTTAGAAAGAGAGAAATTGTTGTCACTACAGAGGAACAATATCCGCAACATATTATGGTAGAGTTTGTTCAGGATAAATGTGATTTATTAAACACTTTTCAGGTAGGGCAGGACGTAAAAATTAGTATTAATTTAAGAGGCCGTGAGTGGGTAAATCCACAAGGAGAGACAAAATATTTTAATTCTATCCAAGGATGGAGAATTGAAAGTTTACAGCCTGCAGCTACAGGAGGTTCTACTCCTCCTCCAACTCCACCAGCAGACGCTTTTGAACCCGCAACGGATTTCTCTAAAGAAGAGCACGACGATTTACCTTTTTAAGTAAATCAAGAACTATAGATGTGACACTGAGCTTGTCTAAGTGTAAAAGTAAAAAGTCCGATACTAAACTATCGGACTTTTCATATTGTGGTTTTAGATTAACCTTTTAATAAAATTCAAAAAAGCAATGATGAACAAAATTTATCTTAAAAGGTCTTAACAAAGATTGCGATTTTTTTGGTGAATTCAAACAACTGATTGATATTTAACGTTGTAGAAATAGTATTAAACATATTTTGTTCATTCTTACAGATTCCATACAATTCCCTCCGGTTACCTATGCTGATGCTGATGGGCTATTAGCAATAGGAGGAGACTTATCTCAAGATAGGCTTTTAGTAGCCTATTATAATGGGATTTTCCCCTGGTATAATGAGGGTGAGGTAATCCTGTGGTTTAGTCCAGATCCTAGAATGGTGTTATTTCCGCAAGAACTCAAAGTAAGCAAAAGCATGCGGCAGATACTTCGAAAAAATAAATTTGAAGTTACGTTTAATCAGGATTTTGAAAGTGTTATAGAGCATTGTGCAGAGATCAAACGACCAGAGCAATATGGTACCTGGATTACTAATGACATGAAGAATGCCTATAAAAAATTACATACATTAGGTTATGCTGTTTCTGTAGAAGTTTGGGAAAATTCTAATTTGGTAGGGGGGCTGTATGGAGTATGGTTAGAAGATAAAAAAGTATTTTGTGGCGAAAGTATGTTTACTAAAGTGAGTAATGCATCTAAATTTGGTTTTATTAAATTAGTGCAGTGGTTAGAAGAAAAAGAAGTCAAATTAATAGATTGTCAAGTGTATACTGATCATTTGGCTAGTTTGGGCGCTAAAGAAATACCAAGAGCAACATTTTTAGAATTTTTGAAAAAATAATCAGCATCATGTTTAGGTGATGTAAAACATACTTTTTATGACCGTTCATAACCTAGAGTTAGGAAATTCAATTTTAAATCAATTTGTTCTAGAACTTAGAGATATCGAGATACAGAAAGACGCCATGCGATTTAGAAAAAATATTGAACGTATTGGTGAAATTATAAGCTACGAATTAAGTAAAACTTTAGAACATGAAACCAAAACGGTTCAAACTCCTTTGGGAAGTAAAAAGATTCTAGTTCCTAAAAAAGAACTTGTTTTATGTTCGATTCTTAGAGCGGGTCTTCCATTGCATCAAGGTCTTTTAAATTATTTTGATAATGCCGAAAACGCATTTATATCAGCGTACAGAGATCATAAAAATGATAATGATGATTTTGAGGTTGTTGTAAATTATTTGGCAGCCCCGTCATTACAGGATAAAACATTAGTATTGGCTGATCCCATGTTAGCAACGGGTAAAACTCTTGAAAATACCTTTAGAGCGATGAAAGAACACGGTACTCCTAAGCAAATACATATCGTTTCGGTTATTGGTTCAAAACAAGGAGTAGCCTATGCAAAAGAAGTATTTCCTGAAGACACACATCTATGGATCGCTGCAATTGATGACGAATTAAGCAGTAAGAGTTATATAGTTCCAGGGTTGGGAGATGCGGGAGATTTATCTTTTGGAGTAAAGTTGTAGAAATTAAACCTGAGTATACCTAAAACAATCTACTGTATGATCATTTACCATCCCAATGGCTTGCATAAAAGCATAGATTACGGTAGAACCAACAAACTTAAAACCTCGCTTTTTTAAATCTTTACTTATTAAATCCGAAATCTCTGTTGTGGCGGGACAATCTTTATGATGTTTCCAACTATTTTTGATAGGCTTTCCATCAACAAAACTCCAGATATAGGTATCAAAACTACCGAACTCTTCCTGAATTTTCATAAAGTTTTGGGCATTGGATATAGCAGAATTCACCTTTAGTTTATTACGAATAATACCCGCATTTTGTAATAATTCTTCTTTTTTAGCTTCGGTATATTTAGCAACTACTTTATAATCGAAATTATCAAAGGCTACTCTGAAATTATCTCTTTTCCGCAGAATGGTAATCCAACTTAATCCCGCCTGAAAAGTTTCTAAAACCAAGAATTCAAATAAAAGTTGCTCATCATGTAAGGGCGTACCCCATTCGGTATCGTGATAAGATTCGTATAAAGAATCTCCTACGCACCATCCGCATCTGATTTTTGTCATAGTCTGAGTTTTGAGATATAAATATATTACATTCATCTGTTTATTTTTATTGTTTTTTGGCAATACTATTGAATTCGCGTAGCATGTAATACCCACAATCGGGATTGAATCGTTATACTATGCTTATTCTGAGATGAAAACAGAAGTTCGTAAGTTTTAAAAATAATTAACGTCTTATATCATAACATTTATGAAAGGAAATATGGAAAGTACTACAATCACAGTAACCGAATTAATCGAACAAGGCATCTCGGATGCTTATACATATCAGGAGTATAAAGGATTAGTAAGTAGTTTATTAACAGAAAACAAATCTACCGGGCATGAGCAATCTGAAGCATTAACAAATTATAGCATGCTCAATGATCGCAGAATGAAACGTTTGGATAAAACCCTAAAAATTAATGAATCTGTTAAAGAAGCTTTTGCAAATGCAAGCACAAAAGTAACTTGGTTGGTATTGACCGAGGGATGGTGTGGCGATGCAGCACAATCCTTACCTATGATTAATAAGCTTGCAGAACTTAATCAAGGTATTGATTTAAAGATTATTTCTAGAGATGATCATGATGAGTTAATGAATAATTTCCTTACTAATGGGGGGAAGGCGATTCCTAAATTACTTGTATATGATACTCAAAATAAAAAAGTAGTAAACTCTTGGGGCCCCAGACCATCTGTTGCTACGCAAATGGTAGCTGAATATAAAGAGCAACATGGTGGCCTTGATGCACAATTCAAAGAGGACTTGCAGCTGTGGTACAATAAGGATAAAGGAGTAAATATAGCCGAAGATCTGTTAGAGATTCTGTAGCAATATATTACCCTCCATAATTAAAGTAATATGTTATTGATCCTTCTTGTTCTTCAGTAGTTGAACGAGAAAACAAGGCTTGTCTAGCGTAATCCATAGCATTGTCAAAAAGACATTCATTTCGTGTAGTTGAACTCTTTTTGTCAACTTTTGTGCCGATTACATAGCCGTTCTTGTTTACCTTGATTTTTACAACGACTTTACCGCTTCCATTACAAGTATAAACAGGATTGGGTAAATCAATAGATTTTCGGTCTTTTAAACTAAAGGTAAGAGAACTGTTTCTGTTGTTGCTTTCTTCTGGTTCTGGCTTAGTTTCTTCTTTCTTAATATCTTCTTCTATAGCAATTTCCTCCTCTGGAGTTTCTTCATTTTTAGCAAGCTCTTCAGTCTCGGTTAAGGATTTGATTCGTTCTTCGAACTCTTTGTGATCTTCAAAATCTTCATTAAATGCCGAGTGTGTTCTTCTGGCATTATCCAGTTGTCGATCTTCTTGAGCAATTTCTTCTTCGGGTTGCTCCTCTTCTTCATCCATTAGAAATTCTTCAGGGATTTCCATTAAAATTTCTGCTTGTTCTTGCTTTTTATTCATCATATTGATGTTGTATAAGCTTAGAACAAAGATTCCCATCAACATTGACGTGATAATCAGGGCTTTATGCTTTTCTATAAATTCCATAGGTTTCTATAACTACTTTTATTCTACATTATTTTATGCAGTTTCAATTTTTGTTTGCAACTGACTTTCAAAAGATTGAATAGAAATAGCATCGTCAACCATAAACGTTCCTATTTTTGTTCTTCTTAACGCAGTTAAATGAGCCCCACTTTTTAAAATTTTACCAAAATCATGTGCTAGAGATCGGATATATGTTCCTTTGCTACAAACGACCCTAAAATCTACTTCGGGTAATTGTATTCGCGTAATTTCAAATTCGTTAATTGTTATTTTGCGCGCTTCGATTGTTACTTCTTCTCCTTCTCGGGCATATTCATATAAGCGCTTACCATCTTTCTTTAATGCAGAAAAAACGGGAGGGTATTGTTCTATTTCTCCAATAAAATGAGAAGTCGCAGCTTTAATAGTGTCATTTGAAATATGATCGATTGAAAATGTTTGATCGATTTCGGTCTCAAGATCATAAGAAGGCGTAGTAGCTCCCAGTGTTATGGTTCCAGTATATTCTTTGAGTTGTCCTTGAAACTCCTGAATGCGTTTTGTAAATTTTCCTGTACAAATAATAAGTAAACCTGATGCCAACGGATCTAAGGTGCCAGCATGTCCTACTTTAATTTTTTTGATACCAAAATTTTTACGAATAAGCCAACGAAGTTTGTTTACAACCTGGAAAGATGTCCATTGCAGTGGCTTATCGATCAAAAGAATTTGACCGTCTTTATAGTCTTGTTCGGTTAGCATAATATGGGGCTACTATTTAATAAAACCAAAGCTGATGGCTAATAAGCCAACAACAATACAATATACGGCAAAATAAGTTAACTTACTCTTTTTCACCAAAGAAATCATCCATGTGCATGCGAAAAGGCCAGAAATAAATGCTGCGACAAAACCAATTGCTATAGGAATACTGTTTTCTGATGAAAAGGAGAGTTCGCCGCTAAGAATGTCTTTGGCTATTTTTCCGAATATTAAAGGGATAACCATTAAAAATGAAAATCGAGCGGCTTTGGTTTTGTCATTCCCTAATAAAACAGAGGTAGAGATCGTGGCACCACTTCTAGAAATACCTGGTAACATTGCAATGGCTTGTGCAATACCAATTACAAGTGCATTAGTACAACTAACAGGTTTTCGGGTGCTTTTAGCTTTATCGGCAAACCATAGTAATGCTGCGGTGATTAGTAACATAAAACCAACAAACATGATATTGCCTCCAAAAAGTTGTTCTAGCTGCTCTTCAAAGAATAAACCTACAACTACCGCAGGGATCATAGAGATGATGATTTTTAGAGAAAAAAGGCTTTCTTCATTCTTTTTAAATTTCAACAAACCCGTTAGAATTCTAAAAATATCCTTCCTAAAGACTACAATGGTACTTAATGCTGTAGCAAAATGTAAAACTACGGTAAAGAGCAAAGACTCTTCAGGGACACTTTTATCTCCTAAAATAGCCTTGCCTAATTCTAGATGTCCACTAGAAGAAACTGGCAAGAATTCTGTGAGGCCTTGTACAATACCTAAAATGATAGCATCAATAATTTCCATGTAGTATGCAGGATTTTCTTAAAATTGATGCAAATATAAAACTACCGAAAGATAAATTGTTGAATTACTGCTTTTTCTTCTTGTTTGGATTAAGTAGGATAGCATAAACTTCAATCCCAAATCCAATCAAAACTATAGTTGGCGCAAGTCGTATCCTTCTAAAGCTATAGATATCTGGATTAAAAACATTGGGATCATCACTTCCTCCACCTGCCATAAGAATAAAACCTAAAGCAATTACAGCAATCCCTATAACCATGACTATATAGTTCTTTTTTCCGAAAACAAAATCAGGGGTATGTGAAACGTTTTTATTCGTTTGTTTTTTCATGGGTATCGTTATTTATTTCATTATAGATGACATCATTGCTGATCATTAGTTTGGACACATGTCCCATATTGCCATCGCGGGTAAAGATAGTCCATCTTTTAATAGCATACAAAGTAACCCGTTTGTTTAGAATGTCGGTGCTTAGTTGTTCTATAGTTAAATCATATTGTAATCCCCGATTGATATAGTAATAATGATCATCATTTTCTAGACTGATTACGATATCAAAACCTGGAGCTTCTTTAATATCAATTACTCTACCAGTAATTTCTATCACATCATCTGGCTGCACATTACGTACTGGGCGAAAAGTCTGAATAACAACAGATATAAATACTATAAATAGTATAAAAACGATCAAAAACCATATTTTCCCAATTTTACCCATAGGATCAATTTGTAAATTTAATTTTCTTCGTACCGATTATTATTAATGCTATTCCGATAAGGATAAAAGGAATACTTAATAATTGCCCCATATTTAGTGTCATACCATCTTCAAAAGCAACTTGATTTTCTTTGAAAACCTCTAATAGTAACCTTGCCGAAAAAAGGGTAGCTAATAATACTCCAAAGATAACACCTTGATTATTTTTTACATTAGTCTTTTTGTAGAGATACCATAACAATCCAAAAATCATCAGGTATGAAAAAGCTTCATATAGTTGTGTGGGATGTCTTGGGATCAAATCGTCTTTCATAAAGATAACACCGTAGTTTCCTTGGGTTGGTTTTCCGTAGATCTCAGAATTCATAAAGTTTCCAAATCGTATAAATGCTCCTGTTACAGGTGCTCCTATTGCTACGCGGTCTAGTATCCAAAGCAAAGATGTTTTACTGCGTAAACTGTAGATTATGATTGCTAATATTGCTCCAATACTTCCTCCATGACTTGCTAACCCTGCAAAGCCAGTAAAATGCCAATTTCCATCAACAATCTGAAATGGTAAAAATATTTCCAGAGGATGCTCAGAAAAATAAGCGAAATCATAAAAGAGGCAATGCCCTAAACGTGCGCCTACTAGTATACCAATAAATAGATAGGTAGATAATTTTTCGAGATTTTCAACAGAGATGTTTTCTGATTTATAGATGCGTTTTACCACCTCGTAGCCAAGTAACAAGCCCAAAACAAAAAGTATTCCGTAGTATTTTAAAGGAAAAGTTCCAAATAACTTTGCAATCTCAGGATCGACATTCCATTCTATTGGCCCCATAAAATTTATTAATAATACAGTTCGTCTGTTCTAAGATTTAAAAATCGTTGTGTAGCAAAAAATGTGCTTATCCAGGTAATTAATACTCCAATTCCAAAAACACCTAAAAACAAGATAATAAGTAGGATTTCGTCTTCAAGCAGAGCCAATTCTGGAAATGTCTTGTTGAGATAGTATAATACAATTGCTACTCCAATTAAAGCTACAATAGCACCAATCATGCCCAGGCGGACACTTTTCCATACAAAAGGCTTACGAATAAACTTCTTGGTGGCACCTACCATTTGCATGGTTTTTATTATAAACCTTTTAGAGTATACAGATAATCGTATTGAACTATTGATAAGTAAGACTGCAATAAATGTAAAAACTCCGCTAATTAATAATACCCAAAAGCTAATTCTTTTAATATTATCATTTAACAAAGAAATCAAAGGTTTATCATAAATTACTTCGTCTACAAAATTCTTTTTTGTGATCGAAGTAGAAATTTCTTCTATTTTATCTGGGGCAACATAATCAGCTTTTAGATAGACATCAATTGAGTTTTGGAGTGGGTTATATCCTAGAAAATCCATAAAATTTTCCCCAATATCCTTACTATGCTCTTCGGCAGCTTCGTCCTTAGAGATAAAAGTGGTTGATTTTGTATATTCTGCAAGTGCTAATGTTTTTTCGAGCTGTTTTATCTCTACATCTTTAGCGGTATCTTTTAAGTAAATGGTGAGCGCAATTTTTTCCTTAAAATGATCTGCAACTTTTTTAGTGTTTAAAACCAATAAGCCTAATAAGCCCAATAAAAATAACACTAACGAAATACTAATAACTACAGAGAAATAAGAAGAAATTAGTCGTCGTTTTTGATATTTTTCGAAAGATGAGCTCATAGATAATTTGATTTTTGCGTAAAAATAATAAAGTTTAATGAGACTCCTATTTTAAATGCTTTAGCATTTTGAAATAAGTAAAGCTTAATACATCCCATTGTAGAACGGGATCTCTTTATTTTGTGTTTTCATTAACTTTTGTTTCTATAGGAATAACGTATACTTGAAGAGATTCTTGTTTATAAAATAGTTTAAAATATGCATACAGTCATTATTGGTGTAGGAGGTGTTGGAGGGTATTTTGGAGGAAAAATTTCTTATTCAGGTCAAAAAGTTACTCTGGTCGCCAGAGGAAAACATCTAGAAGCTATTATACAAAACGGATTACAAGTACGAAGTATAGATGGGGATTTTGTTACACGTCCGTTTCTGGCAACCAATACTATTGATGAGGTAGAAAAAGCAGATCTGATTTTAATTTGTACAAAGTCTTGGCAAGTTCCCGAAGCAGCAGCATTGATCAAACCTATTCTAAAAGATGAAACTATCGTGATTCCTTTACAGAATGGTGCTGATAATGCAGAAAAATTGCTTTCTGTTTTAGATGCAAAGCATGTGTTGGGAGGGCTATGTAAAATTTATAGTAAAATAGAGGCTCCGGGAGTAATTTCTCATTTTGGCCACCCTCCCGAAGTGGTTTTTGGGGAAACAGATAAGAGTATCACCGATCGCTTACAGAAGGTAAAAGAGGTATTTGATAAAGCCGGATTTAGCAATGTCATTTCAAAAGATATTTATGTAGATATCTGGAGCAAGTTTATGTTTATTGCTACGGTAAGTGGTCTAGGTGCGTTAACCAGAGCCACTATCGGCGAAATGTATGAAAATCCACGAATCAAAAAGATATTAGAACAAACGGCAACCGAGATTTATGAGGTGGGTAAAGCAAAAGGAGTTGCATTACCAAAAGACCTTGTCAATAGCATTATGTTTTTTATTGGCAAACAACCTTATGATTCTACCGCATCAACACAGCGAGATATTATAGAGGGCAGAGCTTCAGAATTAGATAATTTGAACGGTTTTATAGTCAAAGAAGGTAAAAAACTGGGAATTCCCACTCCTGCAAATACTTTTGTTTACAGTTGTTTACAACCTATGGAAGTTAAAGCGCGAAAATAAGTCTTTGTTATTCAAATGAAATAACTTCAAATTATAACCATTTAACTTCTATTAAGAACCTAATTGCATATAAAAAGCACTTCAAAGGTTAAAATTATAAGTAGAAAGGGTATAAAAAGAACCTCAAAGGTTAAAATTTTAACCAAAAAGCATCTTCGAAGATGCTTTTTGGTTCTTCGAAGACTAAAAAAGGTACTTCCGAACCTTTTAGATTAAAAGACAGCAGAACTTTACTTTTTACAATCATAGCAAACAATTAACCTAAGATGTTGCTGTACTATCCTGAAGGTTTTAGTAAATTTGCGGTCTTAATTTTAGATGAATGAGCTACGATTTTAATACCATTGAAGCCAGATGGCAAAAATATTGGGCAGAAAACGAGACGTTTAAAGCGCAAAACGAAAGTGATAAACCAAAGTATTATGTATTGGATATGTTTCCTTACCCATCGGGTGCGGGATTACATGTAGGTCATCCGCTAGGATATATTGCCAGTGATATTTATGCACGTTATAAACGCCATAAAGGATTTAATGTACTGCATCCACAAGGGTATGACTCTTTTGGGTTACCGGCAGAGCAATATGCTATCCAAACAGGACAGCATCCTGCTATTACTACCAAAGAAAACATTGCTCGTTATCGTGAGCAATTAGATAAAATAGGATTCTCTTTTGATTGGAGTCGTGAGGTAAGAACCAGCGATCCTAAGTTTTATAAATGGACCCAGTGGATCTTTATTGAGCTTTTCAATTCGTGGTATGACAACCAAGCTAATAAAGCAAGAACTATTGATGAGCTAGAGGCAGTTTTTGCTTTAGAAGGAAATACAAAAGTAAGTGCTGTTTGCGATGAAGACATCACCGAATTTACAGCAGAGAATTGGAATAACTTTTCATCTAAAGAAAAACAAGAAGTATTACTAAAATACAGGCTAACCTATTTAGCAGAAACCGAAGTAAATTGGTGCCCACAACTGGGAACCGTATTAGCTAATGATGAGATTGTAAACGGAGTTTCAGAACGTGGTGGATATCCTGTGATTCGTAAAAAGATGACTCAATGGAGTATGCGTATCTCTGCCTATGCACAGCGTTTACTTGATGGACTCAATACAATCGATTGGCCACAACCTTTAAAAGATTCACAAACTAATTGGATAGGACGTTCTGAGGGAGCAAGCGTCACTTTTAAGGTTAAAGAGCATAATGAAACAATTGAGGTATTTACAACCCGACCAGATACAATCTTTGGAGCAACATTTATGACTTTGGCTCCAGAGCACGAATTAGTTCAAAAAATTACCACACCAGAACAAAAAGCCGAGATAGATGCTTATATAGAGGCCACAGCAAAGCGCAGTGAGCGCGAACGTATGGCCGATGTAAAAACCATAAGTGGGATATTTACCGGGGCATATGCCGAGCACCCGTTTACCAAAGAGCCTGTGCCGATATGGATTGGTGACTATGTGTTGGCTGGATATGGCACTGGAGCTGTAATGGCTGTGCCATGCGGAGATCAACGTGATTACGATTTTGCAAAGCATTTTAATATCCCGATTACCAATATTTTTGAAGGAATCGATATTTCTGAAGAAGCTTTTGCCGATAAGGAAAATACCGTGATCGGAAATTCTGATTTCTTAAATGGTTTAAATTATAAGAAAGCGACAAAAAGAGCTATTTATGAATTAGAACAACTAGGTCAGGGAGAAGGTAAAATAAACTATAGATTACGCGATGCGGTTTTTAGCCGTCAGCGCTATTGGGGGGAGCCTTTCCCGGTATATTATGTTGATGGAATGCCGCAGATGATCGATGTAGCACATTTACCTATTGCATTACCAGAAGTTGAAAAATATTTACCAACCGAAACCGGGGAGCCGCCATTAGGACGTGCCGATGTTTGGGCATGGGACACCCTCAAGGGTGAGTTGGCAAAAAATGAGGATATTGATAACGTTAATATTCACCCACTAGAATTAAATACGATGCCGGGTTGGGCAGGGAGCTCATGGTACTTGTTTAGATATATGGATGCGAGTAATGAGAACGAATTCGCTTCCGCGGAAGCAATGCAATACTGGCAAAATGTAGACTTATATATAGGAGGAAGCGAGCATGCTACTGGGCACTTGCTATATTCTCGTTTTTGGGTGAAGTTTTTATATGATAGAGGATTTCTTCCGGTAGAAGAACCTTTTAAAAAGCTGATTAACCAAGGGATGATTTTGGGTACAAGTGCTTTTGCATATGGTTTTGGACCAGCTTTTTCTTATGAAAAAGTATCTGACATGGCGGATTCAGTTAAGAAAGGAATAATACCAAATAAAAAGTTTGTAATCCCGAAAGACTCATACGAAAAAGGTAAGAAACACGAGTTAGATGAGATTACAAGTGAAATTGTAGATAAAATTGTTCAAGAGTATAAAGAAAAGGGTTTTAATGTTAAGTATGTTGGGGAAGATTTTGATGGTACATTTACTCCTTTTAGAGTCAATATTGATTATTTAAAAGGTCTTACAGATAACTTAGATATCGAAGCGTTAATTAAGGACCCGATATTTAGTTTTGTTAAGGATGCAACCTTCATTCTTAATGAAGACGGTGAGTATGTCACTAATCGCGAAGTAGAAAAAATGTCCAAATCCAAATACAATGTTGTCAACCCAGATGGTATTTGTGAGCAGTATGGGGCAGATAGCTTACGTTTGTATGAGATGTTTCTGGGTCCATTAGAACAAGCAAAACCCTGGAACACAGCTGGGATTACGGGGGTGCATTCGTTTCTTAAAAAATTATGGAAACTATATCATTCCTCCCTTGAGGGAGGTAAGGAGGGTGTTTTCAGCGTAAGCGAAACCGAACCCACAAAAGATGATCTCAAGACATTACATAAAACCATTAAAAAGGTAGAAGAGGATATCGAGAATTTCTCATTCAATACATCGGTAAGTACCTTTATGATTGCGGTAAATGAGTTGACGGCTCAAAAATGTAACGCTAGAGCAATCCTTGAGCCGTTATTGGTATTAATTTCGCCATATGCACCACATATTGCTGAAGAACTTTGGCAAAAACTTGGGCATAATGAGTCTGTCGCTACTGCCACTTTTCCTGTGTTTGACGAGAAACACTTGGTAGAAAGTACCAAGCAATATCCGATTTCGTTTAATGGCAAAATGCGTTTTATGTTAGAGTTGTCTTTGGATTTAAGCAAAGAAGAAATTGAAGCTGCGGTGATGGCTCATGAAAAAACAAAACAACAACTTGATGGTCGAGCACCTAAAAAGGTAATCGTAGTACCTGGTAAGATTGTGAATGTGGTAGGGTAAAGCGTAGAGGAGATGTATTAAAAAATAAAACCGTCAAATCGAGTGGTTTTTCGAAATGACCTCTCGACTACACTCGAGGTGACAGAAGAAAAATTGTATCGAGATTAGGCTTTTAAGTAAAAATAGCTTGTTTTCGATACATTTTTGCTACTGCAAAAACAATCAAACTGATGCAATTTAAGTTCTATTCTTCTTAAAGATAGTAATATGATCAACCCAACAGAAATCCTTGGACTTATAGCAGCTGTTTTAACCACTGCTGCATTTCTACCCCAAGTCTATAAAACCTGGAAAACAAAATCTACAGATAGTTTATCCTTAAGTATGTTGTTAATTTTTGTTTCAGGAGTGCTATGTTGGTTGATTTATGGGTTTTTGATAAGCAGTTTTCCAATTATTTTAGCTAATTTTATAACAGCAATTTCAGGTTTTCTGCTGTTGTATTTTAAGTATCGATATAAAAACTAACATAAACTCTTCAGGTTTATCGTTTTTTAACAATTTCTATTATAATCCCTTAAAATTATCGATACAATATTTTTTGAATACGATTTATTGGTTTATTTCATAAAAACAGCTATTTTCGACAAAAAAATAAGAATATGATAATTGGTGTTCCTAAGGAAATCAAAAATAACGAGAACCGAGTAGGTGTAACCCCTGCCGGTACTATGGAACTCGTTAGACATGGTCACACTGTTTTCATTCAGCAAAATGCTGGTCTGCAGAGTGGTTTTAATGATGATGAGTATATCTCTGCTGGAGGTAAAATTTTACCTACCATCGAAGAGGTGTACCAAACCGCAGAAATGATTATTAAGGTTAAGGAACCTATTGAACCAGAATATGCTTTGATCAAAAAAGATCAATTACTGTTTACATATTTTCACTTTGCTTCTAGCGAGGTGTTAACAAAAGCAATGATCAATAGTGGTTCTGTATGTGTTTCTTATGAAACGGTAGAGGATCCTGATCGTAGTTTACCATTATTAACGCCAATGAGCGAAGTAGCGGGTAGAATGTCTATACAACAAGGAGCAAAATATTTAGAAAAACCTTTAAAAGGAAGAGGAATTCTTCTTGGAGGTGTTCCCGGTGTAGCTCCGGCTAAAGTACTTGTACTTGGAGGAGGAGTTGTAGGTACGCAAGCTGCAAAAATGGCTGCTGGTATGGGTGCAGATGTTACTATCCTTGATATTAGTGTAAAGCGTATGCGTTATCTTGATGATGTAATGCCAGCCAATGTAAATACTGAGTATTCAAATGAATATACAATTCGTAAACATATCAAAACATCAGATCTTATTGTTGGAGGAGTATTGATACCGGGTGCTAAGGCGCCAAAATTAATCACTCGCGATATGCTTACCGATATGCGTCCAGGAACTGTGTTGGTGGATGTAGCTGTAGATCAAGGAGGTTGTTTTGAAACTACAAAACCCACAACCCATCAGGATCCGGTGTATATTATAGATGATGTAGTGCATTACTCTGTGGCTAATATGCCAGGAGCTGTACCTTATACGTCAACTTTGGCATTAACTAATGTCACTTTGCCATATGCAGTACAACTGGCAAATAAAGGTTGGAGAACTGCTTGTGCAGAGAATGAGCCGCTTAAAAAAGGATTAAATGTCATTAATGGAGATGTTGTGTATCCTGCAATATCAGAGGCTTTCGGCCTTCCGTTAGAAGATGTTAATACATATTTAAAATAAACTCGATTTAAAGGCTAACTCAAGTTTATTTAATCAAAGACCTCGTCATTATGGCGAGGTTTTTGTATTTTATATTGTAAATTTAACAAGCATAAAAAGTATATAGTTATGATGGGATATTATATCATTGCAGGGGTCATATTTTTGGTAAGCTCGTATGTGAGTAATAAACTTAAAAGTAAGTTTAAGAAATATTCGAATCTACATCTGCAAAATGGAATGAGTGGAGCAGAGATTGCAACTAAGATGTTGCGGGATAATGGAATCCATGATGTTGAAGTGATTTCTGTAGCAGGAATGCTTACAGATCATTATAATCCAATTAAAAAAACAGTAAACCTTAGTGAAGGTGTATACAGTCAGCGTAATGCTGCAGCGGCGGCCGTTGCTGCACATGAGTGCGGTCATGCCGTACAACATGCTAAAGCCTATAGTTGGTTAACGATGCGATCTAAGATTGTACCTGCGGTAGGGATTTCGAGCAAACTTTCTAATATAGTAATTATGGCTGGTTTAGTTTTGTCTGCATCAGGGATGGTATTTGGTAATACGGTTTTCTTGGTTGGGATCTTACTATTTGCAGTAACTACATTTTTTAGTATGATTACGTTACCTGTAGAATATGATGCTAGTAATAGAGCATTGGCCTGGTTAGAAAATAATAATATGGTTACCGGTGAGGAGCATGCTGGAGCAAAAGATGCTTTAAAATGGGCAGCACGCACCTATTTAGTTGCAGCTTTAGGATCATTGGCTACATTACTGTATTTTATTTCAATTTTCTTAGGAAGAAGAGATTAATTTTTGTCAAAAGAATAGGACACACCTCACGAGTTGGTTACTGAGCTTATCAAAGTACAAAACCTGTGAGGTTTATTTGTTTAAATCTTAATCTGTCGATCTATTTGCTGATCCAGTGATATAAAAGTTTCGGTTCTGGAAACTCCTTCTATAGCTTGAATATCCTTGTTTAGAACATTCATTAAATGCTCGTTATCTCTACATAGTATTTTAATAAAAATAGACCAATTTCCTGTAGTGTAATGGCATTCAATCACTTCAGGAATATCTTTAAGCTGTTTTACTGCTTTTGGATTACTTACCGCTTTATCTAAAAAAACACCTACAAAGGCCATGGTTTTATATCCAAGTACTTTAGGGTCAATTATAAACTTTGACCCGGCAATAAGTCCAGATGCTTCAAGCTTACGAAGTCGTTGATGAATAGCAGCACCAGATATGCCCACCTTTCTTGCAATCTCCAGAATTGGTCTTCTGGCATCTTCCATAAGATTACGCAGAATCTCTTTATCAATACCATCTATTTTTAAGTTATTGTTTTCGCCTTTCATTCCTTATAAGATTACATATGTCAACAAAAATAAAGCTTATGCTTTATAATTGAAATATAAAAATACTAATAATTATGAAAACCGTATGGTTTTGGAGGTGAAATGCCACCAGAAACGACCAAATGAATTCTACGAAGGGTTGTGCTTGGATGGGTACTATAATATTACTTTTGAAGTATAGAGCCTTAGCGTTAAAAAAAATCAACCCGGCATTACTGCTACTAATGAAATAGATTCTAGTCTAGTCTATATGAGTATAACAACAAGTTATAACCTGTTAAAAATTGTACTTCTTAGATCAACATTCGTAATTCACTTTACCCTTTTACGCCGTCGGGATTATATCCTAGGTATTCGCGTTCTTTTTCATTAAAAATGATACCATACTCTTCTAATTCTTTAAGTATAGGTTCGTATACTTCTTTTTGAATAGGGATCTGAACACCAGTAGTAGTAATTTTTTTATTAAGAATGCCTAGTGCGGCCATTGCTACAGGTAAGCCTACAGTTCTTGCCATTGCTGTATAGGTTTGATCTTCTCCAGTGCTTACCATAGTGGCGTCGATCTGTTTACGTTTTCCATCAAGTTCATAACCAAATTTATGATACATCACAATCATATCTTTATCACCATGGTCGAGAGTCCATTTATCCATTAAGATTTTCTGAAGGATTTGCGCAGGTGTTGCATTAGGGATCCCTACTTTTTTATTGGGATTAAAAAGATCCAATTCTAAAAGTTTATCCCACATAATATCATCCTGATCGATTTTGAGGTAATGTCTAAGTTTTAACTCTGCCGAATCTGTAGGTGAATATGCTAAAAACGAATTTATGAAATCACGATAACTCATGTTTTCAGAATTTACCATGGTGTAATCATCAGCGGTCATACCCAGCTGTACAAAGGTGTTCCATGCCCTTGAAAACCCAACCCTTCTAATGGTTCCTCGATATAGGGTTAAAATATCGTCTAAGCCATAAATATTTTGATATTTTAAAGAATTACGATTGGCGTATGCCTCAAAACGTCCATATCCTTCAACCTCTAGAAACTCTGTTCTTCTAAATAGTTTATGATACGGAATATATTTATAGGTTCCTTCCTGAAGAAACTCTGCGGCTCCTCCTTGCCCGGCAACTACAACATTACGAGGATTCCATGTAAACTTATAATTCCATAGGTTAGTGTCACTTTCGGGTGCTACCAGACCCCCTGTAAAAGATTCAAATAATATTATTTTACCTCCCTTGTCTCGTATACGATCTATAACCTGCATGGCACTCATATGATCAATCCCGGGATCTACTCCTATTTCATTCATAAAAACCAGCCCTTTCTCACGAACTTTTTTGTCAAGTTCTTGCATTTCTGGGCTTACATAAGAAGCGGTAACCATGCACTTATTAAACTGTAAACAATCTTTGGCTACCTCAATATGAAATCGAGCTGGAAGCATTGATACTACGATATCTGCTTTTTGAATCGCTTTTTCCCTGGAATCTTTATCAAAAACATCCAATACCAGGGCTTCGGTGTTTGGATGCTTGTTAGCAAGTGTCATGGCATTTTCAATAGAGATATCCCCAATGGTTATATGAAGATTTTCAGAAATAGATTTATCCTGAAAATATTTAATTAAGACAGCAGTAGATTTACCTGCACCAATAACTAGAATCTTTCGCATACCTCCTGATATTTTGATAACTTTGATACGAATGTAGTAAATACAGTAAAAAGTAAGCTCTCAAATTTATGGGATTAATTATCTTTTTTTAAAAAATGTGTCTAAAACATAAAATCTACAATAAGATATAATCAATTATGGAGAATACAGGGATTAATAAAACAATTTTGATTACTGGTGCTGTTTTGGCGCTGTTGGCTGTACTTTTAGGAGCCTTTGGTGCGCATGGATTAGAGAAGTTAGTAGATGCCAAAAGTATAGATTCATTTAAAACGGGAGTGCGATATCAAATGTACCATGCAATTGTTTGCATTATTTTGGGGAATATGAATGGTATAAGCCCCAAATCCAAGAAGCGAATTTTTTATTTCTTTATGGGGGGAATACCCCTTTTTTCTGGGTCAATATACCTTTTGACAATTGATGATGCGTTAGGGATTTCTTTGTCAAGTATTGGTTTTGTTACGCCTTTGGGAGGTTTTTTGTTAATTTTCGGATGGATTTTCTTTATTATTTCGTTGGTTAAGATTAAGTGATTTTTTGACGGTTAGTGTAATTATTATTTATAATTTTGCACGTACATAACAAAACACAACATATTTTTATGGAACCACTGTATCCAACTACGAAAACGTTTTCGTTAAAGCATTACGGTATTGAAAATGCTACACTGCGCTACCAATTATCTCCAGAAGATCTAGAGAAAGAGGCAGTGCAAAAAGGCCAAGGAAAAATTACTAAATCTGGTGCCCTAGCAATTAATACAGGTGAATTTACTGGTCGATCTCCTATGGATCGCTTTATTGTGAAAGATCATATCACAAAAGATAAGGTGTGGTGGGGCGACATTAATCTACCTTTTGACTCCCAAAAATTTGATGCATTATATGATAAAGTAACAAAATACTTATCTGGGAAAGAAATATTTGTAAGGGATAGCTATGCCTGTTCTGATCCTGAATATAGACTGAATATAAGAGTTATCAATGAATATCCTTGGTCTAATATGTTTGCTTATAACATGTTTTTGAGACCTACAGATGAAGAATTGAAGGGTTTTGATCCAGAATGGACAGTTATCAATGCTCCTGGTTTTATGGCTGATGCCAAAACTGATGGCACGCGACAACATAATTTTGCGATTTTAAACTTTGATAGAAAAATTGCTCTTATTGGAGGTACGGGATATACTGGAGAGATTAAAAAAGGAATCTTTTCGGCATTAAATTTCATTCTTCCTGTAGAACGAGATTGTTTTCCTATGCACTGTTCTGCTAATGTGGGAGAAGAGGGTGATACTGCAATATTCTTCGGACTTTCGGGAACTGGTAAAACCACCCTGTCTACAGATCCTAATCGTAGATTAATTGGTGATGACGAACATGGTTGGACCAAAGAAAATACCATATTTAATTTTGAAGGGGGATGCTACGCAAAAGTAATTGACCTCGCTCAAGAAAAAGAGCCAGAAATATATGGGGCCATCAAAAAAGGTGCAATTCTAGAAAATGTAATCATCAAAGATAATGATGAGGTAGATTTTGCAGATACATCAATTACTCAAAATACAAGAGTAAGTTATCCAATTAATCACATTGCAAATATCCAGGAATCTTCGATTGGTAAAAACCCGAAAAATATATTCTTTTTAACGGCAGATGCATTTGGTGTAATACCACCGATCTCTAAACTAACACCTAGTCAGGCGGCATATCATTTTATATCAGGATATACAGCAAAAGTGGCTGGTACCGAAGCGGGAGTTGTAGAGCCTCAGCCTTCTTTTTCGGCTTGTTTTGGAGCGCCATTTATGCCTTTACATCCTGCAGAATATGCAGAGATGCTGATCAAAAAAATGAAAGACACAGGAGTAAATGTGTGGTTGGTTAATACCGGTTGGACTGGTGGGCCTTATGGCGTAGGAACCCGAATTAAGCTAAAGTATACAAGAGCTATGATCCAGGCCGTGCTTAATGGTGATTTAGGATTATATTCTTATGATGATTATCATATTCATTCTGTATTTGGAGTAGCACAACCTAGAACATGTCCAGGGGTTCCTGATAGTGTTTTAAGTCCTAGAGCTACCTGGAATGATGATGAGAAATACTATACAACAGCATTTAAGTTAACAAACGCGTTTAGAGAGAATTTTAAGAAATTCGAAGCGTATGCAAACGAAGAAATCAGACGAGGAGGACCTCAGCGATATTCTTTTTAAGAAGAGTATTCTTTATAAAACAACAAGGCCAGAAATTTAAATTTCTGGCCTTGTTGTTTTATATAAATAAAAGTAATGCTATTTACTTTTTATTTGCTTCTTTAATATACTTCTGAAGTGCCATAGTCATTGATGGCGTTTCTGGAGTTGGTGCCTGTATATCAACAGTTAGATCATGCTCCTCGGCCGCTTTAACCGTAGAATTACCAAAAACAGCTATTCTAGTATCGTTTTGCTTAAAATCAGGAAAGTTTTCAAAAAGAGACTGTATTCCTGATGGGCTAAAGAAAACCAATATATCGTAAAACACATCTCTTAAGTTAGAAAGATCACTCACTACAGTTTTATAAAAAACACCTTGTTTCCAATCTACTTTAAGACTATCCAAAGTATCAGGAATTAAAGGTTTTAGTTTATCTGATGATGGTAATAAAAACTTTTCGTTTTTATACTTCTTAATAAGTGGTGATAACTCCTGAAAAGTACGCTTTCCTACATATATTTTTCTTTTTCGGTATACCACATATTTTTGCAAATAATATGCTACCGCCTCACTTTGACAAAAATACTTCAGTGTATCAGGAACTTTGAAACGCATTTCTTCTGCGATTCTAAAAAAATGATCAACAGAATTGCGGCTAGTAAGAATAATAGCGGTGTATTGTGATAAATCCACTTTTTGTAATCTTACTTCCTTTGCATCAACCCCCTCCACATGAATAAATGGAATAAAGTCAATTTTTACTTTTTCCCTTTCCTCTAGATCAAAATAAGGTGAATTTTCTACTTTAGGCTCTGGTTGAGAGACCAAAATTGTTTTCACTTTCATATATATTCTTTTCTTACGTTCCTATCTTAGTACTAAACGAGCTTGTACAATATAAGATAAGGCGCGATTTCAAGTGCGCAAAGATACAAAATAAAATAAAACATATGGTTCAAAATAGTATTTTCATTTTTTCGGTAGAAAGAAATAAGTACAATAATGTTAAGAACCACAATCGCTGCAAACAATATTATAAAAGCAATTTTTGAGGGTTGTATAGAATATATAAATATAATATTTATTGGCAATAGTAGTAGTCCTATAAAATTGCGATAGGATACTTTATAAAATAGGTATTCATCTATTATAGCATCAATTGAAAAAATAGTAGCTACAATTTTTTCAATTAATAATTTACAGATAATAATTACCGTGTAGAGTATTGAAATTTTAAAATATAAAGTAATCTCAATGGGTGTTGCCCGCCATTCGAAAACATCAAAACATATATATATAAATAAAGATACCGAGGTAATTTGTAAAAGCAGTAAAACAACATTAAACAAAGAGGAAAGCTTATTTGGTTTCTGATAAGAAATAATATACTTGTTATTACTAAAAAGTGCTACGAAATCATAAAATCGTAAAGCGTTAATGCCTTTAGCTATGGCTAATAAGACAAGGCAAAACACAATCAAAATTGTGAGCCAATTGGTCGATGTTATTTCGCGCGTAATGAATTCCATGAGTTATTGATGATAAAATTACAATCTATTAACGAATAAAAGCAAAAAAAATGTGTGGATCTGGATATTATTAACAGGAATACATTTTAAACCACTCATTTATAATCTATAGAGAGAACCACAGGTTTTTCATTATAGGTAGGAATGATTATTTGGTTATATTTGCTTGAAAAATAGTATAGATGGCAGATGCCTTAGTTATCATTCCTACCTATAATGAAATTGAAAATGTTGAGCGTATCATTAAGAATGTATTTTCGCTGCAACGTAATTTCCACATTTTGATAGTAGATGATAATTCTCCAGATGCTACCGCCTCTAAGGTAGAAGAATTACAATTAGAATATACCGAAAGCCTTTTTTTGCTTCGCCGAGAAGGTAAATTGGGCCTGGGTACGGCATATATTGCCGGTTTTAGATGGGCTTTAGAACGTTCTTACGAGTATATTTTTGAGATGGATGCAGATTTTTCGCATAATCCCAATGATCTAATACGATTATATAATGCTTGTGCTAAAGGCTCTTCGCACGTTGCTATAGGATCGAGATATGTTACAGGAGTAAATGTTGTTAACTGGCCAATGAGTAGAGTTTTATTATCATGGTTAGCCTCAAAATATGTTCGTTTTATAACCGGAATGGATATTCATGACACAACTGCAGGATTTATCTGTTATAAAAGAGAGGTGTTAGAAAGTATAAATCTTGAAAAAATTCGATTTGTCGGATATGCTTTTCAGATCGAAATGAAATTTAAAGCCTATTTATTGAAATTTAAAATAAAAGAAATACCGGTAGTCTTTACAGACAGAACCCGTGGCACTTCAAAAATGAGCAAAGGAATTATTTCTGAAGCAGTTTTTGGGGTTATAAAAATGAAGTTTAAGAGCTTATTTAAAAGTTATGAGATATGAATAATGTACTTATTAAAAACGCAAACATTGTTAATGAAGGAACAATTTTTAATGGTGACATTTATATAGAAAATGGCATCTTTAAAGAAATAGCATCGCATATAAGTGCAAAATCTGCGAATGTACAGATCATTGATGCAGAAGGTAAATACCTAATCCCTGGGGTAATCGATGATCAGGTGCATTTTAGAGAACCTGGCTTAACCCACAAAGCGAACATTGCAACAGAATCTAGAGCAGCTATTGCCGGAGGGATTACCTCATTTATAGAAATGCCTAATACGGTACCCCAAACAACTACGATAGAAAAGTTAGAAGAAAAATTTGAAATAGCAGCAAAAACCAGTTATGCTAACTATTCCTTTATGTTTGGAGGGACCAATGATAATCTAGAGGAAATAAGTAAAGTAGATAAGAAAAATGTAGCAGGTTTAAAGCTGTTTCTTGGATCTTCTACCGGAGATATGCTTGTTGATAAGCCTGAGGTTTTAGAGAAAATATTTGCATCTACAGACCTTTTGATTTCGGTACATTGTGAAGATGAACGGACGGTTAGGGACAATACGGCAAAATATAAGGCTCAATATGGAGAAGATATCCCCATAGAGCTTCACCCAATTATTAGGAGTGAAGAAGCATGTTATTTGTCATCATCAAAAGCTGTTGAACTCGCTAAAAAAACTGGAGCTAGATTGCATGTTTTTCACCTCTCTACGGCAAAGGAGTTAGATTTATTCAGGAATGATATACCTTTAAAAGAAAAGAAAATAACTGCCGAAGTTTGTATTCATCATTTATGGTTTTCTGATGCAGATTATAAGCGTAAAGGAACCTTGATTAAATGGAATCCTGCGGTAAAAACCGCTAACGATCGTGAAGCTTTGTTTCAGGCATTATTAGAGGATAAATTAGATGTGATAGCTACAGATCATGCACCACATACAATCGAAGAAAAAGACAATGTGTATACCAA
The DNA here is from genome assembly GCF_040786285.1 of Aquimarina penaris. Taxonomy (NCBI): domain Bacteria; kingdom Pseudomonadati; phylum Bacteroidota; class Flavobacteriia; order Flavobacteriales; family Flavobacteriaceae; genus Aquimarina; species Aquimarina penaris. Next base: position 1,222,466 of record NZ_JBFMKQ010000001.1, read on the forward strand.
AGCACCTTCTGGAGGGCCATTGGTGCAACATGCGCTTCCTGCGATGTTAGAGTTTTATCACCAGGGTAAAATTAGTCTAGAAAAGATTGTTGAGAAAATGTGCCATAATCCAGCAATCTTATTTCAGGTTGAAAAAAGAGGGTATATAAAAGAAGGATATTTTGCCGATGCTGTTTTGGTAGATCTAAATGCTCCCTGGACAGTAACTAAAGATAATATAGCGTATAAATGTGGTTGGTCTCCTTTTGAAGATACTACCTTTAAATCAAGAATAACACATACTTTTGTTAACGGAAGTTTGGCATATGAAAACTTTACCTTTAATGATACGAAGCATGCGCAACGATTAACTTTTGATAGATGATTAAAAATATAAAATACAGTATATTAGTTCTGTTTTTATTTGCTTGTCAAAGCATTGAAAAAGCTTCTGAGCCAAAGGTTTTGATAGAGGAAGATCGCATGGTTGAAATTCTTACAGATATTGCTTTTGTAAAGGCAGCCAAATCTTCTCATAGAAAAGTGTTTGAGCAGAAAAAAATCAACCCCGAAGCGTACATTCTTAAAAAACATGGAATCGACAGCGTTATTTTTGCAGAGAATAATAGATGGTATGCAGATCAACTAGAAACGTATGAAGAAATTTTTAAGCGTGTAAAAGGTAATTTGGAAAAGTCCCGAGATGCATTTGAAAAATTAAAAAAAGAAGAAGACTCTATTAAAAAGATAGAAGATTCTATTGTGAAAAGTAAAGACACGCTACAAACGAAAGATAAACTCATCATTTCCGAGTTAGAAGCTATAGATAAGAATATAGAAACGGCAAAACAGAAAAGACTTAAACCTCGTTTAAAAAAGCAGTAGCAGTTTTTTTTATGGCGCCATCTACCTTAGTGAATTCGTACTTCAATTCGTTTTTGATTTTATCATTTTTATAATATGAAGTAGAAAGAGCGCTTCGTATAGAGGATTTAAATATTGAGCGTTTGGTTCTAAAGATATAGTGACTTATTCTTTGGATATGATAAGCGAATTTTAATAAAAAAGAAGAAGCTTTCTTTGTAGGAATCGGCTTTTTTAAGGCGGTTGCAATCATATCAAAGGCTTCTTTATAACTTAAATTTTCACTAACCAGGATATATCTTTCATTACTATAATTACCGATCATGAGCTGATGCATGATATTGATTACATCATCTATGGCTATATATCCAGTAGCTCCGGTAGTATAGTATTTCATTCCTGCATAGATTCTTTTAAATAGAAATCCGCTACCACCACCATAAAAACCAGGGCCGATAATAATCCCTGGATTAACAATCACTGTGGTAAGACCTTCTTGAGAACCTCTCCAGACTTCCATTTCGGCTCCATATTTTGTAATGGCATATACCGATTTTTGAGTTTCGGGATTCCATTCTGCAGTTTCGTCAATATAAGATACAGAAGGATCTTCTTCTAAAGTAGCAATAGAGCTTACATGACACAGTTTCTTTACTTTATGAATCAAACAAAGGTTTACGATATTAGCAGTGCCTTCGATATTCACTTTTCGTAATTTTTTATAATGAGATGGATTAAAGCTAATTTTTGCGGCGCAATGATATACATGTGTTACTCCTTTAAAAGCTTCAGATAACTCTGGGACATCATTAATTGTAGTTTTAACCCATTCTATAGTTTCGAACAGATTTTCTTTTTCAGGCAAATAATAAGAAAACATTTTTTTGGCGTGTTCTTTTTTAGATTCTGATCGATATAAGGCTCGTATCGCTTGTTTTTCTTGCGTAAGCTTAACCAGCAAATGAGTCCCTACTAAACCTGTTGCTCCTGTAACTAATATCATAATGTGTGTTCTGTAGTACTAAAGTAAACATATTTAGGATTTCTGCTGTATTGATAGTTCCATATTAACCAGATTTTTATCTTTGTCGCGTCTTAATTCAATGCCAATAAAAATGACCAAGAATTTTATAGAAGAGCTACAGTGGAGAGGTATGTTGCATGATGCAATGCCAGGGACCGAAGAATACCTACTAGAACAAATGAGAGCAGCTTATGTAGGGTTTGATCCTACTGCAGATTCATTACACATAGGTAACCTGGTGCCGATTATGTTATTAGCACATTACCAAAGAGCAGGTCATAAGCCTTTTGCGTTAGTAGGAGGAGCTACCGGGATGATTGGGGACCCGTCTGGGAAATCTGCAGAGCGTAACCTTTTGGATGAGAAAACCCTCAGACATAATCAGGAAGCGATAAAAGCTCAATTATCGAGATTTTTAGATTTTGAAAGTGATGCATCTAACGCTGCGGTATTGGTAAATAACTATGATTGGATGAAAGATTTTTCATTCCTCGAGTTTATTAGAGATGTAGGGAAACATATTACGGTAAATTATATGATGGCCAAAGACTCTGTAAAGAATCGTATTTCTTCAGAATCAACAGATGGGATGTCGTTTACAGAGTTTACATATCAATTAGTGCAAGGATATGATTTCTTGCATTTGTATAGAGAGCATGGTTGTACGCTACAAATGGGTGGTAGTGATCAATGGGGAAATATTACCACAGGAACCGAACTGATTAGAAGAATAGGTGGTGGTAAAGGATATGCATTAACATGCCCATTAATTACAAAATCTGACGGATCTAAATTCGGAAAATCTGAAGGTGGAAATGTGTGGCTCGATGCTAAACGAACGTCGCCATACAAATTCTATCAGTATTGGTTAAATACCAGTGATGAAGATGCAGAGAAATACATAAAGATTTTTACATTTTTAAGCAAAGAAGAGATAGAAGGTCTGGTTGTCGAACATAAAGAAGCTCCGCATTTGCGAATCCTACAAAAAAGACTGGCAGATGAGGTCACTGTTATTGTGCATTCTCAAGAGGATTTGGATAATGCCATTAAAGCATCGGCAATTCTGTTTGGGAAATCTACATCTGCGGATCTTAAGGATCTGGATGAAGCAACGTTCTTAGATGTTTTCGATGGCGTACCACAAGCCGAGGTGTCAAAAGATGCAATTGCAAATGGTTTAGATATTATAGGAGCACTGGCAGAACAAACAGGTTTTCTAAAATCTAATGGTGAGGCAAGACGTGCTCTAAAAGAGAATTCTATTTCGGTAAATAAAGAAAAAGTTACGGACAGTTTTTCGATATCAGATAAAGATTTAATTAATAAGCAGTTTGTCTTATTGCAACGTGGGAAGAAGAATTATTTCGTGATTAGAGTCATTTGATCATATTTATTCGTACAACTTGTCATTCCGGCCTACGCCGGAATGACAGAAATGAGCTGGCTGATTTAAAGCAAAACAAATTCTTAACCAAAAAAACAAAGCCTACCAGAAATTACTCTTAGTAGGCTTTGTCAACTAACCAATCAATTATTGAAAAAACTTAGCATTCAATACAGTTCGATGCAACTGTATTATCGTTTTATTTTAATTTTTTCCCAATTCGTATCTGCTTTTGTTTGCAATTGTTCTGCATCCTCTTCTATCCATTTATCTAATGTATTAACCCCCCAGGAATTATAAAATAAATATAATTTACCATCTCTTACTTCAAAAGTTTTAGGGTTAATATCTACTTTTTCACTATTAACTGCCACAGCATATGCACAGTATCCACCATATTGTGGGATAAATTTCTTGGGATTGCTATTAAACTTTTCTAAGTTTTTCTGGCTGGCAAATTTATAGTTTACATTATCATATGTAGCTACAAATCTACTATCACCCTTCACTGCTTTATTACCAAAATATTCGGTAACATCATATCCCTCTGCAACAAAACTTTTCTTGGTATTATAATCATGCTGTTGAGCACTTAATGTTGCTACAAAAACAAGAAATAATACTGTCAGTTTTTCTCTCATATTTATGTTTTGTATACCAGTGTTTTCTATTAAGACGTGAAAAACTTCCGATCATTACAATTTTAACATAAATATAAGATATTTAGTAGGTTACAGAAGAAAATTTGTGGTTTCAGGATATGGGATCAATGCACTGATTAACAAACTAATACTGTCTTTGGCAATTAACGTAATGGATAGTAGAGTAGCCGTGACCACTATAGCCGTGGCAATGTTATTTTGTTGAATATCTTTAAACTCGTTTACGCCCTTTGTAAGCGCCGAAAAAAGTAAGAAAACACATGTATTAATTAGTATCGCGAAAACAAATCCAATAAAAAGATATAGTCCAGAATATTGAATAATGGTAGCTAATGTAATTTCATTTCCGTCGGACATAGATAACCTAACCATATTGGTAATAGAAGGAATAATTTCGCTAAGGATAATCCCAATGGATAAAATTATTCCTGCCGAAAAAATTGAGAACGCTATATTATCTTCCCTAATAGAAATATTCTTAAAGAATACTTTCTGAAGAATCTTAAAGGATATAAATAATATTAATACAGAAACAAAAATAGCTAGTGCTATTTCTATAAAAGCGAGGGTTAATAGTTTGGTTTGCATATTTTTAAGTATTTGTTAGTACTATATACCAATGATTAATATTCTTAAAGTTGTTTGGCATAGTACCTAATGTAAAGTATTTATTAGTGGTTTCCCAGATGTAATATCGTTTACCATTATGTAGTTTGTAAATTCCTTTACTTGGGATATTAAGCCCTAAGATAGAATGTCTGTAATAGTCGCTATTCAGGATTGCCACATCATATCCAAAATAACTTAGAATAGCGTAAATAATAACCGTTCTAGTGTCACAATCACCTTTTAAATTACCCATAAATCCAACAGGGTTTTGTATCCCATGAGGAATATTACCAATACAGCAATCCGGGCAAGATTCTAATATAACTCGAATAGATTCTTCGTATTGATCTGCAGATTGGCAAGGGTTTTCAAAAACAAAAGAGTACGGAATATCCTGTATAAATGTAACCACCATATCGGCAAACTCAAATTGATTAAGAGTATTGGTGCTTTTTATTTCTTTAAGTTTTTTGAGGATTAGATCAAGTCTGGGGGTATCTGTTGTAGCTAGATGTTGATAAAGGTCTCCCCAGGGTAATCGACGGTATGATTGCGCACTATTAAAATACTCTTTTTTCGAGGATACATAATCTTTTTCACGTACCGAAAAATTACCTTCAAACGAGTTTCCATAGTTGTCGTTCCAACGTCTGTTTTGACTTAATAATCGTATAGAATCGCCTTTTTCAAAAATAGTTTCCTGATAAATGTTTTCAGAAATATCAGATTTTATAACCTCTTCTGATGTAGGGATATTTGAAATCATATAACGTAACCCTGAAAGTACTACTAAGAAAAAAGTGCTATATAGTATATAGCTCCATGAGAATTTGCTGTTTTCTGTGTTTTTTGACCTCCCCATTATAAAAGAAAGGGTAAGTAGTGTTATAGCAAAAGATGTAAATGTAGAAACAGGTAAAAAACCTTTTATAAAACTGCCGCCTATGACAGAAACTAATACAATAGCCAGAAATGAAAAACAACCTGCCCCTTTTTTCTTTGCCATACTTATAAAGCCATTAAATTACATCCTCTTATATCACTATGATCAAATCTTCCTAAAATTTCAAAACTTCCATTCTCATGAATTTTACCCAAATCTTGTGTGGCTATAAATGAACAAGAATTTATATTAGCCAGGTCAATAATAGTAACCCCTCCTGTTTTATTATTACCCAAATACGAAAGAGGATCTTCTGGGTTTCTAATTGATATTCTCATCCACGGAGGACAATAAAAAAGACCATTTCCTTTAGAATATGCTTGCGATAATAGTTCGGTCATACCATATTCGCTATGTATTTGCGTAACACCAAATCCATTTTTAAGTATTTGATGTAATTCTTCACGGATCATTTCTTTTCTTCGTCCTTTCATGCCGCCAGTTTCCATGATGATGGTTGTGTCATTTAGCTGTATGTCATAATTTTCAACAAGATCTAATAAAGCAAAAGAAACCCCAAGAAGCAATATTTTTTTATCCTTAATAGCGTTTTTTCGAAGTGTTTCGACCAATTTTTCTATATCATATAGGTAAAACCCACTGTCAGGATGATTACTGTCTTTAATCAATTTTTCTGCCATGTAAACCAAAGAAGACCCATCTCTCTCTAAATAAGACGGAAGTAATGCCAGTACAATATACTCGCTAATATCTCCATAAAAATACTCAAACCCTTTTCTAAAGCTTTTTTCATAAATAGTTAGATCTTTAACATAGTGCTTACTGGTTATGTTGCCAGTTGTACCGCTACTGGTAAAAACTTTATCTATTGAATAAGGGGTGCTTACTATTTTTTCTTGTTTAAAAAACTCAATAGGAAGATAGGGAATGTCTTTGCTAGATTTTATTGAAGCTTTTGTAACCCCAAGAAGATTACAGAATCTTTGATAAAAATTGTTATTAATGTACTGGTGGTTAAATACTCGTATCGCTGCCTTCTCAAAATCAGAATCGTTTTGAATGGAGAATATAGTATCTGACAGCATAAAATTAGTTCAACAAATTAGTTGAACAAAGGTATAAAAAACAGTAGCTATTTTGAAAATGAAGTACTGCGAAGTGAAAAGGAAAAGGTGATCTAAGAAAAACTTATATTAATTTTTGATAATAAGTTTTTTCGTAGCTTCCTTATCGCCTTCTTTTACCTTAACAATATAAACTCCAGATTTCAGGTGGCTAATATCTAATTTTTTGCCAACTAAAACTTTAAAATGTATCCTTTTACCTAAAACCGAATAAATAGAAACTTGTTTTGTTAGCCCTAATTTAGAAGTAATATATAAAACACTTCCCTCTGACATTGGGTTAGGGAAAATACGAAGTTGTTCTATCTTTATGTCTTTAGAATCCTGTTTTTGAACTGTATTTGATTGTGCTTGGATACCCGAAGAAAAGGACAAGCAGACTAAACCAATAAATATAAACAGCAAGTAGATTTTTTTCATATATCATTATTTTGGGACGTTAAAGATACAATATTTAATTAAAACAGTATCAGAAATCGAAGTGCTTTTGTGTTAAATATTGATTTTAAGGTTGTTTCCGTAGCCAAGGTACGGTTTTTTATTCCTTAAATAGTTTTGAAATTCAAAAATAATGCCGCATATTTGTTTCATTATGAAATTATAAAGAATTATGTACATAATTGTGCACACACTTACCCCGCGATTTAGAAGCTAAGGATACCTTCTTTAGTTATCTCGTTTCTTTTATTTAATTTCATAATTTTTACATCATGACTCAAAATAAACTTACACTTACTCGTTTATTTTCTTATTTTAAAATTGCAATTTCAGGAAAAGAACAAGAATTTACATCTGGTAGTATTCGCAGAGCAATTTTTATGCTTTCTGTTCCTATGGTACTTGAAATGATGATGGAGTCGGTATTCTTTCTTGTAGATGCATATTACGTTTCTAGTTTGGGCGCTAACGCCATTGCCACTGTTGGTTTAACAGAATCTGTTCTTACTTTGGTATATGCTGTTGCCATTGGTCTTAGTATGGGGGTGACTGCAATTGTTGCTCGCAGAGTAGGCGAACAGGATATCGAGGGAGCTTCTCAAACGGCTGTACAATCTATTCTCTTGGGTATTGCAGTAGCCGCAATAATCAGTGTTATAGGGATATTATTTCCTAAAGAAATTCTAGGGCTTATGGGTGCCGAACCTGATCTAATTGCCGATGGTTATGGGTATACACAAGTGTTGTTGGGAGGTAATGTTACCATTATGCTTTTGTTTTTGATCAACGCTATTTTTCGAGGAGCAGGAGATGCTTCGGTCGCTATGCGAGTATTGATCTTTTCGAATGTATTAAACATAATCCTGGATCCCATGTTTATATTTGGATTCGGCCCAATTCCTGCCTTTGGTGTTCAGGGAGCGGCTATTGCTACAACTATAGGAAGAGGAAGTGCTGTTATTTTTCAGTTATTGATTCTTTTTTATGGCTGGAGTAAAATTAAAATCGCTTTCAGGGATATTGTTTTTCGTGCTGGGACCATGTTTAATCTTATTAAAGTTTCACTTGGAGGAATTGGCCAATTTATCATAGGTACATCAAGCTGGGTATTTTTAATGCGAATCATGGCAGAATTTGGTAGCGAAGTGTTGGCAGGATATACCATAGCGATTAGAGTATTAATGTTCACTTTAATGCCTTCTTGGGGGATGAGTAATGCTGCTGCTACATTGGTTGGTCAAAATTTGGGAGCACAAAAACCAGAACGTGCTGAGCAATCAGTCTGGAAAACAGGTAAGTACAATGCCTGGTTTATGGTTGCAGTATCAATTTTCTATTTATTTTTTGCCGAAATGATCATTAAAATTTTTAGCGATGAGGCTATGGTGATAGAATATGGAGCTCTAAGTTTAAGGGTAATTGCAGCTGGATATGTTTTTTATGCCTATGGCATGGTCATTATACAATCTTTTAATGGTGCAGGAGATACTCTAACACCAACTATTATTAATTTCTTTTGCTTTTGGATGTTTCAATTACCATTTGCTTATCTGGCGGCCTTAGTTTTTGATTGGGGTGCCATGGGTGTATTTCTGGCCATTACTTTTGCCGAAATTCTGATTGCCATAATTGGGATCATCTGGTTTAGAAAAGGAACATGGAAAGAGATGAAGGTATAACCAACAATTATATGTTCATTAAATAGAAAGGATAAAAGAAGTTTTTTCTGAGTTTCGAAAAATGAAACTGATACTAATTATTATTGTACACAAATTAGTTGGGGTTTTGTTGTAAATGACACCTCAATTTAGACATATTATTTATTGTTTTATAGTTGTTAATAATAATTAAAGGCTGCCAACTGGCAGCCTTTTTTTTGTAAGATTTTGGTTGACTTATAAACGAGTCCAACCAGATGTCCAAGTGTCTCCATCTCGTAAAGCACCCACATAATTAGCGGCTTCAAAAAATGTTCCTAAGGTAGAAGGATCAAAGTTATCTACACCATCAACGGCAATTGTAAACTCATAAGTTCCCGTTAAACCATTGATTTCAAAATCTACAGGAATTGAAGCGCCAGTGTTGTTAAAAGGAGCTTTAGAACCATCTAAAGTGAAGTTATTGAATGTTGCAAAATTTGCAAGGTCTACAGTGGCACCACCATGATCTAAGTCAAATGAATTTACATTATCGATAATCGAATTTCTAACAATTACCTCGTTATTATTCAAGTTGATTAATGTTTGATCATCATCAACTTCGATTCCTTTTCCTGGAAATGCTTTGATGATGGTGTTGTACATGGTTACTTTGGTTCCTGCTCTAAACTCGATTCCTTTGTTTTCACCATCTCCATCTTCCGCACCAATTAATGTAATGTTAGAAAGCGTTGGGTTAGAGAATGGTGCTGCATCGGGAGCAGAAGATAAGTTGTCTGCTTCGATTCCTTTATCACCTGCAGCAGAAGTTTGTTGTGCAATCCAGAACTGACCATTTCCTACCCATCCATCTGTCCAGTCAAAAGAATCATCACCAGCACCGGTTACGATAGCGTATTTTAAATCTACCGTTCCACCAAAGAATTCAATTCCATCATCATTTCCATTAAAAGCTTGGATGTATTCTAACGTGGTTCCATTACCAACACCGTATAATGAAAGTCCATTATATTCTGCATCATCATTAATTTTTCCACCAGTATATTCCAAACGTACATAACGTAATATACCAGAATTGTCCGTAGCGTCAGTTCCGCCATAGGTAAGGTTAGCTACCTCTGTAGTAGCTGTAGTGCCTCTATTGATAGGTGCTCTACCTGCCAGCAAAAGTCCTCCCCAATCACCGGGGTTTGGTGTAGATTTATTTGAAGTAAATACGATGGGTTGGGCTGATGTACCTTCTGCAATGATTTTTGCTCCTTGTTCGATAGCCAAGTAAGAGAATACCCCACCTACGTCACCGGCAATAATTCGTGTACCAGCTTCAATAGTTAGAGTTACACCGTCAACAACAGATACACCTCCTCTTAATTCGTAGACTTCATCTGGAGTTAAGTTAAGATCTTCGGTTATTTGGCCTTCAAGAATAATAGTTCCGTTAGTACTTCCTCCACCATTCGGATTTATAATAACATCTCCGATATTATCTTCTTGAACGGTACATGCGTTAAACAGTATTGCAGCACCCATGATTATTCCGGTAAATAAATTTTTAGTTTTCATCGCTATAAATAATTAATTGTGTTGTTTACTTTTTTATAATTTAAATGTTACCCCAAGACTAAAATTGATACCATTATCGAATTTATAGGTGGTAAATTCCTGATTTAGATCTTCTTGATCCTGGTATCTCTCAATTGATGGGTTTAATAAATTTTTTGCTTTGAAGCTTATTTCTACATGATCCCCTATTTCATCTTTAAAATTGAAGTTTAATACGCCAAATCCTCTTTCAAAGATGTCACCTACACCATTACCTCCTGCGGAGTATACTCGATCTCCAAAAATGTTGAAGTCTACAGCCGAAGTGATTTTGTGTTTTTCGAATTCTTTAGAATAGGCTAAATCTGCATTTATTAGGAAAGGAGAAGCACCTTGTAATTGTCTTTCTGTATTGGTAGGAGCAATATTAGACCCGTTAAACGTAGTAATTGTAGGGTCAATTTCTACTTGTGTATGCATCAAAGTAGCATTCACACCAAAATTAAGATTATTCCAAACGGTTTCTTCTAGTTTGAAAAGATTACCAAGATTTTTTCTAAATTCTAATTCGACTCCAAAAATTATGGCATTATCAGAATTAACGAAAGTATTTACGTTGGATGCCGATGCAACAAATACTTTTTCTATAGGCTTATCTATATATTTACCAAACAAAGTCGCCGCAAGTAGCTCGCCAGCTTGCTCTGGGAAATATTCCCATTTAAGATCTACATTATAGTTGTCAGAGTTTTTAAGGATTGGATTACCCAATGTTGATTCAGTCACATCTTCATCTAGGAAAGGAGCAACTTCGGTAAACTTGGGTAATGTAACTGTTTTACTTGCTGCAAAACGAAGGTTTGATTTTGGGTTTACTACATACTTCAAACTAATACTAGGCAGAATGAATGTTTCTTCAATCTTTTGTGTTCGAAAAGGAGAAGTTTCCAAATCCTGCTGCTCTCTATAAAATACATTTTGCTCAAACAGCTCTGTACGAATACCTCCGTTAAAGGTTAATTTATTGGATAAAGCATATTGTAAATTTGCATACCCTGCAAGGGTTAATAAATCCGCTTCATAGATTCTGGTGGTATTCAGGTTTTCTAAAACAACATATTCACCGCTTAGGAAATTGGCTTCATTTAATAAAGCATCTGGGTCGTTAAAATCAACATTAGTATTTCTAAAATTGTTTAAATTATAGTTTAACTGGTTAGATTCGAAATCTCGATCCTTTGATCTAGCGGCCAAACCAACGGTAAGTTTGTTTTTGAAGATATCGTCCTCATCTTTACCAAAATTAATGTCGAAATCTAACTTTCCTGAATAATCGTTTTCATTTAATTCCTGATAGAAACGTTGGTTGTTTGCCAGATCAGGACTTGTACGGTTTCCTAAAACTAAGTTTCCGTTTTGTAATTCGGTAAATACTAATTGACGTCTATCTGGGATTAAACCTTGAGCTTTGTTATAGGCTACTCCCCAATCAAGTTGGTAAGTGCCTTCTTTAAATTTATGTTCACCAATAAGTTGCTGAGTAAAAAGATTGTTTTGCTCGTAAGTACCTCTTCTTAATCGAATACCTACATCAGTATCTTCACTACTTACCCCATCGGTAAATTCTCTGAGTTCATCCTGAGTATCGTTTACAAATAATGAGGTCGCAAGGATTTTGTTCTTACTATTCCAACGATATCCTATACTTCCTAATAAGGTAGTATTCGTATTATATTGGTAACGATCTACTTTTTTAAAGTTTCCTAAGCCTGTAATACTTTCTCCCTGAGAGTTGAAAGCAGCTTGATTACCATCCAGAGCGGTTCTGTGATTTTGGCTAAAAGATCCTGTAAACAATACATCTAGTTTTTTCTCGTCGGCTATTACAAAAGTTTTTCCTCCTGTAATACTTGCACCTCCATCAGGAGCGTTAAATCTTTTTTCAGGATTAAAAGAAGTATCAAATGGGTAATGATCAATATCGGTACTTACATAGTTATAATTGGGGATATCTAAGAAGATTGGCACTCTTCTGGATCCATCATCCAGTCCCCAGTCATCATACCTTCCTCCATTTAATAAGAAGAAATCATTGCCAACTGCGTTGGAGTTTACACCAGAATTAAAACCAAGCTCTAGAAATCCTTTCCCTGGGCGGTCTTTGGTATCAATGTTTACACTTGCTCCTGCAAAATCTCCATAAATATCTGGGGAATACGTTTTAAAAATCCCAAGATTCTCTACAATATCGGTTGGAAAAATCCCAAGATCAATAAGCTTTAATTTAGGATTTAATGAGGGGATTGGTAAGCCATTTAAATATGCATTATTATAACGATCTCCTAAACCACGAACATATAATTTGTCGCTTTGTCTAGAAATACCAGTTGCTTTAGTAAGCCCTGTTGCAACATCACTTACTCCTTTTTTTGCAAGTTCTTGTGCGCCGATCTTTTGTTGAATAGTCACTGCATTTTTTTGTTCTAATAAAATAGCAGCTTCAGATTCTTTTTTTGTAGTGGTTTTAATAACTACTTCATCTAATGCAGCAGCGCTAGCACCAATAGAAGAATTAACTGTTGTTGCTTGATTAGGGGTAACAACTACATCTTTAACGTCAATAGTTTCGTATCCTACAAAGCTAAACTCTATTGTATATGTACCTGGCTCTACATTGTCTAGAGTGTATAATCCATCAAAATCTGTAGTGGTTCCCTTGGTAGTGCCTTTAATGATTACATTAGCAAAAGGTAAAGGTTGATCTCCAGCTTCTTTGTCAAGCAAAGTACCTGTTATTGATCCGGTTTCTTGTGCGCTAAGTATCCCAACAACAAATAACGCAACTAGTATAACAATTTTTCTCATTTAGTTTGTTCTCAAATTCCGAGGCAAAGAACGAAGAGAAGTGTTAAATGAGTGTTATTCAAAAATTAAGTATTGATGATTATAATGTTAGCTAAATGTTATCCGTATTTGTCTCATGCTAGTATAATTAATAACGTATTTTTATTTAAGGAGAAGCCTTAAAATGCTGAAAATGAATAGAGATGTGTTTTGCTGTGTTTATCAAAGTTGAAGAATCGAATGTTAAGAAAATGTTTCTGAAGTGGTAGTGTAAAAGGAATATTAAGACTTTTTAATTTGCAAAAATCGAATTACAGAAAAGAAGGGCGCTTTTTAAAAACAAAAAACACCTCAAAATGTTGAGGTGTTCCCGTTTATATGTGTTGATTATAATCTAATTCTCGTAATTAACTACGACATTGTCTTTATTAGACCATGTAGTTACATCTGCAATTTGATTATCTGAATAATTCACTTCAGATAATTTATCTGCAGCCCAAAAAAACCATTTTCCAGTTTTTACTCCATTGTTGTATCGACCCATGGCAATTTTCTTTCCTGTTACGTCATAGGATTTCCATACACCGTGAAGCTTACCTTCTTTGTTATAGAATCCCTGTTGGCGAACTTCTCCATTTTCATGAAAGAAAGTTCCTTTTATTGCGTCTCCTTGTTTTTCGAAAGTAGGTTTTACATCCTGTGCCATTAAAGTCGCCGAAAATAAAATGGCCATTGCTAATAGTATCTTTTTCATGTTTTCTAAATGTTTAATGTTATTTGAGGATGTCGACTTATAGTATAAAAATACTATTTATTTTACATTCAAACAACGTTTACGTAACATTAAATTAACATTAAAAACACATTACCTTGATTATCAATTTATTAAGCAGATTTTGATTTGTTCGTTTGTTTACTCTTTCGAGATGTATGTGTTCCTATTATATTTATATTTTTGATCAACTTAATTCTAATAAGAAAGGTAATACTTGAATGAATAAGAATAATAAACTAATAGAGGTTGCAACTGTTTTCTTTAGACTTGGTTGTATTGCTTTTGGTGGGCCTGCTGCTCATATTGCTATGATGGAAGATGAGATCGTTCAGAAAAGAAAATGGATGAATAGACAACATTTTTTGGACCTTATCGGAGCAACAAACTTAATCCCAGGGCCTAACTCGACAGAGATGGTTATGCATTGTGGTCATGAGCGAGCTGGAGTTCCTGGTTTATTTGTTGCAGGGGTATGTTTTGTTTTTCCCGCAGTAGTTATTACTGGGATATTGGCATGGTTTTATACCTCGTATGGCCAATTACCAGAAGTTACTCCTTTTATTTTTGGTATCAAACCAGCTGTATTAGCAATCATTGCTTCAGCAATTATGAAATTAGGAAAGAAAGCTTTAAAAAGCTGGGAGATTGGTGTTATTGGGGTTCTAGTTTTGATTACTAGTCTTTTGGGTATAAACGAAATTACCGCATTATTAAGTGGTGGTCTTTTGGGAACAGTATATTTCTATTCTAAATCTAGATTAATCACTACTACTCCTAAATCTATTGCACCTTTTTTTCTATTCAATATTTCGACAGCCACCCTGATGAAACTATCGTCACTTAAAGTGTTTTGGACCTTTATAAAAGTAGGTGCTATTTTATATGGTAGTGGTTATGTATTGTTTGCTTATCTTGATGCAGAGCTGGTGACTAAGGGTTGGTTAACAAGACCAGAATTGATAGATGCAATTGCAGTGGGCCAATTCACACCTGGGCCTGTTTTGTCTACCGCCACCTTCATAGGTTATCAATTAGCTGGTTTTTGGGGGGCAGTGGCTGCTACTATAGGAATTTTTCTTCCCTCTTTTCTTTTTGTCCTACTTCTTAATCCTTTGGTGCCTAAAATGAGAACATCTAAAGTGCTAAGCTACTTTTTGGATTCTGTAAATATTGCTGCAGTAGGGATAATGTTATCAGTACTATATGTGATGTCTTTAGATACATTAACCGATTGGAAATCTATAATGATTGCTTTGTTAAGCGTGGTCATAATATTCGGTATAAAAAAGGTAAATGCTATGTGGGTTGTACTTGGAGGATCAATCCTGGGGTATTTGTTAGCTCTTATATAGAACTATTTTTAACGATTGCTTAAAGTTCTCATAACATAAAAACTCGTCAAAAGAAATATTTTTGACGAGTCGTATGACAAATAGTAATTTCAAAAAATCGTATTAGTTTTTGTCGACTTAGATTTTTGAAATACTGGGCTGACCAATTTTGGTCAGCCTTTTTTGCTTTTATACCAAATCGATTTCTAAATTGCCTAATAAAGACAAAGTTATTTTTTATGTTTTACAACGCTAGGAATACTTTGCATAGCCTTAGCTATGGAAAGTATGACTAAGGCAGTAAAATGAAAAAAGAACGAATCGATTTTGGTAATTTAGAAATCGATTTGGTATTGCATAAATAGTTAAAAAAAAGGTCGTTTTAAAATAATTATTAAAAAACATTAAGATAACATTAACTTAACATAGGTATTGGTTCTTTGCAGCGACAAAAACTAGTATCGGTTATGAAATTAAAGATTACACTTACGGCGTTAGTCTTATTTACGCTTTGCTTTGTAAATGCTCAGGAAACTACTGAGACCAAATTTGGAAAAGGAATTCTAAACGTTGTTGCTAAAGACAGCTCATGGAGCATGAAATTTGCAACGAGAATGCAATTCCTTTCTACAACGGGTTGGGACATCAATGATGGTGATTACAGCCGACCTGAATCTAATTTTCTGGTAAGAAGAGCACGTTTAAAATTTGATGGTTTTGCTTATAGTCCAAAACTTAAATATAAAATTGAACTGGGATTATCTAATAGAGATATTTCAGGAGCTTCAGAATTTACAAATAATGCACCTCGTTATATCCTTGACGCGGTTATCAAATGGAATTTCTATAAAAATTTCACCCTTTGGGCTGGTCAAACAAAATTACCAGGTAACGTAGAGCGTGTAGTTTCTTCAGCAAACTTACAATTAGTGGATCGATCAAGATTAAACAGTAGATTTAATATTGATCGTGATCTTGGTGTGCAATTAAGACACCATTTTAAACTAACAGATAAATTTCTGGTTAGAGAAGTACTAGCGGTTTCACAAGGTGAAGGTAGAAATATTACTACCGGAAACTTAGGTGGTCATGAGTATACAGGAAGAATAGAGTTATTACCTTTTGGAAAATTTAAGAGTAAAGGAGATTACAAAGGAGGAGATCTAAAGAGAGAGCAAACCCCTAAATTAATGTTGGCGGCTACTTATGATTTTAATGCAGATGCAGTTAAGGATAGAAGTAACCAGGGATCATACATGGAAACCAGTACAGGTTTTTATGAAACTAATATCTCTACAATATTTGTTGATGCTGTATTCAAATACAAAGGTTTTTCATTTATGGGAGAATTTGCCGATAGAGATGCAGAAGAAGCAATCGCAGTAGAAGAAGATGGTACACCAACAGGTGATATTGTTCAGGTAGGTAATGCTATAAATCTACAGGCTGGATATTTGTTTAAAACCAACTGGGAAGTAGCAGGACGTTATACTAACCTTAATTTTGACGAGGTTGTAGGAAGAAGTCTTGAAGAACAATATACTCTAGGGGTTTCAAAATATATTGCTGGGCATAATTTAAAAGTTCAGTCAGATATAAGCTATACTACACAAGATGGTGATGGTAGCGGGTTAGCATATAGGTTACAATTTGATATACATTTCTAAACATTAGATAAATACATAACAGTTTGATAACATTAAGCTGGGAATTGATTATAATATTTGCACTTTAAACAAAAAATGTAATGGATAATATTTATTTATTAATGGTTGTTGCACTTGCAGTACTTGCAATTGCAGACCTTGTAGTCGGAGTTAGTAATGATGCAGTTAACTTCTTGAATTCTGCTATCGGTTCTAAAGCAGTGTCTTTTAGGACTATTATGATTGTTGCCAGTGTTGGTATTGCAGCTGGAGCCATTTTTTCTAGTGGATTGATGGAAGTAGCACGAAAAGGTATATTTAACCCTGGAGAATTCTATTTTGATGAGATCATGATCATCTTTATGGCGGTGATGATCACTGATATATTACTCCTCGACTTTTTTAATACGTTAGGTATGCCAACTTCAACAACGGTATCCATTGTATTTAACCTTTTGGGAGCGGCAGTATGTATAGCCCTGATCAAAATTGGAGCAGATCAAGGATTGTCTTTTACTGACTTAGGGAATTATATCAATACCAAAAAAGCAGGAGAAATTATTAGTGGAATATTGCTATCTGTAGTTATTGCCTTTTCTGTAGGAGCCATAGTACAATTTGTTACTCGTCTGTTATTGTCCTATAATTTTGAAAAGAAAGCCAAGTGGGTAGGTGCTTTGTTCGGAGGTATAGCATTAACCGCTTTACTATACTTTATTTTCATGAAGGGAATCAAAGGAACCAATTATGCAAAAGCTGTAGTTGATGTTGTATATAGTGGAGGTGCAGAAGGATTGTTGAATTGGGCAAATGAATATTTGGGGACTGCATATGAAAGTGTTAAAGAACTAGCAAAAGCACAAAAAGATTTTTATAAAATAGATGCTAATGCCGGTACAATGAAATTGACATTGAGAGGATTTCTTGAAACAAATGTACTACAGATTGTAGCAGTAGGTTTCGTAGTATGGTCAGCATTATCATATGTGTTGGTGAACTTCCTTAAAGTCAATATATATAAGCTGATCATTATTGTAGGTACTTTTGGATTAGCATTGGCCTTTTCAGGTAATGATTTGGTAAACTTTATTGGTGTTCCTATTGCTGGATGGCAATCATATGAAGCTTGGGCAGTTTCTGGTGTTCCGGCCGCAGAGTTTTCGATGGATGTTCTGGCTAAAAAAAGCGAAACACCAGTATTGTTATTGTTCCTCGCAGGAGGAATTATGGTATTGACATTATGGCTTTCAAAAAAAGCACGATATGTTGCCGATACAGAAATTAACCTTTCCAGAGAAGGAGAAGCTAAAGAACGTTTTAAACCTAATTTCTTATCAAGAGGGGTTGTAAGAGGTACAGTGTTGATATCTCAGGGACTTGCTGCGATTACTCCAAAGCCTGCAATGGAATTTATAGAAAAACAATTTACCAAGCCAGTTATAGATTTACCAAAGGATAAGACATATCAGATGCCAGCTTTTGATATGGTACGAGCGGCAGTGAATCTTGTAGTTGCAGGAATTTTGATTTCTATAGCAACTTCTATGAAATTACCACTTTCTACAACCTATGTGACCTTTATGGTGGCAATGGGTACCTCGTTGGCAGATAGAGCATGGGGAACAGAAAGTGCTGTATATCGTGTAGCTGGAGTGTTAAATGTGATTGCTGGATGGTTTATGACCGCAATCAGTGCATTTATCGCCGCTGCTGCTGTAGCATTTTTGATTAATCTTGGTGGACCTGCAATGGTTGCAGTATTATTACTTGTAGCTATATTACTTTTAGCAAGAAATACTATAAACTACAGAAAAAGAGTAAAGGCAGATAAAGCAGAAGATAGTCTTAAAAGTTCTGAGAGCAGTTCTATTCAAGGCGTTATTGAAGAAAGTGCAGATAATATCAAATCTTTCGTAAATAGAGGAAACAAAATTTATGCAAACGCCGTAGATAGTTTAGTAAAATACGATTTGCCTGCCTTAAAGAAAGGTAAAAAGGGTATTGCCAAATTAGATGCCGAAGTTGAAGATCTTAGAGATAATATCTTCTATTTCATTAAAAATTTAGATGAATCTAGTGTAGGAGCAAGTAATTTTTATATCAATATTTTAGGATACCTACAGGACATGTCACAATCACTCGAGTACATTACAAAGGCAAGTCATAAACACGTAAATAATAATCATAAAAAACTTCGATTTAACCAGATCAAAGATCTAAAAGAAATTGAAGAGCAATTGAATGAGTTGTTTGGAAAAATTAAGAAAGCTTTTAGCGATAGAGAATTTGACCGTATTGATGCAATTATCGATGAAAAACAAGAATTATTCAATAGAGTAAATCAGAAAATTGACAAACAAGTTGCAAGAACTAGAACAGAAGAAAGCAGCCCTAAAAATACTACCTTATATTTTGGGTTGCTGTTAGAGACCAAAGATCTGATTACCGCAACTATGAACTTGTTAACCACATATAGAGATAATCAATAAAGATCTCAATAGTGCATAATTATTGAAGGCCAGATAGGAAACTATTTGGCCTTTTTTTGATTTTGAAAAATAGAGTCTACGTTAAGAGAACGTTATCCTTATAAGATTTTTATGTTAGTTTATTGTTTCCTAGCTTTATAGTTGCGAAAACTTTCATAGTAACATAGTATATTTACACAAGTGATATAATTCAAAAGAAAATGAACAAAAAAGATATTACTATATTATTGGTAGACGATGAACCGGATATTCTAGAAATAGTAGGCTATAATCTTACTGCAGAAGGATATCATGTTCTTACGGCAGAAAACGGGGTCGAAGCAGTAAAAATTGCTAAAAAGAAAAAACCACATTTGATCATTCTGGATGTGATGATGCCAGAGATGGATGGTATTGAAGCTTGCGAACAAATTCGTAAACTACCTGATTTACAAAATACCATCATTACGTTTCTTACTGCAAGGGGAGAAGATTATTCTCAGGTAGCAGGATTTGATGCAGGAGCAGATGATTATATTACTAAACCAATTCGCCCAAAAGTCTTGGTAAGCAAAGTAAAGGCCTTGCTCCGCAGATTAAAAGAAGAGGATTCTTCGGATAACGTGGTAAAGATTGGAAGCTTGGTGATTAATCGAGATGAATATAAGATCGTAAAAGACAAAAAAGAGATCGTATTACCTAGAAAAGAGTTCGAATTATTATCTTTATTGGCCTCCAAGCCAGGAAAGGTGTTTAAGCGAGAAGATATTCTTGATAAGGTTTGGGGTAACGAGGTTATTGTAGGTGGTCGTACTATCGATGTTCATATCAGAAAATTAAGAGAAAAGATAGGTGACAATAGCTTTAAAACGATCAAAGGAGTAGGATATAAGTTTGTGGTATAAATGGCAGAAAACTTTAAGAAGTCGTATAGGTTTGCATACCTGTCGTCTCTATACATAACCATAGTATTAACGCTCGCATTGAGCGTTTTTTTATATGCTCAATCAATACTCAACCCAGTATTCATAATTGGTTTTGTGTTGGTGTGCTATACAATTTGTTTTTTCATCATTCAGTATAGAGTAGAGCGGTTTATTTATCGCAGAGTACGTAAAATCTATGATGATATCGAAATGTTGGATGTAAATACCGTCGAAGATACACCTGTAACCACAGATATGAGAACTCTGATCAAAGAAGTTGAGAAATTCGCGCAACAACGAAAAACAGAGATAGAAACCTTAAAAATCAGAGAAGATTATCGTAAAGAGTTTATGGGTAATGTGTCTCATGAGCTAAAAACCCCTCTATTTACCGTGCAAGGGTATATTCTTACCCTTTTGGATGGCGCAATGAACGACCCGGTAATTTTGGACAAATACCTTAATCGTGCCAATAAAGGGGTAGAGCGATTGATTTATATTGTAAATGATCTTGATATGATCACCAAATTAGAGGTCGGTGACCTTAACCTTAACTATACGAATTTTGACATTGTAGAATTGGTGCAAAGTGTATTTGATCTTTTTGAAATGAAAGCAGCTAAGAAAAATATTGCACTTACGTTTGATATGAATTATGCAGAACCCATACTAGTGCATGCCGATAAAGAACGCATACAACAAGTGCTCTCGAATCTGATTGTAAACTCTATTAAATACGGAAAAGAAGACGGTACTACAGAGGTAAGTATCGAAGATCTAATTCGTAATAAAACAATCGTTAGAGTAACCGATAACGGAGAAGGTATTGCGCAAGCTCATATTCCAAGATTATTCGAACGTTTTTATCGCGTAGACAAAAGCGGATCTCGTAAAGAAGGAGGCTCAGGTCTTGGGTTAGCAATTGTGAAACATATCATCGAAGCGCATCATGAACGTATATATGTTGAAAGTGATTATCGTGTTGGGAGTGAATTTTCATTTACGCTGGAAAAAGTGAAAAAGTTTCCCGTAGTCGACATCAGTACTAAAACTACTTAATCCTCGATATGCATTTAAGTCTCTAAGTTTTTTTAAAGTGAATTCATTTTGAGTACAGCTCGGCACTAATTTATTTGTCGTTAAGCGTTGCGCAAGATATTCCTGCTCAAATTGCCCCGGCGTAGGGATAAAAAATGCTTTTTTCTTCAACTTAGCAAGATCCATTACAGTGGTGTAACCAGATCTTGAAATAATAAGATTACTACTGTTTATAGTGTTTTCTAAATCCTTCCCCGTTAAATAATTATGGATTGTAATATTGTTCTTTACATATGTTTTGTGTGTATCCTCAATAACACCTCTTACAAACACTATTTTTTTATCACTTTGTTCAAATTCCTGAAACAATTTTTGTTCTAATAAGGTGCGTTGTGGTTCTGGTCCAGAAAGTAATACCATGATATCATATCGCTTAGGTATAATTTGATGTTCAAACCTACTCAAGGGGCCTAAATACGTAACAGGAATATTACTTTTTTTAGGGTGACCTAACTCACCACTTAGATTAGGGTCATCTGCCATATCAGGTACCCAACATACATCAAATTTCTTGATGTATTTGTTATGCAGTTTTGTGCTAAACGAAGTTGTTTTACCACTAAGAATAGTAAGTTGATGGGTAATAAAGACCGAAGGAATACTTTTGTGTCGTACGCCCATTCTATTATCCGAGATAATACCACAGTAGTCCTCCTCTTCAATAAGTTTTTTTATAGCCTTTTTTTCTGCACTAATGGCATGTGCAATCTTTGGACTGTTTAATAGCATTTTTATTTTAAAATTGCTGGCTTTTTTCGAATATTCAATGTTATAGGAAGGAAGTACTTTGGTTTGTAATTCTGGGTACTCCTTTTTTAGTAATGAAAGCGCAGCTCCATCTGAAGCAATAACAGGTGTAATCCCTTTACTTATTAACGCATTAATGATAGGTATACAACGAGTTGCGTGTCCTAATCCCCAATTAAGAGGGGCTACAAGTACTTTTCTATCCAAATGTTCTAGTTTTTAGGTTGTTAAAGTGATTAGCTATTTCATCATAATAATAAAGTTAATCCTATTTCTGTGTCCGTATATTTCCTTAATTTTACCAAAAAATTATCTTTAAGTATAGTGTTGTAATAGTCGTTTTTCTAATAAAGAAATATAGAATTCATGTAACACAATAGTAATCCTTAAGACTAGTAAATAAGAAATATCGAGAATTAGTGGGAAGTAAGAATAAGTTAAAACGATTTAACGAGAATAAAACCTTTGATAACGTAGTAGAACCTACTCGTGAGGAAGTACTTAATAATACTCATGGGTATAAAGGAAAATGGAATGATAAATTCTTCAAAAATCAAAACCCAATAGTACTCGAATTAGGTTGTGGAAAAGGAGAATATACGGTGGGTCTTGCCGAAAAATATCCAGATAAAAACTTTATAGGAATTGATATTAAAGGAGCACGTTTTTGGCGTGGTGCTAAAACCGCGATCGAGGAAAAAATGAATAATGTAGGTTTTATCAGAACGCAAATAGAGTTGGTGGATCATATTTTTGAAGCAGAAGAGGTTGATGAGATTTGGATTACATTTCCTGATCCACAAATAAAATATAAACGTACAAAGCATAGAATGACCAATACAACGTTCTTACAACGCTACAAAAAGATCCTTAAATCAGACGGAATTATACACCTCAAAACAGATAGTGAATTTATGCATGGATACACCTTAGGATTATTACATGGAGAAGGTCATGAAGTGTTATATGCCAATCATAATGTCTATCATAATGAAGGATCCCCAGAGGTGGTGACTGCAATTCAAACTTTTTATGAAAAACAATATTTAGAAAAAAATAAACCAATAACTTACATCCAGTTTAGGATCGTGTAATCGGAGTCGTTATTTTGGAAACTACCAAACTGTTTTTAGTCACTTTTTTTGCATCACTAGTAGGGGTGATCCCTCCTGGATTGGTAAATATGACAGTTGCTAGAACTTGTCTCGAAAGAGGTAAAAAAAACGGAATTCTAGTGGCGATAGGAGCTTCAATAGTTGTCTTATGTCAGGCACTTGTTGCCATTCTTTTGGCTAAATATATTTTCTTTAACCCATTTGTGAAAAATATTCTACTTCGTACGGGAGCAGTCATCTTTTTTCTCATGGCAATTTATTTTTTTACTAAAGCAAAACAAAGAGGAACAAAGATTAAAGTATATAGAAACAGAGGTACCCGAAGTTTTTTTAAGGGGATGATCATATCAGCGATTAATGTATTACCTATCCCCTATTTTGTAGCCATAGCTGCGGGGATGAGTGTTAGCGGTAAAATAGAATATGATGCCATACGAATTACTGTCTTTGCCATAGCAGCAGGAGCCGGAACATTTGTAACGCTCTATTTTTATGTGTTCTCCTTTCTGAAGATTGAAAAAAAGACGACATCGATCACCAAGTATACTAATTATTTTATGGGCATATTAATGCTGATTTTGGTAATCATTACTTTAGCAAGAATAATTTATACATGGGAGTAAAAAAAGATGACGCAAATTTCTTCGATAGAGTCTATAAAGTTGCCAGACAGATACCGCATGGCAGAGTAACCTCTTATGGGTCAATAGCCAAATATCTAGGAGCTGCTCGTAGTGCCCGCATGGTAGGCTGGGCAATGAATGCTTGTGATGGTCGCGAGGATGTACCTGCACATCGTGTGGTTAATCGTAAAGGAATTTTAACCGGGAAACACCATTTTCAAGGAACCAATTTAATGCAACAACTTCTAGAAAGTGAAGGGATAGAAGTAGTAGATAATCAAATACAAAATTTTGAAAAAGTGTTTTGGGATCCTATGCAGGAGTTATAGAAATCTTTAGATATCCCATTATTTCCTAATTTTTGAAAAATTTACAAATACTCACATATTACAAATAGCGATACTGTTATAAATCATTTCGATTTTAGAGCTTTATAATCTTAACTTTTCGACCTATCTTTGCATTTAGAATCAATCTAGATTATTGATTAGTTAGAAAAAGAAAAAATACGCATGAAGCTAGAAAAATCTGAGATACTTAAAGCACTAGAAGAGATTACTGTTGCCGGAGAAGGAAAGAATATGGTAGAGAGTGGTGCTGTAAAAAATGTAATTACTTTTGGAGATGAGGTCGTTGTAGATTTGGTGTTATCTACACCAGCATTACATATACGTAAACGAGCAGAAGTAGATGTGATGAAAGTGATTCATGAAAAAGTATATGAGAAAGCAAAAATAAAAGTAAATATCAAGGTTGAAGCACCAGCAGCTCAACCCCAGAAAAATGAAATCAAAGGAAAAGCTATTCCGGGGATATCTAATATTATTGCCGTTGCTTCTGGTAAAGGAGGCGTGGGTAAATCTACGGTAACATCCAATTTAGCTGTTACATTAGCCAAAATGGGCTTTAAGGTAGGGCTTTTGGATGCAGATATTTATGGCCCATCGGCTCCGATTATGTTTGATGTAGAACGAGAAAGACCACTTTCTGTTAAGGTTGGAGATAAATCTAAAATGAAACCTATAGAAAATTATGGAGTAAAGATTTTATCGATAGGGTTTTTTACACAACCTAACCAAGCTGTGGTTTGGAGAGGACCAATGGCTGCAAAAGCATTAAATCAAATGATCTTTGATGCCGCTTGGGGAGAACTTGATTTTATGTTAATTGACCTACCTCCGGGAACAGGAGATATTCATTTATCGATTATGCAGTCATTACCAATAACTGGAGCTGTGGTTGTTAGTACTCCGCAAAATGTGGCATTGGCAGATGCTAGAAAAGGTGTGGCAATGTTTCAGCAGGATAGTATTAATGTGCCAGTGCTGGGGATTGTAGAAAACATGGCGTATTTTACTCCAGATGAGCTTCCTAATAATAGATATTATATCTTTGGTAAAGAAGGAGCCAAGAACCTTGCAGAGGATATCGAAGTTCCATTTTTAGGAGAAATTCCTTTAGTACAAAGTATTCGTGAAGCTGGTGATGTGGGTAGACCGGCAGCTTTGCAAACCGCAACTCCTACCGAAAAAGCGTTCGAGGAATTAACTAGAAATGTAGTACAGGAAGTAGTAAATAGAAACGAAAATTTACCACCTACCGAAGCAATTAAAATAACAACAATGGCAGGGTGTTCTGCAGTAAAAAAATAGAATATGACTTCTGAAGAATTAAGAGTAAACGTTGAAAAGGCGTTAGATGAGATTAGACCTTTTTTAGAAAGTGACGGAGGTAATATTTCTTTAGTTTCTATTGAAGATGACAAAAGAGTAAAGGTTCAGTTAGAAGGAGCTTGTGTAGGGTGCAGTGTGAACCAGATGACATTAAAATCCGGTGTAGAAATGACCATCAAAAAGTATGCACCTCAGATTGAAGAAGTGTTGAATGTAGAGTAGTTCTATTTATTCTTTAGAAATAAAATCAGTTAATTTTGTAGGTCCTTCCAAAGGAATTTTAACAATCTTAAGTGTACCATCTTCAGTAGTCGAAATTTGCCATTTAATAAGGGTAATATTTCCATTTTCTATCTCAATCCCGGTAATACATCTTGGGTGTACACAGCTACCATCATTAAAGAGGTTTAACCCTCCTGCTTCAGGAAATCTAGGGCGATGTGTATGCCCCATTATAGTGAATAGATTCTTATTGTTTGCAATCCATTTTTTGATTCTACGCTCTATTCGAATGGTTTCTTTAAAATTTTGTGCAGGACTAGTGGGGTCAGAGATGCCAATAACCTGCAAAGGTTTCCATAAGACACGAACCAAAAATCTATGGATTCTCCATCCGTTATAATTCATAAAATCTGCTTGATGCCCATGCAAAAGAAAAAGCTCTTGTTTTGTGTTTTTATGCTTTAAGAGGATAGCCTCTTCATATTTTATGTTAGGAAAAAGAGGAACTTCTTTACCCGTTTTATGATCTAGATAATGACTAAGGTGTTTTTTTACATATTTTGGATTTCTATATACCATATCATGATTTCCCCAGATCATTTCTAACCTGTCCTCATTATAAAATAACTGAAGTAATTCATATATGTTTTTATGTGCTCTTAGAATCATATTAAAACTAAGGTTCTCCCATAACTCGTCTCCATCTCCTAATTCACAATAGGTAAATCCTTCTTTATAATAATGTTGTAGCGCATGAAAATAAATATTCCTATTATTAGCAAATTCATCTGCAAAACTATTATCGCCACGATGGCAGTCACTAAAAAGTATAAACTTAGAACTATCATCAAACGGAATTACTTTTGCATTTTTATAAGCACGATCCAGCCGGGATTGAGAAGACATACACCAAGTTTTTAGTAAATATACAATACTACATGATATATTTTATTCTCTATAGTTAGTTCAGCCAAATATTTAAAGTTTTGTTTCAAAAAAATAACGAACTACTATTTTACAGGATTTTTAATGGAAATTGTTGTATGAATTGTTTTACAACTATGGTAAAACCTTAATATAAGTAGGGTGTAATACTGATTTAACAATAAGTTTTATACCAATCTGATTATCAGTATTGTATGTGTTTTGTAGTCATAATGCTTTTGAAGTAAAGTAATGTAAAAGTAAGAAAAAACCTTCAATAAAATCCATTCATCGTTTATAATTGTACTTCATCGTTTAAAAATTTGTTAATACAAATCAAGAATGTTAACATCTTTTTACTTACTTTTGCAGTCTTTGTGTCTAAAAATGAGGCACATATTCATTATTAATACAATCAATAATAATCTTTTAACCCTTTAATTTAACCTATGAAAAAATTATTACTATGCTTACTAGTATCAGTTAGCACATTGAACAGCTATGGTCAAGAAAAACCTACAGATGCTGTCTACAGAAGAAGTTCATTATTTACCCTTATGGTGACAGACGAGAACAGAAAATTTGCAGACGTTATTCAACAAGCATTTACTGATGCACAGATTCCCGAAAAATTTAATGATCACAATATCGACGGAAGAACTGTTGAGAAAGTATATGATGAATCATTATCAAAAGCTGAGCAAAAAGAAGCCCAAAAAGTTGCAATAGAAAAGTATTTTACAGAAAATAGTGTTGCTAAAGCCGTAGTTGCAAAATGGTTTAATAGAAGTGAAAAAGGAGGCTTTAATATGGATTTAATTTCAGAAAGAGGATCCTATAATGCTACAGAACTAGATGTAAAGATCGCTAAGAGTAGCGAGAGAGGTTTGTCTCTATTAGCAGATGCAGGAGAAGAATTAATAAACAACACATTCGTGGTTGTTAACGATTTTAAATACATAAGCAAAGAAGAAGTTGCACAAAAAGCAAAACAAGGATTAGCATTAGCTGGTGGTTTAATGGGAAAATCTGGCCTTGGATCTAAATTAGCAGGTAACGCTCTTGATGTTGCAGGAAAAGGATATGTAATCAAAACAACTTCTCATCTATATAAGCTAGTTTGGAATGAGGAAATGGCAGCAATTTTTTATAACGATTATTGGACAGATGATGCTAATTTTGATGAAGCAAGAAAGAAAGCGTTTGATGATTCAAATATTTTCAAAATAGAACTAGTTGGAACAGAAGTAGCTTGGGCAGATTTGCAAAGTACTGTGTTTACTAAAAAGAGTGAAGAAGAACTAGTAGCTATTGCAACAGTAAAAGCAGTAGATGCTGTAATTGCAAAACTGCAAAGAAAATATGAAGTATTTAGAACCAAAACTCCATTAATAAGTGGTGATCCGCTATCTGCAAAGATCGGACTTAAAGAAGGATTAGAAGGTGGTGATAAGTATGAAGTTTTAGAGCAGACGATCGACAAAAATGGTAAAACTTTTTACAAAAGACAAGGTGTTATCAAGGTTGATAAAAAGCAAATTTGGGATAACCGTTTTATGGCGGGAGAAGAAAAAGAATCTACAGAAGAAGTTAAAGAATATACATTGTTTAAAGGAGGTAAAAACTTTTACTCAGGAATGTTGATCAGACAAATTAACTAAAAAAATCAAACGTTATATTATGAATAAATTCATCACAAAGATTGGATTGGTAATGCTATTACTTTTATGTTTTAGTTTTAATGCCAACGCGCAAAGAAAAAAGAGATTAGCAAATGAGGATACCAAAGCATGGAGATATGATGTAGAGTGCGAAGGTATTGCTAAACAAGGTTCTAAACTTGTAAAGGTGTGGTCCTATTCAAAAAACCCAAAATTTGCTATAGCTCAGGCAATGAAAAATGCTGTACACGGTATCGTTTTTAAAGGATATGCTGGTGGAGGAAACGGTTGTACTCCTTTTAAACCATTAGTAAAAAACCCTGGAGTAGAAAACGATCACGCAGACTTTTTTGAAACCTTTTTTAGCGATGAAGGCGAATTTAGGAAATATGTAACCGCCGCTGCAGATGGTAATATTGCACCTGGTGATCGCTTAAAAGTAAGTAAAAGAGAATATAAAATTGGAGTTGTTGTAAACGTAGCGACAGATCAACTAAGAAAAAGATTAGAGTCTGAAGGAATAATTAGATCATTAAGCTCTGGATTTTAATTTATAAAAGACACAAAAAATGAAAAAAAACATACTACTTATAGGAATTTTTATGCTTACCCTATCATTTGGATACAGTCAAGCAAAAAAACCTACACTTATGGTTGTACCAAGTGATGTTTGGTGTAATCAAAATGGATATATGCTTAATTTTGATAATCAAGGAACCACTGTAAAAGTACCTGATTATAAAAGAGCTTTTCAAGAAAATGCTGAAGTACTTCAAGTAATCAGTCAGATCAACGGTATGATGGCCGATAGAGGTTTTCCTCTTAAGAATATGGAGTCTGCAATAAAAACATTAGAGTCTAATGCTGCAGAGGATAACATGCGTTCTTCAAAAGAAACAGGAAGTGGTGTAAGCGAAAGCCCAATAGATGCACTTAAAAAAGTAGCAAAGGCCGATATTATTATGCAATTAACCTGGACTATAAACAGAACAGGGCCAAAAAAATCGGTTACTTTTAACTTACAAGGGTTAGATGCGTATACCGATAAGCAAATTGCAACAGCTACAGGTACAGGAGCTCCTTCTTTTTCTGCAGAAGTACCGGTATTATTATCTGAAGCAGTATTATCACACATGGATACCTTTACAGGATCATTACAAACACATTTTGATGATATGTTTGAAAATGGACGTGAAATCATCGTAAGAATCCAGAAATGGGATGATTGGGATGGTGATCTAGAGTCTGAATATGGTGATGATGATGAAGAATTAGGCGTGATTATTGAAGATTGGTTGGCAGATAATGCTGTTAAAGGTAGATTTAATACTACTGATATGACAGAAGATATGGCATTGTTTGAGCAGGTAAGAATTCCTCTTTTTAATGATAAAGGTAGAGCAATAGATGCACGACGATTTGTTAAAGGTCTGAGCAAAATGCTTAAATCTGAACCGTATGCAATTCCGAACAAGCTTGTTATGAAAGGTTTAGGTAGAGCAACTATCATATTAGGAGGGAAATAAAAAATACAATTATGAAAAAAATAATATATATAGCATTATTTTTTGTGGTAACGTCTTTGGTTGCACAAGAAAAGAAAAGTAGTGACGGTATTACATTAGCGGCATATGTGCCACAGCAAGTTGAGGGTATCCCAGCTTCTGCCAAAAAAATGTTACTTAATCGATTAACACAGATAATTACTAAAAATGGAATTAGTAATAATGTGTATAATTCTAGATTTGTATTGGCACCAAATATTAGTGTAGTAAGTAAGGATATTACTCCTACTGCTCCACCCAAGACAGCATTAAATCTAAATGTAACATTATATATAGGAGATGGTGTGTCAGGAACGTTGTTTGCAAGCCAATCTATAGAATTAAAAGGAGTAGGGACTAACGAAAACAAGGCCTATATTTCTGCGATAAAAAGACTGAGTCCTAAAAACCCTGAAGTTTTAGAGTTTGTTGAAAAAGGAAAGGAAAAAATTATAGAATACTATAATAATAACTGTAGTAACATCCTTAAGCAAGCTGCTGCATTAGAAGCTCAGAACGAGTTTGAAGAAGCTTTGGTTCTATTAACGAATGTACCCGAAGCAAGTACATGTTTTAATAAAGTGAAGTCAAAAATCGGGGTTCTTTATAAGAAAAGTATCGATAGAGATTGTAAGCAGAAATTAGCAGAAGCATCTGCTATCTGGGCTGCAAATCAAGATATAAATGCAGCTAACGAAGCTGGAATTATCTTATCATCGGTAGAACCTCAAGGAGCTTGTTATGGTCAGGTTAAATCGTTGTATGCTAAAATAGCAGCAAGAGTAAAAGATCTAAGTGATAGAGATTGGAAATATCAGTTAAAAGTACTTGATCTGAAGAAAAGTGCTATCAAAGCTGCTAGAGATGTAGGTGTTGCTTATGGTAAAAACCAACCAAAATCAGTTACATATAATGTAAGAGGTTGGTATTAAAAATTACCAACGTAAAATATAAAGGCCACTCTTTTTTAGAGTGGCCTTTTTTAATGTTTTTTATTTTAGGAATTGGAATCGAACTCATAATTTTATTAGTTTTGGCAAATATTTTAAAGCAGTTTTATCTCTTTTTTCAAAATAATCATATGCATGTTGTGGGAGCCAATACGTATCTATATATTCAATAAATATTGGGAGTAGATGATTGCTATATTGTTTTACTTCTATTTCTCTTCCATGGGGTAGTACATGAAGGTATGTTTTAAATTCTCGATTGTACTGAGGGAATTTTTCCTCAATATACTTGTCAAAATGAAGCGATACACTAATATCTGGTCTCATTTCTTTTCCGTCTAAAGCTTTGTCAGGTAAAATATAACCTATTTGCTCAAAACGTCCATACAATCGAATAAAAAGTTCACTTAGCACAGAGAAGTAGCCAGGTTCCACGCGATTCCAATTATCATTAAATCTAAGAACATAATTAGGAATCTCAAACCGTTTAGTAGAATAATACCCCCTAACCCTAATTAGTGGAAGTACTTGATTGGTAACCCATTTCCTGAATTTTCTAGCAATTTTAGTATTACTTCTAAAGAGTAAGGCATATAATCCACTTTCTGAAATAAGATCTACAAATTGACGCTGCCCATTTCTAGTCAACCTTTTAGAAAAACATTCTTCATCATCCAATGTCTTCATAATCTCTATAGTGTCTTCTTTTAATTCTAAAATATTGATAACATCGTTGGCAATAAACCAAATGTGATTATCAATTTCTATTGATGGGAATTGCTGAAAATAATTCGTGCTACTTTTTATGGTTGTTTCGGGAGTCATTATTTAGGCTTTTATAAATTTGAACACTTCATATACCAGTATTGCGGGCCAGACTATGGCTTTTAAAACACCTAGAACTCCTATCCAAAATCCTGTAGCATGGCTAATAAAATAGATTACGGCTCCTACAAATCCCAAACCGTAAACTGCGTTAGACGAAGCTCCTTTTTTTGCTGTTTCTTGCATGGTTACGCTATTAAGATGCTAAATACTATTATTTATTAAGCCTCCCAATAGCACAACTGATATAGGATTTGGCTTTTCTGCTTAGGTTGTTTTTATCCCCTTCAATGGGGTATCCTAATTTCGTAAGCTCTTTTTCTACAGTTTCAATACCGTCTTGGGTCTCGTAACTAAAAGAAATTGTGCAATCATCAGTATTTACAGATATATCCTTTATACCTTCTAGAGTATGTAGTTTCTTGGCAATGGTGCTCTCGCAACCACTGCATTTTAAGTTTTGTATTGCTACCGTTGTTTTCATGGTTTGGATTTTAACAGCTAAATCTATCAAAGTTTCATTGATCATACTATGATAAATATCAGTATAGACAGTTGATACACCTGATTAATGTCATTTTTATTAGAAAAAGCTACTTCTATATTTGAATAACTTAAGAAGTATACTAGCTATGACTCAATCACTTCGAATAGTAGAAAGAACAAAGGCTTTTTTTACAGAGGTTGGCGACTTGTCATTTTTTGCAGGACGTTTTTTGAGAGAGGTGTTTATTAGACCATTCGAGTTTCAGGAATTACTTAGACAGTGCTACCACATGGGTAATCGATCATTACTTTTGGTAGGAGTTACCGGATTTATCTTAGGATTAGTATTTACACTTCAATCTCGTCCTACCTTAATGGAATTTGGTGCCGAATCCTGGATGCCCTCAATGGTGGGGATCTCAATAGTAAGAGAAATTGGCCCGGTAATTACAGCTTTGATTTGTGCAGGAAGAATTGGATCGGGAATCGGAGCCGAACTCGGTTCGATGAGAGTTACAGAACAAATTGATGCCATGGAGGTATCAGGAACAAACCCTTTTAAATATCTCGTGATTACTCGCATTGTAGCCACTACATTAATGCTGCCAATATTAATCATTTTTGGAGATGCAATTGCACTGTTTGGTTCTGCCATCGTTGAGAATTTGAAAGGCGCAGTATCCTTTCAACTATATTTTAATCAGGTTTTTGATGCTATAGAGTATAGCGATATCATTCCTGCCACGATTAAATCATTTTTTTTCGGGTTTGCTATTGGATTAGTAGGGTGTTATAAAGGATATCACTGTAAGAAGGGAACTGCAGGAGTGGGAGAAGCTTCTAATTCGGCAGTGGTGTATACCTCGATGTTATTATTTGTTATCGACTTTATAGCCGTGTTTCTAGCAGATATATTTTTTGAAATATAACTAGTACTT
Organism: Aquimarina penaris; assembly: GCF_040786285.1. Taxonomy (NCBI): domain Bacteria; kingdom Pseudomonadati; phylum Bacteroidota; class Flavobacteriia; order Flavobacteriales; family Flavobacteriaceae; genus Aquimarina; species Aquimarina penaris. Next base: position 1,255,453 of record NZ_JBFMKQ010000001.1, read on the forward strand.
TTTTATAAATGAGAATGAAATGTAATGGAAACTAAAAACAAAATAGCACCAGTATTAGAGATCAAAGATCTTCAGAAAAGTTTTGGCGATAATCATGTGCTCAATGGCTTTAGTTTACAATTATTTGAAGGAGAAAACCTGGTTGTGATGGGTAAGTCAGGTTCTGGAAAATCGGTAATGATTAAATGTCTAGTGGGTTTAATGCAGGCAGATAGTGGCAGCATTAGAATAAGAAGTCAAGATATTACAGTTTTAGGACAGACCGAATTAGATCTTTTACGCACCGAAATAGGATTTTTATTTCAAGGAAGTGCATTATACGATTCTATGACTGTTCGAGAAAACCTGGAGTTTCCACTGCGTCGGCATAAGAAAAAATTGAAGATGACAGAACATACAGAAACATTGGTTGTAGAGGCACTAGAAAATGTAGGGTTGACAGATGCGATTGATCTAATGCCTGCAGAACTCTCTGGGGGTATGCAACGACGAGTGGCATTGGCCAGAGCACTAATTCTTAAACCTAAAATCATCTTGTATGATGAGCCAACAACAGGATTAGACCCAATTACTGCCAAAGAAATTATACAGCTTATGCGAAGCATACAGAAAAAATACGGAACATCATCTTTAATCATTACTCATGATGTGGATTGTGCACGGGTGATTTCTAACAGGATTATTTTACTGGTGGATGGGATTAATTATGCACAAGGTACGTATGAAGAGTTAATTAGATCAAATGATCCTCAGGTAAAGGCTTTTTTTAAACATTAGAAAAACATAGACTATGGTTACTATAAAAAAATCAGCTTCACAAAAACTAAAACTAGGGGTTTTTGTTGTGTTGGGAACTATGCTTCTTATTGCAGCATTGTATTCTATCGGAAACCGCCAGAATCTTTTTGGGAGTAATGTTAGGATTATGACCCAATTTACCAATGTCAATGGGTTAGAGTTAGGTAATAATGTAAGATATTCAGGGATAAATGTAGGGACTGTAAGCAAAATTAAGATGATCAATGATACTCAAATCATAGTAGAAATGCTTATACGAGAAAGTGTAGGAAAACATATTAAAAAAGATGCGGTTGCTACCATTAGTTCTGACGGTTTGGTAGGTAATATGATTGTCAATATTATCCCAAGAGATGGTAAAAAACCTCCTGTACTTTCGGGAGATACGATCCAATCATTTAGTAAAATAGGTACCGATGACATGCTAACTACCTTAAATGTAACCAATGAAAATGCAGCGTTGTTAACAGCTGACTTATTAAAAATCACAACCGAAATTATCGAGGGTAAAGGGACTCTTGGGTTACTAATTAATGATTCTATAATGGCCAGAGATCTTAAATTAACCATTTATGAATTAAGAAAAGCCAGTGCAGGAGCATCACAAGCAATTACAGAGCTTACTACTATCATTTCATCAATCAATCAAAATGAAAGTGTAGCGGGAGTGCTCTTAAATGATAGTATATCAGGACAAAAAATGAAAGCTATAATAGGTAACCTAGAACAATCAAGTGTCGAGATTACTGCAGTAAGTGAAGATCTCAATATAGTGGTAAAAGATATTAAAGAAGGTAAAGGAGCTCTAAATTATTTAGCAAACAATCCTGTCTTGGTTAAAAATATAGACTCTACGATGAATAGTATTAAAGAAGGGACCGATCGATTTAATCAAAATATGGAAGCTCTGAAACATAATTTCCTGTTCAGAGGATATTTTAAGAAAATGGAGAAGAAAAAAGAAAAATCTAAAATATCAGATCATGAAAATTGAACATTTAGAAGAGCGTATAATCGATTATACAAACTCTATAAAGACTGTAGTAGATAAGCGGGTACTTTGGAAAAATAAAACCAAAAACCTACTTATAAAAACATTGCAAGCTGCTGTAAAACAATATGATATTGGGTGGAAGGTTCAGGAATTAAGTTGGATACATAATAATGAAGCGGTCAATATTACTTTTGACTCTTTTCCTCCAGAAATGATAGATTGCACCAATTTGATTCCGGCATATCAGTTTTTACCAGGAGGGGCTCTGATTTTCTCACAAGCATATAATGGAGACATATATGTTTTTATGATGTATCCGGAGATTGAAAATGTAACTCATGAAAATAATGTAGTAGAATTTGGTCAGTATACTCCAGAATCTATTACCGAAAAATTGATTGTGGAGAAAGTAGATGAATTCTTGAAAGAAATGATCAAATGGGAAGTGCCTTCATTAAAGAAAAAAGTGGGGTATTAATGATTAGAAAAACTATTGTGATTTTATCCAAATAACTACTATTTTCTTTTGAAGGGAATTTTTCAAACCATATTTTTTACGGAATACCTGTGAAGATGATTTATAATTTCTTCAACTATGATAGTTTTAACGATGGTTTTCCTGTCGCTCAGCGAGTATAAAAACACTGATATATATCATATTTTACTTCATTGTTGGTGTCTACATTTAAGCAAATTTGTAAACAACACATCCAATGAATGTCATAATAAAGTTAGTTAGTGTATTTTCTTTGCTATTCCTCGTAAGCTGTGGAGGTAAAGAAGAAGAGAAAAAAGAGAAAATTACTATTCAAACTAAAAAAACCACCACTACAGAAACCAAAAAAACTACCACCAGTAATGCTATTCCACCATCAAAACGGGTGGATCTTGTAAATAAGGGTGTTGGACCAATCAAAACGCTTGTATTATCAGAAAACATTGATCAAAATATGGTCAAAAAGGGACAGGAACTTTTTAAAGTAAAATGTGGAGCTTGTCATAAGCCTCACAAAAAATTTATAGGCCCGGCTCCTACCGGAATTCTTGAAAGAAGAACCCCCGAATGGATAATGAATATGATTCTTAACCCTGAAGAAATGGTTAAAGAAGACCCACTTGCTAAGGAGTTATTAGTAGAGCACAACGGTTCACCAATGGCAAATCAAAGTCTGGTAGAAGATGAGGCAAGAGCTATCCTGGAATATTTCAGAACCTTAAAAGAAGAAAACTAAATTGTCACACAATGAAAACAATAACACATATTTTTTTGACCTTACTGTTCTTTGTTTCCCTAGCAGGATGTAAAACTGAAGGCAAAAAAGACAAGTCAAATTCGGAAACTACTGAAGTAACATCTGAAAAGACAGAAAAACAAGGTCAGGCCTTTATAAAAGATGACGAGTCGAGACCCAATGTTTTAAATATTGCGATTGGGTCTAAAGATCATACCACATTGGTAACAGCTGTTCAAGCTGCCGATTTAGAGAATGCCCTGGTAAATGCAGGACCATTGATGGTTTTTGCCCCGACCAATGCCGCATTTGAAGCATTACCCGAAGGTACAGTAGAAGATTTATTGAAACCAGAAAATAAAGAAACCCTGGCCAATATTCTAAAGTATCACGTTACTCCAGGGAATTATTCTAAAGATTTTTTAAAAAAGTTCAAAAAGTTAGGACAATCTAACGGAAATGATGCCGTGATATCTGTAAAAGGTGAAGATGTTTTTATAGGTGAAGCAAAGATAATTGCAAGTATTCCTGCTGGTAACGGTATTGTACATGTTATTGACAAGGTATTATTACCTCCAACAAATTAAATAATCAAAAAATATAAACAGATGAAACATATATATAAAATAGTATGTGCCTCTTTGATCGTTGTCATTGCATTTAGCAGTTGTAACAGAGATCAAGAGGGTAAAAATGGAGCGCTAGCCTCCAATGTTGCCGAAAAGGTATATGTGGCTCCAGGAGAGCACGATGAGTATTATGCCTTTGTTTCGGGAGGGTTTAGTGGACAACTATCAGTATACGGGCTTCCTTCGGGGCGCTTGTTTAAGGTAATTCCCGTATTTTCTCAGGATCCTGAGAAAGCATGGGGATATAACGAAGAGACCAAACCAATGCTTAATACGTCTCATGGATTTATTCCTTGGGATGACTCTCACCATCCCGATATTTCACAAACAAATGGTGAATTAGACGGTCGCTGGGTATTTATCAATGGTAATAATACACCGCGTATCGCTAAGATTGATTTAACCACTTTTGAAACTACCGAAATCATAGAAATTCCAAATAGCGGGGGTAACCATAGTTCAGCTTTTGTAACAGAAAACACTGAATATGTAGTTGCCGGAACACGATTTTCTGTACCCATCCCTCAAAAGGACATCCCTATTAAAGAGTACAAAGGTAACTTTAAAGGTTCTTTATCTTTTATCAGCGTAGATCCAAAAGAAGGACATATGGATTTGTCGTTTCAAATTTTAATGCCAGGATTTGATTATGATTTGGCACACCCTGGTAGAGGTGCCTCTCATGGTTGGTTTTTCTTTTCTACCTATAATTCTGAAGAATCACATACGTTGATGGAGGTGAATGCCTCACAAAATGATAAAGATTTTATCGCCGCAATAAACTGGAAAAAAGCTGAGGAGTATATCAAAGAAGGTAAATTTAAAACCATGCCAGCCAATTATGCTCATAATGTGTATGATGATAATACACATACAGCGACTTCAACAATGAAAAAAGAAGTTCGTATCCTAGATGCTTCAGAATTACCAGGATTGGTATATTTATTACCAACACCAAAGTCTCCTCATGGTTGTGATGTAGACCCTTCTGGGGAATATATTGTTGGAAACGGAAAACTTTCTGCGGATTTAACGGTGCATTCATTCAGTAAAATGCTAGATGCTATTGAAAATAAAAAGTTTGATGGTGAAGTATATGGGATTCCAATCCTGAAGTTCGAAGATGTATTGGCAGGAACAGTTTCACAAGCCGGCTTGGGGCCATTACATACAGAGTTCGATGGTCAAGGAAATGGATATACTACTTTCTTTATCTCTTCTGAAGTAGTTAAATGGAAGTTAGGGACTTGGGAAGTTATTGACCGAAAACCAACGTATTATTCTGTTGGACATATTATGATTCCTGGGGGAAATTCAAGAAAACCCTTTGGAAAATATGCCGTAGCGATGAACAAAATAACCAAAGATCGCTACCTCCCCACTGGGCCAGAAGTTACGCAATCAGCACAACTGTATGACATTACAGGTGAAAAAATGGAGTTATTATTGGATTTTCCAACTATCGGAGAACCACATTATGCCGCAGGAATTGCAGCAGATATTGTAAAAAAACGCTCCAAAAAAATCTTTAAACTCGAAGAAAATAAGCATAAGCATGTAACTAAATCTGATGCCGATATTAAAATTGTTCGAAATGGGAATGAAGTACATGTCTATATGACCATGATCCGCAGCCACTTTAACCCGGATAACATTGAAGGAATTAAGGTGGGAGATAAAGTCTACTTTCATGTTACTAATTTAGAACAAGACTACGATGTACCTCATGGTATTAGTATGATAGGGGCAAATACTTCAGAATTACTAATTATGCCCGGACAAACAGAAACCTTTGTATGGCAACCTAAACAAGTAGGTGTTTGGCCATTTTATTGTACAGATTTCTGTTCGGCCTTACATCAGGAGATGCAAGGATATGTTAGAGTATCTCCAGCATCATCTGATATTAAATTGTCTTGGTCTTTAGGTGAAGATTAATAGTGTTTTCTATAAAAAAAGAGGGAGAATTTTCTCCCTCTTTAGTTAAGAAATAAACTTTTGATTATGAAAAAAAAATCACGAATATTGATGATAACGGGTGCACTATTACCCCTATTACTTTTTGCCTTTCCTCTTTGGAACATAACATTAGAAGCACCGCAATATCCAACTCCGTTAGGGATGGATATCTATATTAACGATTTTGCAGATGCTAACCCTCATGATATTAAGAATATTAACTTGATGAACCATTATGTGGGTATGAAATATATTCCTGAAGCTATTCCTGAATTTAAAATATTTCCGATAGGAATATTGATAACGACCGTAATAGGTCTAATAATAGGCATTAAAGCAAATTATAAATGGTTTTTAGGGTGGTTTATACTAATGGTGATTTTAAGTGGTGCCGGCTTATATGATTTTTACCTTTGGGAACACGATTATGGTCATAACCTTGACCCAAAGGCGATCATGAAATTTACTAATCCAGATGGTACCGCAATGGGATTTCAACCTCCATTATTTGGATCAAAAGATATCTTAAACTTTAGAGCGAATTCCTATCCAAGGTTAGGAGCCTATTTTTTAGCGATGGGGATGTTTCTTTCTTTTATAGCATTTTTTATAGGGAGAAAAGAATATGGTAAACATTCAAAAACCAGTAAAAAATGGAAAGAGGCTGCTATATAAAGTTAATAATGGTTGTATTACTGTTCCTGGCTTGTAGTACTAAACCACAAGCGATAAAATATGGTTTTGATAGTTGTCATTTCTGTAGAATGACAATCGTTGATAAGATTCATGCAGCAGAAATTGTCACAAAAAAAGGAAAAGTTTTTAAGTTTGATGCTGTAGAGTGTATGATTAATTACAACAAAGAAATTAACGACGAAACCGTTGCCAAATACCTTACCAACCATTACGAAAATCCCGAAGAGCTTATTGATGCTACCAAGGCTAGTTTTTTTGTCTCTGAGAGTGTTCCTAGTCCCATGGGAGAATTTTTAACCGCATTTAAGGCCAAAACCGAAGCCGAAAGGGTTCGAGTTGAAAAAGAAGGGGAAATATATTCATGGGAAGAAATTTTAAACCGATTAAATCAATAAAAACATATCGATTGCTCTGCTACTTTTTCTTTGCGAGTAATCGCAAAAATAAATTCTAAACTTTTAATCATTAGATGAAATAGATATGATTAAAATCATCTTTAAAATAGTAGTGACAGTTTTTTCGTTGTTTTCAAGTTTTGTGAATGCATCACAAATCATAGTGTGTAAATCTTGTGAATTTTCAACAATTAAACAGGGGATCAATGCTGCAAAAGAAAATGACACGATTTTGGTAAAAAAAGGGACATACAAAGAACATAATCTGGTGATCAATAAACCTGTCACACTAGTTGGTGAGGACTATCCTATAATTGATGGAGAATCAAAAGGAGAGATTATACGAATTACTTCAGATAGTGTCGTCGTAGATGGTTTGTTTATTATTAACGTAGGAACCAGCTATACTGAAGATTATGCAGCAGTTAGAGTAGTTAAAAGTAAAAATTTCGTAATCAAAAATTTAGTACTAGAAAAGCTATTCTTTGGGATTTACCTCGAAAAATCTAGCTATGGTAAGGTCTTCCATAACAAGATTGTTGGTGATGCCAAAGAAGAATATAACTCTGGCAATGGGATTCAACTTTGGTACTCCAAAAATGTGGTTATAGAAAATAACATTATTACCCATGTACGAGATGGTATTTACCTTGAATTTGCAAATCATTGCATTATAAAAAATAATAGTAGTACAAACAATTTACGTTACGGATTACACTTCATGTTTTCGAATAACGATATATATGAAAAAAATACTTTTGAGAACAATGGAGCGGGAGTGGCAGTAATGTTTTCAAAACATATACAGATGTCTAATAATGTGTTTAAAAAAAATTGGGGAACAACATCCTATGGACTACTATTGAAAGAAATAAATGATGCTAAGATCATTGGAAATACTTTTGAAGAAAATACCACCGGAATTAATATAGAAGGCGCCAATCGAATTCAGTATAGCAATAACAATTTTATAAGTAATGGTTGGGCGATCAAAGTTCGTGGAGCATGCTATGCCAACAAATTTTTCAATAATAATTTTCTGTATAATTCCTTTGATGTTTCCTATAATAGCAAACTTAACGATAACCAATTCAGTAATAATTATTGGAGTAATTATACTGGATATGATTTAAATAAAGATGGTATTGGGGATATACCTTATCGCCCAGTAAAATTATTTTCATATATCGTAAACCGTACTCCCGAGACTATTATTTTACTGAGAAGCTTATTCATCGATATTATTGATTTTTCTGAAAAGGTTTCGCCAGTCTTTACACCAGATAATCTAATGGATACTACTCCTCTAATGAAGAAAATATAATGATTATAATTGAAAATTTATATAAACATTTTGGCAAGAATCAGGTGCTTAATGGGGTGGATTTAAACATTTCTGAAGGAGGTGTTTTTGCAGTGCTAGGACCCAATGGATCTGGAAAGACAACTTTAATAAAATGTGTACTGGGAATGGTTATACCTAATAAAGGAAATATTTCTGTACAGGGAGTATCTATCAAAAACAATTGGGCATATCGTAAAGACATAGATTATTTACCACAAATAGCCAATTTTCCAGGTAATCTATCAGTTAAGGAGCTTATAAGTATGATTAAAGATTTACGCAATGTCTCTTGTAATGATCAACGATTAATTAAGAGCTTTCAGCTAGAATCTTTTTTAGATAAGAAATTGGGGAACCTTTCTGGAGGCACTAAACAAAAGGTGAATCTGTTGTTGGCATTTATGGTCGATAGCCCCTTAATCATTCTAGATGAACCTACATCGGGCTTAGATCCAATAGCATTGATCAATCTTAAGAAACTTATTAGAGAAGAAAAAGCGAATGGTAAGACTATAGTAATTACCTCACATATCATGAGTTTTGTTGAAGAAATGGCAGATGAGATCGTTTTCTTACTCGAAGGGAAAGTCTATTTTAAAGGAAACATAAATACTTTGAAAGAACAAACTATGCAACAAAATTTAGAACACGCCATCGCCACTATTTTAACTCAAAACAATGTTTAAAATATTAAAATACAGTTTTTATGATCTTATACGCAGCCGATGGAGTTATGTATACTTTTTCTTTTATCTGTTATTGGGATTAATCTTACTTTTCCTCAATAATAGCTTATCCAAGGCGGTGATTACATTAATGAACGTTATTATTATATTGGTACCGCTAATCAGTACAATTTTTGGAGTCATGTATTATTATAATTCCAAAGAATTTACAGAACTTCTGTTGGCTCAACCGGTAAAGCGATCTTCGATCTTTTTGGGTCAGTATCTTGGTGTGGCATTTTCGCTGTCTATGAGTCTAATTGTTGGTTTAGGACTCCCATTTGTATTTTATGGGCTCTTTCAATCTAATGCGATATGGGATTTCTCATTACTTCTGGTAACAGGTGCTTTTTTAACACTCATATTTACTGCTTTAGCATTTAATATTGCTTTGTATAACGAAAACAAAATCAAAGGGTTCGGCTATGCAATTCTTCTTTGGTTGTTTCTAGCAGTAATCTATGACGGTTTATTTTTAATGTCATTGATTGTGTTTGAATCCTATCCTCTTGATAAATTTTCATTAGCTGCTACGATGATAAACCCTATAGATTTATCTAGGATCCTCATCTTATTGAAGTTAGATATTTCTGCTCTACTAGGTTATACAGGTGCTGTTTTTCAAAAGTTCTTCGGCACCAATTTAGGAATAGTACTATCCATATTTGTACTTTGTATTTGGGTTATTTTACCTGTATTCAATATATATAGAAAATCAAGAAAGAAAGATTTTTGATTACTTATGGTTTAGGAATTTAGGGTATTCAAATTTTGATGATATCCGTGGGAGTTTCAACTAGGATGGTGATATCTCCTCTTAGAGCTATAGGTTGTTTCATGATCTCTGGATTGTGTTGTATCATTTTTATCCAGTCGTTAGAAGAAAAATCATGAGGTTCGAAATGAGATTTATAAGCAGGATGATCTTGATTGACCAAATCTTTAATTTCTAGATTTAATCTACCAGCAAGTTCGGCAATTTGTGTTCCGGTTAAGGGTGTTTTTAGGATATCAATTTCTTGGATTGGCCAGCCTTCAGCTTTAGCATAGGCCAAGGTCTGCTTTGCTCTTACAGATTTAGAACTATAGAACAATGTAATTTGTCTGTCGGATGTGGCTATCTCTCCCATGTTATTAGTAATAGATCAATTTTTCTTATGTGTTTTTTTATGATGACTCAGCAATTGACTAAGGCTATTTAGATAATCCTGCAAAGCTTTCTCATTAGTTTCGAAATGATCACTCGACGGAATTGTGATAGGTTGTTCTTCAATGAAATGATAAATTTCGGGATAATTGGTTTCTATATTAGTCGTTAACTCATTAATTTTAGCAATCAATTTTTCTGAAGTACCCATAACCGATATATTTAAGATTCTTAGTAGCAGTATTGCCAACTAATTATGCTTTAGAAGATACGATAAAAGAGGATTAGTCTTAGTTAAAACACTGCTAACATTCATATATTCAATGGATAATGTTCTCTAATCTGTAATCGATAATATCAGCTTTAAAATATTCCAGTTTTCCTTCTTTAAGATCCCAAATTGCGGTCATTGTATTGGGGACTAATAGACCGTTGTAGTCCTTATATTCTCCCAATTCTCCTATAAAATCCTCTAATAATGTATCTCGATATCTTTTTGTTTTAAACGAATTGATCATTCCATTTTCATCAAGATAAAAATACCCGATCAACGTTAAATTATCTTTCGTTATATTGGCTTTAATAGTTTTCGAATTTATTACCTCCCAGGAGATATCCGGATCCAAAAAACCCATGGGAAACCAGATGAGTTCTCCAAGATATCGCCCTAAAGAGCTTTGATCAACTTTAGACCCAGAGAATACTATCAAATTTCTCAATCCCAATAAACTGACCTTTACTTCTCCTTTATGATTAGCATATTTATCTCTAATTAACATGGGTAGGCTTGTGGCTTTCCAGATAAAACCAGGGTTTTTAGACGACATATATTGCGTAGCAGTAAACGGTAACCAGTTCTTTTTTGGATCTGTCTTAATTTTCCCCTTTTGTTTGAAAACTATATTGCAGTATTTTGGTTTTCCAACTACTCTGACTTTGATCAGATAGTTTTTCATTACATCTGGAAATGCTTCAAGATCTTTTTCTGTGATCTTTTCGTCTATAATTTTGTTTGAAGAGAAAAGGGCAGTTTTTTCTTTTTCAACACTACTATTAAAAGATGTTATTCCAGCGATGACGATAATCAATAGTAATATTATAATTCCTCCTAGTATTGTTAGTGTCATTTTAATTGATTTTTTACTTCTTTATTCGTAACTTTTAGGTGCTTTATGATTTTTAAATTTATGTTATGACCTATTGATAATAAATGACTTATGTCATGCTTTGTCCGTGTTTAAAATGATATCCTTTCTTGTATTGATTCTAAATATTCAGAAGTCATGAAAACTATTCTTTATCCCACCGATTGTTCTGAGCATTCAATAGCTGCTTTGCAGTATGCTTACAATCTTAGTACTAAATTACAAGCAGATTTGATTGTATTACATGTGTTTGATATTCCTTCATTTCCCGGCACAAGTATGATACGTTCTTTACAGCAAATAGAAAGAAATGCTTTTGAAGAGCAACATGATATCTTAAAAGCATATTGTAAGAAACACTTGGGTACTACATCAAGTGAAACCAATGTACGAATAGAAGTTGTTAAAAATTTATCGATTACCGATGGAATTCTTGCAAAAACAAAAGAGTTACAGGTGGATATGCTTATTATCGGTATGAAGGATAAACATAGCAATCGTGGTGTTTTGACCGGTGATATTGCCAAAGAACTTATTACAAAGAGTATATGTCCGCTTCTGGTGGTGCCAAATAATTTCAATACCGAACAAATAAAAACGATCGTATATGCTACAGATTTTGAAGAAAGTGATATTCGTGCTATTGACAGGTTAATAGAAGTGGCTCAACCTTTTGAATCAAAGATTAGCGTTCTGCATATTTCGGCAAAAGATAATGATGATGAAAAAAGTAAAATGGCCTGGTTTAAAGAAATGGTTTTACAAAAGGTGAACTATAAAAATATAGAGTTTAAGCTGGTGATTTCCGACAATATTTACGAAAAGTTAAATGCGTATGTACATGATATTAAAGCCGATCTTGTAGTGATGCTTGAAAGAGAAGATCAAGGAATATTTAAAAAACTATTTCATCGGGATTTGGTAAAACAGATAGAATCACATACCGACATCCCTTTATTAAGTTTTAATAAGTCAAATTCATATGCTATTACTTAGTTGTTGTTAATTCCTTATTTTTTTTGAAGAGTTAGCTTATGATTCGACCATCTCCCATTTCGATAATTCGATCTGTTTTTTCTGCAAAATCAATATCATGAGTAACCACGAGTAGAGATAGCCCTTGTTCGTCACTTAGTTGCTTGAAAATATTAAAAACATTATCAGAATTGTAGCTATCCAAATTTCCTGTAGGTTCATCTCCCATAATAATTGCAGGATCATTAATTAATGCTCTGGCAATAGCAACGCGTTGTTTTTCTCCCCCCGATATTCTCGAAGCTCGCTTTTTTGCTAAATGATCTATTTCCAAAACCTGAAGTCTTTCCATAGCATGATGTTCAATTTCATCTAGCGATTTTTCACCAAGTTTTTTTGCCGGAAGCATTACATTTTCCAGTACAGAGAATTCAGACAATAAATAATGAAACTGAAATACAAAACCAATATGTTTATTACGGATGTATGAAAGCTTCTCTCTTTCTTGTCCGGTAACAAGTTCATTGTTCAGATATAAGTCACCTTCATAATCAGTATCCATAGTAGATAAAATGTATAGCAAAGTAGATTTACCACAACCTGATTTACCCATTATCGATGCAAATTCTCCTTGATTTACTTTAAAACTAATGTCTTTAAGCACATGAAAAAGTACCGGTTTTTTAAAGTATTTGTTGATGTTTTTTGCCTCAAGAACTGTTTTCATAGTATTGTTTATTGACCTCTGATGATTTTAACGGGATCTATTTTTTTTGCTTTTCGAGAAGGTAAATACCCCGCCAAAAATGTAGAAATCATGGCAAACGAAATACCAATCATATAAAAATTAGGATTATGATTGATTGGGTACGTTGTGATTGTGGGTAGTGCTTCAGTCTCAAAAGGTAAGCTACCAATAAAATGAGATAGCATAAGACCAATCAATAATCCTAAAACTCCACCAACTATGCCTATAATCATAGCCTGACTCATAAAAATAAGCTGAACATCTTTACCAGAAAACCCTGTAGCCTTAAGGATGGCAATATCATTCATCTTTTCATAAATAAGCATGTTTAAGATATTATAAATCCCAAAACCTGCCACAATGAGTAACGTAATCGAAACAGAATAGGTGATTAGATTTCTAATGGTTGTTCCGGTTTCAAACTGGGCATTTGCAGTCTTAATATCTATAGCTTTTAGTTTAAATTGCTGTTCAATTTTTTTGGATAAAGGAATAGCATATTCAATATCATGTAATTTCACGTTTATATCTGTAATATAATTTTCGGCTTGACCCAGAATACGTTGTACGGTCTTTACATTAGCAAAACTTTGAATATTATCTATATCTGCAATTCCGCTTTGATATATTCCAACTATTTTTAGTGGGAAAATATCTCCTTTAATCGTACTTACTTGTACACGATCACCGATATCTAATGACATCTTTTCTGCAACACCAGCGCCCAGTAAAATACCATTATCGTTATTTTTTAAAGCTTGTGGAGTTCCTTTAACAATATAATCTTTGAAATTAAAAAGCTCGACCTCCTGCATTACATCAATACCGGTTAAATTGCCTCCCAGCTCGATAGAACCAGCGATATAAAAAATTTGCTCTTTTATTTGAGGGATAGCACCTCGAACCTGGGGATCTTTATTTAAATATTTAATTATAGGAAGTGCATTATGAATCCTTTTCTGGCTTTGCTTAGGCTTTATAGAGTGTACAACATTAAATGTATTTTGAAGCTCGGCATACAAATCAACAGGTTGTTTTTTCGAAGGTTCAATTTCATTAAAAATATGAATATGGGGAGTCACATTAAGGATTAAATCATCCAACATGGCATTAAGACCTGTCATAAAACATACCAAGGTAATATAGGCACCAATGCCAAATGTTACTCCCAGCGCAGCGGTAGCCGTCTGCTTGATTTTGGTAAGCAAATGGGTTTTCGCAATGTTTAATATGACTTTCCAGTTGATCATGTATCAGTACTTATAGAAGTTTTTATTCAGTAAACGGTTTTCAGTAGACAGTGTATAGTTTTTTATACTGTGTACTGCAAACTGCCGACCTGTATATTTTTATTAAAAAATCAGTATACTTTTTTTAAACTTGTTTATTTTTAGTTAATGGATGTATTCAGTCGGGTTTATAAATCCAGGTTTCTTTTGTGATTCCAGATACCACTTCTACAGTGTCCATACTTTGTAACCCAATCACTATTGTGACAATTCCGTTGTCCGTTTTTACCTTGTTATCATCAATAAGATATTGCTTGGGAATGGTAAGCACCTTCTTTTTGTTATCAATCATAATATTGGCTTCTCCTGATAATCCGGGATACAAAACTTTGGGGCTTTGATCAAAAAGAGCTTCGACCATAAATGTTTGATTGCGTTCATCTTTTTTAGGATAAATTTTATTCACTCTTGCAGTAAATACCTCACCATTATATGCATCCAAAGTGATGATTGCTTTTTGACCTTTTTTTAATTGTACGATATCAACTTCATCTACTAACATTTCGATTACAAAAACGGTTGCACTTCCTATAGCAGCCAAAGGCTCCATAGTATTAACAATCTCGCCGGGATTCTTATACAGTGCGTAGATCTTGCCGTTAATTTTGCTATTAACTGTAAAATCTTTTGTAGTGATAAGCGAAGTTTTATAATTATTTTCTGCTTGTTTCAGTTGTGTTTGTAGTTCTTCTTTAGTTCTGTCATATTTGTTTTTAAGGAGATCCATGGCATTGGCAGAAAGCTCGAAAGCCAGTTTTTTGGTATCATATTCTACTTTCGAACCAATTTGTTGATCCCAAAGATTTTTTTGTCGGCAATAATTGATAGAGTCATTGGTCATCTTTAATGTGGCTGCTTTTATCTCTTCTTCAATACTACTTAAGATTGCCGCGCTACCGGTATAATTTTTTTCTGCCAAATCAAGCGATAACTTTGCATTTTCGGTATTTAACTTAGGGTTACTATTAATGATCTGAAGGATGGGTTTCTCTTTTTTGATAATATCACCTTCCTCTACAAGGTTTTCATCCAAAATTCCATTTACGGCCGCATATACTTGATACAAGCTATCTGGTTGGATAGTAACCGAAGAATATACTGATTCTGTAATATCAGTAATTGCAGGGAGAATTTTTTGTTGATTATTCGAACAGGATACAAAAATGATCAAAAAAAGCATCCTTAATACTTGCTTATACATCGGTGTTCTTTTTCTTCAAATTTCTATGAAAGCACTGATTTTCGGAATGATATTTATCATATTTAAAATGAATGATAGCGGTTATTTTTGAGTAAGTTTTAAAAAATGAAAAGATATGGATGTCTCTATTTTTTTAGCAAAGTTTTGGGGGTGGTACCTTATTATATTTTTCTTTATACTAAGTTTTAACCCCACTCGTATTAAACAGATTTTTGATGACTTAAAGGATCAAAAATTTCTGATTATTACCTCCTTTGTAGGGATCATTATTGGATTGCTTACGATTCTTTTTCACAACGTTTGGGAACCCAACTGGAAATTTATCATCACAGCAATTGGGTGGATAGCATTAGGTATAGGATTGGCTCTTTTTACTTTTCCTGTGCCCACGACAAAATTGCTTGAGGTTAGTAATGTAAAATTGGTGCAACTAATATATGTTCTCTTGTTTCTAATAGGTGTATTCTTATTAAATATGGCCTATGGCTTAGTACCATATTAATTTTAAAAATGTTTAACAATGGGCAAATTTATCATGAAGTTTGAAGAAATTACGATCAATGATATAGCATTGGTTGGAGGTAAAAATGCTTCATTAGGTGAAATGTATACCGAATTATCGTCAAAAGGAGTTCTTGTCCCCAATGGATTTGCAACTACTGCAAATGCTTTTTGGTTGTTTCTGAAAGAGAACTGCCTCGAAGAACCGTTGAAGAATCTTTTGAAAGGACTCGATAGAAAGAATTTTTCAAACCTTAGTGAAATTGGTCTAATGGCTCGAGAACTTATTTTGGGAGGAAGTTTTTCTGAAGATTTTTCGAAGGCTTTAATTAATGCTTATTCTGAGTTAGGTGATAATGATGAGATTGCTGTAGCTGTAAGAAGCAGTGCAACCGCAGAAGATTTACCTAATGCTAGTTTTGCGGGCCAACATGATACATTTCTAAATGTAAAAGGAAGGGAAAAACTACTTCATGCTGTTAAAGAATGCTTCGCGTCTTTATATACAAATCGAGTAATCAAATATCGAGAAGACAAAGAGTTTTTACATCATGAGATTGCATTGTCTGTTGGAGTACAGAAAATGGTACGATCAGACATGGCATGTTCTGGTGTTGGATTTACCATCGAACCAGAATCGGGGTTTAAAGATATAATTCACATTTCTGGAGTATGGGGATTAGGAGAAAATATTGTACAAGGAACTATTAACCCCGATGAATTTTATGTGTTTAAACCAACTCTTGAACAAGGTAAAAAGGCGATTGTACAAAAGAAATTGGGAGATAAAGAGAAAACAATGATCTACTCAGAGTCTGAAGGACACTCGTCTACGGTGAACATAGATACAGATTTGACTAAACAGAAACAATTTGTATTATCCGATATCGAAGTTACTACTTTGGCTAAATGGTCATTAGAAATTGAGAAACATTATCAAAAACCTATGGATATTGAATGGGCAAAGGACGGAATCACTAATGAACTTTTTATCACTCAGGCAAGACCGGAAACGGTGCATCATTCAAAAAGAAAAAATATTCACATAGAGTATCGATTAAAAGAAAAAAGTGAAGTGCTTGCTGTAGGAAATGCAATAGGAAATGGTATTGCCATAGGAACCGCCAGAATACTAAAATCTCCAAAAGAATCTTATAAATTACAAGAAGGAGATATAATCATAACCGATGTGACCAGTCCGGATTGGGATCCTTTATTAAAAAAAGCCGGGGCCATAGTTACCAATCGAGGCGGGAGGACAAGTCATGCAGCTATTGTTGCAAGAGAACTAGGAGTTCCCGCTATTGTTGGAACCAATTGTGCCACACAAGGCATCAAAGAAGGAGAAACCATTACGATTTCTTGTGCAGAAGGTAAAACGGGTTACGTGTATATTGGAGCATTGTCTTTTATAGAAGAGAAAATTGATTTCAGCCGTATTAAGCTCCCGCATATAGAAGCTAAGTTAATCCTTTCGGATCCCGAAAGAGCATTTCAACTTTCATTTTATCCCAATGATGGTATTGGATTATTGCGAATGGAATTTATTATTGCTCGCACCATAAAAGTACATCCTATGGCTTTGGTTAAATTTGATCAGATTAAAGACAATCAGATTAGAACTCGTATAGAAGAATTAACCGAGAATTATTCAAATAAGGAAGACTATTTTGTAGATCAGCTTGCCTATGGAATTGCTACTATGGCAGCAGCGTTTTATCCAAAAGAAGTAATTGTTAGGATGAGTGATTTTAAAACCAATGAGTATGCTAATCTCATAGGGGGAGATCAATTTGAGCCTAAAGAAGAAAACCCAATGCTTGGTTTCAGGGGAGCTTCAAGATATTATAGCGATTTATATAAAGATGGTTTTAGATTAGAGTGTGAAGCAATCAAAAAAGTAAGACAAGAAATGGGGCTTACCAATGTGAAAATAATGATCCCATTCTGCAGAACTGTAAATGAAGGTAAGAAAGTGATCGAAATTATGGCAAACAATGGATTAAAAAGAGGAGAGAACGGTCTGGAAATTTATGTAATGTCAGAAATCCCAAGTAATGTAATATTGGCCGAAGAATTTGCTAAAATTTTTGATGGATTTTCAATAGGTTCTAATGATCTTACTCAATTAACACTGGGAATAGATAGAGATTCAGAGTTAATGGCTTCTATTTTTGATGAGAATGACCCGGCTACAAAAAAGATGATTGGTCTGGCCATTGAAAAAGCTAATTATACAGGTAAAAAAATAGGGCTATGTGGTCAGGCACCTAGTGATTTTCCGGAGTACGCTTCTTTTTTGGTAAAAGCAGGGATTGATAGTATTTCGTTTAATCCAGACGCACTACTCAAAGGAATAGATAATATTAATAAAGCAGAATCCTTAAGGACTGCTATTGCGAACTAAACATTAAATTTTAAGTATGAAAACCAATATTCAATTTGTACAAATGCCTACGAGCGAGACTATGGAAGATTATGTACATGAAAAACTAGAAAAATTTTACAAAAAATATGATTGGATCATCAAAACCGATGTATTTTTTAAAAAAGAAAACGACCCTAAAGGAAATGGAAAAATATGTGATCTCGAGTTGAGCATACCAGGGCCCAAGATATATGCTACATCAAACGAGAAAAATTTTGAGTTAGCATTTAAAGAAACGCTTAGTGATGTAGAAAGACAGCTCAAAAAACGAAAAAGGGAAATGAAACCTTATATGTAAAAGAGTGATTATTGATAGTAATTGAAATTTTAACATACACTACTTCAAAAACTGATATTCGTCATATTTTTTGAATTATAAACAAGCTACTTTAGCGCTTATAGTTAAAAAATGATTCTTTGTATTATTAATTAAAAAATAGGTTTTTGTTATAGCAATGTGGTAAAAACCGAATCGAAGAAATTGAATATGTTTTTTAGTGAAATAGTCTGACTTCCATATTTAGCAATAAATTGAATATTTAAGATTATAAAACTATAGAATAAAATTAATTTCTTCGGAAGGAAACAGGTAGGTGAAGGTCTACCTGTTTCTGTTTTTTTATGATAATAGTAGTAACATGTTCGTGTATGATGTCGTAGAATCTCGGAGGGCTATAAACACTGGGTATATTCTTGTAAAACGTTTTATTTTTTTAATTTCAATTGGGTTATTTTACCATCTGGATCAATCCAATTAATACCCCAATCATTAGTGTAATAAAAAATAGCCTACGAAATCTAATATCCTCTTTATTTTATACGTTAGTTTTTTCATATTTTGGGTAACGGGTTGAATAAACGCTCATTTTAATGAGGTTTATTTTTTGTTAGTGATCGCTGTTCCATTTTAAACTCGGTTATGAAAAATTCGGAAGTTGTTTTTTCTCCTCTTGGGGCGTATAATTTTTTGAGATTAGAATTGAATGTTATATCTCCGAAATAAGCAGAATCTTCCATCAACTTGTAGATGCTATTTTGCCCGTCAAAATAGAAGAGGCTACTGTTTTCAACAGTTGTCAAAAAATATCCTCCCAATCCATCGGGTGCTATTCCATCAAAATCTTTAACTGAAGAATTCAATGCAATCCTGGTGACCTGTTTAGAATCGATGTTAATCGAGCTAAGGTCTAAGCCTGCCACAACTATTTGCTTATCTTCAGCAATCAGTCCATTGGCCCATTTGAGTTTTTCCTCCTCTTTTAACCATATTTCCAGTCTTCCCTTATTCAATTTTAAAATAGAATGAATAAATGAAGCAGAAACATATATTTCTCCTTTTTTATTTATTGCAACATCATTTAAACCAGAATTGGCTGTTGGTTCTAAAAACCGCTCAATGATTTTTCCGGTTTTAGTGTTGATTAAGACCAGGGAGTTAACGTCGGCAACATATAAAATAGAATTGTGAATTGCCATTCCAGTGGGCCTATTAAGGCCTGTTATCCATTTTAATTCTAAGAGATCCCCGTTTTTGGATATTTTAGAAATAAATCCATTTTCTCCTACTTTATAATGTATTCCATTGGTGGCATAAAAAACCTGATTAGCCTTATCATACAAAATACTTTCAACATTTAACAAGCCTTTATTGTTCACCAAATTCTTCGCTGAAGAAATTTGCCAATTACTCAATGAAGCTACCTTATCGAATTCATTAGAATCAATCTTTCTTTTTTGATTACTACAGCTAGTAAGGATAAAGAAAAGAGATGTAATTATAATTGTTATTTTCATAATCGCTAACGTGTTTGTGTATGACTAGTTGCGAGGGTTTTTGTAAGTAGGCTAACAACAAGCAATTAATTATACACTTTGTTGCCGGTAGTATTATTTTTTTCGTACTCTTTTTTATATTTTTTATACGCTCTTTTGTTCTTAAAGATTGTTTCATATCCTACGTATTCTGCACCTGATTCTGTATAAACTTTCAATTCGCGTAATTCTCCAGGTTTAAAACTCAAATCGTCAAATTCTAATGTTTTAAATTCAGATTTTTCTATCTGTATTTTATATATTCCATTAGGTATATTTAATTGAAAGTCTCCATAAAAGTTAGTTATTGTTTTATACGTTTTGTTTTGATTCTTATTAATAAAGTTCAATTCAATATTTTCAGCAGCGGACCCAAAGTCACTTACATTCCCATGTATAGAGACAATTGTAGTATCAGCAATTCCTGTTAAATTATTTTCTTTAATCTCTCCCCAAAAATAAGGTTCATGTTTCACTTCTTTAACTGAATATGTTTTCTTTATTGGTGAACAGGAAACTAATCCAACGAACAAAAATGAAATTATTATATTTAGAATGTGATCGGTCATATTACTGGCAACGCCAAATATATGAATCGGAGCAAGGCAAGCAAGCCTAAACCAATTGATCTATTTGCGCATTTTTATTTCTTTATTAATTTATAAAAATCTAGCGCCATCGCAAAAAGGAAATTATCTTTGGATCTAGCACTAAACTTTGCTCTGATTTTATATATGATATTATGCATAGGCTTTACTTCCACCATTCTTTGAGTTCAACATTTTTAGCTTGTTGATTTCCGTATAACCAAGCCTTTTGATAATTTTCCCAACCTTTTTCGTGATATTTTTTGCTTGGCGAGAATTCACCCGCTCCTACATCAAAATCTTGATTTGCTTTCGGGACTCTGTAGTCCGCCCAATTACATATTTTTTTCTTTCCTGTTTTATAACTTTTCCAAATTCCAATAAATGCATTGTTGGAATATCCGTCCGCGATTGATTGAATTTTGTCATATTCAATTTGGTCTTCAGAACTCAAATACCATTTAGAGTAGAATTGACCTTTAAAAATCCCACTATGTTTCTGATTTTTATTTTCTTTGAACTCGTAATTCGCGATAAGAATTCCTTGTGATTTAATTCCTTTATTTTGATATTTATTATCAACTCCGAAATGTAATTTCTCAACTTCTTTTATTTCTTCCAAAGTTATTATTCCTGTAAAATCACATATAGTTCCTTTAACTATAGATTTACCTGAAACTAAATATTTATTTGGATTCGTAGAGTCTTTCTTAATAGATATTAACTTTACTTTAATTCGTTGATGGTCAGATCCAATAATTCCTAAAACCTTATGATTTTTAGTTTGGGACCATAAATTGGTATAATCAAATTGATTATAGTTTGATAGAACATTGTCAGGTTTGAGTTTATCCTCTAGTAGAAAGTCCATCAAAAACTTTTCATTCGATTGAGCGAAAGAAATATTAACGATAAGTAATGATAAGAAGATTAATTTTTTCATTTTTTCTGCTTGTGCATAACGTTTAATATATGTGTCGTAGCAAGGCAAAATGTTACCAAGCCATCGACTTTTTCTGCGCATTGGTTGCTACTTTTTCCTTTTTTGCAAGCATTGCGCTTTACCAAAAATAGAACAACCATTCGATTCATCACTTAGCTGCTATGATCACATATATGATGTTGTCATTAGTTTTTTATTTCCGATGACAATAGTTTTTCAGTTATCTCAATCGGATAGTAAGTGTTTATTAGTTGTACAAATAAATTCAAATTTCCTCTTTGACTTAAATCGTAAAAGTCCGAGACCTTTTTGTTCTCATCTATGATTTTTTTCATGGTAAATTTTGTTGAAATTCCAGAAATTGAACTTAAAGTTCGAGTTTCCAAATTTCTCAATTCACTATAATTCATAAATCTAGAATCAAGCTGTTCAAATTTATCTGAGCGGTACCATTTTGTTAAATTATTCCAATTAGTTTCATTTATTAGGATGCCTTGGAATTCTTTCGTTTTAGGAATTTTATTAATCAGTAAATCGGTTCTTTGTCCTATATATTTTGAAGCATATTTACCTCTTGTTCCTGGAAAACTAACACTCCTTATTGGACCTAATGAGATTCCAGATTCTATTATCTCTTTTAAATCGTATTTGGACTTTTCCTCTTTATCAATTAAGTTGAAAACATAGATTAATCTTCCATCAAATTCTGAAATATCCGTAAAGTCATAGATTTCGGCAAATCCGAATCCTAAATTATGGTCAAGTTTAAATCTGAATATTTTTCCCGAATTTTCTTTAATCATTTATTTACCTTCAAATTAATGACAACAACTGTGTATACGTATTACGTATACTACCGTTTATACTCGTTTATAATTATAAGTATAAATATAGTGTATAGTAACATAGATATACTTTCAAAAATCAACAATTTGTTGATCGTTCATATTTGCAAATCCGGTAGAGGTAACGGCAGACTAGGTATAGAGGTTACAAACCTGCGTCATCTGGGTACTAGAAATAGGTTCTTGGGGGATTACCTCTCTTTTTTACATAAAACGCTAATTATCAGATATGTAAATAGCTCTCGCAGGGGTGCGAGAGCTCGTTATATACTATACAAATAGCTCCTGCAGGGGTGTGGGTGATATTTTATAGCATTTTGTATGCCGCAATACCTCTTATAAGGCTATAACCTAACCTCTTTTCTACTGTTTATTGCTTCATTCAAAATGCAATTCTTTATATACGTTGCTATGAGCATGGTTGTCTATGTCTTTCTTAATCAAGGGAAAATTGTCCATGCTAAATGGATTAATATCCATTCCACAACCTTTCTATAGTTCGCAACTTTGTAGTGTAATAAAAAAGACAATTAATCATGACAAAGAAAGTTCCTTTAACATTAATGTTCCTAGTATGTATTCTAGGAATTTCATTTCAATCAATTTCACAAATAAAAACAAACAACATGAAAGAATCAACTAAAGAAATAATCGGATTATTAGTAACAATGAAAGCTCAATCAGGAAAAGAGCAAGCTGTAAAAGACTTCTTATTAGGTGGGTTGTCATTGGTCAATCAAGAACCATTAACTCAATCATGGTATGCCTTTCAAATTAATGAAAATACTTTCGGAATTTATGATACTTTCGAAGCTGAAGAAGGCAGACAAGCCCATTTATCTGGTGAGGTAGCGAAAGCTCTTTTAGCAAATGCAGGAGACCTTTTAGTGGACTTCGATGTAAATGTCCATATTCAAGCTGTCGATTTGACTGCTTCTGAATTCAAGAAAGGACAGGAGAACAAAGGACTACTGGTTATTATGAAGGCTAATGCCGGTAAATCAGCAGATGTTGAAAGTTTTCTTCTTGCAGGTCAGCAACTGGTTAAGAATGAGCCAGAAACAGTATCTTGGTATGCTTTTCAAATTGCGGAAGACACTTATGCTATATTTGATACTTTTGCAGATGACAAAGGACGAGATGCACATCTTAATGGCAAAGTCGCAGAAGCACTTATGCAAAATGCTCCTTTAATTTTAGAAGGTTTCGAAGCATCTTCTATCCAAATGATAGATATTTTAGCTTCAAAATAATTCAAGTATCTTGGTAGGAGTTGAGTTCAACTTCTACCAATTTTGGTTTTCGCTCAAAATACCAATAAAATAGTTACAAGATTTATGGCACAAATAATTATAAATAAACAAAATAGTGAATTGGCATTTCGGCTTGAGCGGTTTAATGATCTTTCACAGTTTGATCACATTCAAAGAAAAAACTACTATTCGATTATTTTAATTAATGGTGAGAAACTAACGCTTCAGACAGACTTTTCACGGCATCAACTTGAAGGAGAATATATGGTTTTCATTTCTCCATATCAGCCATTTATGCTAACCTCCGAATCAAATTGTTCAGGTATACTCCTAAATTTTCATCCTGATTTTTTCTGTACCTACAGGCATCAGAATGAAATTGAAACAGAAGGGATACTGTTTCATAATTTTAGTGGATTACCATTTTTAAAAGTCATTGAAGGAGAAATTTTTTCAAGCCTTATAAATCATATTTCCAAAGAAATGGAGAGAAATTTTTTGGCTCAGCATGAAGTCTTGGTCGCTTTCTTGAAAGTGTTTCTGATAGAATCTGTACGACAAAAAAAATCGTTTGATCTAGAGAGCTTAAACAAACATGGAAATAGACAAACTGAATTATTACAAGATTTAGTGGATTTGATAAATGGCAATTTTTGTACTATGCATTCCCCAAAGGAATATGCTGAAAAATTATGTGTTAGTTCGAAAACACTAGGAGGAGTTGTAAAGAAATACCTCAATCAGACAACATCAAACTTAATCGTTAATCGAATTATTGTTGAAGCAAAAAGGGAACTCTATCTAACATCAAAATCAGTACAAATAATTGCTGCCTCATTAGGGTATCAGGACGAATTCTATTTTAGTCGTCTATTTAAAAAGAAAGTTGGAGTGTCGCCTGATATTTATCGAAAATCAGTTGGTTTTGCCAGGTTAGAGAAGGGGTAAATATGGTTTTTTCCTTGCTCATAACGGTTAGGCTATGGCTCGTTGTGGAAAATGTCCAATGGACTTTTCCGCTGTATCCGAAAGATAGCAAATTACAAGAAATTCTGTTTAAGGAATTCAGCTGCAATGAGCTATACACGTCTTTGTTATCTGCTTTTTCTATTCAAATTCAATCTGGTTTTCTTCCCAAATGTTCAGTCAATAATTTCCATCTAGTATTTTCTTTTATTAAAACAGATGTCCCAATTCCATTTCCTGATACAGATTTTCCATCTATAATTCCAGTCCAATTAAATTCGAATAAATAGACAGCATATTTTTTATCTTTTACTAACCATTTAATATTTTCAACAGTGTATTTTTCATTCTTAATTAAAGAAAAATTTTTCTCAAATGCTTTTTGAACATTTTCTTTTCCAATGTGAATCGTTCCATTAGAAAAGGTAACACTTACATTTTCGGAAACTAAATGCTCAACTACGTTCCAATCTTGAGTTCCTAAAGCTCTTTCATATGATTTAATAAATTCTTCTGGATTCATTATTTTCTAATTGCAGGTAACGTTTAGCTATGCGTAGTGCGGAAGGAGAAAATCACTGGTTTTCGATCTAGCACTTAGCCAAAGTTTATGTTTTGTTTTTATCTTTTTTAAAAATACTAAATTTAATACTTTGGCGATCTACTAAATAAGCAATGACTTTTCGATTAAACCTAAACTCCGCATTATCGCATAGGTGTTGTTATAGTCCGTTTTTATTCATCCAGTTTACTTCTTATCAATTCTTTTAAATTTTTCCAGTCACTTATATGATCAAGACATCTTTTATTAATTTTTTCATCAATAAGAACTATAAATTTATCAAATTCAGATTTAGTGTATAATTGCCACCCTATAAAATCAGTCCATATATCTATGTGAATTTTAATTTCTGGATTTTGGTCATACGCCATAAATTCACAGGTATTTTTTTTGAAGTAATCCAAGCAAGTTTCTGCTACATATTCCGATAATGCTCCATCAGATACACTCAAAACATTGTTAAAAATATAAAAATAAAATGGTCTTGTGTCATCGTTTTGGGTCATCACAGAGTCAAGAAATTTAAAAGTCTCTTTATTATCAGAGAGTTTAAACTGCCCTTGATAATACATTTTTGAAAATCTATCTATTTCTGGATGATTAAGGTAGTAAATAATTGATTTTCCGTTTATCTTTCCTGCGAAAATCTTATTAACACTCCAAAGTTTCTTTTTTGGCTTATTATATTCTGGAATTTTAGTAAAGTTTATATCAGATTCAATTATTGTTAATCCAATATTCTTTGCCGCAATTTTTAATGCATCTTTGATTTTAAAAGTATCCGAACAAGTTGAATTTATACTAATTAGTCTAGAATAAATCAATTGTAAATCAATCCCATCATGAATCGGCGATTCATATTTCGAAATAAGGAATACTTGAATTCCCTTTGGCTGTTCACAAAATGCTTTTAATGTAGCTAAGGGGTATTTTTGCGTAAGTAAAAACAATTTTTCATTATTCACTTCCCCATATTCAGCATTATTTTTATTAGTTGAATGAAAATCTTGGAAGAATTGTCCAATCTCTGTTTTTACTTTGTTAAAGTCTTTAATTCTTGATTTATGCATAAAACCGGTTCGGAATTTAAAATCAACTTTCCACCAATCAGAGTTATCGTCAGCATAATACTTAAATTCTTGTCCAGATAAAATTACTCCAATAATATTTGATTTTCCAGATGGTTCTAGCCTTAAGTTAGTATATCCATCAGAATCATTGATGTATCCTAATTCCTGAGAACTTAGCGGAATTAGACCTATCAAGATGAATAATATTGTTAGTTGTAGTATCTTCATAGAATGGACTATAACAATTATATAATAGCAATTGCTATTATTTCTTATATAAATGTAATACTATTCTATAAAAAAGCCAGATTATATTATTTGGTGTTAATAAGCATAGTCTAAACCACATACAAGGGGGTGAAATTAACATTTTGTCACCAACTGGGGGCTTCTAAGAAAATACAATGATTTGGGTTAGTTTTTGTAAGTAAAAAAACATTCATTACCAAAAGAGAAGCCATTCGTAAACTTTAACATTTTGCAACCACCCAGTCCCGAAAAATGAAACTGGGATGTATTATTCTTGCACATTATTAACAACATATTGGCGAGCCTGTATATAAGAAAGCAAACAGCTCTCAATTACAAAAAACATAGTAAAATGTCTAAAGAAAATTATGACCTAAAGTTAACCGTATTAGAAAACCTATCACAAGAATTGGTAAAACCTCCCAAAAACCCTATAGATAACTATCTGCAAGAAGCCGAGAACTTGTTTGTTTGGGTTCAAGAGGATAAAAAGGCTCTTGTAGGTACGGGGTTAGACTGGAACAAAAATGTACTGGATCTACCCATTCGCACGGGAGCCTGTCGATACGCACAAGCCCTGTGGATGAAAGAGCGGTATAATCAAGAAGAAGCCGCTAAAGCCTGGAAAGAAAAATCCCCAAAGGCTTATGAATTTAGGAATGACTTGTTAGCAGATCTACGATTTGCATTTCGTAAACGTCCTGATCTATTAGCCCGTGTACGTGCTATTGCGAATGGCGAGGGAGATGCCGATATGATCCAGGATCTTATGGATATTAGTGTACTGGGTAAAGCCAACACCCCAGAGCTTATAGCGATAAAATATGACGTCACCCGTCTTGACTTGGCAGAGCAACAATCAGACGAGCTTGCCGACTTATTAGCCAAAGCAAACGGGGCTACGTTAGACAACTCTAAAGCCAAAGAATTGCGAGATAGGGCCTATATCCATCTAAAAGAAGTAATAGACGAGGTTAAAGACACAGGTAAATATGTGTTTAGAAAAAACCCCGAACGATATAAAGGATATATCAGCCGATATAAACGATAATACAAGGCTTGTGGCTATTGGCGCGCGCGATAGGTTTGGTGGCGCGCGTGGCGCGCACTAGCATCCTATACCCGCGCATGGTACAACCCTAAACGCGCGTAGTCTACCTGGCTACGCGCGTTGCTTTTTTATATCCGCGCATGGGTATGGTAGTCAAGCGCAGAGTGCAATCTATTGTAGGCGATAGGGGCTAGACAAAGCGCAACAGTATACCTAAGAGAAGCAAGGCGTTTATGGAATGTATCCTGCTAATCAACAAATCGAAAACCATCATTATGGCTTATGTGATTTAAAAAAGTGTAGCGACTAATTTTTTATGCAAACAAAATGTTTAGAAATGTGTGTTTTGTGTTTAGAAAAAAATATGAGGAAAAGCCGTAAATAAATCTTAACAAAATTGCTTTACTTTGTTTGGTAACTAAGCAATTAATTATGAAAGGTAGATAAACTCTACACTTTACACTCATACACCCCACAAACACATTTTTTCTGATAGATTAATTATAAATTATATATAGATTTATAATACTAACTTTTAAAATGTTTAGAGAAATGAGAAGGTTTGTATTATTAATCTTGAGTGTGTGTTTTATTGCGTTTCTTGTTAGCTGTGAAAAAAGCGAATTAGAAAATGAAACAGGAATCGAATTTAAGTCAATCGAAAAAGAAGATGTTGAAGCCCTTGGAGGGCAATCAGGAAACTAATCTGAACTTAAAAGTCAAGAATTCTACCTTATCATTACTTCTTATTGAAAAATTAGGGTTCTTATTTATTCTTACGAGTGGGGTTTTGCCTTTTGTACATTCTTTTGTTAAACATGAGGTTTTAGAAGAAAAGATTTTTGGTTTCACAAGTGTTCACACCTTTTTATATTCTCTTGGTGTTCATTTGTCCGTGCTGTTTTTAGTGATAGGAATTTTAATGACCGTATCGGTTGCTAATGACTCTAGTAAATATAGAGTCATACAGCGTTATTTGCAGTATTCTTTGATATCACCTTTTGTTTCGGCTATCTTTTACTTTACCTGGGTTTTTATTCCAGATGTCAATTACAATTTATTGGCATATATATTTTTAACCCTATTTATCTGTGCAATATCGGTAATTATTTTTTATAGGATTTCAAAGTATATTAACTTATTGAAATCAGATTATAAGGATCAACTAGATTTTATTAAAAAGACAATATCAAGTATAAAAACAAATATCACTCAAAATAAAATCTCTGATGATATTATAGACAAAATCCTTTCCAATTTGAAGAGTTTTGAAGAATCTAAAAAATTTGTTAATAGGGAAATTAATTTAAACCATGTTGCTTTAGAACTAAATACTAATAGTAAATATCTTTCCAAAGTAGTTAATCTGCACAAAGAAAAAACCTTTACGCAATATATAAATGATCTTAGAATTGACTACTTTATAGATCAATTTCAGAAAGATAAAAAATATTCTAATTACACAATCAAAGCTATCGCCGAAGAAGTAGGTTTTAATACAGCCAATGCATTTTCTAAAGCTTTTTACAAAAAGACCGGTAAGTATCCCTCAGATTTTATTAAGGAACTAGAAAACTAAATTTATTACTTCGGTTTCATGGAAAGCGAACAAATACATGTTGCTTTTCAGGTTTGATCATGGTTACATTTGGATCAAAAACATATCAGTTTCTAAAAATGTGAAATATGAAAGCCATTGTAAAATCAACTTCAAAAAAAAGCCGAATAGAAATTTTTGAAAAAAAAGTATGTAGCTATTTGCTAATTGATCCTAAACTTTTCGACTTATGCGTTTATAAATACAAGGGTTATGCACTTTTATTACGCAATTGGATAGAGGAATCTTACCTAAGAGGTACACCTGTTCATGATGTAGTAAGAACAATTAGAAATTCAAAATTATTAGTAGAGCGAATAAATATGGGAAAGCCTTTATGTTGGGCGTAAAGATCACCACTAATTAGAAATGCTTTAGGCACTATTATATCATTATATAAGTAGTAAAGAGATGTCTTATAAATAATACTATGCTACCAGATGATATAAACAATATACCTCCACATGTGTTATATGGCATACTAAAAGTTTTGAATATTGAAATTGGAGAATTTATGTATCGCCTCTTAAATGATAAACCACAAGAAATAATGATATATGCTAGAATATATATGCTCTACCAAGAAAATAAACAGTACTGTGATGTAAACATGAATTAAGTATTAATTTTTTGAGTGCCCCCTAACCCCTCCCCAAATCGATCAATACCTACTTATGCTTTTTTATTGATTAACAATAGTTTAACATAAACGAAACTCTCAGTCCCGAAAAATGAAACTGGCATGTTTTAATATTGTATATCAAATGTCTAATAAACCTTAAACCAAATAGTATGATCAACCAAAATTCAAACTGCCTAATTCATATAGGCTAGCATTTCATAAACGACACCTATCATTATAGTTATTGAGTAGGGCGCCATACTCTATAATTTTTTAATAAAAATGGCTTTGTAGGGCTTTTTAGCCTATGCCATTAGTATATAGCTTAGACTATCAAACTTTGCTGTACAGAGATTCTTATTCACATATTTTAACTTTTAAAACAAATAAAAATGAACAAATCAAATCTTTTTAGGCTGCTCTTGTTTGCCTTATTCACGATGCATCATGGATATGCATTTCAGATCACAGAGCGCACTTGCGAAGAAAAAATCGCGATTGCCAAAATTTATTTTAAGTTTGTCGATGACTTAGATGTTAAATTAAAAGACCAAATCTTAGAGTCGTTAAGCTCTTGTAATGACCCTCTAGACATCGAATTAAAATACATGAAAGGGTTACTAACAATGGATAGCGAAAAACCAGAAAACACAGATTTTGACGGTTTTACCTTAATAGATCAAGCAGCAAATCAAGGCAGTATAAACGCTGCGCGTAGATTGGGACTTTTATGGAAAATCGGGCGCGGTATAGATTGGTTAGGTAATACTGGCGTAACAGACTATCAAATGTCACACTATTGGTATAATAGGATTCAAAGCGTTGACTCTGTGGGTAAATTTGCCGTTGGCTACTATAAAATGAAAGCCTTAAACGGTGTTGCAAACTACGCGCAAGCCATTAACTACTTTAATGAAAGTAGCTATCCAATGGCAAAACATTGGTTGGCTATTTGTTATTATTTTGGTTTTGGAGTTGAAATAGACAAAAACAAGGCAATAGACATTTTACAGCAGAACGATATCCCAAACAGTAAGGTATTATTAGAACATTTATTATCTACAGTACCAAAAGATGATCCTATACTAACTAGTCAAGAATTAGAAGCAATAAACCAGTCCGGTCATACTCCTTTTGGCTTTAACCTTTGGGTGACACCAAATATTCCTTTAGTTGGTAAATTAATAGAGTATGATTGGGAAAAGCAACGAATTAGAAGAACCTTGCCTATTACTTTAACGTTAAAAAAGACCTACTCTGGCACAGCAGGGGTTTTAATAGAAGGAGAAAATGGCTTGTATGCAGAAGATACGTTGTATCATCGTTCTGGTCAAAATAGAGTGCATGGAGGAGAAATTAACGTTCCTGTAAAAGCACTATATCCTAGCCACCCAGAAAACGAAAATATAACCATTCAATTTGAAGAAATTAAGTTATGGAAGAAAAATGCGTCAGAAGTGCCATATATTTTAGCCACGACAAAATCAACCGTAACCGATTGGAATGAAAAAACCACAAATTTTATATTTCTACTACAAGAGGAATCTGATGTAAGTCGTTTAGATCCAATTTCCCCTGTAAAGTATGATGATAACTTTGCTACAGTATACCCTAACCCCGTTAGCAATCAATTTACATTAACATATACCTTAAAAAAGGCTGCAACCGTTAGAGTTGAAGTGTATGACTTATACGCTAATCAAAGAATTGATGTTGCCAAAGAGCAATACCAACAAGAAGGTGATCAAAATTACAAAATCAACTCCTCTTCTTTGTCTAGCGGTGTTTATGTTGTACGCATCACTATTAACGGGGAAATCTACAACAAAACGATCGTAAAAATATAGCCTAATCTTTTAATATAGATATAATGAAATCAATATATAAAATATGGATAATAGCATTGGTATGCTTATTATCAAACAATACTTTTGCACAATTTCAAATCGCCAAAAGCGACGACATAACTAAAGATACAGGAAATTTGCTTTTTGATTGTAGTTGTACATTTCCTGCGGACTATGACAGGCACCATGCTATACTAGAGCAAATACAAGCCGAACAGTTTGCTGTTTGGTTATCCACTCGTGAAGTAATTTTCAAACAACAGATTGAAGAACGATTAAACGAAACTTTTCCGAATTTTGCATTTGCACAAATTGCGTGGTTTAATCATATAACCACAGACCAAAGGATTGACCTAATGTTGAAATCTCGAAAAAGCACGTATCAAGGCTTAAACAGTCAATTTAATAGTGCTAAAAGAGACTTGCATTATGAAAGAGAGGTTACACAATATAGCCTAGATTTTACAACACCGTCCCCTTCTGTTTTTGGAGACTTAAAAACCAATGTCGGGCAAGGAATTAAATTTACAGATTTATCCAGTACTGCCGCACAACAACACTTAAATTCTATTGGTGTTAACTTGTTCACGATAGAACAAGGGCTAAACACACAAACAAAGATTATTAATGGAATTGAGGAACTAAGAAAAACACCTTCTTTCGTAAGAGAGCAGATTATTAAAGACTATGTGGCTCATTACAACAGCTTAAATCATCTTGATAAGGTAAAATTAATGGCGAAGTATTTAATATCAAGTACTTTACCCGGCCCGACAGATCTATCTTTATTTTGGTCTATAGGCCCTAATAGGTGGCCTGTCAACTCAGATCAATATGCAACATTTATTGATGTTTGGGCAACACAATTAGGGACTTCTAATCCTATTAGCTATCCATCTGAAACCAATGCCGAGGCATTAAAACCATATTCACTGGTTTCACTTGGAGAAGAGAGATATTCTTTTATTAATACAAAGCCAGAGTTAGAAAAAGAAATAGAAGATTATTTTTCAAATAGTCGTTTTAAAGAAGATGCTTTTAATATAGTCAAGCAGATTACAGACAGGCATTTAGATAATCAAGCTTTTAATCCCGCTCAAGGGGCTTTTGCTTCGATAGGTCGGGAAGCAAGATTTCAGAATAGTACAGATAAAGAATTAGGAGTATCGTTTGGCACAGGGTCAGCATTAGGATTTAAAGGGATTGGAAATATTTTAGCAGAATTGTTTGATGACTCCAAAGTCGCAGACTTAAAATTAAAAGGGGCTATAATCCGAAGAATGTTTGGAGACAATAACATGCTTTTTCCAACGACACTTCCTGATGAACTTGTCGGGCGTATGTTTAATTTTAGAAAATTGCCCTGGCAAGTAAAACCAACACCCGGAGCATCTGACTTTTTTGTTCAGCGTGTAGATATTGAGTTTGCTTGGAACATGGGTGCTGCACTATGGAATAATAACATGAGGATACCTGAAGTATATTCTTCTCCATCAGGTGTATCGGCTATAGAAGCACTTATCGGCCCTGCTATTGACCTATTTGATTTTGAGCATTTAGCTAGAGTTTATAATCTTTCGCAAAGTTTACAACTTAATGATGCACAGGAAAATTTGTTGATCACGAATGTGAACTTAGCCCAATCATTAAACACTTTTGTGAGCAATACTGAAGTTAATGGACAAATTCCAGTGAATGTACGTGATTTGGCAAGGGAATTAGCATCTTTTGCAACTTCAAATGCAAATAACAACTTAGCACAACAGTTCACTAACGATGTATTGACATCGTTAAACACAAATTCTTCTTTCGATTTTAATCCTTATCTAAATTCAAATGCCTTACCATCCGAGGTAGGCCCTACTTCTGGACTTTGTCCTGATCCACCTTGTAATATATCGCCCGATGTTGAATTGATGTATGCGTATGGTCCTGGGCTTTTCTCAGTTGCATCGGATCAACTTTACACAATTCTCTCAAGAGTCTTTGAATATCAAAACCCCGATATAGTCGAAGGAGCAGCTATTCGAAGCATTTTAACGAAGCTCCGAGGAATACAGGTTCCCGACAACATAAGCACTTCAGAACTTGGTAACCTTTTCCAGGTAATAATGGTGAATGGAGAATTCAAAATTACTTATGAACAAGGCATTGGGGCGGACCTTTTAAATACAGGAATAGGTATCCTTGATATCATGGCAATTCTTGCACCTAGTCGGGGTGGTGGCGCTTTTCTGGCTGCAAGAGGAGGAGGAATTGTAACAAAGGAGATTTTAGCACAATATTTGAGAACTATAGCAAAAGGGGAATGGATAGTAACCAATGAATCCATGAGTGATGCTGCGAAAGCTTATCAAGAGTTTATAAGTGGCAGAAAATGGAATGAGAGTTTTAAATTAAATAATGTTAAATTTGATGCATTAAAAGATGGTGTTTTAGGTGATGCCAAGTCACAGATGCGAAATTTTGTCGATTCTGCTACAGGAAGGTTTAAGCCTTTTTTTGCAAACAGTGCAACCGGTGGACAGGCACTTATAGAACAAGCAAGAAGGCAAATTAATGCAGCTGGAGGTAATCCAATCGAATGGCATTTTGAATTTGAAGAAGTGAAAAGGGCTGTTGAATTTTTGTTTGAAGATTTGAATGATATTAATATAATTTTGATACATACGCCAAAATAAAAAAAAATGAGTGACACCTTTATTACATTAGTTCCAATTAAAATTGATCAAAACGAAGTAGATCAGTTTTCAAAAATTATTCATGAGGAATTAATTAAAAGAAAGATAATAACTAGTGATGATTCTCCTGGAGAAAATGCTCCATCTGTAGTTGTAGAAAATGAAAGCGTCTTTTTGAATCTGGAAAACAATAAATTAAATATTGTTACAAAAAGACAGGTCTTTGATAATGGCGGAAATGAATTAGAACGAATCAAATGTCCAGAGTGTTCTTTTAACATCATTGATAACAATTGGATTGATGCTGTTGACTTATGGTATTCCGATCCCAATAAAGGTCAGTTTACATGCACTAATTGTAATAATACAACGTCAATCACTGAATACGTTTTCGAACCAAACTGGGGTTTTGGAAATCTAGGCCTCATTTTCTGGAATTGGCCGAAATTTAAAGAAGAGTTTATTAAGGATATTGAAAACCTTTTACAGTCCAAAATCAAGATAGTTTTCGGAAGGTTATAAGGAGACCACAATAAGCAAAATTATCAAGTAGTTCTAAATACCAGGCTATGTAAGAATAGCCTGGTATATTAATATTTAATTATGAAACATTTATTTCTTTTAAGTTGCTTAGTTTTTTTTATAAAAGCAAGAGCACAATCTGAACAAATAATTCCTCTTAACGGAAAAATGGTTGTTATACAAGATCGAATAACTACCAATAAACAAAAGTTAGATTCTTCTTTGCAAGCAAGGACCCCAACACTAATAAGAGCTGTTAAAGATTATTTAGTAGAGTTTAGCGGGGGTAAATTATCTGATTCCATTAAAAAGAATGATTCTATAAAAACAAAAATAATTTCTTCCATACAATTAGCTCTTGACCCTAGAAAAACTAAAGGCATACAATTAAAACATACTTATACTTTTCAAGACTCGATAATAAAATATCAAAGCCAAAACTCTTTGGAATTAAGCAATAATAAAGTTACTGTTATTAATAGAAAAGATGGAGAGCAAACATACTACATTTTAAAAGATTCTTCTCTGGTTAGAGATGCCTCTATCGCTTTTAGCTATAGACCAAAGGAAAATTATGAAACCTTAGATGTAAAAGAATATAGGGAACACAAAAAGATTATTCATGGGTATGATTGTTTCAAAGTAGTAGTAGAATTCGAAAGTAATTATATGAATACCCTTATCGATCCTCTTGAAATTTTTCCTAGATCGGAAAGTTTATTGAGTAAATATGGCGATAGCTTAAGGTATAAAACCATATATGAAATATTTGTAACTGATAAAATCAAGTGTAAATATCACCCTACTTTTAGTATACCAGAAGTTTTAGAAAAATATTACCCTTTAGAAGTAATTAAAAAAAATAGTTCAATTGAAGGTAGTGCTATGCGGTATTTGGTTAAAGAGTTAGAAATAACTCCTACGGAAAAATAATTCTTGATAAAGAAGGGGGTCTTTTAGTCCTTAACATAAACTAAACACAGGTAATTAATTATGAGTAAGAATAAAGAAGTTTTATCCGTTATCTTAAGAAATCAATAGAGTTTTTTATGAGGGAAATTACCGCTAAACGCCAAATACATGAATCGGAGCAAGGCAAATGAGCCTGAACCAATTGATCTATCCCTGCCTACCTGGCGAATGGCAGGCAGGTGCGCAATTTTATTTCTTATTCAATTTACAAAAATTTGGCGCTATCGCAAAAGGGAAATTACCTTTTGATCCAACATTAAATTTTGCTCTGATTTCATATATAATGTTGTAAGTAGTTCTTTTTAGTCTTTTTCAGTTCGATTCTTTTTCTTAACCCTTGGTTTTTTATTGTTTTTTTCAAAAGGAAATGCAACAATAATCATAAGAACACTCACTAAAAAAAAACTTATAGGAACCTTAAATCTGTCAATGAATACAATAGTTCCAGACATTTTCACTAATTTATTTGCTGAAGTATGACCATCTTTATAATTGATGATTATATCATCGTCAAAATAGTACCCATCAGTAGTCCATAAAATTACCTTTATCGAATTATTAGGTCTTAAATCTTCCAGTTCTACAATATGGTTAAAAGAAGAGAAATTCACTTTTTCATCTTGAGTATAAATTTGATAATAGCCTTTTGAATCAACATCTATACTTAGTTCTTTAACCGTTTTTTTTGAATTACTTTCTATGTTTAACTCAGTAACATTTAGGCCATATACTTGGTCCAAAAAAGAATCATAGAATTCCGAATTAATAATTTTAAGAATTGTATCTGTCAAATTCGAAGTTTCATTTTCATCTATTTCGTTAAGAATTATTTTATTTATTCTATCTTCTAATCCATAGATTTTGGACCAATCATATTTATCTTCAAGATATTTTGGAATATAATAATCCGATGTGCTATAATTTGCTTTTACTTTTTCCTGATTATCATTTATCCAATCTACAATTTGGAAAACCGAAATTGCAATTAGAAGAAGTGTACTAATAATTCCAAGTGATTTCCAAGATTTTGATTCCATAAGTTTTATGTTTTTCAGTATTACTTACAACGTCTCTTGTATGGTGTGTTTGCATCCCAAAGGGTGCATATGCACTATACAAAATGTTAGCGAAAGTTTTTATTTAATTTCTTTATTTAATTTAAGTAATAAAGGTTCTAATTTCATTAAGATTTGTTTTTGTGTCGACTCATCGCATTCATCACAAATCCATTTACATAGCTTAGTTTTGTTTAGCTTTCTAATAATACTTTCGGCACCATAGTCATCTGTTTTTATTGTATCTGAATAAAAATCCGAAATTTTAATATCCTTAGGAAGTGTTAATAAATTTTCTATTCCTATTTTAAATGTTTTATTGAGATCATTCTTAGGCATTTTTCTTATGAAAAGATTATTGTAGTTTTCTTCTGGTTTATTTGTATCACTATCATAATAAAGAACTATTTTGGATTTAATGATATCTGAGTTTGCTACAAAAAAGGATTTAGCGTGATTCAATGCCGTATCACCAGTAAATTCTACATTACCTTTTTCATTAATTCTACCTATCCAAGAAATATCAAAGCTTAATTTCTTTTGTAGTTTAAATATTTCAATTGTTTTATTCAGATACTTTTCATCCGTTTCTCCTTCTACAAAAAGTTTATTTCTCTCATTGACATAGTTGAAGTCAATTTGAAAAGCTTCTTTAACAATTTTGCTATTTGTCCACGAATAAAATTCGGGCTTTTTAAGAGTGGAAATTATGCCTTTTCCAGTTTTAGTTAATATAATTACCTTATCGTTTCTTCTGTTTGGATTATGAATTATGAAAGGAGAATGGGTTGCAACAAAAAGCTGAGGATCATCTTCTTGTCCAGAATTAATTATATTTTTATAAAAGTTTAGTATTTCAATTTGCCATTTCGGGTGTAAACTAATTTCTGGTTCATCAATTAAAAATATGGAGCCAACATTTGTTTCTTTATCCTTTAGAAGGAAACCACCTCGAAATACTATTTGTTTTTCTCCCGAACTTAATTGATCGATTGACATAATTTTCTCATCTTCTTGGAATAAAACTTGCTTTTGGTTATTTATATTTTGAATTCCTAAAAACTGTTTTGAAGGAAAAATAGTTTCAAAAGCTTTGGTAAACCTTTTAATTCTTTTGTCAATTTTCGAATCGTCAATTTTCGAACCTATATTTTGTTTTGCCCATTGAGAAAACTCTTGCGAATCTACAGCTTGTATGTCAACGAGAAGTTGTGTTATTTCTGTCGCTAGGTTACCATCAGACTTATAACTTGTTCCTTTGTCTTGATCTAAATCTTTTGCAGTTACTGACCTTATTTCTTTTGGAGTATAGTTTATTTCTACGTCTGAATATATGCATCGTAATTTTGATCTAATTTCAGGTTCGTGAAGAAAATTTCCTGTTATTGTTTTTCTTTGGTTTTTAGAGTCTGTAAATTCAACTTTTATATGATTCCAAGTTCCTGAGATATTAAAATCAAAGACAAAGGTGAGAATATTGTCTAAAAAACCATCTTTAAAATTGTATTTTATATTCTCAAAGTAAGATATGGCTTCTAGCTCTTCTTTAGATAATTCTATCTCAAATGTTCTTTTTTCATTTCGTTTCTCTCCATTTAGCTTGAACATAGAAAACTCATACAAAAGATCAAGAATAGAAGTTTTTCCAGTACCATTTTCTCCAGCTAAAATAATTGTATCTATTGAATTACCATCTTTATCCGTAAAATCTAATTTTAAATTATTTAGTATTGGATGATTTTCTAACTCTATTTTTCTGATACGCATATTTTAATTTCTATTTTCGCTAACAATTGGATATAGTTACCATGGTAATTATATATCCCAAATATTCGAAATATAATGACAAAAAGTAACTATATATTTTTTATACCCATAAAGATCAACAATCCAACCCGCATTTTATTACGGCTTTCCACATTTGCCTAATTTTTTTAAAATAATTTTCCGGGTGGGGTAACGGCAGACTAGATTCACGGATTACAAATCCGTGTCATCGGGTTATAATTCCGCGTCATCAGGTTCACGGACTTAAGGTTCAAATCCGCACAATATGATGATAAATAGCAAACGCTTATAATTGCCTTTTAAAAATATATCGTGTTATAAATATTCCTTGTTCATCGGTTTCGCCGGCATCACTTTCTACGGCACTGGTAACAAATATCAAATCCCAGCCATCTGCTAACATCGAGGTTAACTTTGATGATATTACTGCATCATTGGCAGCAATATTCTGAAAGCGTATACCTCCAACATTATAGAAATTAAGTAATTTAGTTTCTTCAAAATCCTTGACACGAATATCTTTTCGTTTTGATTTATTTCGAGTATTATCTTCTTCGGTTTGTTCTGATGAGAATTCTTTGTAATCCCTTTCTACATTTGCAGAAATGAGTCGTGAACGACCTAAACCAAGCGGGACTATAGACTCTACACTTGTTATCACTTTAACCTCAAACTCAGGTGTTGTTCTTTCCAATTCCTCTTGTGCGTTTGCATTGAGTATGGTTACGATGGCACATAGACCCACTAGTATTAATTTTTTCATCAGTTTTTAATTTTTCATTGATTAGTTTTTGGCTTGTACTTAAAATGTTGGCCACCGATAGAGGCCTCAATCATTACCCCGCCTT
Organism: Aquimarina penaris; assembly: GCF_040786285.1. NCBI lineage: Bacteria > Pseudomonadati > Bacteroidota > Flavobacteriia > Flavobacteriales > Flavobacteriaceae > Aquimarina > Aquimarina penaris. Next base: position 1,294,930 of record NZ_JBFMKQ010000001.1, read on the forward strand.
TAGTCGATGTAAATACTGCTACACCCTCTTGATACGCAACATCAACTGAAGCTCCTTCTTTTAAAATTACAGCCGATGCCTGAGCGTCAAACTTTAATTTTCCATTCGTAAAACGTTCAAAGTATTCCTGATTTTCAAAGAAAATAACCTCACTGTATTGTTGTCCTCCAAATTGCAAACCAAATGATGCTTGTTTCAATTTTGAAGTCCCAACAACCTTGTGGTTTTTATACACAATGCCGTTGCCAATTGCACCACCAACGGTTATGGCAGCTTTTGTAACTCTCGGAAATACAGCATATCCATAAGATTGATCACAAAAAGACTGGAGTTTAGGTGTTTTTTTGATCATTGTTTGCAGCGCTTCTTTAGCCTCATTTTCTAGTTCGGGATTCCATCCTCCTATTTGGGCACTCATCGTTAGAGACAACACAAAACTTAATAGTGCAATTGCGATTTTCGATTTTTTAAACTTTAATGCTTTCATGACATCTAATTTTTAATGTTGAAGAATTATTTAATGGCTCCCAAACCTCGAACATCTACAAGACATTAACAATTCTGGAATCATAGCTTGATTTTCGAGGTAGAACTAAAGTACATTTCAATGATTAGTAATAATATGATCATAGTCATATTATTAAAGAAACCCGATTACTTCATACAGAATAACTATCTCAGACTGATCGATATCATTTTTTTTACCCTAATACTTAACGAAATTTAGCCTGACTTTTAATGGTGTACTGGCAAAACAAGAAGACTATGAAAACACTAATCGTTTATTTTTCGTTTACGGGCAATAATAAAGCGTTGGCCGACACTTTAGGCAAGGATCTGGGCGCAGATGTATTACAGATTACAGAACCCAAAAAACGCGGGATGTTTAAGATTATGTTAGACATGCTTTTTAATCGTTTTCCTAGGATTAACGAACTCTCAATACCTTGGGGGCAGTATGATCATATCCTGTTGATGGCCCCTATATGGAACTATCTAATTGCTAACCCCATGAAAACATTTGTCAGGAAAAATAAAACCTACTTAAAAAACTATTCGTTTATCACACTTTGTAGTGGGCGAGAGACACAAAATGAAAAAATTGCAAAGCAGTTAAAAAAATTGGCAACGTATGAGCCGCAAGCAATCATAGAATTTGAGATCCTGAAACTACCAACATACGAGGAGCAAAAGAGTTCGATATATAAGGTGACTCCCGATGATTTAAAAACCTTCAAACTGCATGAAACTTATCAAAAAATTCTTGAGACCTATGCTATTAAAAAGGAAATATTACAATGATATAAACTGAAAAAAATGAGCTATTATTTTAACACCACCCTAAAAGGAGTATCATTTAGCGAAGCTACAGAAAAGGTAATTCATGAACTTAAAAATGAGGGTTTCGGAGTATTGACAGAGATAGATATGAAAGCCACGTTAAAGAAAAAATTGGATGTAGATTTTTGCAACTATACCATTTTAGGTGCTTGCAATCCACCTTTTGCTTATGAAGCTCTGCAAGTCGAAGACAAAATAGGAACGATGCTTCCATGTAATGTGATCATTCAGGAAAAGGAAAAAGGAAAAATAGAAGTGTCAGTAGTAGATCCTGCAGCTTCTATGGTTGCCGTAGAAAATGAATATTTGATTGAAATTGCCGAAAAGGTAAGATATAAATTGAAACGAGTTGTTGTGAATTTAACTGAATGAGGTTTCTACGCTTTGCAATGATAAACAAACCAGATAAACCATGGGGTATGATATAGATGTATCAAAAATTAGTATCGAAGAGTATAAGGATATCATAGAATCTTCTCATCTTATACCTAGCTGGACGATGTTGAAAGAAAATATAGAGCATCTGGGTACTATAAAAAAACAAGGGATTCATAACCTCCAGGAGCTACAAAAAATACTGAAGCGCAAAGATCAACTTCTAGAGTTCTCTAAACATAGTGGTTTGCCAGAACCGTACCTTAACGTAGTACGAAGAATGATTAACGGATATATTAGAAAACCCAATAGGATCAAAGATTTTCCTGAAACTTCAGAAGAAATTATATCGAAATTAGAAAAAAAGGGGATTAAAAATACGCGTCATCTATTTGAAAAAGTAATCACTCAAGAGGATAGAGCACAACTTTCTAAACAAACGGGAATTAGCAATACAGAAATTCTAAGACTTACGAAGTTAACCGATCTCTCCAGAATCCGATGGGTAAATCACACCTTTGCCTACGTTCTTTACGAAGCGGGTTATAACACCCTTGAAAAAACAGCAAATGCCAATCCTGATTTGTTGTATAAAGAAATAAAACAATTGAATGCGGAAAGAAAATTTTATCCAGCTCATATTGGATTAAATGATATGAAAATGTTGGTAGAATGTGCAAAAATGTTACCTCTTGATATTAAATATTAAAAGCTATAATGGCATCAAAATTATAAAAAAATGAAACGGTCAATCTCTACCTATATCTTAATGTTGTTAATATTATTTCAGGTAATTAGTGCCGTTCCTGCAGGAGCGTTAATGATTATAGACCCTTCTGGAGAAAAGCTTGGATTACCCATCAAGTTGCTTCAGTATTCTCCCTTTTCTGATTTTTTAATCCCAGGGCTGTTTTTATTTCTTGTTTTAGGAGTATTTCCCGGGATTGTATTATATGGATTAATAAAAAAGAAGCACTTCTCGATGGTAGAGAAAATCAATCTGTATAAAAATTACCATTGGGCCTGGACCTTTTCTTACTACGTTGGTTTATTACTAATATTGTGGATAAACATGCAACTTTTCTTTATAAAAAGCTTTGATATAGCACACTTTGTCTATTCTATGCTAGGTGTTGCGATTATAATTATAACACATGTACCACATACAAAAAGAGATTATGAAATTGATGAGGCATGAAACTTAAAACTTGAGTTCGACTTAAGAAAATTTACGTCAGTCAGAGTGATTTTCGATAGAAAATTGTATCGAAGACAAGTGAATTTTCAATCAAAAGCCTAATTTCGATACAATTTTTCTTCGTTTCACTATGAAAAATCACTCAATTTGACGGCTTTTTTTAATCAATTCCTTAGATCGAACTCAGGTTTAAAGATAAATTACTTTTTTAATTCAAAATTCAGATTATCGAGGACAATGAAATTTTGGTAAAGCATCAAGTATTAGTTTATACTATCTCTTGATCGTGTACTTCTACTTCTTGTTGTAGTACTTCTATTTCTGGTGCTGGTATTTCTGTCTCTAGTAGATGTATTATTTCTTGTACTTCTGTTTCTATCAGACCTGCTTCTATTGTCATATCTACTGCGTGTACTTCTGCTAGGGTTATAATATCTATTGGTACTATGGTAACTACTAATATTATCTCCTCTAAAATCTCGTATTCTTACATACCGGGACCTGTTTAGGTTGACATGTCGATAACGAACAGGAAGCACATCTATCGTAATCCAGACATTATTCTCAAAATAAATGTAATTCCGTAAAGAGATATCATAGTAGATATTGTAATCAGGAAAGTATACATATCTCACCACCTCGACTCTATTAGGATAGAACCAGGCAGGTGGTGGGGTATCGGGTCTTGAAGAAATAACTACGGGGCCGCAGCTTTCTAGAGTCCAAGTACTAACGATTAGAAGTAATACGATAAAAAACTTATTAATTTTCATTAGTTTAATTGTAAATCCTTTCGGGCAAGATAGAAGTCAACTTTTTCACAAGAATCATCCTGGATTCTATCCTCCATTTCTTCTAAAGTCTTTGGAGGCGGGACGATTACTTTATCTCCTTTTTTCCAATCCAAAGGCATGGCTACTTTATGTTTATCAGAAACCTGCAGTGCCTCAAGGACTCTCAGGATTTCATTCATATTACGTCCTACGTTTAAGGGATAGTACATAATAAGTCGGATCTTCAGGTATGGATCAATAAAAAACACAGCTCGTACTGCCGCAGTTTCGCTTTCGTTAGGTTGTAGCATCCCATATAATTTGGCAACCTTCATATCGATATCTGCAATGATCGGAAAGTCGAGATAGACTCCGGTTTTTTCATGTACATTATTTACCCAGGCCAGATGTGAGTGTATACTATCAATGCTTAACCCAATGAGTTTGGTGTTTAAGGCTTCAAACTCTTGCTTTCTTTTTGCAAAACCACTTAACTCTGTAGTACAAACGGGTGTAAAATCTGCAGGATGCGAAAATAGAACTACCCATTTGCCTTCTGCAAATTCAGAGAATTTAAGATTTCCATGAGTAGTAATAGTTTCAAAATCTGGGGCATCATCTCCTATTCGAGGCATGATATTCATTTCTATTTCTGTTGTTTCCATAATTTTTAATTTTATAAGATGTTTTTAATGTGTTTACACTGCAATCATTCCTCCATCAATTACTTGTGTGGTTCCTGTAATATATTGGCTTTCATCAGAAGCAAGAAATAGCACGAGTTCTCCAATTTCTTTGGGTTCGGCATATCTTTCAAAAGGAATAATGGCTTCAAAACCTTTTTGGGCTTCGATGGGGTTTTCTCTAGAAATATCTTTTTCAATAGATCGCATCATCCGGGTATGTACCGGCCCGGGATGTATAGAATTTACTCTTATATGTCGATCTGCAAATTCTAATGCAGCGGTTCGCATAATACCAACCTCGGCATGTTTACTGGCTACATAAGCACCTAAACCTTTATATCCTTTTAATCCTGCGACCGAGGATGTGATGATTACACTTCCGCCATCGGTCATTTTCGGAATAACATACTGGCATCCCATCCACACACCCTTTAGATTTACGGCAATAATTTGATCAAAAATAGCCTCGGGGTACTCGCTAATGGGAGATACTTTACCTTCGATACCGGCATTATTAAAAAAGATATCAATCGTACCAAAATTCGAAAGTGTTTCAGCAACATAATGCTGTACATCTTTGGTTTTGGATACATCTGCAACACAATAGGCTACATTTGGTGTATCAAACTCTTGCACAGTAGTTTTCAATTCGTTTTCTGCAATATCAACAAGCATCACTTTTGCACCGTGATCCAGAAATAATTTGGCTGTGGTTTTTCCTATGCCTTGAGCTCCACCGGTAATAATAGCTACTTTGTCTTTTAATCGTTCCATTTTTTGTCGTTTTTAGATTAATTAGAAGATGTATCTAATGCATATATTTTCCAATGTTTACTTTTGGTTTTGGCAACTATCAGATTAGGGGATAAGAAGTAAGATTGAATCGTGGGGCGTTTTTTCAACTTTTCTTTAGTAAAAATCAAATGCTCTGGCCCTGCTAAATGTGCTTTAATAGCTCCTTTAGGGTCTATAACCACTTCGTCGTAGCTATACGAGACCACATTTTTATCGAGTAAGTCATTTTTTCCTAGTTCTTCTTTTACAATTTTTAATACGATAGCATGTCCTTTATGAAAAGGAATGGCACTCAGGTATTGGGGTTCAATTACCGTTTTACCGGTGGTATCCATATATCCGTAATAAAGAATGCCATCTTTCATTTTTTTGATAAGGCATCTTCCATCACTAAAATAAGGATAGGGTATTGAGGCATCTGTTTTGGGTTTTACCAAATCCTCTCTATAATCGATTACGATATCACCTTTTGTATTGATAAAAGCCCATTTTTCAGCTTTTCTTATGGCCGCCAGCTCTTCATGAAAAGAAGTCACTTCATCTATATCTTCTATACTTTGTGACGATCCCATAAAAGGGAGCATCATTAACATTGTTGTTACAATAAGAATGCTTTTCATTGTTAGGTTATTTTAAGAATTATAGTCTTAAAAATACTACCTGTTTGAGGGGAATAAAATGATTAATGTCATGATAGAAGTATTTTAAGAAGTATGATAACAGTCATGGTATATTGATTGATATTCTTTTACATTTTATCGGTTTTAAAAAATAGAATAGTGAATAAATGAGTGATGAAGAGATCATACAATGGTTACTAAAAGGAGATATTTCAATACAATACCAAGTATTTAGAGATTTATTATCTTTAGAATCCACTGACTTACAAAGGCGTATTGCTCATGAAGGTTGGGGAGCAAAATTCTTGTCAAAAAGGAATCCAGAAGGTCATTGGGGGAAGGCTTTTTATCAACCAAAATGGATGTCTTCACATTATACTATTCTCGATCTTCGAAACCTATGTATTTCGCCAAATAATAAGCTTATAAAAGAAGCTATCGATAAGATATTGAAAGAATGTAAAGCCGATGATGGGGGAATTCTTCCAAAAGCGAAAAGAAGTGATGTTTGTGTTAATGGAATGTTTTTAAATTATGCCAGCTATTTTAAGGCAGATAAGAACCTATTAAAGTCTGTTGTTGATAGTTTATTACAAGAGTTGATGATCGATGGCGGTTTTAATTGTAGATCAAATCGCTCTGGAGCAAGACATAGTTCATTACATACCACGCTATCTGTTTTAGAAGGTTTTACAGAATATGAACGCAATAGATATTTATATAGATTACAAGAAGTGAAGGATTCAATACAATCATCCAAAGAGTTTTTATTACTTCATCAGCTTTATATTTCAGATAAAACCGGAAAGATAATTAATAAGGATTTTCTGAAATTGAGTTACCCAAGAAGATGGCGATATGATATTCTGAGTGCTTTAGATTATTTTCAATATTCGAACACAAAATGGGATGAAAGAATGCAGCCAGCTCTTGATATCTTGATGAAAAAGAGGAATATAGATGGAACTTGGAACGTGCAAGCAAAACACCCGGGGAAAACTCATTTCGACATGGAAAAAGCGGGAAAACGGAGTCGTTGGAATACATTAAGAGCTTTACGCGTATTAAAGCATTTTAAAATTATAAAAAGTCTCTGAGGTTTTTGGTTTAATGCAAAATGTCAAATTGTTCAAAAGATCGAATGTCTCCCCTTGTAAAAGAAACATCTTCGACTATCGCGAATTGAGGACCTTGAGCGCACCATTCTAATAAGGATTTGAGCTGATCTTCATTTCCTTCGGCTTCGATATAAACGCTGCCATCGGATTGGTTTTTTACAAAACCCTTTATTCCAATCTCGTTGGCCTTTTCCTGAGTACTTTTTCTGTACCAAACGCCTTGAACTTTTCCTTTTGCAGTAATGTTATAATGCTTCAGCATCTCTATTTAATTGGAATGCTAAAATTATAAAAAATAAAAATGGTCTTGTGCTTTTTGTTACTACATTATGCAGCATTTTGATTACATTCTTCAAGTATTCGAATGGCTTTTTCATCGCTAACTGTATAAAATTCGTCATAAAACTGTCCCACCGCTTTAAAGTTATGAGGTGTTTGTAGACAAATCATCTCATTTACATAAGGAGAGTTTTTTAGTTTCTCAATTGCGGATTGTGGTGCTACCGGAATTGCTACAACAATATGAGCCGGACTCATCTTGGATACCAGTGCAATAGTAGCCAGAATCGTATTCCCAGTTGCGATTCCATCATCAACAATAACGACTATTTTATTTTTTACATCTTGTGGCTGTGTATTTTTATAATATTGATCTCTTCTGCGCCGTAAAACTTCTCGTATTCGTTTTGTTTCTTCTTCAATGTACTCCTTAGGCGCTTCGATTGGGGTACTTAAAACTCTACTATCCAAACTTATGGCTCCTATAGCGTACTCTTTATTATATGGATGTCCAATTTTTTTGGTTAGCGCAACGTCTAAAGGTGCATTCAATGCTTTTGCGACAACCGTGCCAAGAGGTAAGCCTCCTCTTGGTATGGCCAACACTACGACATCTTTATCTTTAAAGTGCAGTAATTTTTCTGCTAATTGAAAACCTGCTTCTGTTCTATTTTTAAACATATTATTCATACTTATGGGATAGTTCTTTTTCAAACCAACCGGCAGCCATATTAGCTGCTTCTTCAAGTTTTCCTGGTTCTTCAAAAAGATGTGAAGCCTCTGGTATAATTTTTAATTCTCGATTACAGTTTAATTTTTGATAAGCTTTTTCATTTAATTGAATCACGATATCATCCCAGCCCCCCACAATCAATAAGGTTGAGGCGGTTACTTTGTGTAGTTCTTTTATGGCCAAATCCGGTCGGCCACCTCTAGATACGACAGCGCTAATATCGTTACCAAAAAAGGCAGCTGCTCTTAAAGCTGATGCGGCTCCGGTACTTGCTCCAAAATATCCGATAGAAAGTCCTTTGGTTTCAGAATAATTTTTAATCCAAGTGGTAACATCAATTAATCGCTCGGTTAATAAACCGATATTAAATCTGTTTTGATAAACAGAATCCTCTTGTTCAGTTAAAAGGTCAAACAACAACGTAGCCAGTCCTTTTTGTTGTAATATCGTTGCTACATAGTTGTTCCTTGGACTCAATCTACTACTACCACTGCCGTGAGAGAAAATTACAATTCCAATAGCGTTTTTGGGCACAGTAAGATTACCTTGCAAGACAATATTGCCAATTCGAATTGCAACTGGTTTAGGGTTATCTTTTAGTATCATCTTCTATGTTTTTAAGTGCTTAGTTTTAAATAGGCTTTGTGCTGTATTACTGTCATTATTATTGCGCCATAGGCAATGGCAATGATTAAGAAAGAAATAATCCCTCCCAGTATGGGTATAAAAGTGAATAATCGAATCACTATGGCAATAGCCAGTGCCAAAAAAACGATGGTCCATAAATTCCAGCTTTTCTCGTTTCTTCTATTTAGATAATGAGCGATTAGTAATGCTACTACCAAATGCCCAAATAATATGCTGAATGCATATAGAGTGGTTAAGAAGAGTCCAATCGGAATTCCGATGATAATTATAAGTGTTATTAATATCAATAATGGTATACCAATTAGATAAGCGATACCATATCCGAGGCTTTTGAGGATATTTTCATCTAAATTAACAATCGCTTTAGCAAACCAATTTTTAAACAATAGATTAAATAATAAAAGGATTAAAAGGGCAGAGAAAATATAGAATATCCAGAATCCTAATGCGGTTATTCCCAAAAATTTCCAAGAAGCTTGATGATCGTCCATTGCTAAATCTTTATTGAATGTTGCCGAAGTTTTTATAAGCGAATTTTTAAAATCAACCTCACGATTTTCAACCCAATATTCAACATCTGCATAGAATTTTGCATTATCTCCAATTTCAATGGTTTCTGCCACGATTTTGGTGGGGCCTCGTAATTCGCCATTAATGATTACTTTTCCTCCATAAAATGTAGCTTCCTTAGCAATTTTTCCATTTAGGGTCAAATTACCTCCACAAACTTTAGCTAAACCTTTTATTTCGCCATCAATATCCAAATCACCTCCACAAGAAATAAGATTGCCATGGATTACTGTTTGATCGGTTATACTAATTTCTCCTCCTGCGGCAACAAGATCATCACCAACTTCAGCATCAATGGTGAGACGGCCACCCGCTGTACGGATATCGTCTGCTATATATCCTTTGATCATAATTTCCCCTCCGGCAGCTATCAAATCTTGTTGTATAGAATCTGTAGACATAATATTCCCTCCGGCGGTAACTAAATCTCCATCTACTTTGGCATTTATTTTTACTTTCCCTCCAGTAAGATATACATCATCATTTTGTTCTTCTGAGATTGTAACTTCTTCTTCTGCTTCAAATTGAGCAAAGCTGAACACAGGTAACAGAAGTAAAAGCAATAGTACTAGTGTTTTCATTTTGTTTAAGGTTTTGGTTGTACTAGTCAATGTATTAATAACTATGTCATTATAAAATGATATTGGTCAGCTAATAGTTGTTGTTCTTTGTTCGCTTTCAAACTGTTATAAGCTGATAAAAATCAGTTCTTAAAACATTACCCTTTTGTACCTTGATGAGATACGAGATATTATAAGATGTCGGAGCAAAAAGAACATATACCATTAGATGTTTTAGATCCTATTTGGGATCATTTTTTCACCATAGCACCTTTGGTAATTGTAGGAACCAAAGAGAAAGAAGGGTATGATATGGCTCCAAAGCATATGGTAATGCCAATTGGCTTTGACAATTACTTCGGTTTTGTGTGCACTCCAAGACATGGTACCTATCAAAATGTAATACAAAGTAGGGAGTTCTCGGTAAGTTTTCCTTTACCAAACCAGATACTCTTAGCTTCTATAAGTGCTTCGCCCAGAATTGAAAGTATTTCGAAATCAGATCAAATAGTAGGTGTGTTACCCACGATAAGGGCTCAGACCATAGATGCATTGTTGGTAACCGATTCGTATCTTCATCTAGAGTGCGAATTGTTTAAAATTATTGATGGATTTGATAGCAATAGTATTATTACGGGTAAGATTCGAGCAGCATCTGTGCATCCGGATTATTTAAAAGTTTCTGAAAAAGATGAGCGGGAGCAGCTTGTCAAACATCCGTTACTGGCGTACTTGGCAGATGGCCGTTTTGCAAAAGTGGCAGAAACATTCAATTTTCCGTTTCCAAAGGATTTCTCGCGATGAAAAGTGATGTAGACATAGCAAATATGATACAAAGTTACCTTACTCGTTGCGAGGATGAAATGTTGATTTTCCTAGAAAATTTAGTAACTATAGAATCCCCTTCCTATTCTGTTACATCACAACATAAAATTATTGATTTTTTAAAAGAAGAGTTTGAAAAGATTGGCTACCATTCGGTACATGTTTTGGGAAAGAAAACTGGAGGGTATCTTTATATAAAACCAGCAAATAGAGTGAAGCAACTTCCATTACAACTTTTAATAGGACATTGTGATACAGTTTGGCCAATAGATACACTGGCCGAAATGCCTATATCGTATAAAAACAAAACAATTAAAGGTCCGGGAATCTATGATATGAAAGTTGGTTTAACACAAATTGTTTTTGCATTACGGGCCATTAAAGAATTGTCTTTAGATATATCTGTAACTCCGGTTGTTTTAATCAATTCTGATGAGGAGATAGGCAGCAAAGAATCTACAAATATGATCAAAAGGTTGGCCAAGATTTCATCAAGAGCCTATGTGTTGGAACCTCCACTTGGTTTAGACGGAAAATTAAAAACTGCAAGAAAAGGTATAGGGCGTTTTACTATTACCGTAAAAGGAAAAGCTGCCCATGCAGGTTTAGACCCTACTAAGGGAATCAATGCTATCGTAGAGTTATCTCATCAAGTACAGAAACTCTATGCAATGAACAATATTGAAAAGGGAATTACAGTAAATGTAGGAATGATTGAAGGAGGGATATCACCCAACATGATTGCCCCCGAAAGTAAGGCAATAGTAGATGTTAGAGTATTAAATAAAACTGATGGAGAATACATAACCAGTAAGATTAAAGCCTTAAAACCAAATCTTCAGGATATAGAGCTATACATCGAAGGAAGGATAGGCAGACCCCCTATGCAGAAAACAAGTCGTAATCAAGCATTATGGAAGATAGCGGAACAAAAAGGAAAACTTTTAGGGCTTGAGTTAGATGAAGCCACGGCGGGAGGTGGTTCTGATGCAAATACAACCAGCCAGTTTACAGCCACACTTGATGGATTGGGCACACCTGGTGATGGGGCGCATGCTTTACATGAATATATTTTACGAGATAAATTGATAGAGAGAACAGCATTGCTAACCTTATTATTGTTGACAAAACCTTTAAATCATTAAGTCATGAAGCATAGATATATTTATACTTCCCTTACACGAATTTCCGATCTTCAAGAAAAAGGTTTTGAGTTAAAACAGTTACCAAAAGATCAATGGGAAACGGGAGATTATATAATCTGTAAAATTCTGGATGCAGGCAGTAATAGATTAAGTCTTGAGCTTCCTAATGGAAGAATGCGCGGTGTAATAGGAGGAGAATCTATTGTCGGAGCTCTAGGGGAACGTTTTGCAACACTGGAAGCCACAGGAACTTGGAAAAAAGTAGAAAAGGATCTTAAAATGGATGTATTAACAGGAGCTGGATTGTTGGGTAAGATGACTTCTAAATCTGCGTTTATTCCTAATATGATGAAGGTCATCTATACGGCTCATGCCTTTAGAGGGGAAGAAAAACTAACAATGAATAGCTGTATAGAACATGTCGAAGAGGTTCCTTTTGAAACCCCTGTAGTTCTATTTGTGGGGACTTCAATGTCTGCTGGTAAGACAACGTCTGCTAGAATTGTTACTAACCTTTTTAAACTAGCCGGATTAAAAGTAGTGGGAGCAAAACTTACGGGAGCTGGCCGCTTTAAGGACATATTAGCTGTTAAAGACGTGGGAGCAGATGCTGTTATGGATTTTGTAGATGTAGGATTACCTTCCTCTATTTATCCCAGAGAAGAATATCAACTTAAACTCCGTCAATTGTTAAGTAAAATAGCATTACAAAAAGCAGATGTAGCAATTATCGAAATAGGGGCATCACCTTTAGAACCTTATAATGGGGACATTGCTATTAATGCTATACGAGAACAGATTAAATGTGTTGTTTTGAGTGCCTCAGATCCTTATGCAGTATATGGACTAATGAAAGCTTTTGATATTGTGCCGGATATTGTCACCGGGGTTTCTACGAATACACTTGCAGGAAGAAAAATGGTTGAAGAATTATGTAATGTTAGAGCTTTAAATCTTATAGACCCAACCACAACTAATGAATTAAAACGTGTATTATCTTCCAGCACTGGTTTTTCAATTTAAAAAACTTCATCTAAACGTCGGGGATTTATCTAATCCAAAGAGTATGATAAAGATCATAGCAAATCGTATGACATCCTGCTACATTAACTCTCAAATGTTGATTTATGAGAAGATTAATTAGCCTATTTCTTTTATTTAATATTGTCGGGATTGCTTATGCGCCAATCAAAACAACAAATATTTATAAAGAGAAAGATGAAAAAATCATGGATTTTTTACCTAAAAAGATGGTCATAATTGGGTTAACAGATAATATAAAAGCTCGTAATACTTTTGAAAAAGAAATGAAAGAAAGACTAATGGCCTACCAAATTAATGCATATCAAAGTGCTATTATTTCTCCTGTTATTTTTACTACAATAGAAAAAGCTGAAGAGGAATTGAATTCATTAATCACAATCATATCAAAAAAAGGGTATGATGGCTTTATGATTACAGCAGTAACAGGGGTAGAAGAGAAGAGAGAAGATACCGAAGGATATTTCGGTGTTTATAAGGTGTATCATTTAGAAACTGATATCTATACGATTAATAAAAAAGAAATTTCATTATCCTGGGGGATGTGTTTGGATATCTATGACTACCAGCTCGTAGAACTGCAAATAGAAGACTATGTAGATGCCATTATTTTTCAAATGCAATATGAGCAAATATTGCCAGTTCGTAATACAACACAAGAGCTCTTCATTACCAATTGATTAAAAGAAAATAGACCTTGTTGAGCACGTGATAATTATCATATTTTTCTGAATTATTGTTCAATATTTTTAGTAAAAAATTAGTAAAACGTATTAAAATGAAACGATTCGGAAAAGTAATGCTAATCATTGTATCTGTTGTTATCATATTATTTCTTTGGGCAACATGGTACAAATACGAATATTCTATGGAAGAAGCCCAGCAATTTGAGGTAAACTCAAAGGAGTTGACACAAAAACTTCTAATTGCTACCCAGGGAAGTGAATTTAAAGATACAATCACCAATTCAATAGTGAATCATTACAAGCCAGATTCTATATTTATTAAAGTAATTGATGTTTCTTCTTTGACCGAAGTGCAACCCGAAAATTATACCGCGATTGTACTAATACACACCTGGGAAAATTGGAAACCACCTTATGTTGTGAGGCAATTTGTAGAACGATCATTAGATCATAAAAATAAAATGATAGTAATGACAACTTCTGGAAATGGCACCTATATGATGAGCGAAGTTGATGCAATCACAGGAGAGTCTAATCTCGAAGAAGCTCCTGATTTTGTGCATAAGATTGTGGCAAGGTTAGAACCAATACTAGATAAAAATAGGTAAAAAAAAGCTGTGAAAATAATAAAGACTCCTGTTTTATATTTGATTTTATTGCTGTTTCCAATGATTTCTTTTGGTCAAGATCGATGGTCTGTAGAATTCAGGCCAGGGCTTAACTTCGCGACTCAGGATTTGGGAAATATCGATATAGCTGTCGGTTTCGGATTTGAAGGTACTGCAGCGTATCGTTTCATGCCACATCTTTCGGGATATGTCGGCTTAGGATGGAATCAATTTCAAGAAGAAGATTCTTTTACCAGTACAAATGTTGATTTTGAAGAAACAGGATATACTTTGGGTTTACAATTCATATATCCTTTGGCAGAACCTTCTCTTTCATATCTGGTAAGAGTGGGTGTTGTCTATAATCATATCGAAGTAGAAAATAATGACGAAAATAGTATTGCCGATACAGGGTATGGTTTTGGGTGGCAACTAGGTATAGGCATAGAAATGAGATTAGATGACAAATGGAGTCTAAGACCAGAGTTAAGATTTCGCTCAGTAGCCAGAAACCTCGAAACTGAGAGTGTAAGCATCGATTTAGATCTAAATTATATTGCTATTGGTTTAGGAATCTCAAGAACATTCTAGAAAAACAACTTATCAAAAATAATGTGTTTCAGGTTTTTTGGTAATTCATCTCTGATATCCTGCATCTCTCCTGGAGAAATATATTTTCGCAACACAAAAAATGTGGTTTGAATATAATGTTCGGCAATTTCATTAGATTCGAAATCATAGATAGAGGTAACCCCATCATAGGATCGAACTAAATCAATAAATTGCTCTATATGTTTTATTTTATTTTTTTTTGTTTTGATTGTCCATCCATTAACATACACAGCTTTTAAAAACATAGGGAGTTGAGCAACCAATTGTAAAGACTCTTCCACAGAAATAATTTCTCTTAATCCATGTAAAATGGCAGATAAAATACGTCCAGCTTTTCCATGATTATTCTCAAGGTTCATTTCTTCGGCATATTCCTTTAAAAAGGTATTAGCTTCTTTTGCATATTTATTAAAATTAAGTGCCATGATCGATAGGTTTTTAATTTGATTTAAAAAATTGATATATAAAGTTATAGGCTTTACTTTAGGATTGTTATGATAATTATCATATTAATTGGTGACAACATCTTCTAATTTTGATATCATAAAATCGAAGAAACCATGAAAAAAATTCTTGTCCCTGTAGACTTTTCAGAATATTCAGAATACGCATTGCAAGTAGCAGCCATTATTGCAAAACAACAAGATGCTGAGATTATAGTCTTGCATATGCTTGGATTGTCTGAGGCCGTATTAACCAAAAATGAAGGCCAGGAAGTTGCAGAAGCACTATATTATATGAAACTTGCAGAAAAGAGGTTTGAAACTTTTTTAGATAGAGATTATCTAAAAGGAATTAAGCTTAGCGAAACTGTACAGAATTATAAAATTTTTAGTGAAGTTAATGAAGTAGCACATGAAAATGATGCAGACCTGATTATAATGGGATCTCACGGAACGACTGGTTTGAGAGAAGAAGTATTTATAGGCTCGAATACAGAAAAAGTTGTTCGTACTTCAGATATTCCGGTATTAGTGATAAAAAACCCGGGAGAAGATTTCAAGATGAAAGAAGTTGTATTTGCTTGTGATTTTAAAATTGAGAACCTGCGATCTTATCACAATGCCATGAAATTATTCGAATCGCTAGGAGCTAATATTCATTTATTGTATGTAAATCTACCAGGAGAGAGGTTTAAAAATTCTGATCAAATGGAAGAAAGAGTAAAAGATTTTCTTTTTAAAGCAGATTCTGGTAACCTTGAGATGCATGATAAGGTAGTTTACTATAGTGATTATACCGTAGAAAGCGGAGTGTTTAATTATAGTAAAAAAATAGATGCCGATATTATTGCAATCCCTACGCATGGACGTCGTGGATTGGCGCATTTCTTTAGTGGAAGTATAGGCGAGGATATCGCAAATCATGCCAATAAACCTGTGATGACGTTTAAAATATAAGAACTCTATAAACCTGAGTTTGAGATAACAAAATTATGTCAGAGTGTTTTGCGATGGCAAAAATGTATCGAAAACAATTAATTTTGGCTTAAAAGCCTAATTTCGATACAATTTTTCTCCATTTCATTATGAAAAATCACTCAATTTGACGGCTTTTGGTCAAGTATAAACTTATGTTGAACTCAGGTTATAATGTAGATAATGCTATTTTAATCATATTGCTAAAGGTAGTTTCTCGTTCTTCTGAAGATGTTCTTTCTCCAGTTACTAAAGAATCAGAAATGGTTAAAATCGCTAAAGCTTTTACATTAAACTTTGCCGCAATGGTATATAATCCCGCGGCTTCCATTTCTACACATAATATACCAAAATCTGCCCAGTGCTTATAAGAATCAGGATCATCTTCATAGAATTCATCAGAGGATAAAACGTTTCCGGCTTTTATCGTAATGTTATTATCCTCTGCATATCGAGTAGCTTTCATAAATAACTCAAAATTAGCTGTAGGAGAATAATCAGCATTAATAAACCTAGAGTTATTAATCCCCGAAGTAGCCGAAGCTGCCATGGCAATGACGATATCCCTAATGTGTACATCTTTTTGATAGGACCCTGCAGAACCCACGCGAATCAGGTTTTTTACTCCATAATCATTAATGAGTTCATGACAATAAATGAGCGCAGATGGGATTCCCATCCCAGTTCCTTGCACCGAAACACGTTTGCCGTTATACGTTCCGGTATAGCCAAACATTCCTCTGATTTCATTATAGCAAAATGGGTTTTTTAAAAAAGTTTCTGCGATCCATTTGGCACGTAGCGGATCCCCTGGTAATAAAACGGTTTCAGCAATTTCTCCTTGTTTTGCAGCGATGTGTACACTCATTTTTTATTGATTTCAATTGAAGTTAAAAAACTAGATACTTAATTTTAAGGTTCTAAAAATTTTACTCGATAATCGAGATTTAAATGCTCCGAGGCTTGCCTCGAAATCAAAATTATTTTCCAACCAATGCCTCGCGGGTTTGCCCCGAGGTAGTTTACTAACAATAAGCAGTTTTTAGTATGCAGTCACTGCCTACTTATAATACTGCTTACTTTTGTATCATGCTCTGAAAAAGTAATTTCATTCATATCTAAATTTTACACATTCAATTTATAACGGTCTAGTATGAAGTTACTATGGGAATCCCAGATGAGGTACCTATTCTTGAAACCCCCAGATTAATGTATTGTTTTGCTGTTTCTACATCTCTAATACCTCCTGAAGCTTTTATTTTTACATGATCTTTTACTTCGTTTTTCATTAGTTTTACGTCTTCAAGAGTAGCACCACCCGTACCAAATCCGGTAGAGGTTTTTATAAAATCTGCTCCGGCGTTTAAAGATAATGTACAGGCAATTCTTTTCTCTTCATCGGTGAGATAACAATTTTCGAAAATCACTTTTAGCACGTTATCTCCGATTGCTTTTTTAAGGGCTCTAATTTCGTCTTCTACAATTTTGTAATATCCCGATTTTAATAAACCTATATTAATAACCATGTCAATTTCATCGGCTCCCTGATCAATACATTGTTGAGCTTCGAATACTTTGGCTCGAGCTAACATAGCCCCAAGCGGAAACCCTACCACGGCAGCAACTTTTATATCAGTATGCATTAATTCACTATCTGCCAATGCAACATAATAACCATTTACACAAACCGCATAAAAATCATGTTCTTTAGCTTCTGTGCAAAGTTTTTTGATATCATCAACAGTAGCATCGGCTTTTAGTAGGGTATGGTCTATATATGTATTTAGTAACATAACTACTGGTATGAATTAATTACTTCAATAATATCATTTTTCTGTAATACTCCAGATTGTCGCCAGAGCTGTTTCCCTTCTTTAAACAATATCATGGTAGGGACACCTCTAACCTGATATTTTGCGGCTAAGGGTTGGTTTTTATCCACATCAATTTTTACAATCTTGATACTTTCATGCAATTCATCTTTAACCTGTTTTAGAATTGGAGCAAGCACTTTACAAGGGCCACACCAATCGGCAAAAAAATCAACCAACACAGGTGTTTCTGAATTTATAATATTATTAAAGCTATCTTTCATAAGTTCGTTTAGAGTTCTATAATTTCGATATCACTAAATTAAAACAATGGATTTAGAAAGCACTGTTTTAGGTTTAACTTATTATAGGCGAGTTATTATATTTCTTAAGCAAATGCATAATTTTCTTTATCGGAATTTCTATAGAATATGTTCCCGTGTAAGAAGGACAGATTACACAATCATCAAAATAGAATTCGATAACATCATCATTTACAACAAAATTGTTTTTATAAGCTTTAAAATCTCCTTCAGATAGTTCCCAGCATTCATAATATAATTCACCAGATTGGATATTTTCCTTTATAATAGTATTTATAGTTTTGAATATTTCTTGCTCTGCCCCTTTTTCAAAAAGATCATTAAAATAGATAAAATCGTGTTTCTGAAGATCAAAATTAACACAATCAAATAAGTAAGTAGAATACAACATACCAGAGTAATAATTCTCTTTATATAGTACTACACTAATTAGATCATTTTTTACATTATAAATCTTGTAGTCAATAGTTCTCTTGTCTCTAAATCTATTGATTTTTAGTGTGTCACAAAGTAGTTCTTTGTCTTCTAGAATTTGATTTTCAGTTTTTTCAATATTTAAATAGTTCTCTTTAATAAAAGTATTGAATACAGAATATCCTTGATCGATTTTCTCATTGAGATAAGGATATTTATAGTCTAATACGTAGAGATCTTCTTCTTTGTAAAACTCTTTTGATACTACTAATTTCTGTAATTGAACCTTATCATCTTCAGTTTTAATTAACTTTTCTCGCTTAATAGATTTTGTTTTCTCTTGATTAAGTTCCAGGCTTTCTTCAGAGAAAACGACTACGGTATCTTGTACGGGTTGATCTATTTGTTGTTCTGTTTCTACCTCTTTCGAATCAGAAACTTTTTGAGGTGATGTCTCGTTTTTACAAGCAATACAACTTAAGAAAATAAGACAACTGATTATTAGTGTTTTCATGGTGTTTTTTTTGATATTATATATCGATAGAAATGAATAATTACTTTGTTTTGTGAACTGTTTTCATACATTTCTTTATTAATTTATTTGCCCAATCATAGTGGCTTGAAGTCGCAGAAATAAGATACGAGGCCAATGAAGTTGTTCCTGTCCATTTAAATCTTCGCTTTTCAAACAGCTCTTCTTCAGTATGATGGTTAATTATTTTTTGCAATTCATCAAATGAGTTTTGAAGTGCTTTTTTTACTACACTTACTTCTGTTTGACTATATTTCTTTTGAATTTCTCTATTAAGATCCGGAGTTGTTTTCCAGGTATGTCCTTTTGCAGGCATGTCGGGTTTATTTCCGGTCATGCCTATGTTATACCAGTCTAGCATCATTAAGTGCCAATGGTGAAGATGTGCTAATACATCTCTAATATTTCTATTGAGGTAACCATTGGGAAACTCCTGATTTAATTGTTCTTCGGGAAAAGAAGTAACCAAATCTAATAACGTATTGTAGTTCTTGTTGCTTAGGTTAACTAATTCATCCTTGGTTTTTGGTCGAGGCATGTCTTTATATGTTTTACATACTAAATGTAATAGAGATTTTGACATGAAAATATGATAAGAATCAGTTGAGATGAAATTTTAAATTAAAGATTTTCATATAAGTCCAATCTGTTTCTTAGGGTATTCACTTCATGTTGAATTTTATGAACTCGCTCTAGCAAGTGTATAATTACTTCGACTCCTTCAAGATTAATCTCTAACTCCTGATGGAAAAGTAAAATTTGCTCTAGTTTAGGAAGTTCTTCTGGATTTAAAAATGCAGTTTGTTGAATACTAATAATTTCAATTAATCCAAAATCATGTAAGGAGTTGATGAAAGATAATTCTATTTGGTGATTTACACAAAATTCTTTAGCAGGTATGAGATGTTCTTTGGTCATTACACGATATTTAAAGTTTGGATAATTCTCTAAATAATTCCTTTTGTTTTTGAGAAAGGTTTTTGGGCATTTTTATGGTGTAGGTGATGTATAAATCTCCAAAGAGACCTTCCTTTTTATACACTGGGAACCCTTTTCCTTTTAGCTTTACTTTTGTGCCATTCTGAGTTTCGGGTTTTACATTTAGTTTCACTTTTCCGTCAAGTGTATCAATCGTTATTTCTCCACCTAAAACTGCAGTATATAGTTCAATTTCTTTATTTAAATACAGGTCGCTTTTATCTCGTCTAAATTGTGTTCTGTTTTCTATAACAAAGGTGATATACAGATCACCTTTTGGGCCACCGCCGATTCCTGGTCCACCATGACCTTTGATTTTGATGGTTTGCCCATTTTCTACTCCTGCGGGAATAGTAATTCTAATATTTTTCCCGTTAACAGTGAGTGTTCTTTTATGAGACGAATAAACATCCATTAAGTCAAGGTGTAACTCTGCATTAAAATCTTGGCCTCGATATTTTACTTGACCTCGACTATAACTTCTTCCTGCACCACCAAACATAGATTCGAAGAAATCAGAGAAATCCCCTTGAGAAAAGTCTTCATAAGACTGCTGTTGTCTACCCGAACCGCTATATTGCCCTTGTGATTGTCGTGCTTTTTCAAACTCCTCGGCATGTTTCCAGTCTTTACCATACTGATCGTATTTTTTACGATTTTCGGGATCGCTTAATACTTCATTGGCTTCATTGATTTCTTTAAACTTTTGTTCTGCTTTCTTATCATTAGGATTGAGGTCCGGATGATATTTTCGGGCTAATTTTCGATATGCTTTTTTGATATCAGCTTCCGAAGCATTTTTAGAAACACCTAGTATTTTATAGTAATCAATAAACTCCATGTTTTTATTGAGAATTAGGTGTTATTTTTCAAAAATCAATTTCAACCGACCTAGCATCATCAATTCTGATTTGTTTTTACCAGAAAAAGCTCCAGCAATTGCGTTGCAAGTACTCCAAACCAGTTGTTTTAGTTTATCTGTAAAGCGAAATTTATTTTCTTTGAAGTAAGATTCAAATTGACTAAAGGACTCTTCGGCATTTAGCTCTTCGTGGTCGAGCCAATCAAAAACGATCTCGATCTGAAAAGCTGCATCAACACCAAAATCATCTTCTACATCATCTAATTTCATCCATTCTGACTTTACAATTTTTCGCAATGATTCATATTCTGATGGGCGAACAACTTTATCAGAAGCAGCAATCGCATAGAATAACTTTCCTAGATTTTGATAAAATGTAATTCCTATGTTTTGAGTTGTATTCATGATATTAAATTATCGATTCGTAAGATAAATGTACTAAGCTATGTCGAGGATTTTTATGACATAAATCAGTTGAATTGATATAAACACAGTATTATTTGGCAATCAGGCTCGCCTGGATTAGCATAAATTCGGTTAAATTGGTGAGATCTATTGCTCCTACTAATTTGTCATTATTGGTGACAGCAAAAAAATCGTTTTTTTCTGTATTGATTAATTTAAAAATATCCTTTAAATCTGCATGTTGGTCAATTGATTTAAACGATGTAGACATTACATCTTTTATACGTAAGTTTTTGTTCTTAGAGTTTTTTATAATATCTCTATGATATAGTATACCTGCAGTTTTTGATTCTTGTACGACTATAAAGTTTTTTTCGGTTCCTGATAGTAATAATTCGATAACATCCTCGATAGTATTATCTGGTTTTAGGACAGAAATATTAGTAAGCATGGCTTCACTTATTTTATGGCCTTTTAGTAATGCTAATTGTCGTACCATTTTACTTTCGCCGTAGGCACCAAAATAAATGAACAAGCCTATGATTACTAAAAAAGGATTATAAAGAATCCCGATAATTACAAAAACTAAAGCAAGAAACTGACCGATTCCTGAGGCGATATTAGTGGCGGTAACCCGATCCATTTTCATAGCAAGGATAGCTCTAAGCACACGACCACCATCCATAGGAAATGCTGGGATAAAATTAAATATAGCAAGTGCTATGTTGGCAAAGAAAAGGTAAATTATTAGGTTTTGAGCGGTAACATGACTTAACGTGCTTTCTAATTGATTGGGATCCTGGTCAAAGAAAAATGATACTCGAACAAATAAAAGCAGAAACATCGCTATAGCAATATTTACTGCCGGCCCTGCTAAGGCAATCAATAACTCTTGTCTTGGGTTTTCGGGGATAGTATCCATAGAAGCAACACCGCCAATAGGTAGTAATGTTATTTTTTTGGTAGTTACTCCAAATTTTCTGGCAGTTAGGATATGACCAAATTCATGAAACACCACACAAACAAATAATAAGAGAATAAAAATAGTACTCATTAAGGCATTTTGTAGGGTTCCACCGGCCTTTAATTCCAAAAATATTACCCAGGCTAAAATGAAAACAAATGTCCAGTGAATTTCAATAGTTACTTTAAAAAGCTTCCCTAAATTTAAGACTCCTTTCATGATTCATAATTTTTGGTTAAAGTATCCAAAGAGGTACTAATAATAAATGACCAATATCATTATTTGTAGGTTTTTCTTGTACATTTGTAGGAATATGCTGAGTCTTCAACCACATAAGATTATACTCTAGTATTATGACCATAAATTTAATATAGACGAACCTGTATTTATGCCATTTACCAACGAAAATACATTTGACATTCTTGCCGAAGCAATTTCGGAAGGGGTTGTTATTGTAGATGAAAATCAGACCATTGTAGCCACGAATAGTGGTGCAGAAACAATGTTTGGTTATGAAAGAGGCGAATTAAAAGGACAGCCATTAAATGTTTTAATTCCACAACAATATCGTGGAAATCACGGAGGCCATTTCAAAAGTTTTTTAAAGCATAGTGAGAAGCGTCAGATGGGCAGGGGAAGAGATATTAGTGGAGTTCGGAAATGCGGTAAAGCTTTTCCGGTAGAAGCAGGGTTAAGTCCTTTTGAAATATATGGAAAGACCTTTGTAATGGCATTGGTTATGGATATCACAGAACGCAAAAAAGCAGAGCAAGAGCTAAGGCACTGGGCAACAATTTTTGATGAATCCCTTAATGAAATCTTTATATTCGATACTACATCCTTAAATTTTATTGATGTTAATCGTGGCGCTTTGAGAAATATAGGATATACTCTAGAAGAACTTAAGCAAATAACTCCTGTTGACATAAAACCGCAGTATACAGAGGCCCAATTCAGGAAACTTCTTGAGGATTTACTCCAGAAAAAAGTAGAAAAACTAGAGTTTGAGACTGTGCATCAACGCAAAGATGGCACCATCTACCCGGTCGAGGTCCATCTTCAGTTATCGCATCTGGGTGATGCTCCTGTATTTGTGGCGATTATTCTTGATATTACTGATAGAAAAAATTATACAGAAAAGCTTGAAAAAACGGTTGAAAACCGTACCAAAGAACTTAAAAAAACTGTCAATACATTAGAGAAGGAAGTAGAACGACGTAAGGAAGCCGAAGCCAAAACAAAAGAATCTTTAAAAAAGGAACGAGATCTTAATGAGTTAAAAACAAAGTTCTTGTCTCTGGTTTCACATGAGTTTAAAACTCCGCTAAGCGGTATTCTTACTTCAGCAACACTTGTAGGTAAATATGCTAAGGAACAACAACAGGATAAAAGAGTTAAACATCTTGATACTATTAAGAATAAAGTAAAATATTTAGACAATATTCTTAATGATTTCTTATCTATCGAACGTTTAGAAACAGGTAAGGCAACTTATAAGTTTACTACTTTTCCGCTTAGTAAGGTTATTAATGAAGTCGTATACAATGCTAATATGTTGCTTAAAGATGGACAGAGAATAAATTATCCAAGCGATATAGATGATTATACAATAGAATTTGATGAAAAAATCTTAGAACTAGTGTTGTCAAACCTTATTCATAATGCTATAAAATATTCTGGAGAGAACACCACTATAGATTTGTATGTTAGTTTTAAAAATG
The DNA here is from genome assembly GCF_040786285.1 of Aquimarina penaris. Classification (NCBI taxonomy): domain Bacteria; kingdom Pseudomonadati; phylum Bacteroidota; class Flavobacteriia; order Flavobacteriales; family Flavobacteriaceae; genus Aquimarina; species Aquimarina penaris. The sequence continues at coordinate 1,318,971 of NZ_JBFMKQ010000001.1, forward strand.
ATGCCCTTACTTTTAGAATTATTGACAAGGGGATTGGTATCCCAGAAAAAGAACAGGAATTTATTTTTAAGCGTTATTTTAGAGCAGAAAATGCGTTGTTGGATCAAGGAACGGGGATTGGGTTAAACATTGTGAAAAGTCATTTGGAAAATCTGGGCGGGACTATTACTTTTACAAGTGAAGAAAACGAAGGTTCAACTTTCGAAGTTCAAATACCAATAGCCAATAATCACCAATAATAATGAAGACTGTTTTATTAATTGAAGACGATGTAGCGTTAAGAGAAAATACTGCCGAACTTTTAGAACTTTCTGATTACAGAGTAATTACATCGCCAAACGGAAAAACAGGCATTACTAAAGCCAAAGAAGAAAAGCCCGACATCATCATTTGTGATATCATGATGCCCGAAGTAGATGGTTATGGTGTTTTGGAAGCGTTATCCTATGATAAAGTCACAAGTCAAATACCTTTCATTTTTTTATCAGCTAAGACAGAACATAAAGAAATAAGAAAAGGAATGGATCTGGGAGCAGATGATTATCTCACCAAACCATTTGAAGAAGATGATTTATTAAGCGCTATAGAGAGTCGTTTGGCTAAAGCACAATTAATTTCTAAAATTTTCCAGGAGAAAATTGAACAATCAGAAGAAAATCAACATGAAGATACACTTAGAAACCTTAACGAACTTAAGAACTTCTTTGATGATCATGGTGAGATTTCTGAATATCAGAAGGGAGAATTGATTTATAAGGAAGGAGAACATTCTAACAAGGTATATTTGATTTTAAAAGGAGTTGTAAAGACTCATAAGATGGATGAGAGTGGTAAAGAATTAATTACCGCACTGTATAAGGCCGATGATTTTTTAGGTTTTACCTCGTTTGTCGACAATACACCTTATCAAGAATCGGCAACTGCAGTTGAAAATATTGAGATCGCTGGAATGTCAAAAAATAATTTGAAAGATATTCTTGAAAAAAGCAAAAACATCTCTCTGGAATTAATGGAATTACTTACCGATAATTTGTCAGAAATTAAAGAGCAATTATTGCAAATGGCGTATAGTTCTGTACGCAAGAAAACTGCACAGACAATCCTTCAATTTGCCGAAGTACTAAACAAAAAACCCGAAGAAAGTATTAAAATATCTCGAAATGATTTAGCTAGTGTTGCGGGTATTGCAACAGAAAGTTTAATACGTACATTATCCAGTTTTAAAAAAGACGGACTCATAGAAATCGAAGGACGTAATATTAAAATTTTGAATCTATCAGGTCTTCAATTGATAGAATAAAATAGATAAACTGATTTTTGTCATTCTTTACATCTTAGCATCCTAATACATTTGTTATATTAGAAAGTATTTAAGATGAAAAACATCCTGATTCCGACAGATTTTTCTGAAAATTCGTGGAATGCCATATCATATGCACTATCATTTTTAAAAAATACAGAATGTACTTTTTATCTTTTGCACGTTTCTCATATTGACGAAATGATAGGAGGAAACTCTTTTTATGGATCAAAAGATACCATTTTAGAAAAAATTACTCATAGCGGGAAGGAACAAATGCAAATATTGCTCAAGAGAATTGAGAAATTACCATTAAATACTAAGCACCAGTTTTTTACAATTAACGAATATATCTTCTTTGTAGATGCAATTAGAAAACAAATAGAAGAGAAACATATTGATTTTATTGTAATGGGCACCAAAGGAGCTTCTGGTCTTAAAGAGAAAACCATAGGGAGTAATACCGGCGATGTCATTACCAAAGTAAAGTGCCCGGTGTTGGTAATTCCTGAAAAAGCTGCGTATTCGACACCTAAGGAAATTGCATTTCCAACAGACTATAATATTTATTACAGGAGTAGAGTATTAGATACCATTACCAATATTCTCACCAAGAATGATGCAGCTTTAAGGGTACTACATATTGCTAAAAAAGATCAAGAACTTACTGATTTACAAAAAAAGAACAAAGATTACTTGAACGACTATCTCGAAGATGATATAGAACATAGTTTTCATTTCCTGTCTAACCCTAATATCGAAGAAGCTGTGCAATGTTTTGTAGAAAGCAGAGATATAGATATGATCATGATGGTTGCTAAGAATCTCAATTTTTTTCAACGTATTTTGTTTCATCCTACCGTTGAAAAAATAAGCTATCATACAGATATTCCTTTTTTGGTATTGCATGAGTGATTCTCATAAGCGTCACATCGAGTGCGTAGCGTATCGAGATACAGTTTAGAGTTCTATAGTTGGTCTCGATACATCCCCAAGCAAGTTGGAGATACTCGACCTGACGAAAGAGTTAGACTATAAACAAATGACTTAAAAACAAATTAAATGTGCACAAGCCTAGTTCATAAATACAACATTCCCGGACCACGATACACCAGTTACCCAACTGTTCCCTATTGGGATATCAATACTTTTTCACTAAAAGATTGGACAAAGTCTGTTCAACGATCATGTATAGAAAGTAATGATTCTGAAGGTATAAGCATATATATTCATCTTCCGTTTTGTGAAAGCATGTGCACCTTTTGTGGATGCAACAAGCGTATTACCAAACGACATGAGGTTGAAATCCCATACCTAAATACAGTTTTAAAAGAATGGCAGTTATATCTAGATCTATTCGAAACTAAACCCAAAATAAAAGAGTTGCATTTAGGAGGAGGGACACCCACTTTTTTTTCTCCAGAGAATTTACATTATTTGATTAATGGGATTTTTAGATTTTCTGAAAAAGCAGAGAATTATGAACTTAGTTTTGAAGGGCATCCTAATAATACAACTAGGGAGCATTTGCAAGCATTGTACGATGTTGGTTTTAGACGAGTAAGTTTTGGAGTACAAGACTATAATGCAACGGTTCAAAAAGCAATTCATCGTATACAACCTTTTGAAAATGTAAAATATGTAACCGAAACTGCACGAGAGATTGGTTTTACTTCGATCGGACACGATATCATTTTTGGATTACCCTTTCAAACCCAAGAAGCCGTTATTGAAACTATTTTGAAAACAAAAGAATTAATGCCCGATCGATTGGCATTTTATAGTTATGCACATGTGCCGTGGCAAAAAGGTAATGGACAACGAGGATTCAATGATTCAGATTTGCCAACCGCAGAGCAAAAACGAAAACAATATGAGACGGGCAAGAAGTTATTATTTGAAGTAGGTTACGTCGAGATTGGAATGGATCATTTTAGTTTACAAAACGACTCCTTGTATACTTCTATGCAAAACCAAACCCTGCATCGTAATTTTATGGGATATACGGCATCCAAAACTCAAATGATGATTGGCTTGGGAGTATCTGCGATTAGCGATAGTTGGTATGGTTTTGCTCAAAATGTCAAAAATATAGAAGAGTACCAACACCTGGTTCATGAAAATATTATCCCAGTGTATAGAGGCCATATGTTAACCAAAGAGGACGAGATTATTAGAAAACATATCTTAAATCTAATGTGTCATTTTAAAACCGACTGGAAGGATAATGAATTATATTTTAAGGAGTTACCAGAGGTTTTACAGAATTTGAGAGAACTACAAGCAGATGAACTGTTGATTATACATGACCACGATATACAAGTTACAGAAAAAGGACGGCCATTTGTTCGTAATATCTGTATGGCTTTTGATTTAAGGTTACAGCGTAACAAACCCGAAACTACTTTGTTTTCTATGACTGTTTAGTCAGTTTAATTTAGTGAAATTTAATTAATGACACTCAAAATCTGCCGAAACCAGCTCGGTAACAGGTTTTGGAGAGAGATATGGAATACCTAACCCCATACCACGTACAATAAATAATACACCAATTATAACTATAAATACTGGGATTGCTTTCTGGATGTGCTTTCTAGTTTTTACAGTCAAAAAGTTTCCTGCATATACTGCCGTCGTCATTAGGGGTATAGTTCCTAACCCGAAAAAAAGCATATATAGACCACCTTCGAGAATATGACTAGATGCGATGGCTCCAAAAACGGCCATATATACCAAACCACAGGGTAAAAATCCGTTTAAGAAACCAATGGTAAGAAAAGTATCCGGTGTTTTCTTTTTTAGTGCTATACCTAAAGCATTTTTCACTTTAGAGATTATTTTATATATCGGTTTTGAAAAGTTGTATCTATTAAGAGTCTGATGCGGAATTAAAATTAGAATAATCATTACTATTCCGACTACAATAGATAAGGTTTGCTGTAACCCAAAAATGTTAAGGCTTTTTCCTATCATCCCGAAGAATAAACCAATGATACAGTAGGCCAATAAACGACCAAAATGATATAAGAATATCTGAAAGAATTTCTGGGTGCTATTAGAACGCCCAACGGGCAGCATAAATGCAATAGGCCCACACATTCCTATGCAGTGAAAACTGCCCAGCAGTCCTAATATGATTGCAGATACCAACATTTAATAGACGAATGATTTTTTAAATAAATATGCTGTATTTTCATACTTCCAATCAATTTTGATGTCCCAACGACCTTCTAATAGACGATCGCTGGATATGATTAACGTTGAGCTGTCAAGAGCAATAGGAATCTCGAAATCCAGTTTTTTGTTTGATGGTCTGTATAACGATATTGTTCCGGAAATAGAGGTGTAATTTTTATCTTGTGGAAACGTAATCAATAGTCCATTCTCGGTGCTTTTAACAACGATATTGTTTTTTAAAGCTTTTGCATTTTTCTCGGCATCGATTTCTTTCTGAAATGCGAGTTCTTCTTTATAATATTCCTCTGTTACTAAATCGTGAGAGAATTGTTCATTTAGATTCATTTTTATAACAAAGTACATTATGAAGGAGATAAATCCTATAAATACCAGTACAATAGCTGTTCCCCAGTTTATTTTCATAATAAAGTTTTTAGTTCTATTTTATGGATCAAAAATCACTGTTCTCGATACAATCTTCCTACAGTAAGATCACTTGGACTGACGTGTTTATCTATACGTTCTTGGTCCAAGAAAGGCTGTAGTAGTAGTTTCAATTAATTTATCATTACTATACACTCCTATTTTTAATCGATCTTTATCTCCTTTAAGAGCGGCGCCATTAATCTCTATAAATAATGTTCCCTCGGCAAGTCCTTGTTTTGGGACAGCAAAGTTTTTATGAGTTACTAATTCAATTTTTCCTTTGTGTGATAATAATTCAAAATGAATATCTTCAATGGTATCAGTAGTTTTGTTTACCAGTTTATAGGTATATACGTTGCTAATGATGTTATCAGCTTTTCGTTCATATAGTTGCCCGGGTAATCTTAGAATATTAGCTTCGACATCATTTCTTAAAAATGACATTCCCAGAAAAATACCAGTTAAGATCACTAAAACAGCACTATATCCTTTTAATCTGGGTGAAAACTTGAATTTTGCTTTCTTGGCAATATTCTCTTCACTTGCATATCGTATTAATCCTTTAGGAAGATGTACACTTTCCATCATATGATCACATGCATCAATACATGCTGTACAGTTTACACACTCTAACTGTGTACCATTACGAATATCAATCCCTGTAGGGCAGACATGCACACATTGAAAGCAGTCAATGCAATCTCCTTTTCCTGTAGATGGGCGATCCTCATTTTTCTTAAATTTGGCTCTTCCGGCTTCTTTTTCTCCACGTTTATAATCATAAGCCACCACGATTGATTTTGAATCCAGTAGTACTCCTTGTAAACGTCCATAGGGACATGCAATAATACACACCTGTTCTCTGAACCAGGCAAAGACAAAATAAAAAACAGCCGTAAATATGAAGAGTGAGATTAACGTGCTCACATGCTTAAATGGTCCGTCAAATATATATCTAACCAGTTGATCACTGCCAATTAGGTAGGCAAGAAATACGTTGGCGATAAGGAAAGATATGATAAAGAATATAATCCATTTGGTAACTCGTTTTCTTATCTTTTCGGTATTCCAGGATTGTTTGTCAAGGCGTATTTGTTTTCCACGATCACCTTCTATCCAATATTCTATTCTTCGGAAAACCATTTCCATAAAAATCGTTTGTGGGCATATCCAACCACAAAAGATTCTTCCGAATGCAACAGTAAATAAAATCACAAACACTACTCCAATAATCATGGAAATCACAAACAGATGAAAATCCTGCGGCCAAAATGGAGCTCCGAAAATATTGAAACGCCTTTCTAGTACATTGAATAGTAAGAACTGATTTCCGTTGATTTTTATAAAAGGTGCCGAAAATAGAAATAGTAATAATGCATAACTTACCCATTTACGATAGGTGTACAACTTACCATTAGGTTTTTTTGGATACACCCAGGCACGTTTTCCTTCTTCATTTATGGTGCCAATAGAATCTCTGAATTTTTCGTTTGTTGGTGTTTCCAATTAGGCTTCGTTTTTTGTTATTCATTCATAACCACAGCTGTCGAATCAGTAACCGTTTCTGGAACTTCTTCTGCAGGGGTTTCTTTCTTTGGTGCATCTGGATCCACCCAGATCTCACCCTGGGCTTCTTTAGGTTCTGCAGGAGTAGTACCACCCAAAGTGATTACATAACTTGCTACTTGAGCCATTTCGGCTGGTTTCAGGGTTTGTTTCCAGGCTACCATCCCTTTTCCATCTCGTCCTCCTTCAGAAATTGTACGGAACACATTTTTTATTCCACCTCCAAGAATCCAATATTTATCGGTTAGGTTAGGTCCAATACCACCGCCACCATCTGCTTTATGACATGCAACACAATTGGTTGTAAAAATTCCTTTTCCTGCGCTAATATCAGATGATTCGGTTAATAGCGTAACCGTATTTATATCTACCAGATCTTTAGCTGTTTTTTTGTATTCCTCAATGGCAATTTTAGCTTCAGCTACTTCGGTTTCATATTCCTCTGCCTGAGTATAATCGTTGAAAACATGAAAACGAGCTAAGTATATTACTCCGAATATGATGGTTGCATAAAAGCCATATACCCACCAAGGCGGAAGATTGTTATCCAGCTCTTTGATACCATCATAATTATGATCAAGAATGATCTCTTCTTCTTCGCCAACAGGTTTACTATCCAATAATTTTAGATAGATATCCCAGAACCATTTGAACTGGTTCTTTTTTCTGGTTTTTTCTGCCAAAAGATACCGTTCCTGAGCATCAGGTTTTAATGAACGAAATAGTATGTTGCGAAAGGCTTCAAAACTGATTTCTAAGGTTATTGCAAATAATAAAACCATTCCCAAAACCAACCAGGTTATGGGTTGAGTTATAAATGCAGATTGTTCTCCTGATGCTACAGTTACTTCTAATAAAATATAGGCAATACCCAAAAAGGCAAGCACTCTTAAGTATGATGCAGTACTTCTCATAAGTCAGTTTCGTTTTCGTTTTCTAATGGAATTTGGCTCACTTCTTTTATATGTTCTTTTTTTGCAGTAAATACCCACCAAAACAGGACTGCAAAGAAGATGAAAAAAATGAGTAGAGAGATCATAGGATAAATCTCTACGCCTTCAATACTTTCCATATGGCCTTTAACAAATTTTAGCATAACTTTTATTCTTTATTTTCAACTAAAGTTTCTTCGTTTTTAACCTTAATATCGGTTCCTAATCTTTGGATATAGGCTATTAAAGCCACTACTTCTCTGTTCCGCATTTCAACAAAATCTAACCCATTATCTTTTGCATACTTTTTGTCTGCTTCATAGGTTTTTGCAAAATCAGGATCATCGTACAGATTTTTCTCAATTTCCGTGGCTTGTTCATCCATCCATTGTTGCGCTTTGGCTATTTCTTCGGGAGTATAAGGTACTCCAAGTGATACCATAGCCTCCATTTTGGTTTCTGTTAGTGATCGATCTAGCTCATTTTGAATTAACCATTTATAACTAGGCATTATGGATCCAGATGAGGTGCTTTGTGGGTCATAAAAGTGATTGAGATGCCAGTTATCAGAGTATTTACCACCGATTCGCATTAGATCTGGCCCAGTACGTTTACTTCCCCATAAGAAAGGATGATCATACACGTATTCTCCTGCTTTAGAGTATTCTCCATAACGCTCTACCTCACTACGGAAAGGACGTATCATTTGCGAGTGACATGACACGCAACTTTCTCTTATATACAAATCTCTTCCTTCCAACTCAAGAGGTGTATATGGTTTTACACTAGTAATTGTAGGGATGTTAGAATCGATCATTAATGTTGGAATAATCTGTACTGCACCACCAATAAGAATAGCAATAGTAGCGAAAATCGTAAGTTTAACAGGTCTTCTTTCTAACCAGGTGTGGTATCCTTCTTTTGCCGTTCGAAATTTCGTTACTTTTTGAAGTGAAGCTGCTTCTGCTAGTTCATCAGTTACCGTACTACCACTTCGTATAGTTTTAATAATGTTATATAACATCACAAAAGCTCCCAGGATATACATGCTTCCTCCAATAGCCCGCATCCAGTACATTGGGATGATTTCATTTACGGTTTCTAAGAAATTACCGTATACCAGACTTCCATCGGGATTAAATTGTTTCCACATTGATGCTTGTACAAAACCAGCAACATACATGGGTAATGCATACATAATAATACCTAGGGTACCAATCCAGAAATGCACGTTTGCAAGTCCTGTTGACCATAATTTTGTTTTGGTAAGCCTTGGTACTAGCCAATAGACCATTCCGAAGGTTAGAAACCCATTCCAGGCCAGGGCACCCACATGAACATGGGCGATGATCCAATCACTAAAGTGTGCAATAGCATTTACATTTTTTAAGGATAGCATTGGTCCTTCAAAAGTTGCCATACCATAACCGGTGATAGCTACAACCATGAATTTTAACACAGGATCAGTACGAACTTTATCCCATGCGCCTCGTAGGGTTAGCAGACCATTGATCATCCCTCCCCATGAAGGAGCAATTAACATAATCGAAAATGCCACCCCAAGATTCTGTGCCCAATCAGGTAGAGTAGAATATAGCAGGTGGTGAGGTCCAGCCCAGATGTAAATAAAAATTAATGACCAGAAGTGAACAATAGATAATCGATAAGAATACACCGGTCTGTTGGCTGCCTTCGGAATAAAGTAATACATTAATCCTAAGAAAGGAGTAGTAAGGAAAAAAGCCACTGCATTATGCCCATACCACCATTGCACCAGTGCATCTTGAACTCCTGCATACACAGAATAACTTTTTAAAGCACTAACTGGAAGTTCAAGGCTATTAAATATGTGAAGTACAGCTACCGTAACAAAAGTTGCGAGATAAAACCAAATGGCTACATAGAGATGACGTTGTCTTCGTTTTAAGATTGTACCAATGAGGTTCCATCCAAAAACTACCCAAATAATAGCAATTGCAATATCAAAAGGCCATTCTAATTCTGCATACTCTTTTGAAGTGGTATACCCTAAAGGAAGTGTTATCGCCGCCCCCACAATAATCAATTGCCATACCCAGAAATTAATGTTACTAAGTTTGTCGCTAAACATACGCGTTTTTAATAATCGCTGTGTAGAATAATATACACCGGCAAAAATGGCGTTACCAACGAAAGCAAAAATAACTGCATTGGTATGCAATGGTCTTAGTCGGCCAAAACTTAACCAGGAAATTCCATCAGTTAGATTAGGAAATAAAAACATAAAAGCCAATAGAAGACCTACCGACATTCCCACAATACCCCAGAGCATAGTGGCGTATAAGAATTTTTTTACGATTTTATTATCGTAATAGAATTGTTCCATTTCCATATTTATGATTGTTTAGTTTTAGTAGATACTGAAGATTTTTCTTTGCTTTTTTTTACGAGTTCATCATCAAAAAGCATTCGTATAGAAGGAGTGTAGACATCATCATATTGACCATTTCTAACAGAAAAGATAAACGCTACAAAAAAGATAATTGCGACAATAATGCTAATCGTTAAGAGTACATATATTACACCCATACTTACTTTGATTAAGAGCCAAAAGTATGAGACAACGATTTCTTAAAAAATGACTTTTGTCAGGTTTTGTTTAGGAATACTATTCGTAGAAAGAATCTATTTGGTTTTGAAACGAAGTTTCCCGGTTTCAATTTTGATTGCAGTTTTTGCCAGTATAGTAAATACAAATGCACCTAGTGCCCAAATCCCCAGGGTTACACCTATCTCGATACCTGTTGGAGTATATTCAGCAATTTTTCCATAAGGCCCTGGAATAAAACCGGGTACAATTAAACCAAATCCCTTTTCTATCCAAATGGCTATAAATAAAATGAAACAACAAAAATAAAGTACTTTAAGGTTGTTGCGTAATTTACCAAAAGTAAGTAGGACAGTTGCCAAGACGTTTAACGGAATTGCGGTCCAGATCCATGGCAATAATGCAGTTTTACCGTGTAATCCAAAAAACAGGTAATAGGCACTTTCACTATGATGTGTAGGAGCATAAAATTCTTTGAATAGTTCAGAAACTAACATAATAAGGTTGATCTGTGCAGCTACCGTAACGATCATGCCTATTTTTTTAATCGTTTTGTCTTCAATTCTAAATTCTGTAAATGTTCTGATAACTGCTAAAACCAAAATAATTAATGCAGGACCTGCAGCAAATGCTGATGCCAAAAAACGTGGTCCTAACAGGGCATTATTCCAGAAAGGTCTGGCTTGTAATCCCTGATATAAAAATGCAGTGACCAAATGGATCGCTACTGCCCAGAAAACTGACAAAATTGCTCCGGGAACATATATTTTGGGATTTGGAACTTTTCCTTGGTAACGTCTAAAAAGAATATAAAACGGAATGGAAATGTTTAAAAACAAATATCCGTTAAGAACAAGAACATCCCATGTAAGCATAGAAGCAGGAAAGTTAAATACTCCGATTCCTGGTATCATATGCCAAAGTACCGATGGTCCACCCATATCGGCTACAACAAATGCTAAACACATAATAAGCGCTGCAACTGCTAGTCCTTCACCAATGAGTACGGCTTGCTTAAAATCGATATCTTTTAGAACATAAGTAGGCATTACCAACATCACCGCAGCAGCGGCCACGCCAACCAAAAAAGTGAAATTAGAAATATATAACCCCCAACTTACCCTATCGGTCATTCCGGTGGCACTTAAACCATATTCTAACTGAACAGAATAGCAATACATTCCTACCAGCATCACAAATGTCAAAAAAGCCATCCAGATGTGATATTTTTTTGATCCTTGAGTAATAGTATCTAAACTATCTATTACTAAACTTCTAAAAACTTTAAGTCTTCTCATCTTGATTACGTTATAAATATATCATTCATCGGTGCACTTATTCTGTTAACTTCTGGGTGCTAATAAAATCACGTCAATTCGAGTGATCCGACGGTAGGAGGATTGTATCGAGAATAGTGATTTTTGCTCGAAAACTATTCTCGATACATTTTTTCTCCATTTCATTACTAAAAAATACTCGAATTGACGTTTTTTCAATATTTTAATTTAAACTCAATTAGATTAATCCATGAAATACCAGAACTTTGGTTCTGTACCCAGATCTTCTTTTAGTCTAAACACTTTTTTATTCTCCAGTACCCAGCGTATGGTACTATTGGGATCTAACAAATTTCCAAAAATTCTTGCTCCGGTCGGACAAGCATCGACGCAGGCTGGGTTTTTACCAGCCCTGGATCGCTGTACACAAAATGTACATTTTTCCATTACACCCTTTTTGCGCATACGATTTCCCAGGTAATGCTGGTTTTTATTTATTTCTTCTTCGGGAACCTCTGGGGTACTCCAGTTAAATCGCCTCCCATCATAAGGGCAAGCGGCCATACAGTATCTGCAACCTACGCACCAATCATAATCGATGACTACTAATCCATCATCTTCTCTCCAGGTAGCTTGCACAGGACAAACATCTACACATGGAGGGTTATCGCAATGAAAACACTGGGTTCCCATATAAAAGTGTCCTTCAGCAGGAACTTCGTGGTAGTAGTTATCATCGGCTTCATCAAACTTAAAACCTTTTCCATCTTTCATTTCATGGATACGGATATATTCCATTTGTGAATTTCGGTCTTGATTATTTTCTTCGACACAAGCACTTACACAATCCATATATCCTTGACATTTTGAAATATTAAATGCATAACCAAAGAGCACATCTTTTTCGGCATCTTTAGAAGACATTTTAATATTTTTCTTCTTCCGAAGTTGATAGGAGCGAACCAATCGTTCTACAGTAGCATTTCGTTCCTCATCAGTCATTAATTTATAGTTGCCCTTGAATTGTTCTTCCCAGTCTATTTGTGCTTTTTCTTTAGTGTCTTCTCCAGTGGTAACACTGCATGATGTACTTACAGCTCCGGCACCGATCAGTAAACTTGCAGTTAATTTCCTAAATGCAGTACGACGATCCATTTGTACATCAAAAACTTGATCAAAACCATCTTTTTTTCGTTCTTCACCAATAGCAGTATCTACAGCAGCATCAAAATCCTCATCACTAAGTTGATCATTAGTATGAGAACCACATCCTCCAGAAGTTTTTCCGCAGCCACAAGTACCAGAAGATTCACTTTTAAAATTTCCGAGGTTTAGTGAAAACCATTTTTTATTATTTTGATCGCTCATAAGTACTATAGATGATATTAACTATTCTCTTTCTTTAACTTTTTGACTATTAAACCTTGCCGGCCATCTGGTTTCAAAACCAGGTTGATGTGGGTTATGACAATTTACGCAGGTCATTGAGGCTCTAGGTGGTGCCCAACCTGCTACTTTTTTACCATGCGCTCCGCCTTTCCAATCTTCAAACTGTTTGCTATGGCATTGACTACATAATTTATAGCTTCTGTTGAAATCGATTGTCTTACCTGTTAGGCTTTTTAAATTATCCATGTCGTCCCCATTATGACATGTTATGCAGTTCATTGTATTTAAATTTGCATGTGCCAATTTAATATCCCAATGTGCTTTTTTTGCATCTTCTTTATTTTGTAATTCATGTAATGGTTTTGTGTGACATTCGGTACAGGCATATGACGTTATTTGGCCTTTCCTTTCTGGGATTAAAAAACTATGTTCGCCTTCGGTGATTTCTATGGTTTCGATTCCTTCCAGAAGTTGTTCTGAAGACATCGACGTACCATGATAATTTTTACTTTCAGCCTCTATTTTGTCGGTGATGTTATGATATTCGCCTTCGCCATGCTTACAGGAAAAAAGTGTAACCATGAAAGTACAGCCTAGTATATATATATAATTTTTTTTAGTCATTTTGACGGCTATTAGTTCTTGTAAAAATTTCTACATCTACATATTCACGAGTATCGGGTACGTGACATTGACGACAGTTTATTCTTTCGGGATGTGTAACTCTAATCTCTTTTGGTGCAGCTGGACCTGCATGACAGGACAAACAGTTCTCTCTCATTTGAATATCATGTGGCATCATCGGGGGGCTACCAGGTAAAGCGTTATTTACACCTACTTTGGGAGCGTTTAGTTTTGCAAAATTTGCAGCGGTAAAAAGGGTTTCGACTTTTTGAGCTACGTGACATTGCCGACAATTAATTAACTCGGGATGTGGAGTTACAGGAGTATAAGCATTAAATTTTTCTACAAACCCTCCATTTTGATGGCATTGTAAACAAGCAGTTCCTCCTACACCTCTTTCACCTTTAAGCAAAGGATGAGGAATACTGGGTGGGGCTCCTGGGTATGCTCTATTATTATAATATGTGTCTAGACTGCGTTGATGAGCTTCATCAACAGGCATATTAAGATATTCTATAGCAAATTCTGAACGCGTAAACACTCCTTTTTCTGAAGGAATCACAGAAACGGGAACTGTAGCTTCAATTGGGATATATGCTTCTTCTAATCCTTTTTTATAGCTATAATTCCAGATCGCTATAAATGCAATGAATAAAAGTGTGAACAATGATATGATACCTAGTCTCTTTTTCATAACCTACACTTTTTCGACTTTAACAGCACATTTTTTATAGTCTGGTTCTTTAGAAATCGGACAAAAAGCATCTAGAGTAACGTCATTAATCATCATGTTTTCATCAAAGAAGGGGACAAAAACCTGACCTTTGGTAGGTAAACCTCTTTCATTTATGGATGCAGGTAATGTGCATGACCCTCTACGTGAAGTTATTTTTATATTTTCTCCATTTCTAATCCCTAATGCTTTTGCATCTTCGGGATGAAACTCTGCATAGGCACTTGGCATCGCTTTATGCAATACAGGAATCCTACGTGTCATAGAACCTGTATGCCAATGTTCGATAACTCTTCCTGTATTGAGCCAAAAAGGGTATGTTGCATCTGGGATTTCAGGAGCGGGTTCATATGGGCGTTGCCAAATCACGGCTTTACCGTCAGGTTTTCCATAGAAATGAAAATCTTCACCATTAGAACATGCAGGGTCATATTTTGCATTAAAGCGCCATTGCGTGGATTTTCCATCTACATAGGGCCAGATTACTCCGGATTCCTTCTTTAGAACTTCTAATGGAGCCATCCCATGTTTTGCTCCTTCATGAAACTGTCTGTATTCGTTATAAATTTCTTCAACATGATTTTCTTCACTGTAAGGAAATAAATCACCATAACCCATTCGTTTTGCAACTTCGATGGTCATCCATGCGTCTGGAGTTGTTTCTCCTGGACCCTCTACCATTTTATCCCAATGTTGCGTTCTTCGCTCCGAGTTTCCGTATAATCCACTTTTTTCTATGTGCCATGATGCTGGTAAAATTACATCAGCAACATCAGATGTTGGTGTTGGAAAAACGTCTGAAACAACCACAAAACAAGAGTCTTTTTCCATACCAGGACGATAACGACTTGTTTTAGGCAATGAAACCAGTGGATTTGTTACTTGTGTCCAAATAAATTTAATATCTCCACGATCGACTGCTCTAAACATTTCTGTAGCATGATATGTTGGTTTAGCAGGAATACGTTCGTAAGGTACTTTCCATATTTTTGCTGCCAAGCGTCTATGCTTTTCATTCATAACCACTCCTTTGGGCAACTTATGTGTAAAAGTACCTACTTCTCTTGCTGTACCACATGCAGAGGGTTGACCTGTTAATGAAAATGGTCCGTTTCCCGGTTGTGAAATTTTCCCTGTAAGTAGATGAATATTATACACTAAATTGTTCATCCATGTTCCTCGGGTATGTTGATTCATACCCATGCACCAGTAGGAAACTACTTTTTTATTTGGGTTTCCGTATATAGCGGCCAAATATTTGATATCTTTTACAGATACTTTGGAGTATTTGGCAACCTTTTCTGGAGTATACTCTTCTAAGAATTTTTTATACGCTTTAAAATCTATTGTTGAGGGCTTGTCCTTAAATTTGTAATTATCTTCAAGACCATATCCCATATTGGTTAACCCTTTACTGAAGTTGCAATGTTTTTCTACAAAGGATGTATTTACCCATCCATTATGAATGATTTCATAGCAAATGGCATTAGCAACAGCCAAGTCAGTTTGAGGTTCGAATAATATAGATTTATCAGAGGCCGTACTAGAACGTGTTGTACGCGTGGCAAAATCAATAATTTTAGCACCTCTTCTACTTTTTTGTTCTAACATTCTAGAGAATAATACAGGGTGCATTTCTGCCATATTATTTCCCCAGGTTATAAAATAATCCGCATGGTCGATATCATCATAACAACCCATAGGTTCATCGGCCCCAAAAGAGGTTAAAAAACCAGCTACGGCACTAGCCATGCATAACCGAGCATTACAATCCAGATTGTTTGTACCAATAGCACCTTTCATTAATTTAGACGCAACATACCCTTCGGGTATTGTTGATTGTCCAGAGGTATACATGGCTACCGCATCTTTACCATGTTTCTCAATAGTTTCTTTCATCTTATTGGCAACAATGTCCAAAGCCTCATTAATTGGGGTTTTAACATATTGACCATTTTTCTTTACCAGAGCATGAGTTAGTCTATCTTTTGATTGAATACACATGGTTTGATGATATCCTTTTACACAAAGTAATCCTTTGTTTACAGAGCTGTTAGGATCTCCTTTTACAGCGACTGCTTTTCCATTTTCGGTACCTACCAAAATACCACACCCAACACCACAAAATCTACATGGACCTTTTTTCCAATCTAAGTTTGCACTATTTGGTATTCCTTTTTCCTGCTCATCTGCAAATAGTATTCCTGGAAACATAGTTGCAGCTGCCGTCATTGCAGACAACATTGCCATTTTTTTAATAAAACTTCTTCTATTGGTTTGCGAGGTATACATGGTGTTAGTTGTTTTTTGGTGTGTTAAATCCAGAAACAAGGGCCAGTAGTTTTAGACTGTCTATAGTTTCAAGTTTTTCTTTTAGGATATCCTCTTCAGTCGTATTTTCAGTTTCGGTAACTAAAACAAGAACCTCTTTATTCTGAGCAGCCACGACCTCACATTGATCTATTGCCGATAATGCCTGAATGAGTTCATTTTTTTTGCCGTTGTGTGGATGAGCTAGGTAACTTTTGATTGGCATATTTTCTCTGTTTAAAGCTTCTTATGATCTAATTTTGAATAGGTATTTTGTTTCCTTCTTTGAAAAACAAATACAGTGTACTTGTTCAAAGATAATTGCTTCAAATCCATGTACTTAAGGTATGGATTTTTCTTCATTTTTTTTGAAATCTGTGGTAAAAAGATTTGGGTTAATAATCAACCGAGCCCACCCCCAGTTGTTGGTATTGTCGTGAGGTCTACCTCCTTTAACCAGGCTCATGCTTTCTGAAGCAAACATGTGCGAATACCCTAGATTCAATTTTACGTTTTTTATTATTTTTTGAGTAAATACAACATCTACTTCTGTTCCTAGATATTTATCTTCATCGGCAGTTAGATCTGCATTGGCCATAAAGTAATGTCCTTTAAGAAGCAAATTAGATTTCTCTCCGGTAGTAAAAACCAGTTTTGCATATACATCATTTAAACCTACATTATTTGCATGATTACCTACATAGAAGTAATCCATATATCCATTAAATTTATGATTAGTACCATATAATGGGAAGAAAGATTTGTTTTTGTCATCACCATCTTGATCTGTACCGCTTAGAAGTTCAATTCCTAAACCGTATAGAATTTTTCCCGGCTTGTATGTAGCTTCCAATGAAACCTGATATGCGCTTAGATCTGTATCAGCATCTGCTTTTCCGAATTGATAATAGGCGCTACCAGCAAAATTAACGTCGCTTACCGGGAATGTAAAATAAGAACCGGTAGTTTGTCTGTAGAAAACTCCATCGGGTTCATCATTGTTAACCCCTGTAAATTTTTGAAACCCTGTATTAAGAAATAAAAAGCTTGCTGAGCTTTTTTCCCAGTTCTTTTTGAGATATCCATACTGCATGGCTTTGTAAGTAAAGAATCCCTGTATATTAAATGATGTTCCTTCATTGGGTTGTCCTTCCTGACTGAAAGCAGCTCCTATATCTGCCTTGAATGTATCTTTTTCATACTTAATCAATGCTGCGTCATGAAAACGGCCTTGCATAGCCCAGTCGAGCCCACCAAAAATACGTTGGTCGTCGTATGAAATGACTTGCCGCCCTGCTTTGAGGGACCAGTTTTGATCAAGAAATATTTGCCCCCAAGCTTGAAACAACGAAAAAGAATCATTGCCATCATTAATTAATATCTGGCGCGTATCACCCCAAGTACTCACATCCTGAACACTAATAAAGAGCTTCAGTCTTTCTTGTTTGTACCCAAAATTGAGTCGTGAACGCTGGGTAACAAATGCTGCAGGATCTGCATCATCAGGAAATAGGTTGTTAAACCCATGTCGATATTCAAATCTCGATCGTAGATCGGCGTCAACAGTTAATTGAGCAAATAAGTCTGTAGTAAAAAGAATTAAAAATAGAACAGGTAAATATTTGAATACTTTCATAGAAGTTATAATATGAATTAGTGAATACAAATGTTACCTTATTAAATTACGAATAATATGATATTTATCAGTTTTTATTTAGTATTTCTTTAAGAGTTTTACAGATGTTTTAACCTCTTAAAGTTTTAAACTATGAAAGCCAACTCAAATAAAATTAATTTGAGAAAGAAGATACTTGTAGCAATGATCATCATATGCTTAGGGGTCATTCTTGCCTATTTATTCTATAATACTGAAATAGTGCAAATGGTATTGGATTTGTTTTCTCCTTACCCAGAGAGCTAACGCTACCGAAAGTAGATTTGTTTTGACCAACTATAATCTGGTTGGAGTACATATTTTGTAATTTGACTCAAGCCCACCAAAGGATCATGCTTTATAAATTCCATGAGATTGGGTTTTATAATGTACCCACCCCAATATTCTGGTTTTGGAATGTTTTTGTTTTTGAATTTAGTTTCGTAATACTTGAGACGATCTTCAAGAATTTTTCTAGAAGAAATTACTTCACTTTGTTTAGATATCCAAGTGCTTAATTTACTTCCTTCGGGGCGAGACTTAAAGTATCCTTCAGATAAGTTTTTTGCAATTTTTTCTACCTTTCCTGAAATAAGAATTTCTCGTTTTGATGCTACCCAATTAAAAGAGATAGAGGCATTATTGTTTACTGCTATTGCTCTACCTTTTTCGCTATTATAATTGGTAAAAAAAATAAATCCTTCCCAGGTGAAACGTTTTAATAGTACAATTCTACTTTTCGGAAAACCATCTATCCCTATTGTCGATAGAAGCATTGCATTAGCTTCATCCTCGGGATGTGCAATATCGACTTCTTGAAACCACCTTTGGAAATGCTGTATTGGGTTATGATCGTTTGGGGAGCTCATGTTCAAAGGATTAACTTTCTACTTGACCAGTTTGTTAATATGGTAACGTATGCAACAATCGATATAGAACTTAAAGGCATAAGTATCGCTGCAATAATTGGCGATAATTGACCGGTAACTGCGAAATATAACCCTATAAGATTATATAAAAAGGATAAGGCAAAACTTGATTTTATGATTTTTATAGCATTTTTTGATGCCTTAAGATATGCCGATATGGCATCAAACTTTGTGGCATCTAATATTGCATCACATGCGGGAGAAAATACATTTACATTTTCTGAAATAGCAATACCAACATCACTTTGAGCCAGGGCACCCGCATCATTAAGCCCATCACCGATCATGACTACTTTTTGATTTTTTTGTTGTATTGATTTAATGTATTCTAACTTATTCTCAGGTTTTTGATTGAACTGAAAAGAAGTATTTTTGGGGAGTATTTTTTCTAGATAGGCTTTTTCACCTTCGTTGTCACCAGATAGAATAGACAGGCTATATAGCTTTGATAAGCTATCAAATACTTTCTTTACTCCGTTTCGATATTGGTTATAAAAAATGTATTGGCCTTTATATTCATTATTGGTAGTAATATGTACAGTTGTATTTAATGCTCCTAAAGTTTTTCCGTTTCCTGCGAAACTTGATGACCCAATTTTGATGGCATTTTTTGCCGATTTGGCCTCAATCCCTTTTCCGACATACTCCTTATACTCATCTAATGTTTGGATATTGTATTCGGTTAGTACATCATAAAGAGCTCTACTTAAAGGGTGGTTTGAAGAACGAAGTGTATTTTTTAATAGAGACTCTTCTTCATGAGTAAGTGCTAAGCCTTGATATTCGATCTTACTTTTGTTGTTAGTCGTTATGGTACCTGTTTTGTCGAAAATTATAGTATCGGTTTGGGCCAATTTTTCAATTACATCGGCATTTTTAAGATAGAATTTATTTTTTCCAAAAATTCTAAGGATATTGCCTAGGGCAAAGGGTCTGGCTAATGCTAATGCACAAGGGCAAGCTATAATGAGAACAGCAGTAAATACATTAATAGCCTTTGTGGCATCTACTAATAACCAAAAAGAGGTCGCCAATATTGCAATGCACAAAATGACAATGGTAAAATATTTACTAATCGTATCTGTTAGGTTTGTAAAGGATGTTGACTTGTCTTTGTTAAATACATCATTACTCCATAATTGGGTAAGGTAACTTTGTTCTACTGATTTTAGAGCTTCGATCTCAATTGCCCCGTACTGTTGTCGTCCACCGGCAAAAAGTTTATCACCAGATGTTTTGAAAACAGATTCACTTTCGCCGGTAACAAAGCTATAATCAATTTGAGCGTTGCCTTCTATAAGAATAGCATCCACGGGAATTAACTCTTCATTTCTAATGAGCAATCGATCACCTTTTTTGATATCATAAACCTGAATGGCTTCTTCTTTTTTATATTTTGGATCTGAAATTTTGGTTACTGCAATTGGAAAGTACGATTTATAATCTCTCTCGAAAGACAAAAATGAATAGGTTTTTTGCTGAAAAAACTTTCCTAATAATAAAAAGAATACCAATCCCGTAAGACTATCAAAAAAACCAGTTCCCCAGTCAAAAATAATTTCTGTAGTACTTCTTAAAAAAAGCACCAAGATTCCTAAAGCGATTGGGACATCAATATTCAATATTTTTGATCGTAATCCCTTATATGCCGAAATAAAATAGTCCTGAGCGGCATAACATACAACGGGTAGTGAAAAGGCAAACATCAACCATCGAAAAACATGTTTGTATTGCTCTAACCAGTATTCTGATACTTCAAAATATTCTGGAAAGGATAAAAACATCACATTACCAAAAGCAAAACCCGCAATACCAAGCTTATAGATGAGGCTTCGATTAATCTCTTTTTTTCCTGTTGAATAATCTTCAAGACTGATATAAGGTTCATACCCTATTGCGCTTAACAATGTAACTATTTCCTTTAGGGAGGTTTCTTCAGTATTAAAAGTAATACGCACTGTCTTTTTAGGAAAATTAACTTGAGAAATACGTATTGCTGGTAGAAGCTTATGCAAATTTTCTAAGATCCAAATGCACGAACTACAATGTATATGAGGAATATATAACGTAACGATTTGGGTATTACCATCGTCAAATTCGATCAGTTTTTCAGCAATAGCAGTAGTATCGAGATAATCGTACTTTCCCTTAATTTCTTCAGGAATGGCTCCAGGAGCAGACTGTAGATCATAATAGCAGGATAAATCGTGAGACGAAAAAATATCATATACAGTTTTACACCCATTACAGCAGAATGTTTTTTGATCAAAATTAATTATTGTTTTACCGCAATCGTTTCCACAGTGGAAACAAGTCGATTTCGTCATAACGCTAATTCATTTGATACAAAAATGAAAAAGTGTAAGATCATATAATATGATAAATATCATAGTTATCTTAAGGCTGACGATTTAGTTTGGCACATCACTTCAATACCATAGGTGCGATGAAAAAAATTTTAATACCAACGGACTTTTCTGAAAATGCATGGAATGCAATTCTATATGCCACTAGGCTTTTTAAGGATTTTGAATGCACCTTTTTTTTATTAAATGTATATACTCCGGTATTTTTTTCGCCAGTCGAAGGCATCCCGGTAGATGTAGGTTTTGAAGATGCTTCAAGAGCTCATTCTTTAAGCGAACTTAATCGGCTGGAGTCTAGAATTCAAGAAGAAATTCCGAATCCAAAACATCAATACAGTAGTATTACTTCATTTAATTTATTGGCCACAGAGGTTAAAAATATTGTAGAAAAAGAAGCTATTAGCCTCATTATAATGGGCACAAAAGGAGCTACGGGAGCTCAAGAAGTTTTTTTAGGAAGTAATACAGTTCGTGTTATAAAATCGGCAAAGGATTGTCCTGTTCTGGCAATACCTGAAGGTTCGGATTTTGTAACTCCTTCTGAAATTGCTTTTGCTACTGATTTTAAACGATTTTATAGCAAGAATGAATTGTTGCCTTTGATAGATTTAGCCAAATCATTTAACGCAACTATACGAATAGCATATGTACAACAGGAAGACGGGCCTTTAACACAAGAACAAAGGTTTAACTTAAACATGTTACAAAAATACTTTGATGGAGTTAAGTATTATCAACATACATTAACAAAAAGTAATTCTGTTTCAAAATCGCTTAAACTTTTTATCGAAGAATTGGATATATATCTATTAGCTATGTTGCAGTATAAACATAGTTTTATCGAAAAATTGACAAAAGAACCTATTGTAAAAAGGGTGGCTTTTCATACACAAGTTCCATTTTTGGTTATACCCGAGTTGGTGATGAATTCAACTATTAGAAATACTAAAAACGAGACTCAATTTTCAAAAATATAGCGGTAATTAAATACATCCTGATTATTTAATTCTAAAAAAAGGCTCATTATTCAATAATCTGATGATGAGTCTTTTATTTTTTAGAAATCTTCCTTTCTTACAGGGTGATCTTCATAGAAATCTTCAAATGTTTTATCAGTAGTGTACTTGTCTTTAAGTACTTTATATATCATTATGACTACCGTGATTTGACCGAAACAAGTAAGATAAAACACAATGCCGAACTCGATATTCATTACCGCCATGATAGTAATTAGTAGTAATATTACAGAGGTTATAAAAACCATTGATATAGCAGAAATCTTCATCTTTTTTATTTTCAAGGTAAATATTTTTTGCATTAAATACTCCTAATGATTACCCAAAATCTAATGTTTAGCTGACAAAAATCATAGTTTCTCCTGTGGTCATGTTATAGTTTTGAGTGTACACATAATAATGGTTAAGTGATGAGAAAAATAGTAATCCCTACAGATTTTTCAGAAAATGCAATGAATGCTATACGTTATGCTGTTGAATTTTTTAAATATGAGCAAAGTGAGTTTTTTATCATACACGCGTATGCAGATGAAGTATACGATCATAATACCTTAGTTTCTCGTGAGGTTTTTGATGAATTAAAAGAAACAGTACATAAAAATTCTGATGATCAATTAACTACAATATTAGAAGAAATACATCAGATATCACCTAACCCCAGGCATACATATAAAATACAAGCTGCATTTGGAACTTTGGTAGATGAGGTCAATGACTTGGTTGATATGGAAAACATAGATATTGTGGTTATGGGTACCAAAGGTAAGAGGAATGATCGAAGCTTAAGTTTTGGGAGTAACACGCTGCAGGTACTTAAATATGTAAAATGCCCGGTTTTAGCTATCCCAAGTGGTTATTCTTACACTCAACAACCCAAAAATGTTTTATTTCCTACAGATTATCTATTGCCTTTTAAACGAAGAGAGCTAAAATTATTATACACCGTGACTAAGAGTTTTAGATCCAGGATTAACTTGTTATATATTTCAAAATATGATACACTTTCTATTAGACAGGAGGATAATAAGAATTTTCTATCTGCAGCCTTATCAGAGTCAGAGTTAATGTTTCATACTGTTGATGCAGAAGATCTTACAAGTGCTATAAATGAATTTATAAAGAAACATGAAATAGATTTTCTGGTCATGATAAACTCCAGGCATTCTTATCTTGAAAATATATTATATCAATCTACAATTGACAAAATTGGATTACATATTAAGATTCCTTTTTTAGTCATGCAAAATTTACAACGATACTAAAATTATGTAGCTATGAAACGCATATTGTTACCCACCGATTTTTCAGATAATGCATACAATGCAATTAGATATGCAGTGCAATTTTTTAAGAATGATCAAACGACTTTTTATTTACTTAATACATTCACTCCGGTATCATATCATGCGGGATATCTTATCGAAAACCCCACGTTGTATGGAATGGAGGATGTAGGTATGATAAATTCAAAAAGGGATATAGAACGCACAGAAGAAAAGATCAAAAAAGAGTTTAATAACTCAAAACATGACTTTGTGCGAATATCGGCTTTTAATACTTTAATAGGTGAGATACACGAAGTAATAGAAAAGTATAATATTGATCTGCTGGTGATGGGAACCAAAGGCGCTACAGGTGCTAAAGAAGTTTTTATAGGAACACATACAATGTATACAATTAAAAAGGTGAAATGCCCTGTTATTGCAGTCCCTTCTGGGTTCGAATATGAAGAGCCAAAGGATATATTATTTCCTACAGATTATAACCTTAGTACTAATAATCCTTTTTTACCTTTTGTGAAGGAGATCTGCGATAAGCATGTATGTCGGCTTAATATTTTAAATGCTTACTACGGAGTTCCGTTAAATGATGAACAAGAAAAAGTAAAGAACTTTTTGGATGAATACTTTAAAGGAAATGCTCATGTGTTTCATATAGCAGAAGGGGTAGATGTACTAGAAGCTGTAGAGGATTTTCAGAAAAAATATAAAATTAACTTATTGATCATGATCCATAATAAACATTCATTTTTTGAAAACCTTCTTTTTAAGCCAGTAATCAATCAAATAGCATATCATACTAACATCCCATTTCTAGTCATTCCTTCAGAAAAGAAAATGCATTAGACTTAAAAAACACAAAGCAAATGAAACGAATTCTGATTCCCACTGATTTTTCTGATAATGCATGGAATACGATATTATATGCCATGGAGTTGTACAAGGATATTCCTTGTGAGTTTCATATTTTGAATACCCATGAGTTAAAACCGATGCAGTTGTTAACCACTCAGAGTTCTCAAAAGGTAGGACATTTATATGATATCTTTAAAAAAGAGTCAAAAGAAGGGTTAAAAATGATACTAGACGATATTGGTAATTCTGCACCAGATTCTGCTCATGTTTTCAAGACTATTTCAAAATCAGGGACTTTTATAAAAGTAATGGAAGAAGTTGTAGAAAATGATCATTTTGATATGATTATTATAGGCACGAAAGGTGCCACCGGAGCCAAAGAAATTTTTTTAGGAAGCAATACACAAAAAGTTATAAGACATATAGATGATTGTCCGATTTTGGTCGTGCCAGATGAATCATTTTTTGAAGAAATTTCGGCAATTGCCTTTGCTACAGACTTCGAAAGAGTGTATTATAAATCCGAAATAAGACCCATAGTTAGTCTAGCCAAGAGTCAGAATGCAACTGTAAGAATGGTGCATGTGTATGATAAACCTCAGTTAAATAAAATTCAGCACCATAACTCTACTACATTAGAACAGTGTTTTAAAACGGTTAAGTATGACTTTCATGTGATTCAGGAGTTCTCTACTTTAGAAAAAGCCATCCAGGCATTTATAGAAGAACTGGATATAGATATTCTGGCAATGATTAATTATGAGCATAGTTTTATTGAGCGATTAACCAGAGAGGCAGTTATCAAAAAACTTACATTTCATACCTCTATTCCTTTTTTAGTTATTCCTTCTGATAACTGAGAATTGTCATAGTATTAGTCATGTTTTGGAAATAGTTTTGTTTATATAATTCATAAAACCAAAATCATGAAAAATATACTAGTTCCTACCGATTTTTCGGACAATGCTTATAGTGCTCTTTACTATGCTACTCGTTTGTTTAAGAATGAACCATGTCGATTTCATATTTTGAATACTCTAGATCCAGATTCAGCAATTATAGGTGGTAAAGGAGATCAACAAGTAATCAATGAATCTAAAGAAAAGTTAACAGAGGTGCTTCATACTATAGTTAGAGATACCGAAGATTATGATCATTCTTTCGAGATTATATCAACTACTGAAAAACTACTGGAAACTATAGAAAAAACAGTGAAGAATAAAGGTATAGATCTTATTGTGATGGGTACCAAAGGCGCTACAGGAGCCAAAGGGTTTTTTATAGGGAGCACCACCTCTAATGTAATTCAAAAAATTAAATGTTGTCCAGTACTTGCTGTCCCTGATGAATTTAATTTCGAAGAAACTCTTAAGACCGCTATTACTAAGGAACATTCAATATAAAAACCATTTGTACTAACTTATAAAAGTCAAAAGTGATGAAACGAATACTTGTCCCCACCGATTTTTCAAATAATGCGTATAGTGCACTTTTCTATGCAACCCGTTTATTCCAAAATCAGGATTGCCAGTTTTATATCTTAAACACTTTTGATGTAAACACCCCGGTTTTGACCAGTAGGGTTGATACAAGTAAAGGAGATCTTCTGTATCAGCGAATGAGAAATGAGTCGCAAGACAAACTAACCGAAACTCTGCATGCTATTGTAAGAGAAACAGAGGACTTTAATCATACATTTGAGACCGTCTCGGTTTCTAAAGATCTGCCAGATACAATTAATAAGACCATAAAGAATAAAAATATTGACCTTGTGGTTATGGGAACAAAAGGAGCAAGCGGAATCAAAGAAATCTTTATAGGAAGCAATACCGTAAAAGTAATTCAGAAAATCAGAAATTGCTCGGTGCTCTCTGTTCCTAATGAGTTCGATTTTGAAAAACCTGTCGAAATTGCTTTCGCAACAGATTTCAGACGTTTTTATAGTAAAGAAGAATTAGGGCCACTTTTAGAAATAGCGTCATTATTTGGATCAAAAATCAGAATTATGCATATCCATGAAGATGAAAAACTGGACGAAGTACAAGAACATAATTTCAAGAAAATTAAAGAGCATTTTAAGGATTTTGAATATAGTATGCACTGGGTATCAAAGTCTAATGGTAAAGCCGAAGTAATCAATACGTTTATCGACAAAATGAACATTAACATGCTAACTATGTTGCGCTATAGATATAGTTTAATAGAAAGCATGACCCATGCATCAGTGGTAAAAAAAGTAGGCTTTAGGGCTACGATACCATTTTTGGTAATCCCTACGGCGAGCTGATAATTATCATTGTTATGGCTCGAACATACTTGTACATTTATCAAACATAAACTTTTAAAATTTGACTCATGAAAAAGAAGATTTTATTACCCACTGATTTCTCAAGAAATTCATGGAATGCTATTCAATATGCCTTAGAACTTTATAAAAATGAAATCTGTGATTTTTATGTGCTTAATACATTTAATGCAACGGGTTATGCTTTAGAAAGTATGATGGTGCCAGAACCGGGAGAAAAGATTTACGAAGAAGCCAAAGAAAAATCCGAAAAAGGCCTGGGCAAAATTCTTGAACGATTAGCTTTTAGAGATGATAATCCTAATCATAAATTCTTTATGGTGTCTCGGTTTAATAGCTTATTAGACGCTATCAAAGATTTTGTAGACAAAGAAGATATTCAGATGATTATTATGGGAACAAAAGGATCTACAGACGCGAGAGATGTGATCTTTGGAAGTAATACCGTTATGGTTATGGAAAAATCCAGAAACTGTCCGGTTATGGCTATACCAGAAGAAGCTAGTTATAATGAACTTAAAGAGATTGTGTTTCCTACCAATTATAGAATGAATTTTAAACATCGTGAGCTTCAGGATATCATTGAAGCTTCTAAAATGAGTGATGCAGCAATTCGAGTTTTATATGCATCAGATGGAGATCCTCTGGATAAAGAACAAGAGAATAATAAAAAATTGCTTAGTGAAATTTTTGGTGGATTACCACATACATTTCATACACTAAGCAATGTTGATCCGCAATCTGCAGTACGCTGTTTTGTAGAAAGCAGAGAAAGTGATATGATCACTTTTTTTAATAGAAAGCATAGTTTCTTTGGTAGTATATTTTCTAGACCCATGGTTAAGAGTTTAGGGCGATATTCTAAGGTGCCGGTATTAGCATTACACGATTTGAGAAATTAAAAATAAAAAAGATGAATAAGAATATAGGAATTTGGATGGACAAAGAAAAAGCCCATATTATTACGGTAAAAGAAGATGGGGAAGATATAATTACGGTTTTATCAAATATTGAAGACTTTCGTATTCATGGTGGATCTGGGACTCGGTTTAAGGGAGGACCACAAGATGTAGTGCAGGATAGTAAATATCTAGAACGTGAAAAAAACCAGTTTAGAGTTTATTTTGCAGAGGTTGTTTCATATATAAAAAGCGCAGATAAAGTTGCGATTTTTGGACCAGCAGAAACCGGAGAGAAGTTTAATAAAGAAGTAAATGAGAAGCATAGAGATATTAGTAATAAAATAGCAGGTGTCTTTAAAGCAGATAGTATGACAGAAAACCAAACAAAAGCTTTGGTAAGAGAATATTTTAAAAAGCACAAGCAGGGTATCCTTTAGATATGTGGTTTGATGATATTTTAATAGTTCTAAGTTAAGTTATGTGCAAACAGCTCTGCCTCCAGCAGGTGGAGTTGTTTCGTTATAAATATAATCTCATGCAAAACCAGAGTTTTGAGGTCATAAAATCTTCTGGAGAAAAGGTTAAGTTTTCACTCCATAAACTTCGTAATTCTTTAAAACGAAGCGGTGCAGAGAACACCCTAATTGAACAAATTTTAAACATAGTTCGTGATGAATTGTATCAGGGGATTTCTACCAAAGAAATTTACAATCGAGCTTTTGCTTTATTAAAAAAGAATAAATCGATTTTTGCTTCAAAGTATAAACTTAAAAAATCAATTTATGAGCTAGGACCAACTGGTTTTCCATTCGAACGCTTTGTGGCGGCAATATTTCAATATTCTGGGTACGCTGTACAGGTTGGACAAATTATTAAAGGAAAATGTGTTTCTCATGAAGTAGATGTTGTAGCTAGAAAAAATGGTCAATACCTGGTGATAGAATGTAAGTTTCATAGTGAAGAGGGGCGAAATTGTAATGTAAAAGTTCCGCTGTACATTCATTCTAGATATCAAGATATAATTACTCTTAATCGAGAACAAAACGATGGGGATATGACTCCTGATGAAGGATGGGTGGTAACCAATACACGTTTTACCAAAGATGCAATTCGATACGGAGAATGTGCAGGGTTGTATTTACTAAGTTGGGACCACCCAAGGGGTGATGGGCTTAAAGACAGAATAGATCGTTTGGGATTATATCCGATTACTGTGTCAACACTATTAACCAATCGTGAAAAACAGTTTTTGTTAAGCCGAGATGTTGTGTTATGTATGCAGTTAATAGACGATGTATTTTATCTGGATCATTTAGGAATTTCAGAGCAACGAAAGCAAAAGATTCTACATGAAATTGAAATGTTGTGTAACGCATAAATCAAATTCTTATGCCAACGATTAAAATTCATTTTCTAGGGGCATCGCATACCGTTACCGGGTCAAAATTTTATATAGAAACGCCCCAGAAAAATATACTGATCGATTGCGGAATGTTTCAGGGTGTTAAAGAACTTCGACAATTAAACTGGAAGGATTTACCTATAGATGTATCTGCAATTGATGTAGTATTACTCACACATGGACATTTAGATCATACGGGATACTTACCAAGGTTGATCAAGCAAGGTTTTATAGGAGATATTGTAGGAACAGCACCAACTTTGGCCATCACCGAAATTATTCTAAGCGATAGTGCAAAAATACATGAAGAAGAAGCAGAAAGAGCCAATAAAGAAGGATACTCAAAACATAATCCTGCGTTACCGTTTTATACCGAAAAAGATGCCGAAAAGACAATACGGTATTTTAAAAGTCAAGAAAAGGATACCTGGATTTCTCTATCTAAGGACATCCAATACAGGTACAGATATAATGGGCATATTATAGGGTCTACATTTATAGAATTAGAATTGTATGGTAAAATTTTTGTGTTTTCTGGAGATTTAGGTCGCAATGATGATGTACTTCTTAATCCTCCCGAAAAGCCAAAATGGGCAGATTACCTTTTTGTTGAAAGTACGTATGGTAACAAACTACACCCCAATGAAAATGTCGAAGAAAAATTGATTGAACTCATCAACCATACTCTCTATCAAAAAGGTACTTTGATAATCCCTTCTTTTGCCGTAGAGAGATTACAAATGCTAATGTATTTATTGTGGAAATTATATCAAAAAAACCGCATCCCCAATATTCCGATTTATGTCGACAGTCCAATGGGCAATAATGTATTATCCGTTTTTGAACACTTTCCGGGATGGCATAAGGTACCCATGAATGAATATCATGCGATTTGCAATCACATTAACATCGTTACCTCATATAGAGAAACCTGGGAGGTAATTGATAATCCACGTCCTAAGATTGTGATTGCAGGTAGTGGTATGGTTACAGGAGGCAGAGTGCTTACCTATCTAAAACAGCTTATAGACAATAATTCAACAGATGTAGTGTTGGTAGGGTTTCAGGCCGAAGGAACCCGAGGAAGATTATTGCAAGAAGGCGCTCATGAGATTAAGTTATTCGGAAAATATTATCCCGTTAACGCAAAAATTCATCAGATTGAAAGCTTATCTGCCCATGCAGATCAACAAGAATTGTTAGACTGGATGAGTGAGATCAAAAACATACCAGAAAAAGTCTTTTTAATTCATGGCGAAGCTACTGCCGCCGACACATTACGGGTAAAAATACAAGATACATATCGTTGGAGGGTTCATATTCCAAAATTGTATGAAGTCGTTGAAATCCTGGTTTGACTTTTTTGATATCCTAGGAGTATAGATTATCGTCCTTGCTCCTAGAAAAGATTTCCTTGTAGAGAAGAAACAGTTTTAGAAGTAAAAATTCCTGTCCTGATGACCGGGACAGGAATTTTTATGCCAGGAAAGGTAATTGAGCTCCCGGGACAGGAAAATAATGTCCTGGGAGCTATTAAGCCCCTTCCGGGGAGTATAAAATAACTCCCAGGAAAGGGTATGCCATTGCCGGGAGCAGTATTATGATCGGCGGGAAGAGTTTATTATAGTCCGGGACAGTCAAAAAAGTGCTTCGTATTCACTTTTTTATGTGGAGAATACAAAAATATCTCCCGGGAGAGGCTATAGTGTAATAAGGAGGATAAATTTTAGATCCAGATTGGCTTAAAAAAACACGTATAACCTGATAATTATCATTTTTTTAGTCCTTGTATTAAGGTATATTACTCTTCAGCCTTAAAGCCAATAAAAATGAAAACTGCAGCAAAACCTTCGTTAGAAAAAGAACTCAAAGAAATTCATCTAGAAACCTTAGACTGGAAATCCAGTCTTCAATTTATTAAGGGAGAAATTCACTTTATTAATCAACTACTTAATGCTTATGTGTTTGAACCAAATACACCTAATCTCTTTGAACGATTACAAGAGTATAAAGAACAAATCACAATAGCAGAAAAAGAAATACAGAACATTAACCAAAGTATCAGAAAACATGAAAGTGTACTGGGTGGAATGTTAGAATTTGATTTTATTTCTTATGATCATTCCTACTATCAGGAGCATGAGTTGATGAAAATAACATTCGATGATTTCTTTAAAAACTTCAGGAAACTAAAAGCCAACATTTTCAATTATACAGGTAACATCCTGAAAAAGAAAAAGAAGTAAACTACCTCGGGGCAAGTCTCGGAGCATTTAAATCTGGATAATCGAGTAAAGTTAAAATACAGCTAAACTGATAATTATCATTTTTATCAGCCTTTAGACACCTTAATTTTAGAAGTATAAATGAATTAATAACTCTAATAAACCATAACATTATGTCAATAATTAAATTTAATAAAAACAGATTTCCCTGGATCAATGATAGGGTTCCTAGCTGGTTGGATACCGATGATTTTTTTGCAGATGATTTTTTTATAAGAGATAAAAATCTTCCGGCAATGAATGTCAAAGAAAACAAGGATGATTTCGACATAGAACTTGCGGTTCCTGGTTTTTCAAAAAAAGATATCGAAGTAACGATAGAGGATGACATTCTGCACATTTGCGCAAAAAGCAGCAAAGAAGAGGTAGAAGAAGAGGAGAATTATATGCGCAGAGAATTCAATTATAGCTCGTTTGACAGAAAGCTACAATTGCCAAGCAGTGTAGATCAAAACGAAAAGGTTAAAGCTACGTACAAAGACGGAATTCTTACACTTAATCTTCTAAAAAGAGAAGATTCTAAAGAACCACCAAAGAGAGTGATTGATATAGCTTAAACCATAAGGAAGGGCAGAAAAATGGGGGTAATTTTTTCTGCCTTTTCTTTTAAAATTAAAAGTTATGAAAGCAAAAGAACCAAACGTAAAGTATGTAGAGTGGCAAAGTCCCGACGAGTTACATGAGGCCGCACTAACCTGGGTTTCTGAACTCAAATTCATCAAAGATGAACAGCATTTTTTGGATGACCTTATGGAGAATTACGCACTACAACTTATTTCGGAAAAAATTTTTGAAAAAAGTAAAAAGGTGGTTAATGATTTAGCAGAAGAGAGAAAAGGTTTAGAACCATTACTAAAAGAAATAATCAATCATCATAATGCACTCACCATATTAGTGGATGGAAAAGATCAACCGGTCGAAGAAAAACAATATAAAGAAGATCACCGTGCGTTGGTAATAAAAGTTAGTCAATATCTTAATAACTATAAGGATACAAAAAGAAAGATTTTTGAGTTGATCAAAACCATAATGAAACAAGGTAAACAAAAACGATTACTCAATTAAGACATTCCCATGAAACGTATTCTTATACTAGTTGTGGGTTCTGCCATTGTACTCTTTGCAGTATTTTGGGGGTGGTATGAGTATACCTACTCTATGGATACCGTAATCCCTTTCGAGGTTAATAATCCTAATTTAGAAACCAAAGTATTGATAGCTTCACAAGGCAGTAAATTCAAAGATTCATTGGTGCAAGGAGTTTTACGGCATTATGAAAAAGACACTATTTATTTTAAAGTAATAGATGTATACACCCTGTTTACAGTAAATATAGATAAATGGGATGCCTTACTTATTATTAATTCCTGGGAGTATGGCAGCCCACCGCGTAATGTAAAGAAGTTTATTAAAAACTATCCGGATCAATTGGATAAACTTATCATTCTCTCTACAGTAGGAAGCAGTAATATTGCTTTGGAAGATGTAGATGTGATATCCGGAGAATCAATTATAGAAAAAACATCTCATTACACTAATGTTTTGGTAAAACGATTAGATAAAATAATTAAATAAACCTAGAAATCATGAACAAACCCTATCTGTTTTTGTTATTTATTGCAGGGCTATTTTATAGCTGTACCTCTAGCGAATTGGTTGAAAATTGGAAGAATCCTGATATTGACACTTTTGAAGCTCAAAAAGTTTTGGTTATTGGTATTACTCCTGATGAAGGTAATCGAAAAATATTTGAGAAGAAATTGGCAGGAGAATTAAAAAAAAGCGGGGTTAATGCGATAAAAAGTCTTGGTTTCTTTCAGGAAAAATTCACTACTTCACCCAGAACTGAAGAAGAATTGATGGCACTGGAAGAACAATTGATTGAACAAGGTTTTGATGCTATTTTACTTTCAAAAGTAGTGGGAGTTGAGGATAAGGTGACCGTGGTAAAAGCGTATAGAAATCTTGATAAAACGTTTAAGAGTTTTAAGGAAGATTATTATGAAAACCAGGAAATATATCATGATGAAGATTACTATGAAGAGTATCAGGTTTTTCATGCAGAATCATCATTATACTGTA
Source organism: Aquimarina penaris (assembly GCF_040786285.1). NCBI lineage: Bacteria > Pseudomonadati > Bacteroidota > Flavobacteriia > Flavobacteriales > Flavobacteriaceae > Aquimarina > Aquimarina penaris. The sequence continues at coordinate 1,352,368 of NZ_JBFMKQ010000001.1, forward strand.
TTTGCCCAGAAAAAGAGAAGGAATTAATTTGGAAAGGATCTATTGATATCACTGAACCAGAAAATACCAAAAAAGCCGTGAATGACTATGTGAAAGTAGTGATTTGGGCACTAAAGGGGCAACAATTATTAATCATAGAAGAACTTACAGATGAAGATCTTGATATATAGTGCTAAGGATTTTGAAATTCCTTTTCTTGAAAAAGCAAATAGTGCAGGGCATCAAATCAAGTATATACCAGAGAGGTTAACTTTAAAAACTGCTAGATTGGCATTAGGTTTTGATATAATTTCTATTTTTTCTGCAGATGATGCATCATCGGTAGTTTTAGAGAGGTTGAAGGACTTTGGAATCAGATATATTACACTTCGCTCCACAGGATATGATAATGTAAATCTTGTAATGGCAAAAAAACTAGGAATTAAAGTGGCCAACGTTGCAGGGTATTCACCACATGCTATAGCCGAGCATGCAGTGGCTCTTTTATTGGCTTTAAATCGTAAATTAATTCAATCTAATGAACAAGTAAGCAATTACAATTTTTCATTGAGTAATCTTGTTGGCTTTGATCTCAATAAAAAAACAGTAGGGATTATCGGAACAGGCAGAATAGGAAAGGTAATCACCAGGATAATGCACGGTTTTGGTTGCAAGATCATTGTTTATGATATTTGTGAAGACCATAAGATAAAGGAGAACTATGATGCCTCTTATGTAAATCTAAAAAATTTATGTAAGCAATCTGATATCATCTTTTTGAGTATCCCACTTACTACCCAAACACATCATATGATAAATAAAGATGTGATTCAACATATGAAAAAAGATGCCATACTTATTAATGTGGCCAGAGGAGGAGTTGTATGTACCGAAGATATCATACAGGCATTAGAATTAAAAAGAATTGTTGGATATGGTACAGATGTATATGAGCATGAAAGTGGAGTCTTTTTCTATGATCATTCTAAAAATAAACCAAAGGATACTTTCTTGCAAAGCTTGATCAATTTGCCAAATGTATTACTTACTCCACATCAGGCCTTTGCAACCAAAGAAGCTCTTACTAATATTGCAGAAACTACTTTTTACAATATCAACTGCTGGCAACAACAAGGATCCGGTACAAATGAACTTACACAAAAAGAATTAGTGGGGTAGTTTATCTTTTACCAATCCATACAGGAACGTACCCAGAACAGAGGCTAAGATTACGATGATAATTGGCATATATCCAGATCCTAGTAAAACAAACATAGGTCCTGGACAGGCGCCAGCAAGAGCCCAGCCTAACCCAAAAATGATTCCGCCTAGTATATATCGGCTAAGCCCCTTATTCTTAGGATCAATTGTAATATGTTCGCCATAAAAAGATTTCATTTTATATTTTTTGATGAGTTGGATTACAATAATACCCAATCCCACCGCAGAACCAATGATTCCATACATGTGAAAAGATGCAAACTGAAACATTTCATAAATTCTAAACCAGGAAGCAGCTTCAGATTTGAATAAAACAATTCCGAAGAAAATACCAATACCTAAATATATAATTGAGCGCATACTTTTAAAAAATTAAGGGAAAAATAAGATGGATCATAACTAAACCACCAATAAAAAAACCAATCACTGCTATAAGTGACTGTAATTGTAGATCACTTAATCCGGATATTGCATGTCCGGATGTACATCCACCTGCATATCTTGCTCCAAAACCTACTAGTACACCTCCAATTATTAACAGAAGTAAACCTTTAGGATTGGTAAAGACTTCATTAGAGAACAACAAGTCTGGCATATATGCATTTCCTGCACTTTCGAAACCTTTGGATTGTAGATCAGTAATTACAGTTGTGTTTAGAGCTACCGTGGTGTCTGTTGATAAAAAATTAGTAGCAATATATCCGCCAATGATTACCCCCAAAACTACAATTAGATTCCAACGTTGTGCTTTCCAGTCAAACCTGAAAAAGTTAGACGTTTTACCAGCACCACAAATCGTACACATGGTTTTTAGATTAGACGACATGCCAAATCTTTTGCCAATCATTAGTAATAAAAACATCACTAGTGTTATTAATGGTCCAGAAACATACCAAGGCCAGGGGTCATAAATCCAATTCATAAATAATATTTTGGGGCGAAGTAATTAAATTTATAAATGCTAGTCAGTAACATATGTTACATAACTATTTTTTTCTAAATCCGCAGAAGACAAATTTTTGAGTAGTATCAAAAGGAGTATTATGATCTACATAGGTACATTTTTCTTTTTCAAAATGATTTTTCATAATATCATTCATAGATTTTTTAGAATATTGAGTGATGTCAATCCCACTACATTTTGTAGGGCCATCTTCAGAAAAAGCTCCGATGATCAAAGCTCCTCCTGCAGTTATACTATGCTGTATCGTATCTAAATAACTATTGATTTCTTCTTTTTTATTCAAAAAATGAAATGTTGCGCGATCATGCCAGATATCATACTTTTCGGTAGGTTTAAAATGGGCAATATTGGCTACGATCCATTTTATATTTTTCGCATCGCTTCCTAATCTTTTTTTAGCTTTATTCAAGGCTGTTTCAGAAATATCAAGTACAGTAATATCTTTATATCCTAAATCAAGTAAATGATCTACCAAAAAACTATCACCACCTCCAATATCAATTATTTTTGCAGTTTTAGGAAGTTCGAAATACTTTATAAAACTCAAAGACGTTTTAGGTATTTTCTGATACCAACTAACGTCTTTGAGATCTTTATTTTTATATACTGTTTCCCAATGAGTTTTGTGATTAAAATCTTCCATTGTATCCTTGATTGAACTTATTTTAGGGTAGAAGGGCACACATAATCTGTGGTTTGGACACCTACTTCTTTAATATCCTTAAAACCACCAGCAACATCGATTAAGTTGTGAATACCACGATTTTTTAAAATAGATGCGGCGATTACAGAACGGTATCCACCTGCACAATGCACATAAAAGGTTTTATCTTCTGGAAATTCTGATAAGTAATCATTAATAAAACTTAAAGGAGAATTGATTGCTTTGTCGAGGTGTTCTGCAACGAATTCACTTTCCTTACGTACATCAAAAACGGGAACTTCTTCTTTGTCGAGAACATTTTTAAATTCTGAAGCCGATATAGATGTTAAACTATCGTAGTCTTTACTTGCTTTTTTCCAGGCTTCGAATCCTCCTTCTAAGTATCCCAAAGTGTTGTCAAATCCTACACGTGATAACCGTGTAATGGTTTCTTCGACACGTCCTTCTGGTGCTACTAAAAGAATTGGTTGCTTTACATCGGCAATCAGTGCTCCTACCCAAGGAGCAAAATCTCCTCCAATTCCTATAAATATAGATCTGGGAATATGTTCTTTTACATACTCATTTTGATGTCTTACATCTAATACTACAGCACCGGTTTCATTGGCTATTGCTTCAAAATCTTCTGGAGATAAAGGTTTTCCTCCACGTTCAAGAATTTCATCAATATCGGCGTATCCTTCTTTGTTCATTTTCACATTAAGCGGAAAATATAATGGAGGAGGTAGCAATCCATCGGTAACTTCTTTTACAAATTCTGCCTTAGTCATATCTGCGCGAAGTGCATAATTCATTTTCTTCTGATTTCCCAAGGTATCTACCGTTTCCTTCATCATGTTTTTACCACATGCAGAACCAGCTCCATGAGCGGGATATACAATTACATCATCAGCCAAAGGCATAATTTTATCACGTAAGCTATCAAAGAGTGTTTCGGCTAGTTGTTCTTGTGTCATATGAGCTGCTTTCTGAGCAAGATCAGGGCGTCCCACATCTCCTAAAAATAGGGTATCACCACTAAAGATCGCATGATCTTTTCCGTCTGTATCTCTAAGAAGATACGTTGTACTTTCCATGGTATGGCCAGGAGTATGCATAGCTATGATGGTTATGTCTCCGAGCCTGAATTCTTGACCATCGTTTGCAATAACAGCTTCAAAAGAAGGATTCGCTTGTGGGCCAAATATTATATCGGCACCAGTTTCTTTTGCCAAAGTCACATGACCACTCACAAAATCGGCATGAAAATGCGTTTCAAAAATATATTTGATTTTGGCATGATCTTCTTGTGCCTTTTCTATGTATGGCTTTACTTCTCTCAAGGGGTCTATAATAGCAACTTCACCTTTACTTTCTATATAATATGCTCCTTGTGCAAGGCATCCTGTATATATTTGTTCTATTTTCATTTATTCTATTCTTTACGTATTTTCTATTTTTGAGAAGAAATACTATTTGTTTATTATTTATTTGCCAAAAATAAGGCAATTATTATTTCAATACAGTAACAATTGTTACAAACCTTGATTTAAGTTACTTCTTTAATAATTATATAAATACCCATGGCCAAAACAAACCATCCAAAACCCTTTTCTAACTTTTTACCTTCGATGTAGTTTGATAAATACATTCCTATAAAAATTCCGATTACAGAAATGGTAGTAAAAATCAATAGAAAGTTCCATTCTATTTCCAGGTTTTCTATATCACCTATAAACCCAATAAGAGATTTAATCGCGATGATTAACAATGAAGTAGCCACCGCTTTTTTCATAGGTAATTTTGCCATCAAAACCAATGCAGGAATGATTAGAAACCCTCCACCGGCACCAACGATCCCAGTTAAAACACCAACAACAAAACCTTCGATCACGATCAAAGGATAGTTATATACTACTTTGGTCTCTATTTCAATATCTTTTTTGTTGTTTTTTATCATAGAAATTGAAGCCAGGAGCATAATGATTGCAAAAAAGATCATTATCCCGATGCTCTTGGTAATTATAAATCCCTGAATACTAAAAAGCGTATCTGGAATAGCAGGAACAAGGTATTTTCTGGTGGTGTACACCGATATAAATGCAGGTATAGCAAAAACAAATGCAGTGCGTAGATCCACCAACTCTTTTCTTACATTATTAACTGTACCCACAAGAGCCGAAACTCCTACCACAAACAATGAGTATGCTGTTGCAGTTATTGGATTGATATGCATAAGGTAAACAAATACGGGAACCGTAAGTATAGAGCCACCACCACCAATTAAACCTAGTACAACTCCTATACATAGTGCTCCAGAGTATCCTAGAATTTCTGTTATTTCCATCAATTACTTTTTTGCCAAAAATAACTTTGGGAAACAGGTATTGCAGTAACATTTGTTACATAAGACTACATATGAATGACCTCGATATTATTTCTATTTAGTTTAACTCTACCATCTTGCTCAAGTTTTTTAAGTAATCTAGAAATTACGACTCTAGAAGTATGAAGGTCATAGGCTATTTCTTGATGTGTGTTATTGATAATCGTATCTTGGTTAACCTTTGTCTTCTCTGTAAGATATTTTAGTAATCGATCGTCCATTTTTAGAAAAGCGATACTATCTATAGTTTCTATGGCCTCTATTAATCGTTTGTGATAACTATCAAACACAAAGTTTCTCCAGGATTTATATTTTGTGGTCCATTCCTCCATTTTTTCAATAGGCACCATGATCAGCTTAGCATCAGTTTCGGCAATTGCTTTAATCTCACTTTTATGATTTCCCAAGCAACAAGATAATGTCATTGCACAAGTATCTCCTCGTTCTAAAAAGTATAACAATAACTCATCACCATCATTATCTTCCCGTAGTATTTTTATCGCACCACTAATAATTAAAGGCATTGATTTTATATAACTTCCTGTTTTGATTAGCTCAAAACCTTCAGGAACTTCTTTAAAAGTACCTACTTGATTAATTTCTTCGAGTAGTTCGTTTTCAAAAAGGCTGCCGTAGTTTTTTTTTATCTCTTCGATCATTTTTCTTCATTTTTTAGAAACAGTTCAATTTGCGTTTTTGCTTCTTGATAACCCAGGTCATATACTTTTTCTAAACTGCTACTATTGAAGATACCATAATTAACCAACTTTTTTGGCTGTACTACAATATCACATTGTTTAAATTTTACTTCGGCATTGGGCATTGCTCTAAGATAGTAGGCACGTTGCATTACATTATATGAGTGCTTAAAATCTGTAATCTTTGGTTTTTTTATAGGAGATACGTCAATGCCAATAATGAAGTCACATTTTTTCTTTAATGGTTCTAATGGAAAGTTATCTAGGATTCCACCGTCTGCATATAATTCTCCGCCGATCAATACAGGAGTAAAAACACCAGGAAATGCTGCTGAAGCTAATATCGGTTTAATAAGCTCTCCCGTACTAAATACTTTTGTGGTGCCTTCGACTAGATTTGTGGCTGTTATGCATAGTTTTTTCTGTAAGGCTTCGAATGAATTATCAGGAAAAAAGGTTTCAAGATCGTCCTGAAACTTTTCTGAATCTAAAAAACCAGCTTTTTTTCTGGTGAATCGATTGAATTTGAATATTGGAGTTTTTTTGAAAAAACTCTTAATCTCTTCGGGAGAATACCCACCTGCATATAAAGAGCCTACAATAGCCCCGGCGCTAGTGCCAGAAACATACTTAGGGATTATTTTGGCTTCTTCAAAAGCCTGTATTGCGCCAATATGTGCAACACCTTTAAAACCCCCTCCCGACAAAACTAACCCAATGTTCTTTGATTTTTCCATCGCTTACATATTATAAAACCGGGCTAAATATCTTGGCGATACCTTCTTTTAGTTTATCCTGCCACGGTCGTTGTACAAAAGTATTATAGTTTAACCGAATACTTTGATTACAATCATTTAAAAAATCATTTTTTAAAGCTATTGCAAAAGAATCATCATATACCACGGCATTCACTTCATAGTTTTGTTCAAAACTTCGAATATCCAGATTGGTAGTCCCAACAGAGGATACGGTATCATCGGCTACAATAGTTTTACTGTGCAAAAACCCTTCAGAGAATAAGTAAATTTTTACTCCGGCCTGCAGCAATCTTTCAAAATAAGAGCGAACACACCATCGCACAATTTTACTATCTGAATTGTCTGAAAGTAATAATCTCACATCGACTCCACTTAATGATGCTACCTTTAAGGCATCGAGAATAGATTCTCCTGGAATAATATAAGGATTCGTAATATATACATAGTCTTTGGCTTCATTAATGATAGAGAAATACATCTGCTGAGTGGCAGAAAAATCTGAATCTGGACCACTATGTACAATTTGAGCTGTAGATCCCTCTGCTTTTTGATGAGGATGAAAGTATGAAGTTTCTAAAATTTTATCATCGGTACTTACCAAATACCAATCCATTGCGAAAATAGCTTGTAGACTATGCACAATAGGACCTTTAAGTTGTAGATGCATGTCATGCCAGGTTCCTAGATTAAGATCACCTTTAACATATTTATCAGATACGTTTATACCTCCTGTAAAGGCAATTTTATCATCGATTACAATAATTTTACGATGGTTTCTGTAGTTTATTGATGATAAAAACTTACCAAATCGTATGGGCAGAAACTTATGAATTTCTACACCTATTTGCTTAAGTTTTTTAATATACCTTTTGCTTAATGATATACTCCCAATACCATCATAAAGAATACGTATTTTCACACCGGTTTTTACCTTTTTTTGAAAAAGCTCAAAAAGGCTTTTTGATAGCTCACCTTCTTCAAAAATGTAATATTCTAAATGGATGAAATGTTTAGCTTGTTCTAAAGCATTGAATATCGCTTGAAAAGTAACTTCACCATTTTTAAGTAGTTTTAAATCATTTCCTGTGCTTGGGGCAAAGTATGAGTTTCTGGTAATTAGAGAAATAATTTTATGATGTTCTGTATATTCCTCTTCGGTAATTGATGGGTATTGATCTAAAGTTTTTTCAATGTAATTGATGATTTTGGGAGTACGTTTAAGCCTATATAGCTTATTTTTTCTTCTATTTCGACCTAACATCAAGTATAATAATATCCCACCAACTGGTATTGTAAACACTGCAAGTACCCATGCCAGGGTTTTTGTAGGGCGCATGCCATTTAATAGCAACCTGAAAATAATAAAAATTCCAATTAGGATGTAAAGAGTAAGGAAAACAAAAAGTATCATAAGCCCTAAAAGGTTTTTGATCACATTAATTATGCATGATCAATAAGGGGACTCGGGTTCCATAACTAATTTTTGAAGTCTCGGATCCCTTAAAAAAACGCTCCATAAATGTTTCTCTTTTGATAAACATTGCGGTCATATCTACATCCATGATCTGTACAAAACTGTTAATGGCCAAAGCTGTAGGTACATTAATTATAGAATGAAAAGTATGATTGATTTCTTTAAAGAATTCTTTCATATGTTTTTTATCATCAAATTCTGCAACAGTAACGGTTTCATCTTCTTTAATTTTAAGTATACGTAATGAAGACTTATGTTTTGTTATGGTATCCATTAAGGGTTCTATACCTTCTGTGGTAAAGTGATCTCTATAATCAATAGCAAATAAGACAATTTTTGGGTTTTTATAGGAATATCCTTGGGGTATTGCGATTGTTGGACAATCTATTTTTCGAATAACATTTAATGTATTGCTTCCAAACACTACCTCAGAAGCACCGGTAGCACCATTGGTTCCCATAACAATGAGATCAATACTTTTGGATTTTACGGCTTGTCTTATAGCATCTGTAAAGAGGTCATAATCTGTTATTGAATGAAACGTATAGTTTTGATCTGAATATTCCGATTTTAAATCTTCAATAATAAGAGTAAGTTTCTTTTTTGCTTCGCTAATTACCGATTGATGGATCGACGTATTTGCCGGAGCCACCATGAGATCATCTGTAGTATAATTGGATGCTTTCTGAACATTAAGAAGATGAAAAGTGCAGAGTTCGTTCTTAAAAAACTCCATGGCAAAGTATATAGCATTCTTCGCATTATCAGAAAAATCGGTTGGAAGCAGGATATTTTTCATTTTGTACTGTTTTTATATCCTTAAAATTAGCCCAGATCCAATAGGATAACAATGATATTTATCATACTGCATAGGAGGTGCACTTTCTTAATCTTATATTAAAATTAGCGATAAAACATACAAAAAGTGTAACATACTGTATGGGAGAAGGTCTTATTCAACATGGGGAAGATTCTATCATTCATAGTACTGTATTTGATTTGTAATACTGCAGCTATAGCAAGTGATAATGTGTCTTGGATTTTCTCTTCAGAAACTAGTATTATATTTCCCAAAGCCGAGATTCTTAATGAATATACTGCTCGAATTCCTTTTAAACTTGTCGATCACTTAATTGTTGTAGAGGCCGAACTGCATGATAAAAAAGGGAGTTTCATAATTGATACGGGATCAGAAACATTGATGTTAAACGAAGTGCATTTTCCGCAAAGAGATCATTTTTTTACCAAAAGAAAGCAAACCTCGGGTGTTATAGCCGTGATGGACGATACATTTGAGCAACATGTAAAAGAATTTATATTACGAAATTTTAATCTGAAAAATCAAATTTCAGATATCGTTGATTTATCCCATATCGAGAAGGCAAAAAAAATGCACTTGTTGGGAATTATAGGATATAGTGTTTTAAGAGACTATGAAGTATTTGTAGATATGCATCTAAATCAAATTACTTTAACCAAGGTTGATAGATTTGGAGTTAAGTTAGACCAGAATGTCTATGCTGAAAAAATTATAGATAGTGTTGATTTTAGATTGAAAACCCACACGATTGTTATAGAAGGGTATATTGGAGATCAACACGTAAAATTTGGATTAGATACTGCCGCCGAGTTTAATCAAATAAATAAAAAACTAAGAAAAAAAACACTCAAATACTTTTATCCAAAGAAACGATTGGTATTATTAGGAGCTAGTAATAACAAGATCGAAGTTATGGCAGGAAAATTGTATCGTGTAAGACTAAGTGAAACAGTTTATTTTGGACCTATGAATACAATATTGACCAATTTAAATAAGATGAATGAAGCTTTTGGGACTGATTTGGATGGTGTTTTGGGATACGAATTTTTTCGACAAAAAAGAACAATTATCAATTATCAAAAAGAAAAGCTTTACTTTGTAGATTACCCAATATTACGAAATTGAGTAGAACAATACTATATAGCTTTATTTTTGTACTTGCTTTTGCAAGCAGTCATTCTTTTGCTCAAACCGAACCTTTTAAAGGATATAGAATAGAAGGCGATGAGCTAATCTTTACCTTTGATAAGAGAGACTATAAAATTGCCACTGCAGATAAGTTTAGGAATGTATTTGATTTTGAGGATCTGGATATAAAAAGAGTGGTAGTTGCCGGGGAGTTTAATAATTGGTCAAAGAATAACTGGAATATGACCAAGATTGATGAGAACCGATATGAATTGAGAAAAAAACTAAGTGATTTTACCGATGAGTTCTCCTGGGAATTTAAATTTGTGATCAACAATGCCTATTGGGCAGAACCTGCCAAAGAATATAGTAATGCTGTTAGAGCTTTTAAGAACGGACATGCATTACCCGCCTATAATCTAAAAATGTATATGGCTTATCCCGACAAAGAAGGCAATATTACTTTTACACTTAATGGCCATACTAAGGCAAGAAAAGTAGTGCTAAGTGGTAGTTTTAATAAATGGAATGAAAATCTATTTAGAATGACCAAGGCCGAAGATTGTTGGACAATAACTCTAAAGATAAAACCGGGAGAATACGAATATAAATTTATTGTCGATGGGGATTGGATTGAAGATCCTGATAACCCTTTAAAAAAGAGAAACGAATTTAACGAATATAACTCCTTTATAGATATTAAAGCTCCTAAAGAGTTTATACTTAATGGTAATTTAGAGGCACAAGAAGTAATTCTAACGGGGTCATTTAATAATTGGTCAGAGAATGAGTGTAAAATGACCAAAACCAAAAGCGGCTGGGTAGATACCCTTATGCTTTCTGGAGGGAAATATCATTATAAGTACATCGTAGATAACAAATGGATACTGGATCCCGATAATACCGTAAAAGAGTATGACGGCAAAGGAAATGTGAATTCTGTTTGTATTGTGAAATAGTGTAATTTACCCTCCTATTGTAATCATACTTCGATTATTATGACCATCTATTTTTTTGAATTTGTCTATAGTATCCATCCCACTACGAATTTTAAATTTAGACTGAATAGTTTTTTGAATGATAGGGGATATGGGTTTTCCTTCTCTAAGTGGTGTTAGTAAATCTGATTCTTTTGAAGAAAATAAACAATTTTTGATTTGCCCATTTGCAGTAAGACGAATTCTATTACAGCCATCGCAAAAAGGATTAGTCACCGAGCTTATGATGGCAAATGTACCTTGATATCCTTTTATTTGATAACTTTTGGTAGTATCATTAGGAGCATCTTTTAGTTTTATGATTTCATTTTTTTTGAAGTTTGAATTCACTTCGGAAAGGATTTCTTTTAGCGAAACCAGTTTATCCATATTCCATTGGTTACCATCAAAAGGCATAAATTCTATAAACCTTACATGCAAGGGTAGGTTTTTACTTAAATTAATAAAATCAATAATCTCATTATCATTGAAGCCCTTCATTAAAACACAATTTACCTTTACATGAAACCCTTCTTTCACCAGCAGCAGAATGTTTTGGTACACTTTATCAAAATAATTTCTTCTTGTGATTTCTTTATTTTTCGTAGCATCCAGGGAATCTAGGCTTACATTCAGGGTTTTGATGCCACATTTCTTAAAAAGATCGATAAACTTATCTACGATAACACCATTAGTGGTTAAGGTAAGTTGTATCGGTAGCGAAGCGAGTTTTTCTATAATCTGAGCGGCATCTTTACGGATTAATGGTTCGCCGCCTGTTAAGCGAATTTTTGTAACACCATGATCCACAAATTCTTTGGCGATAGTGTAGATCTCTTCATAGGTCATGATATGTGCCTTGGGAGATAGCTGAATCCCATCTGCCGGCATGCAATACGTGCAGCGAAGATTACAACGTTCTGTAAGCGAAATACGAAGATAATTGTGTTTTCTGCCAAATGTATCTGTAAGTATGTTGGATTTAGTCATGTCTCGCTCCTTTTAAAATTCTAAATACATGCAGTACTTCAGGAAAAATAGCTTCCATCGATTCTTTGGCTCCGTTGGTAGATCCGGGGAGTGCCATTACTAAAGTATTTTTGATCGTTCCCACTACACTTCTGGATAACATGGCATAGGGCATACGATCCTGGCCATATTTGCGAATTGCTTCTTCGATACCGGGTATTGTTCTGTCTAAAAGAGGTTTTATAGCTTCCGGAGTTACATCACGTTTTGATAAGCCTGTACCTCCGGTGTAAATGATCAAATCGGCTCCTTGTTCTTGATACTGCTTCGCTTTTTCCTGAATGATTTCTACTTCATCAGGAATAATGATGTAATCCAAAATGCCTACTTCGCAGTTTTCTAATTTTGCAATAATGGCTTTTCCTGCTTTATCTTCTTTTTTCCCTTCAGAAATAGTATCAGAACATACAATAACAGCTGCCTGAAGGTCTCTTCTAAATTTATCTTTATAGTCTGATTTCCCCCCTTTTTTCTCAAGTAATTTAATATGATGAATCTCTACCCCTTTGTCAATGGGTTTAAGCATATCATACATATTTAAGGCCACTACACTTGCACCATGCATAGCTTCGACTTCTACACCGGTTTTATATATCGTTTTTATGGTCACCAATACTGTAATATCTAAACCTTCAATTTTATAATCAATACCTGTATATTCGATAGGTAAAGGGTGGCAATCTGGTAACAAGTCGGGTGTTTTTTTTACACCAAGTAGTCCGGCTGCTTTACTCATTGCAAATACATCTCCTTTGGGTACAGTTCCTTTTTGTATGGCATCGATAGTTTCGGGTTTGCTTACTTTTACCACTGCTTGTGCAGTGGCTACTCTTAGTGTAGATGCTTTATGTGTGATGTCTACCATGTATTTTAAATAACATTTATTTATATTTCTATGTTGTCATCCCAGTGAAGACTGGGATCCATAGTACATATATCATATTCGTTTTGGATTCCAGCCTACGCCGGAATGACAAATTGGTATTTTCTTAACTATTTTGTTTCCATTGATGCGTTTGATCTTCGAAAACTTCTTTTCCAAAAACAGGAACGTCTGCTTTGATCGCTTCTACAACATATTCTAATGCTTCAAAAACTACCTTTCTTCTTGGGGATGACACAAAAACAAACAGGCAAATTTCTCCAGCATTTACTCTTCCTAAACTATGATAAATATGCATACAAGTAAGGTCAAATTTATCGAATGTAGCTTCTCTGATTTCATGAAACTTTTGATTCGCCATTTCTTCATAAGCGGTATAATCGATTGCGGTAATAATTTTACCATCAATCTCATCGGCACGTACTTGACCTAAAAAGATATTATGAGCTCCAATACTAGTTTTAGTTTGATGCTTTGCAATAGATTCACCAATAAATTCTGATGAAATGGCACCTTGTTTAAATACGTTTTTTGGTTTCTTTTTTTCCATATATAAATTCTAAACTTCTTTTAACATTTGGTATTCAGAAATTGCAACAGCTCCTCCTTTTACATGTGATACATTTTCAAACCCATTGGCTAAAAGAATTTCTACCGCTTTTTTACTTCGAATACCTGATTGACAAAACACTATGGTTTCTTTTTCTTTATCTAGATCATTTATTTGCTGTTGAAGATTACCCAAAGGAATACCACTAGGGTTCAGGTTTTCGATTTTTGGTTGTTCATAAGCTTCTCGAACATCAATAAACTGGACCTCTTCTAACAGGAATACATCTTTTGCCGTAATTTCAGAAACTTGTTTGATACCACAAAAAAGATCATAATCTATAGTTTCAAAGTTTTTTGCAGAAGCAAGCACTTTTGATATTTCAGAGGAAACGCGGTTAATAGAAAATGACGAAGATTGCGCTGTTAGACTATCATACATCAAGAGTTTCCCGTTAAGGACATTACCTAGATTTAAAATTATTTTTAATACTTCATTAGCCTGCATGCTCCCTATAATGCCGGGCAATACGCCTAAAACTCCGATCTCGGCACAAGAAGGAACGCTTCCTGCTTTTGGAGGATCGGGGAAAAGGCACCGATAAGAAGGACCATTTTGATAATTAAATACAGATACTTGACCTTGATACTTAAAAATAGCAGCATATACCAGAGGTTTGTCTGTAATTACACAAGCATCATTCACCAAATATCGAGTAGAAAAATTATCAGTCCCGTCAACAATAATGTCATATTCAGAAAAAAGAGTCAATGCATTCTTTGTGGTTAGTTTCTCTGGATATGCATTGATCATTATTGAAGGGTTGAGGTCTGTAAGCCTGGCTTTGGCTGCCAAAGATTTGTTTTTCCCCAAAGAATTATCACCGTACAACACCTGGCGATGCAGGTTAGAAGCCTCTACTACATCAAAATCAATAATGCCAAGAGTGCCAATACCAGCTGCAGTAAGGTATTGCAAAACTGGGCACCCCAATCCACCTGCTCCTATAACCAATACTTTGGATGCATTAAGTTTTTCCTGACCAGATTCACCTATCTCTGGCAGTATAATTTGTCTGTTATATCGATTGCTTGATTTCATTTTATTTTTAATTATCCTCCTGCAAAAGGAGGTAATAATGCAATTTCTGCTTCGGTATTAATAACATAGCTATGATCTACCAATTGTTGATTAATAGCCACTTTAAAATCTTTTTTGCCTAATTCTGGGTATTGGGTTCTCAATTTTTTCAGTAACTCAGACACAGAACAGCTTTCAGTATAGAATTGTTCTTCGGTAATTGTTGTGGCTTCGGCCAACATTCCAAAATATTTAATGGTCAATTGCATCCCTAATTGCTTTTAAATCTTCAATGGTATTAATATTTGTAGTCAGGTATTGTTCTTTTTCTGAAACAGGAATTGTTTTTACCTGTAGTTCATGCATGAGCATACGTAAACGCCTCTCGCCCTTAGTAAGCAGTTCCAGGCATTTTTCTGTACACCTTTTTTTATAGACAGCGATTAACGGCATTGTTTTTCCTTCGACCTCAAACTGAATGATATCATGATCTTCTTTTTCATTTTGCAATAACTGTTTTAAAAATGAAGTAGTAACCAATGGGACATCGCAACTTACTACCAAATTATTTTCTGTGGTTGAATAGGTTAATCCCGAATGCAATCCCGCTATCGGGCCAGATTCTGGTATAATATCTTCAACTCTTTTGATTCCAAATACATCATAATCCGAATTACCGCTGACTATAACAAGTTGTGATACTAATGGTCGAATCGCTTCGATGATATGTTGAATAAAAGGCTTATCATCAAGTAGTACAAGTCCTTTTTCACTTTTCATTCTGGAGCTTTTGCCTCCAGCCAGTATAATTCCGGTTATATTTTTTTCTTCATTCATTTTAAAAATAAAGGAGCTTAAAGAGAAATTTGTTGTAACTCATGGTCTAAAAATTCCCAACATTTTTGATTAATAGTATCAAAGGTTTTTATTACCTTCTCTCCATAAATCGTAAGAGAGGCACCGCCACCGCCTTTTCCACCGGTAGATGTAATTACCAAAGGCTCTTGGGCAGTTTTGTTCATGCTATCGAGTAGATTCCATGCTTTTTTATAAGACATTTCTAAAGTACTTGCTGCTTTGCTCAAAGAACCTGTTTTTGCTATTGCTTTTAACAAACGAACTCTTCCTTCACCCAGGAATACTCCGTCTTCAGATTCTATCCAGATTCTACTCTTAATTTTATAGCCCATGATTACCGTTTGGTTTTTAAAGATACAACGATTTTCTTAGGTTAGATTTTCTTTATCTAAATTTTAGCAAATAAAGATTTTGAAACTAGATTATTTGATGATAATTATCATCTTTCACCTTTTTTATGGCAAATTAATGATCTGTAAAGCATCACCAGGGCCAACCTCGGTAACTTCTTCTGGGAGATATACAATAACATTTGCTAGTGCAAAAGACCGAAGCATTGAAGACGCCTGGCCATCTAAAATAGTAACTTTTTGATCTTTTACAGTTGCTTTTAAGAACTCTGCTCGTTCTCCTTTTTTAATGTAGGTACCATCTGAAATAGCTGTACTTCGTGGTAAACTATTCTCTGCGTATCCCGAGATTTTGAGCAATGCCGGAATTACATAAATATAAAAACAACTTAGTGATGAAGCAGGATTACCGGGTAATGCGAATATGGTAGTGTTATCTTTTTCGGCAAAGAAGAGTGGTTTTCCTGGTTTTTGTTTCACTTTGTAAAAGATTTCTTCAACTCCTATATCACGAAGTGCCTTACCAGCAAAATCATAATCTCCTACCGATATCCCACCAGAAATCAAAACTACGTCATACTCTTGTAGTGCTTTTTCTAGGATGGTTTTGGTAGCGTTATATTCGTCTTCAACTTTATAAAATTCAATGTTAGAAAACCCAGAAGCATTAAGTGCTGTGGATAGCATCACAGAATTACTTTCATAAATCTGACCGTGTTGTAAGGATTGCCCAGGGGGGATTAATTCATTTCCTGTTGCAATAATGGCAATAGAGGGTTTTTGGTACACTTCGACATGAGTAATCCCCAAAGTTGCCAAATACCCTATCCCAGCAGGTGTGATTACAGTTCCTTTAGCTAGTGCGATTTCACCTTTTTTTATTTGTTCACCTTCGGGGCGGATATTTGAGTCTAGCGAAGCTGCCTCTTGCAAAACAACTGTGTTATTATCGATAATGACTTTTTCTTGCATTACAACGGCTTTTGCACCAGAAGGTACAGGAGCCCCTGTAAAAATTCGAATGGCTTCTCCTTTTGCAATATTTGGATCGGTATTATCACCAGCTTGTACTTCGCCAACCAGGGAAAACGATTTCTCTTCTACAGAACCCAAAGCATAGCCATCCATAGCCGATTGTCTAAATGGAGGCATATTGATAGGAGATACGATGTCTTTTGCTAACACAGATCCTATAGATGCTGATACAGCAATAGTAGTAGTTTTTTCTGTGGTTTTTGTGTACTTATTTACGAGTCGAATGGCTTGTTCTACAGATGTCATGAGCTAATTTTCGTTGTGCATGTAAAGATAAAATGAATTTAGGATAGAAATTCATTCTTTTTTAGAATATTTGAAAGTTAGCCTTCATCAATTACAAGAAAATAGTAAAATCGTTTTCCAATCTTTTTATTTCATTTTTGGTCACTTTTAAGAGTTTTTTTAGTTTCCTTTTTTTAATTCTACATTTTGTAGTCAACAAATCCTTTTTAGATCTATATATTAAGGATTCACAATAATTTATACGATTTGGATTAGGGAGTTTAGAAATGACCTTTTTATACAAATCATCGATCTCGATCAATGTTTTTTTGGAGTTTTTTTTAAATGAGAACATGGTAGTTCAATTTAGGGAGTTGTTAAGTAGTTGGGCATTTTTATTACTATACTTGCATCAATATTTATTCCCTAATCATGATAATAATCTTAAGGTATGTTAAGATTTGGTTCTATTATGTTATCCAGAAGAAATGTTATGCTAAAAAAACAGCTACAGATATAAACCTGTAGCCGTTTTTGTATTTATGATACCCTGGGATTTGTAAGCTTAGAGTTATCTGGTTATTATGTATAAGTAATATATGCGTTCCTTGTTTAGTAGCGGGAAGGGTTGGTAAGTATTGTTAAGCTATATTGTTGTTGGAAATGGGTACCTGTTTCAGGGATTAAATTTCCACCTTTAATAGTGTTCATGTTGTCTAGTTTTGTAATTGAAACTTTGTCTAATGACAGTTTTGAATTTTCAGATTTTTTCATGATATATACTTTTTTATAATGCCTACTCTGTTAAAGGCTTTTCGGTTTTCGCCTATAGTATTTAATTGATGTTGATCTACATAGTGTTCTGGAAATAGCAAAATCTTACCCACCAATTACGTTTTTTGAAGTATGACAAATAAAAAAAGCCATAAGCAAAATGCCACTAAACTTTTGCAGGATATTAAAAAATAAGACGTCATAAGGTGTATTTCTTTTATCTTTGCACCATGAAATTCTTAACTATCATATTATCATTATATTTTTTTGCACTTAATTTTGTTCCGTGCGAAGATGCATATTCCGATATTGATGATGTTCAAGCTGAAATTTCTCAAAATTTGGATATTGACTATGATCATAATGGATCTGATCAATGTTCCCCGTTTTGTCAATGTCATTGTTGCCATGTGCATGTGATTAATTTTAATATTGTACAATTTGAAACACAATTAGCTTATATTTCTTCTAAGATTTTCTCTCATAACGAAGGAATTATTAAAGATATAGCACTCCCTATATTACAACCACCTCAATTAATTGGTTAATACATAAAGAAACATACTGTGTTTCAATTATTTTTTATCAATTAAATTACTCATTAAATGAATATACAAAATGTAAGCCTGTGGGGTATCGCATTACTTTGTGTTTTACTATCTCAACAGAGCGTTGCACAGGATTCAATCGAAACAAATACTATAGAAATTAAAGTCTTAACAGAAAAAGAAGCATTACCAGGTGCATCTGTATATATCAAATCTTTAGAAAAAGGTGCGATTACAGATATTGATGGGATAGCCCGAATAGAAGGTATATCCAAAGGAGAATATAGTGTAATGATTTCTTTTGTTGGATATGAGGAAGTAGAACAATCGATACAAGTACCCCTAAAAGATCCGTTGGTTTTTTATCTTAAAGAAAGTGCAAATACTTTGGATGCTATTGTTTTACAATCTACCCGAAGTACAAGAACCATAAAAAGAATTCCAACACGGATTGAGTTCATTGGCGCAGAAGAATTAGGCGAAAAAGTAGCAATGAATGCATCAAACATTGCCATGGTGTTAAGAGAGAGTACAGGTATACAAATGCAACAAACATCATTGAGTAGTGGTAATACCAATATCAGGATCCAGGGATTAGACGGTAGATACACTCAGTTATTAAGAGACGGTTTTCCATTATATGGTGGTTTTTCTAGTGGATTAAGCATATTACAAATTCCACCTGTAGATCTTAAACAATTTGAAATTATAAAAGGAAGTTCTTCTACACTTTATGGTGGGGGCGCTATTGCAGGATTGGTAAATATGGTTTCAAAAACACCAAAAGAAGATCCACAGTTAGATATTATGTTTACCCAAACGCAAGCCTTAGGAAGTACTTTTAATACTTTTTATGCAGAGCGTAAAAATAAATGGGGCTGGGCATTATATGGCTCTGGACATTACCAAAAAGTATATGATCCAGAAGATGATGGTTTTAGTAATTTACCAGAAACGAAATCGGTTACTATTAACCCTAAACTCTTTTATTACCCATCAAAAAATACCACATTATGGTTTGGTCTTAACGGTACCTATGATGATAGAAAAGGAGGGGATGTTTCAAAGATAGAAGATGGGGAAAATGGTATTCATCAGTATACCGAAGAGAACATTTCGAAACGGTTAAGTTCTCAGGCAGTATTTGAAACTAAAATAGATGATCAACAATCTGTTACTGTTAAAAATAGTGTAGCCTATTTTGATAGAAATCTAACGATACCTGATCTTACGTTTGAGGGGAGCCAATGGAATACATTTACCGAAGCTACATATCAAAAGCGTGGAGAGAAAGCCGATTGGGTATTGGGTGCCAACCTATATTCTGTATCATTTGATGAAGATTCTCAATCTATTGAGAGAGATCAAAACGATATTACCTATGGATTATTTGTCAATAATATATATGATTTTTCAGAGCATTGGATTTTAGAAACTGGGCTAAGAACAGATTATGCTCAGGATTGGGGATTCTTTGCTTTACCAAGAGTTTCATTACTATACAAATCCAATAGCTCTTTTACAAGTAGAATAGGGGGTGGTTTAGGATATAAAATCCCCGATATTTTTACCGAAGAAGCAGAGTTTGTTAATTTTAGAGATGTACAGCCAATCGATAAAGATGCTTTAGAAGCAGAACGTTCCTATGGTGTTAATTTGGATTTTAATTACCAAACCCAATTAACAGATGAAATAGGATTCTCTATAAATCAGTTATTTTATGTTACCGCAATTCGCGATGGCTTATTATTAAATACTAATAATAGTGCAGGTTTATTTCAGTTTGAAAATGCAGAGGGAGATATCATAAGTAAAGGTGCAGAAACCAATATCAAGTTTACCTATAAAGATTTTAGATGGTTTTTAAATTATGCGCTTATCGATACCAGATTAAATTATTTACCAGGTAATCCTCAAAAACCACTTACAGCAAAGCACAATGGCGGTAGTGTAGTAATGTATGAAACTTCAAAATGGAGAATAGGGTATGAAACCTATTATACAGGAACACAGCTACTATCAAATGGGATAAAAACAACAGATTTTGTGACTATGGGGTTATTGGCCATGCGCAATTTTAAATGGGGAAGCACTTTTGTAAATTTTGAAAACTTTACCGATAGAAGGCAAAGCAGATTTTCGCCATTGGTGTTACCGCCCCACAATAACCCTACATTTTCCGAGATTTATGCTCCAACCGATGGATTTATATTTAGTATAGGGATTATTTTAAAACCTTTTGGAGGTGAGGACCATCATGAATAGAAAACCGTATCAATGATTTAATTCAAATAAAAAAGCCGAATCGCGTGATTCGGCTTTTTGTTTTACTGTGCGAGCGAAGAGATTCCCTTCGACTCCTACGTGGCTCAGGATAAACTTCTCGTTTCTCCCAAATAACATCAAGATTTTGCATACAAAAAAAGCCTCTCGATTAAGAGAAGCTTTTTAGTTCGGTGCGGGCGGAGAGACTCGAACTCTCACACCTCGCGGCACTAGATCCTAAGTCTAGCGTGTCTACCAATTCCACCACGCCCGCATTTTGAATTTTGTACCACTTAGGACTTAGTACAAAAACACTCACTTTTATTAGTAAGCGGGTGCAAATATAAACAATAGTTTTAAAATAAAAACAACCTTCTTAAAAAATATAAACTTTTAGTACTTTTAAGCCTAAATTAACTCAGATTCATGCAAAATATAAATACTTATGTTCAAGAGCACAAAGATCGATTTATAAACGAGCTTATTGAACTACTTAAAATTCCATCGGTTAGTGCAGATACTGCCTATAAAGATGATGTTATAAAAACGGCTAACGAAGTACTTAAAAGCCTTAAAGATGCGGGTTGTGATCAGGTCGAAATATGCGAGACTCCTGGGTATCCTATTGTTTACGGAGAGAAAATTATTGATAAGAACCTTCCTACGGTCTTAGTATACGGGCACTATGATGTGCAACCGCCAGATCCAATAGATCTTTGGGATAGTCCACCGTTTGAACCTGTAATCAAAAACACAGAAATTCATCCCGAAGGGGCAATTTTTGCACGTGGATCATGTGATGATAAAGGACAAATGTATATGCACGTCAAAGCCTTGGAGATTATGACAAAAACTGGGCAATTGCCATGCAATGTAAAATTTATGATCGAAGGCGAAGAAGAGGTTGGAAGTAAAAGCCTCGGCTGGTTTTTAGAACGCAATCAGGAGAAGCTGGCTAATGATGTAATTTTGATTAGTGATACCGGGATGATTGCCAAGGATGTTCCTTCGATTACAACAGGATTGCGTGGTTTAAGTTATGTAGAGGTCGAAGTCACCGGACCAAACAGAGATCTGCATAGTGGACTTTATGGAGGCGCAGTTGCAAACCCGATCAATATTCTCACCAAAATGATTGCATCTTTGCATGACGAGAACAATCATATTACGATTCCTGGTTTTTATGATAAAGTTGAGAATTTATCAAACGATGAGCGAACGCAAATGGCAAAAGCACCATTTTCTCTTGATGCATATAAAAAATCATTAGATATTAACGCGGTATATGGAGAAGAAGGATATACTACGAATGAACGTAATTCTATTCGACCAACATTAGATGTAAACGGAATATGGGGTGGGTACACAGGAGAAGGAGCAAAGACCGTTATTGCCAGTAAAGCCTATGCAAAAATATCGATGCGCCTAGTGCCCAACCAAGACTGGGAAGAAATTACAGAATTGTTCAAAACACATTTTGAAAACATGGCCCCAGACGCAGTTACAGTAAAAGTAACACCACATCATGGCGGACAAGGATATGTAACTCCAATAGATAATATTGGATATCAGGCTGCTAGTAAAGCATATCAGGATAGTTTTGGTAAAACTCCTATCCCACAGCGTAGTGGTGGTAGTATTCCTATAGTTTCTTTATTCGAAAAGGAATTGAAAAGTAAAACGATCCTTATGGGGTTTGGATTAGATAGTGATGCAATACACTCACCAAATGAACATTTTGGAATATGGAATTATCTAAAAGGCATAGAAACCATCCCTCTTTTTTATAAATATTTTACAGAACTGAACAAATAGTTAATTAATAGTACCCTGATCGTAGATCAGGGTATTTTCTTCTCATTCATATCATTGTACGATGATACTGAATGAAACATCCTACATTAAGATAGACGCACAGCTTCTTTTATCGAAAATGTAAAATTACACCTACATATTACTTTTTTAAAATTGTAGTTTTATTGAGGTTACCCCCTTTTATACTTATCTCAAAAATTTCATGTTAAACATTGATTTGATGAATTCGAATTAATGAAAATCAAATTTTTAACCATAAAAACTCTACAATGAAAAAAACAATGCTAAGCGTTTTAGCGCTAATCAGTGTGGCATGTACGTATGCCCAAACTAATGTTACAGATGTTAATCAGTCTGGTATTGATAATGTTATAGAAATTTCCCAGGAAGGGGTGCGAAATTCTTTAGTGATCAATCAAGATGGAGATGATAACACGATAGAAGTCATACAAGGCACCGAAGGAGATATTATTGGTGATGGTTTTATCACTCAAATCCAATTGGGGAATGAGAATAGTGCATTTGTACAACAAAAAGGAGAATTTAATCAAGCTTTTCAGAATCAAACAGGGGATCGAAATAGTGCAAGGGCAGATCAAGGGAATACAGTAAATGGTAATATAATTAGGCAGAATCAAGAAGGGATTTTAAATACCGTAGACGCATCTCAAACAGGAGGATCTCTCAATGATTTAATACAAAATCAAATAGGAGATTCTAATAGTGCTTTTGCTACTCAGTCAGGAGAAAATGCGCAAATTGGGCAAACCCAAAATGGAATGGGTAATACTGCAAACGCAATGCAGAATGGTGAACAAGGGATTGCCGCTATTTTTCAAACTCAAATAGGAGATTTAAATGTTGCAACAGCAGAATCAGCAGGTTTTGGAGGTAATTTATCACAACAACAAGACGGGATAGGTAATTCAGCAAATTTTATCGTTTTTGGCGGCGAAACTGATGGTTCTCAAGTACAAATAGGAGATTCTAATCAAGCAACCGCGGCAAGTTCAGATTCTAATTCTAGAATACGACAAAACCAAAATGGAGCAGGGAATATAGTTCTAATCAATCAAAATTTTGGAGGATCTAATAATGTTGAACAAACACAACAAGGAGACCTTAATACCGCTACGGCTAATCAAAACAGTACCTTTTCTACACTACTACAAACCCAAATAGGTGTATTAAATAATGCAATAGCTACACAGTCAGGAAATGGTGTGATAGAACAAACCCAAAACGGAACAGAGAATACAGTAGAGACTATTCAATCTGGATTTGTAAATACAGCGGTCAGTACTCAGGAAGGGATCTTAAATACTATTGTACAAACCCAAACAGGAATAGAAAATAGAGTAGAAGCTTTGCAAATCAATGATGTTTTTAATAATGATAGTAATAGTATATCTCAAGTACAAGAAGGGAATAAGAATAGCATAAGTACTGTGCAAAGCGGTGAGTTTAATGCTGCGCAAGCGATTCAGAATATTGATGTTTCTGAAAATACTATAGAACAAAACCAAAATGGGTCGGGTAATACTGCAATTGCGAGTCAAGGCACAAATCCTAATTCTGATTCTGATCCGTCTAACACTATTAAATTCGGTAACGAAATCGTACAGATGCAAAACGGTAATGCTAATGAAGCAACGGCAAGTCAAAAATTTGGCGGATCATATCGTATTATTCAAACTCAAACAGGAGATCTAAATCGTGCTATCGCAATACAAAGTTCTCTCGCCGATATTGATGCTATTAGTAATAGTATTGTTCAAACTCAAACAGGAGAGTCTAATAACGCAGATGCGCTTCAAACGGCAGATTTTGAGAATAGTATAATTCAAATTCAATCGGGGATAAGCAATCAAGCAAATGCAAATCAATTTGCACTTACCTTTAATAGTATAGAACAAGAACAAGAAGGATTCTTTAATACAGCTAATGCCATTCAGGATTTTGGAGGTAGTATTACCCAAACTCAGTTAGGAGAGTTTAATGATGCCGTTGCACAGCAAACAGGTGAATATGCTTTAATTGGTCAAACTCAAAAAGGGACCAATAATATGGTAAGAGCAGTACAAAATGGTCAAGCAGGAATTGCTTCAATCTTTCAAGAACAAGATGGTTTTGATAACTCTGCTTATGCAGAAACAAATATTTTTGGAGGTAATATTTCACAACAACAAGATGGTTTCGAAAACTCTGCTTCTTTTATTGTTTTTGGAAGTGAGACCGATGGTTTTCAAACTCAAACAGGAGAAAGAAATGTAGTTTCTGCAAGAACTACAGATTCTAATTCAAGAATTAGACAAACTCAAAATGGACTTAGTAATTTTGCTTTTATTAACCAAGAAAATGGTACATCTAATACTATAGAACAAAGTCAAGACGGAGGTCGTAATAATGTAGTTGCCAATCAATCTGGTTTTTTCTCTTCAATACTACAATCTCAATCGGGTATTGAAAATCAAGCAACAGCAACCCAATTTGGGAGCAATGTTATAGAACAAACCCAAAATGGAGCAGAAAATATAGTAGAAACAACACAATCAGGAGGTGTAGGAAATATTGCTATAAGTACTCAAGATGGGTTTACCAATGTTTCAAGACAAACCCAGTCTTCGGGAGAGTCCAATATTGCTCAAGCAATACAAGGTAATGATGGTTTTGTTAGCCAGGGGAGTACGATATCTCAAACCCAAACCGGTAACGAAAATAACGTACTAACTATACAAAATGGGATGGGTAATTATAGCGAAACTACCCAAATAGGAAATACCAATATGATAAATAATACGCAGCTTGGAGAAAACAATAGTTTTATAATTTCTCAAAATGGAGACATGCTTTCTACAACAATAATTCAAAGTGGAGAAGGAAATACAATAACTGTATTTCAGTAAGTTATGTAGATTTTAAATTAAAATCAGGTATGTTAACCTCAAGGGCTTTATACAGCTTTTGAGGTTATTTTTTTAGTAATTATTTGAAAATATAAATTTTTATTCTACATTTGTAGAGTTAATTCTAATTAAGTAGAGCAATGCAGTTATCAAAAGCCGAAGAACAACTCATGAAATATCTCTGGAAACTAGAGAAAGGATTTATGAAAGACCTCCTTGATGCGTTCCCAGAACCCAAACCTGCTACCACTACTGTGGCTACATTGCTCAAAAGAATGAAGGATAAAGGTTTTATTGATTATAAGCTTTATGGTAAATCAAGAGAGTACTATCCTTTGGTAAAAAAGACAGACTATTTTTCTAAACATGTAAATGGTATAATCAAGAACTTTTTTAACGACTCAACATCGCAATTTGCTTCGTTTTTCACTTCTGAAACTAATATGTCAACATCAGAATTAGAAGAACTCAAAAAGATAGTAGATCAACAAATTAAAAAGCAAAAACAATGATAGCGTATTTAGTAAAATCGTCTCTCTGCATGTTACTCCTATGGGGGTTCTATATACTTTTTTTAGAGCGAGAGAATATGCATTACACAAAAAGATTTTATCTGCTCTTTAGCTTGGTTTTTGCATGTACTATTCCGTTAATTACCTTTACATATACCACTAATATCTCGGTAGAACCAGAAATAATAGAAGCACCGTTAGCTGTGCCTGTGATTATGTCTGAGCAGGTTCCTGTGGTTACACCATCAATAGATTATCTTTCTCTACTATTGTGGAGTATATATGGTATTGGTGTCTTGATTTTTGGCTTTCGATTTATTAAAAATATTAAAAACTTAACTCAAAAAATTAATACTAATGAACGATTGAAAGAATCTTCACATATTAATGTCTTAGTCAGTGATACATTCGTTCCTCACACCTTTTTGAAATACATTTTCTTGCCTAAAAAAGAATACCAAGAAAAAAACATACCCAAAGAGGTATTGCTTCATGAGAAAACACATGTTATACAAAAACATACATTAGATATATTATTTGTTGAAATGTTGCAAATACTGTTTTGGTTTAATCCTTTATTATTCTGGATTAAGAAATCCATTAAATTAAATCATGAGTTTTTAGCAGACCAAACTGTTCTTAAGCGTCAATTTTCTTTACAAAACTACATGAACCTGCTCGTTACCTATCCAAACAACTCTAATCAAGTTGAGTTATCGAGTCCTATTAATTATTCATTAACTAAAAAACGAATCGTTATGATGTCAAAACAATTTTCTAAAACAAGAGCAGCAGCAAGACTGCTGCTGCTCTTACCTATTTTATTAGGCTGTATGCTATTATTTAATAATGAAATAGTGGCACAGCAAAAAAGTATAAATTATACTAAAACGATTCAGGATACGCACCCTGATAAAAAAATTAAAATTCGAGTTAAAAATGAGCAAATTACCCTAAATGGTACAGCTACAACCTTAGCAAATTTTGCAAGTGTTATTGACGAGAAGACAAAACAATGGAAAGACAATGAGCTTACCGAATTTCAGTTTGATATTCAGATTTTAGAATCAGACGATGGATTTGTCGAAAAACTTAACGATGAATATAGAAAAACACGATTATATAATGCCAACCCAGATGGCCATGATTTAATTCCGCCTGCGCCGCCAATACCCGAGATTCCAAATATAGAAATGGATGTTATCCCTTCTCCACCTCCAGCACCTAATGTAAAAGTAGAAAAGGATGTTATTATATCCCCTGCACCGCCAAAAACACCTTCTCCACCTGTATATCCTGATGTAGAAATTGATGAAATAGAAGAATATATAGAAGAAGCACGAATTGAAGCAGATCAAGCTAGAGAAGTGGCAGTACAAGCAGGAGCTATGGCTAGAGAAGAAGCACAGAGAAGACAAGAAGAGACAATGCGACATGTGTATATGGCAAGAGAACAAGCAGAACACGCTAGAGAGGCCGCCGAGCACGCCAGAGCACTTGCAATGGAAACTGCACATAGAGCACATGACAAATCTCATAGGCAAAGAGATTTAGCTATGAGACATGCAGAAATGTCTAGACTAGAGGCCGAGAAAGTAAGAGAAATGGCAATCCATGAAGCCAGAATTGCCAGAGAAGAAGTAATGCTGCATAGAGATAAAATAAGAGAAGAGGCAAGAGCTGCTGCCGAGGAAGCGCGAAAACAGGCAGAGAAAGTGCGTCGAGAGGTTTTAGAAGACACTCAAAAAATTAGAAAAGAAGCTCGTAAAGCTGCCGAAGCGGCTAGAAAAGAAGCACGCAAGGAAATGGAAAAAGCCAGAAAAAAAAGAGAAAAAGCAAGAAAGAAAGCTGAAAAAGAAAGAAATTGATACACAATCGATTATTTGATAATTTATAATAGCCAAAACTCCCTTCGGGGAGTTTTTTTATACAACATTTCGCTGTAAATCAGCGTTATAAATCTATTGTCAATCAAAACCCTTAGATCATGTTAAAACGTTTTTTTATTTTATGCTCCGGAGCAGATGCCGATATTTTGGTAGATAGTTCTAATGGAGAACAGAACAAATATGTAGGTATAGGAGCCACAGTATTCTTTACTGCAGTGATGGCCTTTATTGCGGCAAGTTATGCTTTGTATACCGTATTTGATAATTATTTTAGTGCCGTATTTTTTGGAATGATTTGGGGAGTGTTAATCTTCAATTTAGACCGATTTATTGTATCTACCATTAAGAAAAAGGATAGCTTTATCGATGAACTTTTACAAGCTTCTCCAAGGATAATACTGGCAATAATTATTGCTGTGGTGATTTCAAAACCTTTAGAGTTAAAGATTTTTGAGAAAGAAATTGATCGCGTATTACTCGAACAAAAGAATGATTTTACGCTTGCCAATAAGGAACAGATCGCTACACAATATACCCCTGTAATTACTGGAATAGATTCTGAAATTACTTCATTAAAACAAGAAGTGACGGCTAAAGAAACAGAGGTTAATACTTTGTACGATACCTATATTGCAGAAGCCGAAGGCCGTAAAGGAACAGAAATCCTCGGAAAAGGACCTGTATATAAAGAAAAACGGGAAAAGCATGATGCTTCTTTGACAGAGCTGGTTGGCTTAAAAAAGACAAATGCAGATAAGATTGCAGCATTAGAAACCCAAAAAGTACAATTAACAGCCGAATATGAAAACCAAGTAGTCACTTCGCAACCCATAATTGATAATTTTGATGGATTAATGGCTAGAGTAACGGCATTAAATGAATTACCATGGTTGCCTTCATTCTTTATCTTTTTATTGTTTTTGGCTATTGAAACGTCTCCGATTTTTGCAAAACTATTAGCTCCAAAAGGGGAATATGATTTTAAACTAGACGATATAGAAGGTGAGGTAAAAACCTGGGTTGCTCAAAAAGAAGGGCAACGTAGAGTGCTATTAGATACCGATCATACTATTAATGATAGAGTTTATGGTGATCTTACCGAGGAAGAAGAGTTATACGCCTACAAGAAGAAAATTGCACGAGAGATGATGAAAAAACAGCAAGATGCTTTTTATAAAAGACAAACCGGAATATTGTAACGATTATTATCCCAGCTGCTGGCTGGGATCTAAAATATTTAATTTTATGTGTTGTGGATTCCGGCCTACGCCGGAATGACAGCACAGCTAGTGTCTAAAACCTTCGATCGGGATGAAAGGCATCGAGGTTTAGAGATGTTTTTTTATCCGAGATAATTTCTGATACTAGTTTCCCAGTAGATGGCCCCATACTCCATCCCATCATGGCATGTCCCGTTGCGATAGTCAGGTTTTTACATGTGCCTGATTTACCAATATATGCCATTCCATCTGGAGAAACGGGTCTTAAACCACAAGCAGCATCGTCTTTTTCTTGTTTAGAGAGTTCAATATCTGGATAGTATTTATGTGTTGCATTGGCAATAGCTTCAACACGTACTTTATTAACCTTATGATTAATTCCTGCAATTTCCATAGTGCCTGCAAATCTTGTAAACCCTTGCATAGGCGTGATAGCAACTTTAGCTTCGGCTAATATGGTAGGCATGGTTATCCCTAAATTCCTTTCAGAATTAATCCGATACCCTTTTCCAGCTTCCAGCAATAGTTTAATTCCTAATTTTTTACTTAATAGATTAGACCAGGATCCAGCAGCTAGCACAAACTCATCAGCTTTGTATATTTTGTTTTTGGTTTGAACAGCTATTATTTTTTTACTTTCAACTGTGATATCATGTACCTTTTCATTTATTTGAAAGATAACTCCGGAAGCTTTCAAATATGCTTTCATTTCCTCCATAAATAGCTGGGGAGTAGTATGGCCATCACATTCATAATGTACAGCTCCTTTGGCGTTACATTGCACATTAGGTTCTATTTCTTTTAACTCATCTAATGAAAGTTCTCGTACTGGTAATCCTTCTTTTTGGGCAATTTTAGCCACACTCACTTCTTCTTCAAGCATTTTTTCGGTCTGGCAAAGCATTAACAACCCTTTTCGTTCTAATTGAAAATTAAACCCTTCCTCTTGTTTGATTTCAGAATACAAATCCCTTCCCATGATATTAATATCCTTAATGGCGGTAATACTACGTTCTACATTGTTTACCGAGCAAGATTTGTTAAATGCCCATGACCAACGCAAGAAATCTGCATTAAGACGAGGTTTAATAAACAAAGGGCTAGATGGGTTAAACATCCATTTTAAACCTTTTTTCATAACACCAGGTGCAGCTAAAGGGATAATATGACTTGGTGTTAGATATCCTGCGTTAACATACGAAGCTCCAAAATCCATTGTAGATTGATCGATTATAGTTACTTGATGCCCTTCTTTATGTAAATAATATGCAGAGCAAAGCCCAATGATTCCTCCTCCGATGATGATTACTTTTTTCAATTGCTTACTGTTTTAATGAAACAATGGTTTGACCGGTTGTGTATTTAAGAAAATTACCACATAAAAGCGTCAATTCAAGTATTTTGTTGCAATGAAATGAAGACAAAATGTACTTCGACAGGCTCAGCAGAGCTATCGAGAATAGCTTTTTTTACCAATAATCCTATTCTCGATACACTTCTCCCAAGGTCGAATCACTCGAATTGACGGATTTTGGCAAAAAAGCTCTAAATACATATTGGTTGATTTTATGCAATAATACTTTTAATTAAGTGATGTATTCTTTCTGGCTGTTAAAACTATTTTAATTCATTCACTACATCATTAAAACATTCATCATCTATATCACCTGAAACCCATGAGCGTATGGATCATCTTTGTCATCAATAATGATCGTGTTATACCCATACACTTTTGCCCATCCCTGGATACTAGGTACAATAGCTTTTTTATCTCCTAATTTGGTTTCTTTTTCAATTCTCCCTATAAATTTACTTCCTATAAAACTTTCATGAATAAATTCATCTCCTTTTTTCAATTTTTCTTTTGCATATAATTGAGCCATTCGTGCAGAAGTTCCTGTTCCACAAGGGGACCGATCTATTGCTTTTTCTCCGTAAAAAACAGCATTTCTCCCCGATGAGGTGGGATCAATCGGATCTCCTGTCCATAATATATGGCTAACATCTCTTATCGTCTCGTTTTCGGGATGGATAAAAAGATCGGGGTATTTTTTGTTGATACGTTCTCGAACTACTTGAGAATATTGAATTAATTTCCCGGCAGTAAAATCCTGTATCCCACTAAAATTTTCTTGTGGATCAACAATAGCATAATAATTTCCGCCGTAGGCAACATCAAAAATGATTTCTCCTAGGTCAGGACAATCAATAGTTAATCCTTCTGCAGCGAGGTAAGATTTTACATTTTTAAGTTTTACCCAATCTACTTTTTTATCGGTTTGTTGATATTCGATTTCTACTAAGCCAGCCGGTGCTTCCATTTTGATTTTTCCCGGAATTTTGGGTTGTATTAACCCTTCCTCAACCGCAATGGTGATAGTACCTATAGTGCCATGACCGCACATGGGTAAACAACCAGATGTTTCTATAAATAAAATAGCAAAATCATTCTTGGGGTCATGTGGTTCGAACAAGAAACTACCACTCATCATATCATGTCCGCGAGGTTCATACATTAATCCTGTTCTAATCCAATCATATTCTCTAATGAAATGTTGACGTTTTTCACTCATCGTTTTTCCGATAAGATTTGGGCGGCCTGTGGTCACTACTCTCACTGGGTTTCCGCAGGTATGTGCATCAATACATGTATAGGTGTTACTAGCCATTCTTTGTCTCTTCGATATAGGTGTTGATTCTGTTTTCTAAAATTGAAAGCGTTACTGTTCCTTGTTCCAGAATGATTTCGTGAAACTCTCGGATATCGAATTTGCTTCCTAACTCTACTTTGGCTTTTTTACGAAGTTCTCTGATTTTTAATTCTCCGATTTTATAGGATAATGCTTGTCCTGGCCAAGAAATATATCGATCAGTTTCTGTATGTACCTCATGCAATGATAAAGCGGTATTTGAAGCCATAAAATCAACAACCTGATCACGTGTCCATCCTTTTGCATGAATTCCTGTATCGACTACCAGTCGACAAGCTCGCCACATTTCATAAGTTAATTTTCCGAAGTGCTCATATGGTGTGGTATACATTCCCATTTCTTCTGCCAAAAACTCTGAGTATAATCCCCAGCCTTCTCCGTATGCCGATAAATATAAATCTTTTCTAAACTGCGGAATACTATCGCCTAACTCGTTATTTAAACTGCCTTGTAAGTGATGACCAGGAACAGCTTCATGTACTGTTAGTGATGGTAACGTATACAATGTTCTGCTTTTTAGATCATAGGTATTTACCCAATAATAACCAGGTTCATCGCTATCGGCTTCTGTTCCTACATATCGACCACCAGTATATTTAGGTGCAATAGCGTCTGGAACTGGAGCTACGCCATATGGTTTTCGGGGTAATGTCTTAAAGAACCGTGGTAATTGCTCATCGGCTCGTTTTGCCATATCTCGGGCGATCATTAGTAATTCTTCCGGAGTTTTAGCATAAAATTGCTCGTCGGTACGAAGAAATTTTAAAAAATCAGCAAAACTACCTTTAAAGTTAAGCTCCTTTATGATTTGCTCCATTTGCGCTTTTATCCTGGCAACTTCTTTTAATCCTATATTGTGAATATCATCTGCTGTATAGCTTGTACTAGTAGTATAAAAGTTGATTCTATTTTGATAGTAAGCTTCTCCATTAGGAGTTTGAGACACCCCTATAGTTGTTCTTGTTTTTGGTAAGTATTCAGTTTCAAAAAATGTTTTTATTCTTTTAAATTCTGGGACTACTTTGCTTTCTATAATCTCTTTTGCAGCACTAATTATTGAATCCTTTTGAGGTTGATGTATAGATTCTGGCAAATTTTTAAAAGGAGTATAAAAGTAACTTTCCTCTATATTGTCTACAATATGATCATTATAAGTAGATTCATATCCCTCAAAAATAACTTTTGGTTGCGAAACTCCTTTTTTAAGCCCTTCTCTTAGGTTTACAAAATGCTGATCAACAAATACAGGTATTGCACTAAGCTTGTTTAGGTACTTTTTAACCTGATCATAATTGGTAAATGGTCTCACCATATAGTTGAGATTGCTATGAAAACCAGAATCCGATAATAAAGGATTTAGATAGCGCTCGAAGACATAAAAATCGATAGTTTGTTGTAAAGTGAATTCTAATAGCTCCAAAGATATTTTATCGGTCTCTTTGAGTTGGTTTGCATCAATATTCTTTAGTTCTTCTATTTTTTCTTTTGCAAAATCAGCTTCTTGTTGGTAGTATTCTTTTGTGAAAAGACCTAAAGGGTATTTGTCTTCATCATATCCTTCACGGTCATCAGTTTCAGTAATGATTTCCTGAAGGCGATCTGCAGCAGTTTTTTCTATACTTTTTTCTGTACAACTAAAACTTAAGAGTAAGATGATGACCCCAATAATGTTGACGATTTTCATTTCTTGTAGCTATTAGAATTTAGTATGATTATATCTAGATTTTGCGTTGACTATGATTGCCATCTACCAATCTCGAAATACCTAATGGATTTTCATCTTTAAGCTCATCTGGTAATAAATCATTAGGCCAGCTTTGATAGCTAAATGGTCGCACCCAACGTTTGATAGAATGAATCCCAACCGCGGTAAATCTACTGTCTGTAGAAGCAGGATAAGGGCCGCCATGTAACATTGCAGGGCAGACTTCTACGCCCGTAGGAACACCATTAAAAATGATTCTTCCTACTCGATTTTGTAGTGCTTCAATTACTGAATTATATGTTGAAGCCTCTTCATTTTCTGCGAGGATAGTACCCGTAAGCTGCCCTTCTAGGTTCGAGATAATAGTTTCTAACTCCTTTGCAGTTGAACATTGTACTACCATAGAAAATGGTCCAAATATTTCTTGATGTAAGGTCGTGTTTTCTAAAAACGTTTTTCCTTCTACTTTGGTAACCGTTTGCCTGGCATGATTTATCATTATATCGCCATCATATTCGGCAGTAATGCTGATGCCTCTTTGTTGTAATGCCGTAGATCTGTTTCTTTCATAATTACCAATGATATTTGGATGCAACATGCAAGAAGGTTCGATTTTGACAATTTCGTAAGAAAGGATATCAATAAAATTATCTAAAGCTTCTCCTTTAATTCCTATAATTAAACCTGGATTGGTACAAAACTGCCCAGTTCCTAGTGTGATAGATTTAGCATAAGTTTTTGCCAAAGCCTCTCCTTGATTTTTGGTTGCTTCGGGTAAAAGAATCACCGGGTTTACACTTCCCATTTCTGCAAATACGGGTATCGGTTCTGGTCGTTGAGATGCTAAGTCAAACAATGCTCTACCTCCACGAATACTTCCTGTAAAACCTACTGCTTTTACTTTAGGATGTTTTACTAATTGTACACCAACATCAATTCCGGCGCTATTTAGATTAGAAAATACTCCATCTGGCATTCCTGTTTTTTGAGCAGCTCTATGAATTGCAGAAGCTACTAGCTCTCCCGTCCCAGCATGCATTGGGTGTGATTTTACGATCACAGGACATCCTGCAGCAAATGCAGCAGCAGTATCACCACCGGCAGTAGAATATGCTAAAGGAAAATTACTTGCGCCAAATACAACTACGGGCCCTAATGGCACCAACATTTTTCTGATATCCTGTTTAGGAATTGGGGTTCTTTCTAAATCGGCAGTATCTATAGTCGCCTCAACCCAAGAGCCTTCGGCTACTAATTCTGCAAACATTCGCAGTTGACCAATGGTTCTACCGCGTTCTCCTTTTGCTCTTCCTTGGGGTAGGCCAGTCTCAGAAATATATGCTTTAATTAAAATGTCGTCTAATGCCAGAATTTCATCTGCGATAGCATTTAGAAACGCTGCTTTTTTTGCTCCAGAAATATTTTTGAACGTTTTAAAAGCTTCAGAAGCCAATGTAACGGCTTTTTCTATTTCTTCTGCAGAAGCTTCATAAAAAATATGTTCATTTTCAATATTCAACTTAGGATTAAACGTTTTATAAGCCTTGTTTCCTTTAGCAGAAAGTTGATTTCCTATATAATTTTTACCCGTAATCATGGTCTTAGTGATTTAATGTGAAAGTAAGTCAATGAATTAATTCAAGGTTTTATAATCTGGTAAAATTGGCCTGGTTTTTAGCCCGTTTTCGATAATCTCTAATACCTTTTTGCGTTCTTCTCCAACCAACGGTAATCTTGGTGCGCGAACATTTTCGGTACCGATTCCTGTAGCTACCTCTGCCAATTTTATATTCTGTACTAATTTAGCATTTATGTCTAACTCTAGCAACGGTAAAAACCAACGATAAATTTCTAGAGCTTCTTTGATTCTTCCTGCTTTTTGAAGTTCATAAATGGCTACGGTTTCTGCTGGGAAAGCATCTACTAATCCAGCTACCCAACCATCGGCACCCATTAGTAAACTCTCTAAAGCAAGAGTATCTACTCCGGATAAGATTTTTAATCGATCTCCGAATCTATTTTTAATTCGGGTTACATTAGAAATATCCCTGGTGGACTCCTTTACTGCTTGTATATTGTCAAATTGTAATAACTCTTCGAACATGTCTAGAGTTACTTCAATTTTATAGTCCACAGGATTGTTGTAAATCATAATAGGCAGATCTGTACTTTTGGCAACTTCCTTAAAGTAGGTTACCGTTTCTCTATCTCCAGCTTTGTATCGCATAGGTGGAAGCATCATTAAACCACTAGCTCCATCCTCTTTGGCTTTTTTTGCAGCTTCAATTGCTCCTTTGGTAGTTTGCTCTGCAATATTGATAATAACAGGGACTTTGTTTTTAACAATTTTGACTGTGGTTCTTACCAGAATTCTTTTTTCTTCATCACTTAATGTGCTGGCCTCACCTAAGGTTCCACCTAATATAATACCATGTACGCCAGCTTCTAATTGTGCATTAATATTTACCTCGAACATTTTGAGGTCTAAAGTGTCTTGATCAGTGAATTTTGTAGTCACTGCAGGCATTACGCCTTCCCAATGTATTACCATATTTCATGTTTTGGTCAAAGATATTGTGAATAAAAAGGGTAAAATATCTGTAAATTACCTAATTGTGATACTATTTTACCTTTAAGATATAATTATATTAATTAATTGAGTAATATTGGTATAGTTTTATGAAAGCTTTACCATTTAAAATACCAAAATCGTCTACCGATACTCTCATTGTACAGGAAGATAAGGGCGCTATTTTTTATGATAAATTTCATCAACATGAAGAGGTTCAAATATCTCTTATTGTATCCGGGGAAGGGAGTTTAATTGTTGGGGATACGATTACCAATTATACAACAGATGACATCTTAGTTTTTGGAAGCCAGATTCCTCATGTTTTAAAAAGTGCTCCATCATCCACAAGATCTTATATGGTTTCAATTTTTTTTACTGAAAAATCATTTGGCAAAGGCTTTTTTGAATTATCTGAGTTTAATGATTTGTCTAATTTTTTTAATAGCCTATCGTATGGAGTAAAGGTTATTTCAGAAAAAAACCAGTTAAAAGAGCAATTTTTTATGCTATTAAAGCATAAAAACAGATTAGATCGTTTAATGATTTTTTTACAGGTTTTGAAATTGCTAAGTAAGGCCACGATCAAAACTATATCTTCTTCAATTACAAAGAATAATTATACCGATAATGAAGGAAAACGAATGGCAAACGTTTTTCAATTTGTTATGAATGGTTTTTACGGTGATATAAGCTTACAAGAAGTGTCTAACATTGCTAATATGACTCCCAATGCTTTTTGTAGATATTTTAAACAACGTACGAATAAAACTTTTTTTCAGTTTTTGACCGAAGTACGGATTGAAAATGCATGTCAAATTATCTCAAAAGAGCCGGATATAACAATAGCCGAGGCTTCATACTCTAGTGGGTTTAAGAATGTCTCTAATTTTAATAGAAAATTTAAGAAGATAAAAGGAGTTACTCCATCTAAATTCAGAAAAGATTTATACAATCCCCATCTTCTCCAGTAAGAAAGAAGCATTCATATTCTGGCAAATACCATCTTTAAATTTATAATCAAAATAAAGCTCATCATTAATAATTTGGGCATCAAAAAATCGATTCTTAACCTGGGGTAAGTCTGATGCGATTTCGCATAGACTTAGATCGTGAGTAGCAATAATTCCTGTAGCTTTGGCGGCTACTAATTTTTCTACAAATTTACGAGAACCGGCAGCTTTGTCCTTACTATTAGTGCCTTTTAGAATTTCATCCAGGATAATAAAATACTCATCATCTTCGAGTTTATCTACAATCTTTTTGAGTTGAGTAAGTTCTGAAAAGAAATAGGAAGCTTCATCGCTAAGCGAATCTGAAGTACGCATGCTAGAGATTAACTTCATAGGGCGATATTCGCAGGATTTTGCGCAAACAGGTAATCCTATATTAGACATAACTATCTGGAGTGCTACAGTACGTAAAAAAGTACTTTTACCCGCCATATTAGCTCCGGTTATGATAAAGAATTGTTCTCGGGCAATAGTAATATCATTATCTATTCTTTTTTGATTAGAAAGCATTGGATGCCCCAGTTTTTCTGCTTTTATTATGATATTTTCTGATGAAATATTTGGATATACGTAATCCGGATGATTGAAAGCGAAATTTCCTAATGAATTGTATGCATCAAAAAAAGCAATAACTTCAAACCATTGCTCTACTTTATCTTGATTTTTTGTAATCCATTGTTCGATACGGTAACTTTGAAGAATATCCCATAACATTAATCCATTAGCAAAGACACCAAACAGCATATTATTGCGCTGATCAAAAGCATTAAGAATACTGGCGAATTGTTTTAGAATAGTTGAAGCTTTTTCTTTTTCGTTAATGACTAATTGCTGCTTTTCTTGTAAAAAAGGAGAATCAAAATCGGTATTCTCAATTTTGTCTACAAGCTTGTAATATTGTTCAAAGGTATCTTTTACCAGATTGGATTCGCGATATAGTACATTAATCTTTTTAATTTGCGTCCCAGTAACACCAAGGCCTATAAAAAGCCAGATTAGGGACATATTAAATGTAATGCTATTTAGAAATAGCAATATCAGCATAACTACTGAGATTCCTGAAAAAACAAAAGGGAGAATCTTCATCATTTTGGGAACCCATGATGTATAATTTTGAAACCATTTTTGGATTACAGAAATAGAAACCGATACAGTTACCAAAGATGCAACAGCGCTAAATTCTTGTCGCCATTCGGGGAGCTTGGTTAGGTTTTTTATGGCACCTTGCTTTTGTTCAATATCTAGAATTGAATTAGCGGTAAGAATTGAAGCTAATTTGTTTTTTCCAGCCAGAGTAGCTGTGCGATTCGCATACTGAAAGAAAGACTTATGACCAAACAAATCTATATCATGACTATAGGTATGTGATGGATCTATAAATTCTTTTCCGGCATTAAGAGTACTGATATCATCTTTAAAAACAGCTAACTCTAATTGATTAATTTGTATAAGTTTTGTTAGCTTGTCTTTAGTATAGGTCAGATTACTGTGTCTAGTTACCAGAAAAATAAAAGCAATACTACCTAATACGATACTACCCATTATGATTTGAGTATTGGGGTAGCCAAAGTATAGTATTATAATAGAGGCAAGGAAAACTAATAATCGTACTGTACTTGAAACAGCTAACTGACGTTTTACTTTTTTTAAAGATGTAGTATGTAGAGATATTTGTTCTCTATAATATTGATGAGGGTTATTCATATAAAAATCAAAGATTTTCTAATTCTTGCTTTAGCTTTTTGGTTAGACTGTTCACTACCAGGTCATAAGAATGATCAATCAATTCTAATAACATATCAGTCGCCAAAGTGCCAGAAAAGTTAACAGTATTCCAATGTATTTTACTCATGTGGTATCCAGGAGTAATTTCGGGATGGTATTCACGAAGTTCTGTAGCTCGATCAGGATCACATTTTAGATTTACACTAAAAGGAATTCTGTCAAGTCCTGTTAAGGCAAACATTTTTCCCATTACTTTAAACACCAATGTGGTCTCATCAAAAGGAAACTCCTCTGTAACTCCTTTTTTTGCCAGACAATATTCTCTATACGTTTCAACATTCATTAGTATTCTAACTCTTTTGTGTCTTTGTTATTGTTGTCGAGCTCCAATGCAGAATAGTCTAATGTCCATCCGATAGATGCTGCCAGGGTTTCCATTAAAGAAATGGCTGTTAATGCTTCATGTTTGGCCGATTCCATTAAACCGCTTTGTGGGATTTTATCTTTGATAAATTGTTTGGCTTCTTTGTTAAGCTCTGTAAGATCAGAAGATGTAAAGGGATTAAGCCAGCCTTCTTTTTTATCGTAATACTTAAAATCGGTTTCGATGGTTAAGAGTTTTGGTTTCGGAAAATGAGTAAGAATAATACGTTTTTTCTTAGTATCACTTTCTAACTTCACTTTAGATAAATCAAAGCCAACATAGGCTTTAGCATCGATTAGAATCAATGCTTTTTTGGTTCCTGTAAGTAGATTAAAAAACTTTTCTTTTACACTTTCATAATGATAAATCTCGGCAAAATCTCCTTCAACTGTTACCAGTTTACAAACACTTTTGATTTTTTCCATAAGAACTGTCGATTGAGTTTTTATGGCAGACTTGTTTTTTACGGCACTAAATCTTGCAAAGATAAAGTAAGCTAAAAGGGCACCTCCCAAAAGTCCTATAAACAATAATTCCATTCTAATTCGTTTTTCCTATTTCACCAAGATGTGTAAATTTAAAACCTTTTTCGTATTTCAAGCCATATCCAAGAAGTCTATCAAAGGATGAATGTGCAAAAAGAATAATTCCAAAAAGTTGAAGCATTTCATTGGATATATACATACCTATTAAATACACTAAAATTGCCAATCCTTTATGATGAAATATATTATAGATAAATGCTCCGGTTTTATTGTTGAAAACGTAACCTAGCATTCCAATATCGGGAACTAAAAACAAAGCAAGAAACAACCACCAGGGATACGATAGTAAACTAAATAAATATATACCCAGTCCAAGCATTGCAATTTCTTCAAGTTGTAATGTTATTTTCATTATTTCATTATTTCATATAAAATAGGCTTACTAGGGGTCGCATCGTTTACAAAGGAAGCGATTTGAAGATTCAAAACATAAGTGCCATCCTCGATTTTGTTTTCAACATAAATCAATTCTGTAATAGTGGCCTGATAACGTATTGCTTCAGGGTAATTCCAGAATGCTTTATGTGCTAATAATTTACCATTGTCTTTTTCTTTGTCTACAGACGGCAGATCAATTAATAAATGATCGATGTTTAATTCTCTGATATATGCAGCCGCTTCTTCGGTTAGATATGCCCAATTAGAATGCGAATACTGCGTGTTTAGTTTATCTTCTTTATTTGGCAATGTTCTTATCACCAAAGCTTCGTTGTTTTTAGAAATAATCGCATCTTTTATTTGTGTTTTAGTAATCACAAAATCATCTCCCTGTTTTTTGGGCCGAATAGTAATGACTTCGGCTATAAAAAAGAATTGTTTCAAACAATCATTGATGCTATAAAACTCGTTGGTAATATGTCCTACACATTCGGTATGCGTACCATGACCATGTGGATTAAATGTTATATTGTTGAAATTTGTCGAAGCACCTTCAGAAACTTTTCCTATCCAATCTCCATTCGTTACAGGTTCTATTTTTGGAGCATCGATATACCATGCGTTTACATTTTCTTCGGAAGCTCTTAAAGGGATAGATATATCTAAAGGTTTGGATAGGTCGATTGTATAGGATGCCTTGTTATATTCTAAAGTGGTAATCATAAAATAGTATCACGCTTTTTTGACAGTTATAAAAAGATAATCTCCCTCTGTATTTTCATATTTTTTGATGATAGTCTTAATCTTTCCCGAAGCAATATCTTTGTGTAATGCTTTTAACCCTTGTTCAACTTCTTCTGTATTGGCCAAAGATGAGAAAGATGATATTCCTTGTCGCACTTTGGGTTGTAGATATAGAGAAGGGTTATGTTTTCCAGAATAGAGAAAAAGGTCTTGTAAGTCAGGCTGAATAAAGTATTTTTCGGTATCCTTTATTCTTAAATTATTTCTTTCTAGGCTCGATTTGATATCGTTATATGCAGGCATTTGAATTAAGGAATCGGTCATCATTTTTGGGAAGTAGTGATTAAGCCAGTACCCCCTCATTTGAGTAGGAGTTGAGGTGAAAATTACAGTAGTACCATTAGGTTTTAATATTCTGTTTAATTCTTTGAAACCTTGATTAAGATCTTGCCAATGATGAAGTGTCAGGCTTGCAATGATTCCGTTAACACTATCTGAGGCCAGTTCTATTTTTTCGGCTTTCCCAATTTTCCAGGTTATAGCATCATGCTGATTTTTTGCCTTTTCAAGCATCTTATCCGAGGGATCAATGCCAATAAATTGATATCCTTTTTTGGCAAATTCTGAAGTATAATTACCCGTTCCACATCCAATATCAAGATACATTTCTTTGGGAGTTGGATTCAATAGAGACCGTAGTCGATTAAAAAGATAAGGATCTGCTTTTCTGGTGGTATTATAATTAACCCCAATAATGTCATATTTTTCTTGCATAACCCCTTTTTAATATCAAAATCACTCTAAATTTACTAAGAAAAGGTCACTTGCAATACCATCGCTCAAAAATTTTCCTTTTTTGGTCACTTGTATCGTGTTATCATCCAAAAATAAAAGATGTTCTTCTAAATGTTTTTGTGCTTGTTGTAGAAGATACTTCTTGTATTTTTTTCCAAAATCTTGTTCTATTTTTTGCAGAGAAACTCCCCAAATTGTTCGCAATCCAGTCATAACATATTCGTTATATTGATCGGTAACGGTTAAGTTTTCAATTTCCTTCGGAAGTTCATTTTGCGCTAATGCCTGAATGTACTTTGCATTATTTTTGATATTCCAACTGCGTTGTTTTCCATTATAAGAATGCGCAGAAGGGCCAATCCCCAGGTAGTGTTTACCTTGCCAATATGCCGTATTATTTTTACTGAAGAATCCTTCTTTACCAAAATTCGACAATTCATAATGGGAAAAACTTTCATTTTCTAAAGTTTCTACCAAAATTTCGAAATGTTTTTGAGCCAGAACATCATCCACCGGAGCGATTTCTCCTTTTTCGATTAGCTTGGGCAAAGCAGTGTTAGGCTCAACCGTTAACGCATAACACGAAATATGAGGAACTCCAGAATCCAGAGCGAGTTGAATGTTTTGTTTCCAGCGTTCTATAGACATGTTGGGAATACCGTAAATCAAATCAATCGAAATATTATCAAAATATCGAGTAACAAGGGATAAGCAATTCATGGCCTCTTGGGCGTTATGAGCTCTATTCATGAGTTTAAGGTCTTCTTCAAAAAAAGACTGAATACCAATGCTTAAGCGATTAACTTGACTTACAGCCAGTGCTTCAATTTTTTCTTTCGTGAGATCATCGGGGTTTGCTTCGAGGGTTATTTCGACCTCTTTGGATACGGTATAGTTTTTATAAACGGTTTCAATAATAAATGACAGTTCGTTAATAGATAACACAGATGGTGTTCCTCCGCCAAAATAAATCGTATGAATAGTTTTATGATTAGCTATTTCAGAAGATCTTAATTTAATTTCATTACATAGTGCGATAACCATTTCATCTTTTTTCTTCATCGAAGTCGAAAAATGAAAATCGCAATAATGACATGCTTGCTTGCAGAAGGGGATATGAATATAAATACCGCTGATGATCTTAGATTTTAAACATTATTTTTTGACTCTCTTCTCATTTTGTTTTACAAAAGCGGCCCAACCGCTATAACTCTTACCCACAATGTCTGCTCGCCCCATATTATAAAAATGACAAACTGCAGCAGCCAATCCATCAGTCGAATCCAGATTTTTAGGCAATGTTTTGATTTTTAACAAACTTTGAAGCATTTTGGCAACTTGTTCCTTACTGGCATTACCACTACCTGTTATTGCCATTTTGATTTTTTTCGGAGAGTATTCGGTAATTGGTACTTCTCGACTTAACCCAGCTGCCATTGCGACCCCCTGGGCTCTACCTAATTTTAGCATAGATTGTACATTCTTGCCAAAAAAAGGAGCTTCGATCGCAATTTCATCGGGATGATAGGTGTCGATAAGTTCTATGGTACGTTCAAAAATGAGTTTCAATTTTAGATAATGATCATCATATTTACCCAATTGAAGTTCGTTTAACTGTAAAAAAGACATTTTTTTATTTTGAACTTTGATAAGCCCAAACCCCATAATAGTTGTACCTGGGTCGATACCTAATATAATTTTTTCGTCGCTCAAGATTGGATTTTTTGTATTACAAAGCTACATAAATCAAACTAAGCAATAGGCTTACTCTATTCTAATTACAATAGGTAGTTTATAACGCGCAGTTACAGGGGTGCTTCGTGTATGGGCAGGCTCTATTTTTGGTAGTGTTTCGATTCCTTTTGCAAGTGTGTCTTTTAAATTTGGGATCTCTATTTCGATAGTACTTGGCAGTTCAAAATCTTCTAAAATGATTTTACTGTCTTTTGTAATTAATAGAGGAACCCAAATCGTATCATTAACAGGTTGTTTTATTTTAATGATATATTGCGCAAGATAATCTTGAATATGCTTTGTTATTGTGTTTTGAAAACATTGCTCCAGCTCTTCTTCGGGTTTTTCTTTACAGATTTCGAATAGTGGGGGCTGTTCAACTTCATTCCAATTAAGTTTGTCTAACCCTTCTTTTACAATTTCCTCTTTGTTCTCTTTCTTAAGAATAAAGCCATCACAGGAAAGCAAGGTAAAAGCTAATAACCCGATATACAATTTTCTCTGATTCATGATCCATAAACAATTTCGGATTGCCAAGCTACATAAAATTTTTAGAGCATGAAAACTGATTTTCAAATAGTAACTAATGAAAATTATGCAATTTTGTTTTGCAAATGATCTTTCAAAGAAACATCTTCGGGGATATTCATTTTTTTCTTTAGTCGTTTTCTTGCCATTTTGATAGCATGCGTAGAAACGCTTAGTAATTGAGCAGATTCTTTAATAGACAAATTGAGTTTCATTAAAAGGCAATGTCTTATATCATTCGTTGATAATTCGGGAAAAGAAGTATTTATTTGAGCCGTTATTCCTGGGTATTGTGATTCTATGCGATCTTTTAAAACGGTAAGATCAGACGTAGAAGAGATAAAGCGTTCTAATCTTTTATCTACCTCTATCATCTCTTCTCTATTATTATATTTTATAGCCGAAGATAAATTCTTTTTTATGTACGAAAGCTTATTTAACCTTTCATTTACCGATATCATTGTTGCCAAAAACTCTTCTTCTCTCCTTTGTAAATGATTTTCTAGAATCTTTTTTTCGTTTTCTTTTAACAACTCTATCTGCTGTTCACTTTTGTTGTATTTTCTATAAAGGATTATAGACAATAGTACAAATGAAAGACTTAAAAACCCAATGGCAAGAGAAATGATATATAGTTCTTGTTTTTCGGTTTTGTAGATTAAAATGTCGTTGTCTTTGGTTAAAAGATCATTTTTATATTCTTCTTCAATCAACTGTATTTTTCCTTCAGATATTTTCGAAATATCTTCATTTCGACGATGATAAAGACTGTCGATTAGAGTACCATATTTTTGGTAATAACCTACCGAATTATCCCAGGATTCCATTTTTTGATATATTGCTCCAAGATTTTTATACGAGAAGGCTATATCTATTGCATTGTCTGGGTTTTGAAGAATTACATTCTTAAAATGTAGAATGGATTCTTCTAGATTATCCAATGAGTTGTATATTTTACCCAATACCAAAGCATTTGTTGCTGCATATGCGCTTAA
Source organism: Aquimarina penaris (assembly GCF_040786285.1). NCBI lineage: Bacteria > Pseudomonadati > Bacteroidota > Flavobacteriia > Flavobacteriales > Flavobacteriaceae > Aquimarina > Aquimarina penaris. The sequence goes on from NZ_JBFMKQ010000001.1 coordinate 1,397,221, forward strand.
TTCGGGTTTGTTATTTATTATTTTCTTTGCTTCTAGCGCTTTTTCTAATGCAATTTCATAATCCCCAATGTTTCTGTATGCTTCGGCAATTGAGGTGATCAAGTAACTTATTTCCCCTTTTTTTTCTGAGTTTTGAATGCTTTCTAAATTAGCATTCCACCAGTTGATTGCTTTTCCATATTCTTTTTTATCAAAATATGCACTAGCCAGATTAGTGTATAGCTGGTATTTTAGGTCTTCCTGATTAATAACAGTCGGGTCATCTAATAACTCTTTTGCATAGGCCAAAACTTTATCCGGCTCACCTAGGGCCAAATGACAAATTAGCATATTCATTTTGGTAATAAGAGTTGACTTTTTGTCTTCCTGTTTTATATTTATTTTATGTGCTTTGTGATAATATTTCAAAGCTTGATAATGTAGCTCTTGGTTACTCAAAATAGAAGCCTTGTTATTATAAATATAAGCCAGCGCATATTCTAAATCTGGATGTTGTTTTATAAGTTTTTCACCACTACCATAAACAATATTGGCACTGTCGATCATAGAGTTGTTGGTATAATAAATTCCCAGATTGACATATCCTCGTAATTCTCCCTTTGGATAATTTATGTTTTGAGATAATGTTATCAATTCCTTTAATAAATCTCCATTTCCTATAAGATCTTTTTTGGCAATTTCAAATAAGCTGTCAATATATTTAATTTGATTTTTAGAATCCCGTGAGCCTTGGCAAAATGAGGGATTGGGGTTTTGCAGTAGTGTAAATGCAAGAATCCAGTAGGCTAAATATTTCACATTAAATGGGGTTAGTTAGTATTATTTTATGCTAAGGTTTAAAATAAAAAATAGTACGCTGTTTGTATTCTTTTTTTATCCAATGTACACCTAATGTACCCTTGATAAAAGCAGATTTACTCGTTTTAATACATGAACTTTATTGATATAGTTAACGCTAAAATTTTAATAATAATCTATATGAATAAATAAAATATATGATTTTTTGATTTGATCGTCAAAAATCGGCTTTACACAAACTAACGCAAACTCAATTATGAAAACATTACTACTTAGGCATACTTCATTGCCCAGAACTCTTCGATTAACAAATTTTCAATCGTCTTGTATTTATCGTATGTGTATCTGACATAGTCACTCTATGTTACTAAAGGATGCTCAATTTTGATTGCCTGAAAACTCAGGGGATCTTAATCCGTTGTAAAATTAATTACCAATAAATCAAAAATAACCCTATCATGAATTGTATGAAAAATCTATTTTCGATACTGATTTTTTGTGTCGCAATAACCTATTTAAATGCTCAAACCCCAACTCCTCCGAATGGTAAAAAATGGGAAAAAATAAATGAACTTTCAGATGAATTTAATGGAACCTCTCTTAATACTGCCAAATGGGCAATAAATTCTCCTCAATGGGAAGGTAGACGACCCGCTAGGTTTGAAGAATCATCGGTATCTGTTTCAGGTGGGAACCTTAAAATTTCAGCCTCTAAAAAATCAAACCCATCCAATGGATGGACTCATAATGGAGGACTGGTAAGATCAAAAATAAAAAATCTATATGGTTACTATGAAGCACGAATGAAAGCTAATAAAACTTTTATGTCTTCAACTTTTTGGCTTATTAATAAAAAAAATGAAGGTTCTGGCTGTGATATAAGAACAACAGAATTGGATATTACTGAAACCGTTGGGGTTAATTCTGGTAATGCTAATTGGATTAATACGATGATCAAAAGTATGAATTCGAATACACATAGTAGAAATACCAATTGTAACAGTACACCGGTCGGACAAAAAGGGGGCAAAGCAGAACTTGGCCGTCAATCCTGGCAGGGCTATCATACCTATGGCGTATGGTGGAAAAATAAAAACGAAGTACTATTTTATTTAGACGGAAAACTTGTAAATACAATTACCCCTCCAGCAGATTTTGATTTGCCAATGTATCTACGTATGGTAGTAGAAACATATGATTGGAATCCACCAAAAGCAGGACAAGACGGGATGAACGATTCTGCTGCTAATCGTACCACATATTACGATTGGGTACGGTCATATAAATTGGTCGATGATAATGGAAATGGAGGAGTAGACAAAGTAGGATTTAAAAATGCTCCAACTACTATTGCTCCTCAAACCAGTTATACCTTCAATATTGATTATGAAGCATCAGATAATAGAGAAATAGTTGTAGAATTTTGGTCTGCTACCAGTTGGATTGCACAGCAAAAGGAAATAGTGGTCAAAGGAAAGGGTACAAAGTCGATTACAGTTACTTTACCAGCTTTACCTACTACAGGACCTGGATATATGTATAAGACACATATTAGACCCATGGGTACGACTTGGAGAGAAGCTATTGATAGAGATCAGATCGATAATGTTGTTGTAGAAGATGCTACGATATTCAATGATGAAATAACTTTTAAAAACCCTTCAACTACAATAAATCCAGCAAGATCGTACACTTTTAATATGCAATATTCTGCATCTGTTGATCGTGAAATTCTAGTAAGCTTTTGGAAAAACAATACATGGATAGCTAGCAAAGTAGAACGGGTTAGTGAAGGCTCTGGTATTAAATCAATCACTGTAAGTTTACCTTCCCTTCCTACTGCAGGAAATGGATATGCTTATAAATCCCATATTCGTCCTATAGGAACCAATTGGCAACAAGCTTTGGATACAGATGCGATTACCAATGTAACTATTGTAGAAGTGATAACTCCTCCTTCTACAGAGCAATTAATTACCAATGGCACTTATTTTATTACTTCTAGTCAAAATGATCAACGACTTTTATCCAGAGGTTTAGAGAATCATAGTGCCAGAATGCATGATCCTGGAAGTTATGATGATCAACGTTGGATTTTTACCCACCTAGGAGATAATCTGTATACTATAAAAAATAAAGGAACTAATAGGTTTTTAGAAGTGCCTTATGCCCAATGCGGTAACGGTAATAATGTGGCGACCTATACAAGTGCCGGTGGTAATCATCAAAAGTGGAAAGTTATAAAGAATGGGAATGTATATTCCTTTAAACCTGTGCATTGTCAGAATGTAGCTTTGGATAGAGCAGCTGGGGCAATTAATGCCAATGTGCATACATGGGGATATAGTACTAATAACAATAATCAAAAATGGAATATAACACTATCATCTGGTAGTCGAAGTGTAACTACTGAAGCTTCCAAAGAAAACAAAATTGATCTATATCCAAATCCTGCCTCCGAAGTAATTCGTGTTCAAGGTGTACAATCAAATACTAGAGTGAAGGTGTTAGATTTTTATGGGAAGGTAGTAATCACAGCAAAATTAAACGGTAATTCTTTACAAATAGATGAACTACCAAGTGGAATCTATTTTTTACATACCGAAAAAGGAATAAGAACAAAGTTTGTAATAGAATAAGGATGGAGATGGGTGTCTGAACGGCAATCATAGTTATTGAGTTTGTTAGTGCCTGACAGACACCCTAAAATTCAAAAAAATCCAAATAATTTCAATGAAACTAAATTAAAACCACGCATATCATGAAAAACATTATGAAATTAACCACAGTACTATTACTGTATTTATGCTGGGCAAATCTAAGTGCACAGTTTAATTATGGAGAAGCGCTACAAAAATCGCTTTTTTTCTACGAAGTTCAGCAGTCAGGTAAGTTGCCAGATTGGAATAGAGTAAGTTGGAGAGGAGATGCTACCACAGAAGATGGATCCGATGTTGGGCTAGACCTTAATGGAGGTTGGTTTGATGCCGGAGATCACGTTAAATTTAATTTCCCCATGGCGTTCAGTGTAACAGCCTTAGCTTGGGGGGGTATTGAATTTGAAGATGCTTATCGAAACAGTGGGCAATTAGAGATTCTTAAAAGAAACCTTCGATTTGTCACCGATTACTTTATAAAATGCCATACAGCACCAAATGAATTATGGGGCCAAGTTGGTAATGGAGGAATAGATCATGGATGGTGGGGTTCTCCAGAGGTATATCCCAGAGAACGTCCTTCTTACAAAATAGATGAGGCAAACCCTGGATCGGACCTAGCTGCAGAAACTGCAGCAGCCATGGCAGCGGTTAGTATTCTGTTAAAAGATGATGATCCTGCATATAGCGCAATCTTGGTTTCACATGCAAAAGAATTATATGATTTTGCAGATCAATTTAGAGATGAATATTCTAATTCTATTACCGATGCAGCTGGTTTCTATAGATCTTTTAGTAGCTATAATGATGAGATTGTTTGGGGAGCGATTTGGATGTATAAAGCAACAAATGATCCGCAGTACCTAACAAAGGCAGAAGCAGAATATGATAATTTGCAGAAAGAAGGTCAGAGTGCAACTTCTAAATATAAAGAAGCTTTTTCCTGGGATGATAAAGCGTATGGGTGTTATCTATTATTGGCGCAAATTACAGGAAAAGATAGATATGTACAGGATATTGAGCGCAATCTGGATTACTTTGCTCATAATGTAAATGGAGAATCAGTTCCTACAACACCAGGAGGTCTTCCGCATTTACGTCCATGGGGAACCATTAGATATTCTTCAAATCAATCTTTATTAGCACTTATTTATGCAGATAAAGTGACTACAGATCCAGTTAAACAAGCTAGATATACTGGTTTTGCAAAAAGAATGGTAGACTATGCATTAGGAGATAATCCAATTAATAGAAGTTTTATGAATGGTTTTGGAAATAATCCTGCTAATGATCCACACCATAGAGGTAATAGTGGTAACTGGACTAACAGTGATAGTGGTCCTCCAACTGCAGCTAGTCATATCCTGTATGGAGCAGTTGTAGGAGGTCCTAAGGAACCTGGAAATGATAATTTTGAAGATGATCGAGGAGAGTTTATTGCTAATGAAGTAGCTTGTGATTATAATGCTTGTATTACCGGAGTTCTGGCTAGAATGTATGGTAAGTTTGGAGGAAATCCACTTGCTAATTTCCCAGTCCCTGAAGTTCCTTCAAGAGCCGAAATTCGTTCGTTCTCAAAATTTAATAGTAATAATGCTTTCGGAACTACTATTAGCATAAATGTACAAAACAGGACTGCTTGGCCGGCTAGAGTAACCGATAAATTGAGTTATCGATATTATTTTGATATAGCCGAGGGTATTGCTGATGGAAAAACTATTGCCGATTATGATATTTCACTTAATGGTATAGGAGGTGGTGCTACAATGGCAATTAAACCCGCAGGAGGAAGTGTATACTATGCTGAAGTTACGAACCTCCCTTCAATTGAGCCAATAGGTGATCCTGCATTTAGAACCGAGACACAGATCAATATTAGAGTAGCTAATGGAGTACCTTATGATACTACTAATGATTGGTCAGCACAAGGATTAAGTAATGGCGCTGTAGAAAGTATTAACATTCCAGTATATGATAATGGAGTATTGGTATTTGGTAAAGAACCAGACGGAGGAAATACTCCGACAGCCTCATTTACAGCGACTCCAGAATCTGGAATTGCACCATTAGATGTGCAGTTTGATGCATCGGCATCCTCAGATCCAAATGGAGATGCATTGTCCTATAATTGGAATTTTGGAAATGGCGAAACAGCATCAACAGCCGATGCTGTGATTACATATTCTGCAATTGGATCTTATCTGGTAACTCTTACTGTAAGTGACGGACAAAACCTATCGACCGAGGTTAACAAAACTATTACGGTGATCGATGGAAATGTTGCACCTATTGCAAATTTTACAGCTACCCCAACAACCGGAATTGCTCCTGTAACAGTTAGTTTTGATGGATCAACATCTTCAGATGAGAACGGAGATACACTTACTTATACTTGGGACTTCGGAGACGGAACAACAGGTGTGGGAGTAACTGTAGATCATCAATATGCTACAGTTGGTGAATTTACTGCAACATTAACAGTTAGTGACGGAAGTAAAACAGGAACAAAAACAACAATAATTAATGTTACCGATGGAAGTCCAGTGGCAAGTTTTACTGCTAGTACTGATTCTGGAATCATTCCTTTTGATGTTTCTTTTGATGCGTCAGCTTCTACAGACCCAACAGGAGGTACTTTATCTTATTCTTGGGATTTCGGAAATGGATTAACAGCTACAGGAGTTACCGCTTCTACTTCTTTCACTCAAGTAGGAACATATACTGTTACTCTTACGGTTACCAATTCAGTTGGAAGTAGTTCAGAAACAACGATTATAACAGCTACAGATGGTAGCGTAAGTTGTGCTTTCGGAACTCCAACAGCAGATGCCTTACCGTCAATAAACTCAGAATTCACCAATATTTTTGTATTAGGAGATGGTGGTCCAAACCTGGATAATGTTACCAATTTTAATATCAATTGGGATTTAACCAATAATGGACTGTATCAATTCTCAATGAATACTAATAATGGTATTCCTAGTTGGTGGAATGACTTCTTACCTAAAGTTACACAAAACTTTAATGCCACAGAACCTGCAATTACAATTACAGGATCTGGATTTACTGGTTTAGATGGAACTTATTGGGCGACCGTAGATAACGGTAATTTTGTATTGGTATCTCAAACCGGAGGTTTTACCATCTATTTTAGTAGTACTGCTACAGCTCCTGATTGTGGTGTAACAACTCCTTCTGTAAATGGAGGTACAATTGCAGGAGGTCCATTTGTATTTACCGTAGGCGATGGTATTGCAGATAATGTTTCAGGAGTAACAATTACCGGTAATATAGGTGAAACAAGTCAGTGGATCATCACCGATGCTCAGGGTAAAATTCTGGGATTACCAGCTACACCAGAAGCAGTAGATTTTGATGGAGCCGGAGTAGGAAGCTGTTTTATTTATAATGTAAGTTACGATGGAGTAATTGCTGGTCTTGCAGCTAATGAAAATATTTCTGGTTTGTCAGGAACATTTGATCTTTCTAATAGTATTGAAGTAGTAAGAAATCCTGTTATAACAACTCCAACTGTTGATGGAGGTGTGATTGCAGGAGGCCCATTTGTATTTACCGTAGGTGATGGTATTGCAGATAATGTTTCAGGAGTAACAATTACCGGTAATATAGGTGAAACAAGTCAGTGGATCATCACCGATGCTCAGGGTAAAATTTTGGGATTACCAACTACACCAGAAGCAGTTGATTTTGATGGAGCCGGAGTAGGAAGCTGTTTTATTTATAGTGTGAGTTATAATGGAACAATTACTGGTCTTGTAGCCGAAGGAAGTATTTCTGGCTTATCAGGAGATTTTGATCTTTCAAATAGTATTGAAGTAGTAAGAAATCCTGTTTCAACCGGAGGAGATTGTACTTTTAATACGCCAATAGCAACAGCATTACCTGCTATTAATTCAGCATTCGAAAACATTCATGTTTTAGGAAACGGAGGACCAAGCCTGGATAATGTAACGATATTTACAATTAATTGGGACCTGACTAATAATGGATTATATCAGTTCTCGATGAATACAAACAACGGTGCCCCTAATTGGTATGTTGATTTATTGCCAAAAATTACTCAGAATTTTAATAGCACTCAACCCGAAATAACAATCACAGGATCAGGATTCACAGGTTTAGATGGTTCTTATTGGGTAACTATCGACAGTGATAATTTTGTTTTGGTATCAAAGACGGGTGGGTTTACAATCTATTTTAGTACGTTAACCAATGCTCCTGATTGCGGAGGACCAGCCAATACAAATCCTGTTGCAAATATTTCTGCAACTCCAGCTTCTGGAGAAGCTCCATTAGTAGTAACTTTTGATGCCTCTGCGTCTACAGATGCAGACGGGGATACACTCACTTATAGTTGGGATTTTGGAGATAATACTACAGGTAGTGGCGTTACTCCAGAGAATACCTATACCGCTATTGGTGAATATGAAGTTACTTTAACTGTAACAGACGGAAATGGAGGAGAAGATCAAGCTAAAGTAACAATTAAAGCAATAGATGGAGACATTATAATTAATCCACCAACAGGAGAAAATGAATATATCGATCGTTTTATTGAGATTAGAAATGAGTTCTATGATCCTGCCAATGGGTATTTTAGTGCAGATGGATCTCCACACCATTCAATAGAATCGCTAATTGTAGAAGCACCAGATCATGGACACGAGTCAACAAGTGAGTTATATTCATACTGGTTATGGCTTGAAGTAATGAATGGTCGAATTACCAAAGATTGGAAACCATTAAATGATGTATGGAATAAGATAGAACAATTTATCATTCCTACAAAAGCAGATCAACCAACAAATGCGGCGTATAATCCAGCTTCGCCGGCAGCATATGCTAGTGAGTTTCCGTTACCAAGTAACTATCCGGCACCTCTTAATTTTAGTGCTCCGGTAGGTTCAGATCCAATTTCACCGGATTTAACAGCAACGTATGGTCCTGATATCTATCAGATGCACTGGCTGTTAGATAATGATAATTTCTACGGATACGGAAATAGAGGAGATGGTGTAAGTACACCTTCATATATTAATACATTCCAAAGAGGAGAACAAGAATCTGTATTTGAAACAGTACCACACCCATCATGGGAAAGCTTTAACTGGGGAGGAACAAATGGATTTTTACCCATCTTTATTGAAGATCAGAGTTATGCTAAACAATGGAGGTATACTAGTGCTCCTGATGCAGATGCAAGAGCAGTACAGGCAATGTATTGGGCGCAAGTATATGCAAAAGAACAAGGCGCTAGTTTAGGAAGCTTGGATCTAGACAAAGCATCTAAAATGGGAGATTTCTTAAGACTCTCAATGTTTGATAAATACTTTAAACCACTTGGAGTACAAAGTTCGACTAGTGGAGCAGGAACAGGATATGACAGTGCACATTATTTAATGTCATGGTATATGTCTTGGGGTGGATCTGCAGATACTGCTTCTCCGTGGGCATTTAGAATAAGTTCTAGTCACTGTCACTTTGGATACCAAAATCCAGTTGCAGCATACGCCCTTACACAGGTGAATGAATTAAAACCAAAATCTCAAAATGGAGAAAGAGATTGGGCCGAAAGTCTAAAAAGACAAATGGAATTCTATACTTGGCTACAGTCTAAAGAAGGGGCTATTGCTGGTGGTGCTACCAATAGCTGGAATGGCGATTATAGTGCATATCCTGCAGGTAAATCTACATTCTATGATATGGCATTTGATACGGATCCTGTATATCACGATCCAGGAAGTGGAACATGGTTTGGATGGCAAGCCTGGTCTATGGAAAGGGTAGCCGAATACTACTATATTACCAATGACCCAATGGCCAAAAATCTTATGGATAAATGGACTGATTGGGTAAAAAGTGAAGTAAGGCTTATAGGAGCTGATGATTTCGAAATTCCTGCCACATTAGAATGGTCTGGTGAGCCAGATACCTGGAACCCTGCTAACCCAGGAAGTAATAACGATCTTAGCGTAAGAGTTGTGAATTATAGTCAGGATTTGGGTGTTGCTGCTTCTATGGCAAAGGCACTTATTTACTACGCAGCAGCAACCGAGAAGCATGCTACACTAGATGTTGCAGCACGTGACTTAGCTAAAGAAGTGTTAGACAGAATGTGGGTTACATACAGAGATGAAAAAGGGGTGTCATCTCCCGAAGTTAGAGGAGATTTTAAAAGAATCTTTGAAGAAGAAGTACATATCCCACAAGGTTTTACAGGTACAATGTCTAATGGAGATCTAATACAACCGGGAGTGTCATTTTTAGACATTCGCTCTAAGTATAAAGAGGACCCAGATTTTGCCAGACTTGAGGCAGCGTATAATTCTGGACAGGATTTCACACAACGTTACCACAGAAGTTGGGCACAGATCGAAGTAGCTTTAGCTAATGCAGAATATGGTTTCTTCTTTGGAAATACTACTGCAACTACTGCTATAGCACAACCTCAATTTGATGCGTTAGTAAGTCCTAACCCTGCAACAAGCTTTATTAATATATCTGCTAAGAACAATAAAAAGAGTAGTACTAAAATTACTCAGATTAGAATGCGATTAATGGATTTAACAGGTAATGTGGTTAGATCTAAAAATTTAAGAAATAGTCAGCAGATGCAAGCTCGTGTTTCTGTAGAAGGTTTACCCTCAGGAATCTATGTTTTGGAAATCCTGAATACAACTACAAATGAAATATTGAGAAGAAAAGTAATAGTAAATAGATAGTTTTTTAATAAACAAAAGAGAGAGGTTTTTTACCTCTCTCTTTTAACTTATAAGAATGAGATGAAAAATACAATCACAAACATAAAGCGGTCATTTACGTTATTAGTGACACTATTGGTTTTTAGTTTTGTTACCAAAATATCTGCGCAACAACAGAATTTCTTAACTGTTCAAGGAAATAAATTATTCGATGTTCAAGGAAAAGAAGTACGCCTAACCGGTGTTAACTGGTTTGGGTTCGAAACACAAACATATTTTCCTCATGGGATATGGTCTCGTGATATGAAAAGTGTATTACAACAAATCAAAGATCTAGGATTTAATACAATACGTGTCCCTTGGTGTAATGAAATGTTAGATCCAGGTAAAACAATTAAAATTAACTCTTACGGTACAGATTCATACACAGGAGTGTCTCCCATGAATGAAGAAGAAGCTAAAGTTACTAAACCCATCGAATTAATGGATATTTTGGTGCGATGGTGCCAGGATAATGATATTAAAATAGTTCTAGATAATCATTCTAGAGCCGCTGATGGTTTTTTAAATGAAAAGTTCTGGTACACTGCAGAATATTCTGAAGAAAGATGGATTAATGACTGGGTTTTTATGGCCGATCGATACAAAGCTTTTTCTGCTGTAGTAGGTATGGATCTTAATAATGAACCTCACGGATCATCCTGGGGTAATAGTAACCCTGCTACCGATTGGAACAAAGCTGCAGAACGTTGTGGTAATGCTGTTCTACAAGCAAATCCTAATGTTTTGATTATTGTAGAAGGTGTTGGAGAGTTCGAAGGAAATTCATATTGGTGGGGAGGACAACTCATGGGAGCAAAGAAATATCCTATTCAATTGTCTGACCCAAGTAAATTGATGTATTCTGCACATGAGTATGGACCAGAAGTGGCGCCACAGGATTGGTTTACTGCTGCTAATTTTCCACAAAATATGCCAGGAATATGGAAAGATAATTTTCACTATTTATATGAAGAGGGAACGTCTCCACTATTTATAGGAGAATTCGGAATCAAAAACCAAGATGCCTTTGGAGGTATAGCATTTACATGGTTTACCGAATTTACGGGGTTCATGGGAGATATTTATTCCTGGACATTTTGGAGTATGAATCCTAATTCTGGTGATACAGGAGGTATTTTACAAGATGATTGGTCATCTGTAAATCAATGGAAAATGGATGTGTTAAAACCACATTTTGCTCCATTAATCCCTAATGTTGTTGGCGGTACTGCAAATCTTCCTCCGGTAGCCAGATTTGGGACAGATATAACAACTGGAGATGCTCCTCTAACTGTTCAGTTTGATGCATCAATGTCTTCTGACCCAGATGGCGATACATTAACATATGCATGGGATTTTGGAGATAATACCTCTGCCACTGGAAGTGCAATATCACACCTATTTAACCAGCAAGGAACATATCAGGTAACACTAACCGTAAGTGACGGTCAATTAAATGATTCAGAGACAATAAGTGTAACGGTTAATGATCCTAATACTACAGTAATAGTCACCGCAAATATTAATGCAGATGTTACGACTGCTGTCGCGCCGGCAACAATAAACTTTGATGCTTCAGGTTCTACAATATCAGACGGAAGTGCATTGACATATACATGGGGTTTTGGAGACGGTTCTTCCGGAGAAGGAGTTACCATTGGGCATGAGTATACAATTGCAGGGGATTATACAGTTACGTTAACGGCTTCAAATACTGATGGAATTTCTGATACTGCAACGCAGATAATCACAATTACAGAGCCAACTACAGGAGGAGGTGATTGTAGTTTTGGAGCGCCTTTGGCAACTCCATTACCAACTATAGCTAATGTTCCTTATACTCAAATTCATGTTTTAGGAACAGGAGGACCAGATTTAAGTAATGTAACCAACTTTACAATTAATTGGGATTTAGAGAATAATGGATTATGGCAATTCTCTATGAATACTAATAATGGTACTCCAAGTTGGTGGAATAATCTACTAACTAATATCACTAGTCAAAACTTTAATACGGCACAACCAGGTATTACACTTTCAGGAACAGGATTTCCTAACCTAGATGGATCTTATTATGCTACGCAAGACGGAGGTAATTTTGCGTTAGTTTCTGTAACTGGCGGTTTTACTATTTATTTCAGTAATAATACTACAGCTCCTACTTGCGAAGGATTACCACAAGGACAGTCATCGTTAACTGGTTTGAGCGTAAAAACATTTCCAAATCCAGTTCAAGACAAATTAGTGATTAGTGGAAAAAACCTTCTTAACGGAGCAAGAATCAATTTAGTTGATATAACCGGAAGAGTACTAAGAACCGTTAATGTTCAATCTAAAGTAAAGCAAATAGAACTTAATACTTCGGATCTTATATCGGGGCTATATTTTGTGAAATTATATCAAAATAAAAAAACTGAAACAAAACAAATTATAAAAAAATAATCTTATAAACATATTGATATATGAAGGAATCTATGGCTTTTGTATACTAGCTTCCTTCTTTTTCATCCCATAATTTATGAACTCACATTTTCTTTAAAAAAAAGAAAAGTAAACATAAACACAAACTCATCACTTATAATGGAACCAACACATAACAAGAAATGTTGGCGTGCTTATATTAAAAGAAATAATCTTTTGATATTATATGCAATTGCTACTTTTATTTCTTTAGGACTCGTAGTAAAATCAGTTACTCAAATTTATGATGGAACCGCTGGCCCTCAAATGACCACACAAACCTGGCCCGCAGGAACATTTCTGGCTAATTTCCCAGAAGGAGATAGAATTAGTACCTACCACCGTAATTATTTTTTTATGAATGGTCAGGCAGGAACAAGTGTTTGGGATTTTTCAAACCCTACAGCACCAAAAAGAGTACAGTTTAGTGAGGCTGCTAATAATGGTCACCGATGGTGGAAACTAGGAGGAGATCTCTTTTATAGAGAATACTCTGTACCAGAAGTACAAGGAACCGGGTATAAATATCTTGATCTTTCTAATATGCTGGATAGAAAACCGGTAACTTCTTCAGATATATTATTTACAGTAAAAGACGGTCAATCAAATTTTGATAACCTCGAAACATTCCCGCATACTATAGATGGAAGCAGGGTTTTTGACATGAGAACTGGAGTACAGGTAGATGATATCCCTGCTACGGTTTCTTTACCAGATGTGGTAGTGCGTGTAGGTAATTATGTTTTTTATGCTCCACAAACAGGAGATATAAGTGTTTTTGATTTTGGAGACCCTAATAATATTAAGTTTCTAGGATCTTTTGGAGGCGACATCCCACATGAACAATACAGTACAGGGATCCAATTATGGAGAAATTACCTCGTATTTATGAGTGGTAATCAAGGTCCAGATGCTTTGGTTGGATTTGATATTAGTGATCCTACCCATGTGAAAAGAGGCTTCAGTTTACACTCTGATCAAATTACTTTAGGGCGTTATATGATTTTTCAGGATGAATACGGTTTCTCAGGAAGATTTGATAGAGGAGTAAAATTTAATTTTGAAAAAATGGAGATCGAACAAGAATTCTTTCCTCCATCGAGTGATGAAACACTTCAATTTATAGATAACCAATGGATGCCAATTGGGCATATTCTCGTAGCAAGTGGAGATGATAAAACTTCAATCTTTGCACATCAGGATGGATTGGATACTAAACCACCAACTGTTGGGCATCATTTTCCTGTTGCAGGAGCCATAAATCAACCGCAAACAACTACACTAGGTTTTGTAATTAACGAAACCTTAAACGATCTTACGCTAAATGATAAAACTATACAAGTTAGCCCTTTAGGAGGAAATCCTATTAAAGGAGATGTAACTACGACCTCATACCAGGTAATTAATTATGCTCCAAAAGAAGCACTATTACCTAATACTACTTACGAAGTTAAATTTGTTGAAGGAGGAATTAAAGATGCCGTAGGTAACGGAATGGAAGAATATATCTTTTATTTTACTACGGGAGGAGATGCTTCTAACCAATCTCCAGAAGTTACAGGAATAGATCTAAGTGTTCCATCTCCTGTAACCATAAATACTGCAATAGATTTTACAGCAAATGCTACTGATGCAGATGGAAATACACTTACATATCGATGGGATTTTGGAGACGGTTCACCAAAAACCGCATGGATAGGAAAAACAGCATCACATACTTATACTGAAGCAGGTAATTACTTAGTTCAAGTTCAGGTTTCAGATAATAACGGAGGATTTATTGTAGGTTCTCAATCTATTGTTGTGGTAGGAGTTTTACCTTCGGATAAACCTACTCAATCGGGTCCAATAACTGTTGATTCTGCAAATAGAATCGTTTGGTCTGTTAACCCTGATAACAATACAGTTACTCTTGTAAATGCAGATAACCTAAATATTATTAAAGAAGTTCCTGTCGGTAAAGATCCGGTTAATATCGCTCTGGATAGTATAGGAAAAGCATGGGTAACATGCCGGGATTCTGATGAGGTATATATATTGAATACAGATGGCTCATTAGCAACCAAAATAGTACTACCAAGAGGATCAAATCCATATGGTATTGTATTTACACCAGATGGGAGTAGAGGATTTGTATCTGCATTTGGATCAGGGCAAATAATGGAAGTGTCCCCGGTAACAAATACCATAAAAACAACGCTGGATGTTGGTCCAACACCTCGTGCATTGGCAATTACGAGTGATGGAAATAAACTGCTGGTTACGCGATTTATTTCTCCTGATTCAGCTGGACAAGTTTGGGAAGTAAATCTAAATACGTTCACACTTAATACAACAATTCTGCTTGCATTAGATGACTTTACGGTGGATAACGGGAACGAAGGTAGAGGGTTACCTAATTATGTAGCCGGGATAACGATTCATCCAGATAATACATCAGCCTGGTCAGTAGCCAAAAAAGATAATATTCTTAGAGGACTTGCAAGAGATGGGAAACCATTAACTTTTGATAATGCAGTTCGTACAGCAATTTCTTCAATTAACTTAACAACCAGTCAAGAAGAACTTACCAAAAGATTAGATATAGATAACCATGGGCAGCCATCTTCGGCATTGTATAGTCCAACAGGTAATTACCTTTTTGTGACCATGCAAGGCAATAATAGAATCGTTGTGATCGATCCCAAAAGAGGATTAGAACTATTAAAGAAAGATGTAGGTAAAGCACCGCAAGGCTTGGCTATAGATCCAACTACTGATCGTGTTTTTGTAAAAAACTTCATGGATCGTAGTATCTCTGTTTTTGATGCTTCAGATATGATCAAAACAGGAAGTAATACACTAAAAACTATAGCAACCATTACGACGGTTAGTACAGAGACATTAAGTCCAGTCGTACTTAAAGGAAAGCAAATATTCTATGATGCTTCAGATTTGAGAATGGGGACCGATGGATATATTAGTTGTGTAAGTTGTCATAGTGATGGCACCCAAGATGGTCGTACATGGGATTTTACAGATAGAGGAGAAGGACTACGAAACACGATTTCCTTAGTAGGTAGAGCAGGTACAGGTCATGGTAGAGTACATTGGAGTGCTAATTTTGATGAGGTTCAGGATTTCGAAAATGATATTCGTTTCCATTTTAATGGGCAAGGATTTATGAGTGATGCCGATTTTAATAAAGGTACTACAGCCTTATCTCTGGGAGATCCTAAAAAAGGAAAATCAGCAGATTTGGATGCCTTAGCGGCCTATATCGAATCATTAAATAAATTTGATCCTAGTCCATATCGTAATGCAAATGGAAGTTTAACTGCAGATGGTGCCGCGGGGAAATCGTTATTTGCAGATTTAAAATGTGCATCATGTCATAGTGGAGAGGCTTTTACCGATAGTCAAACAGGAAAAATGCATGATGTAGGAACAATTACATCAAATAGTGGTGGCCGTTTAGGGAAAAAATTACTTGCACTAGATGTCCCAACAATAAAAGATGTATGGGCAACAGGACCTTATTTGCATGATGGATCGGCTAAGACTTTGGCAGACGTTTTTACAAATCATAATGCCAATAATGCTCATGGTGTTACTTCTACATTAAGTGCTATGCAGATGAAACAGTTAGAAGCATATCTTAAGCAAATTGATGGTTCAGAAGAAGCACCAATATCAGGGCAAATACTAAAAATAGCATCACCTGCAGACGGTACAGCTATTGATAAAGCTGATCCTATAAAATTAAGTGTAGAAACTAATATAGAGGGTATTACTAAGGTTGAATATTATGTGGATAATGCCTTAGTTGAAGAAGTAACTGCTATACCTTTCGAGTCTTCATGGGTACCAATCATCTGGAAAACATATACCATTTCTGCTAAAGTATTTTATAATAATGGTAAAACAGCATCTATTACACCAGAAATAAGTATAAAATATAAGAATACAATTAAGGTGATGTTTGTAGTTGGAGATAAGAATAATTTGACTTCAGAAGATCAGCGTATCAAATCACGTTTAGAACAAAAGTTAGGATTTGCGATTACCTTGTTTTCTGATGAAGAAGCAACCAGTCCGCAATCGGCAAATCCATTTGATATGGTTTTGGTGTCCTCAACAGTAGATCCCAGAGAATTAGGAAATGATCTTGAAGCGGCCAGAGTACCTCTAATGACCTGGAATCCTTTTATGTATGGAAAATTAAGGCTAACAGTCGGTGAATTAAATACAGGATTTGGATTTACGCAAGATGGATTTTCTACTATCACGGTTTCAGATCCCACCCATCCTATGGCAGCTGGCGTAGGAGCAAGTACAGTGTTGTATTCTCTAACACAAAGTTTACCTTTTGGAAATCCAACAACAGAAGCCATTGTAATTGCCAAAGCTGGGACATCACCCATTTTATTTGGATACGAAGCAAGTCTAGCGATTCCGTCAAGAAGGGTTGCTTTTCCTCTCAGAGATCAGTTTATGCATTTACTAACAGATGAAGGATTGAAGATGTTTGATGCTGCTGTATTATGGACACTCCATGGAGGTGATGCAACGACACCAATTGGATCTCTACCGGATGTATTTTTTGAGTCCCCATTAGATGGAGAGTTAGTAAACACACCGTTAGAGATCAAATTTAAAACTGAAGGATGGTCAATACCATCACAACAATACAAGCTTAGATTTAGAATTGATGGGCAAGATAGAGGTTTAGTTACTAGTGGTGGAGTACTTACAGATCCTACATCTTTAACCGAAGGGCCTCATGAGTTGACATTGCAAATGGAGCGTAGTGATAATTCTCCAACAGACCTAGGAGAAACCATTACCGTTATTGTAACAAATGATCCTTTACCTCAGGATCCTACGGTAATGATTAAATCCCCTACTAACGGCGGGCTCGTAGGACCAGATTTTAATATCCAATTCTCAGTCGTAAAATGGGATATTTCTCTAGGAGGTCAACATGTAAAGTATTTTATAGATGGAGTTGAAACAGGATCAATTTTTAAAGTAGAACCAATTCCGGTTACTAATTTATCCGAAGGTGAGCATACTATTAAAATGGCATTGGCTAATGCTGATGGTACATTATTCGGAGAGCCTGCCGAGATAATCTTTACCGTTGATAAACGACTTAACGATCTTCCAGATAGCCCTTATAGCGTAGAATATAGAGATGATAGTTCTGGGGCTTCAACAGCAGAATTAAAACCGATTTTTCAAATCGTAAATGGTGCTAGCCAAGCAGTATCGCTTTCAGATTTTAAAATTAGATATTGGTTTACACCCGAAAGTGATATCCCTATGGTTGCTAATATAGATTACGCTGCTGTATCAGGGACTACTACTTCTTTCAATGCAATTAATACGCATAATTACCTCGAGCTTGGATTTACAGCAGCTTCGGGTAGTTTATCAGCTAACGGGAAAACTGGTATAATTCAAACAAGGTTACATCTTTCGGGATATCAAACTCAAAATCAAACAAATGATTTTTCATATGATCCAGGAAAAACAGTATTAACACCTCATGTGCTGATTACCCTTTATTATAAAGGAAATTTAGTTTGGGGAATTGAGCCTACAGATAGTATTCCTGATACAAATGCAAAACCAACTGCTAGTATTTCTACTGATGTTGCACAAGGATTTGCTCCGCTTCAGGTTAATTTTGATGCCTCTGGCTCTACAGACTCAGATGGAGACGCGTTAACCTACAGTTGGGACTTTGGAAATGGTGAAATAGCCACCGGAGTAACAACTTTACAAACTTATCAACGGGCAGGTACTTATGAAGCAGTACTAACTGTAAACGATGGTAACGGTAATACAGATACCAGTAGTGTTACTATTACCGTTAGTAACCCCACACCAGTGTTAGAAGCTAACTTTATAGCTACACCAATTGCAGGAAATACTCCTTTACTGGTTAGTTTTGATGCTTCATCATCAATTTATCCAGCTAATGCAGTTATAACGTACAATTGGGACTTTGGTGATGGAACAACTAGCAACGAAGAAAACCCATCGCATACGTATACTCAAGCGGGATCCTATGCGGCAACTCTTACGATAAGCGATGGATCAATTGCCGATATTTCAGAAATAGTAACGATAACTGTGACAGAACCTTCTGCGCCAGTAGCTACTGCCAATATTGTAGCAGATGTTACTATTGCTACTGCACCAGCTATAGTTAATTTTGATGGATCTGGTTCAACAATATCAGATGGTAGTACATTAACATATACGTGGGATTTTGGAGATACTACAATGAGTTCAGGTTCTGTTGTATCTCATGAATATACAGTTGCTGGTGAATATATTGTAAGCCTTACTGTGTCAAACCTTGATGGGATTTCGGATACAACAACTCAGAACATTAGAATTGATGATCCAATACCTGGAGGAAATGGTTGTGATTTCGGAACACCTTTAGCAAATCCTCTACCAACAATTGCCAATGTTCCATATTCGGAAATACATGTAATCGGAACCGAAGGACCTGATCTAAGTAATGTTACCAACTTTACTATGAATTGGGACCTCACTAATAATGGATTGTGGCAGTTTTCAATGAATACGAATAATGGTACACCGAATTGGTGGGTAGATCTTAATGCAAGTATTGCAAGTCAGAGTTTCAATTCGGCTCAACCAGATGTTACATTTTCTGGAAGTGGTTTTGCGAATCTCGATGGTTCTTACTTTGCGGCAAAAGATGGAGATAGCTTTGTTTTGGTATCAAAAGATAGAGATTTTACCATTTATTTTAGCAATATTACTACTCCTCCACGATGTGAGAATAATATCAAAGCTCTTGATGCCATAAGTGTATCTCGAATTGAAACATTTCCTAATCCTTTTATCGGTTATGTAACTGTAAGTAGTCCTAAATCATTAAAGAATGGAACCATTACACTTGTTGATATCAATGGTAGAATAATATTCTCGAAAGAAGTGTACCAGGATATCAAGCAATTAGAAATTACAACGGATCAGATAGAATCTGGAATCTATTTCTTGAGAATTCAACAAGGCGAGCAAACTACGATAAAACGAATATTAAAAAATAAATAAAGATAGCAATAAAGCAGTTTTGTATAACCTGCTAACTAATAAATACACAAAAATGAAAGCAATAACAATCATAAAGGTATTCATGACATGCCTTAAATCAGAAAAAATAGTTATTAACCGATAAATAATAAATAAGAGGTGGCGGCACCTTCTTTTTCTACCCCTAGTTGGCTTGTATTTAATACATAATGGGAATTTACTAACACATAAATATACGTTTAACTAGAATTAATTTTTAATTATGAAACTTACAAAACTCAATTTTTTAATTGCATTTTTCCTTTTCGGGCTAGTGTCAAATGCCCAAACCCCCGAAGGAGAATTAAAAAGATGGCATAAGGTCAGTTTGACCTTTAATGGCCCCAGTACTTCTGAAACGGCAAACCCTAATCCGTTTTCAGATTTTAGACTAGAAGTTACATTTACACATCAAGGGAGTAATAGAAGTTACAAAGTCCCTGGGTATTATGCTGCATGTGGGAATGCAGAAAATAATAGCTGTACTTCTGGTAACAAATGGCGGGTGCATTTTGCACCAGAGCAACCAGGAACCTGGAGTTGGACAGCATCATTTAAAAAAGGATCTAATGTGGCTATCAATGGCGGAGGATCTGGTGCCGGATTTATGGATGGGAAATCAGGATCGTTTTCTGTCTCAGAATCTGATAAAGGAGGAAGAGATCATAGAGCCAAAAATAAAGGGATGTTACGATATGTAGGAGAACATTACCTACGATATACCGGGACTAACCCAAACAATCCAAATGGGAATTGGTTTGTAAAAGCTGGAGCAGATGCTCCTGAAAACACATTGGCTTATGTAGATTTTGATGCTACACCAAATAGAGGGAATCGTCGTAAATCCTGGAATCCTCATCAGCAGGATTATTTGGCTTCAGAAGCAAGCAATTATACCTGGAATGGAGGAAAAGGAACTGAACTATTGGGAGTTGTACGATACCTTTCTAATAAAGGATTAAATGCTTTTTCTTTCTTAACATTAAGCTTACATGGAGATGATGAGAATGTATTTCCGCATCTATTGAAAGTTAATGAAAGTACGTATAATGGATATAACGACGGACAACAATGGAACCAGGGAGTGCATAAAGATAGATTTGATGTGTCTAAATTGGCCCAATGGGAAAAAGTGTTTGAATATGCAGACAAGAAAGGAATGTTTATGCATTTCAAAACTCTGGAAACCGAGAATGATAATATAATGGATAACAATGGTTTTGGTAGACAAAGAAAATTGTATTATCGTGAATTAATCGCTCGTTTTGGGCATCATTTAGCCCTAAACTGGAACCTTTCAGAAGAAACTACTCTACCAGATAATGTAGTTAAAAGCACGGCAAGCTATATTAAACAGGTAGATCCTTATGATCATCACATCGTAATCCACACATATCCTAATCAGCAGGATCAAAGATACAATCCACTTTTAGGGAATAATTCGGTGCTTACAGGTGCTTCTGTTCAGACAGACAAGAATAAAGTGCACAATGATGTAAAAAGGTGGTTAGAAAAATCTCGTAATGCGGGTAAGAAATGGGTAGTTGCCAATGATGAACAAGGGAGTGCTAATATCGGTGTGGATCAAGACGGAAAGGAGGATAAGCTTGTTAGACATAAAGTACTTTGGGGTACGCTTATGGCTGGTGGAACCGGTGTAGAATATTACTATGGTTACCAAACTGGTGAAACCGATCTATCGGCTCAAAATCATAGATCAAGAGATCGTAAATATTCTGATGCATCAAAGGCCCTGCAGTTTTTCAATACTTATTTACTTAATAATGTAACCAATATGGTATCTTCAGATGGGGTTACCTCTGATGGGAATGATTATGTATTAGCCAAGGCAGGAGAAATATATGCGGTATACAGGCCTAATGGAGGTTCAACCGGACTTAATTTACCTTCAGGTAATGGGAACTATGATGTGCAATGGTATAATCCACGTTCTGGAGGTAATTTAACCGCTAAAACGACATTAGGAGGTAATTTGTCTGCTCCTGATAATAATGATTGGGTTGCATTAATTAAGAAGAAAGATAATGGAGGTGGAGGAGAACCTGATCAATGTGCTGCTTTAGAACAAAATGGTATTGTTGCCGTAGAAGCAGAGCATTTCGCAAGTCAATCTAAAACGGGTAAAAGAAAATGGTATGTACTTGATGGAAGTGGATCAACACCCACTCCAGATCCAGATCCAGATCATTCGAATGGCGCAAGTGGCAATGGATATTTAGAAATACTACCCGATACAAGAGTCACTCATGGTGATCCATTAATTGCTGGAGAGAATTTTAGCAATACTGCAGGTCAAATGACAATTGTAAATTATAAAGTAAAGTTTACTACACCAGGTAAATATTTTGTTTGGGTAAGAGCGTATTCTACAGGATCTGAAGATAATGGAGTACATGTAGGGATTGATGGAACATGGCCAGCATCTGGAAACAGAATGCAATGGTGCGCAGGTAAAAATCAATGGACCTGGGAAAGTAAACAACGTACTGGAGCCAATCACTGCGGTGAAGCACAAAAGATATTCATAAATGTGCCAAGTGCAGGGGTACATACCATTTCATTTTCTATGAGAGAAGATGGGTTTGAGATGGATAAATTTGTGTTATCTAAGGCGTATACTAAACCAACCGGAGCAGGTCCTGCTGAGGTATTAGTAGATTGTGGGGATGAAAATAGTGTGCCACAAGTTGGGATGACTTCTCCTGCCAATGGAGCAGTATACCAGCCAGGAGCCACAATACCATTGACTGCTACCGCATCAGATAGTGATGGTACTATTGCCAAAGTAGAATTTTTTGTAAACGGAAATTTAGTAGCAACCGAAAATGTTGCTCCGTACGAAACAACGACTACTATTGCTACTACCGGAAACTATACGATAACCGCAAAGGCAACGGATAACGATGGAGCAGTTACCACTTCTCAAGGCGTAAGTGTTAAAATAGAAGAAGATACACCTCCTCCAACAGATGCTATTAATATTCCTGGTAATTTTGAAGCAGAAAGTTATACGGCAAAATCAGGAAGTGTGCGTATCGAAAATACGCCTGGAACTTCTGGTAAAAACCTAGGGTATATTAAAAATGGAGATTATACAGAGTATAATGTTACTATAGAATCAAGCGGAGAGTATACTTTTGAGTTTTATGCATCTAGTGCCGGCAAAGGCGGACAAGTCGAAATTATCGAAGCAGGCAAAATGGTAGGTTCTGTATCTCTTCCGGTAACAGGACAGTGGCATAATTATAAGAAATATACCGTAAAAGTTTCACTTACAACTGGAGAGAAAACACTAAGATTAGTGTATAAAGGTCAATCTGGTTATTTATTTAATATAGATAAAATAATTGCCATAAAATCGGCAACACCTAGTGTGCAAACTGTGGTTTTATCTCCTATTCATGATGCTTATTTACAAGGTTCATCACGTTACAATAGTGAAATTGTAAGAGTAGAACAGAACAGAAGAACTGGATACTTAATGTATGATCTTTCTTCAATAAATGGAACAATATCCAAAGCAGAACTGAAATTTACAGTTAACTCTGATCCAGGCAATGGTAACCTTAATGTAAACAAAGGAACTTCTAATAACTGGACAGAAAGTAACTTATCAAACAGCAATAAGCCTTCTGTAGGAGTATTATTAGGTAATATGAATACTACCTATGGCATCGGCAATACAAAAACAGTGGATTTAGGTGTTGGGTCAATATCAGGTAATAAGTTATCGCTTGTACTTAACATGACTTCTGGGAATGACTTTGCTCTTGCGTCTAAGGAAAATGGGAATAATACTCCGCCTCAGTTAGTGATTACGTATACCAGTACATCGGTACAGCGTAATAATGCTGTTATTGATACAAAAGATGATGCTAATAAAACTAGTATCTATCCAAACCCAGCAATTGATTGGATAAAAATATCAGGAGTATCAAAAGGTTCAAGAGTTCGGATTTTTAATTCTATAGGAATCTTACAAAAAGAAGTGGTATTAAACGACAATCGAAGCTTGGTAGATGTAAACGATTTACCATCTGGGTATTATGTAGTACATGTTTTTGATGGTCAAAAAACCACTAAAATCATAATGATCAAAGAATAATCTAATCATCACTAATTAACCAAAAAGAGGGTTACCAGCACAGGTAACCCTCTTTTAATTTTAACTATATCTATGTATTAAATTAAGAATGATCATGATCTTTAAGATCTTCATCTGTTAGATCAAGAGTTATATTATAAGAAGGTACATTCAAACCTCTATCTGTTTTTACTATGTTAAAATCGAGTACGTCGTTACCAACTTCTTTAAGTTTTTCATTTTTAAAGTAAGCTTTACATAGTCCATCTACAGTTTTTTCTGCATAATCATTACCGTAAGCAATATGAAGTTTGTATTTGCCTTCTGGGATGTTTCTAATAAATTGAGTAGTATTTGCAGCTATAAATACTGTTCTTACTTTTTTAGAGGTTTCTGTCAAAATGAAATCAAGAATTACTTCAGAATTTTTCCCGTTGCTTACTTTTAAATAATTGTCAAGGTTTCTGTCGTATTCAGAATTCTGATTAGGACATTTGGGTTCTCCGCTTTTTAAATGCTCAGAGATGTCCATATTTTCATTACTCTTTAAACTTTCGGTTTGATTATTAGCCGATTGATTTGATGCATTACTACAAGAAGTATAGGTTAGTATTCCTGTAATGGCCGGAATCAATAATAAATACTTAAATTTTGAAATTGATTTAGATTTGGATTTTTGTAACATAATTATTCGTTTTTTGATTAAGGATTGATTAAAAAATTGATTGACGAATGTAACTTCCTGAGTTTGAAAAGTTGCATTCAATAATTGTTGGATATAGTTTTTCTTATTTATAGATGATATCACCGCTGCATCGGCGAGATACTCATGTAAAACGGTTACTCTGGATTGATTGATATAGATTAATGGATTCCACCATAGTATAACTTTTAAAAGCTCAAAATATAACTGATCTAGCGAGTGTTTTTGATCTACATGTACTATTTCATGAATAAGAATTTGCTTTTTTTCTTCTTCACTTAATCCATCACCCAGGTAAATAGTATTCCAAAATGAAAAGGCTTGAGTACTATTTGGCAGCGTAACGATTTTTTTATTTTTTATAGTAGATGTAAAAGAAAAAGCCTTCATAACGTTAAGCTTGTAAAACTTAAGAATTAATATAAAAAGACTTATTCCGGCTCCAACAAGATATAGTATTAACCACCAATTTGTGGGGTTGTCTGCAGACCCAGTTGTGCCAATTTCTGCAAGGTTTTGTGAGGATATTGATATGATCTCTTCTACACGTGAAACATAAATTTGCGAAGCAGCTGTATTAAAAGCTTCTATTTTTATAAATGGAAGAATTAATGCTAAAATGGGAGTGATAAGCAGGTATAGTCTATTCCATGAAAAAAAAGTGTCTTTTTTATGAAATAGATCATAAAGTGCCAAAAAAAGCACCTGAAATATCAGGGTTTGTAGTAGGTAGTGGAGCATGATAATTAATTTTCGTTATCTAGTTCTTTTAAAATTTGTTCAAGGTCTTTGATATCCATATCGTTCTTTTTCACAAAAAAGGAAACCATATTTCTAAAAGATCCATTAAAGTAGTTATTCATTAGCTTATTAAGAGATTGACTGCTGTATTCTTCTTTCTTTACTAAAGGGAAGTAGATGTATCCTTTTCCAACTTTGCGATGAGACACAAATTCTTTGTTTTCTAAAATTCGAATAATTGTTGAAATGGTATTGTAAGCTGGTTTGGGGTCAGGCATTTCTTCAATAATTGAAGCTACATTTGCTTCATCGAGCTTCCATAACAATTGCATAACCTCTTCTTCGGCTTTAGTAAGTTGTTTCATAGAATAGAATGTAAGAACTAAATTTTTAGTTTGAGAAAGCAAATATAACTAAATATTTAGTTTAAACTAATTTTTTAGTTGAAAAAAATGGTATGTTTGCTATCGAAAAGATATACTATGCCTTATAACAGCGTTTGTATATTAAGAATTATGGCATAGTAATAATCCATATGTACGTAACAAATCAGAAATAGTATCGTCATATAAATAAAAAAACATGGATATTGCCTTATTAATAATTGGTTTATTGTTTTGTCTTTTAGGTATTATTGGGAGTTTTCTGCCTGTATTGCCAGGGCCATTTACTGCCTGGATTGGATTACTAATTCTTCATTTGACCAATGCTATTCCGCAAGATTGGACCTTTTTAGGAATTACTTTAGGTATTTCTATCCTGGTTTGGGCATTGGATTATATAGTTCCTGCTTTGGGAACTAAAAAGTTCGGAGGCACAACATATGGGATGGTCGGCAGCTCAATAGGGCTTATCTTAGGACTTATATTCATGGGGCCATTTGGGATTATTATTGGCCCATTTGCAGGAGCATTTATTGGCGAAATTATTAATAATAGTAGTGATTCATCTAAGGCTTTAAAAGCTGCCTTTGGATCATTTATTGGTTTTTTAGCAGGTACTTTTCTAAAGTTTATCGTATCAGTGGCTTTCTTATTTTTATTTGTTAGTACGGTTTGGGACAATTGGGATAAGTTGTTTTAGAGAATCGAAGTATCATGCACGATTTCTAAGTAATTGTAAAACATATAATTAAAATTAGTTTAACATATATATTCAATCAAATCATCAAATCATGAAAATTTATTTTTTAACCATTTTAGTGGCTATTACCGCACAAGGTATTACTGGTCAAGCAAAAAAAGATAGTTTACCAGGAGATCCCTCCTTGGCATCTTCAAAAGAAGAACTTAAAGTGCTGGCAGATCAAGAAAAAGGGAGCTTTGCGTATGCGGTTCAAGATTATTTTGAAAGACCAAAACAGTCTTCTTTTCAATTCTCACCAAACGGGATGTATTTTTCTTATCGTGAAAAGGATAGTGAGAGTAAACGTCATGTCTATGTTAAGAACACAGAGACAGGAGAGATTAAAAGAGTTATCGACGAAAAAGAAGAGCTTATTCGGGGGTATGGTTGGGCAAATAACAATCGCTTAATCTATGTTATGGACCAAGGAGGAGATGAGAATTATCACCTGTTTGCAGTAGATTTAGATGGGGCCAATACAAAAGATCTTACCCCTTTTGATGGTGTTCGAGTAGATATTTTATCAATGCTAAAAGAACAACCTCAATATATGATTATTACCATGAATAAAGATAATCAACAGATATTTGAGCCCTATAAGATAAATATTAACACCGGAGAGTTAGAAAAGCTGTATGAAAATAAAGATGTTCAAAATCCAATTGCTGGGTATAATTTTGATAAAGAAGGAGTGTTACGAGCATATAGCCAGCAAGAAAACGGAACCAACTACTCCCTTTACTATAGAATATCCAAGGATAAATCTTTTGAAAAAATTCTCACCACGACCTGGAAAGATAATTTCAGTATTCTTGGTTTTGATTATACTACAGAGTATCCTCATGATGCTTTTGTGATGAGTAATTTGAACAATGATACAGATGAGATTATTCTTTATGATCTGGCCAAAAAAGAAACTCTAAAAAAAGTTTTTAGTAATCCTGTATTTGATGTAGATGGTATGAGTCGTTCTCGTAAACGAGGATATGAAACAGATTATTATGATTACACTGGAGAAAAAAGTGTTGTCGTTCCTGTAAGTGAGACGTATAAAAAACTACATCAAAAATTTAAGCAACAATTTGGAGATAAAGACTTTTCTATTGCCAATAAAACAGATGAAGAAGATAAGTATTTGTTATATGTAGACAGTGACAAGTTATATGGAGTGTATTATCTATATGACACAAAAAAAGACAGCTTTAAAGAAATCATGAACTTGATGCCTCGGCTTAAAGAAGAGAATATGGCAGAGATGAGGCCTATTACATTTAAATCAAGAGATGGGCTTACATTATATGGATATTTAACCATCCCAAAAGAAGCAACAACAGGAAAAAAGGTTCCTCTAATTGTAAATCCTCATGGAGGTCCTTATGGACCAAGAGATTATTGGGGTTTTAATCCCGAGACACAATTGTTCGCTAGTAGAGGGTATGCAACATTGCAAATCAATTATCGAGGATCTGGGGGGTATGGAAAGAAATTTTATTTAGCCGGTAGCAAACAGATTGGCCGCAAGATGCTTGATGATCTCGAAGATGGAGTAAAACATGTAAAATCTTTAGGGCTTATCGATGAAAATCATATTGCTATCTATGGGGGTAGTTATGGTGGATTAGCAACTTTGGGGAGCTTGGTTAAAACTCCTGATTTGTATCAGTGCGGTGTCGATTATGTAGGAGTATCTAATTTATTCACTTTTTTCAAATCTTTTCCGCCATATTGGAAACCATATCTGGCACAAGTATATGAGCAATGGTATGACGAAAATGATCCCGAAGATCAGAAAATCATGAAAGAAGTTTCTCCGGCACTTAATGTCGATAAAATTACAAAACCACTTTTTGTTGTTCAAGGCGCAAATGATCCGCGTGTAAATATTAATGAATCAGATCAGATTGTTGTTAATCTAAGAAAAAGAGGTTTTGATGTTCCATATATGGTTAAGTATGATGAGGGCCATGGGTTTGGACATGAAAAGAATCGAATAGAGTTGTATAAGAGTATGATGGGCTTTTTTGCAAAGCATTTAAAGTCTGATATTGCTCCAGAAGATAAAACTTCTTTTAAGAATTAATTAAAGGAATATAATATTGTACAGCCCTGTTTAAAACAAACAGGGCTTTTTTTATTTCCCTAAATTAAAAAAAGCCTCTCCAGATTTATATGGAAAAGCTTCTCATTGGTTTACTACTAAACCACTCACGACAAGCGTGAGACAACACAACATTTTTAACTGCTAAAAAAAGCTTCAATGAGTATTGAAGCTTTAGCAATCTTGCGGTCTGGACGGGACTCGAACCCGCGACCCCCTGCGTGACAGGCAGGTATTCTAACCAACTGAACTACCAGACCAAGGCCTTATTGCGGATGCAAATATACACCTCATTTTATTACCCGCAAATATTTTTTTTATTTTTTTTGAATTTAAATATCATAGATTAAGCAAATTTCTGTCTTTCAACCAGATAAGTAGTCAAAATTTTATCGAAATCTTTTCTAGTATCGGCCTCTACGTACTTAATTCCATATTGAGCACATTTCATTTTTAAATCATAAAAATATGAAGAAACTGCTTTTTGGTAATTATCTTTAATAGTATCTGCATAAACATTAATATACTCACCCGTTTCTACATCAACAAATCGAGTTGGACGGTTACTAAAATCAAAATTCAATTCTTTTTCGCTATCAAAGGTATGAAACAAGATAACCTCGTGTTTATTGTATTTAAGATGCCTTAGAGCCTCAAACAATTTATCAGGGCTAGAAGTGGCCTGAAACATATCGGTAAATAAAAAAATCAATGATCTACGGTGTATCTTTTCTGCAATTAAATGTAGAAATTTAAAGGTATCCGTATTTTTAGTACTTGCTGTATTAGTGATCGACTCATTAAGCCTGCTTAACAGCATTTGATGATGTCTTTCACTGCCTTTTTCTGGAGCATAATAATCATATTGATCACTATAAATACTCAGGCCAATAGCATCTCGTTGTTTTTTTAGGATATTCATTAAACAAGCAGTGGCAAGTACCGAAAAACTAATTTTATTTAAAGAACCTAAATGATGCTCTTTTGCTTTTGGGTAATGCATAGAAGAAGAGTTGTCAATAATTATATGACACCTTAAATTTGTTTCTTCTTCGTATCTTTTAGTAAAAAGTTTATCCGTTTTGGCATAGAGTTTCCAGTCGATATGCTTAGTGCTCTCACCGTTATTATATACTTTATGCTCGGCAAATTCTGCAGAAAAACCATGAAATGGACTTTTATGCATGCCAGAAATAAAACCTTCTACCACTTGTTTGGCTAACAGTTCTAAATTTGTAAACCCTCCGGTTTTATTTTTTTCATTTTGAATATCCATAATCCTTCTCAAAATATCTTCAATAAAGAAGAGAACTTTTAATGTGAAAGATACATATTAAAATATAGTATCAACAAAAAAAGGCTCAACATTAATGTCAAGCCTTTTCCTTATTTCTTATCTTCAGTTTTTTATAAAAGAGAATCTAAAGCATCTGCATATACATTTTTAGGAGAAACTCCTACCTGACGCCCAACAACTTCTCCATTTTGGAAAACCAAAACAGTTGGAATATTTCGTACTCCATATTTTGCAGCGAATTCCTGGTTTGCATCAACATCAACTTTACCAACAACAGCTTTTCCATTATATTCTTCGCTAATTTGTTCGATGATAGGACCTACCATTCGACAAGGACCACACCAAGCTGCCCAAAAATCAACTAATACTGGTTTGTCACTTTTAAGTACTACTTCATCAAAGGTAGCATCTGTTATTTCTAGTGCCATAGTTATTCTATTTAAAATTCTTATTTATTTTAATATTCACAAAATTAGTCAATAATTCTTCGAAAGCTTACAGTCCTAATATTTCTTTTAGTTATAGAATCATTTGATTTTCTGATACCAATGTAATAAATCAAATTATATAATGAAACTCATATCTAATACAAACCCGGAAAAAAACAATAATAGTAATAAATTCTATACATAAGATGAAGTGGTTGAAATAAAATTAACATTATATTTGTAGGAGTACATCAACCATGATAAAAGAAATCCAACTACCATACTGCAATCTTACTTTTAAGGAATCTCATGCGATCTTGGTAATGCATGATGGTTCTGCTGTTACTATAGAAACCGCTGGAGAAATCACTAAACACCTGGAAGATTATTATAATGGAAAGAATTTTATATTCATTACGCATAGGAAATTTCCACACGATATAGATTTAAATGTCTATAAAGAGAAAATCTTGAAGAATATGATTGGGTTTGCCATTGTTTCTAGTAATCCCGACGAAATAAAAAGAGCTTTACAAGAGCAACCATTATGGAATGAAGCATTTACCTTCTTTACTTCTCTGGATGAAGCCGAAAACTGGGCACGTAGTTTCTTTGATTAATTACCGGATTCTTTTGAATTTTGTTGGTTGTAAATTCCGATAAAATGTGTTCTTACTTTAACAGCGACTTCTTCCTCTTCAGTGATTTGGATTTTCATCGCTTTGCTATTGACCAAAGGCATATGGCATTGCACACAGTTATTATTCATTTGCTGCATTTCGGCTTTGTCCCCGGCACAAACTATGGGGTTACTTAATGAATTATGGCAGTTCATACATTTTTGATTAAAAGAAGAAAATTCTCCTCTCTCTTTTTTGTGAGGATTATGGCATGAAGAACAATCTAAAAGGGTACTTTTTTTGAAGCATTCGCTAGCTTTTAGTAATCCGTATTGATTTCCGTGAACATCTAAATCGGCAAGGCTAGTTTTGTCATAATCCGGAAAAGAAAAGTTTCCTAAAGAATCACCCGTCATAAATGTAAAAGCTCGTTCTGTAGTTTTAATACGTAAACCAGAGTGGCATAATGCACAGGCATCTAGTCGTTGTTGTCTGGATAAAGAACTGTATTTTAAAATGTGTTTAGCGGTTTTCTCCTCGGGATTTTGTTTATGATATGCTATATGATCGGTGACCGGGCCATGACAACGTTGGCAATCGATACCGTAAACAA
Organism: Aquimarina penaris; assembly: GCF_040786285.1. NCBI lineage: Bacteria > Pseudomonadati > Bacteroidota > Flavobacteriia > Flavobacteriales > Flavobacteriaceae > Aquimarina > Aquimarina penaris. The sequence continues at coordinate 1,428,728 of NZ_JBFMKQ010000001.1, forward strand.
TATTCTTTTTGTGAAATTGATTGCCTTTTTTGCTTCCTGATAGGTTTTGTGCATAGGTCGTGTGGCATTCCAAACAGCGTTCAATCACAGGTCTTGCAGGTGCAAGTTGATCTGGAGCTCCTGGGCTGTTGATCCAACTATCGGTAGGTGTAAAAAAAGAAGCCTGTAATTGAAAAAGGTTATTATTGTTCCACATTAAATAAGATTGCCCTTTGGTTCCTGAGCCAACCACAATATCCATTTTGGCTGAATAAAAAGGGGTGTTTTGATTATTAATGACAGGTTCTTGATAAAACCCACTATCCTTGGCAACCATTTTAAAGACTACTTTGTCATTAAGTTTAAAACTATTTTTACCATCTTCAAAATTCCCTTTGATCGTGTTTGCGTTAGCAGGTTGAAATGAATTAAAATGTGCAGTTTTCAAATGGTCCTCAACAATCTGCTTATGACATTCTACGCATGCCGAAGAATCTATAAACTCCATACCATTATTGTGTACAGCTATTGGAGTAACAGCAACATAATCACTATTTGTATCTTCTGAAGAAAATAAAAAATAGCTAAAAAAACCAATGATAACAACTAATAGAAGTACTGTATAGATTATTTTTTTTTGCATAGAAAATGAATCTTAGTACCAATATAATGTAATTAGATAAGGTATATTCTTTTTAATTCAATTTATAATACACAGATTCATTTTCTAGAGCTACTAGCAGTTCCTGAGAAATATTAACTTTTTGTTTTCTACTTGGCATATGAAGTTTTAATTGTTCTGCCATTTCATAGATCACAAAATTTAAAGTGTGATTTCCGGAGTGTTCTGTCAAAAGTTCTTTTAAACCATCAATTCTTGAGTCAGAAAGATTATTAATATCTAATTGAATGGTCAATTTTTTGGCATAAGTTTCCATCACATCGTGTAATAGCTGAAAACTATTGAATTGAATTCTTGGATCTCCTTTTTTACCAGTGTCACGGTTTACCCACCCTTCTTTTACAAAAGCTTTGGCATATACAAAGGTACTTTGCACCAAGAACGGTCTGTGTTTTAGATATTCTTCTCCAAAAATTCTAAATTCATGAGCAGTGTTGTAGTCTTCTATAGTAAATGTAGCCCATCCCTTTCCATTTTTAGAAGTACGATGTTCAACACCCGTAATTACACCACCAAAAGAGATTTCACGATTTAAATTGTTTTCTAAATCTGCAAAATTTAAAAGAGTCCCGTTGCAAAAATATTTCATTTCATATTTAAAATCATCAAGAGGATGTCCTGATAGGTATATCCCAACGACTTCTTTTTCTCTTGCCAGTTTTTCCATAGTGCCCCACTCCTCGCAAGGAGGTACTACGGGCTCAGGAATTTGAACATCACTAGCCTCGCCAAAAAGACTTACCTGGGATGAGTTTTCATTTTCCTGGTATTTAGAACCATATTTCATGGCTTTTTCAAGAAAAGTAATATCATCTCCTTCTCTATGAAAATATTGACCTCTGTGTGTTTCTGTAAAAGAATCAAAACCCCCAGCCAAAGCAAGACTTTCGAAAGCTTTTTTATTAGCTGCTCTTAGGTCGATACGCTTTGCCATGTCAAAAATGGATCGATATGGCCCATCTTCTTTTCGGTTTTCAACAATAGTGGCTACGGCTCCGGTACCTACACCTTTAATGGCGCCCATTCCAAAACGTACTGCCCCATCTTTATTCACCGAGAATTTACGATAGGATTCATTTACGTCGGGCCCCAATACGTCTAATTTCATGCGCTTACATTCCTCCATAAAGAAAGTAACCTGTTTAATATCATTCATGTTATTAGAAAGTACGGCTGCCATATATTCTGCGGGATAATGAGCTTTTAAATAAGCCGTTTGATAGGCTATCCATGCATAACAAGTAGAGTGAGATTTATTAAAAGCATAAGCAGCAAAGGCTTCCCAGTCTTTCCAGATTTTTTCTAATTTATCCTCGGCATGTCCTTTTGCAGAGGCTTGAGAGATAAATTTAGGTTTCATTTTATCAAGAACTGCCTTTTGTTTTTTACCCATTGCTTTACGCAATACATCTGCTTCACCTTTAGTAAAATCGGCCAGTTTTTGAGAGAGTAGCATCACTTGCTCTTGGTATACTGTAATTCCGTAGGTTTCTTTCAAGTATTCTTCACAAGCTTCGAGGTCATAGATGATTTCTTCGGTACCATGTTTTCTGTTAATGAAACTCGGTATGTATTCTAACGGTCCGGGGCGATACAGAGCATTCATAGCAATAAGATCGGCAAAAACCGTAGGTTTAAGCTCTTTCATGTATTTCTGCATCCCAGGAGATTCATATTGAAACACCCCAACCGTTTCACCTCTCTGGAAGAGTGCATAGGTTTCTTCATCATCAAGTGGAAAATTCTCGGGATCTAGTTCTACACCATGCTTGGCTTTAACAATTTTTACGGTATCCTTGATTAAGGTCAACGTTTTAAGCCCCAGAAAATCCATTTTTAACAGCCCTGCATTTTCTACTACCGAGTTGTCAAACTGGGTACAGTACATGTCTGAATCTTTTGCTAAGGCTACAGGAACAAACTTTGTAATATCATCTGGTGTGATAATTACACCACAGGCATGAATACCTGTGTTTCGAACTGATCCTTCTAATACTCTTGCCTGGTTTAAAGTTTCGGCTTCGAGATCACTACCTTCGGCAATGTTTAGAAGCTCATTCACTTTTTCTAACTCATCGCTTCTAAATTTTTTCTTTAGTGTAGCTTCATCCACACCAAAAATTTTCCCAAGTTTAGACATATTGGGTATCAGTTTGGCAATGCGATCTGCATCACCCAGAGGTAGGTCGAGTACTCGGGCAGTATCACGTATTGATGATTTTGCGGCCATGGTACCGTATGTAATAATCTGTGCTACCTGGTTGGATCCATATTTTTCGATTACATAATCCATTACACGACTACGCCCTTCATCATCAAAGTCAATATCGATATCAGGCATGCTCACACGGTCTGGATTTAAGAAACGCTCAAAAAGCAGGTCATACTTTATAGGATCTAGATTCGTAATCCATAGACAATACGCTACCGCCGATCCAGCAGCCGATCCCCGACCAGGACCTACAGATACATCCATATCACGAGCGGCACGAATAAAGTCTTCAACAATTAGAAAGTACCCCGGATACCCTGTTTTTTCGATAACTTTCAATTCAAAATCGAGACGTTCATCAATCTCTGGAGTGATTTCGCCATATCGTTTTTTCGCACCTTCATAGGTGATATGTCTTAGGTATTTATTCTCCCCGCGTTTTCCTCCATCAACGGTGTCTTCTTCAAACTGAAATTCTTCGGGGATATCAAAAGCTGGTAATAATACATCTCTTGCAAGAACAAAGGGCTCGATTTTGTCTACAATTTCTTGAACATTTATAATGGCTTCTGGTAAATCTTTAAAAAGATTTTTCATCTCTTCTTGAGACTTAAAATAATATTCTTGATTAGGCAAGCCATATCGATACCCTCTTCCGCGACCTATCGGGGTAGCTTGTTTTTCTCCATCTTTTACACATAATAAAATGTCATGGGCATTAGCATCTTTCTTTTCGCAGTAATAGGTATTATTGGTAGCAACAGTTTTAATGTTGTATTTCTTAGCTAAATTTAGCAATACGGGGTTTACTCTATTTTCATCCTCCTGGTTATGCCTCATAATCTCGATATAGAGATCGTCTCCAAATTCTTGATGCCACCATTGCAATGCTTCTTCTGCTTGTTTTTCACCAATATTTAGCACTTTACTCGGGACTTCGCCGTATAAATTACCGGTTAATACTATAATATCTTCTTTATATTGCTTTACAATTTCTTTATCTATTCTGGGGAGGTAGTAAAAACCATCTACAAAGGCAGTAGAAGACATTTTGGCCAGGTTGTGATATCCGTTTTTGTTTTTGGCAAGCATTACAATTTGATAGCCGTTGTCTTTTCGGGATTTATCTTTATGATTTTCACAAACAAAGAACTCACAACCTACAATAGGTTTCATTGCTACACCTTCTGGTTCTTGTCCGTTTTCGATGGCTTCAGCATTTGCAGCTTCTACACTTTTATTGTGATTAGAAACAGCTTGCACAAAATGAAAAGCTCCCATCATGTTGGCATGATCGGTCATGGCAACTGCTTTCATTTTATGTTGGGCAGCCACTTTAACCAGGTCTGGGATACTAGTGGTTGATTGTAATACCGAAAATTGAGTATGATTATGTAAATGTGCAAAACTTATTTCATCAAGAGCGGCAATATTTTGATCGATTTCTTGCTGAGATAAATCCGAAGTTTGCCCTTTTGTAAGTTCTTGCTGTATTTTTTCGGAAGCTTTCTTAAGATTAATATGTTTTAATCCTATCAGCTGTATTGGCTCGGGGTTTACCTCTTTAAAATTCTGAAAATAATCTGGCTGTACATCAAGTTCTTCAAGTGTAAATATTTGCTTACGTATAAGCTCGAAGAAACAACGAGTAGTGGCTTCAACATCGGCTGTTGCGTTGTGCGCTTCGCCAAAGGCATTATCAAATAAATATTCATGCAATTCGGTAAGTGTAGGAAGCTTAAACTTACCACCTCGACCTCCGGGAATTTTACAAAGCTCTGCAGTAACCTCGGTACAGGTATCAAGAACAGGTAACTCTTGTAAATTGTTTTCTAATCCTAAACGATAAAACTCGGCTCCCATGATATTTACGTCAAAGCCTACATTTTGACCAACAACAAACTTCGTTTTTGATAAAGCAATATTAAATTTCTCAAGAACCTCTTCTAGAGTAATACCATCGTGATCTGCCAGTTCGGTAGAAATACCATGAATCTTCTCTGCATCATAGGGGATATTAAAACCATCAGGCTTTACCAGGTAATCCTGATGCTCAATACAATTACCCATCTCATCGTGCAATTGCCATGCAATTTGTATACATCTGGGCCAATTATCGGTATCGCTAATAGGAGCATCCCAACGCTTAGGTAATCCGGTGGTTTCGGTATCAAAAATTAAGTACATAAAAAGAGGTGTTTCAAGAAATTTATCCCTTACAAAAGACTTTCAAAAATACAGAAAATCATAGGTTCTGTTTCCCAAAAGTTATCCAGAATTATTAACCATTTTATTTTAACATATGATATTGCATTCTTTTTTGAGGTGGTAATAGTATTTATAGTCTAGAAATAAAAAAGCTTAGAAACATGTAATGCTTCTAAGCTTTCTATTTTAATTTACTTTTTTTAAGTACTTATTACTTATTACGAGGTGATCCGATTTGAGTGCCTATAACACTTGCTGAAGGTTGTGTAATTACTGGGCAGTTAATAATTGCCCCTGTTGCAGTTAACAAATCAGATAATGAATTTGCTAAAGGACTCGGATTTGCATTCCCTCTAAAAGGAATTAAAATACCATCTGCCAAAAGCTCATTTATTTGATCAAAGCTTTGTAGGATTGGACGCTCAGATTCAGGAACAGTAAATTCAGTGATATGTGCATCCCACATAGGAGCATACCTTGTATCTCTTGGATCAATCGGAAACGTATTTGTTGGATCCTGTACTTGTCGATCACTTAAGGAAGCCGAATTTAAACCTTGTACTCCAAGACCATCTGTATCTGTCGTTCTACCATTAGCAGTCGGACTAAAAGGTAACATAGAACCTCCCGGGAATAATCCAAATGTTGGTAAATTAGCTAATCTTGGTGCAAATACTCCTAATTCGATAGTAGCCGGCCCTGGATCGGAAGTATCTGTTACAATATGAAAGTAATATGGTCTACCATCTTGCCACCCATCTAATAGCTGCATTACCACAGATGCTTGATCAATAGCAAGGTTTGGATTGTTTAAATCATCTTCCTGAGCAGGTCCATTTCCATCCGGATTAGGAATTCTATCGTGAATACCCGTACTGTTGGCTACCATTTGTGCATTAATTACAACTCCACTAGGTAATACCACATAAGAAGACCATTCTGGACTTGCTATAGCTCCGGGATTCACCTCTGCCGGTGGGAAACCAAATAATAATCCATCACCTGATGTTGCTCCGGGGACTAAAGATCTTTTTGGTGAAAAATCTACAGATCCTTCAAAAACGAGTCTTCCTCTACGAGTAAAATATCCCTTTTGCTCGCCTCCTGAGCCTATTGATGCCGCCATTCTGGGAGAAAAAATAACCCCTAATTTTTTAGCCATTATTCTATTGGATGCTTCGGTGATTACATAATAACCTTTTCTACGGTTTCCATCGGGCAAAGTTTCCCATCCTTGAAACATAGGAAATCTAGCTGTAGGTCCAGCGGGAACTTCTGATCTATCTATTCGATAATCTATACCTAATACACTGGGTAAAAATACATTCTGTGCTGCTGTAAAACGAAGTGCTGGGTTAAATACATTGTAAGGTGTTCCTCCATCTCTTCGAATACTGCTTAATAGTATTTTAGCTTCTTTTAAGGCTCTAAAAGACTGAAAAGATTTTGCGTCTGCCTCTTCTGCTACTGGTTGATCTTCTGTTACTATAGCATCATCATTACTACACGCTGTAAATATTGAAGCTACAAATAGGGCTAAGAGTATTGTTTTTAAATTTTTCATGTTTTCATTTTTTAAATTTTTGTGACTTTAAAAAAACAATCGGCCAATCATCTTTAGGTTTCAAAAGCTAATATTTAAGTTTTGATATAGGTTCAGACGACAGTAGTAATTCGTGCTTACAAAATAAAAGTTTGTAGCATCAGTAAAATTTATAAATGATTTTTGAAGAATAATCAATAAAAGTACTGATATATAGGGGTTTATGATGAAAGTGAAACAAGTATTTTTATGGTATAAACAAATGTTTTACTAAATTATTAGGAATTAATTAACATAATGAAAGCATTTACAAAGAAGGATGAAAACGCGAAAATGTTAGGTAGCTAACATATTTGAGAAATGGGGATTATCTAAATTTAGGCGAAAAGCAAAAATCCTTTTACGTCGAAAGAAAAATATTCAAAGCTTTCGTTTTTAATAATTAAAAAGTGCTCATTTAGATAAATGAGCACTTTTCATGGTTAAGTTGAGTTATGGTTTTTTAATAGCCAAATTCAAATATACCTTGTGATATTTGTACGCCACTTCTGGTTTCAAAATCGAAGCTTCCGCTAATACATTTTGTTACTGCATCGTGACTAGTAATAGTAAGTGTTCCTGATAATGCAGAGGATTTATTATTTGACGATGTGTATGTAGCACTATAATCACCTGATCCCGTTAGAGAATAACCTCCTGTAGTAATGTTTGACGGAAACACCATAGAGATTTCTCCTTCTTCATTAGTGGCTTTGATGAGTATAGATACATTTTCTACACCAAATATTTCAGCAGAATGATTATCAGTTATCATTTCGGTGCCGTTTACAAGTGCTGTTAAAGACGCATTTAATAGACATGGGTTGATTTCTGGAGTAATTACTTCCTCTTCGATAACTCCGTTTTCTAAAGGAATTCTGTAAAACCATCCATCACTAAAGTTCATGCTATTTCCATTGTCATCTTTTAGGTCATTAAAGTAAAAATTCCCAGAAATCTCATTGTTATGAATTTCTGTAATATTTACTGTACCATCAGTTTCACCTTCTTTGGCAGTAAATTCTTCTTGATTTTTTTTGAAGCTTACCGTGTTAACAGATTGTTGCGCCATTTTATAGGTACCAACTTTTGTTGCCGAAGTAGTGAAACTTATTGATTTGTCATCTGCAGATCCAGAGATTACTAATGTCCCATCTTCATAGATGACAGCTCTTTTAATTGAAGACGTGAAAACTTCTCCATCAATTTTTGCCTGAAGTGCAGGATTATTGATTTCGATATCAGTGGAACAAGAAGTAAAAATAAAGCAGAAAACTGCTAATAGAGTAGTAGTTTTAATCATAGGCTTGGGGCTTTATAAAAAAATTACGGATAATCCGTAGGTTATTTATGACTACAAACATAAAATGAAAATCTCAAGAAAACAATTATTTCATCGAAAAAATGCACATTTAATCGATGAAATACACAAAATGTAGTTTTTTTCTATGATTAGTAGGTGAATTCTATGGTTTTTTCCTCAAATATTCTTCAAAATATGATCGATACATACTTTTAGAAACGCAACCTATTAATTTTCAGGAATAAACTTTTAGAATTATTGATTCTATTTCAATTTAAAATAAGTATCTTTGCGCCCTTAATTATAAACAGGGTCGTGTACCCAAAAATTAATTTTTATGCCTGTTAAAATTAGATTACAGAGACACGGTAAAAAAGGGAAACCTTTTTACTGGATCGTAGCAGCAGATGCTAGATCAAAAAGAGATGGTAGATACCTTGAAAAATTAGGTACTTATAATCCTAATGTAAACCCGGCTAGCGTTGACCTTGATGTTGATGGAGCTGTAAAATGGTTACAGAATGGAGCACAACCTACCGATACTGCAAGAGCAATTTTATCTTACAAAGGAGCTATGCTTAAAAATCACCTTGAAGGTGGAGTAAGAAAAGGAGCTTTAACAGAAGAGCAAGCTAAAGAAAAATTTGAAGCTTGGTTATCTCAAAAAGAAGGAGCTGTTGGTGCTAAGAAAGAAGCATTAGCGAAAGCTGATGCAGCTGCTAAAGCAAAAGCTCTTGAAGCTGAAAAAGAAGTGAATGCTAAACGTGAAGCTGATGCTGCTGCTGCAAATGCAGAAGAAGTAGAAGCTGAGGCAGAAACGACCGAAGAGGCAGATGCGGTAGAAGCACCTGAAGCAGAAGCTGCAACAGAAGAAGTAACTCCAGAAGCTAGCAACGAGGAAGAATAGTTGCATTATTGACGATGAAGAAAGAAGAATGCTTCTATCTAGGTAAAATCGTAAGTAAATTTAGTTTTAAGGGCGAGGTGTTGATTAAATTGGACACCGATGAACCCGAAAGTTATGTAAAAATGGAATCAGTATTTGTTGACTACAACAATAACCTGGTTCCATTTTTTATTGACAAAGCTTCGCTTCACAAGAGTGATTTACTTAGAGTAAAATTTGAAGATGTAGATACCGAGGAAGATGCAGATGATCTTATGAAGGCCGAAATTTATCTTCCACTCACATTATTGCCAAAATTAGAAGGGGATCAGTTTTATTTCCACGAAGTAATTGGCTTTACAATTATAGATACTGCTTATGGAGAAGTAGGTATTATCAAATCTATTAACGACTCGACTGCCCAGGCATTATTCGAAATTGATCGCAAAGGTATTGAGATCCTTATCCCTATGAATGACGAATTTATCGAAAAAATAGATCGAGAAACAAAGCAAGTTGTCGTAACTACTCCAGAAGGTTTGATTGATCTTTACTTATAATGAGCAAACCTTTCAAATTCAAACAATTTACTGTTGAACAAGACCGCTGCGCCATGAAAATTGGTACCGATGGAGTATTGTTAGGGGCATGGGTGCCCATAGATGAGAATGTAAATTCAATTCTGGATATAGGTACCGGAACAGGAGTAATTGCCTTAATGGTAGCCCAACGATCTAATGCAGAGATCATAGATGCTTTAGAGATAGATACAGAAGCATATGAGGAAGCTGTAGATAATTTTGAAACATCACCCTGGGGAGATCGATTGTTTTGTTATCATGCTTCGTTTCAGGAATTTTTTGAAGAAATTGATGATCAATATGATGTGTTGATCAGTAATCCTCCATTTTATTCTGAAGATTATAAGAGTAAAGATGCCCAACGTGATATGGCAAGATTTGAAGATGCACTGCCATTCGAACATTTACTGGTCGGGGCTTCCAAATTGTTGTCTGATACAGGGCAATTAGCAATTGTTATTCCGTATAAAGAAGAGAAACGAGTTGTTGGTATTGCAGAACAAGTAGGGTTGTTTCCTAAAAAAATCACGAGAGTTAGAGGTAATTCAACTTCAGAGATTAAGAGAAGCCTGCTTTTATTTGGTTTTGATCAAACAGCATGCGAAATAGATGAGCTGATTATAGAAAATTCAAGACATGCTTATACACAAGAATATATAAATCTTACCAAAGATTTTTATATAAAAATGTAACAGTATTCTAGATGGTTTACTTTGTATAGATTAGCAGTTTTTTTACGACGAGTCTTGTTTTATTCCTTGGATAACCATTTTTTCCAATCCTCAACGACTAAATCCCAGTATTCAAGCATGGGATAAAACTCGCCTTTTTCGAATGGAAAATAATTTGCTCCTAGCCCATCATAAGCTCTAAACTCTACATTGTTTTTATGATCCTTGATCATTTCGGTTCTAAGAAGATCATTAAAAGGACTCACAATATCCCTGGCACCATAACTCACAAGAATCGGAATATGTAGTTTTTTAAAACTAGTATTCAGGTTTTCAGAAAAAGAAAGTAAATTTTTTTGTCGATTATCTTTGGACTGCTTTGTCTGATCTGTAGCGTTAATCCAATCATCAAAGTGTGTTACAGCTGTTTTATGAATACTATCCTTTATAAGAGGTTTCAATTCCCTATGACTTAAAATGCGCCTTTCTTCTCGAATTTCAGAAAGTATTTTAGAATAATAAGGTATTCCTCCCGAATAAATTACATGTGATATATCAGAGTTGGTTACTGCAAGTTTGATGGCTATAGAGCTACCTTGTTGGCCATGACCGACTACTATAATTCTCGAGTAATCTACCCAATCTTGTTTTTTTAAAAATTTTATGACAGCATTATGGCTATTTACATAATATTCTAAATTATTGTTTTGAAGGTACTCTTTAGGAAGTTGGCCTGTTGATTTGTCTATATATCGGTACTGTTTTCCTAAATCTTTAAAAAGACTAATTACGGGTAGTCCAGGTTTGTTTATCGTAATGATATGATACTCTTCTTCAAGAATTTTTGAAGAAAATGGATAGGGAGGAAAATGACTCTTGCCATCATGCGTAATTAGCGGTGATGGTAATGTGTCTTGAATGAAAATAAAAATAGGTTTTTTTTGTAACTCCTCTCCTTTTTTGGATTTTATAATCAGATCAATAGTATCTGTTTTATATACTGTTGTTACATGTTTGTATCCAAAATCTGCAGGAGATTTTTTCTGGCCATAAAAATGTAACGTATTTAAGACAAGTAGTAATAGTGTTAAAGTCTTGACATTTTTTTTGCTAATTAACCTTGAATAAAAATGTGCAGTAATTGAGTTTTTAGTAGCCACGGGATGAAGATTTATCTGGCTATAAAAGTAAAAAAAATAATATTCAAGGGAAGAAAATAGAAAACCTTTGGTTTATGGTTGGTTTTTACTACTAAAATGAAAAGGAAGGTTATCATCAAACCCTCCTTTTCGAAATTCAATCACTCTACAAAGTTTAATTTATTACAGTATAAATTAAGACTCTTACTTGTTATCAATCAAAATTTACTTCTTGATCCAGTTTCCATCTGCATCACAATAAACTTCCATCGTTTTTTCTCCTTGCTTTAATACTAACATAAACTCAGAAGCATCCTCTTTAGCACCAGCTTTTTCTATTGTTGCACCAGCAAAATCTTTAGCAACTGCGTCAATAACTTTTTGAGGCAAGTTTTCTACTGCCAGATCTATATATTTATCTTGAATTGGTGTAGTGATTTCAGTATTATCTGTTGAGGCTACTTCTTGTGCGTTGATCCCTTGAGTTCCTACTAATAATCCAAAAGCTAATACTGGTAATACAAATAAATTTTTCATTTTGTGTTTCTTTTTAAGATTTACATTTTGTTACATATCATACTTTGGAATAATTATGCCAGAGAGGATAGTAAGAGCTGAAATAGAACATAAAAACTTGATTTACAGTATTTTGAATCTATTTTCGGTGTAAAGGAATGTACTTTATTAACAAGATCTTATGTAGAAAAAAAGGTTGAAATGCGGAATTTATACACAGATTTTAGTGAATTTATTCGTTTCTATTAAGGTAATGGGGGTAGAATATATTCTTGATCGTCTTACTTCAGTTTATTTGCAATAAATGATCGATGTTTTTAAAAATGTGAAAAAAATTGCTTGCTCTTTTTCCATTAATTACATTTGTTAAGCGCAAAAGTGCGATAATTTTGATAATACTTTAAAGACATATACCAAATGAAGCCAGATCTTTTCGAAGCTCCCGATTATTATAATATAGATGAATTACTTTCTGACGAGCATAAACTAGTTCGTGACGCAGCCCGCAGTTGGGTTAAGCGCGAAGTTTCTCCAATTATAGAAGAATATGCACAACGGGCAGAATTTCCAAATCAAATCATTAAAGGTTTAGCAGAGATTGGTGCGTTTGGGCCTTATATTCCAGAAGAATATGGAGGTGCGGGGCTTGATCAGATTAGTTATGGATTGATTATGCAAGAGATTGAACGAGGTGACTCAGGTGTGCGATCTACATCATCGGTACAATCTTCTTTGGTAATGTATCCCATCTGGAAATACGGTAACGAAGAACAACGAAAAAAATACCTTCCAAAATTAGCATCTGGTGAGTTTATGGGATGTTTTGGGCTTACAGAACCTGATCATGGGTCTAATCCAGCAGGAATGACTACTAATTTTAAAGATAAAGGGGACCATTATTTGCTTAATGGTGCTAAACTTTGGATATCAAATGCACCCTTTGCAGATGTGGCAGTGGTTTGGGCTAAAAATGAAGAAGGAAGAATTCATGGGCTTGTAGTAGAACGAGGAATGGAAGGATTCTCTACTCCAGAAACACACAATAAATGGTCCTTGCGCGCATCTGCTACAGGAGAGCTAATTTTTGATAATGTAAAAGTGCCAAAAGAGAACTTGCTACCTAATAAAAGTGGATTAGGAGCACCATTAGGTTGCTTGGATTCTGCACGTTATGGTATTGCCTGGGGAGCGATTGGTGCAGCGATGGATTGCTATGATACAGCTTTACGATATGCAAAAGAACGTATCCAATTTGATAAACCAATAGGAGCCACACAATTGCAACAAAAGAAACTGGCAGAAATGATTACCGAAATTACCAAGGCACAATTAATGGCTTGGCGATTAGGGGTATTGCGTAACGAAGGTAAAGCTACCTCGGCCCAAATCTCTATGGCAAAACGTAATAATGTAGATATGGCCATTAAAATTGCAAGAGAAGCAAGACAAATTCTTGGCGGTATGGGAATCACCGGTGAGTATAGTATCATGCGACATATGATGAACCTAGAGAGTGTAATCACTTATGAAGGTACTCATGATATTCATCTATTGATTACCGGAATGGATATCACAGGTTTTTCAGCCTTCAAATAAATTATAATCATAAAAATAAATCTAAATAGGGGGTGGTTCAGAACCACCCCTAACCAGGTTCGAAACCCCTTCTGGGTGGTCTTTTATCTATTCGAACCTATTCAATACTGTTTATAAGAGGTTCTATACCTGTTCGAACCGGTTGTGTAAGTGGTTCGTATAGGTGATTTATTGTCTAAAAGAGGTTCGTTACCCATTATAAAGGGTTCAGAACCGATTCGAATCAGTTTAATAACCCTTCGAGACAGTTAACAGTAGGTTAGAAATACTTCAAGACCATCTAAAAACAGTAATGTACCACCCATTGGGTAGTCTAAAGTATATCAGAAAGGGCGTAAAACCACTTAAGAAGAGTAAAGAACCTTATAAAACGACAACCATGAAAGTATTTGGACATCGTGGAGCCGCTGGATTAGTGGCAGAAAATACATTAGAATCTATTGCAGAAGCTCTTGCACATGGTGTTGCTGGCATCGAGATCGATATACATCGCTGTAAATCAGGTGAGCTAGTTGTTATTCATGATGACACGTTGCAAAGAACCACTAATGGGAAGGGTAAAGTATCAGAATATACCTGGTCGGCCTTAAAAAAGTTTAGAACTATAGAGGGGTATACGATTCCTTTATTAGACCACGTTCTGGATCTGATAGATGCAAAATGCATGCTCAATATCGAATTAAAAGGAATTGGTACAGCGCTGCCGACTATAAAACTTTTAGAAAAATATATCAAAAATTCGGGATGGGATTATGATGATTTCATTATATCTAGCTTTGATCATTCGCAACTATTTCAAATAAAAAAGCTGACTTCGAAATTTAAGTTAGGTGTGCTGACTGAAGAAAATATTACACGGGTCTTACCGGTTGCCAAAGAACTCAAAGCATTTTCTATTCATCCACCAATAATTTCTTTGACCAAAGATGAGGTTGATCTGGCTAATCAACAAGGATATCAAGTTTATGTATGGACCGTAAATGAAGAAGTGTTGATTAACCAATCAAAATCATATAATGTTGAGGGTATCATTACAGATTTTCCGAATTTTGCAAAATGAATTATGATTTAATTGTTATCGGTGGAGGAGCCGCTGGGTTTTTTACAGCAATCAATGTTGCCGAGAATGACACGAATTTAAAAATTGCAATTTTAGAACGAGGTAAAGAAGTCTTGTCTAAGGTACGTGTATCGGGTGGTGGTCGCTGTAATGTGACTCATGCAGAATTTATACCTAATGAATTAAGTAAAAATTACCCTAGAGGAGAAAAAGAACTTAAAGGCCCTTTTCATACTTTCATGACGGGTGACACAATGGAGTGGTTTGATCGTCGTGGGGTTGCGTTGAAGATAGAAGATGACGGCAGGATATTTCCTGTATCAGATTCATCTGAAACGATCATCGATTGCTTTTTATCAGAAACGAGTCGATTAGGGATAGATGTATTAACTAGTCATTCTGTTAAAAACTTTTATACTCAAAACAGTCAATGGAAGGTAGAGACCAGTCAAGGTGATTTTACGACCACAAAATTAATGATAGCTACAGGGAGCAACCCTAAAGTATGGAAATTACTGAGTGAACAAGGGCATGATACGATCGCTGCTGTACCTTCATTATTTACCTTTAATATAAAAGATACTAGAATTAGGGACTTACCAGGGGTAGTTACAAATGCTTCGGTAAGAGTTATGAACTCAAAGCTATTTAGCGAAGGTCCTTTGCTAATTACGCATTGGGGAATGAGTGGCCCTGCAATCCTAAAACTTTCTGCTTGGGGAGCAATAGAATTAAACGCATTCGAATATACTTTTAAAATTAAGGTAAATTGGCTTCAACATTATACCACACAAGAGATTCTCGAAGCGCTTAAGGAGTTAAAAAATAAGAACCCCAAACAGCACGTTTATAAATACACTCAGTTCGAACTTCCTAAAAGACTTTGGCAAAGTTTAGTACTAGCTTCGGGGATTAAAAAAGATACACGTTGGGCAGATACAAATAAAGTTCAGCTTCATTCCTTGTCAGAACAACTTACTCAAGGTGTTTTTGAAGTACATGGAAAAAGCACTTTTAAAGAAGAATTTGTTACTGCAGGTGGAGTTAATCTCAAAGAAGTGAATTTCAAAACTTTCGAAAGTAAAAAATATCAGAATTTGTACTTTGCAGGAGAGGTGTTAAATATTGATGCAATTACTGGAGGCTTCAATTTTCAGAATGCATGGACCGGAGCCTTTATTGCAGCGCAAGCAATTACGTCTTAGCTTATCAAAAGATGTTTTTAAGATAAATTTCAAACATGAAAACATACATAGCACTATTACGAGGAATTAATGTAAGCGGCCAAAAAAAGATTAAAATGATAGATCTTAAGGGGATGCTTGAAGATTTAGGCCTTACTTCTGTTACTACTTATATTCAAAGCGGAAACATTGTTTTTAAAAGTAAAAATACAAATACACAGATACTATCAGATCAAATAAAGAAAGGGATTTCAACAAAATTTGGGTTTGATGTTCCTGTACTGCTCCTCACTCCAGAAACATTAAAGGATATTTATCAGAAGAATACATTTTCTGAAGGCCTTCTAAATGGAGAAATTGAGGATAAAAAGATGTACTTTACTTTGTTATCTGCATCTCCTGATCAAGAAGCGGTGGTAGAACTTATGGCTAAAGATTATGAAGAAGAGAAATTTAAAATTACCGACAAAGTAGTATACTTTTATGCTGCCAAAGGCTACGGAAAGACTAAGCTTACTAACAATTTCTTCGAAAAAAAGCTGAAGTGTAATGCTACCACCAGAAACCTTAAAACAGTAATTAAATTACTGGAATTAAGTAAGTTAACATAATAAATAGTATAGCTGGTCTAGCTATTCTTCAGAAATTTTTGTATCTTAATAGGGTTTAACTAATACCTCATTAACTATGAAAAAAATTACTCTCCTTCTTGTTTTTACATTTTTATTTAGCGGATTGCACCACTCATACGCCTTTAATGATAAGGATCCTATCAAAAAGCTATTGATGGATTATATCAATAAAATGAATGCACTAACCGAGGGAACAAAAAAAGAAGATGTACTAGAGATGTTTGACGAAAAATATAGCGGAAACACGGTGTATGTAAACTTATCGGGAACTTTAGTGAGAAAGAATTATGATAAAAAAGATATTTCTTCACAATTAGACGATATTATTGATGATAATAATTACAGATTTAAGCTTAGCCTGGATAAAGTTGTTTTTCAGACACAAAAAGAAAGAGCAGGTATTATTTCGGCGGTTATTAATTTTGAATCCTATATTGACAAAAAGCTTGCTGAAAAAGGAACTATGTTGATGGATGTAGTTGCGATTGTGGTAAATGGAGAATGGAAGATTGTACAAAATAATATGATTCGAGTTTCTGAAGCAAAAGATATTGGCGAATGTGTATGCTATGTGTATGAAAAAGGTTCTACGAAATTTGTAACCGAAGTATACTTTCCTTCTGGGTTAGAATATAGCCAGGAGTTTGATGCTTTTCAGGTCACTACAAAAGGGAATAAACGAATTATAAAAACAAATAGTAATGAGTTTTATTGGGATAGAAGTACTGGAAAAATAAAATTTAAAGGAGGAGAAATAGGAAGAGGGGATAATGCCAGAAAAGCGATAGAGATTGTTCTTAAGGATCTCTATAAGGAGTCCTGTGTAAATATTGTGTTTAATTAACATTTAGTTGTTAGTTGTTAGTTGTATGGTAGTATTAGAATTATGTCTCCTCTCCCCTTGGGAGAGGATTAAGATGAGGGTTTTCAATATAAAAATCCCATCATCCTAAGCCCTTTGCTCCAGCTGGCTCATTACTGTGTAATGCCCTCCAGGGAGAAGGAACTCAAAATGCTTATTAAAAGGAACTAGCAACTTAAGTGCAATACGCCTCACTGCATAGCAGGACTTTCTTATAGTACTTTTAAGTGTTTTATTGTAGTAATTTCAATTTGTAAATGGCATTCACCTAAATAATTGTTGAATCCTTTAAAAAACCTCTCCACGAAATTTCAATAGCTTGATTAATGTGTTTTTCCTGCAGTTTTACGGTTTCATTTTCATGAATTTTTACAATAGATACCACATTGCCAAAGAATAGTTCTTCCATAACCAAAGTATTGTATGATTTAAAGATCTTTTGTCGAACCCCTTCTTTAAAAAATTGCTCGATATCATTATAATATTGTCTGGCTTGATCTTTTAATGATTGTGGTATTTCTGGAGAACGAGCAATTTGTTCAGAAAAAACAAAAGCAATTGGATTATTTACAAAATAATAAAACAGATTTAACCACATGACTGTGAATTGTTTTTTGATGTCATCCTCTGGGATATTTCGCATGACCACAGTACCAAAATCCTGAGTAAGCATTAGGTACAATTCTGTAATAATTTCTTCTTTATTTTTAAAATGATGATATACGGTACCATTGGCTACACCTGATTCTTTGATAATCTGAGAAAGAGAAGTGGCTCCGATACCTTGTTTAGTTATTAATTCTAAAGTAGTCTGTAAGACTATGGCTTTTTTACTCATAAAATGATATTCCTTATTCTTGGTTTAATTTAGTTGCCATATGCTAAAATTCAATGCAGTCGCAAAAGCAACCCAAACAATATAAGGGATAAGTAGGTAAGCGGCAGTAGTGTTTACAACTTTAAACCATCTAATCGTAAACATCAATAGGATAAATAGGGCTATTATATCCAGCAAAGCGATTAATGGATTTTGCAATCCAAAGAAAAATATGGACCACGCAGCATTGAGTAACAATTGAAACCCAAAATGATATAACGCAGTTTTCACCCATTTATGATAAAAACCTTTGCTCCAAACAATTCCTGCAGCAACTCCCATCATAATGTATAAAATTACCCAGACTGGAGCAAAAATCCAACTAGGAGGAGTAAAAGAAGGTTTATTTAAAGTTACATACCATGTATCTATAGAAGTTTGAGTAGCGATACTGCTCAAAAACCCAGTTAATAGACATAATAATACCGCAATACCTATGCGAAATAACTTTTTTTTCATCAAAATGATTTAGTGCAGTACTAAAATAGCAATTTATTTTTACTACAATACGCTTTAAATATGATACAGCACTTATCTTTGTTCAAAATTGTTTGTTTTATGAAGGATTATCCTCAGTTTATCTCACCCGAAATTTCGGGCTTACCTAATGAAGGAAAAATAACTTGCGCTGCTCCAAGTAATATTGCACTTGTAAAATACTGGGGTAAAAGACCAGTGCAACTTCCTGAAAATGCTTCAATTAGTTTTACGCTTGATACGTGCAAAACGATTACAAGTTTATCGTACAAAAAGCGAAATGTAGTGTCAAATGATTTTGATTTTGACTTATTATTTGAAGGAAAACCAAAAGCGGATTTTAAACCTAAGATTCAAAGTTTTTTTGAAAGAATCGAGGAATATCTACCTTTTTTAAAGCGGTATACATTTACTATAGAAACCAGCAATACATTTCCGCATAGTAGCGGGATTGCATCTTCGGCTAGTGGGATGAGTGCTTTGGCATATTGCCTAATGCAACTAGAGAGAAAAATTAATCCAGATATTTCGGATATAGAACTTCTAAAAAAGACATCATTCTTGGCTAGATTAGGATCAGGAAGTGCTTGCAGAAGTTTAGAAGGCCCAATTACTGTTTGGGGGGGTCATCATAATATAGAAGGGAGTAGTGATGCTTTTGCAATTAAATTCCCACATACAATTCATCATCATTTTGAAAATTATCAGGATACTATTTTATTAGTAGATAAAGGAGAAAAGCAAGTAAGTAGTACTGTTGGCCATGACTTAATGCATGGGCATCCATTTGCTCAAGAGCGATTTAAGCAAGCGGCAGACAATCTTACTAAATTAAAAGATATTTTGATTTCGGGAGATTTGGATACTTTTATCGAGGTAGTAGAAAGTGAAGCTTTAACATTACATGCGATGATGATGACATCATTACCTTACTTCATCTTAATGAAACCAAATACCTTATCGGTAATAAATAAAGTATGGGAATATCGTAAAAAAACAGGTTCTAAATTATGTTTTACATTAGATGCAGGAGCTAATGTGCATCTATTATATCCAGATTCTGAAAAAGAACAGGTTTTAGATTTCATTACCAGTGAGTTAGTTGCGTATTGTCAGAATGGGCAGTATATTTGCGACAAAATAGGATTGGGTGCAGAATTATTGTAACTTTATCCTAATAAGGGATACAAATTAGATATAACCACAAGAGAAACAATGAAGGGACCACTATTTTATTCTAAAATACTTTTGTTTGGAGAATATGGTATTATAAAAGATTCTAAAGGTCTTTCTATACCTTATAATTTTTTTAAAGGAGCACTAAAAGTATCCGAAACTCCTGATCAGGAAGCTATAAAATCGAATAACAACCTTAGAAATTTTGCTAAGTACCTTGAAGAAATTCAAGATAAAGGAGTGGTGAAGTTTGACTTTGAAAAACTAAATGCCGATATACATTCAGGAATGTATTTTGACAGTAGCATACCTCAAGGATATGGTGTAGGAAGTAGTGGTGCTTTGGTAGCTGCAATTTATGATAAGTATGCCGATGACAAGATTACTGTTTTAGAAAATCTTACCCGCGATAAACTTATTAAGCTTAAAGAAATTTTTGGGTTGATGGAGTCTTTTTTCCATGGTAGTAGTTCAGGTTTGGATCCATTAAATAGTTATCTAAGTCTTCCGATTCTTATTCATTCTAAAGATAATATCGAACCGGCAGGTATTCCTTCTCAAAGTGTAGAAAATAAAAAAGGTGCCGTTTTTTTATTAGATAGTGGTATCGTAGGTGAAACTGCTCCTATGGTTAGTATTTTTATGGAAAGTATGAAGCAAGAAGGTTTCCGAAATATGCTTAAAACCCAATTTGTAAAATATACAGATGCCTGTGTTGATGATTTCTTACAAGGAGACGTTAAATCTTTGTTTTCAAATATAAAAGAGCTTTCTCACGTCGTTTTAGATAACTTTAAACCGATGATTCCAAAGCAGTTTCATAAGCTATGGAAGAAAGGTATAGAAACCAATGACTATTATCTTAAACTATGCGGCTCTGGAGGAGGTGGTTATATTTTAGGGTTTACACAAGATTTTGATAAAGCACAAGCTTCGCTTAAAGACTATAAGTTAGAAGTAGTCTATAATTTCTAATAAGCAGGCTATGCTTACCAGAAAAAATAAGCTCATTCTACTCAAGCTATTGAGTTTATTTTCTGTTGTACGAGGGTATAATATTCTTATCATTGTACTGGCTCAATATTTTACTTCTATCTTTATTTTAGCACCACACATTAGATTGCGTAATGTAATTCTCGATCCAAATTTGTTGGTTATTGTATTAGCATCTGCAGGAGTTATTGCCGCCGGGTATATTATTAATAATTTTTATGATAGGGAGAAAGATCTAATTAATCGGCCACAAAAAACAATGCTCGACCGTTTGGTAAGTCAGCAAACCAAACTTACAGGGTATTTTATCCTGAATTTTTTGTCTGTAGTATTTGCTAGTTACGTATCCTTTAGGGCTGTGCTTTTTTTCTCAGTGTATATTTTTGCGATCTGGTTCTATTCTCATAAATTGAAAAAATATCCAATTATTGGAAATACAGTAGCATCAATACTAGCTATAACACCATTTTTTGCCGTTTTTATTTATTATAAAAATTTTGATGAGGTCATTTTTGTGCATGCCACATTTCTATTTTTAATGTTGATGATAAGAGAAATGGCAAAGGATTTAGAAAATCTGAAAGGGGATATGGCTCAAAACTATAAAACTATTCCTGTGGTTTATGGAGAACTATCTTCAAAAAAGATAATAAGTGCATTGATTCTAGCTTCAGGAATACCAGTGTATTTATTATTGACCAGGTATGAAATAGGATTTATGTACCTATATTTTTATGTGTGTCTGGCATTGCTTTTTGTATTCTTGATAGCACTATGGATTTCTAAACTAAAGATACATTATGTATGGTTGCATAATATTCTAAAACTAATCATAGTTTTTGGAGCTTTCAGTATCATATTAATCGATGTAAATTTGATTTTAGATAGAATTCTGTGGTAAAAAACAAAGCAGCTACATCTATACATATGCTTTTGTAGTTTTAAGAACTTAATTATTAATACTTTTTTATGAAAGATCAATTATTGACAGTAGCATTGGCACAGATTTCACCGGTATGGTTAGATAAAGATGCTACACTTAAAAAGATTGAAAACTCAATCAAAGAAGCGGCTTTAAAAAAGGCTGAATTAATTGTTTTTGGAGAAGCACTCTTACCTGGGTATCCCTTCTGGATAGAACTTACTAACGGAGCAAAGTTTAATAGTACGGTTCAAAAAGAAATTCATGCACATTATGCTCAGAATGCTATTGTAATCGAAAAAGGAGATCTTGATTCTATATGTGATCTTGCCGCTAAGTATAATATGGCTATGTATTTAGGGATTATAGAGCGGCCATTGGATCGAGGTGGACATAGCTTGTATGCATCCTTAGTATATATTGATCAAATGGGCGAAATTAAATCAGTACATAGAAAGTTACAACCTACCTACGAAGAGCGACTAACTTGGTCACCAGGTGATGGCAATGGATTGCTTGTGCATCCTCTAAAAGCATTTACGGTTGGGGGGTTAAATTGTTGGGAGAATTGGATGCCATTGCCTAGAGCTGCATTATATGGTCAGGGAGAAAATTTGCATATTGCTGTGTGGCCTGGCAGTGATTATAACACAAAAGATATTACCCGTTTTATTGCCAGAGAATCCCGTTCGTATGTGATTTCGGTTTCTAGTTTGATGAGAAAAGAAGATTTTCCAACCACTACACCACATCTAGATGAAATTTTAAAGAAAGCACCAGATGTTTTAGGAAATGGAGGCTCCTGTATTGCAGGACCTGATGGAGAATGGATCCTTGAGCCAGTTTTGCATAAAGAAGAGTTATTGGTTGCAACTCTAGACTTTAACCGGGTATTGCAAGAGCGTCAAAATTTTGATCCTGTTGGACATTATTCAAGACCTGATGTTACACAATTACACGTAAACAGGAGGCGACAGAGTACTATTAGGTTTGATGAATAATAGTTGTTGAACCTATGCAGGAATCAACTATCTTTGCGGAAAATTTTAGATATGAGTCGCGAAGATAATTCCAAAGGAGGAAAAAGAAGTGGAAAATCAAAAAGCAAATCTTTTGGTCGAAGTATTGCACCTGCAAAAAAAACTAATCAAGGACCAAAAAAGATCTCCAATTCTGATGAGATAAGACTCAATAAATTTGTGGCTAACTCTGGAGTTTGTTCTAGAAGAGAAGCAGATTTATACATCCAAACGGGTAGTGTATGGGTGAATGGGAAACCAGTTACCGAGATGGGGTATAAGGTAAAATTAACCGATGAGGTAAAATTTGATGGTAGACTCATTACTCCGCACAAAAAAGAATATGTACTTCTTAATAAACCCAAAGGTTTTGTAACCAGCACTAGTCCTGAGAAAACTAGAACGGTAATGGATTTAGTGTCTAATGCTTCAAAACACCCCCTTAAACCCGTAGGTAGGTTAGAGCGTAACACTACTGGATTATTATTGTTTACTAATGATGTAGATTTAGAAAAAAAACTAACCCACCATAAAAGTGGAGTTCGTAAAATATTCCATGTAGAACTGGATCGTAATTTAAAGTTCGAAGACCTTGAGAAAATTCAGAAAGGAATGAAACTCCAGGAAGGGTTTATCCAAGTAGATGAAATTAGTTATATAGAAGGTGCTGCTAAAAACGAAATTGGGGTACAACTGCAATCTGCAAAGAATAATATTATCACCAAACTTTTTGAACATCTTAAATATGATGTGATCAAATTAGATCGAGTTATATTTGGTGGGTTAACTAAAAAAGACTTGCCTCGTGGCCATTGGCGCATACTTACCGAGCAAGAAGTGATTAATTTGAAGATGATGTAGTTTTTTTGTTTTGAGTTATTCTTTTTAAAGAGCACTGTCTTTGACCATGTTCTTTATGTTTCATGTAAAAGAAAAATTCCCCATTAGGATTTCTATATAGTAAGATGGTATTAACGTCAAGTACTTCAAAGATTTCATCGCTTAGCGAAGAGTAAAAAAAGGCGGTGTATATCTGATCGTGATTATGTTCTATTTCAAATTTACCATCATCAACTTTTTTGTTTTCTTTATGTAGTATATACTCTTCTCCTTTTATTTGGATTTGATAGTCACATCTTTGACTATTAGGACAAGTAATGCAATGTTCCAGTACAGGATCATTTTTACACATTAACCATTTTCCTTGTAATTCACCAGTGATCGTTTGTGCATTCTGAGAAAATGAGAAGTAATGAATTAGAAAAAATAGAGGCAGAATAAAACGTATTTTACGGCTAGAGTTTTTCACTTGATAGAGGGGTTGTCTTTTGAACGTTCTTTAAAATTTCTCTACTAAAAATAACAAATACAACTGCATATTCTAATCCCACCATCCACAGGTTTTCTTTAAAATCGGGATGAAGGTATGCTGTGTAGCTAAGGATCACCATAAATGACCAGGCAATAGGGAATTTATAATTGGTAAACACACAAAGCGATAACGGCACAGCAATATACCAGGGATGTATGGTAGTTGACAAAAAGTAATAGACGCATATACCCAAAACCATTGCGGCGATTAGTTGTGGTGTAGTTTTATTTTTTCTGAAGAAAGTTAACCCCATTAAAATGGTCATGGTTACAAGGGGTAGAATCTTACCAGCGGTTTCAATAACGTTCCATCCTACGATTTGATACCCTATCCATCGAATGATATAGAAAATACTGGCGTTAAATTCAAAATTCTGGAACCAGAGTGTAATTGTTCTTTTGAAATTATGAAAAAATTCTCCCGAAAGGAAAGGTGCAAAGGTTAGAAAAACCGTAATAAGAACAAGGCTGTAAAACCCTATTAATTTTGGTAATCTTAACGTAAGACTATGTTTGTCCAAGCCTTTTTGTTCACCCAGAACAAACTTTTGGAAAAATAAAGGTAAAAATAATAAAGGAATAAGCTTCACAGAGACCGAAAGTGCTAAAATAACGGCTGCCCAATACCAATATCCTTTATGTAGTAGGTATAATGACCAAATGATAAAAAATACCATTACCGCTTCAAAATGAAGGTTTCCGGTAAGTTCTATAATAATAAAAGGGTTCAGGATATACCAAAAGATGTTTTTTTCAGGAAGCTTGAGTGCTTGTAATAGCTTTCTTCCGAAGAAAAAAGTACCCACATCAGCCAAAATAATAAGCACTCTAAATACCATTGCAGATCCCAAAATACTTTTACTGGCAAATATTGCAGCAATAAAGTAGCAAAACTGACTTATAGGAGGGTAATTGGTATAATGACTTCCATTTAGTTGCCCCATACCATTATATAATTCCTGAGCTTGGGCAATAGGAGCATTACCTTGGGCTACCCAAACTTCTGGTAAAGAAAGGTATGGGTTAAACCCTTCTAGGAGCATGCGCCCATCCCAAATAAATCGATAAAAGTCTTGAGAAAGGTTTGGAATAGCAAATAGAAATACGATGCGAAATAATAAAGCCGCAGCAGCAAGGAGTTTCCAATTATTTGGATTCGACTGTATAATTTTATACGCGATGATAAATAATCCAACCCAAAGGGCGATCATCTTAGTAAAATCAGTTCGTTCTAGCTCAAAAGCGAAACTCCAATAAAAGAGTATACCTATAACAATAAGGAGTATGGAAAATTTATGATATTTCCACAGCTGTAACATTATAATTTAGAGGTAACCGATTTAAAGAATACAAACGCAAATCCTAAAAACAACATAATATGAAACAAGAACAGACCAAAATCCTGTAGTTTAAAAGCACTATATAATGCGAAACCAAAATACCCCATTAATAAGGCTTCTATAATGGTGTTTCCCGAAATATTTTTGCTTACATATTTATTCCCTTTCCAGGAATCTTTTAAGGTGCTAACGTTAAATTTTGGAGTACGAACAAATTCGCTTTTCTTTCCAAAATGTCCTTCTAAAACCGCCATAGAGTTGTGTACAGAGAATCCCATTGCAATAGAGAAAAATGTGAAGAACATCTTTATGTATTCCATAAAATTCCAGAATCCTTTTCCATGTATTTTTTTAAACGTATGCCAATAACAAAAGAAAAATATAACGGTACTTAATGCAAAAAAGGCAATAACGTTAAAATACCAACTAAACATTGGGTTACTGTTCTTAATATACATTACGGGTACACTTAATACAGCCACCAATAATACTAATAGGAACATACTACTATTCAATAAATGAAAGAAACTATGAAATTTAGTCTTAAAAGGGACAGATTTGTCTCTAAGTAATTTCCAATACAATTTTTGGAAATTTTCGGCAGCACCTTTGTTCCACCTAAATTGTTGTGATCTTGCCGCGCTAATAACAACAGGCAATTCTGCGGGAGTTTCGACTTCTTCAAGGTACTTGAACTTCCATTTTTTTAGCTGTGCACGGTAGCTCAAATCAAGATCCTCGGTAAGGGTATCTCCTTGCCAGTTTCCTGCATCCTCGATACATTTTTTTCTCCAAACACCAGCAGTACCATTAAAATTAATGAAATGGTCTTTATAATTACGGCCTACTTGCTCCATTGTAAAGTGGAAATCCAATGCAAATGCCTGGATTTTGGTAAGCATAGAATAATCTCTGTTAATATGCCCCCATCGGGTTTGTACCACACCTATGTTTTCATCTTTGAAATAAGGAATGGTTTGTAGCAACCATTTTTTGCCTGGAAGGAAATCGGCATCAAAAATGGCAACATATTGTCCTTTGGCAATCTTTAATCCTTCTTTTAGAGCTCCAGCTTTAAATCCAGTCCTGTCCTCACGGCATATGTGCTGGATATCTAAACCGGTTTTTTGAAGTTTTTTGATATGAGCAGCGGTAGTGACCACAGATTCATCTGTAGAATCATCTAATACTTGTATCTCTAATTTATCTTTGGGGTACTCTAATTCAGCAATGTTATCGAGTAAACGATCCATTACATATAATTCATTATATACGGGTAACTGAATTGTTACATACGGAATCTCTTCTTGTTTCGAAAAATCAAAAGTAGGTGAATTGTCAGGTTCCTTTCGGGATTTCAAGTAATTAACAAGCAGATTCAGTTGAGCCAAACTATACATAAATATGATGAGTAGGGCTAATGTGTAGGTTATGATGATAGCAACATCCATTATTTAAGGCTATATTTAAAAATCCAACTTAAAATCTTAACGCCTGCAAATATAGCACCTTTTATGGTTCCTGAAACTTTTGAGACACCTATTCTCCTTTTGTAAGATACTGGGACCTCGATATATGTATATTTCCTTCGTATTACTTTTAATTGCATCTCTATAGTCCAGCCATACGTTTTATCGGTCATTTCTAAGGCCAATAAGGTAGTATATTTGATGGCTCTAAAAGGGCCGAGATCTGTAAATTTTGCATTAAAAAAAAGCTTCATAAGGTTGGTTGCTAGCCAATTACCAAATATTTGAGGAAAAGTCATAGAGCCTAATTCACGCCGTTCTTTTACTCTTGATCCTATTACTAAATCAATATTATCATTTATTATCGGAGCAACAATAGAGGTAAGCTCTTCGGGATAATCACTATAATCTCCATCCAGAAAAACAACAATATCGGGCTTATGATCTTTTGCTGCTATGTACTCCATCCCTTTCAAACATGCATATCCATATCCTTTTTGTTTTTCTTGTAAAACAGTAGCTCCTGCTTTTTTTGCTACCTCCTCGGTATGATCTGTAGAATTGTTACTTACTACAATTATCTCAGACACTATATCAGGGATGTCTTTAATTACATGAGCGATAGACTCTTCTTCATTAAAAGCAGGTATAATAACGTTTATTGTGGGAGGCATTTATAGGGAGGCATTAGGGTTGTCCCTTTTAAAACTAAAGATATCTGTCCATTCACCCGTTTTTTGATTGTTGATGTATCTTTCAGCTTTAAAAAGTTTATTGTTTTTGTACAATAAGCAATATCCTTCTTTCTTATTGTTTTTGTACTGATATTTTCTGGTAATTCCGGTGGCAATATCGTAAATAATCCACCATTTTTCGGCTTTATCGCTTACAAAATGACCTTCTTTTAGTAATTTTCCTTTTGTGGAATAAAAATACCAATAACCACTTTTTTTATTGTTTTTGAAATGACCTTCGTGTGATATATTTCCGTTATCATGATAGAAATGCCAAAAATCAACTTTAGTTTCTCCAATTTTCCAGCCTTCTGCCTTTAGAGTTCCATTGGTATAATATTCATAGTGATATTCTTTTTCTGAAGTGATTGGATATCCCGAAAAAGAAAATGTGATGAATATAATGAATACCTTTAGAATCATAATGGTGGGGTTTATACAGTGCTTTAGACGAAGATATGATTTATAACTAACACTAAAATTAATTTTTTAAGTAGAATATATAAACTGATAAAAAGAATCTTCTATTTATTACTCTAGGTTAAGGAAATCAATGTATGATTAATAAGAGTACATTGATATGAAGTGAAGACAGTTGATGTTTAAAAAACGTATTTTAACGATGTATTTATGCATTAAAACGTATTTAATTTAGTTTCTTGCATTAAAAAGTAATCTTTTTCTTTCTTTTCATTTAATTTTTGTTAAATTGCATTCCTTTTTACACTTTCATTGCTTAATGTATTCATAGAACAAAGCTTACAACAAATAGTAAATGTTATACATGAAAAAAAAGTCTAAGCTTTTTAAGTTCGATACAGTACTTACCCCTGTGTTATTCATTATAATGCCAGGTACATGCATTCATGCTTTAAACGAATATCTAGAAGGAGGATTTAGTTACTATTTTATAAGAGACATTGTCGTTATTAGCCTTATGATATTAGGATATATAGGTTATCGATATTCTTTAATGAGCAAGTCAAACTTATTCTCGGTGCCAATTTATTCTATTGTGGGAGCTATAATGGCTACCGTAATTATAGGACGTTTTGATCCCGGTTTTAAGTTTGAACCAGTATTTTTGCAATCAGAAATGATTTTATCCTTGCTAATGCTTATGCACTATAAGCAAGTAAAGAATTTATTGATTTTTAATTTCTTTTATGTTCTTTTTTGTTTTTTTACCGTGGGTAGTGAGTATCCTATTGATAAATTTATTTATCATGGTATGATTGTATGTGGGGCTGGAGTTATGTCATATGCCAGCCAAAGTGCTTTTGTAAAGTTAGCTCAAAAACTAAAGGAGGCTAACATTCTCATCAAAGAGAAAAATGAAGAACTTAAGAAAATGAATCGTGCAAAGGATCAACTTTTTAGAATTATTGGTCACGATTTAAGAACACCATTTTTTCAGCTTAAGTCCTTGGTCGAAATGATAGATGAAGTAGAAGATGAATATGAAAGAAAGAAAATAAGAGAGTTGTTAAAAGAATCTGCAGATAAAGGAAATCAGCTTTTAGAAGATTTGCTGAAATGGGGAAATTCTTATCAACATCAATATGAAGTATCATTAGAAAAGCAATCCGTAAGTACAATAGTCGAGAGAGTCTTTGAATTTTCTGATTTAAGTGGAAAAAGAAAGGGTGTCAACTTAATTAATGAGATACCAGATGATCTTGAACTTACAATTAATCCTACAATGATGGAAACTGTGATGAGAAATCTAATAGCCAATGCTATAAAGTTTTCGCATAGAGGTTCTCATATTACAGTAAATTCTCAAAAAGAAGAGCAACAAGTAAAGATTGCGATTGTTGATAAAGGTGTAGGTATTTGCGATAATAGGATTCAAAAACTTCTTGTAAATGATAAAAATGAATCTACGGTAGGCACCGATAATGAACAAGGAAGTGGTTTCGGGTTGAGTATTTCAAAAAAATTGGTAGAAAAGCAAAACGGAACTTTTGAAATACAAAGCGAATGCAATAAAGGAACCACCATATATATGAGTTTTCCAATAGACATAGCTTCTTAATTAAAACTTTGCTTTATACTTAATCTAAAGGAATTAAATACATTTTTTATTTCTCATAACAAGCGAATTAATAGCTGATGTATGTTCAAAAATAAAAGAGACTGTCTATATGGTTATAAACAGCCACTTTTATGATAGCATAAAATCTCTATCTTATATTTAAAATAAAATCTATTTTTTATTTACATAATCCATAAGATCTACATCGTTTCCTAATAAGATCTCATTAGAACTTATTCTTCCATCTAGTTTGTCATTTTCTAATTTCAAAACTCCTCTTGGGCAAACAGCAGAACAAATACCGCATCCAACACAACTTGATCTCACAATGTTTTCACCTTTCTGGGCATAAGCGCGAACATCGATTCCCATTTCACAATAGGTAGAACAATTACCACAAGAGATACATTGCCCACCATTGGTTGTGATTCTAAATTTTGAGAATAATCGTTGTTGAAAACCAAGAATTGCCGCCATAGGGCAACCAAAACGGCACCAGGCTCTGTTACCTAAAATGGGATAAAAACCAGTACCAATAACTCCAGAGAATATGGATCCAATCAAAAATCCATAAGATGATCTAAGCGTTTCAGCTTTAAGGAAGAAAATCTTACCAGCATCACCAAATACATGAATACCAATTAATAACATGATTACCACAAAGTATCCAATGGCTCCATAGCGAGCATCTTTACCTAATTCTTTTCTTTTAAAGATCATTACTCCAGCAAAAATGAATGTAAGAAATCCGGCGACACTCATTAAAAATACATCTTTGGTAAGCCAATACTTATTAGGATCATATCCCAGGTACGTATACACGACCGCTGTGGTCATTACTACAGCAAATACTAGCACGGTATGGATCAACCAACGCTCAAGTTTCCAGGCACTCAATTTTTTACTGGATAATTGTCTAAACGAATCCCCAGCAGTTTCGGCTAAGCCCCCGCAACCACAAACCCAGGAACAATACCATCTTTTTCCGAACTTGTACGTAAGAATCGGAGTAATAATAAAAATTGAAGCGACTCCAAAAATTAATAACCCTAATCCAATGTTGCCGGCATTAATAAATTCGTCAATTCTGTATTGCTCGAAGTTATAGTAATTAAGAGGCCAAACATTTTTTAAATCGTAATACGGAAGTTTAAAGGTGTCAGAATTTAGTCTGGCCATAAATTCAGGGATCAGAAAAGCAAACCCTAATTGAAAAAACATAACAGAAACCGTACGAATTTGTTGATATCGGTTATGTCTGTATTTTAGGATAAATTTATATCCAAAAGCAATAATGGCAATGGTATATAAAGTTCCATAAACAAACCATTGGCTAGCGGGGTTACCACTTAATAACTTACTTAACGGATCAAATAATGCTACTAACCCTGTATTTGCTTCACCATTGGTTCCCAAGCCCAATAGATCAGCATAAAAATACAGGACAATATAGAATGTTGTTAATCCAACTCCGGTAAGCCATCCTAAGACCCCACGAGAGGATATGGACTTAAACCAAACTTGATCATTTTTGATTCCTTCTAACTTAGTCAGGTAGGCATCATTGGTATACCAAATTGTGCCCACTGTAATTAATCCTAAAGACACCGTTAAAAATGCTCCTTGATTTGGGAGATTGGTATTTAATAAGGCCAAGGCCAAAATAAAAAGCCCAACTAAACCGATTGCCAATGCTATTTTTTGCTTTGTCGAAATCCCTTTGGCCTCGGGGTTGGCAAGAGACATGCTATGATTTAATTTATTACTCATTTTTTTATCTTTTTTTCAGACCTCACAGATTTTTATAACCTGCAAAGTTTTTAGTATTGTTTTTATGCAGTTTGAAGTTGTGATTTTTTAAAGGCTGTAAGTATATCAGACTCATACACCGAATAGAATTCTGGATCAAAATTTGCTTCGGCCAGATGTTGTATAACAAAATCTACATCTCTTTTTTCGGTCAACCATCGATCAAAAACTTCATGGCGCATTCTAATTCCGAAGGTATTTATACCTAAAAAATCTCGAGTTTCTTTATGATAGGATACTGTGATGCACTTGGTATCGTCTTCGTGTATCCAATGGAACTGTTGCTCGTATTCTTTGGGTTGACCAAATACCCAACCATAGGTCTGATATTCGATATCCATAAATTTTGCACTATTAAACCAATGTCCGGGTTTATATTCAATTTTATTGCCGCATATGGTTTGGGCAACAGTTTCTCCCATCATACGTCCTGTATACCAAACGGCTTCTATTGGACGGCGAAGACCGATAGCCTCATGTTGCTCGGCACAATCACCGATGGCATATATGTTTGGGATATTGGTTTCGAGAAATCGATTCACTTTTACTCCTCGACCTAATTCGATACCAGAATCTTTTAAGAAATCTATATTAGGAGACACTCCTGGTGTTAGCCCTACTACATCACAATCAATTACTTCACCTGTTTCTTGTATAACAACTCCTTTAGCTTTGCCATTTTCATCAGCAATTATTTCTTTTAGGTTTACTCCTAATCGTAGATCGATGTGGTGATTTTTAATATGTCTATTAATCATTCCACTTTCGCCGGCAGGCAAAACTACGTTCCAAAAACTTTTTTCTCGTACAAGAAAGGTTACCGGGATATCTCTAGAATGTAACATTTCGACTAATTCAATACCAATTAATCCCCCGCCAACAACTACAGCGCGTTTACATACCTTATTATTAGGGGCGTGTTTTTCTAGATTTTCAAGGTCTTGTTTATGATACATACCCATCACTCCGTCTAAATCCTGGCCTGGCCATCCAAATTTATTAGGTTTAGAACCTACGGCTATGATTAATTTATCATACCCTAAGGTTTCACCATTGGTGAAGACCAATTCATTAGCTTCATGATTTACTTTGGATACATAACCACTCTTAAGTTCGATATTGTTCTTTTTCCAAAACCAGTTTTCGTAGGGTTGTGTATGTTCAAATTTCATATGCCCCATATATACATACATCAATGCTGTGCGGGAAAAGAAATAATCAGTTTCTGCAGAAACAATAGTGATTTTTTTGTCTGACATTTTGCGGATATGTCTTGCAGCGGTAACCCCTGAAATTCCATTTCCGATAATTACAATGTGTTCCATAAAAGATGATTGTTGATTGTCAATTATTTACTAAGAAGTGAATACCTCTGTCAGTAAGTCGAACATAAATATAAGAACTTATATGTTTGAATTAATTTAGAATCAGTCTAAAAGCTATTACTTTTTGTAAGGATAAGTATATTTTTCGAACAAGATTGTTCTTTTTGATTTGAGTAAATAAAATATAAAATAGTTTGTAAGTTGCCGATTTGCCGTTCGACTGAATGCCCATTACCGAGGTAAATTTTAACAATTTTAAAAAAATACATTGAATTCAGTTTCTAGATTGGAGCTGGTAAAAGATATATTATGAAAAAGGTACTAATCATCTTAATAATGCTCTCCAACCAAATGGGTTTTTCTCAGAGTACGGCAGAATTTTTTACTCAGGCAGATGCTTTTTTTAATACCTATGTATCTAACGGAAAAGTAAAATACAGCGCTATTAAGAAAGATCCATCATCTTTGAATACGTTGTTAGATATGGCCTCGAAGATACGTGTCTCAAAAAACAACCCTAAGACGTTTCAAGCTTTTTATATTAATGCTTATAACCTGGCTGTGATCAAAGGAGTAGTAAACAAATATCCAATTAAATCACCATTAAATATTAAAGGGTTTTTTGATAAAACCACTTATGATTTAGGAGGAAAAGTAACGACGCTTAATGATTTAGAAAATAAGATACTTCGAAAAAATTTCCCTAAAGAAGCTCGCTTTCACTTTGTGTTAGTGTGCGCAGGGTTAGGATGTCCGCCAATAATATCATCTGCATATACACCTTCAAGTTTAGAAAGTCAATTACAACGCCAGACAACAAAGGCACTTAATAATCCTAAATTTATTAGGGTTAAAGGAAAAAAGGTGCAGCTATCGCAAATTTTTGAATGGTATAAAGTTGATTTTACTCATAACGGATCAGAAGTAGACTTCGTAAATAAATTCAGAAAAGAGAAAATATCTTCAGATGCTAAAGTGTCTTATTATCCTTATGACTGGAGTCTAAATCAAATCAAATAATTTTTTAAACATTAATTCATATTGCAAGAGTGTTCTCAAAAAGAAAACTTTATGGGTGGCTTATGCAAATAAAAATCACAAACATGGAAATCAAAAAAATAATAGTAACAGCAATTAGTCTTTTTGTTTTAGTTGTTGGCTTTGCACAGGATCAGGAAGAGGATCAAGGATCAGTAATCCAAACCTTAACACCATCTAAATTAATTGGGAAAGGACAATATGATATTAAGTGGTTTAATAACTTGTATACACAAACCGAAAGCACATTTAGTGAAGGAGGCGAACCTAGACAAACATTTTTTACATCTACTGTCGAGGCATATACAGGAATAGGAAATAATAAGCGATGGAATCTGGGAGTTATTTTAGAGTTTAGATCCAATGTAGTTGCAGATCGTGATGCATTAGATGTATTTAAGTTTGATGGTGAAAGTGGTACTGCTCGTTCTGGGTTTACATCATTTGCTCCTTCTGTAAAGTTTGTACCTCTTAAAAGTGTCAATAATTTTTCTGTACAAAGTTCTTTTTTCATCCCGTTAGTGGATAACGAATCTGAAAATGGGGTTTTCCTGGATCAAGATGGATATATCTGGCAAAATAGATTTTTCTACGATCATACATTTCCTGGTAATAAATTTCAAATCTTCGGAGAACTTAATTCTGAATTAAACTTTGGTGAAGAAGAAGATAGCTTTGCAAACAATAGCCTTAGACTTACTCCTGGAGTATTTTTTAGCTACTTTCCGAGTTCTAAATTTACAGTGTTAGCTTTGGCTCAGCATTCTGAGTTAATAGATCTGGGAAATGATTTTGACCAAAATTTCACAGCACTAGGTGGAGGGGCTAAATACCAACTAACCAATGAGCTTAATATAGAAGCCTTATATACCAACTTTGTAGATGGTGATAATACCGGTTTAGGTGAAACATTTAATATAGGATTAAGAGCGGTATTCTAATAAAATTGTATTTTCAGCAGTAAAAAATAAAATGAAAAAGGTTTTTCTACTGTGTATTAGTATCATTTTTTTCAATTGTTCTGGACAGCAACCTAAGATAAATGGGGTTAGTTTTGTAGGTTCTCCTAAAGAAATTACTGCAAAGGCCATAGAACCGGTGATAGAAGTTAATGCCAATTGGGCTGCAGTAATGCCTTTTGGATTTGTACGAAATCTAGAAGCTCCCAAGGTGGTTTTTAATATCGAAAGGCAATGGTGGGGAGAACGAAGAGACGGAGCCAAAAGAACCATCGAATTGCTAAACGAAAGAGGCATAAAGGTAATGCTAAAACCTCAGATTTGGGTTTGGCAAGGAGAGTTTACCGGTAACATTAAAATGAATTCTGAAGAGGATTGGAAAGTTTTAGAAAAATCGTACGAAGAATTTATAATGCTATATGCCCAATTAGCAAAAGAAATGAAAGTTCCGATTTTTTGTATCGGTACCGAGTTGCATACGTTCGTGCAGACTAGACCTCTATATTGGAGTCAGCTCATTCAGAAAGTTAGAGCCGTGTACACAGGAAATTTGACGTATGCAGAAAATTGGGATCAGTTTGATAAAGCACCGTTTTGGAACCAACTGGACTATGTAGGGATTGATGCTTATTTTCCGGTATCAGAAAGCCAGACCCCTACCATAGAAGAGTTACAACAAGGTTGGCAAAAGCATAAGAGCGATATTATTGCTCTGCATAACAAAGTAAAGAAACCTGTGTTGTTTACCGAGTATGGGTATCGCAGTGTTCATTATACAGGAAAAGAGCCCTGGGATTCTGGTAGAGCCAATGGTAATGTTGATCTAAAAGCACAAGAGAATGCATTGACCGCTTTATATCATGAATTTTGGCAGGAGCCTTGGTTTGCTGGTGGTTTTCTTTGGAAATGGTTTCATAATCATGATGAAGTAGGAGGAAAGGACAACAATAGGTTTACTATTCAGAATAAACCCTCAGAAAAATTAATAAAAGAATTTTACTCAACACAATAATGAAAATAACCCTTACTCTTATTATCCTGCTTATAACCGGCATTACTTTAGCACAAGACATGGTTATTACCGATATCCTTGTGCAAGGAAATAACAAGACCAAAACTTCGGCTTTAATCAAGCTTACTAGCCTTAAAAAAGGTGAGGCACTGGACTCATTACTGATTGAAAAGGATGTTAAAAGACTCAAAAGATTACCATCGATTGCTCATGCCTATTACCAGGTGAACGAAAAAGAAGACGGCTATGAAGTAGTATACGGAGTCGAAGAAAACTTTACCATTATTCCCTCTGCTAATGTATATACCACCAACGATGATGAATTTGCTTTTAGACTTGGTCTATATGAGTTTAATTTATTAGGAAGAAATATTACAGTTGGGGGGATCTACCAAAATGATATTTATCCCTCGTATATGGGAAACATACGGGCACCTTTTTTGTTTGGAAAAAGAGCGGGATTAGCTCTTAATTATAGCAATATCACCACCGAAGAACCCGTATTTCTTGAAAATGGAACGGCAGACTACAAATATAACAATACCTCTTACGAAATCTTGGGGCTGTACCAGTTTAATTTGCAAAATCGAATCGAATTAGGGATCAATTATTTTAATGAAGATTATGAATACAAAGAAGGAGTAACAGACCCTAGTGTACCACAGGACTTTGATGTAAATAAACTACTATATAAACTCATTTATGAGTATAATAATTTAAATTATGACTACCAGTATGTCTCTGGATTTCAAAGCATCCTCAACACTCAGTATGTAATTAGTACTGAAGATGTCTTACCCGATTTTTTTATCTGGTGGAACGACTTTTTGTACTACCATAGGGTAGGTAAAAAAGGCAATTGGGCCTCGCGACTGCGATTTGGGCTAGCAAGCAATGATGAATCTCCTTTTGCACCCTTTGCAGTAGATAACAATCTAAACATTAGAGGTGTGGGTAACGTGATTGACCGCGGTACGGGGGTGATTGTACTTAATACCGAATATCGCCATACTTTGTACGAAAAAGATTGGTTTGTATTGCAAAGCAATGTCTTTGTAGATGGGGGGAGTTGGAGGAATCCCGGTGGTGACTTTGGTGACTTTGGCGATTCACAAAACTTTAGATTGTATCCCGGTGTAGGGCTACGCTTTATGCACAAAAAGATCTTTAATGCCATTTTTAGAATAGACTATGGCTATGGCGTTACCGAAGACGCTACCAACGGTTTCGTGTTCGGGATCGGGCAGTATTTTTAGAGATTAGTTAATAGCTCATAATTAACTCATAGTGTATTTTGTCTTTTTTTATCCAAAATTTGTCAATTCGAGTGCTTTGACCGAAGAAAGAAGTGTACTTCGACAAGCTCAGCAGAGCTATCAAGGACAGAGTTTGTACAAAAAATACATCGTCATTCTGAGCTTGTCGAAGGGTCGATACCTACCCATCCGGCAGGCGGGCATTTTGTCTTCTGTCATCTCGAGCGAAGTCGAGAGGTCATTACAACGAAACACTCGAACTAACGCTTTTTTACAATATTTACCAAAATACACAGGGGTAATAATTAAGATATAATTACCTTAGTGTGGGTATATAGATGTGTATTAGGTAAGTAAACCTACGACAATTTGAGAAGTCAAAAATGCAAATGATGAAAAAGATGCAATGGTTTAATGAACCAGATATATGGAAAATAATTAATGATACTTCATTATCTATGTATGTAACACCTAATACAGATTTCTGGAGAAAAACCCACTATGGTTTTACTGTAGACGATGGTCCTTTTTATTATTCTATGATGGGTGGAGAATTCGAATTGAACGTAAAAATAACGGGTGCGTATAAAAGTAGGTTCGACCAAATGGGAATAATGATAAGGATAGACAAAAAAACTTGGATTAAAACTGGTGTAGAATATGTAAACCAAAGAATCAATTTAAGTGCAGTTGTTACTCATCAAAATAGTGATTGGAGTATGGTTGAGTTAAAACAAAAACCAGCTTCGGTTTGGCTTAAGGTTACACGAAGATTGGATGCTATAGAAATAAAATACTCATTAGACAATACAGATTTCACTGTAATGAGGCTAGCCTACTTTCCCGATAACGTACCTGTAATGGTGGGATTGACCGCTGCTTCTCCAGATGGGGATGGATTTGATGCATTATTTGAAGATTTTGTGATTAAACACCTTCCGGATAAACGAAGAAGTGAGTGGTTAAAACAAAATGCATAGAAGAAAACGAATCGTTCATTATTTATGTGATACGACTCTTTAAATGGTCATACTTTACCTATTCTCTAGTATAATACATAAACCAAATGAAAGGAATAATTGTCCAAGGAATACAATTTGATGAAAAATCATCGTACCAAAAAGGCCCTAAACTTGCTCCGCTACTCATTAGAGAAGCGTTACATTCTGGTTCATTAAACCTGTTTGCCGAAAATGGAGTTTCTATAGAAAACGATGTTATTGAAGATAAGGGAGATTTTGAGATTTCGGAATATTTTGATATCGAAGAGATCACAGCAAATCATCTTAATCTAAACCGAAAAATCTTTACACTAGGAGGAGACCACTCCATTACATTTCCAATTATTAAAGCCCATCATCATAAATATCCCAAACTCGATATTCTTCAGATTGATGCACATTCTGATCTATACGATAACTTTGAAGGAGACCCATATTCTCACGCTTGTCCATTTGCAAGAATTATGGAAAATGGATTTGCAGTTACGTTGGTTCAGGTAGGAATAAGAACACTCAATACACATCAGGCCAAGCAGGCAGAAAAATTTAATGTAGATATATATCAAATGAAGGATTTTGATCCATCAATGAAGCTCGAATTCGAAAACCCATTATACATCTCTTTGGATATGGATGGATTTGATCCTGCTTTTGCACCTGGAGTTTCTCATCACGAACCCGGAGGCCTGTCTTCAAGACAAGTTATTGATTTAATTCAGAATATAGATGCAGAGGTTATAGGAGCAGATATTGTAGAATATAATCCAAATAGAGATTTTCAAAATATGACGGCCTTTTTAGCGGCAAAAATGATGAAAGAGATATTAGCTAAAATGATATAAGATGGTAGTGAATCAGATAA
Source organism: Aquimarina penaris (assembly GCF_040786285.1). Taxonomy (NCBI): domain Bacteria; kingdom Pseudomonadati; phylum Bacteroidota; class Flavobacteriia; order Flavobacteriales; family Flavobacteriaceae; genus Aquimarina; species Aquimarina penaris. The sequence continues at coordinate 1,467,499 of NZ_JBFMKQ010000001.1, forward strand.
AAACACCTGTTCTGTTGTGCATTTTGGAAGTTACCAATCAAAAAAACGTCAATTTGAGTGATTTTTCATAGTGACCTCTCGACTACGCTCGAGATGACAGAAGAAAAATTGTACCGAGAATCGTTTTTTTAAAATAAAATTCTATCACCAACAATATATAACCGGCATTAAAACGACCGTTTATACTAAACTAACAATACTTTGATCCGATGAAAATAAAGTTAAAATTAATTATAGTGATTTTAGGAGTATCTCTAATACAGCAACACTTGCTAAGTCAAGAAGGGATAAATAAAATCGTTTTTAATTATACAGCTCCTGGTGTTTTGGTAAATCCAAAGATTAGTAAACTTGATATTATAATTAATAAAACTCAAGATGACGTAATAATGCAGGTTTACATTGATAAAATGACAATGAAAGATTATGCTGAGAAGAAAGCTGTTGAAATAGCATTAGAGAATGCAAAAACTAAAGAAGATTCCTTAATTATTAGCAAACGTAAACCATCCGAAAAATATTCCTCTCACATTTATGAATTGACATTCAATGAATTTGACAATATCGTAAATTCGATTGTAAAAATTCAACCAACAGAAATATCAAGATTATTCCCAGAAAATGCAGTAGATGGTTATTCGTGTAGTATTGAGTTTGGTGGATATTCTAGTTCTATAACCTATAATGTGTGGTCTCCCAGTTTTAAAACCAAAAAAAGAGGGATTCAAAGTTTTTTAGAATCTTGTAAATTAATCTTGTCTGCAGCAGGGGTGAATTCTAGAAAAATATTGTAAAACAATCGCCAAAATATATAAACCGGCATTAAAACCTAGTATAAACAAGAGTAATTAGCGCAGTAATGGATAAAGAAAATAACCACCAAAAAGAACAACCCAATAACCCCATGCACGGGGTAAAATTGATCACAATACTAGAGTTGTTAGTAGAACACTATGGTTGGGAAAAATTAGCAATGAAAATTAACATCAATTGCTTTAAAAATGACCCTTCGATTAAATCTAGTCTTACCTTTTTAAGAAAAACACCATGGGCAAGAGATAAGGTAGAACAGCTTTATCTTGATGTAGAAAAGAAAAAATTAAAATAAAACAGCAGACAACACTCCTTAAGCAACGACACTAAGGCTGAATTTAGTACGAACATTAGCAATAATATAAAAGATTAATGGATAAAACATATCAAGACAATGTAACTTTCTCTTTTATCAAAGTTATTATACTTATTTTTTTATTTACTCCACTTTTAGCTTCTATTGGTTACATAGCAATCCAGAATTTAGAGATACATTACTATTTATATGCTTTTATATATGGACAATTAGCAATCTTATTTATAAAATTAATCTTCGAACATAGTAAGCGAATTTTTATTTCAGATATTATTGAAAAAAGACTTGAACCCATATTAAAGTTTGAATATGAACAAAAGGAATGGAATAACTTTATAAAGAAGATTTTAAAGAAAAAGATTAAAAAAAACTCTATTATTTCAATAGTGATTTTATTACTTTCAATTACTTTAATAATTTTAGGTTATAACCTGAAAAATGATGGGAAATTCGCTTTGGCTGTTGGATATAATCTCTTGATGATTTCACTTTTTTGGGGGCTTAATGTGTATGTTTTTATAATTTATCCTCTTTTGAATGCTATAAACTGTAAGATTAAGGAAGTCCAATGTTTTAAATATGGATTAATTTTGACGAATAATTATTTCGTTTTAAAAACTTTTAATTACATAAAAAACATACATATAGAAAAAGTAGATAATGAAATAAATATTTGCTTTACTGATGAAACTAGAGGTACAGGTGTTGATGGAAATGATGCCAATGTGATAACAAAAACACATATCCTTATTCCTAAAAAAAATAAAAAGGACTCGGATAAAATATATGCGAAAGCTTTTAGAAATCTAATGTGATTTAATAAGCGGATTGTTAAAGTGTTTAATTTTAATCTAATTATTTCAGAAAAGCACATTCAATAGAATAATACTATTGCTAGCACCGTATATAGTTTATTGCTAATTCTAGCTTATTTATTATGGTGCAGTGCTTTTATAGCTGAATAATGTATAAAATCCGCGCAGAAAATGTCGATGGTTAGGTAACATTTTGCTCCGCTACGATACATATATTAAACGTTAGGTGCAAACTGAAAATTAATATGAGTAAACAAAAACTGATTAAAAGATTGAAGAGTTATTATCCTATGGAAAGATTTCACGCTTTTGTGACTTTCCCTGCGATATTATTTTATCTCATCCTTAAAAATTCATTTGTAGATATATTTTTTCTTTTATATGGAATTTTAGTCTGTATAATAATATTAATTCAAGGTCAACACTATTGGAAATTAAAGTTATACAGATTGATAAACAAGCCCTTCAATCAAGAGAAAAACTTAGATATTTTCAGGAATTCTAAAAAATTAAATTTGATATTAATTGGTCTTATTCCAATAATATTTGTAATTCAATTGTATCAAAATGACTGGCAAATTATACCTGAAAACTTAATTTTATGGGGGATTTTGGCCAATCTTTTCGCAGTTTTTGAACATATAAATTATTATAACCGTCAGTTAATGATTGACAATGTATCGGATTTAGAATATGTAAAGCGGAATAAAAGACTGAAAATTGCAAGTTTAGCTAAAGATTTAAAAGAGAACGAGCTATAAAGCCTGTGCGTAACAATATATAACGGCATTAAAACGAGCGTTTGCACGGGACCGTTAGTAACAAGCGAAAAAGACCATGCAAGATTATATTGATTTCGCAGAGAAAAATGGAATTACACTTATAGATGTTGGAAAGTGTCAGTTTTGCGGTGCTAATACTAAAAGGGGAATTCACGAATGTTTAGAAATTTTCAATCTTGGATTTCAAAACGTTGATTTCTCAAAAACCGAAAACCATATATACAGATTCCTGATTGTTGATGCACACACGTTGCAACACCCAGAAATACATGGTAGATGGAATAATCATTTCCATCTTTCAAGATTACATTTGATTTTTAAATATAATATTAAGTGGACGTATAGATTGTCGCCAAAACTGAGCGATTATTTGAATACATATAAGACTGATAAACAAGATGAGTATTTAATTCCACCAAAAACCCTTGAAAGAGGGAAAATTACAACCACGGATATTAAAGAAAAATCTACTAATGAGGCAATATCCAAAGATTTAATACGAAAATGGGCGTTAGAAGTTTATGGTAAATGGGATACTTACTATAATGTTGTAGACGATATTGCAAAAGGCTTTTTAAGCTAAAAATATAGTCTTTTGCTAAATTAGTTGATCGAGATTCGCAACGAGGCCATACACAAAACGTTAGCATTAATTGAGAAGAAATAGGAATGAGTATAGAAAAAGCATATAATTCTTGGGCTGAGCAATACGATACGAATGAAAATAAGACTCGTGATTTAGACATAAAAGCGACTATTGAGACGTTGTCGAAATATAAGTTTAAACATGTGTTGGAACTAGGATGTGGAACAGGAAAGAATACTAGCTGGTTATTGAAAAAAGCTGAGCAAGTAATCGGGCTTGATTTCTCTGAGGCAATGTTAAATGTTGCCAAAGAGAAAATAATCGATAGTAGAGTTCAATTTAAAAGAGCAGATCTTAACGAAGAGTGGGAAATCGAAAATCAATATGTAGACCTGGTAACTTCAAGCCTTACTCTTGAGCACATTGATGATCTGAATCCTATTTTTAATCAGGCAAATCAAAAGCTTATCGAAAATGGGATTTTCTTTATAAGCGAATTACATCCTTTCAAACAATATGCAGGGAGTAAAGCAAAATTCGAGACTGAAAGTGGAGTTGAGGAGTTAAAGGTCTTTAGACATCATATTTCTGATTATGTTGACAATGCCGAAAATAATGGCTTTCAATTAATAGAAATAAATGAATGGTTTGACGATACATCTGAAAAAGAAATTCCAAGGCTTATATCTTTTGTGTTCAGAAAAACGAATACCAACAAAACTTAAACTGCATTAAAATGCAGTGTAGCTAAACCATTATACAATATTAGATGAAAATATTCTTAATTACGACCGTTTCGTTACTCTTATGCATAGGATGCCACAAGGATACTAAGGATAAAAGTCCAATTGTCCCGGTAGACAGCAGCGAATTTATAAGTCAACGTCATTTACATGAAAAAACATTTGGAGATTTTAATTTTACAACCGAGCAGCAATGGGATAGCCTAAATCATAGTTCTCATCAACAAATACGTCATAAAAAAGGCAAAGTTGATCCAGATTACCGCACATTTGGGTGGCATCTTTATTCTAATGGTTCTTCGTATAAAAATTATAATTTTTCCATGTTATGGGGCCTTTCATATTTTTCGTACGCTGTCCAACCAGAAACTGGCAGTTATAAAAGTATTCATCAATGGAAAACCACTGCTTTAATTGATAGTGCAAAAGCCAAAGGTTGTAAGATATTTTTTTCGGTATCTAATTTTGGAAGAAAAAATAATGCTGTCTTCCTGGAAAATCCAAAGGCTCAAAAGACACTAATAGACAGCCTATCCAGTTTACTTGCTCTTAGATCTGCCGATGGTGTGAATATTGATTTTGAAGGAGTATCTAAAAAAAATAAAGATAGTTTCACAAAATTTATCCTTCAGATTTCAAAAAGCTTAAAACAAGATAATCCTAATTATATGATTTCGTTGTGTCTTTACGCTACAGACTGGAATGATATTTTTGATATCGATGCCATTAATCCCTATATAGATTTTTACACCTTAATGGGATATGATTATTACGGAAGGTTTAGCAAAACTACCGGGCCTGTAACCCCTTTTAAAAACAGCAAGAAATTTGGAAATGGTCTAGAAACCTCGGTGAATTACTATAAGAATAAGGGCGTTGATCTAAGCAAGTTAATTATTGGATTACCGTATTACGGAGCAGAATGGTATACCAAAAATGCTGAAATAGGCACAGAAGTAACAAAATTCAAATCTCATCCACCCTATAAATCAATACGAAAATTGTATATTGATTCTTTACATATCCCAATACAATTTGACCCCAAAAGTGCTTCAAGTTATATCGTTCTTAAAGACAGTACGGACCAATATAGACAGCTATTTTTTGAAGATGTAAAATCATTATCAATTAAATACGATTGGATAAAAAACAATAACATAGCGGGTGTTGGGATTTGGGCTCTGGGATATGATGATGGGTATACTGACCTATGGAATCTATTAACTGAAAAATTTTCGACCGACCCACATAAAACTTTGTATAATAATAAATAAACGCTAGTGCCTAACCATGGTTCCTATAAAAAGGCGTAGCCTCACTAGTAGCCATATTGATCTCCATTATAAGTACTACAATTGCATATCATACGGTTGATCTATATGAAAATTCGAAATAAAAACAAAAGTTTGATATATCGAAAGTTCAATTTAAAAAGGAGAAATAAAAAATTCTGTATTTTAAAGTGATAAAAATATGCAATGAATTTCGTTTCCATTTTTCCTTTTATTTAAAAACATCTGACCAAGCTGATAAAAAAAGTGAAATATGAATACAAAAAAATGGTAACTTTAGCATGGGTGAAAATTGGAGTACATGATTTTTTAACCATAAAAACTGTAAAGCCTTTCGGTAAAACAGAATTTGATTTGAAGAACACTAAATTTATTTAAATAAAATATGTCCTCATCAACCTCAAAACATTTCACTCCAGCCTACCGGAGATATGTACTTTTTACATTAACCGGAGTCTATGCCTTTAATTTTATTGATCGGCAAGTTTTGGTCATTTTACAAGAACCCATCAAAGCTGATTTAGGATTGAGTGATACACAACTTGGGCTTCTAACCGGTTTGGCTTTTGCAGCACTTTACGTAATACTTGGATTACCAATTGCGAGATATGCAGATAAAAATAATCGTAAAAATGTAGTTTCATTTTCATTGATATTTTGGAGTGCTATGACGGCATTGTCAGGAATGGCACAAAATTTTACTCACCTTTTACTTGCAAGAATCGGTGTTGGAGTAGGAGAAGCTGGTGGAAGCCCTCCTGCACATTCCATTATTTCTGATTATTACGAACCTGAAAAACGAGCCACTGCACTTTCCATTTACTCAACTGGAGTTTATATCGGAATAGGACTAGGATTTATTATTGGTGGGTTAGTGGCAGCAAATTATGGTTGGAGAATAGCCCTCTTATCCTTGGGTATTCCAGGTATTTTATATGCTATCTTACTTTATTTTACGGTCAAGGAGCCTATTAAAGGGTTAACTGACAATAATACTTCCTCAAAAGAGGACATTCCCATCAGAACAGTAATTAGCACTCTTTTCAAGAGTAAAACTTTTGTTTTTGTTGCATTGGCTAGTGGCTTGACCGCATTTGGTAGTTATGGGATCGGAAATTGGTTGCCACCATTCTTAAGTCGAACACATGGTATGCCCTTGGATAAAATTGGAATTACCTTAGGTTTAATTGCAGCTTTTTTTGGTGCTCTAGGAACCTTCTCAGGTGGATATATAACTGACAAATTCCAAACTCGGGGTATTAAATGGTATTGTTGGATTCCTGCTATCGCTATAGTGATAAGTATCCTTACTTACTTTTATATATTCTTTGGAGAAAATCTAAATTTTGTAATTGGACTGCTAACGGTGAGTTATTTTTTGAGTGGTGTATATTTGGGGCCAGCTATTGCAATTACACATAGTTTAGTTCCTGCCAAAATGAGAGCGTTTTCTTCTGCAGTTTTATTTTTTATTCTTAATGCGCTTGGATTAGGACTAGGCCCTCTTGTAATTGGAATGTTAAGTGATTATTTAACACCTATTTTAGGGGCTGATGCTTTGAGATGGGCCTTTACGGTCACTTTTGCGACAAGCATCATATCCGCTATTTTATTTTATTTTGCAAGCCGTCATTATGAAGATGAGATTATTGTGATGAGATCATAAAGTATCGTTATTAAAATATAAATAAGATAATAGCAATTGCTATTATCTTATTGTTAGCATTAATAAGACCAAAATGAATAAAATACTTATTTTAATAATATCAATCCTCACTACATATTCTTACGGGCAAACATTCGAAGGGAAACTAACCTACAAAATTGAGTTCAATATAAAAATGAAAGGAATTTCAGAAAATGATATGATTGAGCATATGAAAAAGTCTGGAGAATATTATGATACCATAGTTATAAATATAAAAAATGGGAATTACGAAAAGCTTGTGAATTCGAGTAACTCTAAAAGGATTGTATATAAATCGGATGTGAATAAAATATACACTTTTGACAAAGGTTTTGAATATGTGTTAATTGCAGACGCAAAAAACTATAGTTCTACAAAAATGGAATTTGAAAGACCTAAAATTATTCGAAATGATTCATTAGTAACAATTATGGAAAAAAAATGTAAGTCTATAACTCTTGATTGGAATGGTTTAGGAAAAGAAACATACTTTTATGATGATGAATTCTTAAAAATTGATCCTGACTTATTTAAATCTCATAATTTCGAGTACCTGAATGAAATCTTGACTTTAACAAAATCATATCCTACACAGATAAATAAATCTTTAAACAAAATGATAGAATTTAGAATGATATTAGTTGATTATTCTAAAGAAAATATAAGTGATTTAGCATTCGAAATACCAAAACTAAAACCAGCCGAAAAAGAATACTCGGATATGATAATGGAAACAACTGGAAATGAAGTTATGCAAATAAAAAACTAATGCTAACAGTTTGTATAGTTCATTTGCTCCCTTCGGGAAGCAAACGCACCATACAAGAGACGTTAGTGGCAATTTGGAAAAAACCAAAATCATGAAAGCTTATATAAAAAGAAATCCAGTTAAGCTCTTCTTTATCCTAACATTTATTATTTCATGGAGTGGAATTTTTATTGTGACTAATCAGACTGGGATTCCGGCAACGCCAACACAATTTGATAGATTATTACCTATAGCAATGATTCCATATTTGTTGGGTCCTGTGATCGCAAGTTTTTTACTACTTGCTGTAATAAAAGGAAAAAAGGGGTTTAAAGAACTGTTTAAAAAATTAACGAATTGGAGATTAGACGCTAAATTGTATTTAATTGCTATTTTAACGATACCAATTCTTTCAGGACTTTCTCTATTCATACTATACCAGTTTTCAGATGCATATATTCCAAATATTTTTTCTACTGAAAACAAAGTCACTTTAATTGTAAGTGGATTGATATACGGAATTATTGGTGGTGGTTTATTAGAAGAACTGGGTTGGTCTGGTTTTGCAGCCCCAAACCTAAAAGAAAGATATGGGATTTTAAAAACAGGTTGTTTTATAGGTCTTTTATGGGGAGCATGGCACTTTCTACCAGTTATTTGGGGATGTGGCGATACTTATGGGAATTTAGTTTTGGGAAAATTTTTACCTGGATTCTTTTTCCATTATGCTGGGTTGATACCAACACGCATAATAATGGTTTGGCTTTATGACAGAGCAAACAGCTTAATACCACCAATGATTATGCATGCTACTCTAACTGCATTTACATTTTTTATCTTCAATATTTCTCAAGAAGGAACAGCTCTTTTCAATTATTATCTCTTAATAGCTATTGGACTATGGATAACTGTCGCATTTGTACTTTCTGATTGGAATGAAAAACAGATATATTTAAAGAAAAAATAAAAACTGCAACTATCACCGTGTCCCATAAAAAGCCTTAAGTACCGCACGCTTTAATTCTTTACCTTAGTAGTGCATACCTATACTAGCCATTAAAAAACAACAGAGTTTGTCATTACGATCCGCCTGAGGCGGAGAAGTAATCTTATACTACTGTGGTTGTACACAAGCTTGCTTGTGGTTGTTGTGATAGGTTTGAGATGTATACTATACATAAGATAATAGCAATTGTTAGTATAGAATTGTTGGCAGCAACCTTATCTTGAACAAAATATTTATTTTTGTATAACGCCTAATACTAAACAAATCATGGTGAGTAGTACTCAATATCATAAATTCTTAATATTCGCAATTACCTGCTGCTTCCTATCTGTAATTACGACACTCGGAATTCACTCTAATCTATTCGATTTAGGCGAGTTGAGTTTTGATGAGCGGATTAGACTATTCGAAAATTCAAAATACATCGCGAGTAAATTCTGGGTAATGGTACACTGTCTATTTGTATTAATTGCCATGTTAGGTTTCTTATTGATTCAGTTTAAAAAGAGTCGAGGATTTACAATTTTAGGTTTTGTATTCTTTACTGTATTTTCATTTACCGAAATCTTTCGGCAGATGTTTGTTTTCTTTTACTTGAACAATCTGCGCAGATCTTACCTCGAAGCCGATGATCTTGCCATGCGAGAGATGATTCAACTCAATATGGACCACGCAGGTTTAATAGGGTATGCTCTTTTTGGTTTGTTCATTGTGGCATTTGCCTTGGGAAATATATGTTATGGACTTAGTCTACTCGGAAGCAATAGGATGGATCGCGCACTTGCCTATTTATTGCTGATTTGGGGTATTGGCAACTTAGCTGCCTTTGGGAATGAATTTTGGAAATCTGAATCTGTAGGACAATTTATTGAATACTTCAGTATCATTTATCAACCGATAATGAGAGCACTAGTTGGATTATGGATGTTACACAAATTCAAGAAAATCATTACCAATACCGCAGTAGCTAACCATGGCTCCTATAAAAACCCCTAGCCCAATTCTCTAAAGTTAATTACTGTTTTCTTTACTATAACTTCCTACCCACGCACCAAAAAAATACACTACCCTACGGAAACCCGTAAACATCGCACGCTTTTATTCTTTAGCTTAGCTCGTGCAGACCTACAGCACTATTATAAATAAGATATGTCATTACGATCCGCCTGAAGCGGATAAGTAATCTTATACTACTGTGGTTTTACACAAAGAATCTTGTTTTTGTTGTGATAGGTTTGAGATGTATACTATAAATAAGATACTAGCAATTACTAGTATACAATTGTTAGGTGTCAGAATAGAACCAGATGAAATTTGAAGAATACATAGAAAGTCTTGAACTTGAAGAAGTAATACTGAAAGACGACAATTTTATTCACGAGTCCTCAGAAGAGATAATAGTGACAAAGACAAAAAACACGTATATAGTTGCTCTCAAACGATTTGACCAAAATGAGAAAAAATATATTGACAGATATAATGAATTAAAGAAGATTGAATTTCCTGTCGATTTTGAAGGTTTTACCGAACTCTTTATTAGAAAAGTTCAAATAAACTATTATTCAATATTGAAAGATTTCTTGCAAATAGATACCAAATCTGTAAAGAAAATTAAACTAACTGCTGACAAAGATAAGTTTAGACTGTATAAAGGTTCATATACTATATCAATTGAGAAGTACCAAAAAATGCTCTCCGTTGCAAAAAGTATTAATAATCGTGCAAATTCGTATCGTACGTCAGCTTTGAGATACCTTGTAAATGAACGAAAAACTGATTTCAAAGGTAAAACAACTAAGAGAACCACTTCCATTGCCAAAGGAGAGTTTAACTTTCTAATTAATCGATTCAATATTGACAAAAAAGAAAAACCAGAAGAGTTTAAAAAATATCTAAATGAGACTGATATTCAATCCGTTCAACAACTTACAGAGAAGCTAATTAAACACGAAGTGTTTGATAATGAGTTTTTAAGAGGGTTAGATGAGTATTTTATAAAAGAAAAACTTCAGGATATTGTTAAAATTGGAAGAGAAATTCTAACCATTGGAAGAAACGATATTAAAACCGAAAAAGCCAAAAGAGTAATTAAAAAGATTGTTGGAAAAGACGGAAAAGAAATAAAACAACTCGAAAATATATGGCAGACTTACTTTGAAAAATATCTACTATACCTTATTTTCTCTTATAGAAAGATTTATCCCAAAATTCAATTTGAGATTGACCTTGAAAAAAAGTATCCTGACTTTTTAGGAATTAACCATTATTGGGGAGTTGATATTATTGAAATCAAACATCATTTACTCCCAGCATTGATTTACGATAAATCACATAAAAACTATGCATTTTCTGGTGATTTGAGCAAGGCAATCATTCAAACAATGAATTACTCTGATGCGTTAATAAGGGAAAAATTTAAAACTGAAACTGACATTCAAGATGAATTAAAGAAATCAATCCTCAGCAAGAATATTCATAGGCCAAGGGGAATTATCATAATTTCATCAAAGGAAAATCTCGTAAAAACGAATAAAAAATTAACTAAAAAGCAATTGGAATATATTGAACGTGATTTTACCAAATTAAGGAATAGCTTAAACAATATTGAAATTTTGACTTTTGATGAAATTTTGAATACTGCTGATTATTATTCCACTAACATAATTAAAAAATCCGCCACCTAACAATTTGTATAATGCATATGCACCCTACAGGATGCAAACGCATCATATAAGAGACGTTATGTGCAATTAAAAAAGAATGGATACAACTAAAAAACAAGAAATAAGAAATTGGTACATTGAAAAAAGACCTGTTTTCAAAAAACTTACTAGTAAAATAGAAAGCATACTTATTGAATTAATTGAAGAAAGTGACATAAACATTCACAATATCTATTCAAGAACCAAAGATATTGATTCTTTTGACACTAAAATTTCTAAGAAATCCTATAAAGAACCAAAAAATGAAATTCATGATTTAACAGGAATAAGAATTATTACTTATGTCGAATCTGATGTCGAAATCATTAGTTCCATTGTAAAAAAATCATTCAAAATCGACATAAAAAACAGTATCAATAAGAAAATGGAATTAGGAATTGATAGGGTTGGATATCAATCTGTACACTTTGTTGCTGAATTAAAGAATGATAGATTAAAACTTCCTGAGTATAAGAAATTTAAGAATATGAAATTTGAAGTACAAATCAGGACTATTCTTCAACATGCATGGGCTGAAATAGAACATGATAGAAATTATAAATTTTCAGGTCAGTTGCCTGAGGAAATCAAAAGAAGATTTACTGTACTTGCTGGAGCTTTAGAACTTGCTGATAGAGAATTCAATTCAATTGCAAATACCATTGATAATATTTCTAGTCAAGTTGAAGAAGGCAATAAAACAGGTCAGTTAAACATTGAAATTAATTCAACTACTTTAAATTCATATCTTAAAAATAGATTAAGTAAATATCTGGAAAATGGTTCAATAGAGGATAGTCGCGATAAACATGAAGAAATAGAGATGATAGCTAATCTAAACACTTTAAATATAAAAACACTTGATAATTTAGATGGCATAATTGAGGAAAACTATATCGAAAAATTCATAGAAAATATTAGAGAACCAAGAAATTATTTTGATTTTATTTCTAATCTATTACTCTATAAATTCAGTAAGACATTTTTTCAATCGATTGATCAAGATTTTTATGATGGAATTTTTATAGATGAGTTGGAACTTCACAAAGCATTAGGAGTCCCTATAGATGATATAATTAGAAAGAATAACATTGAAATATTAAAAAGCACATAATAACGTATATAAAAAATAGCTAGTAAGAACTAAATCCCTCGCTACCACTAGTCTCACGACTAGTGGCGATACAGAAGTTTCTATAGCAAACGATCCTTCTCACCACTACAACACACAAAACCCTATAAAATAGCACCCACATCTATAGTGAGCAAATACTAAAAACAAACGAAATAGTTAAAATCAAGTTAATTAATTACCGAACGTTTGGTAAAAAACTATTTAATGTTATATTTGTGCCATTATGAGACCAGTTAAAGTAGAAGATAAACAATTAATAGAAGGCCTGTTTAAGGTGTTTAGAGACAAAGGCTATGAAGGGGCAAGCCTTAATGAATTAGCAGAAGGGGCAGGTCTCAAAAAAGCAAGCCTGTATCATCGTTTTCCAGAAGGTAAAAAAGAGATTGGATTAGCAGTATTATCATATTCTTCAGATTGGCTACAGGAGAATTTATATCCTATACTAGATAAAAAAGAGGTATCACCTATCGAGCGTTTAGATAAAAGTTTAGCAATGATTAGCGAATTGTATAACGATGGAGAAGATACCTGTATTTTGAGAGCACTATCCATGGAGTCTGGAATGCAAATTTTTGGAGAAGAAATAAAAAAAACAATGAGCCAATGGATTATGCACTTTACAAAGCTAGGATTAGATTTTGGATTTGATAAGGAACAAGCTACCAAAAAGGCAAAAGACATTTTGATTAAAGTACAAGGAAGCTTGGTGGTCGCTAATGCAATGTCTGATCATACCATTTTTGTATCCACCATCAACGAAATAAGAAACCTATATAACACATAACTATTTTTTTGAAACAATATTTTACCGAACGTTCGGTAATTAAATAAATAAAGCAATTAAAACTTGAAATCATGAGAACATTAAAAATCACATTAAGTACTGTAGCATTAGTAATGATAACGTTAACCACCTATTCGTTTACCGAAACCAAGGAGACAAATAGAAACGTAACAGAATCATTAGACATATCAACGACGTATAAAACAGTCGAAGTAAACGGATTGGATATATTTTATAGAGAAGCGGGTTCAAAGAGTAAACCTACTATTTTGTTATTACATGGGTATCCTACATCATCTCACATGTTTCGTAATTTGATAGTAGATCTAGCTGATGATTATCATGTTTTGGCGCCAGATTACCCCGGATACGGAAGATCTGAACAACCACCTATGTCTGAGTTTGAGTATACCTTTGATAATATGGCCACTATTATAGAAGGTTTCTTGGCAAAACTAGAGGTACAGAAGTTTAGTGTATATCTTATGGATTACGGTGCTCCGGTTGGATTTAGAATTGCCTCTAAATATCCAGAACGTATCGAATCGCTAATTGTTCAAAACGGAAATGCTTATGAAGAAGGGATTACAGATTTTTGGAACCCTCTTAAGAAATATTGGAAGAACCCCTCTCTAGAAAATGGGAAAGCTCTAGAAGGTTTTCATAGTATAGATGGTTTAAAATGGCAATATACCCATGGCGTAAAAGATGTAAGCAAGATTAGCCCAGATAATTGGGAAATCGACTTACGACATATCAACCGCAAAGAAAATAACGAAATCCAGTTAGCCATGTTTTACGATTATAGAACCAATATCACTTTGTACCCAAAATGGCAACACTATTTAAGAGAGCACCAACCACCAACATTAATCGTTTGGGGTAAAAACGATCATATCTTTCCAGCATCAGGAGCACATCCTTATAAAAAAGATCTCAAAAACTTAGAGTTTCATTTATTGGATACAGGGCACTTTGCTTTGGAAGAAAAAGGAAAAGAAATTGCCAACTATATTCTTAAATTCTTGAAAAAGAATAACATTAAATAACCACAATAGCAATTTTAAAAAAGGGGGTTCACTATTGCAGTGAACCCCTTTTTGTATGTATCTTATGTTCTACCCTTCAAAAACTCATAGACTGCTGTAAAATCTTGTCCTCCAAACCCTTGTTGTTTGGCTTGTGCAAAAATTTCTTTAGTAGCGTTTAGGTTAGGGGTAGCCACTCCATTTTCATAAGCCGAAATGCTCGATAGATGCAGGTCTTTTTGTATCCATTGTAATGGAAAATTTGGTTCGTAATTATTATTCTCGAGTTTGGGTCGTATAGCAGTCATTACCGGAGCTACAACAGGGGTGTTGAGCAGTACATTAAATAGCGTTTCTTTTGCTAATCCCATGGCTTCACCCATTACTAATGCTTCAGCAAAGGCAACCATAGATTGGCCCAAAAGCTGATTAATAAGCATCTTCATAGCGGCTCCTTGCCCTATATTGCCCAGATGTAATGTTTTTTTACCCATGATATCAAAAAGAGGAGAAACTTCTTCAACATCTTTGTGATCACCACCAACCAGAAATAGTAATTCACCCTGTTCTGCAGGCCCTTTGGTACCAGCTACGGGAGCATCTAGATAACGTACTTGAGATTCTTTTGATAAGAATTCCATCTCTTTTGTAAAAGATGGGTTTATGGTGCTGCAGTTGATCCAAAGAGATTTTTTTCTCATTCCGCTAAGCAACCCGTTTTCTCCCAGCGCTATTTCTTTAACTACTTCGGGGGTAGAAAGCATGGTAATCACAACGTCTGATTTTTCTCCAACTTCTTTGACAGAGTTGGCCCAAATAGCACCATTATCGATAAGCTCCTGTGCTTTTTCTTTTGTTCTATTATGTACGATTAGTGCATACCCTGCTTTTTGAAGATTAGCCGCCATGCGGCTACCCATAATTCCGAGTCCGATACATCCTATTGTTTTCATTTTTGTATATTTTAAAGTATATACAAATGTCCATGTTTAGTAGTATATGAAGTTTTCAGAAAAGCAAAAACGTGTGTTTTTCGGTCAAAACATTAGATCAACATATTCTTTCTATGATGAATCTGGAATTTTTTGGGAGAAATGTCGAACCTTTGCTGAAAAGCTTTACTAAAATGTGAAGAGTTTTCATAACCTACCTGTAATGCTATGCTGGTCACCGAATCATTTTTTTCTTTGAGTAAGCGGGTTGCTTTTTCTAACCGTTTTTCGATCAACCATTTTTTAGGAGATATATTAAATTTAGATTTAAAATCTCTTCTAAACGTAGAAATACTTCTACCCGTGAGATAGGCATAGTCTTCTATGTCAAGAGGTTTATCAAAATGTTCTGTCATAAACATTTTGATATTCTTAGGCTCTCTATGTTTTAGAGACTGAAGCCTGTTTATAAACGCTTTTCCTTGATCAGAAATACTGATGAGATGAAGAAATTCTAGCAATTTAGGTTTGGTAAACTGGTTTTGATGTTTTCCGCGATATAGCGTAATGAGGGTGTCAACAAACAACCTGAGGTTTTGATCATAATCGATGAGTATAGTTTCTGCATCAATCTCTGGTTTTGTGGTTTCAAAATTCATCAGAAACTCATCGGTGATTTCTTCATCAAAGAAGAAAACTATGGCTTCAAAAGATTCATTTTTGGGGATAATATCAGTGATCATATACAATCCTTTTGGTAAAAGGATCATTTGATTTTTGTGAACTATGGTTAGTTCTCCATTAGGTTTTTCGACCTGTAAAGACCCATTTAAAACCAAAGTCAAGGCGTGAGCTGCCAGGTAACGTTCATTCTGTAAATCTACTTGTTTCACCTTTTTTATGACCACACAAGAAAGCCCATCAACCAAGACTTTCTCTATGTTGGGATGTTGGTAGAATACATGCGGTACTACTTTCATAAGGCACAAAAATCTAAAGAAATAATTATTTTAAATGCGGGTTTTTACTAAAAGTAGTGATTTTCGGTCAGAATGTTTACAAAATTAAATCATGCGTCTTTATACAATTCATCGATTCCTTCTTTGATTGATAGGGCATTTACATAGCCTAACTCTCTTCTTGCTTTGCTATCATCTACAGAAAATTCTCGTCCCATTAATCGAATCATAATAGGCGCTACGGGTGGTTTTGATTTTAATCGAAATGTTTTCCAAATAATATCTATAGTATTCGCCAAAAAAGAAGCAACGGGCAACGGTATACTTTTATCCCCGGGATTGATCCCCTGTGATCTTAGGATTGCGGTAAAGAAATCTCTCATGGGCCTTCGTTCTCCATCGGTCACAAAGTATGCCTCTCCGCCCTTTTCGGAAACTAAGGATGCTAAAATTGCATTTCCCAGATTTTTTATATGAATTGTAGAAAGTATTTGGTCTCCTTTGCCCAACCATTTCCATTTTCCTTCTATTGCCCTGGCAAAAATTTCTTCATAATGGTGATTATTATTCCCCCATATAGCCGGAGGGCGTAATGAAATGGTCGTAAATGATTTTGAATTCTCGGCAAGTACTTTTCTTTCTGCAATGGCTTTTGTTTTGGGATAAAGTGCTTTTGGTAGTTCGAAACCGGCATCAATCTCTTTTGCATTGATAATAGGCGAACCCGCGATTACCGGAGCAGCGCTGATATATATAAACTTGTGAACTCCGTTTTCTTTAGATAAAGAAAGTAGATGTTCGGTAGCTTTTACATTGATATCATAAAAAGTTTTAGTATCATATGTAAAGTTCATATATGCGGCCGAATGTACTACGCAATCGCAATATGATAAGGCTTCTTCTGTGTTTTTTGAAAGGGAAACCAAGTTGTCTAGTACCGAAATCGCACCTAATTCTTCGACTTTTTTAGCAGATTTTTCGCTTCTGGCCAATGCGTAAATGGTATGTCCTTTTTCAATTAATATCGGAATTATGTTTTGACCTACAAAGCCCGATCCTCCTGTTACAAAAATAGTCATAGTCCTTTTTTTGATCAAAAGTAATATGGGAAACACCGAAGTAATTACCTCAAAAAGACAATCTCTTATCCCTAAAGGGCATTATGCTCGAATTTCTGAAGGGAGCATATGAAACTGTTTCTTAAAAGCGATGGTAAATTTGGAAGGATGTGAATACCCAAGTTGATAACTCACCTCAGAGATCGTTTGTGATCCCTGTATTAACTCTCGGTATGCATATTGCATTTTTGCTTGTAAATGATATTGATAGGGTGAAGTCCCGAAAACTTGTTTAAACACATTTTTAAATTTGGTTAAACTCATTGCAGATAGTTTTGCGAGATCTTCATTCGTAGACATGTTAGACATAAAAGGATCACGAAGTTTACCGGCAACCATGAAGAGTGTTTTTAGATCTTCTGAATTAATGTTCTCAGAGTTTTTAAGAGGAGAACGCTTTCCAAGTTTTTTAATAAAAATTCCTAAGAAACTAAGTAGATGGGCATGTTTTTGAAAACGATTGGTTGATGATAGTATCTTTCTAAGATAATTTTCAGAATCAAGATCAAGGTCTTCATAGATTAAACTACTCGAAGAGATTACATGTGATATATGACTAAATTCTTCTTTTTCTTCGAGATACCGCTGTATCATCATTTTAGGAAATCGTACCAAAAGAATAGTAAAAGGAACTCCAACCGGGCTTATACTAGAAACAGAAGTTCCTGGTTTGTAAAATAACATTCCAGAGGGTTGATTACGTTGTATTTCTATATACGCGCCATTTACCGTTTTATCTACAGATTTTTCTGATAGATTGATGTTTAATAAAAAATAAGGACTGTTGTCGGGGTTTTTGGATTGTGTTTGTATTGGTTGATGTAATGCAAATTGCATGGATATGAGTTCAATATCTCCGTCAAAAGATATTTTTTCGGCAGTACCCACTCCCCATTTTTCTGGAATAATAAATTTGTTTTCAACAATCTGGGCACCTAATTGGTCACTAAATTCCTTTAAGATATCCCGATCTATATGTATATGAAGTTGCATAGGTTAAAGATAGGTAGAATAAGATTTAAGAAACCACCTTCTCTTTATAATACCGATACAAGTCCTCAGACGATGCTCCCATCCATCTGCGCATATGGATGTTTAAAAAATGATACTGTAGGGTCCAGACCCCAACTTCTCTATATTTTCTGGCCGAGGTGATCACATATTTAGGGATGATCACAAATTGATCAATGGCAAAAAGTCGATCTACCAGATCATTATCTTCGTACACAATATACGCTTCGTCATACCCATTGATTTCTTCAAATAACCGTTTGGTAATAAACTGACTTTGATCTCCGCCGCGACAACGCTTACTTTCAAACTGTGTTAACCATCCCAGAAAACGTAACCAGGGATGATTAGAATCAAATTTCATCCTAAAACAACCTGCAGTATTGCCTTTTTTTACTTCATCGATAATATATTGGTCATAATGCAAGGGGGGTAAAGAATCGGCATGTAGGAAGTATAGAATTTCTCCTTTCGCGCATTGAGCGCCTGTATTAAGTTGTACGGCCCTACCTTTTTCTGAAGTGATATATCTGATCGTTGTTTTTTCGTTTCGGGATAAGGTCTCCACCACCTCTCGTGATCCATCGGTACTGCCCCCATCGACTACGATAATCTCTTCAAGATGATCCTGGGTGATCGCATTATTAATTAAGTGCGAAAGCAGCGTACCCATGGTAGCTGCTTCGTTAAGTATCGGGATGATAATTGATATTTTCAATTTTGGGATATTATAATTTGGCTGTAAATGTACAGATTTAAGCTTCAATCATACCCTTTTATGATTTAGTCGAGTACAAAGGCCGGAGTTACCACAGCTTGCTCATTTAATAACCAATTGTATTCTTTATACCCTTTTTTAGGCTGATTCGAAATTTTTACTTTTGCATATCGGTTGATAAAGTCTTTTACATCTCCGCCATTTACCTTAAAATCTTTTTTGTACCAGGTAAATATTTTAGAAACACTTACTTCTGTATTGGTGATTGTATTTCGAACTGGATCATTAATAAATTTTTCGGTTTGTTGATCTAATGCCTCGTGTAGATTATCTGCAGTGTAGGCTCTGTTCCATACTACAGGACAAGAAATCGAAGCGCAGTTAACGGCAAAGTGAATTCTTGGATCACCAAACTTTCTTATAATTTTGTGCTCAAGCTCACCCAGGCTATGCCATACTCCATCAATTTTGAAGAATTTCTTATCCCAAGGATCTTTAAGATCTTTAATACTCTTTAAAGGATAACTATCAATAACCAATTTTATCGTATAGGCATTATAGGCATTAATCCAATAGGCTAGTTTTTCTTCTCTGGTCCAATCTTCTTGAGGTGGATTTTCTGAAAGTTGTCTAAAATATTGATAGAGTTGAGAACTATCTCTCATAAAACCATTATAATCTACTTTTCCATCTTCAGATACATTTAGAAGTAGGGCTTGATCCCAAACGCTATGATTAAATTTACTTTGTGATTGAAGTTGATTTATGAATAGAACAGCAAGTAGAAGAAGTATAAGTTTTGGAGCTTTCATAATTATTATTTTTTTGAACGGTTAGTATTTGATTTATGATTGTATTCTTGATTTGGGTATTTAGTTGACAATCGAGAAATGACCTTACAAATACAATGACATAAATTTTCTAAAAGAAAAAAGGCATACCAACAAATGAAGGTGTGATTATTTTTCAACACATGTTTGTAATATGTTAAAAAACAGCTATTTATGTTCTAATTGATTAAAATATACGTGAAGATATTTCACCATAACTTCTTGTCGATTTTTACAGAAATTTTAACACTTAAAAAGTATGATTAGCTTAATTTTTAAGGAAAAAAATTCTCTTTTAAACCTGAGTTCGATCTAAGGAATTGATTAAAAAAAGCCGTCAAATTGAGTGATTTTTCATAGTGACCTCTCGACTACGCTCGAGATGACAGAAGAAAAATTGTATCGAAATTAGGCTTTTGATTGAAAATTCACTTGTCTTCGATAGTTCTGCTGAGCCTGTCGAAGTGCAATTTTCTATCGAAAATCACTCAGACTGACGTAAATTTTCTTACATCGACTTATGTTTTTTACGTCATTTTTGAAGGTATGATAAAGAATAAACTACTCATTTAAGCTCCAGTCGTAGGCTTTAAAACTCTTTTTAGCATCGGTATTAATTACAATGTTCGAATACTTATTCAAAAAGTCGATCAAGGATCCTTCTTTTTTAAAATCTTTACCAAACCAAGAGAATATTTTCGAGATTTCGATCTTCTCGGCAGTAATTGTATTCCTTTTGGGATCATTGATAAAAGCAATGGCGAGTTTTTCGAGCTCTTGATCTACATTTTGTGCTGTAAATGCTTTATTAAGTAGTGGAGGGCAAGAAAATGAAGCACAATTAATACCAAAGTGAATTCTAGGATCGTTCATTTTTCTAAGAATTCTGTGTTCTATATCATTTAGGGTATACCATGTAGTTCCTATTTTAAAAAACCTCAAATCCCATGGATCTGCAATATCTTTAATACTCTTTATAGGATACTTATCGATGATTAATTTTATAGTAAAGGCATTGTAGACATTCATCCAATAGGCAAGTTTATCGGCTTTAGATGCAGTCTTGCCGGGTGCATTTTGTTCTAATGCTTTGAGATACGTTCTAAATTGTGCACGATCTTGTTTAAAACCTTTATAGTTTACAATACCATCGGCAGATACATGTTTTGCTAATAGTGTGTTCCAGGGTTGGTGGCTTAATGCTTTTGAAACCGTTTTTGGTTTTTCTTCTTCTTCTTCTTTTTCTGCTGCTGCTTTGGGTTTAGGAGGCTCTTCTTCGGTTTTAGGTTCTGGTGCCTTTTCTTCTATAGGAGCTACAATTTTTGGAGTCTCTGTATTTTCCTCGGGGGTAGTATACTCTGTAGTTGTAGTTTTTGGGGCATGCTGCACTACATTTTTACTTCCGCCGCAGGCAAAAAATAAACAAATAGATGCTATAATAAGTAGGTTCTTCATGCTACGTAATTACTTCTTTAGTTTAACAGGATATATTTCCTGTTGTATAAAATCCTGCGGAAAATCTTCGTCACCTTCAAATCCAAGTTCGATATCTCTTCCATCTTTCGGGATATGGTTTGTTTTAAACACATAATCCCATATACTTAGGGTAAGACCAAAATTCGCGCCATATTTTTTGTGATCGGGTAAATCCTTAGCATGATGCCAGATATGCATTTTAGGATTATTGAATATGTATTTTAAAACTCCGTAATCCCAACCTAGATTTGCATGGTTTAGGTGCCCGATAATTAGAGCAAAGAAATGCACAATGGCCACATCCTGGGCATCAAATCCACCGATAATGGCGATAGGAATATATAGTAACGATTTATAAACTACGGGCTCCATCCAGTGATATCGAAGGTGTGCTGCAAATCCCATTTCTTTTACCGAGTGATGTACTTTATGAAAATTCCATAAAAAAGGAATTCGATGCAATAAGCGATGCGTGTTCCATTGTGTAAAATCACTTACAATGAAGAAAATCATAAGGCCTACTACTTTGGGTAGTGCATCTACATCAAAAAGTTGAAATGTTGAGATTGAGATTCCTAAAACACCAAGAATATCATTAAAAAAAGCAGCTGCGATATTAGATAATGCTATTAAAACGATGAGGTTGAGCAGAAAGAAATTAAAAAACATATAGAATGTATCTAACCAGAAATCTTTTCGAAACCGGGGTTGATTTTTTCTCCACGGAAACGCAATTTCGAGTATCCACACTACAAAAGAAACGATAATTAGACCATAGAAAAAGTTGTCCCAAGAATTTTGAAAAAAGATTTCATTTTTGAGGTAATTCCAATACCCCAAATACGAGTTTTTTATGATTTCTATATAGTTCTCCACACCGTAAAAATAACGATAAGATTATTCTTAGCGTTACAATTTATGAAATCCAGGTACATTACTGCTCGTTAAGATCCCAATTGTATACCATGTACCCTTTTTTTGGCACTTTTTTAATCTGAACGTTAGAATATCGATTTATAAATTCGGCAACATCACCTTTATTAAAGTCATCTTTGTACCATTCAAAGATTTGTGAGATACTAACTTTATCTTCGGTAATTATATTTTTTGTAGGATCATTAATAAAATCTCTTGTACATTTCTCCAGGGCTTGTTCTATATTGGCAGCGGTATAGGCCATGTTCATAAGCTTCGGAGAAGAAGTAGAAGCACAGTTGATTAAAAAATGAATTCTGGGATCCCCCATTTTTCTTAAAATCTTATGCTCTATATCATCAAGACTATAGCGTTTATCCTTAATTCTGAAGAATTTTTGATTCCAGGGATCATGCAGTTCATTGATATTTTTTACCGGGTAATTATCGATAATCATTTTTACAGCAATAGAATTATAAGCATTCACCCAATAGGCTAATGTTTCTTGTTGAGACCATTGGTCGGTAGGGGGATTTGCTGATAAAGATCTAAAATATTTATAAAATAAAGGACTGTCTTTCATAACGCCTTCATAGTTCACCTTGCCATCTTCAGACACATTAAGGATAAGAATTTGATCCCACACAGAGTGATCTAGTGTGTTTTGGGCAGTACCTATAAAACAAAATAGGGCAAGTAAAAACAGAGGCAGTATTGACTTGTATTTTTTTGTAGTTACCATTTGACGTCTAAATTTTGTGTTTTGAAATTCATTAAAAGTAATAATTTCCTTGTGTTTTTAGGAGTAAAATAGTTAAAATAACCGATAAAACGCAAATTTTGCGGTTAAACCGTATTTTTTAATCAAAAGGAGGAAAGGAGTATTCCTTTTTTTAACAATTGGGAAATGGCTTTTGATTGTACAATATATAAGGATTGTGTATCATTGCAATCGAACTATTTAACTATGATTAGTACAGAATTAAACTTGCCGTGTGGTGTAACGTTAAAAAACAGACTCGTTAAGTCTGCTATGACAGAACGTATTAGCAATAAAAATTTGGAACCTACAAAAGGTCATGAACGATTATATAAAGATTGGTCTGATACCGGAGCAGGTTTATTAATAACGGGAAATGTTGTTATTGATCGAAAGCATTTAGAATCTGCCGGGAATGTATGTTTTGATGACGAAAATATGTTGCCTAAACTAAGCTCCTGGGCCCAGTCATCAAAGTCTAATGGTAATCATGTATGGGTACAGATTTCACATTCGGGAAGGCAAACCAACAGATTTGGAACCAATAGACCATTGGCTCCTTCTGAAGTACAATTGCAAAAAATGGGGCTTTTTGGGAAACCAAAGGCCATGACCGAAGACGATATCCAAAATGTGATTCATGGTTTTGTAAAAGCTGCAAGGATGGCAAAAAATGCTGGATTTACAGGAGTACAGATTCATTCTGCTCATGGGTATTTGTTAAGCCAGTTTTTATCCCCAAGAACTAATATCAGAACCGATAAATGGGGAGGAAGTATCGAAAATCGTAGTCGTTTACTGCTCACTATTATTAAAGAAGTTAGAAAAGAAGTGGGTGCAGATTTCCCAATAGCAGTGAAACTAAATTCTGCAGATTTTCAGAGAGGAGGATTTACAGAAGAAGAATCACTAGAGGTGGTAAAAATGCTCGATAAAGAAAAGATAGATCTATTAGAGATTTCTGGCGGGACCTACGAAAAACTTGCTTTCTTTATTCTGAATGAAGAAGGAGCCGAGGTAAAAGAAAGTACAAAAAGAAGAGAAGCCTATTTTATTGATTTTGCTAAAAAAGTAAGAACGATAAGTACATTACCTTTAATGATTACTGGTGGTTTTAGATCCTATGATTTCTGTAATGAAGTTTTAAAAAACGGAGAAGTAGATTTAATCGGTATGGGACGACCATTTATTACCAATCGAGAAGATATCCCTGCATTTCTAAATGGAGATATACCCAATCTAGAGAATCTTGTGTTGCGCACAGGAATGAAACAATTTGAAGACTCTGCCGAAGGAGGTTTTTATGCCCGACAATTAATTCGTTTTTCTAAAGGAAAGAAACTTAAAACCAATATGAGTCCGTTATGGTGCTCTATGTTTTTAGTATTGTATGAGTTTAGAAAGGCAATGTCCAAAAAGTTTTAGAAGATAAGGATAGTATAGATAAACTCGTACCGAACTACCGTCTATTTTCTAAATGTTAGTTCGGTATGAGTTGTACTCTAATTGTAATCAGTTATAATTATATTCTTGTAGTATATGATTTAATGGTTACTTGTAATAGGCGTAGTTTCACTTTTTTTATTCAAGCTCCAATCATATGTGATATAGCTATTTTTTGATATTTTATTTATCTTAACAGTAGCATATTGATTTATAAAATCGGCTACATCTATATCATAACTTTCAAAATCCTCTTTATACCATTCAAATACTTGTGAAATTTTAACGGTACTCGAAGTAATCTGATTTCTTTGCGGGTCGTTAATAAACTCTCTTGTTCTTTCTTCAAGAGCTTCATTAATATTTTCGCTTGTATATGCTCTATTCCATAATCTGGGAGATGACATGGATCCGCAATTAAGTAAAAAATGGATTCTGGGATCCCCAAATTTTCTTAAGATACCATGTTCTATATCATCTAAACTGTAGCGAACACCTTGAGTTTTAAATACTTTACGTTTCCAGGGGTTTTCTAGATCATTTATTGATGCTACAGGATATTCGTCAATGATCATTTTCATTGCAGTAGCATTGTAAACATTGAGCCAGTAGGCTAATTTCTCTTCATTAGTCCAGTTTTCTTTTGGGGCTATTTTGCAGAGGTGTCTAAAATAGTCATAAAACACGGCAACATCTTTAGTAACACCATCATAGTCCACCATTCCGTTGTCTAATACATTAAGAATTAAAATTTGATCCCATGAAGAATGATCAACTTTTTCCTGGGCGTAAAAAGTAGCGCATAGGAGAAAGGCTAAAATAAAATGAGGGGTTTTAAGGGGTTTCATTTTGTTAAGAATTTTTTGAGGTTAGTAATAAAATAAGTTGGTAAGAATCCGTAATATACAAAAAAAACAGACGTAATACATTTTTTATGCAGTTTAGTAGGAAAATACTTCTTAAAAAATCAATAATTATGTAAAATCTTTAACAATATGATACTTGTGAAATTTCCCAAAGATTAGTCGTTTTTAGGAGTGAAAATGTAGGATATACAAGAATAAATATATTTTGTAGTGCTTTTTTTGATCCTAATTTGCTTTGAAAACATTAATGAATTGGGAGCTTAATTATAAATAGAAGATAGCGCTTGCGTAAAAAGAGTTACTTCTTCAATAGTTCCGGTACTTATTCTACACCAATCAAAAAATGGAGGGAATGGGCGTCCTATTAAGATTCCTTTATTCATCATTTCTTTATGAAGAATACTTATATCTTTTCCTGATTTAAAGAAAATGAAGTTAGTATCAGATTTCACATAAGACAACTTTAATGCGTTTAGCGTTTTATAGATCAAATCTTTTGCTTCTCGAGTTTTTTGCAAGCTAAACGTATAGAATTCTTTGTCATTTAATGCTTCTTTGGCAGCGGCAATGGCAAGAACATTACTATATGCTACCATGTTTTTTCGCAATTGTTGTGTTAATGCTGGTTTTGCAACCAAATACCCTATGCGCAAACCAGCCATACCATATACTTTAGAAAATGTTCGGGAAACAATTACATCTTTTTCTTGTTTAACAAGCTCAACCATAGATGGGTAATTAGGTTCATCGATATAATCATAATAGGCTTCGTCACTAAATAAGATAGTTTTATTACTTATGGCATTACAAAAATCCAGAAGTTTTTCTGAAGGTAGTATCGTAGAAGTAGGGTTATTGGGGTTACAAAGAAAGACTAATTTAGTTTTTGATGAAATTCGTTTTTCGATTTCATCCATATCGTATCCTTTGTCGTTTCCAACAGGAACCCAATTTACAGTTGCCCCCCATTGTTGTGCATAAGACATCATTGCCAAAAATGTAGGTTTTCCTGCAATGATTTCGCCACCGTTTGCTGCAAAAGTAAGTCCGGTAATTTTTAAACCCTCTGTTGAGCCACCACAAATAATAATATGATCTTTAGTTACCCCTTCTTTTTTGGCTAAAACCTCTGCCAATTCATCTGCATAAGCATATGGGTATCGACAACCATGCTCAAAAGCCGATATGATAGATTGTCTTACTTTTTCTGAAGGCCCATAAGGATTTTCATTAGAGCTTAATCGAATGAGTTTTGAAAGAGGTCTTGGATTAAATTTTTCGATTTCTTCTGCAGTAAGGGCATTGGCAAGTTCTAATCCTCCGAATACTACTAAACTTCCTCCTAAGGAGGTAGATTTTAACCATTGTCTTCTGTTCATGTTACTATTCTTTAAAATGATTGGCTTTCTAAAGATAGTAATTAATTGATTCTAATAGAGTTATGGGTTTTCTGATTAAGAGAGTCTCAAATTTGTGTTGATCGATTACACTATATTTTTAAGTAACAGAAATAGTAAACCACTTATAACAGCTGCTATAGGAAGCGTAAGCACCCAGGACAACAATATTTTGGAAATCATTTTAGGGTTTGCTTTTTTAGTAACGGTACCAATTCCAAAAATAGAACCTACAGAGACGTGTGTGGTCGAAACAGGTAACCCATGGATACTTGCAGTGGTCACTAATAAACCTGTGATCATATTTGCAGTAAATCCTTGTCCAGAATTCATGGGTGTTATTTTTTTACTCATTATAACTCCTACTTTCGTGGCATTCATAAGCCCACCCAGTGCCATAGTAATAGCAACGGCTATCATTCCCCATTGTATATCCAGCGTATTAATGATGAGTAATAATCCCACAATTTTAGGGGTGTCATTAAGGCCTCGGGCAAAACTAACTACCCCGGCACTTAAGAAATGCAAGCTGTCTAATATTTTTTGAGAAGTAATACCAAATAGTTCTCCACTATATGTTTCAACTGTGGTAGGTTTTATTGAAGTTGATACCTTGGTGGTTGTATTTGCGGTCATCGTATGGGCAGAAACAGTTAGTGAATCTGTCTTCTGTTCTTCATTAATATAAATACCGCTATTTTTTGTGATTTTTAGTTTTTTCCGGACGTACCTAAATATTACATAAGCTATTAAACTTAGTATGGCAGCCATCAACGGACTTACAACAAGAGGCATTAAAAATGTTTTGCCCAGCTTAATAAAGTTAAACTCTACGCCAATGGCCATCACTCCTGCTCCAAAAAGTGAACCCACCAAACTATGAGTTGTTGATATGGGCATACCAACCCTTGTAGCGATAAAAACAGTGATAGCAGCTCCCAGAGCAATTGAGATGGCAAAAACCGGCATGGTAATTAATTCGTTGGGGACTAATCCTTTTCCTGAGAAGTTTTTAACCAGTTCTTCTGCCAAAAAGATGGCAGCAATAGAACCGGAGAATGTGGTTATAGTAGCCCAATTTATCGCTTTTTTATAATTTGTGGTTCCGCTTCCGAAGAGTGTGGCAACACCTTTAAAGTTATCATTTGCACCATTACTATAGGCTAAAAAACAAGCAGCAATAAAAAGAAGAACCAAAATCATATATTTTCTGAAATTTAAGTACTCATAATTCGACGTTGTATATGAAGTTACCTTACAGTATTTATTATTGAATCATCAGAGAATGAAATAAAAAAGTCGAGAACACATAGTTGCTCTCGACTTTAGAATTATATATTGTTGATTACTGTTATTAACAGCATCCACCACCGTCATAGTGATACGTAGATTCGCTAATAAAGATATCATCTCTACCTAGATCGGCTAAAGCACCGGCAGTTTTATCACAAACCGCAATAGGTTGATTTTTTAGTAATACATGCCCTTTTTTATCATCAAAATAGTCCTCATCGCCAAAATAAATGGCTGCTTTACCAGTAAAGATACATGGCCCATCCTTTGGCATTGGATCTTTGATAGCCGCAACCTCGATAGATTCGATATAGATTAATTCATCGGTAGCGTAGTTCTTTGGATCAAGAATTCGATATGGTTTACGCGCCCTAATTTCTATAGTTCCGAAACCTACGTCGGTTAATGCTTTTACATATTCGGCAATAGGTAGACTTCCGCTCAGGCATAATGCTCTTAAACGTTCATCGTTTCGAAGGGTGTCGTTCATAGGTTGCTCACAAGTAGGATCACTCATAACTAGTCTTCCGTGAGGCTTTAGTACGCGATACATTTCTTCGATGGCTTTTTTAAGATCTTCTGCTTTAAATATGTTGAATAAACAGTTTTGCGCAGCAACATCTATACTATTGTCTTCAACAGGAAGATTAAGTGCGTCGCCAAACCTAAGATCAACATATTCACTCTTAAACCAATCGTTTTGAGCTTCGGCTTCTTTAAAGTTTTTATGAGAAGCATCCAGCATTTCTTGTACAACATCGATGCCAATAACGCCACTTTTTTGACGAGAGAAATATGAGAACTGTAGCAATTCCATTCCGCCACCTACACCAACGTATAAGACTTTTGGATTATTCGTTAAATCTCTTGCATTTACCGTACTACCACAGCCATAATTCATTTCCTGCATGATTTTAGGAATTTTAAGGCCTGGTAGCTCCCAAATAGGATTCGTAGTACAACATAACCCTACATCTGGGGTTAATGCTGCTTCTTTATACACATCGTGAGTAGTATCTAAATAGCTCATAAATTGATTTTATTCTTTCCTTCTAAAGTGGAAATATAAGGTATTATTGGGTTATAAATAATGTAGTCGAAAAGTTAAGGTATAACTTTCAGAATTCGTTTTTAAAGTAATTTTATAACTTCTTTGAACAGCGTAATCATTTCGGGCTCAGCTTTTCCTGCCAGTGCAATGATTTCATCTATATCTATAGGTTTTAAGTTCTCGGGATCACATTCGTCTGTAAGAACCGATACAGCTGCTACCGGAAGATTAAGATGATTAGCCACAATAACCTCGGGTACTGTGCTCATCCCAACGGCATCTGCTCCGATAGTTTTGAGATAGCGATACTCTGCTCTTGTTTCTAATTGTGGCCCTAATACCGAAGCATAAACTCCCTTATGCAGGTTAATGTTTTTCTCTTTGGCAATGGTTTCTAGTTGAGCATTGATTTTTTGATCATATGGAGCGCTCATGTCTGTAAATCGAGTTCCTAATTGTTCTACTCCTTTAAAAGCCAGGGGAGACCCTCCTTGCA
Organism: Aquimarina penaris; assembly: GCF_040786285.1. NCBI lineage: Bacteria > Pseudomonadati > Bacteroidota > Flavobacteriia > Flavobacteriales > Flavobacteriaceae > Aquimarina > Aquimarina penaris. Next base: position 1,497,201 of record NZ_JBFMKQ010000001.1, read on the forward strand.
GATTAATATGGTCATCAATAAGCATCAATTCCCCTTTTTTAAAGTTTAAATTAACCGCTCCAGATGCATTAGATACCAATAATGTTTTAATACCTAGTTTATGCATTATTCGTACAGGATAGGTTACATCCTGAAGCGAGTATCCTTCATATAAATGAAAACGTCCTTGCATAACCACAACGATTTTGCCTTCTAGTTTACCATAGATTAACTTTCCTTTATGAAATTCTACAGTTGCCGTTGGAAAATTTGGGATATGGTTATAACTTATTTCCTTAATAATTTCAACCTCATTTATTAATTGTCCCAATCCGGTTCCTAGTATAATTCCTATTTCGGGCTTGTTAAACCCTTTTTCTTGCAGAAATTCTGTTGTTTCTTCTATGTATTTGATCATGTTGTTTTATTAGCTTAAAAATTTTTGAAAAGCGTCGATGTCTTTAATATCTTCATAATAATCAACATCATTACGTTCTTCTAATAGTTTTATATTTTCTTTTTTTAAATCTTTCAATGTATTCTGCAGTACAGTTTCTGTACCCCAGTTTTTATTTTTAAAAACTTGTGAATTTAAGGATTTCATTCCAAATAAGTAATATCCTCCGTCTTCTGCAGGTCCAATTACATAGTCATGGGATTGCAATGCCAAAAATGCATTTTCTAGATCTTTTTGATTTAAGTCATACATGTCACTACCAATAATGATGATATTTTGATACCCTTTTTTGAAACCTGAGTCAAAAGCATGTTCCATTTTTTGTCCCAGATCATCTCCAAACTGTTGTTTCTTATCATAGATTTCAGAACTCCATAAATCGTTATCTCTTACCTTTACAGAGTAATGTACTTCTTTGGTTGTTTTAAGGTTTTTGGTGATGGCTACAGTATGCTCTAGTAAAAAGGTATAAATATCCAGAGCTGTTTGTTCTCCAACAGTTGCGGCAAGACGCGTTTTGCATTTACCCAATTCTGGATTTCGGGTAAAGATCATAAGTAAATTTTTTTCTTTCAATTTGAGTATACTTTTTTTCCTTTTCGTAACCATTTTGCCCATTGCTTAGAACAAGCATGTACTTCTTCGGTTATTTCTTCTTTAGAATTTACCACCGTATAATTTTTATTTTTCCATTCAAAAATACCACCATAAAGATTGTAAACGTTGATATATCCTTCGCCTTTAAGTTTTTCGGAGATATCTTCAGACCGAACGCCTAGACTACAGTAGACCACAATGGTGTCGTTTTTGGAAATATTTTGTTTGATGACAGACGTGATTTGAAAATCATTATACCCTACAAATTGAGCGCCCTTAAGATGGCTTACATTAAATTCGACTTTTTCTCGTGCATCAAGTATGAGTACTTCATCCTGAATATCTTTTAATGCTGTAACCGAGATATAGGGGATACTTTCATTATTGTAATGATCCAATAGCTCATCTAGCGAGTTTTGAGCAACGCTAAAATGAGTAATAACTAAAAATATGTAGCATATTTTAATCTTCATTAAGCTACTGTTCCTTGACAACTACTTCCTGCTCCTGCCGTACAACCATAACAATGTTGCGAAATTATTATATTTCTATTCTGAAGTAATTCTTCATTATACTCACTAATATGTTTCACTTTGCTGGCAACTTTAAGGCCAAGCATTTGATTGAAGTCACAGTCATATAACCATCCGTCCCAACTTATAGAAATAGTATTGGTACACATTACATTAGCAACAGCACTAGGATTATAGGCTTCTACAAGCGCATACATATAATCTTCATAGTTTTCTGAAGCGATTAGATAATCCAAAAATCTACTAATAGGTAAATTGGTAATCGCAAAAAGGTTATGAAACTGTATGTTGAAGTCCTCTAATAATGCCTTCTTGAAATCTTTTTCCATAGAGGCTTGATCACCAGGAAGAAAGGCTCCCGATGGGTTATACACCAAATCTAACCTTAGGTCACTATCTGGCATACCATATCCACGGTCGTTAAGTTCTTGTAAAGCTTTTATAGATTTATCAAAAACACCATCACCTCGTTGTTTGTCGGTTTTTCCTCTGGTCCAATGTGGCATAGAAGAAACTACATGCACGTTGTGTTTTTTGAAAAAATCAGGGAGGTCGTAATATTTTTTATTTGCTCTAATAATGGTTAGGTTACTTCTAACTATAAAATCTTTAATTCCTGCTTTACTTGCCTCTTCTACAAACCATCTAAAATTCGGATTCATTTCTGGGGCACCTCCTGTTAGATCCAGGGTATGAGCTCCTGTTTTTTTGATAACCTCTAAACATTGTTGCATGGTTTCCTTAGTCATGATTTCCTTTCTATCAGGACCTGCATCTACATGGCAATGCTCGCAAACTTGGTTACACATATATCCAACATTGATCTGTAGGATTTCTAGTTTATTTGGACGTAAAGAGGAATGACCTATTTCTGCAATTTTATCGGCAAATTTGGGTAATTCACCATTTGCAAAAATTCCGTTATTTAAGATTTCCAACTGTCTGTTGGCATCTGCTAACTGGTCATTGCGTTTATGTAGAGATTGTTTTGTTCTAGCTTCAGACATCTTCCTTTGTTCAATTAGATCCCAAACTTTGTGGGATTAGTACTTTGTTTTATCATGTGAATCTTATGCATTGGGATAAACTATTTGTAAGGTTTTCACCCTTCCAACAGCTTGCTTACATTTCCAGTTTGTTCACCTTATTCATCATCATAACACCATGTACCAAAGTAGCTCCGCTTTTGATTGCAGCACCTACATGTATGGCTTCCATCATTTCTTCTTTAGTAATACCTCTTTGTAAAGTGTCTTTTGTATATGCATCTATACAGTAAGGACATTGTTCGGTATGGGCTACGGCTAGAGCAATTAAAGATTTTTCACGGGCGGTAAGCGCTCCTTCTTCAAATACTTTTCCGTAATAATCGAAAAATTTTGTACCCAACTCTTCACTCCATTCTGTGATTTTTCCAAATTTTCTTAGGTCAGCAGGGTCATAATATGTTTTAGACATGTTTCTGTATTGTTTTTAGTTACAGACATAATTATATATGTCGTGTTTAATGTAGTAAAGCTTACAATAAAAAGTGTTTTTTTGATTAAAAAAGACTAAAGTCTTTAATATGTGGGTAAAATAAAAGACAAAGTGCAATTATTAGGTTTTTTTTATCATTTTTTTACTCATTAAATTACTTCTATTGGGATTTTAGAACGTTGTATCTGAATTTTTGGAGATACTGTTCTGACGAAAACACAAGAAAAATGTTACCAAAACATCATTTTTTATGAAAATTCAATAATACAAACGCTTGCATTTTTTTGAGCTCTACTTTTGTTTAATTCGGTGAATCTATTTTCTCAGAATTCTGTAACTTTTCAAATACCTGTAACTATAAAAAGTGATATGATAGAAAAAAAGATAGATTCTCTATTGTCTTTAATGACTCTTAAGGAAAAAATAGGGCAGCTAGTTTTGTACAGTGGAAGTTGGGATGTTACAGGTCCACCGTCTGATATAGGAAATAAAGAAAAATATGAGAAACTTAAGAATGGTGAAGTAGGCGGAATGCTTAATGTTACTTCTGTAGCTGGAACTAAAGAACTACAGGAGACCGTAATTAAGAATTCTCGCTTAAAAATACCTTTACTCTTTGGCTATGATGTTATACATGGATTTAAAACAATTTTTCCTATTCCATTGGGAGAAAGTGCAAGTTGGGATCTCGAAGCTATAAAAAAATCATCTTCTATTGCGGCCAAAGAAGCAACAGCTTCTGGAATTAATTGGGCCTATGGGCCAATGGTTGATATTTCGAGAGATGCCCGTTGGGGTAGAATTATGGAAGGTGCTGGCGAAGATCCTTTTTTAGGGTCTAAAATAGCCGTAGCAAGGGTTCAGGGATTTCAAGGAGATGATCTTTCTAAAAACACAACATTGGCAGCTTGTGCTAAGCATTTTGCCGCGTATGGGCTTGCAGAAGGAGGAAGAGAGTATAATACAGTAAGTATAGGAGAATATGAACTTCATAATGCTGTTCTGCCTCCGTTTAAAGCTGCAGTAAAAGCTGGTGTCGCAACCATGATGAATGCTTTTAATGAAGTTGATGGGATACCCGCTACCGGACATAAAGAGTTGCAACGCGATATGCTAAAAAAATCTTGGGATTGGGATGGATTTATGGTTTCTGATTTTGCCTCTATCACAGAAATGATATCACATGGATATGCGGTAGATAATGTTCATGCAGCCGAGCGAGCTATCACGGCTGGTTGTGATATGGATATGGAAGGAAGGGCTTATGAGATAGGGTTAGAACAATTAGTACAAGAAGGTAAGGTAGATGAAAAATTAATTGACGACGCAGCCAGACGAATATTGCGAATAAAATATAAATTGGGACTTTTTGACGATCCTTATAAATATTGTGATGTAGCTCGAGAAAAAAATGATATCTATACTAAAGAGAATTTAGAAGCTTCTAGAGATGTAGCCAAAAAATCTATTGTATTGCTTAAGAATGATAATGAGGTACTACCTCTTAAAAAAGATATACAAAGTATTGCCATTATTGGGGCTTTGGCAGATGATAAAGACTCACCCATTGGTAGCTGGAGAGCTATGGCCACCGCAAACTCTGCGGTTTCACTTCTCGAAGGGGTAAAAGCTACGGTTGATAAAACGGTAAAAATCTTATATGAAAAAGGAGTTGCAATTGGAGTTGGAGAACGAAATTTTGTGCTAGAATTAGAGATAAATCGAGAGGATTTAGCAGGAATTGAAAAGGCTGTACATATTGCAAAAGAAGCCGAAGTGGTTGTTTTAGCCCTTGGTGAAGAGGCTTTTCAGTCGGGAGAAGGTAGAAGTCAGGTAAATATAGCACTTACGATGCCACAACAAAAGCTTTTTGAAGCTGTGCATGCCGTAAATAAAAATATTGTTGTTGTTTTAATGAATGGTCGCCCCCTTGTCATAACCGATGTTGCAAAAAAAGCCCCCGCCATACTCGAAACCTGGCATTTAGGATCAGAATCTGGTAATGCTATTGCCGATGTTTTATTTGGAGATTATAACCCCTCAGGTAAATTACCGGTTTCGTTTCCACGTAGTGTAGGTCAGGTACCTCTTTATTATAATAGTAAGAATACAGGAAGACCTACTAATGTAAATGATATGGTATTTTGGTCTCATTATACCGATGAAAAGAATGATGCTTTGTTCCCGTTTGGGCACGGGTTAAGTTATACTTCTTTCGAATATAAAAATTTAGAAGTGAGTGCCCCATCTTTTTCTACAGGAAATGCGATTACCATTTCGGTGACTGTAACTAATACTGGCAAAAGAAAAGGTAAAGAAGTAGTGCAATTGTATATTCGAGATCTGGTAGGAAGCATAACCCGCCCCATAAAGGAATTGAAAGGATTTGAGTTAATCGAACTTGAAGCTCGAGAAAGTAAAACCATATCTTTTACTATCAATGAGGAAATCATTCAGTTTTATACGGTTAATAAAAAATGGGAAGCCGAACCTGGAGAATTTAAAGTTTTTATAGGTGGAAGCTCTAAGACATCACTCGAAGCAAATTTTTCCTTTAAAAAATAGGATTCTAATGTCTTAAAATGAATGTGTTCTCAAAAGAAATAGGTTGTTTAGCGATATAAGTATGTAAAGTGTAGTCATTAGCAGGTGTAGATTAAGAAAAAAGCTTATTTTAGACTCCAAAGAAGATTTGATTAATATTCTTTTAGTCTTAAATAAGAAATGCCAAAATTGAGGTTATGAGGAAAAAAGTTACCCTTAAACAACTTGCAAAGGAATTAAATTTATCAATTTCTACAGTGTCAAAGTCATTAAAAAATGACCCTGAGATCAGTCAAAAAACGATCAATCGGGTTCATGAACTTGCTAGTTTTTATAACTATAAGCCCAATGCATTGGCAGTAAGTTTAAAGAGTAATAAAACCAAAACCATTGGGGTTATATTACCCGAAATCCTAAATCATTTCTTTGCTAAAGCTTTATTTGGAATAGAGCAAGAAGCTTCAAAAAGTGGATATAAAATCGTTACCTGTATTACTAATGAATCCTATAAAAAAGAAGTTGAATATGTAGAAATGCTTAATTATAGCAGCGTAGATGGTTTTATAGTAGCTTTAAGTCAAGAAACTCAGGTTCTTAATAAATTTGATCATTATCAAGATTTAAAAAGAGACAATGTTCCTGTGGTTATGTTTGATAGAGTTAGTGATGAGATTGATTGTGATAAAGTTATTGTAGATGATAAAGTAGCCTCAAGAAATGCTATCCAATATCTTATCGATACAGGGTGTAGTCGGATTGCTATAATTACAACGATCAGTGGTTTAAGTGTTGCTAAGCTAAGATTAGAAGGAGCTAGAGAAGTTACAGATAAAAATGATACCGTGTCTTTGATAGAATTAGCTATTAAAGATGCCAATACTTTTGAAAATGAAATAGAAAAATTTCTTAAAAATAATGACATAGATGCGGTCTTAGGTTTAGACGAAACAGCCGCTGCAATTACTATTAATATGTCACATAAACTAGGATATAAAATCCCAGAAGAAGTTTCGGTAATAGGCTTTACAGATGGTTTGTTATCTCAACATTCATACCCTAAGTTAACTACGGTCTCTCAACATGCCGAAGACTTAGGCGCAAAAGCGGCTCGCATTTTAGTAAATCATTTAGATAATTTTGAGGAGCATCAGAAAACAAAAACAGAGGTAGTTAAAACCTCATTAATAATAAGAGATTCTACAGACTAGAACCATCGATCAAACATGTTTAGGTTGTTTAGTAACTTAGGTACTATCCCTCAAGACTAATTCGGTTTTTAATTTTATTACTTTTTTAGGATGATCTATATCGTTAGCTTCATTAAGCTGTTCTATTAATAATTCTGCTGCTTTTTGCCCCATTTCATAGGTGGGTTGAGCTATACATGTCATAGAAGGAACAAATACTTCTCCTAGGCCTAAATCTCCAAAACCAATGACAGAGATATCTTTTGGGATTTTATAATCTAACTTAAGAAGTGTTTTCATAGTGAGTAAGCCATAATTATCTGTACATGCGAAAACCGCATCTGGTTTTATAGGGATGTTGTTAAAAAAATTTTGTATTTCGACATCTTCATATGCCCTATCTAATGATTTGCAATGAAGAATTAATTCTTTTTGGATAGGGATGTTATATTTTTTCATTGCATTTATATAACCTTTATAGCGATCTTGAAAAACTTTCTTCTCTATAATACCGCCAATAAATGCTATATTCTTTTGGCCTTTTTGTATTAAAAATTCTACAGCCTTAAACGACGCCTTATCATCATCTATAAGAACATGATCTGCACCTTGAACTTCTTCTCTGATATTATCAAATAAAACCACAGGGATCCCTTTATCGATAACACTTCTAATATGGGTAAACATTTCGGTTTCATGAGTAGGAGATAGAATGATCCCATCTACTAAACCACGTTCAAAAGCAATAAGATTATCTCTCTCAAACTCAAATGAGTTTCTCGAAGAACTAATAAGTATTTTGTAATTATGCTCTCGTGCATAATCATCAATTCCTCTGCAAACTTCTATAAAGAAAGGTTCGTCATATCTCGGAATTATGACCCCAATAATGTTAGTTTTTCCCGAACTTAAACTCTTAGCAATTTGATTGGGCATATACCCCATCACTTTTGCCATTTTAAAAACTTTTTCTCTAGTACTCAATTTTACTCGAGGATTATCGTCTAAAGCTCTTGAAACAGTTGCAATAGAAATGTTAAGTTTTCTAGCTATATCTTCAAGTTTTACCCTTCTTTTTTTTAAAGACATTCAGTATAACGTTAAAAAATTATTATTAAAACATCATTTTTGTTAAAAATATAATAATACAAACGTTTGCATTTTTTTAAATGGGAGTATTGCTTTACAGTTATGTGAATAGTTTAGTAATTTGTAATATATATAATTGAATTTTGAACAATTAATAAATTACCTACTTAAAATTAATATTCTTGTAATGTCCTCCCCAAAAGACACCTTCGTTCAAGATATTATATGATTACGCTAATTTAGGATAAATAATGTTTAGCTATAAATATAAACATTATTTGAAATGCAGTAAGGAGATTAAATATAAAGTTATTCTAATTTTTAAATCTGAATTGCATGGAACTGTCTTGGTTCAAGAAAGGAACTATTTATCAAATCTACCCGCGAAGTTTTAATGATAGTAATGGCGATGGTATCGGGGATTTGAGAGGAATTATAGAGAAACTAGATTATTTGCAAAGTCTTAACGTAGATATACTATGGTTAAGTCCAATTTTTAGCTCACCAAACGACGATAATGGATATGATATAAGTGATTATTGTGCGATCATGCCAGAATTTGGAACTATGAAGGATTTTGATGAGTTACTTCAAAAAACGCATGATAAAGGAATGCGATTGGTTTTAGATTTGGTAGCAAATCATTGTTCTGATGAGCATATGTGGTTCGAAGAAGCAAAAAAATCGAAGGACAATCCTTACAGAGATTATTTTCATTGGGGAAAACCTTCTGCAGACGGAGGGCCACCAAATAATTGGAAATCTTTTTTTGGAGGAAGTGCATGGGAATATGACTCGATATCAGGAGAGTATTATTTGCATCTTTTTACAAAAAAACAACCAGACCTTAATTGGGAGAATCCTAAGGTAAGAGAAGAAATATATGATGCCATGAGGTTTTGGTTGGATAAAGGTGTTGATGGTTTTAGAATGGATGTTATTCCGTTAATTTCAAAACGAAATGGATATCCGGATGCACCAGATGTAGGGTTTAGAAAAATCATTGAAGATGTATATGCCAATGGACCTAAGCTTCATGAATATTTAAAAGAGATGAACGAAAAAGTGATTAATCACTATGATGCATTTTCTCTTGCAGAAGGAGTAGGAATTAATCATGAAAATGCAAACTTATATATTGATTATGATCGCAAAGAGCTAGACATGTTATATCATTTTGATATTCTAGAATGTGTTATTGTTAATGGAAAGTTTGAAGAATCTTCACCTTTTGATTTGATAAACCTAAAACAAATATATAAAAGATGGAGAGACGCAGTACATGAAAAAGGATGGTTAGCCAATGCAATGGGTAATCATGATTTCGCGCGAATGGTCTCTAGGTTTGGAGATGATAAAGAGTATTGGTCGGCATCAGCCAAAATGTTACTCGTTATGCAAGCAACTCAAAATGGCACATTAAATATTTATCAAGGAGATGAAATAGGGATGACAAATATAACTCTTGAATCTGTTGAAGACGTGAGAGATATCCAATCTTTAAATTTTTATAGTGAAAATTTAGAAACGAAAAGATTTTCAAATGAGTTAGCACTAGAAATGATTAATAAAGAAGGTAGAGATAATGCCAGAACTCCTGTGCAATGGAATGATGAGATAAATGGCGGTTTTTCTAACTCGAACCCTTGGCTAAAAGTAAATCCGAATTATAAAAAAATTAATGTAGCAAAACAGGATAATGATTCAGATTCTATATTAAATTTTTATAGAAATCTTTTAAAAATAAGAAAACAAAATGATGTTTTTGTGTATGGGGATTTTGAAGAATTAGAATTTAATAATCCAAGCCTGTATGTGTACAAGAAAGTGCTTGGAGGCGAAGAAATTATGGTATTGTTAAATTTTAAAAATGTAAGGGAAGAGGTCGATGTTTCTAAAAAAATTAGCAAGACAAAAATATTGATAAATAATTATGATAGTCTGGATATAGATGAAAAATATGTTCATCTTAAGCCGTATCAAGGCGTTGTTCTAAAATTAGAGAAATAAAAATAATTGACAAATATGAATACTGTAGAAAGTGAAAATAGTTTTTGTTTGTTAGCAGAGGAGTTTTTGTGATAAAAACTTCCCTAAGGTGTAACAGTTGGGGCATCTATTTTTTTTGTAACTTTTTGTTTTGAAATATTGGTTTATAGTTACAGAATTAGTCGAATGTGGTAAAAAGACATAGATGCTCCATTGTTACTAACAAAAACAAAGTACACTTTTTTATTGTAAAAAATAATAAACAGATAAACAGCGAAACAATTCACATTAAAATCAAACACTATATTATGAAATGTATAATACTTAAAAAAATCATATTCTTACTGGTATTTTTATCAGGGAGTATGATATCTGCCCAGATTACGGTTTCGGGGGTGATTTCGGACACCGGAGGGCCAATTCCAGGAGTAAATGTTCTTGTAAGGGGAACAAGTAATGGAGCAGTTTCTGACTTTGATGGAAACTATACGCTAGATAATGTAGCCGAAGATGCTATTTTAGTATTTAGCTTTGTTGGCTTCAAGGCACAAGAAATCTCGGTAGGAGGACAAACCACAATAAATGTAACTATGCAGGAAGATGCTGCAGAGTTAGAAGCCGTTGTGGTAATCGGGTACGGGACACAATCGGTTAAAGATGCTACGGGTGCCGTTGCAGTGGTAAGTACAGAGGATTTTAATCAAGGGGTCATTGCCTCTCCAGAAGAATTAATTCAGGGTAAAACTGCTGGTGTGCAAATTACGCAGGCAAGTGGAGAACCTGGTGCAGGTGTGGCGCTCAGAATTAGAGGTACCAGTTCTGTGAGATCAAATAATAATCCGCTATTTGTAGTGGATGGAGTACCATTGGCAGGTGATGATACCGCCGCTGCAGGTTCTAATATAGGTGCGGGGTCCAGCTCTGCCAGAAATCCATTAAACTTTATTAATCCTAGTGATATAGAAAGTGTGAGTATCTTAAAAGATGCGTCGGCCACCGCAATTTATGGATCTAGAGGAGCGAACGGAGTTGTAATTATTACTACAAAAAGTGGTAGAGGTTCTGGTAAAGGAGTATTCGAATTTTCTTCAACGCTAAGTATAGCCAAACCAGCAGAAGAGTTTGATTTATTAAATAGATCTCAATATTTATCTGCAGTAGAAAGCTTTGGAGGTGATGCAGATGGACAAGATTTTGGTAGTGATACAGATTGGCAAGATATAATTACCAGAAAAGCGGCATCACAACAACAAAACTTATCTTATTCCAAGAGTTATAATGGTGGTAATGTAAGAGCGTCATTTGGTTATGGAAAACAATTTGGTGTAGTGGAGAAAAGTTCACTAGAAAGAATAACAGGAAGAATCAATGCAACGCATCGCTTCCTTGATGAAAAATTGAAAATAAATATTCAAGGAACCCTATCACGAGTAAATGATGAAGCACCACCGATTGGTGATAACGCAGGGTTTCAGGGAGATTTATTAGGAGCAGCTTATAGTGCAAACCCAACTTGGCCATCTGACCCTAATTTTGTGCCAGGAGGAGCTAATATAAACCCTTCAGCGCTATTAGCATTTAGTCAAAGTATAACCAATACAAATCGTGTTTTACTAAATGGTTCTGCCGAGTATACTATAATAGAAGGATTAAGAGCAAAAGTTAATTTAGGATATGATGATTCTGAATCATCAAGAGGAAGTGCGATCTCTGGTGACATTACGGGACTTCAAAACGGAACTCCAGGTAACGGTAGAGGAACGTATAATGAAGTTGATGTTACTAATAGGTTGTTAGATTTTACCGTAAATTATGAGAAAGAATTTGAAAACTCTAATTTTTCTGTACTTGTAGGATATTCATTTCAAGACTTTTCTAGAGAAGGAAGAAATGTTAATGGTTTTGGATTTAATACAACAGATCTAAATCAGATGGTAGCAGCTCTTGAAACTTCGGCAGATAGAATAGAAGCTTCAATATCAGGCCCTTTTCAGCAATATGCAGTTTCAGATCAAATAATCGATGGAGGAGATCCCTTTGCAGGTGCAGTTGTTAATAGAATTGTACCCGAAATATCTCGTGCCGAAAGTTTTTCTGCACCTACAAATATTGCTGTGCGTTCGATTTTTACCGATACTTTTGATTTTACAGATGAGTTACAGTCTTATTTTTTGAGAGCAAATTATTCTCTGTATGATAAATATTTATTAACAGCTACAGTGAGAGCTGATGGTTCCTCTAGATTTGGATCCAATAATGAATACGGTTATTTCCCGTCGGGTGCATTTGCCTGGAAATTAGATCAAGAAGATTTTATTCCAGAAACATTTTCAACGTTAAAATTTAGAGTTGGATTTGGAATTACAGGTAATCAAGATGGTCTTGGTTTTGGGAATTTTGTAACCAGAGAGCGATTTGACTCTTTAGATGGAAATGGAGATCCAATAACTATAGGTAACGGAGGTGAAATCAATGTTCCAGGAACTTCTCAAGTATCTTTTGCTAATAATGACCTTAAGTGGGAGGAAACTAGTCAAATAAATGTAGGTATTGATTTTGGTTTTATGGGAGATCGTCTTAATGGTAGTTTGGATATATATAGAAAAGATACACAAGATCTATTATTAAGAGTACAATCTGCACAACCTGCTCCACAGCCTTTTACATTTACCAATGTAGATGGTAATGTAATAAACGAAGGTGTCGAGTTTGCTATTAATTATGATATTATTCAGCAAGAAGAGGTAAACTGGAATGTTGGGTTTAACATTGCATACAATAAAAATGAATTACAGAATTTTGAAGGGCAGATTCCTGCAGGTCAAATATTCGGTCAAGGATTATCTAGAGCATTTTCGCAAATTTTAATTAATGATCAGCCTTTGTTTTCTTATTTCTTACGTGAATTTGGAGGATTTGATGCAGACGGACAATCTATTTATCCTAATGGAGATATTCAAGAATTAGTAGGCAAAAGTGCATTACCAGATATTAATGTAGGGCTTTCGACAAGTGCTAAATATAAAAATTGGGATTTATCAGTATTCTTGGCGGGTCAATTTGGCCATTATATTTATAATAATACTGCGAATGCATTTTTTACTGCCGGTAGTATTGGTGGAGGACGAAATGTAACAACCGATGTAATTGGTAATGGTGAATCTCAGGCTAATGCTCCTGATGTATCGACTCGTTTTTTAGAAAGTGGAGACTTTTTGCGTTTGCAAAATGCTACTTTAGGATACAATGTACCGCTTAAAGGAGATGGTGTATTTAAATCACTAAGATTGTATGTGAATGGACAAAACTTATTCGTGATTACCGACTATAGCGGTATAGATCCAGAGGTAAGTGTAAGTCCTACTAACTCACTTAATAATTTACCAACCGCAGGAATAGATTACACAGCCTTTCCTAGACCTAGAACGTATACGTTTGGATTAAATGCTAAATTTTAAAAAAAATGATCATGAAAAAAGAGCTATTAAAATCATTTCTGTTAGGAATATTATCAATTGTATTGGTAATTTCTTGTACAGATTTAGAAATTGAGGAATCAGATTCCCAAATTTCTGACTCAGAAACCGAATTTACGGGGGTTAGCGATGTAGAATCTTCACTAAATGGGTTGTATGGATCGCTTAGAAGCATTGTAGAAACTCAAGAAGATTTATATGCGCTAAATGAAGTTACAAGTGATGAACTTTTAGTACCAACCAGGGGTACAGATTGGGGAGATAATGGAACCTGGAGACAGCTTCATGCACATACTTGGAGTTCTATACATCCTTATGTTTTAAACAGCTGGAATAGCCTTAATAGGTTAGTGTTTAACTCTACACTGGTTATAGATGACAGAAGTAATGCTACAGATCAAGAGGTTGCAGAAGCAAAGTTTATAAGAGCATACAGCATGTTTTGGGTTATGGATATGTATGGTGTTGCTCCTTTTAGAAGCCCAGATGATGGTCCTGATGTTAATCCTATGGTTATGAGCAGAGCGGAAGCACTTGATTTTATTATTGCAGATCTTACAGAGGCATTAGCTGATCTTCCTGCAACAGGCCCTGGAGTGACTACTTCTATTGCTTCTAAAGCAGCGGTAAATCATCTTTTGGCAAAGTTGTATTTAAATAAACATATTTACATCGGAGGAGCGCCAGCTGCAGCCGATATGACCAAAGTAGTTGAGTTAGTTGATGCAATAGCCGTAGATGGTTTTGGATTGGAAACAGGGTATTTTGACATTTTTACGTCTGATGTGGATAACGAGACAATTTTTTATACGACATCTAGCGTTGGTAATAGAATGTGGAATACTCTACATTATAACCAAAATGCACCTGACAATACCGGTGGTGGTTGGAACGGGTGGTCTACTCTGGCAGAATTTTATGATCTTTTTGAAGGGGATCCTAATATAAATGTACCAGGAAGTGGACAAGAAGAAAGAAGAGGTTTTGTACCTACAGATGGTTCAAATCTTGGGATTGGTTTTGGATTCTTGATCGGTCAGCAATATGATGAGACAGGAGCACCTTTAAATGATAGACCAGGAAACCCTTTAGTGTTCACTAAAGATTTTCCAGGCCTTGTAGGTAATAATGAACGCACAGGGGTTAGAGTGATAAAATACCACCCGGTAAATGGAGAGTTTGCAGGACATCAAATCGTTTTCCGATATGCAGATGCTCATTTAATGAAAGCCGAAGCAATTCTGAGAGGTGGTACTTCTGGAGAGGATGCTTTAACTTTAGTAAATAACCTTAGAATGATTAGAAACGCTTCTCCTCTTACATCATTATCAGAACAAGATCTATTAAACGAAAGAGGTAGAGAGCTGTATGGTGAATTTTGGAGACGTAATGACCAGATACGTTTTGGTAAGTTTGCTGAAACCTGGGGGCTAAAAGATAGTACAGACGATTTTAGAGTATTATTTCCTATCCCCGAAACAGCATTATTATCAAATACTAATTTAACTCAAAATCCTGGTTATTAATATATAACCAAATTTAAAGTGTTAGAGCGGAGCCCTTCTATTTTTGAAGGGCTCTATTAATTGAATTATTATAATACTATCTTTAAGAAAAATATACTTTGAGTTGAGAAAAGCTTGCAGAGATATAAGTATTTGTATACTAACTTTGATACTTTCTATTTCTTGTAATAAAGAAACAAGACCAAACCTATTTTCTATAGTGCCAGCTAGTTATTCGGGAGTTTTATTTACTAATGAATTAAAAGATACTCCCGAGCTTAATATTCTTAGATACCTCTATTATTATAACGGAGCAGGAGTGGCTGTTGGAGATTTTAATAATGATAAGTTTGAAGATATATATATCATTTCTAATCAAGGCGAAAATCAATTATATATAAATCAAGAAAACCTTCAATTTAAAGAAGTAACACCTGAAGTTTTAAAAGATACAAAGGGTTGGTCTACAGGGGTAACCGTAGTCGATATTAATAATGACGGATTACAGGATATTTATGTATGTAAAGTTTCTAATTATAGAGGTATAACTGGGAAAAATAAACTTTTTATAAATCAAGGAGCAGATAAAAAAGGCATACCTATTTTTAAAGAAAATGCGGCAGCATATCATTTGGATATTTCAAGCTTTTCTACACAAGCTAGTTTTTTTGATTACGATCTTGATGGAGATTTAGATATGTATTTATTAAATCATTCGGTACACCCTAATAGAACCTATGGCAGGGGGACAAAACGAAATCAAGTAGACTCACTTTCTGGAGATCGGTTATACCGCAACGATAAGGGTACGTATAAAAATGTTTCTACCGAAACAGGGATTTTTCAAGGAGCAATAGGATATGGATTAGGAATCGCAACAAGTGATGTTAATAATGATGGGTACCCAGATATTTATATAGGGAATGATTTTTTCGAAAACGATTATTTATATATAAATCAAAAAGATGGGACCTTCAAAGAATTAATTACAAACAACCAGAGAAATATTCAACACACATCGCATTTTTCTATGGGGGTAGATATCGCAGATCTCAATAACGATGGACTCTCTGACATTTTATCATTGGATATGCTTCCCGAAGATCTGGCTACTTATAAATCCTCGGGTACAGAATATGGTTTTTCAATTTATAATCAATACCTAAAGAACGGATATCAACCACAATACATGCAAAATGCATTACAGCTTAATCGGGGTAATGCTAATTTTAGTGAAATAGCATTTTATTCGGGAATCGCCGCTACAGAATGGAGTTGGGCACCGCTTATAGCAGATTATGACAATGACGGTTATAAAGATGTTTTTATTTCCAATGGAATTAAAGGAGCTACCAATGATATGGATTTTATAAGTTTCATAGCTAATGATAATATTCAAAAAAGAATAGATCAAGGTATGACAAAAGAAGATCTGGCATTGATCAATGAATTACCGAGCAAAAAGACTGAGAATTATTTCTATCGAAATCAAGGAGATTTAACTTTTGAAGATGTATCCAATACTTGGTTAGACAATATAACTTCCTATAGTAATGGTGCGGTATATGCAGATTTAGATAATGATGGAGACTTGGATATTATAACCAATAACATTAATGAAAACGCTTTTATATATGAAAACAAGTCAGATCAACTGGCAGTTCATAATAATTATTTGCAGCTAAAATGTAAAGGAAGTAAAGATAACCGCAATGCAATCGGTACTAAAGTGTCCGTTTACACTAAAAAAAATGTCCAAGTATCTGAGATTTATACAACCAAAGGGTATTTGTCCTCGGTTTCTTCTAGAGTACATTTTGGATTGGGGGATGAAACTAAAATTGACTCCATAAAAATTGATTGGCCAGATGGATTTATATCCGTTCATAAGAATGTAGAAGCTAATCAATTGATTTATCTCGAAAGAGATAAAGAAATAGCACATATGGAAACTAAAGAAGAGGATTCGGCTCTGCTAAAGGATGATGTTATTGATTTAAAATTTAAGCATCAGGATTATGAAACCAAAGATTTTAATACCGAACCTTTAGCTCCCTATGCTAGTTCTAATGAAGGGCCTCATGTAAGCGTTATAGATATAAATAAAGACGGATTAGAAGATGTTTTTATACCAGGGGGAAGGTTTAAAACAGGAACACTACTTTTACAGCAAGCAAGTGGTAGTTTTGTCAATAGCAAGCAACCAAGTTTTGAACTGGATAAACGCTTTGAGGATGTCGATCAATATTTTTTTGATGCAGATGGTGATACCGATTTGGATGTACTAGCGGTATATGGTGGGAATGAAAATCATTCGGATTATCAAAGTGCTCCAGGGTTATTTATTAATGAAAAAGGTGTTTTTGTAAAAAAGCAGGATGCTTTTCCCGATATCGTTATGAATGCGTCTACAGTGAAAACATCAGATATAGATCATGATGGGGATATGGATATTTTTATTGGAAGTAATGGTGAAGCTGGAAAATATGGGGTCAACTCGAAAAACTATATTTTCAAAAACAATGGAGAGGGCATATTTGAAGAGATTACTTCAATTGCTGCAGATGAATTATATACTATCGGTCAGGTGTATGATGCAAAATTTATTGATGTGAATAATGATACATTCGACGACTTAGTTTTGGCAGGGCATTACATGCCTATTACAATAATGATCAATGATGGTAAGGGGAATTTTAAAAAACAGAGTAATTCTTCGTTAAACAGCACTAATGGTTGGTGGAATGCTATAGAAGTTAGTGATATGGATAATGATGGCGATCTGGATATTATTGCAGGTAATTGGGGATTAAATAGTAGGCTGACAGCTTCAGAACAAGAGCCTATACGATTATATCTCAATGATTTTGATGATAATGGTAAAATCGACCCTATAGTAACTTATTTTTATAAAGGAACAGAAACTCCAATAGCAACCAAAGATGAATTAGTAAAACAAATCCCGCAATTAAATAAAAAACACTTGTCATATACTGCCTTTGCTAAGGCTGATTTTCATGATTACTTTTCAAAATCAAAAATTAATCAGGCAGAAAAAAAAGAAGTCTATACATTAAGCACCTTATATTTCGAGAATACAGGCAATCTTAGTTATGTAGCACATGAGTTACCATGGGAAGCTCAGATTTCTTCAGTACATGATATTTTGATCGATGATATAAATTATGATGAATATCCTGATATAATTCTGGGTGGAAACACTTATGAAATCAATACCCAGTTAAGTAGATTAGATGCATCATTTGGAGTCGTTTTATTAAATGATCAAAAGGGTAGTTTTCAAAATTGTAGGCAATCTAACTTTAGTATAAAAGGAGCTGTACGATCTATTAAAAAGATTAAAATAAAAGAAGAAGAATATCTATTATTCGGGATTAATAATGATAGCCTTCAGGTCGTCAAAAAAACAAAAAGTAATGATGAATAAGTTGATCTATTGTTGTTTTATAGTATTCACCCTTATTTCTTGTGGTGAAGAACAATCCGAAAACAATAAGGCCAAGAATAAAAGTACATTATTTACCAAGTTGGATCCTTCAATTACAAATATTGATTTTATCAATCAGGTACATAACGAAAAGGATTTCAATATATTTAAATATCGTAATTTTTATAATGGTGGAGGTGTAGCCATTGGCGATATTAATAATGATGGATTACCGGATGTATATCTTACCGCCAACCGAAAAGAAAACAAATTATATCTTAATAAAGGAGACTTCCAATTCGATGATATTTCTACTTCTTCAAAAACTACAGGTAAAAATGCATGGTCTACAGGAGTGGTTATGGTCGATATTAATGCAGATGGGTTATTAGATATCTATGTGTGTAATGCTGGTAATGTCGAAGGAGATGATCAAAAAAATGAACTTTTCATTAATAATGGTCCTTCGACAAGCTCAGGAACCATAACATTTACCGAAAAAGCTGCCGAGTATAATCTAGCCGATAGTGGATTTACAACGCATGCTGCTTTTTTTGACTATGATGGTGATGGTGATCTGGATGTTTATCTTTTAAATAATAGTTTTATCCCCGTAAGTAGTTTGGGGTATGTAAATAAGCGTAATCTTAGGGCTAAGGATTGGAATATTCCTGAGATTTTAAAAGGAGGAGGAGATAAGTTACTTAGAAATGACGATGGTGTTTTTAATGATGTTAGCGAAACGGCAGGAATATATGGTAGTCTTATTGGATTTGGACTAGGAGTAACTATTGGCGATATCAATAATGATAGGCTGCCGGATATTTATGTGTCTAATGATTTTTATGAAAGAGATTACCTCTATATAAATAAAGGGGACGGAACGTTTTCCGAAGAAATAAAAGATTGGATGCAGCATCTAAGTATATCATCCATGGGAGCAGATATGGCAGATATGAATAACGATGGATATCCCGAGATTTTTGTTACCGATATGTTGCCAGAGAGCGATCAACGCCTCAAAGAAACAAGCTCTTTTGAGAGTTATGATGTGTATAAATTGAAGAAAAGTAGAGATTTCCATAATCAATACATGCAGAATTCATTACAACTTAATAATGGTGATAATACCTTTTCTGAAATCGCTTTTTATAGCGGGGTAGCAAAAACAGACTGGAGTTGGGGAGCATTACTATTTGATATGGATAATGACGGGTATCGTGATATTTATGTGAGTAATGGGATTTATCATGACCTTACGAATCAGGATTTCATGAACTTTTTTGCCAATGATATTATTCAGAAAATGACCTTAACAGGTAAAAAAGAAGAAGTTGACTCGATTATTAATAAAATGCCATCTACTCCTATTCCTAATTATGCCTTTAAAAATAATGGAGACCTTACATTTTCTGATACTACCACAAATTGGGGATTTGAGGAACCTACATTTTCAAATGGATCTGCATATGGAGATCTGGATAATGATGGAGATCTAGATCTAATTGTCAATAATTTTAATATGCCGGTTTCTATTTACCAAAATAATAGTGAGCGCGAGCAAAACAATTATTTAAAAGTTAGGATTAAGGGGGCGGGTAAAAACACATTTGGTATAGGTAGTAGTATTGAACTATTTTCTAAAGATAAAATACTAAGGCAAGAGCTAATTCCATCAAGAGGTTTTCAATCTTCTATAGAGTACACCATGACAATAGGGTTAGGTAAAAATCAAATAGTAGATTCTTTACAAGTAATATTTCCAACTGGTAAAACCAGGATTATAAAAGATATTACGCTAAATTCTTTGGTAGTATTGGATCAAAAGGATGCTACTCGAGATTATATAAATAAAGATATTAAAAGAGAACCCTATTTTGAAGCAATAATGCATCCAATAGCTTCGCATAAAGAAGATGCATATGTAGATTTTGATTATGAAGGATTAATTTACAAAATGCAATCTCGAGAAGGACCAGCTTTAGCCATTGGCGATGTTAATAATGACGGAAATGAGGACATTTTTATAGGGGGAGCATTTAAGCAAACCGGAAAGCTTTATTTGCAAAGTGTACATGGAGCATTAAAGCTCGCATCATTTGAAACTGAAGAGTTTTTCGAAGATACGGCAGCTATTTTTGAAGATATTGATGGAGATCAGGACCTTGATCTGGTTATTGGTTCTGGAGGTAATTTTAAAGGAGCAAGAACAGGGGTGCGATATTATATTAATGATGGGAAAGGGGATTTTTCACGAGGAAATATAATTCTTCCTACAAATACCAATATAGCCGTAATTGCACCATACGATTATGATCAGGATGGAGATATAGATCTCTTCATTGGTAGCCAAAGTATAGTGGGAATGTACGGTGTTTCACCACAAAGTTATCTTATGGAAAATGATGGAAAGGGTAATTTTAGAGATGTTACTAATGAGAAGGCTTCTGATATAAAAACAGTGGGCATGGTAACCGATGCTGTGTGGCAGGATATCGATGGGGATAAAAAAAGGGATTTGATTATAGTTGGAGAATGGATGTCTCCTAAGATATTTAAGAATACTGGTGCAGGAGTAACCCCACTATCAACTAATTTAGAGGATATATCGGGTTGGTTTAATACCGCTGAAGCCAAAGATCTCGATCAGGATGGAGATATTGATTTAGTACTTGGCAATCGAGGATTAAATGCAATGTACCAGGCTAGTGATGAATCTCCTATTAAAATGTTTATCAATGATTTTGATGATAATGGAACTGTCGAACAGATTATTACCCAAACAATGAATAAGAAAGATATTCCTATACATTTAAGAAATGAACTAACGGGGCAGATCAATTCTTTGAAAAAACAAAACCTCAAATTTTCTGAATATGCTACCAAATCCATGGATGAGTTGTTTTCTGCTGAGGTGTTGCAAAATACAACTGTAAAAACAGTAAATAATTTTGCGAGTTTGGTCGCATATAATGATGGGAAAGGAAGTTTTGATGTTAAAGAACTACCACAAGAAGTACAACTATCTTGTATTTGTGATATAGAAACCGAAGACTTTAATAATGATGGGGTTTTAGATCTTATTGTAGCGGGGAATAACTACAATTTTAAACCGCAATTTTCTAGATTGGATGCAAGTAAGGGTAATGTTCTGTTGAGTGATGGAAAAGGAAATTATACTGATCAGAAAGCAACAGGGTTCACTGTAACCGAAGAGGTGCGGGCAATGCAATGGATGAAAAATAAATCTGGAGAGAAGTATTTGATTACAGGTATTAATAACGAAGAGCCAAAGATTTTTAAATTGAAGAAATAACCTTCTATTTAGAATACAATATAATGACTAAAAACACAATCATAGTAGTAATTATTGGGCTGGCCCTTTTATCGGGTTGTAGTAAACAAAAACTACATCAAGGTGAATTGTTTGAGAAAGTCACTTCAGAAATTACGAGTATTACTTTTCAGAATACTTTGAATCCGACAGAAGAATTAAATATCCTTGATTATTTATATTTCTATAATGGTGCAGGAGTTGCTGTTGGTGATATCGATAATGATGATTTGGTAGATGTTTTTTTTACATCAAACCAGGGAAAAAACACATTGTATCGCAATAAAGGAAACTTTCAATTCGAGGATATTACAATGGCAGCAGGGATATCTGGAAACTCTGATTGGAACACTGGTACTACAATGGCCGATGTAAATGGTGATGGTTTTCTTGATATCTATGTTTGTGCGGTTGTTGGACTTCAAAATCTTAAAGGGAAAAATGAGTTATTTATCAATAATGGTGATGGTACTTTTACCGAAAAAGCAAAATCATATGGCTTAGATTTCCAGAACTTTTCTACTTCGGCTAGTTTCTTTGATTATGATAACGATGGAGATCTGGATATGTATTTGCTCAATCATGCTATTCATACACAAAATTCTTTTGGTAATGCATCCTTACGTACTAATAGGAGTAATGAGAGCGGTGATAAACTACTTCGCAATGATGGAGAGCGATTTAAAGATGTAAGTGAAGAGGCTGGGATTTTTGGAGGAGCTAATGGATATGGCCTGGGGATTGCAACCGCTGATTTTAATAATGATGGGTTTACAGATATCTATGTGAGCAATGATTTTCATGAAGATGATTATTATTACATCAATAATGGTGATGGAACCTTTGATGAGCAACTTAAAGAAAAGTTTGGACATGTAAGCCGTTTTTCGATGGGGAGTGATGTTGCTGATATTAATCATGATGGGTATCCCGATATTTTGACTTTGGATATGACTCCAGAGGATGAAAAAGTACTCAAAGCATCAGCTGGTGATGAAACCTTAGATATGCTGAATATGAGAATCAATCGATTGGGGTATCATTATCAATATGCCCGAAATATGCTTCAGATAAATCAAGAAGGACATTATTATACAGAGACAGCATTGCTTGGCGGTGTTGCTACAACAGATTGGAGTTGGAGTGCCTTATTTGCTGATTATAACCAAGACGGGGAGCAAGATGTTTTTGTCTCTAATGGGATTCCTAAACGCCCCAATGATTTAGATTTTATCAAATACATTTCTAATGAAAAGATCAAGGATAAATTGACTAAAACAAAGTTGATAGATCATGATGCATTAGATATCATGCCATCAGGAGCAGTTCAAAATTATATTTTTCAGGGTACCAAAGGTATTCAATTCATTAATCGATCGGCTACATGGTTGCCAAAGGATATAAGTATAGCCACTGGGAGTGCTTATGCAGATTTAGATAATGATGGAGATCTCGATCTAGTAACCAATACTATAAATAACAAGGCAGCCATATACAGAAATCAAACGAATGAAAAATCAAATTACCTAAAACTTAAGTTTAATTTTAGGAAACCAAATACATTTGGAATCGGTACTAAAGCGATATCCTATCATAATGGAGTGCAGCAATACAAACAATTATTTACCAGTCGTGGGTTTCAATCATCTTCAGAAGCCATACTACATTTTGGATATGGGGATGAGAAAGTAATAGATTCTCTAAAAATTATCTGGCCGGATAATACAATACAGGTCGCAGAAAATATCGAAACGAATCAAACGCTAACTATTAAAGTATTACATAAAAGGGATCCTGTAGACTATAATAAACTATTTCCTAAATCAAAAGGATGGTTTACTAAGTTAGATAGCCTCCCGGGTCTTGATTTTATTCATAAAGAGAATAATTATACAGATTTTAACCGTCAAAAATTGATTCCGTATAAAATTTCGGATAAAGGACCTGCAACTGTGGTGAGAGACCTTAATGGAGATGAAAAAGAGGATATCTTCTTCGGAAGCTCAAAAAATGAAGCATCTAGAATATTTTATCAAACTTCAAAAGGTTTTGAAGAGCAAGAAATTGATGCTCTTTATGCCGATAGATTAAAGGAGGACGTTACCGCAGTTATTGAAGATTTTAATAATGACAACAAAAATGATTTATTGGTAGCGTCTTCTGGAGGAGAATATTATGGTTCTTCAAAAGAGCTAACAGACAGGTTATATAGTTTTTCTGATTCGGAATTAAAAAAACTCGAGTTTCCAGAGCTTTTCGAGCACGAATCAGTGATTAAACCTTATGATATAGATCAAGATGGAGATTTAGATCTTTTTATAGGGGCATATGCAGTATCTAATGATTTCGGAAAAATCCCGAATTCGCACCTCCTAATTAATGATAAAGGTAAATTCAGCATAAAAGAGAATACAGCACTTCAGAAAGTGGGAATGGTAACCGATGCGATTTGGAGTGATTTTGATGGGGATGCTATAAAAGATTTGATAGTTATAGGTGAGTGGATGTCACCTCATTTTTTCAAAAACGATAAAGGAAATTTAATCGATATCACAAGTACAGTTGTAAACGAAAAACTCAATGGATTATGGCAATCGGTTCAGGAGTTTGATATCGATAATGATGGAGATCTTGATTATTTGTTAGGAAATTTTGGGTTGAATACTAAATTTAAAGCTTCAGACGATTTTCCTCTTAAAATGTACTATGCAGATTTTGATGATAATCAAAAAACCGAAACTATTATTGCGCTTCCTAAAAATGGTGAGTACTATACCGTTTTGGGATTAGATGAATTATCAAATCAGTTAAATTTCCTAAAGAAAAAGTTTACCAATTATACTTCTTTTGCAGGAAGAACAATCGAAGAAATTTTAGGAAAAGAGGCGCTACATCAAGCAACGTTGTTCGAAGTACATCAATTGGCATCGGGGTATCTCAAAAATGAAAACGGAAGATTTAATTTTATTCCTTTTAAAGAAACACTTCAAGTTGCACCAATCACCGAAATGTTAAAGCATGATTTTAATAAAGATGGGCAAGAAGAAGTATTAATGGCTGGAAATTATTTTGGAGTCATTCCTTATCATGGAAGATTAGATGGCTTTGGTGGTGCAGTGCTTCAGAAAGACAATGTTGTGATTAAGGCTAATGAATTACATATTAACCTTACTAAAAAGGCCATAAGAGGATTAAATATTATTAATTTTATCAATAAAGAGTATTTACTTGTTACCATAAACAATGAAAAAGCTGAGATTTATGAGATTTATGAATAAAACGTGTTTATCGATACTAGTTGTAGGGTTCGTTTTTTCTATTTCTTCTTGCAGAAAGGAAGGAAAAGAAATTGAAATCACTCAAGATGATTATCACAGGTCATTAGATATATTAACAGGGGTAATGGTTCATGATATATTTTCTCCCCCAGTTGCGAGTAGAATTTATAATTATCCCAATATTGCAGCATATGAAATCATCTGTCAAGAAAACGACCAATATAAAACACTATCGGGTCAATTACATGGGTTGAAACAGGTGCCTTTGGCAGATACAACTCAGGCGGTCAATTTTAAAGTTGCGGCTTTAGTGGCCTATTTAGAGGTAGGTAAAGAACTTGTTTTTTCTGAAGACAAAATTGAGACCTATAGAGATAGTTTATACAATTCTTGGGGAAAAATTAATGAAAGTAGCTTTAATAGCTCTAAAACCTATGGGTTATTAGTTGCAAAACATATAAAAGATTGGTTATCTAAGGATAATTATGCGCAAACCCGTACGATGCCAAAATTTTCGGTAAATACAGATGATCCGGGGAGATGGCAGCCTACCCCGCCAGATTATATGGATGGTATCGAACCCCATTGGAGAGAAATCAGGCCCTTTATTATAGATTCTGCATCGCAATTTACACCTTCAAAACATCCGGATTTTTCGTTAGAAAAGGAATCTGCATTTTATAAGGAACTTGTAGAGACTTATGAAGTAGGTGTTAAAATTAAGGAAGAGGGAGAAACCTCAGAAAAACTTGAAATAGCACAATTTTGGGATTGCAATCCATATGTTTCTACACATAAAGGACATCTTATGTTTGCTACCAAAAAGATTACACCAGGAGCGCATTGGATTGGGATTTGCAAAATAGCCTGTAAAAAAACAGAAGCCGATTTTGCTAGAACCGTGTATGCATACACAAAAACATCTATTGCTATAGCAGATGCTTTTATTAGTTGTTGGGATGAAAAATATCGAAGTAATTTAATTCGCCCAGAAACATTAATCAATCAACATATTGATGAAAATTGGGAACCTGTTTTACAAACTCCGCCTTTTCCAGAATATACAAGCGGGCATTCTGTAGTATCGGGAGCTGCATCTACAGTTTTAACAGAAATTTTTGGGGATAATTTTGCATTTAATGATGATACAGAGTTACAATATGGGTTACCTATTCGTTCTTTTAGATCATTTAATGCTGCGGCCAATGAAGCCGCAATTAGTAGATTATATGGGGGGATTCATTATCGTGCAGCCATAGATTTAGGATTAGACCAAGGCCGTGAATTAGGAAATTTTGTTGTCAAGAAACTTCAAATGAATACCAACAAGTAAAGCACAGTTAGTAATACGTTCTTATAATGAAGAAAATAGTAGTTGTAATTTTGGTCATGATTTTGGGTCTGACTATTTGGTATTTGTTGATCAAAAAATATGATTATGAAATTACTTTCAAAGCAAATTTTGCGCCACAAGGAGTTTACCATCAGGTAAAAAAAATAGGATCTGGTTTGCACAATGCAAAGAAAGATCATATAATCAATACCTCTAATCTTACTCAAGAAGTTAGTATTAATAATGAGAAAGTTATTTTAGATTGGCATTTTAAAAGAATACAGGATACCATTACTAAAATCAGGGTAGGAATACTATCAAAAGAGCACTCTATTCGAAACCGGTTACAGGTCTTAGTGGGATCTTCAGCTATGGTGCAATTAGTAAAAGAAGATTTAATAAATTTCAGAAAAAAACTAAAGGGATATACAAATACTTTTAAAGTAATTGTAGAAGGTGAAACTGATATACCAGCCATGGAAACACTTTCTGTTTCTTCAAAAATTACACGGAAAAGAAAGGCCGAAGAAATGATGACACATAATAGTTATCTGTACCCAAAATTAGTAGAAAGAAATGTGAGAAAAAGTGGTTTTCCTTATGTGAAAATCAAGAATTGGAATCAGGAAGAGGATGTAATAGATCTGGATTTTGGTTTTCCGATAGTCTATAATGATTCTCTTCCGGTGGACTCAAAGATAAACCATACCAAAATAGCTTCTAAAAAAGCGTTAAAGGCAACCTATTACGGAAATTATAGAACTAGTGATGAAGCTTGGTTTGTGCTATTAGAACATGCAACTGCAAATAATATTTCGGTAGAGATAAAACCCTTAGAAATTTTTTATAACGATCCAATGCACGGAGGAAATGAACTAGAATGGAAAGCAGAAGTCTTTCTTCCTATTATTGAGCATTAGGGATATAGTCGAGAGTGTAAAATACTGGATTTTGAATGTAAATGACTCAAGCGAGAGTAAAAAATACTCAACGTTGAGCAAAATACACTCGATCTTGAGTAAAAAACACTCAAGTTTGAATGAAAAACACTCAAGCTTGAGTAAAAAACACTCAAGCTTGAGTAAAAAATACTCGACGTTGAATATAAATCATTCAAGTTTGAGTAAAAAACGTTCAAAATTGGATATAACTTAGATAAACAATAATACAAACGATTACATTTTTTTTAAATGAAGATTAGTTTTTCTATTGTGTTAATACTTTGGATATTTGTAAGTAATCAGTGTTTTATTTAAGTTTTACATTGTTTTTTTAGGAGTTTTAATAAGAATTTCACTTCAATAAAGATCATTACCTGAAAATAGTAAGATATGGCTAAAAAATATATCATAGCATTCGATCAAGGGACTACAAGTACAAGGGCAATAATTTTTAACAATTCTGGTGAGATCTGTGGTGTTGCCCAGAAAGAATTAACACAGTATTACCCAAAACCTGGTTGGGTAGAACACGATCCGCAAGAGATTTTTACACATCAAGAGGAGGTTTTTAATGAAGTCCTTTCAAAATCAGGGATATCTAGTAAAGAAATCGCCGGTATAGGTATAACAAATCAGCGTGAAACTACTGTGGTTTGGGATAAGAATACGGGTATACCCATATATAATGCTATAGTTTGGTTGGATAAGCGAACCACCAAAATTTGTGAGAACCTTAAATCTTTAGGATTAAGTGAGTATGTATCTAAAAATACTGGATTGGTGATCGATTCTTATTTTTCTGGAACTAAGCTAAAATGGATTCTTGATCATGTAGAAGGAGCGAGAGAAAAGGCTTCAAAAGGAGAGCTCTTATTTGGTACTATAGATACCTGGTTAATCTGGAAATTTACTAATGGCGCAAAACATGTAACAGATCATTCTAATGTGTCTAGAACCCTACTTTATAATATTATTGACCTGGATTGGGATCAAAAACTGTTAAATGCTCTGGATATTCCTAAATCTGTTCTTCCAGAGGTGCAATGTTCTTCTTCAGATTTTGGGAACATTAATTATGAGGGTCATGATATCCCAATTTATGGAGTGGCAGGAGATCAACAAGCCTCTTTGTTTGGACAAGGAGGGTATACATCGGGAATTGCCAAAAATACATATGGTACAGGTTGTTTTATGTTGCTGAATACTGGAAAGAAACCATATAGATCTAAAAATGGTTTGCTAACCACATTGTGCTGTAGTTTGCCAGAGGATACCATAAAATATGCATTAGAAGGAAGTATTTTTGTTGGTGGAGCATCGATACAATGGTTGCGCGATAAGCTTCAGGTTATCGATAATGCAGCAGAAACAGAGGCCATATGTACATCTACAAATTCTTCAGAAGACCTGTATGTAGTACCTGCATTTGCAGGATTAGGAGCACCGCATTGGGATATGGAGGCCAAAGGGGCCATCTATGGGCTTACGTTAAATTCTGGTAAAAATGAAATTATTAAAGCTACTGTAGAAGCTTTGGCATACCAAACACGTGATGTGCTTGAAGCAATGGTTGAGGATAGTGGAAAACAAATGAAAGAACTTAAGGTTGATGGAGGAGCATCTGCAAATAATTATTTGATGCAATTTCAGGCTGATATTCTTAATGTAGATGTGGATCGTCCAAAAATGTTAGAAGTAACTGCTATGGGTGCAGCTTTTCTAGCAGGAATTAAAGCAGGAGTATGGACCAAAAAGGATATTTCGAAAATAAGAGCTATCGATACTGTTTTTAAACCTAAAATTGCAGAATATGAGCGAAACAGGAAATATGTGGGCTGGCAGCTTGCTGTAGCTCGTACCAAAACAGTAAATAAAAATATGCTATCGGTAAAAGAGGAAGGGCCGGTTCGTTTCTCTGTTTTAGACCGTCGTGAGCAACTTCATAGAGCAAGAAATGAAAAATATGACCTAGTTGTTATAGGAGGAGGGGTTACTGGTGCTGGAATAGTTTTAGACGCTGCCTCTAGAGGTTTGAAAGTTTGTTTAATTGAGAAAAATGATTTTGCATCAGGAACCAGTAATAAATCTACCAAACTCATTCATGGGGGATTACGATACTTAAAACAAATGGAAATTGGTTTGGTAAAAGAGTCTGGTAGCGAGCGAGCTACTGTGCATAAACTTGCTCCGCATCTCGTAGTTCCTGAAAAAATGTTACTCCCGTTAATCGAAGGAGGAACATATGGTAAAGTTATGGCATCTATTGGATTAAAAGTATATGATTTTCTGGCTAATGTAGAAGGTGATGATAAACGAAAAATGCTTAGCGTAAATGAGACTCTGGCAAAAGAACCCTTGCTTAATAAAAGTGGATTAACTGGAGGGGGGTATTATGCAGAATATAGAACAGATGATGCACGGCTTACTATAGAATTATTAAAGAAAGCTGCTTCTTTTGGAGCTAATATTATCAATTATTGTGAGATGACTACTTTTAATTATGGTGATGATGATAAGATTAAAAGTTTACAATGTATAGATCATAATACTAAAAAGGCCTTTACTGTAAAATCAAGAAATTATGTTTCTGCAGCCGGACCTTGGGTAGATTTATTGCGGGAGAAGGATCATTCAATGAACAGTAAACATCTTCACTTAACAAAAGGAGTGCATTTGGTGTTTTCAAGAAAACGATTTCCACTAACACAATCCATTTATTTTGATGTACCAGACGGGAGAATGATTTTTGCTATCCCAAGAGGTAGAGCAACTTATGTTGGTACTACCGATACCAACTATAATTCCAACCTAAATCGAGTGGTGGCTACACAAGATGATGCTTCGTATTTACTTAAAGCAGTAAATCATATGTTTCCTAGTTTAGAACTTACTAATGAGGATATAGAATCTAATTGGGCAGGTTTACGACCATTGATTCATGAGGATGGAAAAGATCCTTCAGAGCTATCAAGAAAAGATGAAATTTTCGTATCAAAAACGGGATTAATATCAATTGCCGGGGGTAAACTTACCGGATATCGCAAAATGGCACAACGAGTAATTGATACGGTACTCAAGACAATGAGTGCAAAAAGAAGAGATACCTTTTCTAAATCATATACGCAACAGATACCATTAACCAGTACACCACTTAAAGATACAACAGAGGTAAATGAATATTTAAATCAGATTACTCAACAGCTCAAAGAGTTACAAATTGAAGATCCATATTATGGCTGGTACTTAGCCTCGACCTATGGTAAACAAGCCGACATCATTATTGATAAAGTAAATTATTTTCTAAATGATTCTATGGCAGAAAAGCTAATACGAGCCGAACTTTGGTATAGTGCGCATCACGAAATGACGAATGGTTTAGCTGATTTCTTTGTTAGAAGAACAGGTAGGCTTTATTTTGATATTGATAGTGTACATAAATACCGATCATTAGTACAGGAAGACCTTATAAAATATTTAAACTGGGATGAAACACGCCTTAAGGCTGAAAATGATTATTTGGATCTTTTACTAGAGGATGCAACTACATATTATGAAAAAGAGATTGAATAAAGTATACAATATTTTGATTTAAAATCTGCCGACTACTCCAATTTGATTAGCACCCACACGTAGATTCCATCTGATTTTATTCTTTTTATTGCCATAAACGTAACGCTTATCTTTTTTTAGATAATTGTCAACGCTATCTACAATAACAACACTCATCACAAGACCAAGGGTTACATCGGTTAACCAATGAGCACCATCCCAAAGACGAGATACTGGAGTAATCATTCCAAGGGCATAAATACCTCCTTTTACAAACAAGTTATCAAACTGTTTTGCAAATGCATGGGCGGTGGTAAATGATAGAATTGCATGTCCTGAAGGAAAAGAATGGAAGCCCGCTTCACTCGAGTTAAATTTAAAACTAAGATTACCTTCACCTGTTAGAGGTCGGGCACGACCTACTAAAGTTTTACTTACCGTTTGAAGTAGCCCACCAGCGGTGGCCGATGCAATAAGAAGCACACCAGTTTTTCTTATTTTTTCATTTTTTGTTAGCAACCCTAGAGTGTAAACACTACTTGTTAAACCATAGTTTAAAAGAGGTTTTCCAAAACGAAACCCAGCCTCTTTTATAAGATCAGGAACGCCATCTCCTTGTTTTGCAAAGACATCATTTGCAGGTTCATCAACTGCCAGTAAAATAGCATTTCCGGCCATGATCCCTCCAAAGGTAAGCCAATCTTTTCCTTTCCATCGTATAGGATTGGTATACACATGTTTTACACCGCCATATACGGATGCACCATCATATTTCATCATTTGCCAAATCGTCATCTTGTTTTGCGAATCCTTTATATTCAGACTATCCTTGGTTTCTTGAGAATCGCTAGTGTTTTCGGTATCTTGCGAATAAACAGTATAAGTAGTTAGTGTTATTAATATACCTAGCAATAGGGCTTTGTAATACGTCATAGTATAGATTTGCTCGGTAAAAATAATAACTTATTCATAACTACCAATATTATGTAGAAGTGTTAACAACAAAAAATCCGAACAAAATTTGTTCGGATTTTAAGGAGATTGCTCTCAAATAAGTATAACATAGATGATTCAGTACCCCCAGAAACATCCTTATCCTTATTAAAGATATCTACCTACCATGCTAGAAGTTTTGTCATGCATACCAACCGATCTCAGGTTTGGGTTGTATTTAACTTCTCCAGGAGCAAGTATTAGTGTATATATTCTTCCTCGATAATTATCATGTTCGAAATACTGAGCTAGATATCCTCCAGCACTAAAATTTGTTACAATTGCAGAAGAAATCAGATCATTAAATCCATGTGGTCTTAAGCTAGGGTATGCAAAGTTACCTGTACCTCCCAAAGGAAATCCTCGATAATTTTCGTGTTGGTAACCTGTACTTTTAGCTACTCCAGATTTTTCGTTTACCACCCCGCTTTTGCTAGATAGTGAAGAAGTTTTTGCTTTAATTAATGTATTAACCTCGGCTATTTGATCATATAGATACATAGTATTTTCATCACTTAATTCAACAACATGACTAGATGAAATTGCTTTAATTAGATCTTCGTTAAGACCAGTTTTATCAATTTCTCCCTGTTGATTTATCTGAACAGTATAGGAAATACCTTTATATACAATTGTTTTAGATTCTGTTAACTCTACTGCAGTGGCTTCTTCTATTGCAATGTCTTCTTTACTACAAGAAAACATTACAAGACTTAAAATGATTAATGTGAAAACTTTTTTCATAATTATTAGGTTTAAAGGTTACTTACTCTATCAAAGGCTTTTCGGTTTCCGCCTGTTTATTTCGCAATACTATTTTTTAGTTATGATGTTGTGTTTATGTCGGATTATAATTGATATAGAAATCAAGTTAGTTGGCTTAACAGTTTCAAATCTAGGGAGAAGAACATACCAAAAACAAGGTGTTGTTCTTGATATTTATAAATATGTAGCATAGATTTATAAATATCAGGAAGTATTAAATTCCTAGTTTTAGAATATTGCGAATGAATTTTATAAAAGGCAATAATCGACTTAATGTTTAGTATTGCTCCCAGTTGTATACTCTAAAAACGTTAGGTTTATTACTATTTTTTTTAGTAAGGAAGTATTATTTTGATATCTTGCTTATACTAGTAATACTTAGGTAGATCACCATTATGTTAACACCTAAGAACCATTTAAAAATATAGTATGAATAAAATTTTATTGTATTGTATTATCACAGTATTAATGAGCAGTTATTATACATGTCTTGCTCAAAATAATAATGCTGAAATACCTCATGATTCTTTAAAAGTGAAAACTTATCAAGAACTGAAAGATAAGTTTCAAGAAAATGAAAACAATCCCAATTTAGCTAACATTTATGCGATAGCTTTTCTTCATCAGGCTAAACAAAAAACAGATACTATAAAGATGGCTGAAGGATATTATCTTTTGGCCTCTAATCAATCTGAAAAGTATGCAATGAGCTATATCGACAGTATCGTGACTCTCACTAAAAACCTTGGCGATAAGGAGTACCCGGGATCGGCTTATATCTTAAAGGGAAATATCTTTTTTTTACAAAGTAACTACAAACAAGCTTTTGAGCAGTATCTTATAGCTACAGGGTATGCAAAGAAGAGTGGAAATGAGTTGCAATATCTAACGCTAAAATTTAACATAGGGTTATTAAAAAATCAATTGGGAGAAAGAGAAGAGGCTCTAGAAGTGTTTAGAGATTACGTTAAATATATTTCTGAAAAAAAATTAAAATATGATCATATACGATACAATAAAGGCTTGTATGCCCTTTCAGAAGCTTACACTTATAATGGCAAGCTAGATTCTGCCGAAATTTATATTAATGAAGGAATTAAAGAAACCTTAAAAACGAATGACTTAAACATGTATTACCTGTTTGTTTTTCAATCAGGTGTTAATTTTTATTTCCAAAAAAAATATAGATCAGCCATTGATAGCTTATCAAAAGCAGAAAAACAATTCACAGCTTCTAAAGAACAGGATAAAAAAGGAATTGCTATTTGTAATTATTATATAGGTAAATCCCTAATTGAATTAAATAATACTATTAATGGCATTTATTATTTTAAAAAAGTAGATACTATTCTTAACGAGATTGAAGATGTTACTCCCGAATTAATAGACACATATAATGTTTTAGTAGCATATTATAAATCTAAGAATGATGACAAAAACCAGTTAAAATATATTAATTCCTTATTAAAGTTTGATAGTATATTAGAGTATAATTATAAATCCTTATCAAATAAAATTATAAGAGATTATGAATCCAAAGAGCTTTTAGATGAAAAAAATCAATTAATTGATAAATTAAATCGTAGTAAATTTTCTTCAAAAAAACTTATTATTGTCTTTACGGGGATTACGTTACTCTTAATGGCGATAGTTTTTTTTGTTGTTAGAAAAAATTTGATTTATAAAAAAAGATTTCAATCTCTAATAAATCAAAAAAATAATGGCTCTAAAAACACTCATGATGAACAGCTAAAACTAGCAACCAAGAACACAAATTTGCCAGAAGAATTAGTAAAGGAGGTTTTGGAAAGATTAGAAGCTTTTGAACAATCAAAAAAGTTTTTGAAAGAAAAGTACACCCTAAATAGTTTGGCTAAAGAATTAAATACAAATAGCAGTTATTTATCAAAAATAATTAATGAAACCAAGCAGATCAATTTTGCTAATTATTTGAATGACCTAAAAATTGAAGTTGCCTTAGATAGGTTGACTAATGAGAAAAAGTTTAGAGCATATACGATCAAAACAATTGCCTCTGAGGTAGGTTTTAATACCGCTCAATCTTTTTCATTGGCATTTTACAAAAAAACAGGTATTTATCCTTCTTATTTTATTAAACAAATCGAAAATCGTAATGATTAGCGTTGATTAAATGGATTCATAGTTTTTCTTAGAGTCATGATTTATAAAATCGGAGAACAATTACATTTTTACAGTAGTTTTTTGGTTATATTTAAACAAAACCTATTAATAATTTTGACGTAATGAAAAACCAAAAAAATACACAGACTTCTAATACACTAACGTTAGAAAAATGGCAGGTTGCAAAACTAAATAACAACAATGCGATAAAAGGAGGAAAAGATCATAATTGGTTTGGTAATTCGGGTACCTCAGGATGTCCAACAAAGCCTCCTCATTAAATCTTAATTATTTTTTCGAACCCATCAAGTAGTTAACGATTTTAGCGTTTAAAGTGAAAAAATAAAAACCCGAACATGTTGTTCGGGTTTTTTTAGATAAGATTTCTAAGAATAGTATCTAACTTTTTAATATTGGGTTTTGGAATATTTTTTATAAAGGATATATTTGTCCGTTATAAAAAAATTACATAGCTTTGTGGCATAAATAGTTTATATATGTTTTCAAAGTCTTGTGAATATGGTCTTAGAGCGGTGATTTTTATCGCTCAACAAACAACTCAGGATAATAAAGTGAGTTTAAGTACTATTTCAGAAGAAATAAATTCTCCTCAAGCTTTTACAGCTAAAATTTTGCAACAGCTTACACGCAATGATATTGTGAAATCAATAAAAGGTCCCTACGGAGGATTTACAATAGAAGAAGCTAAAATGGAAACAAAACTAAGCGAAGTCGTTAGTGTCTTAGATGGAGATTCAATCTATACAGGATGCGGACTAGGGTTAAAACAGTGTGATGCCAGTTCTCCGTGTCCGCTACATTTCAAATTCATTGAAATAAGAGACAGCCTTCGGGATATGTTAGAGAGTACATCGCTAAAATCTATTGCTAATGATATGAATTTAGAATCAACAATACTAAAACGATAAAAAAATTTAATTATAAAAAGGATAAAAAGATCTTTTAATCTTTTATGAAAAATATAAATCAACATAAATACGCGATAGCAGTCACTTTTATTTGGATAGGTTTTGTTTGTGCTATAAGCTTTATGGAAGCTTGGTTAAAGTTTCAAGCACCCGGGATTACCACCAATCTAGGTTTGGGAATAGGGCAATTAGTTTTTAATGCACTTAATAAAGTAGAAATCGTTTGCGCCATACTTGTAGGGATACTTCTATTTTTTTCAAAGAATAGAGGAAAAATTTTTATTTCTGTGTTCTTTTTAATCCCACTACTCATTTTAAGTATACAAACATTATGGCTACTGCCTGCATTAGATCATCGCGCAGATTTAATAATTAAAGGAATAGATGTGCCTAAAAGCAGACTACACCTGTGGTATGTGGTATTGGAGATAGTAAAAATAATAAGCCTATTTATTTACGGGAATAAACTTTTTCCTATGAGGAAAAATCAATCGAATAACTTTTAAAATTAAAATTATGAATATAGGATCTCTTACAGAAAACTTGATATACAAAGAAGATAAACCCGCTATAACGGTTTTGCTAAAAACAAAAACTTCAAAAGAAATAAGAATTGTTATGAAAAAAGGGCAAGTAATGAAAGAACACAAAGCTCCCTTTCCTATAGTTATTGAAATATTCGAAGGAACAATTGATTTTGGTGTTAATAGTGAGAAACAACTTCTTAAAAAGGGAGACTTAATCGCATTAGATGAGAATGTACCTCATGATCTAAGGTGTATAGATGACTGTATTGTTAGATTATCGATTTCTAATATGGATACTACAGACAGAGTTAAAAATTTAATCTAAGCAACCTTAACCATTTAAAAATATAGAAATGAAGAAAATTTGGATTGGATTTTCCAGTGTAGTAATACTATCATTTATTGCATTAATATGGGTCGGAACAGAAATCTACCAAACCCAACCACCTATACCAGAGTTAGTTATTGTTGAAGAAACCCAAGAAGTTGTATTTGCTAAAAATGATATTCAAACAGGTCAAAATGTTTGGGAATCGATTGGAGGAATGGAAGTAGGATCCATATGGGGGCATGGTAGTTATGTAGCTCCCGATTGGACCGCAGATTGGATACATAAAGAAGCGGTGTTTATGCTAAATGCATGGGCACAAAAAGATTTTAATACTAGTTATGAAAGTTTAGAGGTAGAAAAAAAGGCAGCAATAAAGGCTAGACTAATTAAAAATGTAAAAACAAATACCTATAAGGCTTCCGATCAGAGTATTACCGTATCAGCTGCGCGATTTGAAGCCATAAAAAATAATTCGGCGTATTATGCTACTATCTTTTCTGAAGGTCATGAACAATATGCTATCCCAGAGGGTGCATTGGTCGATACAAAAAAACTAGCACAGTTAAATGCATTTCTATTTTGGACTTCTTGGGCTGCAAGTACAAACAGACCAGACAAGCAATATACATATACTTCTAATTGGCCTCATGAACCATTAATTGACAATACCATTACACCAGATTCACAAATTTGGTCTGGATTTTCTGTAGTATTGTTGTTATTGTTTATTGGCATACTTGTCTATTATTATGTTAGAAATCACGAAAAAGGAGAAGCTTTAGTATATCCAGATAAAGATCCACTTACTAAAATCGTATTAACAAGGTCTCAAAAATCAGTATTAAAGTACTTTATTGTCATCTCTCTACTCATCGGATTACAAATTGTTCTGGGGATTTTAACGGTTCATTATACAGTAGAAGGTCAAGCTTTTTTTGGGGTTGACCTGGCAAGTATTTTACCCTACTCGATAACCAGAACTTGGCATACACAACTAGCGGTATTTTGGATAGCAGCAACCTGGTTGGCTACAGGATTGTTTTTAGCCCCAATGATTAGTGGTAAAGAAATGAAATTTCAGGTTTTCGGAATCAATTTTCTCTTCATTGCATTGCTCATTATCGTATTGGGCTCAATGCTTGGCGAGTGGTTAGGAGTGCATCAGTTTTTAGATCTAACCACCAACTTTTTCTTTGGTCATCAAGGCTATGAATATATGGATTTAGGTAGATTCTGGCAGCTTTTTCTTGCTGTTGGATTGGTTTTATGGGTGATTATGGTAGGTAGACATGTGCTTTTTGGTATCAGAAAAAATGATGATGCTAAACATTTATTGATCATACTGTTAATATCGGTTATTGCTATAGGTATGTTTTTCTTCTCTGGATTAATGTATGGTGAGAATAGTAGTTTACCCGTAATTAATTATTGGAGATGGTGGCTGGTACATTTATGGGTAGAAGGTTTCTTTGAAGTTTTCGCAACAGTAATTATAGCATTTGTATTCTTAAAAATGAAAATCCTTTCTGCTAAAACTGCCGGCAAAGCTTCTATTGCATCTGCCACTATATTTTTAGCAGGAGGTATCATTGGTACACTTCATCATTTATACTATTCTGGTACTCCTGTTCAAGCTATTGCTTTGGGAGCTACTTTTAGCGCTTTAGAAGTAGTACCGCTTACTCTAATGGGATTTGAAATAAGAGAGAATTGGAATTTATTGAAATCTAACCAATGGATGCAAAAATACAAATGGCCTATATTTTTCTTTATCGCTGTGGCATTTTGGAATATGGTTGGAGCAGGTGTATTTGGATTTCTTATCAATCCTCCTATCGCATTATACTATATCCAAGGGTTAAACACCACCGCAGTTCATGCACATACAGCACTTTTTGGAGTCTACGGTATGCTAGGTATGGGATTCATTATTATATGCTTGCGATTTTATTCTAATAGAGTATGGGATACCGTAAAACTAAAACGAGCTTTTTGGTTCTTAAACATAGGACTAATCACCATGGTAGTACTTAGTTTACTTCCTGTAGGGATTATCCAAGCTTACACTTCTATTACTAAAGGATACTCTTTTGCCAGAGATGCTGAGTTGTTGTATTCACCCACAGTACAAACGTTGAAATGGCTAAGAATGATAGGAGATATTCTATTTTCTATAGGGATATTTTATTTCTGCTGGTTTGCTATACAAGAAACGATCTATTGCCTTAAAAAAGACAAATTAAATTCTGAATCATCGCAGAACACCGTGACTTCGGAACTGAAGAAAATATTCTAAAAAATGAAAGAAATACGCAATAGGGATGATGTTTTTGTATTGGTATCAACTTTTTACAGAGCAATTAGAAAAGATGAGTTACTGGGTCCAATATTTAACGATCATCTGTTAGAAGAACAATGGCCTGCACATCTAGAGAAGCTTACAGATTTTTGGGTTACTGCATTATTTGGAGTTGTCTCTTTTAAAGGTAACCCAGTACAAGCGCATCGAAATGTAGACAAAAATTTAAATCATACTATGGATCAAGTTCATTTTGGAAAATGGTTACAACTGTGGTTTAGTACAATAGATGCTCTATATGAAGGGAAATTAGCGCAAAGAGCAAAAGATGCAGCAAGAAAAATGGCAACAAGCCAATATTTGGCTATTTGGCGACATAGGCCATAGCAATAATACAATATAGTAATTAAACAATTTAAACAACTAGAGCTATTTGGCTTCAGTTTTAAAAAAAAAGTAATATGAAAATTTATCAAAATTATTTAGAGGAGTATAAAAAAGGAATTATAGGATATTCACCGCTGGCAATTATCGGACAAAGTTGTATAGGGTCTGTAGCTGCAATGTTTATATTAATGAATGGAAATTCGATGCTACAAATGATCCAACTATTTATAGTAACAATCATGTGCATGTTTTATAATGGTGCAATTCTATCACAACAGAAGCCTAAAATAAGCTTTAATCTTCTTATCGTTAGTGTAGTGTTTAGCATAGTTATCACAGTTTTAAACTTAATTTGATACAAGTCTTTACGTTTTTTTTAAATAGAACAAACAAAACCCAGAAATCATGGAACAAAAAGAAATATGGTTAACGAGTTTAATTACAGAAACGCCTCAGGAAGGGTTCGAATTAGCAATAAGACTTTCTAGAATGGGAGTTAAATCTACGCAACCCGATATGGAAGTTTTAAAGCGATTAAGACAAGAATATGCGAATAACGCTTCTGATCTTACAGCAGCTTCGCATGTTATAGCTATTAATTTTCAAACCATTTCTGCTGCAAATAATTACTGGCGATAATGAATTAAACAAACCAGAATATATAAGAGATTAGAGATCAAAAATAGAACCGCTATCAGTAGTAAATAAGTCGATTAACATTAGAAATTTTAACTGTATTTTCTTACTTTAGAAAGCTATTAATTTTTAATTTTTTTAGAACATTGCACGTCGAAAAATTCTCACCAGAAATTAATAAAGTCTACCAGATAGAAAAGCATACTCTTATTCACATTCTATCAGGAGAAGGGAGTATACAAGTTGATTTTAATACTTATTATGACTGGCAACAAAAGGGGATTTTTTTAGAGAAAGGACAATATATAAAATTCTTATCGGATAGTTTTTTAGTGAGAAAAATAGAGTTTTCTGACGAAAATAAATTTTACAATGATGAAGTTCGCGTATTATTTAAGCATTTAATTTCTTTGGGATACATTGATTTAGAGGAATGTGATGACTGTAAAAAGTTCCTTTCAGAATCTGTACTTGCCGAAAATTCTGCAAATATCATAGATATATCTTCAAAACAATGGTATTGGCAAAACCCTTTTAAGGCCAACAAAGAAGAATATCAAATAATCTTTGACGCAAAAGAAATCATAGACAAGGAATATTCAAACTCCTTAACTAATCGTGATTTAGCGGAACTTATTAATCAAAGAGGTTATAATGCTCAAACATTGATCAAAGATAAAATTGGGTTGTCGGTTAAAAATTTAATGAGCGCCAAAAAACTTATCGAAAGTCAAAAAGAAATAGCATTTACAGATAAAAGTATTCAAGAAATTTCTTATCAATTAGGTTATAAAGACGATGCGTATTTTAATCGTGTATTTAAAAATGCCACGGGTGATACTCCTAAACAATTTCGTGAAAATTTTGATTTTAAAAATAGAGACTTATTTACCCAAGACATTATAGCACTTCTTAAAGAATACCATACACAAGAGAGGTCTCTAGGATTTTATGCTGATAAGATG
Organism: Aquimarina penaris; assembly: GCF_040786285.1. Lineage (NCBI taxonomy): Bacteria > Pseudomonadati > Bacteroidota > Flavobacteriia > Flavobacteriales > Flavobacteriaceae > Aquimarina > Aquimarina penaris. Next base: position 1,537,893 of record NZ_JBFMKQ010000001.1, read on the forward strand.
AATATGTCTATAAAAACATTAGCAAAAAAAGTACAATCGAAAATGAATGTTTCTCTTGGACAGTTAATTCGATTAGAAATTATTAATACGGCTAAGCTTATGCTTATTAATGGCGAAAACATTACGCACATTTCTAGAACTCTTGGTTTCGAAGAACCTAATCATTTTTCAAGATTCTTTAAACACTACTCTGGTGTAACTCCAACCGATTTCAAATTTAAAAAGTACAATTTATAGTACTTTTTTTGTACTATCTACTCTTCTCTTATCCTTCATCTTTGTAGTGTATTAATTCACTAAAAAAATAAAAAGATGAATATTAAAGATCAAGTAACAAAAATGGATGCAATAGTGAGTCAAGGAGCTATTGTAGATGCTGTAAAAGAATTTTTTGCAGATGACGCCAACACCTCAGACTACGGAAATGGCGCAACAAATGGAAAACCAGAAATGGTTGCAAAAATGGAAGGTTTTGCCGGTGCTATTGCTAATGTAAATGGCATAACACATCATCACTCAATTGTTGATGGAAACGTTTCTGCTTCAGAATTTACATTTGATTTCGATATGAAAGATGGTAGTAAAATCTACTGGCATGAAATCATTCGTAGAATTTGGAATAGCGAAGGAAAAGTAATTCAAGAAGAATATTTCAACGCAGAGTAATTAGAAAAAAATTAAAACTTAAAATAATAATTAAAAAAAACAAAAATGAAAATTTTAAAATCATCCTTAGTATTAGTAACATTTTTATTAGCAACGACTTTATCTGCACAAGATAAAATGGCTAACAATATAGATAATAGTAATATCGCACTCGCTGGTTATAGTCCTGTATCGTATTTAGATTTAGGACTAGCTCAAAGAGGAAATAAAGCATACAAATCTGAATATCAAAAAGTGGTATACTACCTTACTTCAGCAGAGCAAAAGGCAGCTTTTGACAAAAACCCTGCAAAATACTTGCCTCAATACGGTGGTTTCTGCGCATTTGGTACATACGCAGGGGCAAAGTTTAGAGTAGATCCAACTAAATTTATTGTTAAAGATGGAAAATACTATTTGTATTTGAATAATGTAGAATTGGACGCAAAACAATTATGGTTGGCAGAAAATAATCATAGTAAACTAAAGAGTGTGGCAGATAAAAACTGGAATAAATTAAGTAAGACACATAATTAATATTTGTGCAGATTAAGTAACAAAAAAGTGCAAACCTAATAGTTTGCACTTTTTATTACCCTCTTCTTTTTAAACAAAAAGTACAATAAGAAGTAATTTTTTTGTAGCGTATAAGTAGTGATTATCCATCATTTTTGACATATAATAATTCACTAAAATAATAATAATTTAAAATTTTAAAATCATGAAATTCATAACCAAAAGAATACACGCCTTTTTAGATTACCCTGTTGCTATTGCATTAATAGTTCTCCCTTTTTTACTGGGATTAGGTAGTTCTAACCCACTTGCATTACAACTTTCTGTAGCTACAGGAATCGCAGCATTTATTTTAACACTATTAACTGATCATCACCTAGGAGCATTTCGTGTGGTGTCTTATCGAATTCACTTGATTGTTGATTTTTTGGTTGCGATAGTGTTTATTATCGCTCCTTTTATTTTTTCATTCGAAGGAATTGATGCGTATTACTATTGGGTTAATGGTGCTGCCGTACTATCGGTAGTTAGTATGCATAAGCCAGAAATGGCAATTTAATTTCTGCTATATGATACGAAAGTTAAAACCTAAATATGTAGAATTTTTAGGGATTATGTTGCCAGGCATATCAATCCTATGATTGATGTGCTTAGGTGTTTTAGATATAGGTTGTTATTGTGTATAGTGTTGTTGTAAACGTATATTTTGACAACCAAGGTGTTAGATTTTAAAAAAACCAAATATCGAATACAAGCTTTATGAAAAAGCCCAGGAATTGATTCTGGTAGGATCCGGGGTTTTACTTCCTCCAAATGCTTTGATTGACTTAAAGAATTTTATAATAAAAACTAGACCTCAGTCAATATTATAGCAAGGTAGAGTGCGGTTTATAAACTGAAATAAATAATGAAAGTGATTATAATTGAAAATCAAAGCAAAGAGCAAATAGGAGTACTTATGGTAAGGACAAAACCTCGAAACGGAGAATATATAGAATTTAATCAAACGCTTTATTCAATTCAGAAAGTGATAGATACCAACAACGAGATTAAACTAATGGTAATTTGTGTAGGTTAGGCTTTCTAAAATTTAGAGAAATATGAATGAATTATTATTAGAGATAAAGAGTTGTAAAATATGTGAAAAGAATTTACCTCTTGGGCCAAGGCCTATTGTTGCAGCACATCCTAAAAGTAAAATACTAATAATTGGTCAAGCACCAGGTGCTGTTGTTCACAAAACAGGAGTTCCTTGGGATGATAAAAGTGGTGAGAATTTAAGAAAATGGATGGATATTGATACTACTACCTTTTATAACGTTAAAAAAATAGGACTCATCCCAATGGGTTTTTGTTATCCCGGGCGAGGTAAATCTGGGGATAATCCTCCAACCAAAGAATGTGCTCCTAAATGGCATAATGTGCTATTAAATACTGTTGAAAAGCCCGAGCTTATAGTATTGATAGGTAAGTATGCTCAAGACTATTACTTGGGAAGTAAATCTAAGAAAACATTGACAGAAACTGTTAAAAACTACAAAGAGTATTTGCCAAAGTTTTTTGTGTTACCACACCCTTCTCCACGTAATAATATTTGGCAAGCAAAAAATGAATGGTTCAAGACAGACGTTCTGCCAGGTTTAAAATCGAGAATTGAGAAAATATTATAAAAAGATCCTGTTTTTCAAGCAAATGAAGTTGATTGTCAAGCGAAAGATGAAGTATTATTTTTGCTGTAATAACTTTGCTGTTATTTTTTTGAGTTTAAGAACAAAAAACCCAAACAAACCATTCGGGCTTTCAAGGTGGGGTCTCTAAGAATCAAATCGAACTTTTTGATGCAGGATTGTAATTCAATCATCAGAAATTTAATGGGTCGTTATGAAATCTAAAAAGTTGAATTTACAAGTCATTTAGTTATACTGGATAATAAAAATTAGATTACTTTTAACTTGTTGTGTATTTGACACTTTTTTCATCATAATCACCCTAAATGCACAACGGTTACTTTTATATCTTATAAAATAATTGCTATTTTAATGCTTGAATATTGAGTTGAAGTTTTTATCAATTATAGAGATTCTTACATTTTCTGTGTTAATCCTTCTTTTTTACTAGGAAACTTGCAAATAAAAAGGTCAATATTTTTTGAACTTGTTTCATTAGCTTCTATATTTTTAAAAAGATTATTTAGCTCATACTTCGAAGAAATGTAAAGTTGATTATGCTTTATTGTACTTTCCCTATGAAGCAAGACAAAACTGTTGACAAAAAAGCATTTTTATTTTTTGGAGATGTTATAAATATAAATTGTTTTTATGGTAAGAATATGAGAATAGAATTAGTTTTTCATGTAGGTCCAGGTGTAATTAAAACAGAATCAGGTAGTTATTTTAAAAATCGTGTTTTGCGTAAAAGCATCAAACCGTTTTTGATTTGGCAGTAGTTAACAATGAATACTATTTTTACAAACTTTTGTTTCAGGTAAAACAACTAATATTATGAATTTTCATTTTACAAGTCAATTAGAAGAAAGTATTTTTAATTTAACTGATTTTAATTGTGCTTCCTCTCAAAAATTACTAAAAAAAGACAATCTATATAAAATTATTTGGGCAAAAGATAATGATGTTCTAATAGTTGTTGATGGCTATAAAATCGAACTTAAGCATAATCAGGTTATCTTTTGTACACCACTCAATATTCTCGAAATTGAGATAGGCCAAAGAGGTATTATGTCTTTCGTTTTTAATAGAGAGTTTTATTGTGTTAGAGATCACGATAAAGAAGTTTCATGTAATGGTTTTTTGTTTTTTGGGTCTTCTTTACCTCCAGTTGTTTCTTTAGATAAAAAAGAACAAGAAAGTTTTAAAATGCTATATTATTTTTTTAGAGAAGAGTTTGAAATAAGGGATCATATTCAAGGAGAGATGTTACGAGTACTGCTCAAGAGGTTGTTAATAAAATCTACTAGATTGATTAGGAAAAACATACCGCAACCAACACTAGAAAATGAGAAGATGGATATCATAAGAAACTTCAATATTTTAGTAGAAAAACACTTTAAAGAAAAACATCTCGTGTCTGATTATGCTTATATGCTTAATAAAACACCAAAAACTCTTTCTAATTTATTTAAAAAATATAGTGATAAAACGGCTCTTACATTTATTAATGAACGTATCCTCTTAGAAGCCAAACGTCTCTTGTTATTTTCGGATAAAACTTCTACAGAAATAGCTTATGAATTGGGATATAAGGAACCAGCGCATTTTTCTAAGTTTTTTAAAAATCAAGTAGGATCCAGTCCAATCGAATTTAAAAAATCAAGCCTTCAAAGGAAGTATGGGTAGAATATACAAACAAAACAGAACAATCTACATTTCCTAAATAAGGCACCTCGGCTAAGTTTACATCGCAAATCAATAACGATGTACCATGCTAACTAACTCAACATCTAATTGGAATAAATATCAAAGAATAAACCTTCACATATATAAGGATACTCCTGTAACTATATCATTTGATGAATTATATAGTATTGTTTGGATTGAGCATTATGGAGATATAGTTGTCAATTTTGAGCATAAAAAACTCAACGGTCATTATCTGATGTTTCTTTGCCCAGAGGAAATTCTGGAAATTCATGAGTATACTGTATGTAAGGTGGTTACAGTGCCAAATGATTTTGACATAGTGGAAAGTAGTGATTTTATTCACACTTTTGGGAATGTAAGGAACTGTTTTGAGCTAAATGAAGTTACATTTCAAAAAATCAGGGAATTATATGCAGAATTAGCGCAAGTAACAGATCGTAATAACAACTCAGATAAACTCCCGAAAATACTATCAGAGATTTCGAGCTTGTGTCCAGTTCTAACAGGTAACCCAAATGATCATAATTTAATGCTTGTTTATAGTTTCATAAGCCTGGTACATAAGTATTATAAGATGTATCATGAAATGTCTTTTTATTCAAAAAACCTGACTACCACACCTAAATATATTTCAGAGAAATTTCATGGGCTTGGCATTATGCCTCCTCATGAATTTATTAAAAACAGGATACTCATAGAGGTTAAGCGCCAACTTTTATATACAGATAAAACAGCTAAAACGATTTGTTTTGATGTAGGCTTTAATGACCCGGCTTACTTCGCACGATTCTTTAAAAAAAACACCGGAATGACTTCCAGAGAATATAGAGAATTCAATAAAAGAGTGTGTGAGAAAAAGAAAAATGTCCAATAAAATTGTTAAAGCAATAGATAATTTTGAGTAAATGTCACAAAATATAGTAAATCATTTTCTTTCATTGTTATTATCCAGAAACATTCATGATCTGGTGGCTAAATATTATGATGAGAGTGTAGAGGTGATTTTAAATAAAAGTATAAAAACCAATAAAAAGATAATAGGGATGAATATGCTTTTACAGACGTTGAATTATATGCAGATTTTGCAATTCAAGATTGTTGATGTTAAATATTCAGAAGATAGGTTGTCTTATAATATTTTTTTAGTCACCAAAAACAAAAATAACATAATCGATTTTAGTAAACATCATATTGTGAATACATGGAAAAACGACCTAATATATAGGCACAATCATATAATAACTAATCACTAACATAACTAAATCTAGAAAATGAAATACAAATTTATCTTAGTACTATCATGCATAGTTATTGTCACTCTCTCCTCGTGCAATAATGAGGATAAAGGATATGAGAATGCAACTTTTTTTACCATTAAAGGAGGTGAGCTTGTTCGGCCGACAAACTATAGAAGTTGGATTTATGTAGGAACACCAACAACACCTAATGATATGAATAATGGAAAGGCTGCTTTTCCGGAATTTCATAATGTGTACATAGACCCTGTAAGCTATAAATACTGGAAAAAAAATGGAACGTGGAGAGAAGGGACAATCTTGGTAAAAGAATTAGTAAGTGTAGGAACCAAAGCTGCCGTTAGTGGGAGCGGGTATTTTATGGGAAAATTTATAGGACTTGAAGCTACGATTAAGAGCAGCGAGCATTTCCCGGATGAACCAGGTAATTGGGCCTATTATAGTTTTTCTAATCCAGAAGGAGGAGATTTAAAAGACAAAGCTACAGCGTTTAAAACTAATCAGTGTAATGGATGTCATGCAGCCAGTGCAAAGGATGATTTCGTTTTTACACAGCATTACCCTGTATTACGAGCAGCCAAAGGAGTTGGTTTAGAAACTCCTGAGAATAGTTCAAAACGTAATAAGCCCGTCGTGAAAGAAGTCAGTCAGTGGGACCCAACAGCTCCTACTCCAGAAAATTTAGATATCGGAATTCCTTTAGATAAAGAAGGTCTTTTTGAGTATTTATCTTCAAAAAAATATCAAGAATTTAAAACTCAGGAGAAAGAGAAACATTCATCATTAGGACCACATACACAAATTGGACTTCCTGTTAAAGTATATATGAATGATGCGATAGCAAGTTCTTTAGCACAAAATAAAGATGAACATCCTATGGGTGCTGTCATTGTAAAAGAAATGTTTGATGCCAAAGGGGTACTTTCGGGATGGGCCGTTATGGCAAAAACGCAAGAAGGTACAGAAGACGGCAAAGGCTGGTTCTGGTATGAAGTTACCAGTACTAAAGATCCTAATGCAATTGCAGCGATGGGAAATGGAGTTGTAGGCTGTATAAGCTGTCATAATATTGGCGGGAACAAAGATATGGTGAGAACAGCTTTTCCTTTTCAGAACTAAATAACTAACTATAAAATATACTAAAAATGAAACGTAACTTTTTTTTAATACTCATAGCAATAAGTGTTTTGTCCTCCTGTAATACTGGGGATCAAGGGTATGGAAACGCTACATTTTTCACCATTAGTGGAGGAGAACTTGTACGTCCAACAGATTATAGAAGTTGGGTGTATGTAGGTACTCCCTTAACACCTAATGATATGAACAACGGAAAAGCAGCCTTCCCAGAATTTCATAATGTGTATATCGATCCAGTAAGTTATGATTACTGGAAAGAGCACGGAACGTGGAGAGATGGAACCATCTTGGTTAAGGAACTTGTAAGCGTAGGTACAAAAGCTGCTGTTAGCGGTAATGGCTATTTTATGGGAGAATTCATAGGATTAGAAGCTACTATTAAAAGTAGCGAACATTTTGCTAATGAACCAGGTAATTGGGCATACTATAGCTTTACCAACCCTAAAGGAGAGAATCTAAAAGATAAAGCAATACCTTTTAAAACTAAGGATTGTAATGCGTGCCATGCTGCTAGTGCGAAAGATGATTTTGTGTTTACACAACATTACCCTGTATTAGTAGCAGCAAAAAATGCAGGAAAAGTGGTGGTTCCAGAAAATTCTGCGAAACGCTAATCTAATGTTTGTTTTACTGAATTATTATGATTATTCAGTGCTTTTTGATTTTAATAACGAACATAAACTCATCTAATGACAACCCCTATGATTAATTTGTTGACATACTATTTTTTTAGGGGTTGTTTTATGCTAAAAAACCATGAAAAAATTAAAACAACGATGGAATATAAAGTCCAATTTTCAGTTGATCATGATACTTCTTGTATTTACGATAAATGGTTCTCTGTCAGTATTGATGGCAAAACCAATTCTAAAATATATTGGAGTATCAAGCGATACTACAAACCCTTTTGTGTTCTGGACAGTACGTATTGGATTAATGTTTGTGCTATATCAAATTCTTTTGGTGGTTATTGGCACACTGTTAGGACAGCATAAATTCTTTTGGAATATGGAAAAGAAGATGCTTTCCAGAATTGGAATAATAAAATCAAATAGATGATGAGAAGAATCTATATCTTAAAGAAATCTACCTCTTTTTTAATGATATGTTTCTTCTTTTTAATATTAAATACAAGAGCTCAAGAAAAAGAACCTGGATTAGAACTAGTAGTTTCAGGGTTGGTGATGTATACTCCAAAAGAAGAACTATTTGACCCATCTACAGAAATTCATTTGACGTATTGGACATCTCATCAATGGGCATTTGGAGTCGGATATACATTAATATTTGAAGAAGAAGATACTGTTGGACATGAAATAGCAGGATTAACCAGTTATAAACCAAGTCATTTTTTGACGGTTAATTTTGGACCAAGTTTTTCTATTCCTAATTCAGAAAAAGATCTTGAAGTAACTGGATATATTGAATCTGAGTTTAATTTTAAAATAGGAGAGTTTCATGCGGGACCATTAGTAGGAACACTTATTGGAGAAGAATTTAGATTTTTTTCGGGAATACATTTGGGATATGATTTCTAAATGTATAACAGTACAGTAATAGATGTTTTTAAAGCTTGGATAATTAAAGGAAAAAATACAATTTCTAAGGTGTTATGTATATAGTCAAAAGGTAGTTGCTACCATAACTTTGCATAAAATTTAAATCTAAACTAAAAGGAGATAAGTTATGATTACCTGGAAAGATGTAATTAGTTTTTCTGTAAATGGAAATCCAAAGCCCAGCAGAAGAGTAGAAAAAAGTGACAAAGAGTGGAGAGATTTATTGACTCCAGAGCAATTTAGAATTACTCGGAACAAAGGAACAGAGTTGCCACATAGCGGAGCTTTGTGTAGTATTTTTGATAAAGGACATTATAGCTGTATTTGTTGTGATCAACCTTTGTTTGATTCTACTATTAAGTTTGGCTCTGGTAGTGGTTGGCCAAGTTTTACACAACCAATACAAACAAACGCTATTAAGTACAATAAGGATACATCATTTGGGATGACTAGAGTCGAAGTGTTGTGTAATACTTGTGATGCCCATTTAGGTCATGTATTCCCTGATGGACCGGAACCTAGTGGGTTACGATATTGTATAAACTCTGTATCAATACAAATAGAAAGGATAAATGATGAACAATAAAAAATTAGATATAGCAACATTAGGAGGTGGATGTTTTTGGTGCATCGAGGCGGTTTTTCAAGAAATAGAAGGAGTAACAAAGGTTATTTCTGGGTATACTGGAGGAAATACCCCTGGAAAACCAACATATAGAGAAGTCTGTTCTGGTTTAACAGGACATGCAGAAGTAGTTCAGGTTACTTATGACCCAATGATAATTTCATATGAAGAGATACTTGTGATTTTTATGACTAATCATGATCCTACAACATTAAACCGTCAAGGTGCGGATCAAGGAACTCAATACCGTTCTGTGATTTATTATCATAACGAACAGCAAAAAGGGATTGCAGAGGTAGTAGTAAAAGAAATTGCTCCGTATTATGATGATCCTATAGTTACAGAGATAAGTCATCTGGATGTTTTTTATGAAGCTGAAAAAGAACATCAGGAATATTATAGAAATAACCAGAGTCAAGGATATTGTAAAGTTGTGATTGCTCCAAAATTGTCAAAATTAAGAGGAATGCATGCAGATAAGTTAAAGAAAACAAGTGTTTAATTATATAAAAAAATACCATGAAAAATGCAATTTTATGCTTAGGAACAATACTATTATTTGGATTTACGACGAATACATCAGTAGCATCAATTACTACTGAAGATGTAATAGTTACCAGAAATAAGATGACGACAGATATTGATGAATTAAACTGGATTATCCAGAAGAAATTGCAAAAAGCTGAACAGTTAGAGGCTCAGGCAACTGTATTATTAGAAAAGGATGGTAACTCAGAAGAAGGTTTGAAATTTGTAAAACATGCTAAATTGCAACGCGCGATGACCTTAAAGTATAGTGCGGCAATAGCTTGTAAAACTCGTTTCTTAGAATAGGTATAGTTAAAATTAACCCTCTTTCTGAATGGTTTACTATCTAGGTTTTTTAACCTTGAAGCCTGTTTGTACATGGTACAGACAGGCTTTACTTTTTATTAAATTAAAAAAGATGGATTCGTAATTCAGAGCAATCTATAAGTAAACAAAAAACCCGAACAATTTGTTCGGGTTTTCAAGGTGGTGCCTCCAGGAATCGAACCAGGGACACAAGGATTTTCAGTCCTTTGCTCTACCAACTGAGCTAAGGCACCTTGCTGTAAGCGGATGCAAATATAGAACGCTTTTTTTAATGATCAAAAGAAAAAATTAAAAAAATCGTTTTGTACTTTTGCAGCTTATAAAGAAAGACATGAATCTTGTCATAGACGTAGGGAATACATATACGAAGATTGGGGTTTTTGATAAATCAAAAATTCTATATAAAAATAGTTTTCAACAGGTTGATTTTAAAGAGGTAATACAGAAGGTGAAAACAGAATATCCTTCAGTAACCGACGCTGTAATCTCTTCTGTTTCAAATTTACAAGAGGATACTATAGAACATATTAAAAACTCTTTTAATACACTCATTATTGATCATTTAGTTGCACTGCCCTTCAAAAATCTTTACGAGACTCCGCAAACACTTGGGATAGATAGATTGGCATTGGTTACCGCTGCTGTTAGTCAGTTTCCTGGAAAAGATACTCTTGTTATTGATGCAGGAACTTGTATTACATATGATTTTAAAAATAAAAAAGAAGAATACCTGGGCGGATCTATAGCACCAGGAATTAAATTAAGATATCGTAGTCTAAATGATTTTACAGCAAAATTACCTTTGTTAGAGATAAAAGCACCTAAAAATCTTATTGGTAATAGTACAGAAGAAGCTATTCATTCTGGAGTAATACAAGGGATTTTACATGAAATAAATGGAGTAATTGAAGATTATTGCAACATTTATCCTGATTTAACAGTTATTTTAACCGGAGGAGATGCACATTTTTTGTCTAAAAGATTAAAAAATAGCATATTTGCCACTTCCAATTTTTTATTGGAAGGTTTAAACCACATTTTAGCTTTTAATAATAATAAATGATAAAGAAGATTTTAGTAATCGTATTGGTAGTTGTTGCTACAACATCTAATGCTCAAGAAGGGACTTCCTCACCGTATTCTTTTTATGGAATAGGAATTCAGAAGTTCAAAGGAACGGTAGAAAACAGGTCGATGGGAGGATTGAGTGTTTTAACTGATAGTATTCATTTAAATCTTCAAAACCCAGCATCTTTTGGAGAATTAAGGCTTACCGCATATACAGTAGGTGCAACGTACAACAATTATAAGATTAAGAATGCTAATGAATCGTCTTCTGGAGACAATGCTACGTTAGATTATTTAGCGGTTGGTATCCCTGCAGGTAAATTTGGATTTGGATTTGGAATTGTTCCCCTTACATCGGTTGGATATGAACTTAATGATACTAGTGTTGCTGATGTAGAACGACAATTTACCGGTAAAGGAGGGTTAAATAAGGTTTTTTTAGCTGCAGGAGTTAAAGTTAACAAGAATCTAAGCGTAGGTGTAGATTTTAATTATAACTTTGGAAATATTGAAAATAAGGCTATATTGAGGAGGTCGAATGTGCAATTTGATACCAGAGAGATTACCAACTCGGATTTGTCGGCATTTAGTCTATCGTTAGGAGTAGTGTATAAAACTATGCTAACAGAAAAATTAGAACTATCTGCTTCAATTGTATCAACACCATCATTTGAATTAACATCAGAAAACACTAGAGAGCTTGCTACGGTAGTGATTAATGACAATGGTCAAGAAGGTGTTGTAGAACGACAGGATGTATTAGTTGAGGATCAAGATATAGATCTACCTTCCGAATTTAAATTTGGAAGTGGGATTGGAGAAAACAAAAAATGGTTTGTTGGAGCAGAGTATGTATACATGGATTCGGGGAAATTTACAAACGCATTATTTAGCGAAGATAATATTGAGTATAAAAGTGCGTCAAAATTTAAATTAGGAGGGTACTATCTCCCTAAATATAATTCGCTAACTAGCTATGTTAGTCGAATAGTTTATAGAGCAGGATTTAGATATGAAGAGACCGGTTTGCTTATCGATGGAAACTCTATTGATGAGTTTGGCATGTCTTTTGGAGTAGGACTACCTGTTGGTAGATTATTCTCTAATCTAAATATAGGTTTTGAATATGGACAGCGAGGGACAACGGATTTCGGATTGATTAAAGAAGAATTTTTTAATGTCTCAATAGGTTTATCATTAAATGATAAATGGTTTAGAAAAATAAAATTTAATTAACTACAATAATTACAGCTATGAATACTAAAGTTTTAACTATTATAGCAACAGGATTGGTTTTGAGTACTACAACTATGAGTGCTCAGGCTACAGATTGTGCTACTACGGCTTCAATTGCCTATGAGCATGCTAAGGTAAAGAATTATGACGCGGCAGAAGAACCTTTATGGAAAGTAAGGAAAGAATGCCCTACATATAGTGTTGCGACCTATCAATTTGGACAAAAACTACTAGAAGCAAAGTATAAGAAAGCAACCGCTGCCGATAAAGCGAAGCTTGCCAATGAAAAAATTTCATTGTGGAAGGAGAGGTTTCAGTATTTCCCTGGAAAAACAAAAATAGGGGATATGCATGCTAATATTGGGCAGTTAATGCACGATAATAAAATAGGTACAAAAGAAACCCAATTTGCAGAATTTAAAAAAGCATGGACAGAGGATAAGGCTAACGTTAAAAATCCTAAAAATGTGTATACATATTTCTCTCTTTTAGTAGACCTACATGGAGAAGGTAAAAAAGAGCTTCAAAGGGTGTTTGATCTTTATGATGAAGTAATTGAAAAGATTGAAGATGAAGAAAGTAATAAGGCAAAAACTATATCAGAGCTTACTGTAAAAGAAGAGTCTGGTACAGCATTATCAAATAAGGAAAAGAAAACTCTTAAAAGATCTACTATAATATTATCAAATTATAGTAAAGTGAAATCAGGAGTAAACCAAAAATTAGGAGAATTAGCAGATTGTAAAAACTTAATACCTCTATACACTGGTCAATTCGATGCTAAAAAAGCAGATATCAATTGGCTAAAAGGTGCAGCAGGAAGAATGTCGTCTAAAGATTGTACAGATGATCCATTATTTTTCAAGTTAGTAGAGGCATTACACAAAGCTGAACCTTCTGCAAAATCTGCATATTATTTAGGTATTTTAGCTTTAAAAGACAGAAAAACAACAACTGCATTAAAGTATTTCAATCAATCTGCAGAGTTAGAAACCAAGGGAAGTGATAAAGCAAAAGTGTACTTCAAGATTGGTGAAGTAATGAAAAAGCAAGGAAGCAAAGGAAAAGCAAGATCGTATTACAGAAAGGCGTTAAAATACAAGCCATCTATGGGAGTTTGTTATCTTAGAATTGCTAGCATGGTTGCTGGTAGTGCTAATAACTGTGGAACTGATGTGTTTAGCAAAAGAGCTGTGTATTGGTTAGCAGAAAATTATGCTCGAAGAGCAGGAAAAGTAGATCCAAGTTTAAAATCTACTGCCGCTAAATTTGCTGCAAATTACAAAGCAAAAGCTCCATCAAAGACAGATATTTTTAACAATCCAGGGATTACTTCTGTAAGTATTGCATGCTGGATTGGTGAAACGGTTAGAGTGCCAAAGCTATAATGCAACGCAAAAAATATAATATATTACTAAACATTGTCACGGTATTTGCCGTGACAATGTTTTTTTCTTGTCAATCAAAAAAATCGAAATCTCAAGGGTATTTAATTTCTGAAGAAGCACCAATTGCGGAGGCTTATGAAGTAAATCTTAAATACACAGATTCTGGAAGACTTACTGCCGTACTTAAAACTCCTAAAGTACTAGATTACACAAATAAATCATTTGGGTATCATGAATTCCCAGAAGGTATTGTATTGGATATTATAGACAAAGAGGGAAGAGTAAGTGTAGTGACTTCAGATTATGCCATATCCTACCAGCAAACAGGCTTAATAGATATGAGAGGGAATGTTGATATCCTAACAGCCGATAGTACACATTTACAGGCAGAGCAATTATATTGGGATAAAATCATTAATTGGGTGTTTACCGATTATCCGTATAAAAGTTACATGTCAGATGGTAATATTAACGAAGCTGATGGTTTTGATGCTAATCAAGATTTTACTATCTTGAATTCACGAAGTAATGATGGATTGATTTTTATTGAAGAATAATCTAATACTAAAAATGAAAGTATTTAAATTTTTTGAATTTGCCTATTTGGCTATTATGCTCTTTTTTATCTACCAAGCTTATACAGAATGGGGGCAAGAAGGAGGAAGAGGTATTCTTTATCTTCTTTTCGCAGGAATAGCAGTTTTTATGTACTTCTTTAAAAGAAACTTTAGAAAAAAATTCGAAGCAAATAACAAGAAATAATTCATGGAATTACAAATCTTTGTTATTTTAATTTCTCTTATTCTTTCTGCTTTTTTCTCTGGAATGGAGATAGCCTACGTTTCTTCCAATAAAATTCATATCGAAATTGAGAAAAAACAAGGAGGATTTTTAGCGAATATTCTTACCAGGCTAACAAAAAAGCCATCTAAATTTATTGCCACAATGCTAGTGGGTAATAATATTGCCTTAGTAGTCTATGGATTTTTTATGGGAGAATTATTAATGAACTTATTTCTCTCCTCTGTTCCTTCAGGGCTTTGGCTATTAGACTATATTCTTACAGATTTAAATCTTTTGGTGCAGACGTTAATCTCAACGATTATAATATTAATTACAGCAGAATTTTTACCTAAAGTTTTTTTTCAGATTTATTCTAATACACTTTTAAAAGCATTTTCATTTCCGGCCTATGTTTTTTACCTGATATTTTCTCCAATTTCGACATTTGTAATTTGGGTGTCTGATTTTGTTTTGAAAAAGTTTTTTAAAACAGACGGTGATGAGGTGCAGCTTGCTTTTAGTAAAACAGAGTTAGGGGATTATATAAGTGAACAAATGGAAACCGTAGAAGAGCATGATGAGGTAGATAGTGAGATTCAAATTTTTCAGAATGCCTTGGATTTTTCTGATGTAAAGTCCAGAGAGGTAATGATACCAAGAACCGAAATAGTTGCAGTAGAAAAATCACAATCTATTGAAGAAGTAAGTACATTGTTTATCGATACCGGCCTATCCAAAGTCATTGTGTTTAATGGTACTATTGATGATATTGTAGGATATGTGCATTCTTTTGAATTGTTCAAAAAACCTAAATCTCTTAGGTCAATTCTTTTGCCAGTTATTTTTATTCCCGAAACTATGTTTGTAAAGGATGTGCTTAATCTTTTGACCAAAAAACATAAAAGCATTGCGGTGGTTATCGATGAGTATGGAGGGACAAGTGGGATTATTACCGTAGAGGATATTATAGAAGAACTTTTTGGAGAAATTGAAGATGAACATGATTCTGTTGCTCTTATAGAAGAGCAATTAGCAGAAAAGCACTTTCGTTTTTCTGCACGATTAGAAGTAGACTATATTAACGAAGGATATAAGTTAGATCTCCCAGAAGGCGAAAATTATGAAACCCTTGGTGGGATGATTGTAAATCATACAGAGGAGATTCCTCAAAAAGGAGATGAAGTAATTATTGATACTTTCAAAATTATCATTATTGAAACTTCTAATACCAAAATCGAGATTGTCGAATTAATGATTACTTCCGAGGATTAATTTATGTTTTAAATGATGAGTAAAAACATACTAGATCAAAACATCATCGTTTTTATAGTGTTATATACAATCATCGTGATTAGTGATCTTATATGCAGTAGTCATGATTCTTATTTGTATTTAAGATATTTTACAAAACCTGCGATTTTGGGTTCACTGATCATTTTTCTTTTAGTAGTTAAGAAGAGATTAAATCGTTTTACATTCCGAATCATAGGGTTGGCTTTGTTATTTTCGTTAGCAGGGGATGTTTTGTTATTATTTACACACATATCCCAGCTTTTTTTTATGATGGGATTGATAATGTTTCTACTTGCTCATATAATGTATATAGTAACTTTCCTTAAAAACCGAGGAGCGTATAAGAACCGATTGTTCTTGTTGTTTACTATAGTATATGGGGTAGGGTTGTTTTATCTACTTTATCCAGGTTTAGGAGAAATGTTAATCCCTGTTGTAATATATATGGTGGTAATCTTATTAATGTCTAATGTATCTTACCTACGATCAAAACATGTATCAAGAACAAGTTATATTCTGGTATTTGCGGGTTCTCTGTTTTTTATGCTTTCCGATAGTCTCTTGGCGATAGATAAGTTTTATGAAGCATTACCTTTAGGGAATATATGGATTATGAGTACATATGCAATTGCTCAGTTTTTGATTGTATATGGTGTTGTAAGTCAAAAAGAACTGCAAAAATCTACAAAAATCGAGTTTTAAAAAGAGTTCTATTCTGTAATAAAAACCAAATGCAAAAAAACTTCATAAGACTTTGAGATTTTTAATTGGTATTATTGCAATAAAATGGTATTTTCGCCCACTATATTTTGAATAAATTATAATACACCATGGCAGTTTTAAATAAAATCAGACAGCGTTCCGTTTTTTTAATTGTGATTATTGCATTAGCACTTTTCTCATTTGTAATAGGGGATTTGATTCGTAATGGAGGGGCTATTTCTCAAAAAGCAGAAAATACAATAGCTACGATAAATGGAAAAGATATTGATAGAACAGATTTTGCAAGAAAAGTAGAAGCAGCTTCAAGAAATTTTGGAACAAGCGGGTCTAGTATTCAGGCAGTGAATTATGTATGGAACCAAGAAGTGCGCCAAGCTGTTTTCGAAGAACAATTTGAAGAACTTGGTATTACGATTGGAGAAGAGCAAGTAAACCAATTATTAGAAGAATCTCTAGCAAATAATCCAACATTTCAGAATGAAGCAGGAGTTTTTGATAAAGCAAAGATGCAGGAATATGTAGCAAATATACAGGCTACATCTCCACAAGCTTACCAACAGTGGTTGGATTATGAAGTTTCTATAAGTAAAGGAGCTATAGAAGAGACCTACCTTAATATGATAAAAGCTGGTGTAGGATCTACCTTAAAAGAAGGTGAATTAGCATATAAAATAGAAAATGATAATGTGGATATAAAATATGTTCAGTTACCATTTTCTAGTATTAAAGATGAAGAGATAAAAGTAGCAGATGCCGAAATCCAATCTTACATAGATAAGCATGCAAGCCAGTATGTAGGAGAAGCATCAAGGAGTATTCGCTATGTGATGTTTAGTGAAACGCCAAGCCAGGAAGATGAAGATCAGATAAAAGCAGAAGTTGCCTCTCTATTAAATGACAGAGCAGAATTCAATAAATCAACAAACGCAACAGATTCTGTTTCTGGATTTAGAAATGTAGAAAACGTAGAAGAATTTGTAAATGAGAATTCTGGAATAAAATTCGATGATCGATTTAAATTTAAAAAAGATTTGCCAACTGCAGTTGCAGATACATTATATAATATAGCAGTAGGAGGAGTATTTGGCCCATATAAAGATGGAGAATACATTAAAATCTCTAGAGTGGTTGCACAAAAGCAATTGCCGGATTCTGTTAAAGCAAGTCATATTTTAATCTCATGGGAAGGTCTTAGAACTGCAGGAGATTTAAAAAGAACTAAAGAAGAAGCAAAAACATTAGCTGATAGTATTGTAAATGTTGTTAAAAACGATAAGAGTAAATTTTCAGTGTTAGCACCAGAATTTTCTGCAGACAATTCTAATAAGGATAAAGGTGGAGATTTAGGGTATTTTGTTCCTGGTGCTATGGTTCCTGCATTTAATGATTACTGTTTTGAAAATAAAACAGGTGATATGGGAGTTGTAGAAACACAATTTGGATATCATGTAATACATATTGAAGATCAGAAAAATGAACAAAAGGCTATAAAAGTAGCTACAGTAGCCCGTAAAATAGAGCCTAGCGAAAAAACCATTAATACTATTTTTACAGAGACGACGAAGTTTCAGATTGCTGCAAAAGACAAAGATTTTGAAGAAGTATCTAAAGAAAATGAATTAACAGTTCGTCCGGTAAATAAAATCAAAGAACTTGATGAGAATATTCCGGGATTAGGTGCTAGAAGAGCAATAGTACAATGGGCTTTTAATGAAGAGTCAGAAGTTGGTGACGTAAAACGTTTTGATGTTCCAGAAGGATATGCTGTAGTACAATTAACTGCAAAAGCAAGTAAAGGAACCATGTCTGTTAAAGATGCAAGTGCATCTGTTAAGACAATTTTAATCAATGAAAAGAAGGCAGAAATGCTAAAGAGTAAGATTTCAGCAAAATCTGTTGAAGATATTGCTAAGAATCAAGCTCAAGTAGTAAAAACAGCTTCTGCATTAAATATGAAAACGCCAACAATTAGTGGGGCTGGTACAGAGCCAAAAGTGATAGGAACTGCTTTTGCTCTCGAAGTCGGAGGTGTTTCAAATCCGATTGTAGGTAATAATGGAGTATATGTTGTAGAAGTAACTAAGAAAACACCAGCTAGTGGATTAGATACCTATATTAGCTATGCTGCTCAAGCTTCTAAAGCTCAAGCTAACGTAGTTAATTCTAAAGTTTTTGAGGCTCTTAAAGAGGCTGCAGAAATAGAAGATAAAAGAGCTAAGTTTTACTAGAAGTTAGCATATATAAGAAAACAGAAAATCCTGAAGATAATTCTTCAGGATTTTTTGTTTATATACTACCTCTAAAGTATCTTTTTAGAATAATAAACAAAAAACTATGTCCGCAGATAAAGCAAAATTGATCGAGGCAGAAGAAATAGCACTTCAATTATTTAAAATTGTTGAAGACCGAAACTTAATTGCATCAGGAAAATCAGAACGCCAACTTAACACCGAAATTTATGATGTAGCTAGAGAACTCTTTGGAATAGAAAAGCATTGGCATAAAAGAATAGTGCGAAGCGGAGGAAATACTTTATCACCCTATAAAGAAAACCCTCCTAATTTAATGATAGAAGATGATGATATTTTGTTTTTTGATTTTGGACCTATTATTGAAGGCTGGGAAGCCGATTTAGGAAGAACTTATGTTATAGGTAATGACCCTTATAAACATAAACTGAAAAACGATATCGAACGAGCCTGGCAGGAAACAAAAGAATGGTTTCATAAGCATACGAGCTTAACAGCAGCCGGGTTATTTCAATATTCGATTAAAAAGGCCGAAGAATACGGATGGGTTTTCGGAGGAGAAATAGCAGGTCATCTTATAGGAGAATTTCCGCATGAAAAACTAGAGCCAGGAAACTTTGATCTTTACGTTCATCCCGAAAATCATAATGATATGTTTTTACCAGATGCCAAAGGAAATAAAAGACAATGGATTTTAGAGATGCATTTTGTGGATACAAAACAACAGATCGGAGGCTTTTTTGAGCAATTACTCACTTGATTTTTTTAGAGGATTTCGTTTTCAATATCCATCCTTTTATGTTAAAAATTAAGCGATGTTTTTAACTCCTCACTTTCTGCTCCCATTTCCATGCAGAGCTTAGAGAATCATCCAAGCTACTTTTTGCTTTCCACCCTAATTCTTCATTTGCTTTGGTCGTATCGGCATAGGCTGCAGTAATATCACCTTCTCTTCTTCCAACAATTTGATAATTTAGTTTTTGATCAGACACTTTTTCAAAGGATTGAATTACTTCTAAAACAGTACTACCAGTACCAGTACCTACATTAAATACCTCATAATTCGAACTATTTTTATCTTCGAGTAAGCGTTGCAGGGCAACTACATGAGCCTGTGCAAGATCAACCACATGAATATAATCTCTAATACATGTACCATCAGGAGTTGGATAATCATTGCCAAAAACAGATAGTTTTTCTCTTAGCCCAATGGCAGTTTGTGTGATGAACGGGATAAGATTTTGTGGTACTCCTATAGGCAATTCTCCAATTTCTGCAGATGGGTGAGCACCAGTTGGGTTAAAATATCGAAGGGATATAGCTTTTAGGTTTTTATTTACTTTACACGTGTCTCTAATAATTTCTTCACCGATCTGTTTTGTGTTTCCATAAGGAGACTCTGCTGCCTTTACAGGTGCATTTTCTGTGATTGGTAATTCATCAGCTTGTCCATACACTGTACATGAAGAACTAAAAATAAAATTTGCAGATCTTTTATCAGATAACTGTTGTAAAATGTATACTAATGTAGATAGATTATTTTCATAATAAAGTAGAGGGTTTTCTACACTCTCACCAACTGCTTTAGAGGCTGCAAAATGAATTACACCTTCAATATCATGATGACGTTTAAAAAAATCTTTTACCTTCTCTTTTTCTCTAAGGTCAAACTGCTCAAAAATGGGATTTTTTCCAGTAATTGAATGTATTCCTTTGAGTACATCAGGAGATGAATTAGAACAGTTGTCAATTATAACCACCGTATAACCCTTATTTTGTAGTTCTACTACTGTATGAGAACCTATAAACCCCAATCCTCCAGTTACCAGTATTTTCATTGTTTTTTGTTTTCTAGATTATGCTATTAAGACCCTAAATAAATATCTATCACAAATGTATACAATTGATAGAGAAATAGAAAAGTTATCCTAAAGACTTAATTACCATTTTACCAGAATTTAATCATTAGAACACCTATAACAACAAGTAACAAAACCACATGGTATCTGTAATCCTTGTACCAAACCACTTTGTTTTCATTATCTAGTAATTCTTTTCTAAATGTATATGCCTTGATCTTATCTATATCTGGTGCTGGGCTTAAGTTACTGATGACAATAAAAAGTATAGTGCTAATTAGCACCATAATTCCTACATTATACGTGTAATGCAAAGGCCATATTTCTACCTGACCAAGAACAAATAGTAAAGCTCCTCCTAGTGTACCCAAAATCAAAGTCCAAAATGCACCATTACCATTTCCTCGCTTATAGAAGACTCCTACCAAAAAGAGAACAGCGATGGGAGGTACAATAATTGAGAACATCTGCTGTAGGTACACCCATATTCCTCCAAAGTTAACAATCATAGGAGCCCATACAGCGGCAATTATCATTAATACCACAGTGGTTATTCTACCATATTTTACAATTTCTTTTTCAGTAAGCTCAGGTTTTTTGGCTTTTATAAAATCGATAACAACCAATGTAGAAGCCGAATTTAATGTTGAGTCTACACTAGACATAATTGCAGAGATTAATCCAGCCAGTACTAAACCTATTAATCCAACGGGCAGTACATTCATTACAGTAGTAGGAAATACCTGATCCGGATTTTCTAATCCTGGAAAGAGGCCTATTGCCATAGTCCCGGGAATAACCATTATAAACAAAGGTATTATTTTGAGAAAACTAGCTAAAATTACTCCCCACCGGGCATTTTGAATATTTTTGGCTCCAAGGATACGCTGTACAATGTATTGATTTGTGGTCCAGTACCAAAACCCAAGTATAGGAACAGCCATTATTAATCCAGGCCATGGTAAGGATTCATCATTTGCAGGTCTGATAATGGATAAGTGCCCTTCTGGAGCTGCAGCTAAAACATTGTCCCAGGAAAAGTCTAGTTTTGCAAATAACATATAGGACAAAATAGAGCATCCCAGGATTAATATTACAGCCTGAATGGCATCTGTGTACACCACAGCTTTTAATCCTCCAAATGCGGTGTATAATCCTGCAAAAATTGCTAGAACCAGGCAGGTTTGCCAAATCACAAGGTTTGGAAAAAATGCTTGCAAAACTATCGCCCCGGCATATAGTCCTCCAGCAGTGTCAACTACAATACTAGTAAATATGGTTATTGCCGAAAAGAAAGTTCTGGATCTTCTGTCAAAACGAAGTTCTAAAAACTCTGGGATGGTTGTTATTTTGGATTTTAAATATAAGGGTATGAATATCAGAGCTGCAATAATCAGAGGGATACCTGTCATCCATTCGTATACAGATTGAACGATCCCAGAGCTATATGCCGCCCCTGATAAACCAATAATTGTGGAGGTAGATATATTAGAAGCAAAAAGGGATAATCCTATTAAACCCCAACCAAATGATCTACCACCAAGGAATAGGTCTTCACCTGTTTTTGTTCCTCGAGCGACATATAATCCAATGCCCATAACTGCAATGAAGTAAATTGCTATTACACTTATGTCGATTGTGCTTATTTCATGTCCCATATCTAAGTATTAGTGTTTTTTTTCAATCTTATCAAGCCACAAACTGGTACTTTGATTTGAACGACTCCAATAAGAATCATTACTTCGGATTCTTTGACTTTTTCTCCCATACAGTTATATATAGAGCAGTGATAGGCGCCATAATTGTTAGTGCTGCTCAATACTACTTTTTGACTCATCTGCCCATTAATAATATCAATTCGATCGGTTTCTTCTTTGAAATCAATAATATAATTGTCAAACAATCCTATAATGGTTAAACTATCCGAAGATGACTTAAGTATTGGGTAATTAGCTAAGGGTCTTTGTGGGATGAACTTTCCGTTTAAAAAAGTATTAGCATTCGTTTTCCAATATTTCGTATAAAAGCGAATCATAGACAACTCATCTTTTGTAGCCTTTTGTAATACGACAGAAAGTTGAGGTACACCAAATAAAGTGTTCACCATTTGTAAAGCTTTAATTTCAATAGGTTCATCATGATGATATGTAAACATATCACTATGCACTGCGGTATTACCGGATAACATTTTAATGTCGGTAATGCGAACTCTATTCATAGTGGCATCGCCAGGACAATCAAAAGCTCTAAACATATTGCCGTATTTGCGCATGGCCGGACCAGTGTATTTTTGTCTAAACTCGATCACGACTTGCGGATTAATGGTGTGTAGAGACGCCACAATGTCTGTCATTAAACGATCTACAGCTAAATTTACCGATGAGAAATCTCTTCCATCTTCTTTGGTTAGTATGGTATTAGGGTATACTTTAAATTCGTCTATGAAATCGAGTTTGAAACCATCGATCTGCCAATAGTTTAGTGCTTGTATGTATAGATTTATAAGATGTTCTCTTACTTCGGGATATCTTGGGTCAAATACCGGAGCCCAGCGATGTTCTTCTGTAAGGAATTTACCTTTAAATTTCTTGTATGCCTCTGATTTTTTCCCACAAAAAGGAACCGAGTACCATAAGGCCAATTTCATACCGGTCTGGTGAATTGTATCTACAAAATTTTTCATGTCTGGTATTCTTTCAGGAAACCAGTCTCCTGTAAAATCATACCCTCTGTTTTCATCAATGGTTTGCCAACCATCATCTATAATAATTAATTCATACCCTAGTTTCGAAGCTATTTTACATTCTTTAATTAGTTCTTCTGGGTCTAGTTTTTGGTGAAATTGATACCATGTAGAATATACAGGAACTTTAGCCAGATTAGGAGTTTTTATGGGTTCTAGATTTTTAAAATTACTCCACCACCAACTAACATTATGTAAAGATCTTGAAAAATGGTGCTCGTTTTGATCAATACGTAATTGTACTGTATGGTTATTTATTTTATGATGTCTTTCAATAAAAAAAGAAATATGACAATATACATGATTATCCTCCTCGCGGTAGAGTGCATTGAGTTTTGTAGCATTTATAGGATCCGAACATGCAAAAGTAAGGATGTTGCTATCATCATGTCCAAAAAGTGAAATAACCGGAGAATCAACCGAAATCCTAGACTCCATATGATCTAATTCCCAGTCATCCATAATTCTTTTTGAAAAATCTGTAGTGGGTTTCCATACTCCTTTTATGTTAACAGCAGGAATTTTCCATCGTAACGTAATTGGATGAGGGTTGAAATAAGGATCAGCAGAAAATTTAATATCATAAATCGATACTCCATCACTTTCTGAGTTTAAAGTGATGGCTACATCAAAAGCTTCAGTCTTACCTATAACTTCAATGTTATGAGTAATTATATTCTTCATTCAGCAAAGTTTTATTCATTCTGTTACAGCTAGTTTATTAATTTGCTAAAACAGTATTTTTTTAATTTCTAATTTTAAAAACACATAAACTATCATTGTTTTGTGTCGCCATGATCAGGGGTTCTTTATCTTTATTTTGGATAGAAATAATATGATTAGATTGTTTAGGGACTATAAACCCACTTTCTTGATTTTTAATAGAAATAAAACCATTGTTGGATCCCTTAAGGTAAATACCAATCATCGCATCGTGTCTTCCGTAATTAGCTTCTGCAGTATAATTATTTCCAACTGCCAAAACATCTTTAAATCCATCAAGATCGAAATCTTTAACCAGGAAATCATTGATAGGTGAAAGCTGACATGCATTAGGTAAATAATGAACAACGAAGGTGTTATTACCAATGTTCTCTGCATATATTGATTCAAAAAGATCGGCACTCAGTGTTTGTTGATCGAGATCTGAAATATTTAATAACTCCTTAAAAGAAGCTTGAGCAAATTCGTTATAAGTGCCGTATTTCTTTTTTAAAAGAACCAATTGTTTCATAATGTCATCGCGGGTGTGTACAGGTTTTAAAGAAATTCCCGTAGAAGTATCAAAATATTGAGCAAGAATAGGATCGATGCTTCCATTGTTATCATAATCTTCTTTGTAAACATAGACTGGTTGGTCAAAAACAGGCTTAATAAAACCATTAACACCTTGATTTCCTGCGATAAGATCTATATCTCCATCGTTGTCAAAATCATGAGCACTTATGCTGTTCCACCAACCAGAAATTTTTATGATGTCTCCCTCTTGGTTTAGCCATTTAATTGGAACTTTTGTGGCATTATCTTTTTCAATATTGTAAATAGTTATGGGCATCCAGTGGCCTACCACTATAAGTTCTTTCTTTCCGTTATTAACAACATCTGCCCAAGTAGCATCGGTTAAAATTCCGGGATGCGAAAAGTTGATATCTGTATTTATTGATAGCTTTCCATTATCATTATTTAGGATATAGCTGGGCATTGCCAATGGATATTTTCCAGGAATTACGCCTCCACCAATAAAAAGTTCTGTATATCCATCAAGATCTATATCATTCTGTACAACACAAGTTGTATTAATATGATTTTTTGAAAGAATATTTTCTGATGAAATAGTAAAGTTTCCATTTCCATCATTGATATAAATTCGGTCTTGCAGGAAATCAGAACGATTTCCAGAATCTGTACCTCCACTTCCTATGTATAAATCCAGGTCACCATCATTTTCTATATCAAAAAACAAGCTTGCCGTATCCTCAAATTGGGTGTCAAATTCCTGAATTACCTCATAGGTTCCTTTGTCGTCTTGCGAAAAAAGTTGACCAGGTTTCCCCTTACTCCCACCGATAAAAATCTCGTCACCTGTTTGATGATTTGTATTAGCAGAAATTATGCAGGGTCCATTCGAATTAAATTGATGAGGTAATAAAGATTGGTATGTATACTCATTATGAAAATTCTCCTGATGAAGATAACGAAGGGTTTTGTGGTCTTTTACGAATGTTTTTTGAGCTTCAATAATAAAATCTTCTATTTCGAATTGCTTGTAGGGTATAGATACAACTTGATTAGCATTAATGTTTTTCTTTACCGTGATAGCTCCATCTGGCCAAATTACTTTTAGAGAATCAATGCGCTTAGAAGTAACGCCAAAATGTAAGATGGGTTCTACAGATGACAAATATCCTTTAATGACCGACTGGTATTGGATCTGTTTTTGTTTGCTTTCCCAGATGATCACTTTTGCGCCAATGGCTTTTCTGTTTTTTTGTATTCCTTCTAATTTTACTCTTAGGTAGTTTTTGTTGTTTTCTGAAGTATGGTTTTCCAGAATAAATGCAGGATTATTGATGTTATTAACAATTAAATCTAAATCACCATCAAGATCAAGATCAGCGTAGGCAGCACCATTAGAATAGGAGGTTAGCTCTTCAAACCATGTTGAAGAAACATCCATAAAAGTGTTTTCTCCTTTGTTTTGATACATGACATTGGTAAGTTGTATTCCTGGGAGTTCATTTACAAAACTTTTAAGTTTCTCTTTTCGAGTTTCTGGAGTACCAAAAGTGTTGTTTTGATCCGAGTAATTAATAAAATCCAGGTCTGTGATATCTTTTACATAACCATTGGTGATATAGAGGTCTTTATTGCCGTCATTATCATAATCTGCAATCAATGGAGCCCAGCTCCAATCTGTACTTGCAATACCAGCCGCATATCCAATTTCAGAGGTTGGTATGATT
Source organism: Aquimarina penaris (assembly GCF_040786285.1). Lineage (NCBI taxonomy): Bacteria > Pseudomonadati > Bacteroidota > Flavobacteriia > Flavobacteriales > Flavobacteriaceae > Aquimarina > Aquimarina penaris. Next base: position 1,564,168 of record NZ_JBFMKQ010000001.1, read on the forward strand.
TTATCTTCGATAAACCCATTATGGATCTGTAGGGTGTTATGAACATATTGTGGAGTATATCCATTTTTTTGAGAGAGTAAAAACTTGTCATAATTGTTGAAACCTAGCATTTTCTTTTGACGTTCATAATCATTAGGTAACATATCTACGACTATAATATCGGGCAGCTGATCATTATTAATGTCTGCCATATCCACACCCATTGCATTATATGTTTGTTTGGATACAATCTGATGATTCATCTCATCAAAACCTGTATGTTTTTTGGTTGCGTCTTTGCCCTTGTTGATATATATTAAATCATTGGTTATGAAATCGTTACTTACATAGATGTCTGGTAGATTATCATTGTTGAGGTCATTTATAGTAACACCTAAGCCAAACCCTTTGTGAATTATGCCTAAGCTATCAGATACATTTGTAAAATAGGTGTGAGTTGAATTTTTTTCGGCTTTGTTTTCAAGTAAATAATCACCTAAATGATCTGGAAAATACTTTTTAGGTATGGGGGTGTTTCTATCTCTATTGGTATTACCATTATGAACTATATACGCATCGAGGTCTCCATCCTGGTCATAATCAAAAAAGACTGTTTGTTGGCTATAATTACCATCATCTAAACCATAGACAGAAGCCTTTTCGGTAAAAGTCGGAATACCCTTAAGATCAGCTCCTTGGTTTATAAATAATAGATTTTTGCAGTCATTTTTACAATCCGATCCACCGACATTAAGGTAGATGTCATCAAGCCCATCAGCATTTATATCAACTATACTTATTCCTGTAATCCAAGCTTTTGTCTCGAAATTAGATAACAGAGAAATGTCTTTAAATTTCATGTTACCTTGATTAAGGTAGATTTTACTAGAAACCTGGTTACCTGTAAAAACAATATCGGGCAAATCGTCGTTATTAAAATCACCAATACCTACACCACCTCCATTATAACAATATTGAAAATCAATTACATTGATTTTATCGTTTTCTTCGATAGTATTTTTGAAATCTATATTAGAGATAGATGGTGAGACATATGTGAAAAGATAATTTTTTTCACCTTCTTGTTTACAATTAGATAATCCTATGATTAGGATGATATAGTAGAATGATTTTTTCAATAATCTTATAATTAAGTGATTTTAACACCAAGCAAACCTTTAGATTTGCTTGGTAGCTAAAACAAAAAGAATTGCAAACAATCAAACAATTCTCTCTATATGTTATTACTTAGTATCCGGGGTTTTGTCTTAGGTTGTCAGGATTTGCCTGTAGCTCTGGTACCGGGATCCATAATAGTTCATCTTGTCCAACAGTAAAGACCGCAGTGGATCCTGCTAATGATTTTGGATGACGACCTGCGGCAACGGTTGAACCAGATCCTAATATATCACCGGCGATACCCCAACGAACCAAATCAAAGAAACGATGTCCTTCTCCCGTTAACTCCATAATACGTTCATCAATAATGGCTTGTTCTACTTGTGCTTTATCCAGAGTTAATGCAAGTGGAGCAATTAAGGCACGTTCTCTAACCTGATTAATAAAAGGAATAGCCTGTGCGGTTTTGTTATCTTCGTTAAGCGCTTCTGCAAGCATTAATAGGACATCTGCATATCGTATAATTCTCCAGTTATTGCCAACTGTGTTACCTAATACCGGGATTTGATCTCTAACACCCTGATCAAAACCTGCATATTTTTTTGTAAATAATGCAGGTACCCCAACAGACCCATCGGGTAGCGAGATAGTATTGGCTAGTTCAATATCTTTTGCAAAATCCTCTGTAAAAGGTATTCCACCGTAACCTGTAGCCCCTGGGTAATCAAAAGCAATAGTTGCATTTCTTCTTACCGTATCACCATTATCTTCAAAAACTTGTAATATATGTGGATTGATAAAATGACCATTATCCGGGCTTAATTCTGGCGGAGCATAATCAATAAAATAATTGCCCTGAGTACCAGTTCCTGGAATATCAGAACCCCAAATAAAATTAGCTTGTCCTAAGAATTGAAGCTCAAAAACAGACTCGGCATTATTCTCATTTACGGTACTGAAATTTTCTTCATATTGTCCTGCAGCTAATAATTGATAACTAAAGTTTGTAGTCACGGCAGTTAGATCTGTTATAGCTTTTGGGTAATCTTTTGTATATAAATAGGTTTTTCCACGTAATGCCAGTGCCGAACCTGCCGTGGGTCTTCCTTTTTCCTCTGCAGACCATGAATCGGGAAGCATTTCTGAAGCTTTAGTGAGATCACTAATAATGGCAGCATTGATTTCTGTAGGATTAGACTGAGGAGGAAAAAAATCTTGACTGTTTTGCGGGTCGGGAGTTTTTAAGACTAAAGGCACATTACCCCATAAATTTACAAGATACCAATTTGCAAAAGCTCTAATAAAATAAGCTTGCCCTAAAATTTCATTTCGGTCTTCTTCGTTAGGGACATTAGTGCTGTTGATCTTTTCAATAATTGTATTTGCCCTAAATATGGTCTGGTATAATTGCGGAAACATATCTGAGGACCATCTTGCAACTCCAGGTTGCCCCTGCAAGGTGGACATGGTTGTATTTTGTCCAAAAGGAACAATATTAAATGCATCGGAGCGCAATAATGGACCAGTGTGTATAACTCTTCCCCAGAAGAATACAGCTGTTATAGGATGATACATTCCGTTTACAGCCAATCTAAAATCAGCGGCATTCTGAAAAAAATCAGGCTCGGCAACTGTATTTGGATTTGTTAGTTCTAATTGATCTTCATTACAACCATTTATAGTCAACACTAAGCCTATTAAGATTGTGATCGCAAAAAAATATTTTTTTATTTTCATAACTATATACTTTATTGTTTGTGTGTTTTTCTTTTCTTAGAAAGAAAACTGGACTCCCATAATAAATGTTCTTGGTCTAGGTTGTGCCCTAACATCTAACCCTCTACCCAAAATAGGGTTAGTTACGCCTCTAAAACCAAAGAAACCAGTATCTGCATCGGCTTGAGCACCAGATGTAGAACCAATTTCTGGATCATATCCCGAATAACTTGTGATGACAAAAACATTTTGCATGTTGAAGAACACTCTTCCACTCTTAACCCAGTTTGAACCTATAACATCGGTTAAATCATAGCCAATTTCTAGTGTTTTAAGTCGAAAGAATGAACCATCTTCTACAAAGAAATCAGAAGGAAGTTGATTCCCTGCTGGATCTAAATTTGATACTCTTGGAATATCGGTATTAGGATTAGCAGGTGTATAAGCATCTCGTACCAGTCCAAATTTGTTATCATCGGCAAAGAACACTCCAAAGAATTTGGTTACATTATAAATTTCACTACCCTGAACCCCGTTAAAAAACAAACCGAAGTCAAATTTTTTATAGGTACCTGTAAAGTTGATCCCATAAGTAAAATCTGGCGTAGGATCCCCGAGATTGGTTCTGTCTGTTTCATCAATTCTTCCATCTCCATTAGTGTCTACTCTTCTAAAGTCACCAGGTTGCAGTAATGCTCTTCTGTCTGGGTCGTTGGCTAAGAATGGATCATTATCAATCTCTGCTTGGCTATTATAAATACCATCGGTTTCAAATCCAAAGAAAAAGCCTAGAGGTTCTCCTTCTTCAAATTGATTTACTCTAGTTTGCTCTTCATTAATAATTGGCCCGAGAATAGGGTTAGGAGCCGAGGTTAATTCGTTTGTTATTGCTGCAAAATTTACCCCAATATCAAATTTAAAATCACTTTCGGTATCGTAACTATAGCTGGCTTCTAATTCAAACCCTTTATTGTTTATTGATGCTGCATTTTGAACGACCGGATCTCCTGAACCGGTAGTAGAAGGAATATCAACAGCTAATAACACGTCGTCATTGTCTCTGCTAAAATAATCTAAACTTAGTTTTATCGATCTGTCAAGCATGGTAAGATCTGCACCAAAATTTATCGTTGTAGAGGTCTCGAAACTTATATTTTCATCAACCAAAGAGGTAATCGAAAAACCTTGGTTAAGACCGCCAGCGAAAGCAACATTAGAAGTTGGATTAAGAACAGATTGATATACATAATCCCCTATGTTTTGAGAACCTAATTCTCCATAACCACCTCTCAGTTTTAGGGTGTTAACTAACCCGTCTTGTGGCCAGAAATCTTCTTCACTCACTACCCATCCCAAAGAAAATGAAGGAACCTTAATTACATTTAAATCATTTTCTGATGAAAATCGAGAGGTTGCATCCCTTCGATAAATTCCTGTAAATAAATACCGATCCTTAAATTTATAATTTACTCTGGCGTAATAAGAAAATAGACGGGAGATAAAATTACCACCTCCTGTATTTTCTACCTGATCGGTAAAATTCCCAATGTTTCTAATCGTATTGCTAGGCAACCCTTGAGCGTATATGGCTAATGTATTGCTATCTACTTCTTGTCGAGCTCCCCCAACAAGAACATCCACGCCATGTTCACCAAAAGTTTTCTTATAATTAAGGGTGGGTTCTACATTGGTTGATAAAATTTCTGCGCGCACTTCTGTTAAATCATTTGCTTCATTTAGATTATTACTGGCATCGGTAAGGCTTTGGAAAAAGGTTGGAAGAAAAGTATTTCGGTAAATATTTTTATAATCAACCCCTAAATTTACTTTTGCTTTTAAACCATCAATAATTTCATATTCTATATTAATATTACCTAATAGATTAAGCTCTGTATTTTCGTCATCTAATAAGTTGGCCTGAGCAAATTTATTTGTTCCCCCTACGCCGCTATAAATATCTCCGTCTACGGCTTCAAAACCACCTTCATTATTTGGGTTGAATGCGTTTAAGATGGGTAAAGTTGGTCCTTGGTTTCCAAAAGCCTGGTTTTGAGTGAATGAATTTTCTGCAAAAGCAAAGGATTCCTGAATCTTAAATTTTCCAATTTGAAATTGACTGTTTAAACGTGCATTTATTCTCTGGAAATCTTCACTAATTAGGAGTCCTTCTTCGTTATAGTAATTTGAAGAAAAGAAATATGAAGAATCATCATTACCTCCAGAAATATTGAAACCATAATCCTGAATTGCACCAGAATTGATCGTTAAATCCTGAAAATCGGTATCAATACCGGGGTCTGCAATATCACCTGCTAGACCATCGTTAATTCTTCTTTGATTTAAAAACCGAATATATTCTGGACCACTTAATAAGTCTAATTTCTTCGCTTGTGTATTTATGCCGCCTCTAATATCAATATTGACAGTGGGGGAGCTATTTTTTTTACCTCGATTAGTAGTAACAATAATGACACCATTCGCTGCTCTCGATCCATAAATCGCTGCAGAAGTAGCATCTTTTAGTACTTGCAAGTCGACAATATCTTTAGGATTAAGGAAAACAATATCATCTACAACAGTTCCATCTATTACGTATAAGGGGAAAGAATTCGTTAAAGAACTAACTCCTCGCACAAATACATTGGTCGCACTACCTGGTGCACCACCTGCACTTTCGACCTGAACCCCGGCGAGTTTACCTTGTAAAGCGGCTGTAGGATTAGCGACTACTACTTGAGCTATATCTTTGGATTTAATCTGAGAAATTGCTCCTGTTACTTCGCGTTTTGTTTGAGTACCGTACCCAACCACGATTATTTCATCTAACGCGGCTGCATCTTCTTGCAGGACTACATTGATAGTAGACTGCGAGTTAACTGAAACTTCTTGTGTCAAAAAGCCAATAAAGCTAAAGACCAAGATTGCATCGTTGGCTACATTAGATAAGGTATACTTACCATCAAAATCTGTTGTTGTACCATTTTGAGTTCCCTTTACAATGATGTTTACTCCGGGTAATGGTCCTTGAGTTTCGGTAACTGTCCCAGAAATTGTTTGTTGGGAGTACACCGTTGTGATAAGCCCAAACAAAAACATCATAAAGCCAGTGAATGTTTTTTGATCCATATGATTTGTGTTTATTGATAAAGTTTTAATTCTTTAGATAAAGCCCTGTAAAGAATCTATATATGCTATGATACACTATGCTACTTTGCAAATGTAAAGTATTATTTCATAAAAATTTACAATTATCTCTATTAAAATAAGAATAATGAGATATAAATGTTAAAAAATTATGATATTTTAACATATCCACTTTGTAGAGAGTAGGAAAAATCAACTAAAAATAGGTTGCTTTTTGATGAAAGTATTAGTAGTATCGTTAAAGTGAATTTACCGACAGTCGAAATAATTATAGTGAGTTTCTTTGCCTTAGGTAGGTAGGAATAATTTCTTGCACAGGATTTCTTTCTATAACAAAAGTTGCAGCTTCTTTGGCCATAATTTCAAAATCTGTAGAAATGGTAGTGATACCCCCAAAAGCTATCTCTTTTACAATATTATCATCATGGGCAATGATGCCAATATCCGAACCAATACGATATTCCATTTTACGAGCGTCTTTTAAGACTTGCCATAGATGTGTATCGCTGATCGAAAAATAAACGGTTCCTTTTTTCAGTATATCAGATTCATAGTCCCCTACAACTTTGCCATTAATAGCATAGTCTTTTATAAAGCGATTAAATGCATATAATATTTCAATAGGTAGATCTGTATTTTCTTTGTAGAATAATACAAAAGTATTGTATTTTTTTATTTGGGGTAAAAGTTCTACAAGCTTACTGTATGTTACCTCTTCAAACTCTTGTGTTATATATGAATAATCTTTTGGCATTTTAAGGTGTCGATCAATCACTAATAATCGATCTGAAGGTATTTCTTTTAGAAGAGGGATTACTTCACTTTCTTGTATTGGTGCGATAACATACATGCCGTACCTTCGTGAAATGTTATCCATTATTGTTTTAAAAAGTGTGAGATTATTGTGATGAAAAAAAATATCAATATGATACTTTTTTCCGAGTTTTTTTCTGAAAGTATTGTAGAAATCTTCCTGAAAACTATGAAAGGCAAATAAGATTAAAGCTACTTTTAAGGTAACTTTGGTTTCTTTACTAATTATGTAATACCCTTTTAGGTTTTTAGACTCAACTAACCCTCTTTCTTTTAACTCGGTATATGCTTTTACAAATGTTTTTCTGGCATACCCAATTTCTGCTACCATTTCGTTTATAGACGGAAGTTTGTCACCCACTTTCAGGATATCAGAATCTATTGCTTCTATGATACCAAGAACTATTTGTTCATGTTTTGATAGGGTATGTATATCTTGTAGGTTATAGATTTTCTCTAAAAGTGATAACATAATGTATATGTCTTTTTAAACAAATATAGCTTTCAATTATACTATACTTCGAAATTGTACCCGGATTTTTGTAATTTTTTATACTTATGATGATCAAATTGATATAAATAAGCTCCTTTTTTTGAGCTAACCCTGTCTTTTTCCTCCAGTTTGATAATTACGTCAAAAGAAAGGATTTTTTTTCTAAAATTTCGAGAGTCTAATTTTCTTTGGTATATCGCTTCGTATAACGTTTGCAGTTTCGGAATGGTAAATTTCATTGGTAACAACTCAAAACCCACTGGTTTGTATCGAGCAATTTTTCTAATCCTAATTAATGCATCTTCGACCATTTGATTATGATCTAAAATTAACTGAGGTGTTTTTTCAATATCAATCCATTTAGCTCCCTTTTCTTCGATTAATGCATTAATATCATCATTTATTCGAATCAATGCATATTGGGCAACAGATAGACACCTGTACCCGGGATCTCTATCCACAGAACCATACGTTTTTAGTTCTTTCATATATACATTTTCTAATCCTGTGAATTCTTTCAAAATTCTTACCGAAGCTTCAGAAACACTCTCACCAATTTTTACAAAACTTCCGATTAATGATAACGAATTTCTAAAGGGCTCTATTTTTCGATTAAAAACAAGCAGTTTTAATTTTCCGTTATCAAAACCAAAAATAATGCAGTCCACTGCTACATAAAATTTATCCTTATTACCATATGAATCCATGTATTGTATATCGTGAGTTTTTTAGAAAAAAGGTTCTTGTAACAAAATAAGGAAAAAAAAGTAGTCTTTTCATAATAAACGTATTTTTTACATTTATTATATTTGTAGGATAAGAAGGGAACTAATAATCTGTTTATAAGTAATTAAGGTGTGATGAAGGGTAAAATGAATAGTGAAAATCATAATAGTTTTATTACTAATTTTAAGGAAGAACTGATTGTTTTATCGCCAGGAAGAATCAATTTTATCGGTGAACATACAGATTATAATAATGGTTTTGTGTTACCAACGGCAATAGATAAAAAGATTGTTTTTTCGTTTGAGAAAAATAATACTGAAACACAATGTAGTGTATATAGTATGTCCTATGATAAAATGCTTCATTTTGATTTAAATACAATAAAAGTGAGCGAGGTAGAATGGGAGAATTATATTCTTGGGGTAATCAATGAATTGTTAAAAATCACCAATCGGTTAAAAGGGTTTCATTGTATTATTAAAAGTGAATTACCTATTGGAGCTGGTGTTAGTTCTTCTGCGGCTATAGAATGTGGCTTAGCCTATGGGCTTAATGAAATTTTTAATCTAGAATTGTCTAAGATTGAGTTAGTTGAATTATCTCAAAGGGCAGAGCATGCCTATGTCGGGACTAAGTGTGGTATTATGGATCAATTCGCTTCAGTAATGAGTGAAGATCAAAAAGTGATTCTTCTGGATTGTGAAAACCAATCTTACACCTTAATTGATGCTCATTTTGAACCCTTTAAAATAGTATTATTGAATACCAATGTAGCCCATAGCCTTGCGTCAAGCGAATATAATACACGTAGAAACGAATGTGAGGAGGTGGTTAAAGTGATTGCGTCAGAATACAAAGAAGTATACTCTCTAAGAGATATAACTAAGAAGATGTTAAATGAATTTAAAGATAGTATATCGACTACACTTTTTGAAAGAGCGTCTTATGTTATTGAAGAAAATGAAAGAGTGCTACAGGCTTCAAAATCCCTTAAGAGCGGAGACCTGAAACGTTTTGGAGAACTCATGTATCAATCTCATCGAGGGTTGCAAAATCAGTATGAGGTAAGCTGCGAAGAATTAGATTTCCTGGTGGATTTTTCAGAAAATAATGATCAGGTTATTGGCTCAAGAATGATGGGTGGTGGATTTGGTGGATGCACTATAAATCTAATTCACAAAGATAGCATTGATGATTATTTACGTACTGTAAAGAAAGCCTATAAAAACCAATTTGATATCGATTTGACTTCATTTATTACAGTTCCTAGCCAAGGAACTTCAATACAGTAAATTATGAAAGATTTTAATAATGATCCACATAGAAGATTTAATATCCTTACCGGCGAATGGGTTTTGGTTTCTCCCCATAGAACTAAAAGACCTTGGCAAGGAAAAAATGAAAAACCCGCTATGTTTTCCAAGATAGATTATGACCAAGATTGTTACTTATGTCCAGGAAACACAAGGGCTAGTGGAGAAGTAAATCCAAAGTATACGATCCCAATTTCATTTGTTAACGATTTCTCTGCTTTATTAAGAGATGTTCCCGAAACTAAGTTTGAAGATGGTTTGTTAAAAGCAGAATCTGAAAGTGGAATATGCAAAGTGATTTGCTTTTCGCCCAATCATGCTCTTACGTTGCCCGTTATGAAAACAGAAGAAATTGTTTTAGTAATAGATCTCTGGCAGGAAGAATTCGCTTCTTTAGGAATGATTCGTGATATTAATTATGTACAGATTTTTGAAAACAAAGGTGAGATAATGGGGTGTAGCAATCCGCACCCTCACGGACAAATATGGGCACAACGTTCAATTCCTGAAGAGATTATAAAAAAAACTAAGCAACAGCAGGAGTATTGGAATAAACACAATACATCACTTTTAGCATCGTATCTTCAACAAGAATTAGAGTTAAATGAGAGGGTTTTGATTGAAAACAAACATTTTGTGTCTCTGGTACCTTATTGGGCTATATGGCCGTATGAAACGATGATTATTCCGAGAAGAAAAGTGCAAAATATTAACCAATTAACTACCCAAGAAGTAAAAAGCTTTGCCGATATAATTAAGAAACTTACAACGAAGTATGATAATATATTTAAAACTTCATTTCCTTATTCGGCAGGAATTCATCAAGCTCCTACAGATGGGTTAGAGCATAAAGAGTGGCATATGCACATGTCTTTTTATCCACCGCTCTTACGATCCTCTACGATAAAAAAGTTCATGGTAGGGTATGAAATGTTTGCAAATCCACAAAGAGATATCACAGCAGAACAAGCTGCTGCGACTATAAAATCACAAAGTGATCATCATTATACTTTGGGGTTATAATTGAGTTTTCTAAATAATTTTTGCAACCTCTTGATTTACAAATTCTAAAAATCTTTCGTCTTTTTCAGTAAAAGGATCTGCAGTATCAGAGTCAATATCAATTTGCCCAATATTTTCTCCATTTTTAAATAGAGGGACCACGATTTCAGATTTAACATTAATGCTACATGCAATGTAATTATCCTGGGCTTGTACATCGGGAACCACAAAGTTTTCATTAGAAATAGCTACCTGACCGCAAATACCTTTTCCAAATGGAATTATTTCATGATCAGTTGCTGCACCTACATATGTACGAAGTTTTAATTCTTCCTTGTCTTCATTCTTAAAATAAAAACCTACCCAATCATAATAACTAACATTGTCCTTCAGTAATTTACATATCTCATAAAGTCTATCTGTTATAGATTGCTCTTTGTTTTCGAGTATGTTAATTACTTTTGGTTTTAATTCTTCTAATGGCATTCCAACAATTTTTCCGGCAAAAATATTTAAAATAATTCTAACAACCTTCTATTTACAATGGTATTGTTTTGTTAAAAAAGACCTTTAAAAAGAAAGCACAGTTAGTAATTGTTTAGTATATAGGTTAAATTTGTTGACCAAATAGAGGTTGAATAATAAAAATAGTAGATTTTGAAAGGAATAAGAAAGTTTTGTAAATTGATGATCGTATTAATCACAATTACAGTTGTTTCATGTAATAAGAATAAAAAGATTGATGCCGAAACCAATACTGAAAATATTGATCTTAATCAAATAGATTCTAGTGCAAAGGTTGAATTTTTAGATGAAGAAACTCAGGAGATTTATAATCTTTATCTAACGATTAAAGATGCATTAGTAAATTCTGATAGTGAAACTGTGCAAGCCGAGTCAAAAAAACTAGAAGCTGTAATCGATCCTTCTAAAGAAAAGGAGCAATTAAAAGCAACCTTAAAGCTTATTTCTTTAACTAAGGATATTGCGAAACAACGAGATTTCTTTGTTACTCTAACAAGTGAAGTTGAAAAGTTGATTAACAAAACTGAAATAAAATCGGGAGTGGTGTATATGCAATTTTGCCCTATGGCATTTGATGGAGAAGGAGGGTATTGGTTGTCGGATTCTAAGGAGATAAGAAATCCATATTTTGGAAATAAAATGCTTAAATGTGGAAGCATAAAGAATATATTGAAATAAAAACAAAGAAAAGTATGATTGAGAAAAAATTGGCGGTGTTAGTGTTTTCTATGCTGTTTTTTTCATGTAGCGACGCTAAGTTAATTTCAAGCCCCGGCAGTACTACCATAATGCTTATAGAAAAATCTAAGGCATTACGATTAAAAGGAGATAAGGTTGAACAAAGATTATATAGAAAAAAAGACTCTATCGAGATGTCTTCTGGAAATAAAATTACCCAAAGTGTAATAAAAGGAGATGATTTTGTGAATATAGAGACTGTATCCAATGATTTTGTTTTGGATATGAAATATGCAACCTCAGATAATTTTCTGAAAGAAAAAGTATACTCTTGTGCCAGATGTTACGTACGTAAAAATGTTGCAGAAGCAATTATAAAAGCGAATAAAGATTTTATGGCAAAGGGGTATAGAATAAAGTTTTTTGATTGTTATCGCCCACATAGTGTGCAGAAAAAAATGTGGAAAATATTTCCAAACCCAGGATATGTAGCAGACCCTAAAGGAGGATCTATACATAACAAAGGAGCTGCTTTGGATTTAACCCTTGTAAAACTAGATGGCTCTGCAGTGGATATGGGTACAAATTTTGACCATTTTGGCAAAGAAGCTCATCATTCTTATAGTAAGCACTCTAAAATAGTGCTTGCAAACCGAAAACTACTACGTGAAACTATGCAAAAACATGGTTTTAAAACCATTCGAACCGAATGGTGGCATTATAATTATCAATCAGAAAAAAAATATAGGATTTCAGATTTTAAGTGGGATTGTGATTGATTTTATTTATTAAATGGACGTTCAGTTATCCAATGAAAACCTCTGTTAATCAATAAAAATTCTTCTCGTTCTTTCTTTTTTGCTTCTATTTTTAAGGTATCAGATTTATAGATGCTTTCAAAAACATAGAGACCATCTTTTAGTCTATATGAGAGATTTTGAATGTTAGTGCTGTCTTTGAAAGAAATAAGGGATAGTGTTTTTGATACAGTATCTGTTTCCTCTTTAAAATGGGTTATTTTTTCGTCCATAGTTTGTACTCCACTATGTTGTTTATCAATAATCAATCGTTTCCACCTAATGGTGTCTGTAGTTAAAGGTAGAAGCGTATCTTTGTTTTTTATAAATTCTTCAACTTCATAAATGCCATACAAAAGAGGTTTTGGAGCCTTTTGATCTCTTTTTTGCTGTCTTTTTATAAAAAAGTTAATGCTTGAGAATAATAAAAAACAGGCCACTAAACTTTTAATTATCACGGCAGCGGTTTTGAATTTTTGTTTTGAAAAATAGGGCTTTATAGCTTTTGGTTGAACCGTTTTGTTTAGAACAAAGAACTGCATCGTGCGCTTTATGTCTGGAACTAGTATAAAAATACCCATGATGAAAAGTATAATACTATATAATTTCACGGGGATATCATAGCTTATATTCATCATAAAAACATTAAGCATTATGGCTATTAGAAGTAAGGCTCCCAGTACAACAGTTTTTCTAAAAAGTAATAAGATTCCGGCAAAAATTTCTACAATACCAGAGAACCGGGTATATGTATTACTGTATTCCATGAAACCCCATAGTAAGCCCATAGGAGATGAATCTCCAAAGGTTTTGATTAAATCAAAATTGCTTAATTCTGAGAATTGAAGGGTAAGCACTTTAGCAAACCCATAGAGAAACATAGTTAATACGAGAAAATACCGTACCAATACTCTTAGAGATATAAATAATTGATTGTATTCTTTTCTTCTAAAATCTAAAAGACTCCAAATAGCTGTGGCCAGTATTGTTATCGTTATGGTGATAAGTTGAAAAATATAATTAACAGTTGTATCACCACTACCATTAAAGGTAACTTGTAGTTCTTGATCTATGTTAAGAATGTTTTTTGCAACCCAGAAACACAATTGATTTAGTTTATTTATGAAGAAATAGATGTCATCAGCCCCTAAAATGGCAGGTATATAATAACTGATTTTTTGTAAAACGTTAAAAATAAGATAAATAAAAAAAAATCTAAATGTTATAAGAGTGAGTAAATTCCAGTTGGTCTTTTTAGAAATGTCTTGTGTGACGTTCATTGATATTGATGATTTGCTAGAGGTTTTTTAGAGTTGTACAAAAGTATTGTTTTAGAATCATTAAATCCAAAGAGATGTTTGATTATGTTTATTTGATTTTAGAGGAATAAAAAAACGACACCTACATAATGCAGGTGCCGCTTTTGAGCACAATTATAAAATCGGAAAAAATTAGAATTGTTTTTTATTTGTTATAAATATTGATATGCACTGGTGGTTAAAAATTCTTCGAATTCTTCTGAAATCACTAACTCTTTGAAAATTGAAATTGCGTTCTGATAATTGTCTGTTTCAAAAAGTTGACCTCCTACTTGTTCTTCAATAATTCTTAGTTCATTTTCGAATAAAGAATCAAAAAGTGATTGGTCTAAAATTCTTCCATCCTCTAGGGTTACTTCATTTTTTAACCATTGCCATAATTGAGTACGGCTAATCTCTGCGGTAGCCGCATCCTCCATTAAGTTGTATAATGCCACAGCACCGTTTCCGCTAAGCCAATTGGCGATATAATGAATTCCCACATTGATATTTTCCTGAATTCCTTTTTGGGTGATTGTACCTTCCGGAATCGCAAGAAGATTTTCTTCGGTAATAGTGATATCATTTCGTTTTACATTCATTTGATTAGGAGTAGGCATGTGTTTGTCAAAAACCTGCAATGCCAATTTTACTAACCCCGGGTGTGCTACCCATGTACCATCGTGACCATTTTTTACTTCACGCTCTTTGTCTGCTTTTACTTTTGCAAAGGCAACTGCATTACGCTCTTCATCTTCTTTGATAGGAATTTGTGCTGCCATACCACCAATCGCTAAGATGTTTCTTTTATGGCATCTTTGGATTACTAGTTTGCTATAAGCATCCATAAATGGGCTGGTCATGGTTACCTGAGCACGATCTGGTACAACAAAACCAGTATGGTTTCTTAGCTTTTTGATATAACTAAAGATATAATCCCATCTCCCGCAGTTTAATCCTACGATATGATCTTTTAAGGCATAAATGATTTCATCTAGTTGAAAACTTGCAGTTATGGTTTCTACTAAAACGGTAACCTTAACACTTCCTGGCTCTATGCCAAGGTATTCTTCAGAGAAATCAATTACATCATTCCACCAGATAGCTTCAGTAAAGTGTTCTAGTTTTGGAAGGTAATAATACGCTCCGGTTCCATTTTCTTTTAATTGTTCGTTATTATGAAATAAGTACAATGCAAAATCAAATAGAGACGCACTCATTTCTTGTTCTTTTATTAAAAGATGCTTTTCATTAAGATGTAAACCTCTAGGGCGAACAATTAATGTAGCAGTTCTTTCTTTAAGCTGATAGGTTTTGTCTCTTTTTGGATTGTAAAACGAAATAGTTTTGTTGACGGCATCTTTAAGGTTTTTCTGTCCTTGTAAACAGTTTTCCCAAAGCGGGGCATTGCTATCCTCAAAATCGGCCATAAAAGTTTTGGCTCCAGAGTTTAAGGCGTTAATGACCATCTTTCTATCGACAGGCCCTGTAATCTCGACTCTACGATCTTGTAGGTCTTCGGGAATAGGAGCAGCAGACCATTCGCTATTGCGAATTTCTTTTGTGTTTTCTGGAAAAGAAGGATACGTTCCCAAATCAAACAATTGTTGCTGGCACTCGCGGTTTTCTAAAAGTGCTAATCGTCTTTTATTAAAACGATCTTGCAAAGCCTCTAAGAAAGTAAGCGCTCCATCGGTTAAAATTTCTGGATGGTAGTTTCTAACTTCTTTTGTGAAGCTGATTTTTTGGCTAAGGTTTGTCTGTGTTTCCATAACTATATCGTTTTGAGTGAACAATATTATAAAAAAGTTTTTTATAAAACAAGCGAACGTTCGCTAAATGTGAATATTTTATTTTTTCGTCATTTACGCAAAAATGGTTACTTTTGAAATTATGGCAATAGCAGAAGAATATATAAGACTAATTTTTGGTCTGAAAATCAAACAAATACGAACAGAAAAGGAATTGTCGCTTTTTGGGCTATCTAAACTAAGCGGGTTATCTAAGTCGTATTTAAATGAAATAGAAAAAGGGAAAAAGTATCCAAAAACAGATAAAATAATTAAACTGGCAGAGACATTAGAGGTTCCTTATGACCAATTAGTGTCTTTGAAATTGGATAAAAACCTGGCTCCGATAGGTGAAATATTGCAATCAGGAATATTAGACGAAATTCCATTAGAGTTGTTCGGGATACAACAGAGCGATTTAATTGATATCATCGCTAATGCTCCCTCTAAGGTAAATGCATTTATAAGTACTATAATAGAGATTGCACAACATTACAATATGAGCCGAGAAGGTTTTTATCTCGCTTCTTTGCGATCTTATCAAGAAGCCCATAATAATTTTTTTAAGGATCTAGAAGACCATGTGATTCGATGTGCTAATTCTTATCAGTTGGATTTAAACGGAAAAATATCTTCGGTTGAATTAGAAGAGATTCTAAAAGAAGAATACGGATATACCATCAATACAGAAGGAATCCCAAAACAAGAAGAACTTGATAATCTAAGGTCGGTATTTGTTCCTTCAACAAAAACATTGTTGTTGTCTGATAGGGTAGGTGAGGCACAAAAAACATTTATTTATGCCAAGGAATTGGGGTATCAATTCATGAATATAACCGAAAGGCCTTATACGTTTACCTGGATACGATATGATAATTTTGAAGAGGTATTACATAATTTTTATGCTTCTTACTTTGCTGGAGCGCTAATTATACCTAAAAATCACCTTAGAGATCATCTAAAAGAACTTTTTGCAATGAAACGATTTTCTGAGAAAACGTTTCATAAGATTATGAATCTATATAACGCTTCTCCCGAGTCTTTTTATCAGCGTTTGACGAATGTTTTACCAAAGGATTTTGGGATGCAGAATGTGTTTTTCTTGAGATTTACACATAGAAAAGGTGCTGATAGGTTCAATTTAGTTAAAGAACTACATATTACTCATCAACAACAACCCCACGCTAATGAGATTAATGAACACTACTGTAGACGTTGGATGGCTATAAAAACATTACAGCGAACAGCGAATGAAGATTTAGAATATGCTTTTAATATTCAGATCTCTGATTATACAGATTCTGATCAACAATATTTGGTATTTACTTCAGCAACCAAAGACCCGTTTAGGAAAGATTACTATCGTAGTATTGGGATTGGTTTTTTAATCTCTCCTGCATTAGAAAAAAAGATCAGTTTTGTTAATGATTCAAAGATTCCAAAAGTAAAGGTAGGAGTTACCTGTGAATCTTGTTCGTTGAAAGATTGTGATGTGCGTATGGCTCCTCCTAAACGATTGATTGCAAAAGAAAAATATAAACGAACTGCAACTTTGGTTGAGGATATTGTAAAGCAACATTCTTAATCAAAAATGATTTTAAAAAAAACCCCATCTTGAAATTTCAAGATGAGGTTTTTATATTCTTAGCAAATTGTTGTTTCGTAAACTTGCTAAATTTTATCTATGGCGATTCGCCATTACATCATTCCTGGCATACCTCCGCCCATTGGTGGCATTCCACCTCCTGCGGCAGGAGTATCTTCTTTAATATCTGTTAAAGAACATTCTGTAGTTAAAATCATTCCCGATACAGATGCAGCATTTTCAAGAGCGATACGTGTTACTTTTTTAGGATCGATGATCCCCGCTTTAAGCATATCTACATAGGTTTCAGATTTTGCATCATATCCAAAATCACCTTTACCTTCAAGAACTTTAGCGATGACAACAGATCCTTCTCCACCTGCATTTTCAACAATCGTTCTTAAAGGAGACTCTATAGCACGGTTTACAATTTGTACACCTGTTACTTCGTCCGCATTTTCTGTTTTTACTTTATCTAGAACAGATTTAGCTCTAACCAATGCAACACCACCACCAGCAACGATACCTTCTTCTACAGCGGCACGAGTTGCATGTAATGCATCATCTACACGATCTTTCTTTTCTTTCATTTCTACCTCAGAAGCAGCACCAACATAAAGTACAGCAACACCTCCAGCTAACTTAGCTAAACGCTCCTGTAATTTTTCTTTATCGTAATCAGAAGTAGTAGTTTCGATCTGTGCTTTGATCTGGTTTACTCTATTTTTGATCAGTTCCTCTTCTCCGGAACCATTAACTACAGTAGTATTGTCTTTATCAATTGCTACTTTTTCTGCAGTACCTAAGTGCTCTATTGTAGTGTTTTCAAGAGTAAATCCGCGCTCTTCAGAGATTACTGTACCTCCCGTTAAAATAGCGATATCTTCTAACATTGCTTTACGTCTGTCTCCAAAACCAGGAGCTTTAACAGCAGCAATTTTTAGTGCACCACGTAATTTGTTAACTACTAGTGTAGCTAAAGCTTCTCCGTCAACATCTTCTGCAATGATCAAAAGAGGTTTTCCAGTTTGAGCAACGGGCTCAAGAACAGGAAGAAGATCTTTCATTGCAGAGATCTTTTTATCATATAATAATATATATGGAGTCTCAAGATCTGCAGTCATTTTTTCACTATTGGTCACAAAATATGGAGAAAGGTATCCTCTGTCAAATTGCATTCCTTCTACGATGTCTACATGCGTATCAGTTCCTTTTGCTTCCTCTACCGTGATTACACCTTCTTTTCCTACTTTTTCAAAAGCCTGAGCAATAAGATCACCAATAGTTCCATCATTGTTAGCAGAGATAGCCGCTACTTGTTTGATTTTATCAGAAGAATCTCCTACTTCTTTAGTTTGCTTTGCCAAGTCTTCTGTGATAGCAGTTACTGCCTTATCAATACCACGCTTAAGATCCATTGGGTTAGCACCAGCTGCTACATTTTTTAGTCCTTCTTTAACGATAGCTTGCGCTAATACGGTAGCTGTTGTAGTACCGTCACCAGCAAGATCATTAGTTTTAGAAGCAACTTCTTTTACCATTTGCGCTCCCATGTTTTCAAGAGCATCTTCTAACTCTACTTCTTTTGCAACAGAAACACCATCTTTAGTTACCGTAGGAGCACCAAAAGATTTGCTTATGATTACATTACGTCCTTTAGGTCCTAATGTTACTTTTACTGCATTGGCTAATGCATCTACACCGCGTTTAATTCCGTCACGGGCTTCTATGTCAAATTTTATATCTTTTGCCATAATAAATTTTATTTTTTTCATTTCTGCAAAAGCAGAATGTTTTTGAATTTAAGTTTAAATTGATTTGCGTTTCGACTTAACAGATCTTTAAACAATAGCAAGGATATCATCCTCACGCATGATTAAATAGTCTTTTCCGTCTAATTTTAACTCAGTTCCGGCATATTTACCGTAAAGTACAGTGTCACCAACTTTTACAGTCATATCGTGATCTTTTTTACCATTACCAACTGCAGCTACTTTTCCTTTTTGTTGTTTTTCCTGAGCCGAATCAGGAATATATAATCCAGATGCTGTTTGTGTTTCAGCGGGAAGTGGTTCAACAACCACACGATCCGAAAGAGGTTTAATATTTACTCCCATTATGATTAGTTTTTATTATAAAATTAAAATGAAATATTATGATGCTGTGTATTTCAGAAATTGTGCCAGTGATTTGATCCTGACAAATTGAAATAAAAAATGCCGACTGTATGACAAGTCGGCATTTTTTATTATCATTTCAAAAGATATTACTCTTGATTGGTATCATCTGTAGCTGGAGTTTCGGGAACTTCAACTTGTACATCTTCTGTATTTACTTTTGATTCCTGAACAGAGTCTCCGCTCATTAAATCAATGTTAGAAAGTAAGATCAATACGAGTAATAGTGTTGCCAGAGTCCAGGTACTTTTATCTAAAAAGTCTGTTGTCTTTTTTACACCACCTAGTTGTTGTGTTCCGCCACCACCGAAAGAAGAAGATAATCCTCCTCCTTTAGGATTTTGTACCATAATTACTACTACCAGTAAAAAGGATACGATAACGATTAGTATTAAAAAGATTGAAAACGTTGTCATTATATATATTATTTATTTTCTTGTAATTTTTTTATTGCTCGAATTTGGTCTGCAAAGAAACCACTTTTTTCGGGATTTTTCAAAATTAATATGTTATAAGCTTGAATTGCCTTTTTATAGTTTTTTTGAGCCAGGTATACCCGAGCTAATGTTTCGGTCATTAACTCATCTGCTGGGATCTGATTTTCTTTAGCAAGATTGCGAGCAGGAGTATTTTTGGATGCAGGTTTTATCTTAGGATTGTTCGCAATAAATTCGTCGATAAGCTCAAACTTATCTTTTTGTTGTAGCGAATTTGTTTGGTCTCTTTCTTCTTTCTTTTCTGTTTCGGAAACTGAAGTTTTTGGTTCTGGATTTAAGGGTTGTACCGAGCTTAATTTTAGCCATTCGGCAAAAGAATGCGTTTCTTTTTTATTAAAATCCAAAGGAGTGCCAATTCGCAATTCTTCTTCTGGGGTTTTAGGGTCTTCTGAAGGGTTTTTGGGTTGATTTGATGTGGATTCGGCAATTTCTACTTGTCGTAGTGTACTTTCTTCTTTTCTAGCCAAAAATAAAGAAGGGTCTAAAACATCTTCGGCTTCTTTCATTTTCATTCTTACTGCATCGTCCATGGCCATTCTAGGGAGTGTTTTTATTTCCTCTGGATCAATGACATGTATATCGGATTTCAGTTTCTTTTTCGTTTTTGAAGTAGTACTTTTTTTGTTAAAAATATCCGAAGTAATAAAGTCGAATAAAACACTACGGTCTGCGGTGTAGGCTGCAGTTGTTTTTAGTTCTTGATTGTATCGAAAACTGTCTTGATCTTTTAACCCTTTTAAGATCAAAGGTTTAATGGATTGAAAATAAGGAAATTCACGGGATATTTTTTCCAGAGAATTTGTCTGGTCCTTATTTAATCCTGTTGGATTTTGAAGTAAATATGTTAGCTCTTTTGTGTTCAATATACTTTTAATTTATTGTGCTTGCCCAGATTACCATCTAGCTAAAGTGGCATTAAATATATCCTGAGTAATTCGTTCAAAAATAACCTGTAATGCTTCGTCTCGTATAGCATTTTCTGATCGATCAGCTGGGTAATCAAAGAAAAAAGAAAACCGTTGCTCTAGATCCTGAGAAGAATCTTTAGCATCATAAAATCTCATGTTAACAGCTATGGTTAATCGGTTTTGAGCCGCAGTAATTTCTGAGGTAGCCGTATTGGGAGAAACATAGTCTTGTACTATTTCACCTTCATATACAATATCTCCACTAGATGTGGTTAAACTAAGATTGGTTTGGTTAAGTATTAAATCTTGTAATTGATTTGTAAACGTTTGATCTGCTCCAGGAAAAATTCTTGGGGATTGATTTTGAAAAAAGTTTACCTGAAATGTTTTAGTATCAGGAGAAATAGATATTCCGCTAAAAGAATATGCACCACATCCTTGAAGTAATACCAGTGTAATTAGTCCAATTATAATATGCTTTAATTTATTCATCAATTTTCTATATAATTTTTGATACGCTAACTAATAAAGTACTTTTTTTTCAAATTTCAAACCAGACTAAAGGTCGTATTGTTTGATTTTTCTATACAAGGTACGCTCACTAATTCCTAACTCTTCTGCTGCAGCTTTTCGTTTTCCTCTATGTCGCTCTAGCGATTTTTTGATTAATTCTAGTTCTTTATCCTGTAAGGACAATGTCTCTTCTTCTTCAATTTCTTCAGCAAAAAAATACTTATCATCCTCTTTTTTAGGTAGTGTACTTTGTGGTGATATTTGTAATACTTCGGTGGTTGAATTTACGGTTTCTTCAAACGGTATTTCCTCTTCTTCTTTATCTTCTTTATAGATCTTTCTAATCAATCCTTCATGATCTTTTTGTACTTGCTGTGAATTACCACTTTGCATAAGCTCCATGGTTAGTTTTTTAAGATCATTAAGGTCGCTTTTCATATCAAAAAGGACTTTGTATAAGATCTCTCTTTCATTCGCAAAATCACTTTCTTTTTTATCAGAAGAAATTACTGCAGGTAAGTTACTTCCAATATTGGGTAAATATCCGTGTAATGTAACAGCGGTAATGGTTCTGTTTTGTTCAAGGACTGAGATTTGCTCTGCTATGTTGCGTAATTGTCTGATATTACCACTCCAATGGTATTTTTCTAATAGCGATATGGCATCATCTGTTAGGCGAATAGTGGGCATTTTATATTTGGTAGCAAAATCAGATGCAAATTTTCTAAACAAGAGATGAATGTCATCTTTGCGGTCTCTTAGTGGAGGGAGAAGAATTTCTACAGTGCTTAAACGATAATATAGGTCTTCTCTAAATTTTTCTTTTTTGATAGCTTCAAACATATTTACATTGGTTGCAGCTACAATACGAACATCTGTTTTTTGAACTTTAGAAGAACCTACTTTAATAAATTCGCCATTTTCTAAGACTCTTAATAGACGCACTTGCGTGGTTAGGGGTAGTTCTCCTACTTCATCAAGAAATATGGTTCCGCCATCGGCAACTTCAAAATAACCGCTTCGGGTTTGTGTAGCTCCTGTAAAAGCTCCTTTCTCATGTCCAAAAAGCTCACTATCTATAGTTCCTTCGGGAATTGCGCCACAGTTTACGGCGATATATTTACCGTGTTTGCGATGAGATAATGAATGTATAATTTTTGGAATACTTTCTTTACCAACTCCACTTTCTCCGGTTACTAAAACCGAGATATCTGTAGGGGCTACCTGGATAGCTTTTTCTACCGCACGGTTTAGCTTAAGGTCGTTTCCTATAATTCCAAATCGTTGTTTTGTGGCTTGAACTGATTCCATTTATTTATGCGTATAGTTAGGTTTTTGTTTATAAATATGCAATAGAGTTAGTTATTATCAGAATATCCAACCACTTCGCCAAGCAAAGTTGCGCTGGTACATTCGTTGATACGAACCATCACGAAATCACCTATTTTATAGTCCCCTTTTGAGAATATAGCTACAATGTTCTTTGTGGTTCTTCCGCTCCAGTGTTGGTCTGATTTTTTTGATTCTTTTTCGATGAGCACTTCAAAAGTTTGCCCGATATAACTCTGGTGTCTATAGGCACAGTGCTTTCTTTGTAATGCTATAACTTCTGCCAGTCTTCTTTTTTTGACTTCCTCGGGAACATCATCTTCTAATTTTCGTTCTGCTAACGTGCCGGGTCTTTCAGAATATGCATACATATAGCCATGCTCATATTTTATATGTTCTAAAAGAGATAATGTGTCCTGATGGTCTTCCTCAGTTTCTGTAGGAAAACCAATAATCATGTCCTGGGTAATTGAACAGTCCGGAATTAACTTTTTAATATTATCCACCAAATCAATATATTCTTGGCGTGTATGCAAACGATTCATTTCCTTTAGAATTCTATCACTTCCACTTTGTATAGGTAGATGAATGTGCTTACAAATATTTTTATGTTTTGCCATAACTTCAATCACATCTAATGTCATATCTTGCGGATTAGATGTAGAAAAACGAATACGTAATTTTGGATGTCTTTCTGCAGTCATATCCAGCAGTTTTGCAAAATCTACTGCTGTGGCTTTTTGGAAATCAGAGGCCTTTTCAAAATCCTTCTTTAGACCACCTCCATACCACAAATAACTATCTACATTTTGGCCCAGTAATGTAATTTCTTTATAATTTTGATTTACCAGGTCATCAATTTCTTTTAATATACTTTGCGGATCCCGGCTACGTTCTCTACCTCTGGTAAAGGGTACTACGCAAAATGTGCACATATTATCGCAACCTCTCGTTATAGAAACAAAAGCAGATACACCATTGCTTTGCAAACGCACAGGGGAGATGTCGCCATACGTTTCTTCTTTAGACAGGATTACATTAACGGCATTATGACCTGCATCTACTTCTTCGATTAAATTAGGAAGGTCTTTATAGGCATCTGGCCCGACAACAAGATCAACAATCTTTTCTTCTTCAAGGAATTTACTTTTTAATCGCTCTGCCATACATCCTAGGACACCCACCTTCATTCCTGGATTGATTTTTTTAACAGCGTTATATTTTTCTAATCGCTTTCTAACCGTTTGTTCTGCTTTCTCTCTAATAGAACATGTGTTGACTAGTACTAAATCTGCGTCCTCGAGATTTTGGGTAGTATTAAAACCTTCTTTAGCTAAAATTGAAGCTACAATTTCACTATCACTAAAATTCATTTGGCAACCATAGCTCTCGATAAAAAGTTTTCGTTTATTTTCTTTCTTTTGATCAAGTGCAAGAGGTTGTCCTTGCATGTTCTCATCTATAATCTTCTCCATAAAAAAATAATTCCTTAATGATTGAGGGCAAATAATGTGCAAAGATACCTTTTAATACGATTTATGACAAAGTGGCAGGGTTTTATTTTCTGAAAAAATCTATATTTGACTTTTCCAACCCATAAAAACATATATACGATGTCAGATAACCTCTTTGAAAAGATTGAAAATAGTTCTCCTGTAGATTTTGGAGATATATTTAATAAAAGTATAGCCCTTTTTAAAAAAGTATGGGTTCAGGGGTTTGTGCACTTACTTATTTCTATGGTGATCATGATTCCGTTGTTTGTTGTGATGTATATTCCAATTTTTGCTATTGCAGGAATATCGGGGCTTGAAAATAGTTATGGAGGCGATTTTGAGGATTATAATAATCAGTATGAAGGTCTATCTGTTGGTTTAATGATATTGTTTATAGTATTGGTTATAATCATGTCGATGATTGCAACTGCATTTCAATTAGGGATCATGGCACATTTTTATAGAGTATGCAGACAGGTTGATTTAGGGTTTTCCGAAAGTTCTGGTTATTTTATGTTTTTTAAAGGGAAGTATCTAGGGAAACTATTTGCTATAGCTATATCATCATTTGGTATTGCATTGTTAGCTACATTATTGTGTTACTTTCCGATTCTATATGTAATGGTTCCTTTGCAATTATTGGGAGTCATATTTGCCTTTAATCCCGATCTTGGTACTTCTGACTTAATAAAAGCGAGTTTCAAACTAGGGAACAAAATATGGCTGATCGCTTTTGGGTTAATTTTTGTTTCTTCTATGCTAGCTCAGTTAGTTGGTATGATGTTGTGCTTTATTGGGGTGTTTTTTACCGCAGCTTTTGTTTATCTACCTATATATTATTTATATAAAGAATCAATAGGTTTTGATGATAATGAATTAGAAAAAGACACATTATTTATAAAATAATTTTTTTAAGCCTGCTATTCTGCAGGTTTTTTTTGAACTAATTTTTTGATAAAGAATCTCGATATCAAAAAATTGATATACTTTTGTGGTCAGAAATTATAGGACTATGGCTAAGAATTTAGTGATTGTAGAGTCACCTGCTAAGGCAAAAACGATAGAAAAATTTCTTGGAAAAGATTACACAGTTGCATCCAGTTTTGGGCACATTGCAGATTTACCTTCTAAAGAACTGGGGGTTGATGTTGATGGAGACTTTAAACCTAAATATATTGTCTCTAAAGATAAAAAGGATGTAGTAAAAAAACTGAAAGATCTTTCTAAGAAAGCAGAGATGGTATGGCTTGCTAGTGATGAGGATCGAGAAGGGGAGGCTATTGCCTGGCACCTTGCAGAGACTCTTAAATTAGATGAAAAAAGGACTCGTAGAATCGTTTTTCATGAGATCACTAAAAATGCAATTCTTAAAGCTATAGAGAATCCGCGCTCTATAGATTATAATCTTGTGAATGCTCAGCAGGCAAGACGTGTTTTAGATCGTTTGGTTGGGTATGAGTTGTCTCCTGTACTTTGGCGAAAAGTAAAAGGAGGATTATCTGCAGGAAGAGTTCAATCTGTTTCGGTACGATTAATAGTAGAGCGAGAACGTGATATTTTAGGGTTTGTGCCAGAAGGTTCTTATAGAATTGATGCAGAGTTTTCAAATGAAGCAGGAAAATCATTTAAAGCAAAACTTCCAAAAAATTTCAAAACAAAAAAAGAAGCAGAGGCTTTTTTAAATACTAATGTAGGGGCCTCTTTTAAAGTGGCAGATCTTTCTACAAAACCAGCTAAAAAATCACCAGCTCCGCCATTTACAACATCGACATTACAACAAGAAGCTTCTAGGAAATTATATTTTTCTGTAAGTAAAACCATGACCATGGCGCAACGATTGTATGAAGCAGGATTGATTACTTACATGAGAACAGATAGTGTAAATTTATCTACCGAGGCTCAAAACAGTGCCAAGACAGAGATTGATTCGGCCTACGGGAATGAGTATAGCAACCCTAGACAATATAAAGGTAAATCAAAAGGAGCGCAAGAAGCTCACGAAGCCATACGTCCAACAGATTTTTCAAGACATACTGTAAATGTTGATTATGACCAACAACGGTTATATGAATTAATCTGGAAACGAGCTATTGCTTCTCAAATGAGTGACGCCAGGTTAGAAAGAACGAATGTAAAAATTGATGCGAATACACATAAAGAACAGTTCACTGCAAACGGAGAAGTAATAAAGTTTGAAGGGTTTCTAAAAGTGTATTTAGAGGGTAATGATGATGAAGATGAAGAACAAGAAGGAATTCTTCCGGCAATGAAGGTTCATGAAAGTTTGTTCAATAAATATATTTCGGCAACAGAGCGATTTACAAGACCGCCAAGTAGATATACTGAAGCGGCCTTGGTTAAAAAACTAGAAGAATTGGGGATAGGTAGACCATCTACTTATGCGCCTACTATATCGACAATCCAGAATAGAAATTATGTAGAGAAAGGAGCTAAAGAAGGTGAGATGCGTAAATACGTGCAGATGATCCTTTCTGGAGATGCAGTAAATGAAAAAACATTATCAGAAAAAGTTGGAAGTGATAAAGGAAAACTGATTCCTACCGATGTTGGAATGGTAGTTAATGATTTTCTTGTAAATCACTTTTCTTCAATTTTAGATTATAATTTTACGGCTAAGGTAGAGCAAGATTTTGATGAGATAGCCGAAGGCCAAGAAGATTGGACACATGTAATGAAAGAGTTCTATGATGAATTTCATCCTAGAGTAGAAGATGTATCGCAGAATGCAGAACGAGAAGTGGGTGAGCGTATTCTTGGGGAAGATCCAGTATCGGGAAAACCAGTGAGTGTTCGTTTAGGTAAATTTGGACCCATGGTACAGATAGGTACTGCCGATGACGAGGATAAACCAAAGTTCGCTAGTTTACCACCCGGACAAACATTAAGTGGGATTACTTTTGAAGAAGCAATGGATTTATTTCAATTGCCAAAAGAATTAGGAGCATATAAAGGAGAAACTATTGTCGTTAATAATGGTCGTTTTGGACCCTATGTTAAGTTTGGTGATAAGTTTGTTTCTTTAGAGAAAGGTGAAGACCCGCTCAATACCTCTTTAGATAGAGCGATTGAGCTAATAGATGCAAAAGAAAAAGCAGATGCTCCTATATATATGTATGAAAATCTTCCTGTTCAAAAAGGTAAAGGGCGATTTGGGCCTTTTATTAAATGGAATAACATGTTCATTAATGTAAACAAGAAGTATGACTTTGATAACTTGTCAGATGATGATATTGTTACTTTAATAGAAGAAAAGAAACAGAAAGAGATTGATAAGGTTATTCATAATTGGGAAGAAGAAGGTATTCGTGTAGAAAAAGCTAGATGGGGGAGAAGTAATATCATAAAAGGTAAGGTTAAAATAGAATTGCCTAAAACAGTTGATGCTACTAAGCTAACACTCGAAAAAGTAAAAGACCTTATCGAAAAGAATGCTCCTAAGAAAAAGGCAACAAAAAAGAAAACCACTGCTAAAAAGAAACCTACTACTAAAAAGAAATAATACATGTCTTTCGAATTTCTTGCACCGGTAAGTGATTTAGTAGCAGCGCATACCAAGTTACTTTCTGATCACTCGCTAGGAAAACAAATCAAAATCCACACAGCAGAGAATGGGGTTCCTGACTTAGAAAAAGTAGATATTGCTATTCTGGGTATTCAGGAAAATAGGAATGATGTTAATTTTCTAGGTGAGAAATTGAATTTTGACACCGTACGAAAATCTCTCTATGAACTTTATCCGGGAAATTGGGGGAGTACTATAATTGATTTGGGAGATGTTACTCCAGGTAATGAAGTTAGTGA
This sequence comes from Aquimarina penaris, assembly GCF_040786285.1. Taxonomy (NCBI): domain Bacteria; kingdom Pseudomonadati; phylum Bacteroidota; class Flavobacteriia; order Flavobacteriales; family Flavobacteriaceae; genus Aquimarina; species Aquimarina penaris. The sequence goes on from NZ_JBFMKQ010000001.1 coordinate 1,591,888, forward strand.
TACCTATTATTTGGTTCAAGAAGTTTTGTCTACTTTATTACAAGGAAATATTATTCCGATAATTATAGGGGGTAGTCAGGATTTGGTATATGCACAATATAGGTCTTTCGATATATTAGAACAAATGGTGAATCTGGCTAATGTTGATCATAGATTTGATTTAGGGAATTCTTCAGAACCGATAACCAATACTTCGTTTGTGGGTAAAATTATTGTAGAGCAACCTTATAATTTGTTTAATTATAGTAATATAGGGTATCAGACTTATTTTAACCCGCAAGAAGAAATAGATCTTATCGAGAAATTATATTTTGATGCCTATCGTCTAGGGGAGGTGATTTCAGATGTGACTATTGTAGAGCCCATTATGCGAGATGCAGATATTGTGTCGATAGATCTGGGAGTTATGGATTATACCAGTATGAATGGATTGGTGTCTTCTCCCAATGGTTTTGATGGAAGAGAAATATGCGCCATATCGCGTTATGCAGGAATAAGTGATAAGGTAAAGAGTTTTGGGATTTATGAGTTTAAAAATTTCAAAAATGAAGAAGCCTTGTCCATGTTGATTGCTCAAATCATTTGGTATTTTATAGAAGGAGTAAATTATAGGTCTAATGAACTTAATATAAAAAATTTAAAAAGTACATTACATTATAATGTTCCTGTAGAAGATGAAATATTGTCCTTTTATAAGAGTGCCAAAACAGGAAGATGGTGGATAGAAATACCATTTATTTCATCTGGCAATAATAAATTGCAAAGACATACGTTATTACCTTGCACATACAACGATTATGAGCGTGCTTGTAATCAAGAAATACCTGAAAGATGGTATAAGGCAAAACGAAAAAACGAAGTTTAACATTTTTATTAGGTAGATTTAAGGTTTTTTTTAGAAAAAAATTGTTTTTCTGGAAATAAATAAATAGGTTTACGTCCTTAAATCTAGAAGATCTTAACCTAAAACACGTTATGAAGAAATTTGTATCACTCTTTGCTATTTTAGCAATGCTCTACAGTTGTGGAGGCGGAAGCCGCGGAGAATTGACCGGAGCACAAGGAAAAAAATGGCACCCACAAAAGCCATATGGAATGGCCCTCATCCCCGGAGGATCGTTCATTATGGGTAAGTCGGATGATGACAAAGCAGCGTTAGCAAACGCACCTACCAAGATGGTTACCGTTCGTTCATTTTATATGGATGAAACCGAAATCACCAATAGTGAGTATAGACAATTTGTTAATTGGGTTCGTGATTCTGTAATCCGAATGAGACTTGCTATTATGGCTGATGAGTTAGGTAAGGCCCCTGGTGATGATGGTATCGGCGAATATGCATTCTTAGATGCAGATACCGAAGACATGTCAGTTTACGAAAAATATATGTACGACAACTATAGTGGTACAGGAGAAACCGGTTACGAAGGTAGAGCTCTTAATAAGGATATGGATATCGAGTGGGATATCGAGGATTATCCTGATGAGTTTTATGCTGAAGTTATGGATACCATGTATATTCCATTAGAAGAATCCTATAATGGAAGACGTACTTTAGATGTTAGTAAGTTCGAGTTTAGATTTACTTGGATGGATATTCAAGCTGCAGCTAGAGCAAGAAAAGGTGGAAGAAAAGATTTTGTAAAAGAAGAAGTGATTAAAGTATATCCTGATACTACGGTTTGGATTAAAGATTTTAATTATTCATATAATGAGCCTATGCACAATGACTATTTTTGGCATAGCGCATACGACGATTATCCTGTAGTTGGAGTTTCTTGGGAACAAGCTAAAGCTTTCTGCAGATGGAGAACCATAGAAAAAAACACATTCCAAAAGAAAAAAGGTAAAGAATTCGTGAACTATTTTAGACTACCTACAGAAGCAGAATGGGAGTATGCTGCTAGAGGAGGTCTAGAATCAGCGACTTACCCATGGGGTGGTCCTTATGCACTAAACGACCGAGGTTGTTTCTTGGCAAACTTCAAACCTCTTAGAGGAAACTATGCAGCAGATAACTTTTTATATACTGTAGAAGCCAAAACATTTGAGCCAAATGATTATAACTTATATAATATGGCAGGTAATGTTTCAGAGTGGGTACAGTCATCATATGATCCCTCAGCATATGAATACGTTTCATCAATGAACCCAAATGTTAATGATGATGATAATAAGCGTAAAGTTGTGCGTGGTGGATCCTGGAAAGATGTTGCTTATTTCCTACAAGTAAGTACCAGAGATTACGAATATGCAGATTCTGCTAGGAGTTATATTGGATTTAGAACCGTTCAGGACTATATGGGTACTGACGTGACTGGTGAAGATAATACTCAGAATCAAAAATAAGTCCCAAAATTCTATCAACTTAATTACTAACCCTTTTTTTTAAAATTTAGATTTAAAAAACAAAACAAAACAAATTTATTATGGCAAATTCAAAAGCAAGCAAAAAATTAATGAACATGGTATACGGTCTAGGAGCGGCCGTTGTAATATTAGGTGCACTTTTTAAAATTATGCACTGGCCATTTGGTAATCAAATGCTTATTATTGGTCTAATTACAGAAGCTTTCGTATTTACAGTTTCTGCATTCGAACCAGTAGATGATGAAGTAGATTGGTCTTTAGTTTACCCAGAATTAGCAGGAGGAAATAAAAAAGATAAAAAAGATAGAGAAGCTACTCCAGAAGGATTATTGTCTAAAAAATTAGATGAAATGTTAAAAGAAGCTAGAGTAGATTCATCACTTATGAGTAGTCTTGGAGAGAGTATTCGTAATTTTGAAGGAGCTGCAAAAGGTATTTCGCCAACTATTGATTCTATTCAAGGTCAAAAGAAATATAGTGAAGAGATGTCAAAAGCTGCTGCTCAATTAGAATCTTTGAATAGTCTTTATAAGGTACAGCTAGAATCTTCTGCATCTCAAGTAGAAGCTAATCAGGCTATAGCGAACAATGCTCAACAGCTTAAACAGCAGATGGAAAGCCTTACAAGTAACCTTTCTTCTCTTAATGGAGTATATGGTGGTATGTTAACAGCAATGAATAGAAGCTAGTTAACTCTTAAGTAAATATTTTATAATAACTACCAAAATCTAAGAAGAATATGGCAGGAGGAAAATTATCCCCAAGGCAGAAGATGATTAACCTGATGTACCTGGTTTTCATCGCGATGATGGCATTAAATATGTCAAAAGAGGTATTATCAGCATTCGGTTTAATGAACGAAAAGCTGGCAGAATCAAATGTAATCTCTACAGAACGTAATAATTCATTTATGACTGGTCTTGCAGAAAAAGTTGCAGAACAGCCAGAAAAATATACACCATTAAAAGAAAAGGCAGATCAAATCAGTGTTTTGTCTAACGAGTTTAACGCTTATCTTGATAAGGTCAAATCTGAAATTATTGCAGATTTAAGTGATCCTACTGATTATGAGGCTATGGATAAGTCTACAACTTTGGATCAAAAGTTTTTTGCAGGAGGTAAAGTTACCCCTGGAGCTCAGGAATTTCTTGACAATGTTTCAAAATATAGAGATGGTGTATCCGCAGCAATTAAAGAAGTAAAAGAAGTTGATGCATCAGTTGCTAATGATGTTATAAAAACTTTCTCTACTGATGATGTAAAGGATAGATCAGGAGTAAATAAAAAATGGTTAAACTACAACTTTGAAGGTTTTCCATTAGTTGCAACGTTAACTAAGCTTACTCAAATGCAAGCTGATGTTAAAACTACAGAGAGTAAAGTGCTTTCTGCTTTATTAGCAGGACAACAAGCATCTGAACTTTCATTTAGTAACTATGAGGCAATTGTAGTAGCCGATAAAACAGCTTTCTTTAGTGGAGAGAAGTTTAAAGGTAGAATTGTTCTTGGACGATTTGACGCTACACTTAAGCCAACTAAAGTTATGGTTAACGGTAAAGAGCAGACAGAAGTACAAAACGGACAAATTATGCTTGATTTCCCTGCAGGTAATGTTGGTGAAAGAGATGTTGCCGGTGAACTTGAATTTAAAGAAGGTGATTCTATTGTAAAAATTCCAATCAAAAGTTCTTATACCGTAATTCCTAGACCAAATTCTGCTGTAATATCTGCAGATAAAATGAATGTGGTTTATCGTGGTGTTAATAACCCAATGACAATTTCTATTCCAGGTGTACCTAATGTAAATGCTAAAGCTCCTGGTTTAAGAAAAGTTGGAGGTGCTGGTAAATACATGATGAATGTTACTACCGTTAAATCACGTGAAGTAGCAATCAAAGTAAGTGGTAAGCTTGCAAATGGTACTGTAGTAAGTGACAGTAAGAAATTTAGAATCAAAGATATTCCAAGACCAGTAGGAACTGTACGTGGTGAGGATGGATCTATCAAAATGGCTAGAAATGCATTAGAGATTTCATCTATTGGAGCTATTTTACCTGACTTTGATTTTGATATTAAACTAAAGGTAACTGGATTTAAATTTAAAGTTGAAGGACAACCAACAGTTAGTGTTCGTAGAGGTAGATTAGATTCTAAAGCGAAATCTGCTTTACGTAAGGCTAAACGAGGTTCGTCTGTACAGATTATTGATATAAAAGCACAGTTAACTACTAATGCTGGATATAAGTTGAAGAAAATATCTCCAGTTATTGTTGAGTTAACAAATTAAAAATAAATTAATTAGTTATGAATTTGAGAAATTTTATATTAACCGTTTTAGGTCTATTCGTTTCGATTATTTCATATGGTCAGACCAACGTTTTAAATGCTGATACGCCAGATGATATAGGTAAGAAGACGGCAGAGCAGATCCTATATGATAATGACCATCCTTTAGAATATGGTTATGTTGATAAGCGTGATGTATTATGGGCAAAGACTACATGGGAGACTATTGATCTTGATGAGCGTATAAATTTCCCGCTGTATTACCCTATTGATACTAATAATATTGGCGTAAATCGTCGATCACTATATGATGTGTTGGTGGCAAATATCAAAAGCGGAAAGATTAAGAATATTTATTCAGATTCATATTTTACAGAAACTCGTACATTTCAAGACCTAGAGTCTACAATGTCTAAAATTGACACTACAGATTTAGGATATGAGCAGTATAACGCAGGAGAGACTGTAGATCCTCAGTATATTAACAGAAGAGATATTTCTTCTGCTGATATTGCAGAATATAAAATAAGAGGATATTGGTATTTTGATAAGCGTCAAGGAGAATTAAGATACAGAATGCTTGGATTGGCTCCTGTAGCTCCGGATGTTAACTTTATTGATGACGATGAGCCGGATATGGTTGCTTTATTCTGGGTATGGTATCCAGATGTAAGAGAGATTCTTCATAATTCATCGGCTTTTAATAGAAGAAATACTTCAATGCCTTTTACTTTGGATCATATACTTAATGCAAGACGCTTTAATTCTGTGATTTATAAAGAAGATAATGAACAAGGTGACCGTTCGATTAATGATTATATCGTAGACAACGCTTTGATGCAGCTTCTGGAGAGTGAAAGAATTAAAGAAAGTATCCGAAATTTTGAGATGGATATGTGGAGTTACTAAACTCTGTAGATAAATAATTATATACAAACGCCCGGCAATTCGCCGGGCGTTTTGCTATTTTTGGACCATGCTAGATTATATTATTGTTGGGTTTGGATTATCGGGATTGTCGTTTGTTGAACATCTAGATAATAACAGTAACTCTTATATTGTATTTGAGAATTATTCCCATAAATCCTCCAGGGTGGCCGGAGGACTTTATAACCCAGTTGTATTAAAACGTTTTACGGCTGCATGGCAATCTTTAGAACAACTACATAAAGCAGTGCCTTTTTATAAGTCTATAGAAGCTAAGCTTCAGGAACAGCTGGTTTTTGAGCTTCCTATATATAGGAGATTTAATTCTATAGAAGAACAAAATACTTGGTTTGAAGCTTGTGATAAACCTATTTTAGATCAGTTTCTTTCTTCAGAACTCATAGAAAATAGAAACCCTGCTTTAGAAATTCCTTATCGATACGGAGCGGTAAAAAAGACAGGTAAGATTGCGATAGAAAAAATGTTGTCATCCTATTTACAATACATCGACAAAAAGAAAGGTCTGGTCAATGAATCTTTTGAGCATGATAAAATAAGTATAAAAAATACTCATATTGAGTATAAAGGGATAAAGGCTAAAAATATTGTCTTTGCTGAAGGGTTCGGGCTTAAAGACAATCCGTTTTTCAATTATTTGCCACTAGTGGGGAATAAGGGCGAATATATTATTATTAAATCTATTGATTTAAAGTTAAAAGAAGCGGTAAAATCTTCCATATTTATTATTCCGTTAGGGAATGACCTGTATAAGGTTGGTGCAACCTATAATAACCAAGATAAATCTTCACAAACAACCAGTGCTGCAAAAGTAGAGTTAAAAGAAAAATTAGAACGTTTTTTAAAGGTCGAATATGAAATTATAGATCAAGTTGCGGGAATTAGACCCACAGTAAGAGATCGAAGACCATTGGTAGGGACACATCCTAGTTATCAAAATGTTCATATTCTTAATGGATTGGGTAGCCGCGGAATATTAATCGGTCCGTCGGTTAGTGAAAATTTATATTATCACATCCAAAATGATACTCCTTTGGATGAGGAAATTGATATTAAGCGGTTTGAAAAATTAAGATAAACTTCTCTTTTTATCGTAATGCAAAAAGAAATTGATCCAGATATTTCTGGATAACCTTAAAATAACAGGTAAAAAAAGAATCATTGTTCCTGCGATGACTAGAAAAGTTACTACTAAGTTTAAGTTAAGCAGCAAATAACTAATCACAAAAGCAGCAACGGCAAATGCAATCCCTACTGGATAGCTCACATACATAGCACCATAAAAAAAAGAAGGTTCCATTTTATATTTGGTGCTGCAATGGCTACAACGTTCCTGCATTTTTAAGGTCTGACTTAATTTATAGGGATTAGATTCTTCATACATACTTTCTTGTTGGCATACAGGGCAACTTCCTGTAAAAATGCTATAAATTTTAGTTCCTTTTAAGAAGTTCATAAGTGGCTTTTTTGCTAGCACAAAATTAATCATCTTTGCACAAAATATTCTAAAGCAGATGTTAAACATACATAACTTGTCGATTTCGTTTGGAGGGGAGTATCTTTTTGAAGAGATAACCTTTATGTTAACTCCAGGAGATCGCGTAGGATTGGTAGGAAAGAATGGAGCAGGGAAATCTACGATGCTTAAAATTTTGTCAAAAGAGCAAGAGCCAGATTCTGGGCAAATTGCCATGGATAAAGAAGTAAAGATCGGTTTTCTAAAACAGGATATCGATTTTATACAAGGCCGTACAGTACTTGAAGAAGCTTACGAGGCTTTTATAGAAATTAAAGATACCGAGCGCAAAATAGACGCCATCAATGCTCAATTAGCAGAACGTACAGATTATGAAAGTGATGGATATAATCAACTTATTACCGATTTAAGTGATCTTACGCATCATTATGAGATTCTAGGAGGGTACAACTATCAAGGTGAAGCAGAAAGAGTCTTACAAGGACTTGGATTCGAAAGAGAAGTGTTTAATAATCTAACCGATACATTTTCGGGAGGTTGGCGTATGCGAATTGAACTGGCTAAATTATTATTGCAAAATAATGATATCCTATTACTAGATGAGCCAACAAACCACCTTGATATAGAATCTATTATTTGGTTAGAAAACTTCCTGAAAAATTATGCAGGTATTGTGGTTATTGTGTCTCATGATAAGATGTTTTTGGATAATGTTACCAATAGAACTATAGAAATTTCTCTGGGGCGTATCTATGATTATAATAAACCATATTCTAAATATTTGGTGCTTCGCAAAGAGTTACGAGAGCAGCAACTGGCCACACAAAAAAACCAATCTAAACAAATCGAACAAACCGAAAAGCTTATTGAAAAATTTAGAGCTAAAGCCTCTAAGGCTTCTATGGCGCAATCTTTAATCAAGAAGTTAGATAAGGTCGAGAGAATAGAAGTAGATGAGGATGATAATGCTGTAATGAATATTAATTTCCCGATAAGCGTACAGCCAGGAAAGGTGGTTGTCGAAGCAAAAAATACGGGTAAAAGCTATGGGGATAAAGAAATTTTAAGTGGGATTAATTTATTAGTTGAACGAGGCTCAAAAATTGCATTTGTAGGTCAGAATGGTCAAGGTAAGTCTACTTTAGCAAAAATGATAAATAATGAAGTGCCTTATACAGGCGAGCTTAAGTTAGGTCATAATGTACAGATCGGTTATTTTGCGCAGAACCAGTCAGAATATTTGGATGGTGAATTAACTGTTCATGATACGATGATCAATGCGGCAAATGAAAAAACCCGAAGTAGAGTTCGCGACATGTTAGGGTCGTTCTTATTTAGAGGAGACGAAGTTGATAAAAAAGTAAAAGTACTTTCTGGAGGAGAACGAAATCGATTAGCACTCTGTAAGCTACTCTTACAGCCATTTAATGTATTAATAATGGATGAGCCAACAAATCATTTGGATATTAAATCAAAGAATGTGCTTAAAGGGGCTTTAGGGAATTTTGAAGGAACCCTAATTTTAGTATCTCATGATAGGGATTTTTTACAAGGCTTGACCAATACAGTGTATGAGTTTAAAAATAAAAAAATTAAAGAATATCTGGGAGATATAAATTTCTATCTAGAAGAAAGAAGAGTTAGTGATCTTCGGGAAATCGAAAAGAAAGATAAGCAAACCAAGTCATCGGTTTTAGAAACTAAAGAGACGGCAAAGCAATCGTATGAAGATCAGAAGAAGCTTAAATCGTTAAATAATAGATTAAGTAACATAGAATCTAAAATCAATAAACTCGAAAGAGAAATTAAAGAAATAGATACAGAATTGGTTATTGATTATGATAAAACAATAGCACAACCTGATTTTTTTGATAAATACCAGGCAAAAAAGGACGAATTAGAAACGTTAATGGGTAATTGGGAAAAAATTCAGGAAGAAATTGATTCGATAACAAATGGGTAGCAAAAAGGAGGTTTTTTGAAAAATTCATCAATATTTCACGCTCAAATTATACTATTGTTATTTGATCAATTCTTTTTTTAAGGATTTCTGAAATGGCTATTTGTTACCTTAATGTTAAGTTAAAAACCGTAGGATACTTTTGTGATATTTTTATCGTTAGCAGCAGGTACAACTAAAATTTTATAGATATTTTTGTGTCAGAAAACTAAATAATAAGTGTTTATGAATAATACAAAAGCCATCGATCTAAATGCCCACGCATTATCTTGGGTAGGTAAGATTCACTATGATTTTGGATTTTTAGTCCAAAAAGCATTTGGTGAGAACGGGTTAGACCTTTCTAAAGAGCAATGGAGTGTATTAAAACGGTTACATGTAAATGATGGACAGCCTCAAAATGACTTGGCCTTCATTACCCATAGAGATAAAACTTCTATGACTCGACTAGTCAATACAATGGAAAGTAAAAATCTTGTGGAACGAAAAAGTGATGAAAACGATAGAAGAGTTAATCGTATTTTTCTAACTGATCATGGTAAAGAGGTTATTGAGAAAGTAAGACCAATTATGTATGATTTGGTTCCTGCCGTTCAGGAAAGTCTCACAGAGGAAGAGATCGAGAATCTAATCGGTACCTTGAAAAAAATAAAAGCTAAGATTGTAGAAATTGCAGAAGAATAATAGTATTTGATTACATATTTTAATAGCAAAAAACATCTACCTGGTAGATGTTTTTTTTGTTTTGGTAGATTGGTAAAAAGTGCAGATTAACTTTTATGAGTTTTTTAACGGCAAACTAGTCTTGTTGTTGATAGTTTTGTGTAGGTATTTTTTGACAAAAGCCTAAACAAAATTGCTTGTATGAGAAACATAATACTTTCTATTCTGGGATTGTTACTAATTGCAGGAGCTGTATTTTTTGCTAAAAAAATAATAGATAGTAAAACCAGGCCCAAGCCCAGGCCAACCAAGGTAATTAAAACTGTTTTTGTAGATACGATAAAGAATGAAACTATCTCAATTCAAATCGCAGCGAATGGTAATTTAACTGCAAAAAGAAGGCTAGAGTTATATGCCGAAGTTCAAGGGATTTTTAAAGGCGGATCTAAATTGTTTAAAACAGGGCAGAAATATAAAAAAGGACAAGCATTAATACGTATTGATGCTTCAGAGTATTATGCAAGTGTACAATCAGCCAAAAGCAATTTGTATAACCTTGTTACTTCGATCATGCCAGATCTGCGATTAGATTATCCAGAGATTTATGATAAATGGCAAAGTTATCTTAATAATTTTGATATGAACAAGGTGACTCCTAAGTTACCCGAAACTACTTCAGAAAAAGAAAAATACTTCATTACGGGAAGAAATATTTATACGACATACTACAATGTAAAAAATCTAGAACAACGTTTGGCAAAGTATACTATTTCGGCTCCTTTTGAAGGTGTACTTACAGAAGCCTTAGTGAATGAAGGTACTTTAATTCGTCAAGGACAAAAATTGGGTGAATATATTGACACCGATGTGTATGAAATGCAGGTAGCAATTGGTAAGGAGTATGGGGATCTTTTGCGTATAGGTAAATCAGTTGAACTTACGAACCTTAACAAAACCAAAACATACACAGGGATTGTAACCAGAATTAATAGTAGGGTAGATCAAGCGACCCAAACAATAACTGCATTTATAGAAGTGGCAGAACCTTCACTTAAAGAAGGAATGTATCTTGAAGCGAATTTAGATGCCAAGAAAGAAGAAAATGCCATCGAAATTGATCGTAGTTTACTTCAGGAAGGCAATAAAATTTTTGTAGTAAGGGATAGTATTTTAGATGTCGTTGATGTAAACCCGGTGTACTTTTCGGATAAAAAAGTTGTGCTAAAAGGAGTGCCAAACGAGACCGTAATCCTGTCTAAAAGTGTTCCTGGGGCATATGCCGGAATGTTAATTTCTGTGTATGGCTCAAAAAAAACAGGAACTGCAGATCAATCTAATCGAAATGCGGCACAATAATGAGAAAGGTAATCGCATATTTTATTAAGTATCATGTAGCAGTTAACGTCATTGTGCTTGCATTTTTCGTTTTTGGGATTGTAGGGGCATTGTCCTTAAAATCTTCGTTTTTTCCTCTTGTAGATTCCAAAATCATAAATATAAATGTTACGTACCCCGGGGCTTCTCCTCAAGAAATTGAAGAAGGAGTGGTGCTTAAGATAGAAGATAATCTTAAAGGCCTCGAAGGGGTAGATCGAGTAACATCTACCTCACAGGAAAATAGTGGGACCATTACCGTAGAAATTACGAAAGATGAAGATATAGATTTCATGCTTTTAGAAGTAAAAAACGCTGTAGACCGCGTACCTTCATTTCCTATCGGTATGGAGCCTTTGATTGTGGCTAAGCGCGAAGAAATAAGGCAAACGATTAGTTTTGCTGTGAGCGGAAACGATATACCCTTAGCAACCTTGAAACAAATAGGGAGACAGATCGAGAATGATCTTCGTGCTATTGATGGGATTTCTCAAATCAGTATTTCGGGATATCCGGAAGAAGAAATAGAGATAGCTGTCGATGAGAATAATTTACTTGCTTATAATCTAAGTTTTAATGAAGTCGCCCAAGCAGTGGGCAATGCAAATATTCTGGTTACCGGTGGAAATATAAAAACCAGTGCAGAAGAATACCTAATAAGAGCTAATAATAGATCGTATTATGGAGATGAACTATCAAATTTGATTGTAAGAGCCGACCCATCAGGTAGGGTAGTACGATTAAAAGATGTAGCCAAAGTAAGAGATCGGTTTTCTGAAACTCCAAATGCTTCTTATTTCAATGAAGATCTCTCTGTTAATATTACAGTGACCAGTACCAATAATGAAGACTTAATATCGTCTGCCGATAAGGTGAAAGTATATATAGAGGAGTTTAATCAAAAGTATAACAACGTTCAGCTTAATGTAGTTCGTGATTTGTCTATTACATTAAATCAAAGAACAGCTTTGCTTACCGAAAATGCTATTATTGGGATGATTCTGGTACTGACCTTTTTATCCCTGTTTCTTAATACCCGATTAGCGTTTTGGGTAGCTTTTGGATTGCCCGTAGCTTTTTTGGGGATGTTTATTTTTGCTGGTCAATTTGATGTAACCATTAATGTGTTGTCGTTATTTGGGATGATTATTGTGATCGGTATTTTGGTCGATGATGGTATTGTAATTGCCGAGAATATTTATCAACATTACGAAAAAGGTAAGAGCCCGGTTCAAGCGGCAATTGACGGTACTATGGAGGTAATACCACCTATAGTTTCGGCAATTGTAACAACAATACTTGCATTCTCGACATTCTTATTTTTGGATGGAAGAATCGGAGAGTTTTTTGGCGAAGTTTCAACCATTGTGATTCTTACGCTAGTGGTCTCTTTAGTAGAAGCCTTGATTATTCTTCCTGCGCATTTAGCACATTCTAAAGCATTAAGAGCAAGAAAAAATGATGTTCCTAAAGGCAGTATTGCTAACTTTTTTTCAAAAATGCGATATATCAATGCGTTTGGGGACAAGATCATGAAATGGCTTCGTGATAAAATGTACAGCCCGGCATTGTTATTTACTATAAAAAATAAGGTATTAACATTTGCTTTTTTTGCTGCAGCTCTTATACTTACTATCGGTTCGATTGGAGGTGGGGTGATTGGAGTTACACTTTTTCCAAGGATAGCAAGTGATAGAGTGCAAGTTGATTTAGGCATGCCTAACGGAACTAATGAAAAAGTTACTGACTCTATTATTTCAATGATTGAGGAAAAAGCATGGATTGTAAATAAAGAACTAACTGAAGAATTTTTGAAAGATGAGGAATATGAAGGCAAGGAACTTTTTGAGAATATTATAAAAAATATTAATGCTTCTTCTAGTGCGTCGTTAAATATTAATATGTTACCAGGAGAAGAGCGTCCCGATGCTATAAATTCTGCCTTGGTTGCTAATCGTTTACGAGAAAAAGTGGGGCCTGTTTTCGGTACAGAGCGATTAATTTTTGGATCAGGAGGTAATTTTGGAGGAAGCCCTGTGTCTGTATCCTTATTGAGTAATAATATCCAAGAGTTGAAAGCCGCAAAAACTGAACTAAAAAAGATTTTAGAAGACGACCCAAGATTAAAAGATGTGGCTGATAATGATCCGGCTGGGATTAAAGAAATTCGCTTAGAACTTAAAGAAAATGCTTATTTACTTGGATTAGATCTGCGTAGCGTAATGAATCAAGTACGGGCAGGTTTTTTTGGAGTACAAGCACAACGATTTCAGAGAGGACAGGATGAAATCAGGGTTTGGGTGCGTTATGACCGAGAGAATAGATCTTCAATTAATGATTTAGATGAGATGCGAATTGCTACCTTGACTGGGGATAAAATTCCGTTAAAAGAGATCGCAAACTATACTATAGAACGGGGAGATGAAGCGATTAATCACCTAGAAGGACAAAGAGAAATTCAGATATCTTCAGATTTAAAAGATCCTAGTCAAAGTGCTACCGATATTTTAGATGAAATCAGAACGATTGTAATGCCAGATTTACAGGCAAAATACCCAACAATAACAGCTTCTTTTGAAGGTCAAAATCGTGAGGCTTCAAAAATATCAAAATCTGCAGGAGTTGTATTTCCCATTGTATTTTTCTTGATCTATATCACCATAGCATTTACGTTTAGAAGTTATAGTCAACCTTTATTGCTGTTATTATTAATACCATTTAGCTTAACTGCGGTAGCTTGGGGGCATTTTATACATGGTTTTTCGATCAATATATTATCTGCCCTGGGAATTATTGCGCTTATTGGTATTATGGTTAACGATGGATTGGTATTGATAGAAAAATTCAACAGTTATCTTAGACAAGGGCTTACATTTAATGATGCATTATACGAGGCAGGACGATCACGTTTTAGAGCTATATTTCTTACTTCATTAACCACTATTGCAGGATTAGCGCCTTTGTTATTAGAAAAAAGCAGACAAGCACAGTTTTTAAAGCCTATGGCAATTTCTATAGCCTATGGGATTGGTTTTGCAACTGTACTTACTTTATTAATGCTACCGTTATTTTTATCTTTTAGTAATAATTTTAAGGTCGGCACCAAATGGTTAATTACCGGAAACAAAATTACTAAAGAAGAAGTAGAACGGGCTATTAAAGAACAAAATTCAGAATATGAAGAGCAAGCAGAAGAACTGCAGGTATAGATATATAACATTGATGTTATTTTTGCCTTTGATCTCTGATCATGTAATTGCACAGCAATTAACAAAAAGTGAGGCTATACGGTTAACTTTGGAGAAAAACTTTGGAGTACTTATTGCCACGAATACTATAGAGGTTGCCAAAAATAATAAAGGAATCCTTAACTCTGGCTATTTACCCTCATTGGTAGCTAATGCAGGAGCCAATTACCAATCTGCAAATAGTAATACTTCTTTTCCGGGAGCTACAGAAAGAGTACCAGTTGAAGGAACCACAGATACCATTACTCGCCCGCGACCAGATATAGAGATAATCGATGCCGAAACACAACGATATAATGCATCCTTAAACCTTAGTTATACGTTATTTGATGGTTTAGGGCGATTTTATAATTATAAGCGGCTCAAAGAACAATACAACCTTACCGAATTACAAGCTCGAGAAACAATAGAAAATACAATATTGCAGTTGTTTTCTGTGTATTATGAAGTGGCGAGGTTATCAGAGAATATAGAAATTTTAGAAGAAACGTTACAAATTTCTCAAGAACGTGTTTCAAGGTCTAATTATCAGTTTGAATATGGTCAAAATACAAAATTGAATGTGCTTAATGCACAAGTAGATGTAGCCAATGATAGTATTAATTTATTAAATGCAAAACAGCAATTAAGAAATACCAAAAGAGATCTTAATGTAATTCTCGATAATGAGCTAGAGAATGAATTTGAAGTAGATACTATTGTAAAGTTTATTCCAAAACTTGCCTTAGATGAATATGTAGAAAAATCTATAGAGAATAATGTAACATTACTACAAAATGAAAGTAATATACAGATTAGTGAATATGATATTAAAGTGAGCAAATCTGGATATTTACCAAGCGTGGGGCTTACGGGGTCTTATGGCTGGAATGAAAACCGAAACCCACCCTCAGCTTTTTTTCCTGGCAATGTTGCCGATACCTATACGTTAAGTGCCGGAGTAAGTCTTACCTGGAATCTTTTTGATGGTGGAAATACAATAACAAGAGTAAAAAATGCAAAAATAGCTTTAGATAATCAAGAAATTGTAAAGGCCCAGGTAGCAAAAGAAGTGCAGAGAGATATTGCTAATGCCTTAGGGAATTATATAAATAGACTGAAGGTATATAAGATCCAGCAACAGAATGTAATTACGAATCAAAACAATTTTGAACGTTCTCAAGAACGTTTTAAGCTTGGGCAGATTACTTCTATTGAGTTTAGACAAGCACAGATTAACTTAATTTTGGCAGAGACCAATAAAAATGGTGCAAAATACGATGCAAAAATTGCCGAATTACAGCTCTTACAGCTTACAGGACAGTTGCTTAATGTAGAATTTTAAATGTAACTTTTTGTACACACTGAACCCTTCAACATACTCAGGGTGTACCTGTCGAAGTGTCTTTTTTATTCGTTATTTTTAAGAAGTTATGTTCGAACACTTTTTTCAATGCCCATATTGCTGGGAAGAAATATCTATGCTTTTAGATCCGTCTGTTACGTATCAGATATATGTAGAAGATTGCGAGGTATGCTGCAACCCTATTGAGCTGCACCCAAGGTTTGAAGAGCAAGAATTACTATCTTTTGAAGCGATTAGCATAGAACAATAGGTATAAAATATTCAGTATTAACTCATTGCGTTATTTTTGATTTTTTTAATAAAAATAGTATTGCATAACATAAAAATGGTTGTATATTTGCCGTCCGCAAGGAATGATAAGTAATTTGTCGAGCTCATAACTCGAAGTTTGAAAAGACAAGTAAGTTACAAATCATATATCGCGGGATAGAGCAGTAGGCAGCTCGTCGGGCTCATAACCCGAAGGTCACAGGTTCGAGTCCTGTTCCCGCTACTAAGTAAAAGCTTCAGAAATTTTCTGAAGCTTTTTTTATTGCTAATATTTTAATAAGACTTGACAGGACGAGAAGTTTATCCTGAGCGAGGTACGAGTCGAAGGGAGTCCTGTTCCCGCTACGAAGAAAACCAGATACGAAAGTATCTGGTTTTTTTATACCCGAAAATCTGATGCTCTGCATCAAAGATTGTAGGGTATAAAAAGAGATGATGCACAGCATCATTGGTTTTCTTTGTGCAAGCTTCCCTTTAAGGTCCAACGACCATAGGGAGTTAATCCTGTTTCTGCTACTTTTAAATTTTAACCCCTGTAAGTGAGTCTTTTACAAGGATTTTTTATAAGTTTTAAAAATGTGCTGATGTGTATTTAATTATTTGAAATTCAATAATTTAGCGGTTCTGTAGATCAAAAATTACTTATTAGTTACGTATGAAAAAGATTACATTATAGTTTATTATTTGTATTCTGAGCTTAATCGTTTTTAATAGATTTATAAAATCATAATATATTTTAATTATAAACTATTTCGATTTCTTCAGAAATAGGTATACTCTGACAGCTTAAGATATAGCCTTGTTTCACCTCATCATCATCAAGAGCCAGATTATTTTTCATATGCACTTTACCCTTGGTAAGCTTGCACATGCAGGTAGAACACACCCCGCCTTCGCATGAATAAGGGGGTTCTTTCCCGGCATCAATAAGCGTGCGTAAAACCGTTTTTCCTTTTGGAATGGTTATCTGTATATTTTGACCATTAAGCTTAGCTTTTAGCTTTGCATTTTCAACACCTTCTGTAGTATCATTAGAGTTAACTCCTCCAAAGCTTTCTATGAAAATACGTTCGTTAGGGACATCAATAGATTTAAGAGCATTTTTAGTATTTTCAATCATAGTCCCTGGTCCACAGATATAATACTCTGTATTTTGAGCATAAGGGGGGTATTCATTAATAAACCATGATACTGCTTGGGTATCTACTCGACCTTTCCTAAATGATGTTTCATTAGAGCTTTTCCATAAATCACTCCAACTGCTTTTTGGTCTGCTCAGTGTGTGAATCAAAACAAACCTGTCTTTATACCTTTCTTGTAGTTGATTAAGCTCTTCATTAAACATAATAGTTTCTTGGCTTCGGTTTCCAAAAATCATATGAACAAAACTATGGGACTCTGTTGTTAAAATTGTTTTTAGAATGGAAATAATAGGAGTGATTCCACTACCAGCAGCAAAAAGATAATAGGTTTTGTAATTGTCTTGTTCAACTGTGGCATAAAATCGTCCATCTGGGGGCATTACTTCAATAATATCTCCAGGTTTAAGATCGTCATTGATATGATTAGATACCAAACCATCTTTTACTCTTTTTACACCAATTCGCAAAGGTTCTTCTATAGTAGGACTACTACATAAAGAATAGGAACGACGAACTTCTTCTCCTTTTAAATTAAACTTTAAGGTAAGATATTGCCCTGGTTTATAATTAAAAGTTTCATATAACTCATAAGGGACATCAAATGTAACCGAAGTTGAGTCTGAAGTTTCTTTTTTAGCATTAATAACTTTTAAAGGATAAAATTTACTCATCATTCTTATGTTTTTCGATCCATTCTTTTACAACACTTTGAAATTTACTCACCGCAAACTCACCTCTTTGTGCTTGAGCGCCAACGCTAAACATTGGTGATTGTAATGACTTTTGTTGTTGTTCACAGGCATATACATCTTCTGCCATAAAATCACCAGATGCCATCGGGTCACTGGGATCTCCTTCATATTTCCCCTTATTGCCATAATGTTGCCAGATTTTATGCATAGAAGATTTAGTATATTGTTTGGTATATTCCCATTCACTAACATTCATTGTTTTAGATCGGATGACCACTAAGGTTCTGTCTGGTGCCAATGGAGTTACATGAAAAGTATTCCAGGCACTTTCTCCTTCGGTAATACCAATGTTCGGAAATAGCCAGGGCACATAGGCTCCAATTTTATCCTCGGGTACCGAATCAATCAAGGGATAAGGTGCAGCATTTTTTACGTCTTTAGCATAATCGGGCACCAATGGTTCATAAAACCAATAATGAGGGCCAGCCCAACCAAATTCTGCTTTGGCATGATCATACATATTTAAAGTGCCTTCGTGTAGATGTGCAAGATGATAATGATCAATATAATTTTCAACGATAATTTTCCAGTTTGCCTTTATTTCTTTTATATAAAAAGGTTCTCCTTCTTTTTCCTGAAATTCTACCAATTCTTCAACAACATGTGGGCCTAAATAAGGTTCAACCTCCCCAAAAAACTCCATAATACTTGGTGCATCTTTATCTGGATGTACAAAAAGCATTCCTTTAAAAATATCTACAGATGCTTCGTGTAAGTTTAAACCACATTCGTGTAAAGGTTTGTCAAGTTGAGGAAACTCCTCATCTTTTTTAGGAAGACTAATTAGTTTTCCTTCAAGATCGTATGTCCAATCATGATATGGGCAGGTAATCGCCTTTTTGGCTTTCCCTACCGCACGAAGCAGTTGTGTCCCTCTATGGCGACACATATTATGAAAAGCCCTAAGCCGGTTATCTCGACCTTTAACAATAAAGATATTATTTAACCCGGCTTGTACGGAAATGTAGTCTCCGGGATTAAGAACATCTTCTGCAAGCCCTGCAAATTGCCAGGTATTGCTGAATATATGTTTCATTTCAAGATCTAGCCATTCTTGAGAAGTGTATGCTTCAACAGGTAGTGTATGCATCATATTTTTTTTACTCATAATACATTATTTATAAGTTATATTTCGGGTCCAAGTTTCTGTATACTGTTGCCCTTCGATGGTCATTTTTGCCTCTAAAGTGTTTTCATCTTTTACTGTGAAGATGACTTGATAATAGCTTCCGTCGGGTAAATACATTTTACCATCCCTATATTGTCCATCTTTGAATGTTACATTAGATAAAAAGTAATCTTCTTTTTTGTTTTTACCTTTATATTCGGTAGTACCGTCGTTATAGTAATGCACTTTTCCGATAAATTTTTCTTTATTTTTTTCTATTTCATAAATAGCTTGATAGTAATCGGTTTTTACATCCCAAACGCCAACAATATTGTTCTCTAAACTTTGTGTTTTGGGTTGAGGTTTGAATGATTTTTTTTCTTCGGTTACTGTCATTACAGAATCTGAAGTATTGTTTTTATTAGAAACCTTTTTTGAGAAAATAGAAGTGTTATCTTCTGTCTGTACCATATCTATAGTTATAGCGTCTTTTGTTCCTTTTCTTTTCCAAATTTCTGTATAAGGCTCTCCTTCATACATCATGCTAACTTCTAATGTATTATCATCTTTTAAAACAAAAGAAATGTTGCTCGTGCGATTATCAGGAAAGTGCATCTTTCCGTTTTTGTATTCTCCGTTTTTATTTTCAATATCCGAAATAAAATAGTCCTCTTTTTTATTGTTTCCGTGGTATTGGGTTTTTCCATCGGTATATTGATGCATTTTTCCATAAAATTTACCTCGAGAATGCACAATTTCATAAGTGGCTTGATTGTATTCGTTATGTACTTCCCAAATACCAACAATCTTGTCTTTACTCGAACAAGAAAGTAGTGTAAATCCGATTAGAAATATTAGTATTGTATTTGATACTCTCATTTTTAGTATAGTATTGATGCAAATTTCTATATCATTTTTCACTTCTCTTTTGACTTATATCAAAAATTGAGATATAGTACCATCGAATATAAAGCAAGCAATGACCAGATGATAATCATAAACCAATAGAGTTTTGGAGTTTCTTTTTTGGTTACAGATTCTACAAAATGAATCTCCCCGCTTCTAACCACATGAATCAACCCCAGAAAAATAAAAAGGGCCCAAAACCATCCCCAGTTAAAATAAATGGCTGGTCCCATAAGGGTAAGAGCAAATATGGTTTTCCATTTCTTCACCTTAATAATAGAATTGGTCATAATCTATAAAAAGTACTGATATAGAATACAAGGCCATGAGAATCCAACTGATGATAATTACCCAGTATAAAAACGGGTTAGTTGTTCTATCAATGGGCTCAATAAAATAAGTGGTGCCTGATACCAAATCCGGGATTACCCATAGTAGAAATAGAATTCCCCACGCCCATTGCCAATCCATTATAATGGCAACATACATTAAGATTAATGCTATAATTGTTCGCCATTTTGTAGGGCTGTTTGATCTTGTAGTTTTTGCAGAAGGTGTATTTGGGTTCCTTAATCTTTGAGACTTATTCATGGTTAATGGTTTTGTCTAAAACGATCCTAAAAGATACTAAATTTTGATGCCAAATCGAGTCAACATCTTTTTTTCCATAGACCAGAAAAATTTGAATTGCCCAAATAACCAACCGTAAAAAACCAAAAACACTTGGTATCCAATAAAACTGAGGATAATTGATAAGGGATAGTATACAAATGTATTTAGATTATCAAGGGTAAGCCCCATCAATTTTAGTGCTGGCCTTACAATTGCTATAGATGAAGATCCTGTAATAGCAAATACAAAAAGTATAATAATCAGGTCAAAAGGTTTTTCTAGTTCCCAACGTTGCATCAGTTTTTTCATAGTTTAAATTTTTATGAGACAAACTTATATGAAGCAAGTAGAATTGTCTTTGATCTATATCAAAATGAAATAAGATTTCAAAAAAGATGATTTTGATATAGGTCAAAAAATATACCCTATGAGCCTCATAGTTTTGTCCCGTTATGAAAAATCAAATTCAAAAATATATAACCAGTTGTATGGTGATCATACTACTTTTCTCATGCTCTGGTAAGAAAAATCAATTACTAGGTGCCTGGAGCTTAGAGAGCAATTTTTATAGAGCTACGTATGAAATTGTTGAAGATGATGGAAAAATAAAAGCCAAGGTTTTGTATTACAATGACGACACAACAGCATATCAATATGATGGACAGACACCTCAGTATTTATTTTCTGATTTGAAAGAAAAAGAAAACAGATACATAGATGCTGTTTCTGGTGCTACTAATACCGAAACAAACTATCCTAATATTAAAGTTATAAGTCAGGATAGTTTGGAAGTGACTACTTATCTCGTCAACAAACCTTTAAAAGAAATCTGGATTAGAAAAATTAATAATAAAAAAATATATGAATAGAATCTATCAAATTATAGGCTTTGGTCTTCTTGTATTTGTGTTTACAAGATGTACCCCAGACGATATCAGAAATATAGCGGGAACTACAAGCCCTACAGACCCAACTGTTCCCATATCTTCTGAAGTAAAACCTATTGATATAAATACTGAAGGTTTTGATCTTCTGGAAAAAATGCAGGGACATTGGGTAGGTAAAAACCGTGTTATTGCCGATGATTATGATTGGTTTGCTTTCGACTATCGAGCCAACGCACCATCCCAAATCCATGGCATATTTGAAGGAGGATCTGCTGGAAATCTGCTTACTTCTTTTTTTGTCACCGACTTTAAAAATACCCGAACTATTATGGCTCGTAATGGTGGATTGCTTAATGGTATATATAGGACAAGCTATTTTGTGTTAGATAGTATACGAAATGATGAAAACGGCAAATATTTTCGATTAGTTGATGCAAAAGGCGGTATAGGTGTGATGTATATGGAGTTGCGGTTTAAGCAAGATAGCCTCTACTGGAATGCCTATACCAGCCGATTGGGAATCATAGTGCCTCCATCACGACATATGACTTTTAAAGGAAAGAAAATGAATCTGGATTTGGCACAAACGGCTGCAACGACTGTAGGTTTTCCTCAAAATACTCCTGCAGTAGATTTTTCTAACGGATTTGTAGAGGAAAACCTTTATATAAATCCGGGAGATAGCAAAGCTAAGTCTGCTACCTTTTTGGCACAAGCGGAAGATAATGGAGACGTGTTTAGTTTGGCACAAGAATCTGGAGATCCATATAGAATAGATGAGCATTCTCACTTAGGATATTTAACTATTAATATCCAAAGAAATGTTACCATAGAAAACCAAACACTTTTAATACAATTATCAAAACAGGCACTTACCGATGAGAGTGGGATTTTTGTTACTGATCAAGATGCATTTAATAGTGTATTATTATTTCCATCACTATCTCAGGGAGAGAATCAATTTTTTGTGACCTATTTACATCCTGGTACTTACTATATAAATGTTACTGCAGATATAAATGGTGATGGATTTATTTCTGAAGGAGACATAACTCATCCCAGACAAATGATCACCATCCTACCAGAGCAACAAGCAGAAGTAACCATAAACAACATAACTGTTCAAAATTAAATATATGGATATGTATAAAACCACATTTTTAGCCATTATAATTCTTATTGGCCAAAGTTGTACTACCGCTATCATAGAGGAGAGTGTAGCAGAAGAATTACCACCAGTTACACGAATAGTGACCTACGAATCCGATGTCCAAAGTATTATGAATAATTTCTGTATTACA
This sequence comes from Aquimarina penaris, assembly GCF_040786285.1. Classification (NCBI taxonomy): domain Bacteria; kingdom Pseudomonadati; phylum Bacteroidota; class Flavobacteriia; order Flavobacteriales; family Flavobacteriaceae; genus Aquimarina; species Aquimarina penaris. The sequence continues at coordinate 1,614,534 of NZ_JBFMKQ010000001.1, forward strand.
TGCCATGGTGGTCCTGCACCTAATGCAGGGTTAGATCTTAGTACCTATAGTAATACTAAAAATGCAGCATTAAACAATGGGCTGGTAGCGCGTATGAATGATGCAACCAACCCCATGCCTCCTAATGGTTTACTTACCCCCCAAATAAGACAATTAGTAGATAAATGGATCACAGACGGATTACTAGAACAACAATAGAAACACATTAAAGATGAGAACAGTACTATGTATAATAATGATAATGATTACTCCAATCACCAAGGCTCAAAAGTATTTTACCAAGACAGGACTTACAGAGTTTAAAGCTTCTGTAGAGGCTTTTGAACCTGTAGAAGCCAAAAATAATAGTACTACGGTAGTGTTTAAAGAAGATACTGGTGAGTTGGCAGCACTACTTTTTGTAAAAGCTTTTCATTTTGAAATCGCATTGATGGAAGAACATTTTAATGAAAATTATATGGATTCTGATGAATTTCCTAAAGCTACTTTCAAAGGAAAAATAGAAGGTTTTGAAGCTTCGAACTTGATAGAAAAAGACAAAGAGTACATACTAAAAGGTATACTTACTATTAAAGGAAAGCCTAGAGAGATAGAAACCAAAGTGAAAATAAAACGAATAAACAATTCGATTACCCTTTGTGCCGAATTTGATGTGAATCCAAAAGATTTTGACATCAAAATACCTGGAATTGTAAAAAAGAAAATCGCAGAAAAAACCCAAATACTAATCGATTATGAACTTACTCAAAAAAAGTAGAATTCTTCTATTCTTCTTGGTGATTGTATTAATTGCTGGGTTTGCCACCTACAGAATACTATACAAACCACATACATCTATTGAAGAGCAATCCGCAAAATTTACAGGTACTTCTGAAGATTTACTGGCAAAAATCTCTAAAAGTGCTGTTAAATGGGAAGGAACGGTTGTGGAAATTTCAGGAAAAGTAACCTCAAAAGACAAAAAGGGTTTGATGTTGAATACCGCTATTTATTGCCAATTAATACATCCCGATTTGCTTTTCCATATCCAAGAAAATCAAACCATTTACATTAAAGGCAGAGTAATAGGCTATGATGATCTATTGGAAGAACTCAAATTAGATAAAACTATTATTATAAAATAACAACCCATGAACCATAATTATATATTTCTTATCCTTTTTATGTTTGGTTTTAACATGATATATGCTCAGGATGATTTACTAAAAGAGTTAGAACAAGAGACTGAAGAAGAGAAATTCAGTACTCCAGCTTTTAAAGCTATGAAAATTGGAAATCTGCAAAGCACAAAAGTAGCCGGGAAAGGGGATTTTTATTTGTATGTATCACATCGTTTCGGAACCTTAAAAGATGGGCTTTCTACTTTTTTTGGTTTTGATAATGCCAATACCAAAATACAATTGGTTTATGGAGTTTTTAATGAAGTACAGCTGGGGATAAGTAGAGAATCTTTACGTAAAACCTATGCAGGTTCGGCGAAGATAAGATTGCTTAGTCAATCTGAAAAATTCCCTTTAAATCTTGTTGCATATGGAACCATCAATATAAATACCGCATTACGAAAAGATCGCTTTCCCTTTTTAAAATTTGGAGATAGGCTGAGTTATGCAACTCAATTATTGATTTCAAGAAGAATTACTAAAAAACTATCATTAGAGCTAGTACCATCTTTTGTAAGACAAAATTTAGTTTTAGAACCATTTCAAGACCATAATCAATATGCATTAGGAGCAGGGGGAAGGTTTAAAATATCCAAAAGAATGTCTTTTAATCTAGACTATGTCTATAATTTTAGTAGAGCATCAAAATCTATTTATAATAATCCCCTGACTGTTGGGCTTGATATTGAAACTGGAGGGCATGTTTTTCAATTGTTATTCTCTAACGCACAATCAACAAATGAGCCTGGTTTTATAAGTAACGCAGAAGGTGATTGGAATGATGGAGATGTGTTTTTTGGGTTTAATGTAGTACGCGTTTTTTAAGTCTAGTTTTTTCATGATTTGTGGGAAAGAAGGCTTCTAAATTTCGGAAGTCTTCTTTATTTTCCTCGTATTCTACTTAATGTTTCTTGAGAGATCCCTAGCATTGATGCAATATGCCCTAGATTGGCACGTTGGGTGATTGTAGGAAATGCAGCTATCAATAATTCGTACTTTTCTTTGGCAGATAAGAAGTAATACCCTTTATAAAAATCATCAAGTAGTGCCATTTGTTCCTCAATAACCAATCTTCCGAAGCGATCCAATCTTGGATATTTGGCATATAACTCTTGCCATTGATCATAAGTAATAGACATAAGGATAGATTCTTCGGTAACTTCGAGATATTCTGAAGAAGGTTTTCTTAACATATAACTATGCCAAGAGGTAACTAACATGTTTTCGGGATAAATCCAATAAGTGATATCTTTTCCGTTTTGATAGAAATAGGTTCTGGCAGTACCTTCAACAATAAAATACAAGCGATTACATGTTTTTCCTTCTTCCAGTAGAACTTTTCCTTTATCAAGTTTTTCCGTTAATATGAGATTTACAATTTCCTCCTCGGTCTCTGAAGGCAGATTTATATATTGTTTGATATAGGTTATAAATGGATTCATATTTTAAAGATATGGATTAATAGCATTGAATTCATCTTGACTTTTTGTTTTTGACCGAAAATGAGTTGAAATTTGACCAGATGAGGCACTTTTTGAAAGCTATACCAGCGCTACAGATAAGAAAAGTAACGAAATATGGGTGAACTTCAGTCATTTTTTAGGAAATAGAAAAAGTCAAGATGAGTTCATTAAGTAGACAAAATATTGTTGATCTAAACTAAAAACTTTTTTGGCCTATTAATGATTAAGACTAAAAGTTTGATTCGTAGGAATTAAATATAAGAATTGAATTGATTCTGGATTATTTTTAATTTACTAGTATAAAACAATAAAAATTATGTAAAATAGAATTTCTGTAAATCAATTGGTTTCGAGAGAATTAAGTTAGAATCTACGATCCAAAAGTTCGATAATTGTCCGCTTGGCGCTACTAAGTAAAAAGCTCCAGAACATTTCTGGAGCTTTTTTATTTAATTATTAAGATGTAGAATTCGATGAGTCAAAAAGCCTGGATTAGGTGGTAGGAGAATCTCTCCTTTTGTCTACTACATATTTATCTTTGAATTTATCTATTCTCTTATACTTTAGTGTTTAATCACTATCTTTTCATATACAGTTCCTTTAGGAATAAAATCCCCTCGTAATAAGTATATCCCCTCTTGTAAATGATCAACTTTTATATATTCCTGTAATTGTTCTTGATTAAAATGATGAATTTTCTTTCCTGTCATAGTATAAATCTCTAAACTTTCAAGATTCGAAAAATTTAGAACTCTTATATAATCTGAAGCAGGATTAGGAAATACTTCTAAAATTGGACTGGGATTATTTACTATTACAGTTCTAATTACCTCATCTGCCATATTACCATTACTATCTGTTGCATTGTATGAAATATAATATGTACCGGTAGCATCTATAAAATTAGAACTATCAATAACCACTTCAGATCCATCATTTGTAATGGCTCCTAACTCAATATAGTCAGAGCCTTTTGTGATTACTTGAGGATCGTCTCCTAACAAAGTAATTACCGGTGGTATATTATCTTCTACCGTAACCAAAGCATTACAGCTACTCATGTTACCCGAGGAATCAGTTGCTGTAAGTGTAACTGTATGGATGCCTACATCGGCTAACGAAAACTGAACTCTGTTTAAGGTTAAAACAACTCCACAAGCATCACTAGAACCGTTGTCAATATCGGCTGCAGTGATGGTAGCATTTCCTGAAGCGTCTAATTGAATCGTTATGTCCTGACAAACTACCATGGGTTGTGTAGTATCTTCTACCGTTACTGTCGCTGTATTAGATTCTGAGTTTCCGTTGATATCGGTTACCGTTAACGTTACTGTGTTTGTTCCGACATGAGTACAATCAAAAGAAATACTATCTAAACTCATCGATTGTATTCCACAGGTATCTGCAGAACCATTATCAATCTGAGCTGGAGTGATGGTTGCATTTCCTGAAGCGTCTAGCTGTACTGTTATATTTTGAGTTACAACCGTTGGTGCAATAGTATCTTCTACGGTTACTGTAGCCGTATTTGAAGCCGAATTTCCATTCACATCAGCTACCGTTAAAGTCACTGTATTTGCTCCAATATTTGTACAATCAAAGCTAGTGGTGTCTAAACTGATCGATTGAACTCCACAATTATCCGAAGAACTATTATCGATAAGAGCGGGAGTGATGGTTGCATTTCCTGTGGCATCTAATGATACCGTAATGTTTTGTGTTACCACCGTTGGCGCAACAGTATCTTCTACCGTTACCGTAGCTGTATTCGAAGCGGAGTTTCCATTGACATCGGTTACAGTCAAGGTCACTGTGTTTGTTCCGACATTCGTACAATCAAATGAGGTAGTATCTAAACTCATCGATTGGATTCCACATGCATCTGAGGAACCATTATCTATTTGCGCTGGTGTTATACTTGCACTTCCTGAAGCATCTAATTGTACAGTGATATCTTGAGTGATTATACTTGGTGTTACGTTATCTTCCACCGTTACTGTAGCTGTATTCGAAGCCGAGTTTCCATTAACATCAGTTACAGTCAAAGTCACAGTGTTTGTTCCGACCATAGTGCAATCAAATGAAGTTGTATCTAAATTCATGGATTGAATTCCACAGGTATCGGATGAATTATTATCTATCTGTGCAGGAGTGATACTTACACTTCCTGAAGCATCTAACTGTACGGTGATATTTTGGGTAACAACGGTTGGAAGAATCTTATCTTCTATCGTTACGGTTGCTGTTTTGGTATCAGAATTTCCGTTTATATCGGTTACGGTTAAGGTCACTGTATTTGCTCCAACATTGGTACAATCAAAAGATGTACTATCTAAACTCATCGATTGTATTCCGCAGTTATCAGTAGAACCATTATCAATCTGAGCAGGTGTGATACTTGCACTTCCTGAAGCATCTAACTGTACGGTGATATCTTGTGTTACTATTGTTGGGTTAGTAGTATCTACTGTACTAAAACTTCCTTCTGATGAAAAAGCTGATCCTGCAAAACTATGGTCTACAGCTTGTACTTTAAAAGTATAATTAGTAGTACAAGCAGCAGGAAGTTTATATATGTAATTAGTGCTTTGTCCTGCATTCCCTTTAGCAGGAAGTTTACGCCATCCATCATTTTCTTGTGCCATTGGGCTAACTTTGTATGCTGAGCTTGCCGAAGCATCTTTTATATATACATTATAACTTAATCCATTGCTAGGAGTTTCTGTATCTGTACTGGCTGTCCAGCTTAAGGTTACCTCATCTCCATTAACCACAGCTGTTGGATTCGTTGGGGCTGTAGGTACTGTGTTTGAAGTAGCTATATTGTTAATATATATTTTTGAAATGAAGGAACTATTTGTAACCCCTGCCAACGCTATATCTAGATCGCCATCATTATCATAGTCTCCCCAAACAGCATCACTAACCACTATGTGTGGTAAATCATCAGTAATAAGGTGCGTAAAAACACCTGCGGTATTCGTATATATTCTAGTTGAGGCGGTGCCTCCAGAGCCTGTTAATAATATATCTAAGTCACCGTCATTATCATAATCTCCCCAAGCTGCCGAACCTTCTTGCACACCTAATAAATTGGCTGTTGCAAGTTCGGTGAAACTTCCGGCTGTATTGGTGTATACTTTTGTCACTCTAGCGCTTCCTGTATATCCAGACAACAAAATATCTAGATCGCCATCATTATCATAATCTCCCCAAGCAGTTGAACTATACGATACTCCTGTTAAATTGGCTGAGGTAAGTTCTGTAAAAACACCATTATTGTTGGTATAGATTTTTGATATATCTAAACTCCCTGTATATCCGGTTAATAATACATCTAAATCCCCATCATTGTCATAATCGCCCCAATCTACAGAACCGCTACTTAATCTTGGGAAACTGGCTGTTACTAGTTCTGTAAAAGCGCCAGCGTTATTAGTAAATATTTTAGAAATACCTCCCGTTAAGAATATATCTAAATCCCCATCATTATCATAATCTCCCCAAGCCACATCTCCAAAGGCTATTCCTGGTAGGTTAGCAGTAGCGAGTTCTGTAAATGAACCTCCAGTATTGGTATAGATTTTTGATATAAGAGTATTCCCAATATCCAAACCTGTTATAAGTAGATCTAAATCCCCATCGTTATCATAATCCCCCCATTCCACAGCTCCGGATTGTACACCAACTATATTAGCAGAAGTTAGTGCTGTAAAAGTCCCTGCTGTATTGGTATAAATTGTTGAAATAGGATCAGTAGCTCCGGAAATTGATTTTTTACCCGTTACTAATAGATCTAAATCCCCATCATTGTCATAATCTCCCCAAGCAACGGCACTTTGATAAACGTTGGTTAAGTTTGCTGTAGGAAGCTCAATAAAATTTCTTAAATCTACAATACTAAAAGTTCCTTCTGTAGAAAACTCAGAGCCAGCAAAACTGTGATCTATAGCCTGAATTTTAAAAGTAAAATCTTTGTTTGTATTAAGATATTCTTCAGGCAATTTCCATACATATGAAGTGTTTTGTCCTGCATTACCTATAGCCGGTAGTTTACGCCATCCATCACTTTCTTGTGCCATTGGACTAGTTATATATGCTGAGCTTGTCGAAACATCTTTTATAAACACATTATAACTTAATCCACTATTAGGCGTTTCTGTATCGGTACTAGCAGTCCAGCTTAAGGTTACCTCATCTCCATTAACCACAGCTGTTGGATTCGTAGGTGCTGTAGGTGGTGTATTAGGCGTAAGTGTATTATTGGTATATATTTTTGAAAAGCCTGTTCCATTTGATTGAAGACCAGAAACCAAAATATCTAAATCGTTATCATTATCATAATCGCCCCAGGCAGCAGCACCTTGAAGTACACCTGTTAAATTTGCTGTGGCAAGCTCTGCAAAAGTTCCTGCGTTATTCGTGTATATTTTTGAAACACCTATACCTCCTCCTGTTACGCCAGTTAGTAATACATCTAAATCCCCATCATTATCATAATCTCCCCAAGCTACATCAGTATGTTGTATCCCTGGTAAATTCGCAGTAGCTAATTCTGTAAAAACCCCAGCGTTATTCGTATATATTTTTGAAACCGTTGTACTTCCTGAATACCCAGCTAATAAGATATCTAAATCTCCATCATTGTCATAATCGCCCCAAGCTGCTGAACTAAAGGATACACCTATTAAGTTCGCAGAGGTTAATTCCGTAAAAACGCCTTCATTATTGGTGTAGATTTTAGAAATATCTTCACTTCCTGTATACCCAGTTAATAAGAAATCTAAATCCCCATCGTTATCATAATCGCCCCAATTTACTGAGCCACTACCTATACCTGATATACCTGATGTAGCAAGCTCTGTAAAAGTTCCGTTAGTATTCGTATATATTTTTAATGCAGTTCCGCTTAAGTCACCTCCTAAAAACAGGATATCTAAATCTCCGTCATTGTCATAATCTCCCCAAGCTACAGTACCTCCTATATTGGAAAGACCAGCAACGGTGAGCTCAGTGAAAGTACCACCATTATTGGTGTAAATTTTTGTTGTATATGAAGTATTAGTTATAGCGCCGCTTAATAATATATCTAAGTCTCCATCATTATCATAGTCGCCCCATACTGAGTTACCAGAACTTACACCTGGCAAGATTACAGAAGTAAGCTCAGTAAACGTTCCATTATTATTCGTATATATTTTAGAGTACCTTCTATTAGATGCATATGAGTCTAATCCTGTTAGTAAGACATCCAAATCCCCGTCATTATCATAATCACCCCAGGCAGTAGAACTGTTAAAAAGATCTATTAAATTTGCTGTATTAAGTTCAGTAAAAGGTCTTAAGTCTACACTAAAAGTACTTTCAGCAGAAAATGCAGAACCCGCAAAACTGTGATCAATGGCTTGTACTTTAAAAGTAAAGTCATTTTTTGTGCCATGATATTGCTGAGGTAGTTTCCACGTATATGAAGTGTTTTGTTGTACGTTACCTAAAGCAGGAAGTTTACGCCAACCATTATTTTCTTGTGCCATTGGACTAACTGCGTATGCTGAGCTTGTCGAAGCATCTTTTATATATACATTGTAACTTAATCCACTGCTAGGAGTTTCTGCATCGGTACTCGCTGTCCAACTTACCGTAACCTCGTCTTTATTTACTACTGCTGTCGGATTCGTAGGTGCTGTAGGTGCTGTATTAGGCGTAACTGTATTGTTAGTATATATTTTTGAGGTTGCAGGAAATTCTCCCGTTAATAGGATATCTAAATCGCCATCATTATCAAAATCACCCCACGCAGAACGACCAAATGCAACGCCTGGTAAATTGGCTGTAGCAAGCTCTGTGAAAACTCCAGCTGTATTGGTATATATTTTCGAAATATTTCCGCTGGGTGTCCAGCCATTCAACAATACATCTAAATCTCCATCATTGTCATAATCGCCCCAAAGCGCAGAACCCACATTAACTGCTGTTAAGTTTGCTGTGGCTAGCTCGGTAAAAGTCCCTGCCGTATTGGTGTATATTTTTGAAATACTTGTGCTAGCTGTGCTTCCTTCTATACCGGTTAACAATATGTCTAAATCCCCATCATTGTCATAATCGCCCCAATCTACTGAGCTAAAAGACACTTGTGCTAAATTTGCTGTGGCGAGCTCAGTAAAAGTCCCTGTCGTATTGGTATATATTTTTGAAATTCGCGAACTTCCTGTGGAGCCCGTTAATACTATATCTGTATCCCCATCATTATCATAATCACCCCAAGCTACAGCTCCATCCGTCACTCCTGTTAAATTAGCTGCGACCAATTCGGTAAAAGTTCCTGCTGTATTGGTATATATTTTAGAAACCAGTGTACTTCCCGTATTTCCTGTTAATAGGATATCTAGATCTCCATCATTATCATAATCACCCCAAGCTACGGCACTATAATATACTCCTGTTAAATTTGCAGCAGCTAGTTCGGTAAATGTTCCTGCCGTATTGGTATATATTTTTGAAACTGGTGTACTTCCTGTCCAGCCCGTCAATAATACGTCTAAATCCCCATCGTTATCATAATCACCCCAAGCTACAGCACTATTATTTACGCCGGTCAAGTTTGCCGTGGCAAGTTCAGTAAACGTTCCTGCAGTATTGGTATATATTTTTGAAACCCGCGTGCTTCCTGTCCAACCGGTCAACAATACGTCTAAGTCTCCGTCATTGTCATAATCACCCCAAGCTACTGAGCTTTGAGTTACGTCTTCTAAATTTGCTGTGGCGAGTTCGGTAAATGTTTGTGCATAGGCACAAAAACTGATTAACGATACTAAGAATAGTAGTAGTTTTTTCATAATAAGGGGCATAAATATTTACTATTGGGGTAATTTTCATTACATATATTAACTTTTACTCATACAAAAAGATAATTCATCATCTTGTCTATATAGATTACAGTTAGTATGCGAAATACCCTATTCTTTATTGATACTTTTTTTAAAAAAACTATCATATTTATAATTCACAGATACGTGAAACAATTAAGCTTCCTAGTATTGTTTTACTCTTAGCACACCTAATTTTAAGAAAGGTAAGTTTGTTTGTCAATAGGTTTATTTTTTAAAGCCATAAAAAAAGGTGACTCTATTATAGAGTCACCTTTCTAAAAAAACTTCAACGCAAGTTTTATTTATCTAAAGCCATTTCTGGTTCCTTAGCAGTTGTTTTAACTTCAAATTGATTACTAGTGTTTTTCTCCCCCCCAGCTTTTAAGGCTTTTTCACCAGCAAAGAAGGTTTTATGATCATCTCCTAGATCTGAACCTGCCATACGTTGGTGTTTTACACAAGAAACACCTTTTCGTATTTCTTGACGTTGAACAGAACCTACATAAGCCAACATTCCCTCGTCTCCGAAATAACCTTCTACAAGATCATTCATATGTAATGCAGTAGTGTGATATGTTGGTAGTGTAATTAAGTGATGGAACACACCAGCATCACGAGACGCTTCTGCCTGGAACATACGAATCATTTCGTCTGCTCGGCCTGATAATTCAGTACCATCATAATTTGCTTCCATTAGTTCTGCTCTATTATAGGCAGATACATCTTCTCCTGCTTCTACCATAGCATCAAATGCCTGCTGACGGAAATTAAGCGTCCAATTGAAAGATGGAGAATTATTGTATACTAATTTTGCATTAGGTACCTGTTCCTTAACTCGGTTTACCATATGTGCAATTTGCTTCACATTTGGTGTTGGAGTTTCGATCCATAATAAATCTGCACCATTCTCAAGACTTGTAACACAGTCTAATACAACACGATCAATGTTAGATCCTTCTTTAAATTTATATAATCCGTTTGGCATTCTTACAGGACGAACCAATTTACCATCACGTTTAAATAATACATCATTTTGATTCACCTCATCTAAACGTACTTCTTCTGCTTCAACAAAATCCATATACTTTGATGCCAAATCTCCTTCTTCCATAGATACAGGTAGTTTTTGTGTTAAACCAGCACCTTCAGAATCTGTTCGAGCAACAATTACACCTTCTTCTACTCCTAATTCTAAGAAAGCATATCGAAGTGCGTTTATCTTTGCGATAAAATCTTCATGTGGTACTGTTACTTTACCATCTTGATGACCGCATTGCTTAGCGTCGGATACTTGATTTTCGATTTGAAGGGCACAAGCACCAGCTTCGATCATTTTTTTAGCTAAAAGGTATGTTGCTTCTTCATTACCAAAACCTGCATCAATATCTGCAATGATAGGTACTATATGTGTTTCAAAATTATCGATCTCTGCTTGAACATCTTCTCCAGCATCTAGACGACGAAATAAGTCATTTAGCTCTACGGCATCTGCCTGACGTAAGAACGTATATATCTCTTCAATTAACTTAGGAACCGAAGTTTTTTCGTGCATTGACTGATCTGGTAAAGGTCCGAACTCAGAGCGTAATGCTGCTACCATCCAGCCAGAAAGGTATAAGTATGATTTGTCTGTTGTACCTTTATGCTTTTTTACTGCAATCATTTTTTGTTGTGCTACAAAACCGTGCCAACAACCCAGTGATTGTGTATAGTTTACATTATTAGCATCATATTCCGCCATGTCTTTACGCATAATAGACGCTGTATACTTAGCAATATCTAATCCTGTTTTAAACCTATTTTGGACAGCAATACGGGCTGCATTTTCTGGGTTTATAGTTGCCCAAGTATTTCCGTGTTTTGCTTTTAATTTGCGTACAATATCAATAGCCGAATTATAAGTAGTCATAATGTTATTTTTTTAAATTCTATTTTAGGTTACTATTTTTATTTTAAACTGTTATTTTTTTGAGTTGTAATCAAGCGTATTATTAATAGCCCAATTCGTAACTAATGTTTTAGTCTTTACTTGAGATTTCATCTTTTCATTTTTTTGTTTTATTAATAATCTGCTATTCTTCATAGTGAATTAATTACAGGACAATATTATAAAAAAGTTTTTGAATAAAAAAGCGAACGTTCGCTGAATGTTTTAAAAAATGTAAATATTTCGTGTTCGCAAAAACCAATATCTTCAACTAAGGGTTATAAGAAAAGAATAGGAAATGTTGTTTATTTAATTGAAAATCAATTGAATAGATAGTTGTAAAAAAACTTTCTACATTTGGGTAATCTATGCTCTTTGGTTTGTTAAAAATTAATTTTTATAAAATGAAAAAAAGATAGAATATCCTGAAAATTGATGAAATTGTTTTACTTTTCGATAAATCAGATGTGTTTTACAACGATCTTGTATCATTGAAACTCGATAAAAATTTGACGCTCATTATGGAGATCTCATAGTTCAGAATTTTAAAGGAAATTCCGTAATAGTTTTTCGAAAAAAGAAGAATAATTAGTCCTGTCACAAACGCTCATGAAAGAGTGAATGCCTTTATCACAATACTAATTGGTAGTATAATAATACAAAGTGTTTATAAACAAGGGGCTAAGTTATTTTTAAGCCTCATGACATGAAAGTCGCAAGAGTTTGGATCGAACTTGACGCGATATTCGAGTCCCGTTTCTGCTACTTCTGAAGCCGATAGAGAATGTAACTGACTTTTTAATCGATTAAAGTTGAATGAAACTTGGCAGTAGTCAAGGGCTTTCTGTAAACTTTGGCTAGAATGCACTAAGATATCAAAAAGTGTTACCAGAGCATTAAATAACCTCCAAATTAAATCTCACGTCTTTTTTTATCCAACATACGTCATGAATTTAGTTTTACTTGACTCTACATTTGCAATGCTTATTTAGACCAAATAAAAACAATATGTTCCTCGAAACACAAACGAACTTGGCAACTGATCTCAAGATTGATCAGTTTTTTGACTCTCATTCAAAATATACCTATCAAGAATATATTCAAAAAGCATTGGATTATGTTACCAATTTCTTGAATAATGAAAACTTTTATAGTGGAGAGTCACCTAATAATCTTAGATCAAAAACTAATTTATTAACCGCTGATCCAAATGTAACCTTATCTATAGATGATGCACTTAAAGAAATTAAAGAGCTATATCTAGATCATACTATAGCATTTCATCATCCTAATTATGTGGCGCATCTTAATTGTCCTGTATTGCTTCCTGCTATCGTAGGGGATTTAGTTGCTTCATCAGTAAATACTGCAATCGAAACCTGGGATCAAAGTACTTCTGCAACATTAATAGAACAAGAAATGATTCGGTGGATATGTTCAGAAATGAGATTACCGGCTGTTTCAGATGGAGTTTTTACTAGTGGTGGTACACAGTCTAATTTCATGGCCTTGTTAATGGCTAGAGATCATTATGCTTTTAAACATTATGGACTCAATCTTAAAGAAAATGGTTGGTCAGATATTGTCTCTAAGTTCCGTTTCTTTTGTTCTGAAAAAGCACATTTTAGCATTAAGAAGAATGCAGCCCTTTTAGGAATGGGGTATAATGCCGTGATACCTGTTGCTACCGATGATCGAATGAAAATGAAACCTGAAGCATTGGTACAGGCAATAGAAAAAGAAAAACAGTTGGGCAATATCCCAATCGGTATCATAGCTACAGCAGGAACTACAGATTTTGGGAGTTTTGACCCTCTTGAGACCATTGCCCAAATTACTGACGAATATGATATTTGGTTTCATGTAGACGGAGCCTACGGTGGTAGTTACATATTAACAGAGACGCATGAACATAAACTAAAAGGTATAGAGAGGGCAGATTCTGTCACTATTGATTTTCATAAGACGATGTTTCAGCCTGTTTGTTCAAGTGCTTTTTTGGTGCAGGATACAAAATACTTTAAATATGTGTCTTACTACGCAGATTATCTCAATCCTTTAGAGCATAGAGATGAGGAGTGTCCTAATCTAATCGAAAAATCCATACAAACTACACGTAGGTTTGATGCTCTGAAACTTTGGTTTACCTTAAAAATGACTGGAGCCAAAACTATAGGTTCATTTTTGGAAAAAGTTCACTACTTAGCCTTAGATGTGTATCATAGTATTAAAGATGATCCGGATTTCGAAATTGCTCATAAACCAGAATTGAGCACCTTGGTATTTCGATATAAAATATCTGGGATTAATAGCGACGCACAACATGATACCATTAATTTATTCATCAAAAATACACTCTTCAAATCTGGTCAAGCCTCTGTAGCAAGTACAAAATTAAACGATAAGGTGTATTTAAAATTCACCCTGCTCAATCCTAAAAGTACTATCGATGATTTGCTACATATCATCCAAATGATCAAAGAAACCGGTAAAAACTATACGATTAAATAATTAGTTAGACGATTATGAATACAAAAGAAGAAACCATACTCGATTTTATAGCCATTGGAGTTGGCCCTATGAACCTTGGATTAGCTTGTCTAACAGAACCTATTGCTGAGTTAGATGGATTATTTCTGGATAAAAAGGAAAGATTTGATTGGCACCCTGGGATGATGCTTCAGGATACCACGCTTCAGATCCCTTTTATGGCAGATTTGGTAACACTGGCGGATCCAACAAATCCATATAGTTTTCTAAATTATATCAAGGAGCAGGGGCGTATCTATTCATTTTATATTCGCGAAAACTTCTTGGTTTTAAGAAATGAATATAATCAATATTGCCAATGGGCTATTAGTAAACTCTCAAATATTCATTTTCAAACTGAAGTTAAAGAAATTCTTTACAATGAAGAAGAGAAGTATTATATCGTTTTTTCAAATTGTACTAAAACAAACGAACAAAAAGTATATAAAACTCGAAAATTGGTTTTAGGTACCGGTAATCAGCCTTTTATTCCTAAATGTTGTACCTCTTTGAAAGGAAAAACTATTCATTCTTCGGCCTATCTTTCTCATAAAGAAAAACTACAATCTAAAAAATCGATTACTGTATTAGGTAGTGGGCAAAGTGCGGCTGAAATTTTCTACGACCTTTTACAAGATATTGATACAAAGGGATACGAACTCAATTGGATCACAAGATCACCTAGATTCTTTCCGTTAGAGTATTCTAAGCTTACACTAGAAATGACCTCTCCAGAATATGTAGATTATTTCTATGACTTGCCTTCTGCTAAAAGAGATGACCTAATCAAGAACCAAAAACATTTGTATAAGGGCATTAATCAAGATTTGATTGCCAATATTTATGATTTGATCTATACCAAACAATTAACCAATAAAGTTAAGATCAACCTTAGAACGAATTCAGAATTAAAGAAGGCAGATTATGATGCTACTTTAGAAAAATTCTATCTCGAAATACATCAATACGAGCAGAATAAGTATTACCAACATCAGACAGAAGGGTTAGTGCTAGCTACGGGTTATATGTATCAGCGGCCTAAATGTATTGAAGGAATTAAAGATGGTATTCGATGGGATGAAAAAGGAAGATATAATGTGCATCGTAATTACACCATTGATCATAAAGGTAGAGATGTTTTTGTGCAAAATGCAGAGTTACATACCCATGGATTTGTTACTCCTGATCTGGGAATGGCATGCTATCGAAATTCATATATCATCAAGGAGCTTACAGGAACAGATTATTATCCAATCGAAAAACGAATCGCTTTTCAGCAATTTGAAGTTACCGAAGAAGAAGAAATTAAAGTACAAGAGCCTACCATATGAAGAATTTCCTAATTATAATGACATTGGTCGCTGTGGTAAGTGATTATTTACTACATCCTTTTTACCCACAGTTCTTTGAGGCTCGTTTTGGTGTTACCGATCCAGAATGGGTAGGGTATTATTTTGCGGCTATTTGTTTTATGGTGATGATTGCTTTTCCGTTTTGGGCGTATGTTTCTAAAAAAGTGGCAGAACTTAATATTTTGGTGTATACACAATTCATTGCTGGGCTATTAGCATTATACTGCTATTGGACTACGTCTTATATCAATTTTTGGATAGTATCGCTCATCATGATATTATTTAAAGGAAGTTACTTATTGGTCTATCCATACATTCTAAAAATCATCGCCAAAAAAGAACATCCGGGTACTATAGGATTATTATCGGTAGTTGTCCATTTGGGTGGGATTTTAGGAGCAGTTATTGGTGGGTTTACTGTCGATTTGATTGATGCCAGTTATATATTTTTAATTATGGCGGGAGGTGATTTTATACAAATGGGAATGAGCGGTTATTTACTTAAAAGTGAGAAATATGACACCTCAAGAACCAATGAAACCGAGGAAAAAATAATTGCTAATAAGAAAATGATTCCGAAAGGATTCATCTTAAAAATAGGAATTACAACACTACTGTTATATGCAAGCGCATTTATTACCCGACCCTTTTTTTCAACCTATTGGGAGTATATAACGGCCAATTCTAGTACACTATTTTCTGGGGCGGTATATGCACTACCTGGCTTTGTAGCATTGCTTGTGCTTTGGTGGGATATAAAAAGAAAAGGAACAAAATCCAGTGGTATCATAATTCCTCTATGTGTTGGTGTCATTGGTTTGTTAGCACAAGGTATCCCAATTCCTTTTTTAGTTATTCTGGGTAGAATCGTATATGGATGGGCGATTTTTAGAGCCATTGTTCGTTTTGATGTATTGTTGTTTGAATCTAGTACTCCTGAGACCTATGCAATAGACTATAGTAAAGTACATTTTTTTCAAAATCTAGGAGTATTAATATCTTCCTTTTTAGTGGGTATTCTTGTAGATCAATATGGATTGGTAATTCCTTTTACAGTGGCATGTGTTGGTTTTACTTTGACTTTGGGCTTATATGTTTTGCTTTTTAAAATAAATTTCAAAAAAACCATAGTAAAGACAACTTAATATTATGGATACAATAACCAAAATAGACATACTATTTTCTAAGTATTGTGAAGGCCTTGGAGAGATACAAGTACGCGATTTTAATTTTAAGGAAGATTCAGAGAAAATACATCATTGGGTGACCAAGCCTTATGCAAAATATTGGGGGATGCAAGAGTCTACGATTACAGAGTTCGAAGAGGAATATCGAAAAATTACGGACAGTAAACATCATCATGTATGTATTGGGATGTTAGATGGCAAACCTATTTTTTTAATGGAATATTATGATCCGCATAAAGATACTATTGCTGATCATTATGATGTTCTTTCGGGGGATGTAGGTATGCATATTTTAGTGGCTCCGGTAGAAAAAAAGATTCCAAAATTTACCTGGATTGTATTTACCGCAATCATGGATTTTCTGTTTGCTGATCAAGAAATAAAAAGGATAGTTGTAGAACCTGATGTTACGAATCAAAAGATTCATATTCTCAATGCTAAAGCCGGTTTTCGGTACTTCAAAGAAGTTCAATTACCTCATAAAAGAGCACATTTAGCAATATGCACGCGTAAAGATTATAAAAGTGCAATTCAGAAATCACATGTAAAACAATATAACCAATGAACACCTCAGATACTTTGATACTATCAACTCAAATCTCACATTTAACTCCAAAAATTTGGGAGATAGTAAATAGAAACTTAATTAGAAAAGCAATTAGCGAATTTACCCATGAGCAACTTTTAAAACTTGAATTAATAGGGCAAAAAGAAGGTTGGGAAATTTATAAGATGTATACAGATACTCCCGATGTTGTTTATTACTTCAATGCAAAAAAACGAGCACTGGATCATAAGCATGTGGATCATTCTTCAATTATAAAAATGAGGAGGGATAAAGAAGTAGAGTTAGACGCTCTTGATTTTATCTTAGAATTAAAAAATACACTTGGGATTCCTGATGATATGTTGCCTACCTACATGGAAGAAATTACCAGCACCTTACATGGTGCAGCTTATAAATATGCGCATCAAAAATATAATGCCAGCGAGTTAGTATCAGCCGATTTTCAAGATATAGAAAAAGCAATGATCGAGGGACATCCTTGCTTTGTTGCTAATAATGGTAGGATTGGATTTAATACATCTCAGTATCATCATTTCGCCCCAGAAACAAAAACCTCCTTTTCTTTAGTTTGGATAGCAGGACACAAAACTAAAGCCGATTATCATAGTGTATCGGTGCATGCCTATAATGTTTTAATAGAAAACGAACTGGGAAAAGAAGCGGTACAGCTTTTTAACCAAATATTGATGGATCGTGGTCTTAATCCAGAAGACTATATTTTTATACCTGTTCACCCATGGCAATGGGATACAAAAATCAGTACTATTTTTGCTCAGGATATTGCACAACAATATATCGTTTTGTTAGGAAAAGGAAATGATCAATATGCTGCGCAACAATCTATTCGTACACTATTTAATACCACCCATCCAGAGAAATTGTATACTAAAACGGCCCTCTCGATACTTAATATGGGTTTTATGAGAGGGTTATCCCCCTATTATATGGGAAGTACTCCTGTGATCACAGAATGGATATCTCAACTATTAGAACATGATACCCTCATACAACAGACAGGATTTACCATGTTGGGAGAAATTGCTGCCGTGGGGTATAGAAATCGATATTATGAGACCTTAGGTAAAACCAAAGCCCATAACAAATTGCTATCTGCCTTATGGAGAGAAAGTCCATATTCTAAGATTAACAAAGACCAAAAGTTAATGACGATGGCAGCGTTTTTACATTTAGATAATCAAGGAAATTCATTGGTGGTCGAATTAATAAAAGCATCTGCAGTATCTGTTGAGGTTTGGTTAGAAAACTATCTGCGTGCATATCTAACACCACTTTTACATTGTTTATTTCAATACGGATTGGTGTTTATGCCTCATGGCGAAAATTTGATCATGGTTATTGAAAATAATATTCCGGTAAAAGTGATCATGAAAGATATCACCGAAGAGATTGCCATTTTTGATGAAACGATAACATTACCTGAAAAAGCAAAACGATTATATGTTAAAGCAGATGATGATATTAAAGCATTGGCCATTTTTACAGATGTTTTTGATTGCTTTTTTAGATTCCTTTCTGATATTTTGGTAACACAAGGTAGTTATTCTGAAACCATATTTTGGAAACAAGTAGCACAATGTGTTACAAACTACCAAGAAGCACATCCAGAACTTTCAGATAAATTTCAACGAATTGATCTTTTTGCACCAGAATTTAAGAGATGTTGCCTTAATCGGTTACAATTATTGAATACAAAACATATGCTCAACCTGGCAGACCCGGTAGACAGCTTACAATTTAAAGGAACTCTAAAAAATCCTATTGCTACCTATAAAACTGATACAAAAAACGCAAAAACCAACACATCACATGCAACTGCAAAATAGAATATTAGCTATAGATCTAGCAAGAGGAATAAGTGTACTGCTGGTCATTATAGTCCATACACTTTGGATTTATGGCAATGTCCACACTCAATCTGAAACCTGGTTAGGGTCAATAATTCATTTTATTGGTAAAGGAACTCCAATGTTTTTAATTGCAATGGGTGTGTCATTCACATTATCCCGTAATCAGAGTATTGTACTTTCTATCAAAAGAGCTTTTTACATTTTAGGAGTAGGATATCTTATGAATTTTTTAAAGTTTGTGCTTCCGGTTTTGGTAGGGACCGTACCCGATAATTTTATTGAGGCTTATGGATGGAGTACTCCCGCTACTCTGGATAATATGATTTACATGCTAGGAACTGGCGATATCTTACAGTTGGCAGGAGTTGCTTTATTATTTATGGGGATAATCAATAAGTTTTCGAAAAACAAATATGTGCCTTTATTAATAGCATTACTCATAGCTTTAGTGACCAAAGAGGTGCATGGTTTTCGACTTGGGATTACAGGTGTAGACTATGTATTAGATCTTTTATGGGGAGCCAAGTGGAATGTATATTTCGCGGTATTCCCTTGGTTCTCATTTATTCTTATCGGAATGTTCTTTGGGATGTGGTATAAAGAGAAAAGAAATAGTACTACCTATCTTTTTAGCAAAATGGGTGTTGCAGGAATTATTTTAATGCTGATTGGCGGGGGGTTATGTTACTATGATTTTAAATACCATTTTGGAGATTACTTTCACTTGGGACCAGGAGGAACATTGTATTTAGCAGGGTTTAATCTCGTATTAATGTGGTTGGCAAACCTTTTGGTGACTCGAATAAATGAAAATAGCATCTTTAGATTCTTTTATTATTGTAGTACACGTGTGACCACAATCTATGTGATCCAATGGGTACTTATTTGTTGGGGTATGGGAGCTCTGGGATATCAACAATTTGGTATGACTGGTGTACTCTTGCTAATTCTTTTTTATATGGTACTAACACTTGCAGTTCAAAAGTTTGTGTTGGATAGAGTATCGTTCACAAAAAAATATAAAAAACAAGCAGGTGTGGCTACAAAGAAAGTAGCTATTCAAAAAAAATGATGGTATGAGACAGTTTGATTGCGTTTCTGTAGAATATTTTAAGAAGGAAGAACTCTTATTTTGGAAAATAAAAGATACCGGGATGCCTAATTTTTGCTTACGAGGACTTCAGGAATTTCAAGAATTTTGTAATTGGATAAAAGAATATTTCTCGCACCCCGATAGACCCCTAAAATTTATTGTTTCGGGATCAGAACATGAGGGTATTTATAATATGGGAGGCGATTTACCATTTTTTTTGAATAGTATTAAGACTAATGATATTGACAAATTGCAGCGTTATGCTCATTTATGTATTGATGCCATTTACAGCATCTACACCTCTTTTGATTTACCTGTGGTTACGATTGCATTGGTTGAAGGTAATGCTTATGGAGGTGGTTTTGAATGTTCTTTGGCTCATGATTTTATTATTGCTAATGAAGAAGTGCACTTTGGATTGCCAGAAAATAAATTCAATCTATTTCCGGGTATGGGGGGGTATAGTTTATTATATCCTAAGCTAAATACAATAGATGCCGATACCATCATAAGAAGTGGTAAAGTATATAAATCCCGGTACTTAGAGTCTTTGGGTCTTGTTGAACATGTTGTTTCGAAGGATAATACCGTTCTTGGATTACATAAATTTGTAAAAAAGATAAATGAGCAATTTAATTTTGAATATCATCATGTATGTTGTAAAAAAATGGTCAATAGAGTATCAAAAAAAGAGCTATTAGAAATTACCAATGTTTGGGTAGAAGCATGTATGAAAATTGGCCAATTTGATCTTCGAAAAATGGAAATCTTAGCAAAAGCACAATCTAGAAAAGTTAAAGTTTCGCTATAAACTATTTTTTGTCAATAGTAGAAGCATTCCTATACTTTTTTGGAGTGATGCCTGCTGTTTTTTTAAAAGCCGCTGTAAAATGTGTGGCATTTTTATACCCCACTAATTCTGAAATTTCGTATATCGGTTTTCTACTATGCTTAAGAAGTTTTCTAGCTTTAGACATTCGTTGATTTAGTGCATATTCAAAAATAGTCTCTCCAAAAATTCTTTTAAATTCTTTTTTTACTATAAAATCATTGAGCCCTACTTTTCGTGCTAATTGTTGTATAGAGAATTGTTCTGTTAGATCAGAATTAATGATGGTTTGTATTTGATATATTTTTTTTATTGACTTAGGGTCTTTGTTTGAAAAATCAAGCTCCGGTTTTTGATTGGTATCTAATTGTAAAGAAAGTAATTCTAATACTTTTGATTCTAGAAATAATCGTTTTAACAACCCTTGTCTTTGATCTGATAGTAATTCGGTTAAAATCTCTTGAGTTTTCACACAGATGGGTTTAGAAATTTTTTTACCCTGCTGTAACGTATAATTTTCATGAAATTTATAGGCTTCCTGGAGTTTATGTCTTTTAATAAAATCTTGATTCATACGTATTTTAACTTCTTTGAAAGGTTTATTCTTATGAAACCGGATGTTTCCCGAATTATTTGATAGATATAAAAGATAACATTCCTGACTTTCGTAGATAAACTCTTCATTTTGTTCTTTTAATGAAATGATCTGTTCTCCTTCTATCAAAAATGAAAGTTCTAAGGTTTCATAAGCACGTATTCCAGAGAGGTTAAGATCGCTTTTTAAGCTAACATCAGTAATTCCAATATACAAACCATCAAAAGAGTAAAATTCAAAATTACCGTTTCCGTATGTGTTCAGAAATTGAAATTTTTTATGAAGTATACCGCAGACTTCATGAGTCTTAATGGGTGTCATAATAGAGGACCAAAAGTGCTTACAATCCTGTTTAGAAGTTAACTTTTTTGATGCTACATAATCACGTCTTTTTTTATCCATAATACGTCATTTTTCTATTTCTATAGACCTTAATTTTGTAACTAAGTTTATTTAGATTAAATATAAATAAAGTTGTAAATCTAACTAAATTGTTTTAAAAAAATTGTAATTGTCAGTGGAAAATTTTGAAAAAAAAGCCTGTCTTTTTTTAATGCTTTTATATACAATATTGTGTAGTGCTCAGGGTAAAATAACAGGTTTGGTTTTAGATAAAAATGCAAATCCTATATCAAATGCATCTGTAAGAATATTAGAATATAAAACTATAGGAACACTAAGTGATTTAGATGGAAAATTTACAATCAAAGTTCCCTCAGGAACATATACTCTTGAGGTTAGTTATGTCGGTTTTAAAAAGCATTCAGAAATTGTAAAAATGGATGGTGTTAGCAACAAATCTCTTACGATCATATTAAGAGAAGAGATTAATGAATTAAGCGATATACTAATTAAAGGAAAAACAAAAGCTCAGAAAACCAGAGAAAAAGCCTTTGAAGTCGAAGTTATTCAAACCAAAGAATTAAAAAACATAAGTGTAGATATTAATTCGGTGCTAACAACTATCCCCGGAGTTAATGTACGCCAAAGAGGAGGTTTAGGATCTGCTTTTGATTTTTCACTTAATGGATTATCGGGTAAACAGGTAAAGTTTTTTATAGATGGAGTTCCATTAGAAAACTTAGGGAGTTCTCTCACTCTTAATAATTTCCCTGCAACTCTAATCGAAAGAGCCGAAGTATACAAAGGCGTTGTTCCCATTTATCTTGGGGCAGATGCTTTAGGAGGAGCTGTAAATATTATTACTAATCAGCGGAAGAATAATTTTCTGGATGTGTCCTATGATTTAGGATCTTTTACTACTCATAGAGCTACATTAAATGGTCGGTACTCGGGTAAGAAAGGATTTGTCCTGCAATTATCCTCTTTTTATAACTACTCTGATAATAACTATACCATCGATGATATCGAAGTTAGAGATGAATTAGGAAATGATACCGGAATCCGAAGAAAAGATGTAGAGCGATTTCACGATGCTTATAATTCTCAAATGATACATGTAAAAACCGGACTTGTCGATCAAACGTTTGCAGATCGATTACTGATTGGATTTACTCTTTCTGCCAACGAGAATGAAATTCAGCACCCTATTGATCCGCAAAACCCATTTGGTGAAGTTTTTACTGAAAATGATATCATTTCGGGTGCTATCGAATTTGAAAAGAATGATCTGCTAAAAGAAAAACTCAAATTAAAAATTTATGGATCCGTTGCTCAAAATAATGAGAAAGTTGTAGATACTTCTTCTCGTAAATATGATTGGTTTGGGAATTTTATAGAAAGAGGAGATCAGACATTAGGCGAGTTTGAAGCAAGCAAAACACTATTTGAGTTTAAAGATAATTTACATCTAATCAATGCTTTGGTCACATATTCTTTTAATGAATCTCATTCAGTACATCTTAGTTATACCAAAAATTACATCCGAAGAAAAGGAGAAGATCCAGCCAGATCAGGAAGAATTGCTTTTCAGGATCCACATATTGTAAACAAAAATATATTTGGTATTTCTTATGACCTTAAGCTACTAGATTCTAAATGGAATACTTCATTGTTTACTAAAGGGTATGTACTCAATTCTGAAGGGATTATAGAAGACCTTTTTACCAATGTAGAAGAAGATCGGTTTACTCAATTCGAAAATACTTTTGAAGAATTGGGGTATGGTTTTGCTTCGACCTATAAAATTTTAGAAAACCTTCAAGCAAAGGGATCTTTTGAAAAAACTTTTAGAATACCCGAAGGTTATGAAGTATTTGGAGATGGTTTCCTATTAAAGTCAAATCCCGAGTTGTTACCCGAAGAAAGTTATAATGCCAATTTAGGAGTGCTCTTCAATACCGAGGTTGATAACTTCAAACTTCAACTTGATACGAATATGTTTTTGAGAGAATCAGAGAACTTTATTGCCATTCGGTCTGAAGGAATCTTCTCGAGATATTACAATACTGCTGATGCAAGGAGTGCTGGAATTGAAGGTGAGATTAGAACACTATTTAATGATAAATTCTTTGTAGATGCAAATGTCACGTATCAAAATATTATAGATCGCAATGCTGGAGAAAATGCCGGAGTAGATTTTCTAAAAAACCAGCGCATTGCCAATATTCCTTATTTGTTCGGAAATGCTAGAATAGGTGGGAGATTTAAAAATGTAATAGCTAAAGAGGATCAATTCAATATTTCCTGGAGTTCTTATTATGTACATGATTATCCGCTTACCTCTTTTATAGAAGGAAATCCCGAAGACAGAGATATTATACCAGAACAAATTTCACACAACCTACAGCTTGGTTACTCTTTTAATAAGGGGCGATATAATATATCTGTATTGGCAAGAAATATAATGGATGCAAAAATCTATGACAATTTCGAGATTCAACAACCGGGCAGAGCTTTTTATGTCAAACTACGATACTATATATCAAACTAAATACTAATAATTTTAAAAATCATAATAAAAATGAAAACAATACAATCGATTAAAAATATAATGGTTCTCGTTGCTTTAGCAGGATTTTCCATTTCGTGCAGTAGTGATGATGATGGGGTAGTTGTTCCTGGTCAAACATCGGTATCTAAATATGTAGTCGGTTTTGAAGCATTTCCGGTTGGGAATGCCGCTCCTGTAGATTATATTTTAGAATTACCATCGTTAGCATCATTAACTACAGGAGAAATCTCGGTAGAAGGACAAGGAACACCTCTAAAAGGATGGAGGTTTTTTCATAGTGTAGCCAACACCGTATTTACTGCAGGATATTCTGATGATGATACATGTATAGCATACGAGTTGGATGAAGATGGTAAATTAGTAGAGAAAGCAAATTTCGCATTTCAATCTACATTAGATAATTATGCAGCCATTGATGATAAGACCTTACTTGCTGTAGAATTAACCTATGGTGGCCTTTCTGATAAGCGATTTCATATCGTTAATGCTGATACTGGTAAACTAGAAAAGATTGTAGAACATCCTATTGATATTGATATGGGTAGTGGTACTGCCGAAGATCCCGGATCAATTCCTTGGGTTACAGGAATGGTACTAAGAGATGGTAAATTATTTGTGTCGTACCACAAATGGTTAGCAGATGGATCATTTATCACACCAGATGTAGATCGTGCTTATGTAGCAGTATTCAAATATCCAGAATTCGAATTAGAAAAAATTATCGAGGATTCCAGAACGAGTCCCATTGGAGTTAATGGTCATAGTACAGGAATAGAAGTTACAGAAACTGGAGATATCTATTCATTTTCTACCTCTGCATTAAGTGCAGGGTTCACTGCTGCAACTAAACCTTCTGGAATTTTGAGAATTAATAATGGAACAACAGAGTTTGACACTGATTATTTCTTCAATATAGAAGAAGCCACCAATGGAGGTAAATTATTCTGGATGGACTATGTAGGTAATGGAAAAGCGATTGCCAGAATAATTATTGACGATACCAATGGAGCAGGTGAGTGGGGAGCTTTTTTCAAGAAAGATGTATTTAAAATGGTAGTGATTGATCTTGTAAACAAAACGGTTACCGATGTTATTGGAGTCCCAACGCACGGTCATCGCTATACTTCACCAATGTTTATAGAAGATGGTAAAGCATATATTAGCAGTTCCACTACTACAGAAACACATATTTATATAGTAGATCCTGAAACGGCTACGGCTACTAAAGGAGCTAAAGTTCTTGGTTTAGGGCTAAAAGGAATTTTTAAAGTAACTAACTAACCATTTTACTTGAGAAAGAACACTCTCGGATGCCAATTGCTTCTGAGAGTGTCATTTTTTTTATAAATGATCAAAATAGCTATGGGGAAGAATAAAAATACTCGTAAAACCATCTTGAAAATCCACAAAATATTGGGGTTAACAACTGGTTTAGTAGTTTTTATAGTGTCTATTACGGGTTGTCTTTGGGTATTTAAAGAAGAAATAGAAAGCTTCTATAATGACCATAAATATGTAACTCCCCAGAATCAGGAAGTCTTACCTGCATCCAAAATAAAAAAACTGGCTGAGGGGGCTATTCCCGGTAGAACAATTCACGGAGTTATCTATGGAAAACCCCATGAAGCAATAGAAGTTGTTTTTTATGAAGCAGAACCAGAAATATTTTATCATAGTGTTTTCTTAAACCCTTATACTGGAGATTTTATTACTCGTATCAATAATGATGCAGGGTTCTTTGGTTTTGTGCTAAAAGGACATTTACGCTTGTGGTTACCTGATGCTATAGGGTCAAGAATTGTATCATATTCTGTACTACTTTTTTTGATCATCCTAATGAGTGGATTATTCTTATGGTGGCCCAGAAATAATAAAAACTGGAAGCAACGATTTAAGTTTGACTGGAACTCTAAAACCAGATGGAAACGTAAAAACTTTGATCTGCATACCGTAATCGGATTTTATATATCTTCTTTTGGATTGATATTAGCCTTTACTGGATGTGTGATGGCATTTAATTGGTTTTATTTTATTGCTTATAAAGCTACCGGTGGCGATAAAGCGCCCCAATTTATCATTCCAGAAAGCAGGCGTACCGCAGTGGTAGAAAAGGGCCAAAATCGACCTTATGATCAAATCGTCCCAATGCTTTATAAAACGTATAAAGATGCCAAAACTTTCGAATTACATTATCCAGAAAATGATTCGACTTCTGTATTGGTTGAGGTAAGTAATTCTGAAGGTTTGTATTATAACATGGATTATCTCTTTTTTGATCAAAATACACTACAAGAAATAGAAACCACCAGCATTTATGGAAAATATAAGGATGCGAAATTTGCCGATAAAGTGATCCGAATGAATTATGATATTCATATTGGAGCTATAGGCGGTATTGCCGGAAAAATTATTACTTTTTTAGTTAGTCTAATTTGTGCTTCATTACCAATGAGTGGGGTTTTACTTTGGTATGGAAGGAAGTATAAAAAGAAAGAAAATATAAAATTAAATAATAAAAATAGAAGTCAGGAGATAAGTAAAAACCTAATTTGAAGAAGGGTTTAAAGTGTATAAGTTTTACATACCGAAAATACGTATCTATTGGTAACGATTTGCAAGCATGAATTTTAGTAAAACTCGTATAAAAAATGATTGAAATATCATCTTCGTATATGCTTCCTTTTTAAGCTTTAAGGGCGAAACGTAGTGAAGGAATTCATCTCACTCCTATTGATGTAATTAACGTATTGAAAATCAATGGTTTGTTTTTGGTTACGGGGTAAATCTCCCTTGTGTTTAAGGTTTTCTATAGAAAAATACTTTATATTAATGTCTTGAACAGACAGTGATTTGAAATACATTTTTTATTTTTTCTTCATAATTTCTTTTGGGTTAGTATCCCAGGAATTACCGCCTATTCAAAATTTTTCTCCTAAAGATTATGATGCCGAAAATCAAAATTGGTCAATTTCTCAATCTTCAAGTAAATTAATCTATGTTGCTAATAATAAAGGATTATTAGAATATAATGGCGCTAGTTGGAAACTTTATTCTTCTCCAAATGAGACTATTATGAGATCGGTTCATGTTGCTAATGACCGTATTTATACAGGTTGTTTCATGGAGTTTGGTTATTGGCAGAAAAATGATTTAGAAATCTTAAATTATACCTCTGTATCCAAAAAGATGGATATTAAATTATTAGAAGATGAAGAGTTCTGGAATATTATTCATATAGATGACTGGGTAGTTTTTCAATCCTTAAAACGAATCTACATTTACAATGCTAATGACCAATCTATACGTACCATAGAATCAACCGCGACTATAACCAAAATGTTTAAGGTTGATCAGAGTATTTATTTCCAAAGAACGAACCAGGGTATATTTAAAATTGAGTCTGGAGAGGAATTTTTGATTTTTGATGATGATGTAGTTAAGAATAATGAAGTAATTAATATTTTTAAAAACGGGAATGAGTTACTAATACTGACTCGGAACAATGGATTTTATATTTCGAAAAATAATACACTGGTAAAATCTGATCAAATTTCAAATAAATTATTAACCAGAGTGAGTATTTACGATGGGATTCGATTGAAAGATAAAAGCTTTGCTTTAGGAACAATATCCAATGGTTTAATTCATCTTAATGAAAAAGGAGAATTGATTTCTAATATTGATCAAAACAAGGGATTATCAAATAATACTGTTTTATCTCTTTTTGAAGATATAGATAATAATATTTGGTTGGGTCTTGATAATGGAATCAATTACATTAATATAAACTCACCACTTAAGATATACAATGATAATAAAGGAATTTTGGGCAGCGTATATGCTTCGGTGATAAGTAATGGGAATCTGTATTTGGGAACAAATCAAGGGCTTTTTTATAAGCCCCTTGAAAGTAATGGTGATTTTAGTTTTATTGGAGGTACACAAGGACAGGTGTGGTGTTTAAAGGAGATTGACCAAACAATATTTTGTGGACATAACTCAGGAACATTCATAATTGAGGGCAATCAAGGAAAAAAAATATCAGATATTCAAGGAACTTGGGATATCAATAAATTTGATGATAAACCTAATTTTCTTCTTCAGGCAAATTATGATGGTATATATGTTTTGGAAAAAACAAATAATACCTGGCGGTTGAAAAATAAGATTAGAGGATTTAATAATTCATCCAGGTATTTTGAAACCCTAGGAAATGAATTTTTTGTAAATCATGAATACAATGGCGTATACAAAGTAAAGGTAGACAGTACTTTTTCTGAAGTAGAAAGTGTTTTTATTGACTCATTAATTAAAGGTGCAAATTCCGGAATTATAAAGTATAATGGAGATTTGTTGTATGCCTATAAAAAAGGGTTTTTTAAATATGATAACATAAATAAAAAATTTGTTAAGGACAGTGTTTTAAGTCATGTATATACCGAAGATGAATACATTTCTGGAAAACTAATATTAGATAAAAAGAGTAATAATCTATGGGTTTTTACAGATGCTAACATAAATTACATCTCTCCGGGAGAGCTAACAAATACTCCGAAAATAAAGAGGATACCATTAACAAAAGAAATGAGAAACGGTATTCTTGGTTACGAAAACATTACAAGGCTCAATAATGATAAGAGTATATATTTAATAGGGACAACATCAGGGTACATAACAGTCGATATAAACGAACTAAAAATCAAAGATTTTGAAGTTCGTATCGGCAGTATTAAGAAGGGGAGAAATGAAAAAATGGAGAGTTTATTAGATAAAAGAATGAAAGGCAATTTTAAAGCTAATCAAAATAACCTCGAATTTTTCTTCTATGTTCCAGAATACAATAAATATATTGGTACTCAATATCAATATCAACTCAAAGGAATTTATAATAATTGGAGCGATTGGTCAGAAAATTTTCATACTTTATTTGAAAACCTTCCTTTTGGGGATTACACATTTAATGTAAGGGCAAAGGTTGGTAATACTATTTCTAGTAATATAGCTTCGTATTCTTTTAATATTGCAAAGCCGTGGTACATTTCAAATGTATTGTTATCGGTTTATGCTTTAGCTATTATTTTGTTTTCAGTTTTTATGCATCATATGTATAAACGGTACTATAATAAAGAACAACAAAAATTGATTGAAAAAAATAAGCGTGAATTAGAGTTTAACAAGGTCCAAAATGAAAAGGAAATTATCCATATTAAAAACGAACAGCTAAAACAAGATTTTAGGAATAAGAGCAAAGAATTGGCAGCCTATACCGTAGAAGTTGCAAAAAAAAATGAGCTCTTAACACAAATAAAAAATCGGCTTATTAAGATTCAAGACAAAAGCATTATTGAGCCGGTAATACATATAATCGATAAAAACTTAAGCGATAATGATAATTGGGAGTCTTTTAAAGAAGCGTTTAATACCGTAGATAAAAAGTTTTTAAAGAAACTAAAAAAAATGCATCCAGGTCTATCTACAAATGACCTAAAACTATGTGCATACTTACGCTTAAATTTATCTTCAAAAGAAATAGCACCACTATTCAATATATCAACGAGAAGTGTCGAGATTAAGCGCTATAGACTTCGCAAAAAAATGAATCTATCACATGAAGATAACCTGGTGAGTTATATTCTGGAGATCTAAAATACCTATACATTAGTTAAACATAACTCTACATTACCTATACATGGTTATATTTTTAGGTAAATTTTATAAAAAGACTTCATAGATCGTAATCCCCTTTAAACAAAAGGGTTGTACAATTATTATATTGTTAAAAAAACACTCAAATTCTTACAATGTATATTTTTCGTTGAGTTTTTTTTTACCGATATCATAATTTTTCATAATACATTTAAGCACTCCAAATTGCAGTACGAAAAGCAGAAATCCTAGAAACATGCTGATGTCGTTTTATCCAATTATTCAATGATAAAACTATATGCTCAATGAACTTTTCCTTGATAAATAATTTGTAATGAAAAATATAACTAATGGTATTTGGCGTTACAAAAAAAAGATCAACTCAATAATAATTATATGATGAAAAGCAATTTTCTAAGATTAATACTTTTCTTATTTACAATAGGAGGGGTCGCACAAACTGATCAGGTATCAATTGTAAATAATGATGAGGGAGTTAAATTAGTAGTTAACGGAAAAGATTTCATGGTCAACGGAGTGAATTGGGATTATGTCCCAATTGGCTCTACAATAACCGATCCCGGAATATGGGCAAAGTCTGATGATATAATCAAAGCAGCCATAGATGGCGAAATGTCCTTATTAAAGAATATGGGCGTTAATGCCATTCGTACTTACGGCCTTAAACCCAAGTGGATTCAATACATCTACGAAAATTATGGTATTTACACCATGCTCAACATTACTTTTGGAGCCTACGGACTCACCATAAACGGAGCTTGGGTGCCACAAACCGATTATGCAGATCCAGATACAAGACAAGTTTTAATGGAGGAAGCCAGAAATATGGCTTCTACATATAAAAATACACCAGGTCTGTTGTTATACATGATTGGTAACGAAAATAATTACCATTTATCATGGACAGGAGCAGAAACCGAAGATATTCCAATTAATGATACTAGCTCAGGAATTAGGCTTGCAGCTCATGCACTGTATAAAGCATTTAATGATGCCGCAAAAGAAGTAAAAGCAATTGATCAATCGCATCCAATAGCAATATGTAATGGAGATCTGTTATATGCAGATATAGTAAAAGAAGAATGTACCGATATTGATATTTATGGTACTAACATGTATCGTGGTATTTCCTTTGGAGACGCTTTTGAAAGAGTTAGAGACGAACTAGGTATGCCCATTCTTTTTGCAGAGTTTGGTGGGGATGCATTCAATGCAAGAGATAATCAGGAAGATCAATACTCTCAGGCGTACTATAACTTAGGAAATTGGAAAGAAATTTATGAAAATGCTGCAGGACTTGGAAAAGCAAATAATTCTATAGGTGGTTTTACTTTTCAATTTAGCGATGGTTGGTGGAAATATAAACAAACCGAAAACTTAGATGTTCATGATAATGCGGCTTCATGGTCTAATGGAGGGTATAACAGAGATCAAGCAAAAAAAGACGATAATAATATGAATGAAGAGTGGTTTGGTATTTGTGCCAAAGGACCAACCAACGAAAGAGGACTTTACGAATTATATCCACGTGCTGCTTACTACGCTTTAAAAGATGCGCATCGGCTTAATCCCTATGAAAGTGGAATGACCCTTGATTTTATGGATAATTATTTTGACAACATTCAAATCATGGATGCTATGTTAAGAGCGAGAGGAGATAAAGCTGCATTAGAAGCTAAAAGTGGTGGTAAAATACGAATTAGCCAGTTAAGAGCAGAGTTCACTACATTCAATACTGGAGGGAGTTTACTTACTACAGAAGATTTAGATCCAAATAGTACGGTTTTTCCAAATGATACTGGCTTTGATAATATGGAGTCATACTACGTAGGTATCGAAGGGAAACCATCGGCAAATATGCGTGCTAATGTTAACTTCAATATCCTTGGTAATGTGGCTGATAATCCAATAGACCAACTATTTTATGAAACCAGAGGTCGTACCGTATCTGTAAATACAGACGAAGGAAATTTAGACCTTACCAATTTAAATACAGTGCAAGTATATAATGCAGAGTTTGAATGGAATACTAAAATAGCCGATATAAAAGGATTTTATAGAACAGGACACTATCATTGGGGGTACGAAGGTGACTTTTTTGGATTGTATCCTGAAGCGAATTATGGGCCAAACTTAGATATATATAATGGAGAGTTTTCTGGTATTGAGTTTAGTGGTAAAGCAAAGTTAAATGGCGTTAAGGCAGTATATGGTCCTCAGTTATGGTGGGGTGCTAACCCGGCATTTTTGGTAAAATATAGAAAAAAGATAAAAGGAGTCGATATAACCGGAATTTGGCACGAGGATATCGATAATGCTAACGATGTGGTAACATCCATTGCCATTCCAGTACCTAAAACCAGGAGAGTAACGCTTCAAGCTGAAAAGAAAATGGGAAGCTTTGGTGTACAAGTCGGTGGTATCTGGGGAGGAGAACCACTCAATGGTAGAAAGTTCCAAATTGTTGAAGGAACCCCAGGAAATTATGTGGTGTATAATGATGAGATCAACTCAGATGACAATTGGGGCGCCAAAGCAAAAATCACCTATTCAAAAGGTAAATTTAATTGGTATGCATTGGGTGCTACCATGGGCTTGGTAGCCAATGGAGGTGCTGACCAAACACAAACCTTTACGGGTTGGAAGTTAAGAGATAATGGTAGCGGTAATCAGAATAGTTTTTTAACTGGTTTTTCCTATACATTGGGAGATTTTCAAATAGCACCAAATTTTTTATGGCAAGAACCTTTGGTAGATGCTATACCAAATGATGCAGGAGGTGCGGCCAGATTAAGAAATATTCAGGACGATCCTTTTGCAGTAATAGTAAATAGAAAAACGACTGCGGGTGAAATATTAATCACTTACGATCCTACACCCGGATCCTGGTTCTATACCTGGGATAATGATCGCAATGAGGATGCAAAACTAGCCTTTAATTTTGGTTTTGTATATCGTCACCTACCCACAACGAAGGATGCTGGCATTGGATTTTTTGAAAATTCTCGTGTAGGAGCGCCATTTTCAAATTCAGTTCCTGCTGAGGATTTATGGGAAGCAAGTTCACGTGTTGTGTCCAAAATAAGTCCAGATTTAGCCTTGGTAGCAAACCTATATGCGGGTAATGGTCAGGCAAATGGTAGCGACCCCCGAGTAATCGATAGAATGGGAGGAGATATTCGTGTGATCTATAAAAAATGGAAGTTTCAACATGCTTTTAAAATAGACGATTGGGGGCCTTATGATTATCATCGAGATTTTAACCTAACGTTTCCTGTGCAGTTAATGTTAGATGTATCAACATCTATTGGTAAACCCGATTGGTTTATTCTACCAAGCACCAGAATCGGGGTTCGTGGGACTTGGCGTTCATTAAATGAGTTTTCTCCCCGATATACGCCAGCTGCGGTACCACCAAACACATTTCCGCCAGAACCTATATTAAGTACTGTTGGATTTGACGACGGTAACGAATGGGAGATAAGAACATATATACACATTAACATAGGAAAATAATACAATGAAATGAGCCAGAACAATTCGTTGATACCAACCAAAATGTTCAATGGCGAATTCCATCTGACAACTAAAAAACAATAAAAAAGAACAGATGAAAATCAAGAATAGAAAACATATTAACTTAAAAACCATATGCTCTTTAACATTGGTTTTGGTATTGCTATATAGCTGTGAGAGAGACCTCTCTAACGATGCTGAATTTGCTACTTTTTCTACTGTGGGTGAAATATTTACAGATACTCCTGTTGGGCTTGGAAGCGATTTTTATTTTCCTTTCTTAGGCTCAAAACCAACAGCTTTTTCGGTAGATGATCAAGAAGGATACGAAAGTGAGGCTTCAATGCGTATAGATGTACCCAATGCAGATGATCCTGAAGGTAATTTTGCGGGGGCAATTTTTAGAGTAGATGGAGAGGGGCGTAACTTAACCAGATACGATGCACTTACTTTTTGGGCTAAAGCTTCACAAGGAGTTTCTATAGGCGAAATGGGTTTTGGTCAAGACTTTGGTGAGAACAAATTTCAAGTAACCAAAGCAAATATAAGTTTAGGGACGAATTGGGCTAAGTATGTTATTCCAATACCAGACCCTTCAAAACTTACAGAAGAAAGAGGAATGCTTTGGTATTCTACCGGAACACAGAGTACAGGTGGTTTTGGATATACATTCTGGCTGGATGATGTACAGTTTGAAAGACTAGGTACCGTTGCTCAACCGCAACCTGCAATTCTTAGTGGTGCTACCGTAAATCAGGATGCTTTTATAGATGTTCCTATCCAATTAACAGGGCTTACACAAACCTTTAATTTGGCATCGGGCAGTAACCTTACAGTTGCTGCAGCACCGTCTTATTTCACCTTCAGTTCTACAGATATTGATGTGGCTAATGTTAACGAATTAGGAGTAGTTTCTATAGTAGATACGGGTACAGCAACGATAACAGCAAGTTTAGGAAATGTGGCAGCATCAGGGTCATTAGAGCTTAATGTTATAGGACCTTTTGATTTTGCTCCGATTCCTCCGAATCGGGATCCTGCAGATGTCGTATCGGTATTTAGTGATACGTATACTAGTGCAGCGATAGAATTTTATAATGGTTTCTTTATTCCAGACGGGCAAACAACATTAGGAGGTGTTGTTGATGTTAATCAAGATGAGGTAATTCGTTATTCAGAATTAAATTTTGTGGCATTAAAGACAGCAAATCGAGTGGATGCATCTGCAATGACAAATATTCATATCGATATAAAGGTAGAAGACGCACAAATAGATACTGGAGATTTTATTAGAGTTTTATTATTGGCGCAAAACCCTGATGGTTCAGAAAATGAAGCTTTTGTTGAAATTCCTAGCGCAGATTTAGTAGTAGGTGATTGGATAAGCTTTGATCGTCCGCTTTCAGATTTTGCAGGGGTAAACCTCTCTAGTTTATCACTTTTCTTCTTTATCTCAGATTCTACCGTATCTAACATTTTAGTAGACAATATCTATTTCTATAAATAATGAGCGAAAATAATAGCACGATGAAAAGCGATAATAAAAACACAAGAATTAAAACCCTGCTATTTCCTGCCTTTCTGTTGGTAGTACTGGTAATAGTAGGTTGTAACACCGACGAAACTCAGGATGTCACTACTATAACAAATCTTGTGATGTCTGATGAGTTCGATACTGAAGGAGCACCAAATTCTGCTATTTGGACGTACGATATTGGTAGAGGACCAAACGGTGACGGTTGGGGGAATCAAGAATTACAGTACTATACAGACCGTACTGAAAACGTAAAAGTAGAGAATGGTTTTCTGTTGATCACCGCTAAAGAAGAAGCTTTTGAAGGCGCTCAATATACTTCTGCAAGACTTATAACAGAAGGGCTGTTCGAGCAGCAATACGGTCGCTTTGAAGCACGTATACGACTGCCCTATGGTAAAGGTTTATGGCCGGCATTTTGGCTTCTGGGGAACGATTGCGATGAGAATATATGGCCGCAATGTGGGGAAATAGATATTATGGAATACCTGGGTGATTCGCCTAATGTAGTCTTTGGTAGTGCTCATGGCCCGGGGTACTCTGCAGGAGAAGCAGAAACTAAAGAGTTTACTTTAGATAGTGATCGATTTGATACCGGTTTTCACATTTTTGGTATAGAATGGGGGCCAAATTATATTAACTATTATGTAGATGATAAGTTATATAACCAAATTACGCCAGAAGACGTTCCGGGTGAATGGGTTTTTGATCATCCATTCTATATCATTATGAACGTTGCCGTTGGAGGTAGTTTTCCGGGATCGCCTAACGAAGAAACAGTTTTTCCACAAACCATGGTCGTAGACTATGTGCGTGTATATAAATAACGAAAACAAATCAAATTAATTAATAAAAAATCATGGGACGATTTATCAAAAAAAGTAAGGCAATTTGGCTTTTAGTAATGGCTGTAGTCTTTTTGGGTTGTGAAGATGATGATGACGCTAACTTACCGCAGGTGGTTGCAAGTTTTGCACAAACTATAAGTGAAGATACTGGGAGGGTAGTATTTTTAAACCTTTCTGAAAATGCAGATAGTTATACATGGGATTTCGGTGACGGTACCACGTCTACCGAAATTAATCCAATCAAGACTTTTCCAACAGGGATCTATACAGTTGTGCTTACTGCAAAAAATACAGCAGGAGCCGAAAATACTTTTGAAGATGAGATTTTTATAAACATCCCTCTTCCTATTACATTCCCGGTTAGTTTCGACGATGACAATGTGAATTATGAGGTGAGCACATTTAATGGCGCAGCATTTGAAATTGTAGAGAATCCAGATCCAACGGGGGCAAATCCGAACACATCTAATGTAGGTCAAATTACCAATAGTGGAGCAGAATTTGAAGGTTTCTTCTTTGATTTAGGGGATCCAATAGATGTAACAGAACAAAAATCTGTAAAAGCTCTTTTCTGGTCTGATACTCCAATAGATATTTTACTTAAACTAGAGGAAGGAACAGGTGCAGATGCTGAAACTACTGCAAACCATGGTGGAACAGGTTGGGAAGAAATTTTCTTTACATTTAATTCTTCAGATGCATTTTCAAGATTCACATTGTTTGTTGATGGACCTGGTATGACCGCGGGGACATTTTATATAGATGATATTTCACAAATTAATACAGCTGATATCCCTTGTACGGATACCGCGTTAGAATTACCTATAGACTTTGATTGCTCAAGTATAACCTATGATTTTGCCACTTTTAATGGCGCATCATATAGTATAGTGGATAATCCACAACTATCAGGAGTGAATTCTGTAGCCTCCAAAGTTGGAGAAATTGTTAATGCAGGTGGTGCTTTTGAAGGTGGTGCTTTTACCTTAGATACTCCGGTAGATTTTGCCATGGACAAAGGCATTACTATGAAGGTTTATTCAACAGTGGCAGTTCCTGTCTTATTGAAGTTTGAAGGAACAGTCGCACCAATAGAAACTACC
Source organism: Aquimarina penaris (assembly GCF_040786285.1). Lineage (NCBI taxonomy): Bacteria > Pseudomonadati > Bacteroidota > Flavobacteriia > Flavobacteriales > Flavobacteriaceae > Aquimarina > Aquimarina penaris. The sequence continues at coordinate 1,651,556 of NZ_JBFMKQ010000001.1, forward strand.
GCTAATCATGATGGTACTGGATGGGAAGAGCTAAACTTTACATTTACATCATCAGATCAATTTAATACTTTGGTATTGTTTGTTGACGGTCCGGGTACAACCGCAGGTACTTTTTATATAGATGATATCGAGCAGGTTTCAGGAATGGTGGTAGATCCATGTACCCCAGAAAGCAGTCAATCACTAGATGCAACAGATTTTGATTTAACATTCCAAACCGATCCAACGGCGAGTATAAGTTCGTTTGATGCTGGCTTATCTTGGGTGGATAATCCGGATTTTGATAACAACGTGAACAAATCTTGTAAAGTCGGTCAAATTGATAGATCTGGAGCCGCACTATTTGCTAATAATCAAATCGATTTCACTACAAAATTTGATTTCAATGCTAATGCCGGGTTTAAACTAAAGGTGTGGTCTCCTAATGCAGGTACAAATGTTTTAGTAAAACTTGAAGATAAGACGGACAATGCGATTAGTACAGAAGTTGGTGCTGTTACTAGTGTAGCAAGTGGTTGGGAAGAATTGACGTTTAACTTCGCAAGCGGTGAAAGTGGAAAATATGATAAGATAATATTATTCTTTGAGTTGAATACGAATACCACAGAGACTTATTATATTGATGACTTTGCTTTATTCGCTGGAGGAGGTACCAACCCTGAATCTATCGTTAATGGTGATTTTGAAACAGGTGATACTACAGGCTGGTTGTTTTTTGACAATGGCGGTGCGACTGCAATTACAGATACAGACAACAACGGAGGCACTTACTCTGCTAAAATAACAAGTGGTCCTAGTAACAACCCTGGTATTAAGCAGGAAAGATTTGGTGTAGGAATAATTTTACCAAACCAAGAGTATGAAGTTAAATTAGATTCAAAAGTAGAGTCACTTTTAGATGGAGCCATAGTTAATGTTCTTGCATTCTCTGAAAGTTCTACCATAGGTGCGGGTGCTGTATTACATAATCTTGGATCAGTAAATGTGGCAGCTGGCAGCTGGAACATGAATACGTTTACATTCACTACTGCGGCTGATGTTAGTGGCGGAGTATCTCTTTTAATAGAGGTAGTATGTGGAGGTGCAGTGACCTGTGAGGGAATAGTATTTTTTGACAATGTCTCCTTTGCAATTAAAAACTAATTCATCTTGCTATGAATACAAATTAAAATAGATACTATCACTCAAGAATAATAATAGTAATCTTCAATTGAAATAGGTTAGTACTAAAGCAATTTTTTGCTAACCTAATTTTTAAATTTTTTTAATAATCAATTAACCAAAAACACTTAATGTTGGATAAGGATATTTATATAGGTAACTCAAAAATAAGTAACGTCCAAAAGGAAATTACAGGAGAGCTGGTCTGGTTCGAAGACGAAAACTATTACAAGATTTCGAACTATGACGTTATGCGTCCCTTTTTTATGAGTATCGTTAGTGATTCTAATCATTGGATGTTCGTATCTAGTAATGGAGGATTATCTGCAGGTAGAAAAGACTCAAATAATGCATTGTTTCCTTATTATACAGATGATAAGATTACCGAATCGTATGACAGCACAGGTAGTAAATCCATTTTTAGAATAAAAAAAGAAGGTAGACTATTAATATGGGAACCCTTTTCTGAACGGTATTCAGGGACATACCACTATACCAGAAATATTTATAAAAATGCTTATGGCAATAAGATTTTATTTGAAGAAATGCATCATGATTTAGGTTTGACCTATACGTATATGTGGAACTCTAGTAATGAGTATGGTTTTGTAAAAAAAAGTACCTTAAAAAATAATTCCAAAGAATCTGTACATATTGAAATATTAGATGGTTTACAAAACATTATACCCTATGGAGTCAATACGGATTTACAAGCAATACGGAGTAACTTGGTAGACGCTTATAAAAGAAGTGAGCTTATACACGATAGCGGAATAGGCATTTATGCGCTTAGTGCAATTATTGTAGACCGTGCAGAACCCAGTGAAGCATTAAAAGCAAATATAGTTTGGTCTAGAGGACTAGAACATCCAAAGTATATCTTGTCGTCCTTGCAACTAGATGCTTTCCGAAAAGGTCTTTCAATTCAGCAAGAAGAAGATATAAAAGCAGAGAAAGGGGCATATTTTTTAAATGATATTATCACTTTACCAGCAGAAGAAAGTAAAGACTGGATGATGGTTGCTAATGTTAATCAAGGACCTTCTGAGGTAGTAGAAATTTCAGAAATAATCAAAAATGACAACAACTTAATCGAAAAGGTTAATGATGATATAGAACTAGGAACACAACGTTTGATAAACTTAGTATCTGCATCAGACGGATTTCAGTTAACGGCCGATAAAAGAAGAAATGCAAGGCACTATTCAAACACTTTGTTTAACATTATGCGGGGTGGTATTTTTGACGCTAATTACACAATAGAAAAATGGGATTTTACGAACTACTTAGCATCAGCTAATAAAAACGTATATCGTAAGAATGAAGCATTATTAGAGAATTTCCCGGATACTTTTACGCTTTTCGATCTTAGAGAAATAGCACATCAAAATGAAGATAAAAATTTTACGAGACTGGCTTTAGAGTACATGCCACTTAAGTTTAGTAGGCGTCATGGTGACCCTAGTCGTCCATGGAATAAATTTTCAATAAATACTAGGGATGAGGTAAGTGGTTCTAAAATATTAGATTACGAAGGTAACTGGAGGGATATTTTTCAGAATTGGGAAGCTTTAGCGCATTCATACCCAGAGTTTGTAGAAAGTATGATCCACAAATTCTTAAACGCTAGTACTTTTGATGGGTATAATCCGTATAGAATTACAAAAGGAGGTATAGATTGGGAAGTTATAGAGGAACATGATCCATGGTCTTATATTGGGTATTGGGGTGATCATCAAATTATTTACTTATTAAAGTTTTTAGAATTTTTCCAAGATCATTACCCTAGTAAACTGCAGAGTTTTCTTAATGAAGATATGTTTGTGTATGCGAATGTACCTTATAAAATTAAGCCTTACGAAGATCTTTTAAAGAACCCCAAAGATACCATAGAGTTTGATTATGATCTTGATAAAAAGATACAACAAAAACGTGCTGAATTTGGAGCTGATGGAGTATTGTTAAGAGATGAAAGCCATGTTATTCATAAGGTGAATTTCATTGAAAAGATATTAGCTACGACCTTAGCAAAGTTATCTAATTTTATCCCTGAAGCAGGTATTTGGTTAAATACACAACGACCAGAATGGAACGATGCCAATAATGCTTTGGTAGGCAATGGGGTTTCAATGGTAACGCTTTATTACCTAAGACGTTTCTTCAAGTTTTTTAAAATCATTTTTGAAAGCACAGAAGACAAAAATATAGAGATTTCTAAAGAACTCTTAGAGTTTTATAATAACGTAAATAACACGTTCAAAACCAATGAAGGGCTTTTATCCAAGAGCTTATCAAATAAAGAAAGAAAGGAAATTCTTGACGGTTTAGGAATGGCTGGAAGTAAGTATAGAACTAAAATTTATGACCATGCATTATCGGGTAAGAAAGAAACGCTTGCACTAAGTGACTTAAAAGCATTTATTGATTTGACATTGAAATATTTAAATCATTCAATAAAAGCGAATAAGCGAGATGACAATATGTACCACGCATATAATCTAATGACGGTGGATAATGAAAACGAAATTTCTATTACCTATTTAGATGAAATGCTCGAAGGCCAGGTAGCTGTGTTAAGTTCTGGGTATTTATCATCAAAAGAAAGTTTGAGCCTTTTAGATGCCATGAAGAATAGTGCGTTATTTAGGCCAGATCAATACAGTTATTTACTGTATCCAAATAAAGAATTACCAAAATTTACAGAAAAGAATAGTATCCCTAAAGAGTATGTAGAAAACTCAAGATTACTAACGCAATTACTTGCAGATAACAATACACAAATCATTGAAAAAGATGTAAAAGGAAATTACCATTTTAATGGAAGTTTTAATAATGCAGAGAATCTAAAACAAGAATTAGAAAACCTATCAGCTAAAGGATATCATATTTTAGTTGAAAAATATAGAGGTTTAGTAGTAGAGACTTTCGAAAAAGTATTTAATCACAAAGCCTTTACGGGGCGTTCTGGAACATTTTATGGTTATGAAGGATTAGGTTCTATTTACTGGCATATGGTTTCAAAATTATTACTGGCAGTAGAAGAATGTTGTTTAAAAGCTATAGATCATAAAGAATCAGATGAAGTAGTAGGAAGACTACTAGAACATTATTATGAAATTAATGAAGGTATTGGTGTTCATAAATCGCCAGAATTGTATGGCGCTTTTCCAACAGATCCTTATTCACATACACCAGCTGGTAAAGGAGCGCAACAACCAGGAATGACCGGGCAAGTAAAAGAAGACATCTTAAGTCGTATAGGAGAATTGGGCGTGACAGTTAAAAATGGCGAGTTGCAGTTTTATCCATGTCTGTTAAGAATAGGAGAGTTCTTGAAAGACCCAAAAATGTTCCATTACGTAGATCTACATCAAAATAAAAAACAAGTGCAACTCTATAGATACGAGTTGGCTTTTACCTATTGCCAAGTACCTGTTGTGTATACATTATCGGGAGAAAACAGTCTAGAAATAACCTACCAAGACGGCTCGATAACTTCGCACTCTGGTTTAAATTTAGACACCTCTATAAGTCAAAAATTATTTGAAAGAACTGGCGAAATAGAAAGTATAAAAGTAAACATCGAGAAAACCATTTTAAAATAAAAAGAAATGACACTAAGACACAACATAGTACTATCATTATTATTTACCGTACTTATGCTGTCTTGCAATCAAGAACAAAAAACTAAACAATCTATGCGCCCCCAAAACAGTATTACCGCAAAAGACATTTTAGGCAACCCAAATTATCTTGCGATATCCTATGGAGGTTATCGTAAATCATCTAGAGAGTTTCAACCTACTATTGCACAGCTAAAAGAAGATATGAAAATTCTTCAGGCTATGAATATTAAAGTCTTAAGAACCTATAATGTTCAATTAGCGCAAGCTTCTAATGTGTTAAAAGCCATACATCAGCTCAAGAAAGAAGATGAAACTTTCGAAATGTATGTAATGCTTGGTGCTTGGATTGATTGTAAGAATGCTTGGACTGATAAAGAACCAGATCATACTGTAGAAAGCACACAAAATGAAGGTGAGATCAATAGAGCTATAGCATTGGCCAATCAATATCCAGATATTGTAAAAGTAATTGCTGTGGGTAATGAAGCCATGATTAGATGGGCAACCAGCTATTATGTGCAACCCAATGTGATATTAAAATGGGTTAATTATTTACAGAACTTAAAGAAAGAAGGTAAACTTTCTAAAGATCTATGGATTACTTCATCCGATGATTTTGCGTCTTGGGGAGGAGGGGAAGAAAGCTATCATGGTAAAGATTTAGAAGACCTGATCAAAGTCGTGGATTATGTGTCCATGCATACCTACCCATACCATAATACGCATTATAACCCTGAGTTTTGGGGAATAGATAGTGATGAAGAAAATCTCTCTTCAGAAGAAAAAGTTGAAGCCGCTATGCAAAGAGCCTTAAAGTTTGCTCAAAAGCAATACAAAGCAGTGTCTAATTATGTTGAGAGTTTAGGTGTAAAAAAGCCTATTCATATAGGGGAGACAGGCTGGGCTACAGTGTCTAATGGGCATTATGGACCGAATGGCTCTAAAGCTACAGATGAGTTTAAAGAAGCATTGTATTACCAATACATGAGAGAATGGACCAATAAAGAAGGGATATCATGCTTTTATTTTGAAGCCTTCGACGAACCCTGGAAAGACGCCCACAATCATAAAGGTTCAGAAAATCATTTTGGATTAATCACGGTTGATGGTAAAGCAAAATATGCGCTTTGGGATATGGTAGATAAGGGTACGTTTAAAGGGTTAACTAGGGGAGGTAACCCAATGACCAAAACATATAATGGTGATAAAAGCGAGATGATGAAGAATGTAGAACTACCTCCTGTTAAAAAAGTAACGGTCGTTGACTTTTAAAAAAGATGAGAAAAAAGATGAGAAAAAAGACATACATAATACTACTAATTGTTTTTACCATGAGTGCATGTGCTAATAAACAAAGTCTTGAAGTAGAAGTTTATGAAACTTCTGCAAGCGGTAATAAGTTGACGAAAATTACAGAGTTTCCAACTTCGGAGGTAAAAGCTGGTATTACCTTAAATCCCGAAAAAACCTATCAAACCATTACAGGTTTTGGAGGTGCTTTTACAGAGTCTTCAGCATATGTATTGAATAAGTTAAGTACAAAAAATCGGGATAAAATCATTAAAGGGTATTTCGGAAGAGAGGGAGCCAATTATTCACTAACAAGAACACATATGAATTCTTGTGATTTCTCATTAAGTCAATATTCCTATACACCTAATGAGGATAAAGAACTTAAAGATTTTTCGGTAAAAGAGGATATAGATGATTTAATCCCGATGATCAAAGAAGCGATGGCAACTTCAGAAGATGGTTTTAAAATTTTTGCATCCCCATGGACGGCGCCACCCTGGATGAAGGATAACAAGCATTGGGTAGGCGGAAAACTACTGCCAGAATACTACGATACATGGGCATTATTCTTTTCTAAGTATGTAGAGGCCTACAAAGAACAAGGAATCGATATCTGGGGGTTTACCGTCGAAAATGAACCACATGGCAATGGCGATAACTGGGAAAGTATGCATTTTACACCAGAAGAAATGACAGATTTTGTACAAAATCATTTAGGTCCAAAATTAGAAGAAGACGGTAATGGAGATATTAAAATTCTGGGATATGATCAAAATAGGGAAGGTATAAAAGAGTGGGTAGATGTAATGTACAAGGATGAAGCTTCTTCTAAATACTATGATGGTACTGCTATTCATTGGTACGAGAGCACCTACGAGGTATTTCCTGAAGCATTGCAATATGCCCATACAAAAGCACCAGATAAATACTTGATCCAAACTGAAGCCTGTGTTGATGCCGAAGTTCCAAAATGGAAAGATGATGCTTGGTATTGGTCTAAAGAAGCAACCGACTGGGGTTGGGATTGGGCCCCAGAACACCAGAAGCATTTGCACCCTAAATACGTACCTGTATATCGCTATGCCAGAGATATCATAGGGTGTTTGAATAATTGGGTAGATGGATGGGTAGATTGGAACATGGTATTAGATAAGCAAGGTGGTCCAAACTGGTTTAAAAATTGGTGTGTGGCACCGGTGATTGTTGATCCAGATAATGATGAGGTATACTTTACACCTTTGTACTATACCATGGCACATTTTAGTAAATATATTCGACCCGAAGCGAAAGTGATTGATGTCGAGATTTCAGATGAAAAAGTAATGGTTACTGCTGCTAAAAACCCAGATGGTTCTATTGCAGTGGTTGTTTTTAACCCGACAGAAGATGCAAAACAGTTTTCATTGACCCTAGGTGAAAAATCAAAGGATATTTCTATTAATGCACAGGCTATTCAAACAATAGTCATCGCTAACTAAAATTAAAACTATGTCAACTATTAAAACTGCCACAAAAGATAAAGTCCCGGTGGGTCAAAAAGCCGCCTTTGGTGCAGGCCATTTTATATTAAATATATTGCCTGGAACACTTGGGGTTTTTATCCAATTTTTCTTATTAACAGCATGGGGAGTTGATCCTTTATGGGCAGGGCTTTTAGGTGGTTTACCAAGAATATTTGACTCGATAACAGACCCAATAATGGGTTTCATTTCAGACAATACAAAATCCAGGTGGGGACGTAGAAGACCCTATATTTTTGTTGGTGCAATCATAAGCGGAATACTTTTCTTTTTAATGTGGCAAATTGATGATAATGCTTCTCAATCCTATATTATTTGGCATGTCATGGTACTTCAATTACTATTTCTTATTGGTAATACCATGTTTGCCACTCCATTGGTCGGACTCGGCTACGAAATGACATCAGACTATAACGAAAGAACACGTTTAATGGCATTTTCTAACACAATGGGACAAATTGCCTGGATGATTGTACCATGGTTGTATGTTATTATTCCAGATACAAACACTTTTAATACGCAAACAGAAGGAGTGCGCACTATGGCACTTATTGTAGGTGCCATGTGTATAGTTTTCGGAATTTTACCTGCATTATTTTGTAAAGGTATTGATTCTTCACATATGGAAAATCGAAAAGAGATTAATTTCAAAACGCTTGCTGCTAACATGAAAGACTTATTCGCAGGAATTATTCAAGTTTCTAAAAATAAACCTTTTATGAAATTATGTGGTGCAACGTTCTTGGTTTTTAATGGATTTCAACTTGTCGCTGCCTTTGGGGTTTTTATTATTGTATTTTATATGTACAACGGCAGTTATGAGTTAGCCGGTACATGGCCGGCATGGTTTAATACGATTAATGCCATAATTACTGCATTTATTGTCATACCCATTATTTCAAGAATGGCGAATAAATGGGGAAAGAAAAAAGCTTTTATAATTTCAACCGTTTTATCAATAGTAGGCTATCTTTTAAAATGGTGGGGTTTTGATAAGGAACTTAATAGTCAATTTAATCAAACGGGATTAGGGACATCATTAAACTCTGGAATAGGCTCCATATTTGAATTTTTAAACCCAATACTAGATAAGATAGGAATGTCCTGGTTTAGTATAGATCCAGGTAGCGAAGTACCCTGGCTTATATTTTTACCAATTCCATTGTTTGCTTTTGGAATGGGAGGGTTATTTACATTAATGATGTCCATGACTGCAGATGTATGTGACTTAGATGAATTAGAAAATGGAATGCCTCGTAAAGAGGGAACCTTTGGGGCCATTTATTGGTTGATGGTGAAAATAGGTCAGTCTATTGCATTAGTTTTAGGTGGATTAATTTTGAGTATTGTTGGATTTGATCCTAATGTTACCGAGCAATCTTTAGAAACTATGAATGGCCTTAGGGTGGCCGACATAGTAGTCCCATCGGTAACTGCAGCATTAGCAATATGGGTAATGTGGAAATATAGCCTTACTGAAAAGAGGGCTAGAGAAATAAAAACCACATTGGTAGAACGAAGAGGAGAGCTTTAATAATATTAATTAATACATCTTATGTCTATTAGAAAAGAAAAGTTTTTGACCCTGGCCACTCTAGAGTACGCTAACAAAACTACAGAAGATTTAAAGCAAATGTATAGACAGGTTTTAGACAATGGTATGCATGGTCTATGTTTTAGTCCATATATAGAAGGTCAACAACCTGGAGATCAGATTACCGAAGATCAAATACATCGAAGGTTAGAAATTATTAAACCATATACCAAATGGATACGATCGTTTTCATGTACTGATGGAAATGAAGCCATTCCAAAAATTGCAAAAGAGTATGGCATCAAAACTTTAGTGGGGGCCTGGTTAGGTGATAATGCCGAAATTAATAGTAAAGAAGTGAAAAATCTTATTGAATTGTGTAATAAGGGTTATGTGGATATCGCGGCAGTTGGTAATGAGGTAATGTATAGAGGTGATTTGACAGAAGCTGAATTATTGAGTAATATACATTTGGTAAAAGAGGCGGTCACCGATATTCCTGTAGGATACGTTGATGCATATTACGAGTTTGTTGATCACCCCAGGATTACTGAAGCATGCGATATTATTTTGGCAAACTGTTATCCCTTTTGGGAAGGCTGCGATCTGGATTATTCGTTGTTATACATGAAAGATATGTATCATAGAGCACTTCGCGCCGGAAATGGTAAAAAGGTTATCATTTCTGAAACAGGCTGGCCAAGTAATGGGACAAACCTTGAAGGGGCGTTTCCATCCTATGAAAATGCCATGAAATATTTTATCAATACACAAAAATGGTCTGAAGAAGATAATATCGAAGTATTCTTTTTTTCGTCTTTTGATGAATCTTGGAAGGTCGGAGCAGAAGGTGATGTTGGTGCATATTGGGGTATTTGGGATAAGCTTGAACAATTAAAATATTAATTAGATAGACTAAAAATAATATAAGGAGTAAAATGTTTTTATATTCAGATATTCGGACTCTTAAGAAGAAACATGACGACTATCAAAATTTTTATTACGAATGTAAGCAGTTATTGCTATAAGTACCATACATAAAGCTAATACATATACAAATTTAGGAATAGGAATAGGATCTCCTGCTGCATAACTATGAAGACCAGATAAATAATAATTAACTCCAAAAGAAGTCATGATAATTGACCAAAATGCAAATGTACTGGCTACATTGAGTGCGTAACGATTTTGTAATCCAGGAATAAATCGTAAATGTAATACTACAGCATATACGATGATGCTTATCAAAGCCCATGTTTCTTTAGGATCCCATGCCCAATAGCGCCCCCAGGATTCATTGGCCCAAACACCACCTAAAAATGTTCCTACGGCCAATACGAACAATCCAATGGTCATAGAGATTTCATTAATATAAGTAAGTTCTTTAATACGAATATCGATAGGTCCTTTTGTTCTATCTGTTTTGATTACCATAAGAATAAGTGCCATCAAACCCAAAATAGCAGATAAAGCCAATGGTGCATAACTGCTAATAATAGTTGCTACGTGTACTTTTAACCAAAAGGAAGATTTAAGGACGGGCATAAGGTTAGTGATCTCTGGGTTTAGCCAGTCGAGATAGCTTACAAATAATAATGCGCCAGAAAATAAAGTAGCTAATGGTAATGCAAAGTCTGATTTTCTAAAAGTCATCAATCCGCAAAGCATTAATACCCATGCTACAAAAACCAACATCTCATACCCATTGCTCCAGGGTGCATGTTGAGCCACATACCATCGTAGCAATATGTTTCCTGTGAATAATAAAAAGCTTATTAATGAAAGGATAATTACTATGTTCCATAGCAGTTCAATGGATTTTTTTTGAACAAAAATTTTAGTGATTGCAAATACTAATAACATGAATCCCAAAGTGAAAAATACCTGGAAAAGCCAAAAATTGAGATTCAATTCGTTATACCATAATTCTGCAGCTACTCTTTTGTCATTCGGGATAATGTCTTTACCCAAAACGTCTTGATAGGTTTTTATATACGAAAGCTTATCTGTAGCTGCTCCCCATTTCTTTGATACTATATCCTGAAAATAGGAAGGAACAATGGTTTGTACAAACTTGCCGTCTTCAGCAGGGAAATCTCTAAAATGATGCGCATAACTATGCCAGGTATTATTATCATCATTACTGTTAGGAAAGATCTTTAAATAATTTCCGATTAAGACATTATATAAAATATTGAAACGCTCATCTACTTTAATGATTTCCTTATCAAACTCATTACGCTCTGCTGGTTTTTTAAGGTTAGCTTTTTCTATGGCGTCAGACAATATATATGCTCCTTTATCGTCTAATAGCGCATTAAAAGGGATTAACCCCTCTTTGTTTGGTGTCAAAGGTTTGAACAGAACACCTCCTTTTTTTTGATCAATCTTAATTAATGGAATTTGCTTCCAGGCATTTGGATCTACATGCATTGCCAAAAATGCCTGATTGGCATCCATGCGCACATTTGTTTCACCAGCAGCGTATTTAAAATAAGGTTTTCTAGATATTTTTCTTAAAAATTCTGAAGCCAAAGTATTAATGGGTTTAATACGCCCATCCAGATCCTGAACCATTAATCGACCAAAGAGTTCAGCATGATATAGATCGATCTGTTGGTTTTCTACAAGTTGTTTCTCTAAATTTGGATCGGTTGTATTTGCGTTGGCAAAGCCAGTAATAAAAAAGAAAAGAAGCAAGTTTACAACTTGATTTTGTTTTAATTTTTTTAGCTTTTGATTAATTGCCCTAAATCTTGAGGTTTTACCAAATAGGGTAAAAAACATACCTAACCCCATACATAAATAGCCCAAATAGGTAACCCAGGTGCCTAATCTATCGTGATTTACAGCAAGTACGGTTCCCAATTCATCGGTATCATAGCTTGCCTGAAAAAATCGATAGCCTTGATAATCCAGTACATGGTTCATAAATATTCGAAATGGTGTCTTCTCGTTATTGTCGATAATAGTTACCTCACTTGCATATGCCGAAGGACTTGTAGAACCGGGATATCGTTCTAATTGAAAATCATTAAGGTGTATTAAAAAAGGAACTTCTTGTGCTTGTGCACCATAAGAAAGCTGTATGGTTAATCCATTTAGCACAAGTTCATGAGTTGTAGGTAAAAAACCTTCTCGATATAACAATGATGACTTTTCTTTTTGATTGGCTACCTCGACATTAACAATGAGTGCATCATCTTTGGCTCTATCATTATCCTTTGGTTTTTCGGATTCACTTACTAGTTCTATCGTTGCACTAGGATGAAAAGACAGCGGTACAAAAGAAGCATCACCATCACGATATAAAGTACGTAAAGTTAATCGCTGAAGACTATCTTTTTTAATTTTCCCAGCAGTTTGAGAAGCCATCATAAAGAAATCCAGATCTCGTGGGGATACTACACTAAAATCACCATCTTTTTCTATGATATTAATGATTCCCTCTTCTTTGGCATTATATCCAACTTTATGATGGTGTTTTCCAATACTCTCTACTTCGCCTTCTTCCAAAAATACCGTTTGTCTTCCGTTTCCAGACGACACCACTAATTGCAAGAGTGCTTTTCCACCTTCAACATCATCTACTATTTCTGGCACAGCATCTGCAACAAATTTGCTATGAGAAATGCGTATAGGTATCGTATTAAAATCTGTTTCTATCGTAAAATCATTATCACTGATAGGAGAGAAGTTCAATTGTTTTCGAATTACTTTTGTCTTGCTTCCATCAGAAATGTGCGCTTGCAGATAATTACTATCCGAAATGATAATGTTTGAAGCACTACCTTCCCTAATACGCATAATACCACTATAAGAAGAATGTCGTGTTATTCCGGCACCTAATAAAATAACGATGAATGCAACATGAAACAAAAGGATTGGCCATTTCTCTTTTCGCCATAGTTTGTATTTATAGATGTTAGTGCCAAAACAAATGCCGAGTCCTATCATAACCAGTTCAAACCACCAGGCATCGTAGATGATTTTCCATGCGGTAGCGGTACCAAAATCATTTTCTACAAAAGTAGCCGTAGCCATGGCGATTGCAAAAAGCAGTAATAATAGAACAGCCAATATAGGGGAGGAAAAAAAACGATATAATTTATGCATTATGGATTGTTTAAGAAAAGAAAGATAACCTCATTAGGTGTACAACTGAGGATATCTTGTTAATAAAAGTGTATATTGTTTTATTCTTCTTGCATTGAAACTGTTTTCACATCTAGTTTTGCTTCTCTGGCTTTAGCTTCTTCTAACCACTTTGGCAATAGTGTTTTTTTGAATTCTTGTTTTTCTGCTTCTAACTTTTCTATATCGAGTCCAATATAGGCTTGAGCTTTTTCCTTAGAAGAGATATCTGGCATTTCTACAGGTTCATTATGCCCTAAATCGGCAAGTAGTCGTGCTAGTTTTACTCTGGCTTCTTGTGCAACATGTAATCCACCACCGATAACTCTAGCAGTTTCTACCGGAGAATGAAAAGAAGCACCATGAGCAGCAGCAGCATAATCCCAACGCCATTGTGCATGACGTATGTCTGTTAAAATAGCATCCATTTGATCTTCGGTAGCCCCAAGATCCCAGGCTTTTTTAGCTTCGATATGGGCTTTGACTAAAAGATCCTCTAATTTTAATCTATTCTCTGTCGATTTTTGTTGACGCTCAAATACATTAGCCATTAATTTACTTCCTTCTTCTCTATGACATACCTGGCAAGCATTCGCTATATTATTTAGTGGAGATTGTATGTGATGATCCGTAAATTTTTGCCCTCCTTCACTTTTATAAGGCATATGGCAATCTGCACAGGATACTCCACGATCAGCATGTACACCTGTTGCATAAGTTTCATAACCGGGATGTTGCGCTTTTAGCATAGGCGTTTTACTAATTTTATGAGTCCAGTCTTTAAACTCTAACTCATCATAGTATTTCTCCATATCTTCTACAGCCATTCCATTTTTCCATGGAAAAACGAGATAGGGAGTCCCTTCTTTCCCTGGTATATTTTTATCAAAATAGTACTCTACATGGCATTGAGCACAGACCAACGAACGCATTTCCTGATGCGTAGCATTATTAATATCCTTACCCATGGCATCAAAAGCCTCTACCAATGCAGGGCGGGTAATACGAAGTTTCATGCTCTTAGGGTCATGACAATCTGCACAACCAATAGAATTTACGATTTCTGGCCCTTTATCAGCCCATTTTCCTTTATAAAATTCTTCAATTCCTATCTCATTCATCAATCGTGGTACATCAGGACTTTTACAGGTCCAACAAGTAGCTGGCATTGGCCCGTCACCTTTTCCTTTTGGTCCTCCTGTTCTTAGTGTATTATGAATGTCTTCGATAGCGTATGAATGGCCACGCCCCTGATTGTAGTCTTTAGAAAAACCGTATCCCGCAAATAGTACAACAAGACGGGGGTCTTCTTCAAGCATATCGCGCATGGCAGAACCACCCTGGTAGCTAGAAAAACTTGTATCAGTCGTTTGTAGAAAGGACTGGTATTCTTTTTGAAAATTTTCGCCCCAAACCGCATTACGAGGTTCATTCTCGCTAATATCTACTTTTGGGACATATTTGTATTTTGCTTCAGACTTTCTATTAATAATACTGGAAGCCAGTAACCCCAATAAAAATACTACGATAATAGTAACAATGAATAATACCTTATTTTTCATAATACTAGATGTTTATTTTTCTTCAATTTCTTTTTGTAACCATTTGGGAATAACAGCCTCTACTTCATCTGTTGGTATAGGTGCTATGTTATATTTTACGGTCGAAATCCCATGGCTGCGCCCATGGGGTATTTCACGATGGCAACTCCAACACTGCCTGTCTGTTCTATCAGAAGCATGCCCATCTACCCAACCTTCATATTTAGTTTGGGTTACTTGTTGCACATGGCAACGAATGCAATTATTCTGAACAACTTCTTGAGAGGCTTCTCGCATAAAAATAACGTCAGGTTCTGCTCTTAAAGTGAATATTGAGGCATGATATAAACCATCCTTGGCTTTAAAATAATATTTATTGAAAACATTATCATGGGGTACATGACAATCATTACAAGATGCCCACTCTCTGTGCGAACTATGCATCCAGCTGTTATATACCGGAGTCATTACGTGGCAGTTAACACATGTTTGTGGATTATCACCCATATACGATACCACTTCTGATTCTTTGGCCATAAATAATCCCAAGCCGATAAGGGCGGCTATGAGGAAAACCGCGGTAGGACGCCATCGGGATTTTTTATCTGGTAATACTTTGTCTTTTATTGCCAAGATTTGTGCGGTGTGAATTAGTTTTTAAATTTAATAAAAAAAAGAATAAAAAGACTGATTTAGCTTTGTTATTCGGGTATGTTTTTATTCTTATCCCTACGATAGAAAAATTTTATATTTCGATCACTTGACCTTCACGTGCTAAATAGCAATTTGGAAATCGTTGTTGGCATTGCCGTTCTACCTTTCTTAAGAAATCATCGTTATGCTCTGGATCATGGTGAGTGAGGTATAGTTGTTTTACATTTGCAGCTTCAGCAACTTCTATAGCTTGTTCCCAACTGCTATGCCCCCAACCTTTATGACTTGGTAGTTCTTCTGGAGTGTATTGAGCATCGTGAATAAGTATATCAGCGTTTCTACAAAAATTGACAACATTTTCATCTAATTCATCACCATGCTCTATATCTGTGCAATAGACAAATACTTTTCCTTCAGCTTCTAAGCGATAACCGTAGGCTCCCCCAGGATGCTTATGTTTGTTAACTGTTATTTGACCTCCATCAAAGATGACTTTATCACCCTTATTCACGGTAAATGTAAAATTTGCCCCCATATCATCTATACCTATAGGAAAATATGTACTCTCCATTTGTTTAGCCAGTATTTCTTTGAAATCATGTATCTCCGGAGCATCATCTCCAATGATAAAAAACTCAATTTCTTTACTACTATCGTAAGCAGGAGCAAAAAATGGAAATCCTTGAATATGATCCCAATGGAAATGTGAAAAGGTGAGAAAAATCTTATTACCAGGTGAAAATTTTTTTGAAATGAGTTCTTTTCCCAGTTTTCTGATACCCGTACCTGAATCAAAAATGAGTACACTTTCTCCTTCTTTTTTACCCGATACAGCAACGCAAGTTGTGTTGCCTCCAAATTCCTGAAAACCAGATTCGCAAACAGGTATAGAACCTCTGGTACCGTAAAATGTTATGATCATACATCTAATTTAGTTAAAGAAGTAGGTATAACAGTAGATTATTTATTAATATTCATGATTTCTACTTTATACGTTTCTTGATCTATCCCTTTCTCAATAACGGCTAACGATTTTCCGACGATGTACTTAACATTCCCCGGAGTAAATCCTATTGCCTTGGCCATTCTTTCTAACCAAAGGATTTGCTGTTCTCCAGAAATGGTTTGATCGTCAGAAATTAATTTTGTTAAAGTATACATGCTTTCTAATCGCTCATTATGAGTAGTGGTAGGTTCTAATGGATAGGTTAGATAGTTTTGCATGATGTGATCGTATTCTTCTACCGAAATCCCTAAAATTTTGGCCAAATGATCCAAAAAAGACTTCTCTTCTTCTGATACTTCGCCATCTCGTAAAGTAATTTTAACAACTGCGCCAAATTGATAATGATAGGTGCTCTCTGATTTCATAATATCGTAGTAAATAATTGTTATACACTAAAATTAGTTAATTTTAATGAGCCGAAGATTATCTTTTTGAGATCATTTTTAAAATTTAAATGCAATGCAACTTAACACCGCAAGTATACTATGGTGTTCCTTTGTACTAAACAAAAAAATGATATTGCCTCTGGTTAAAATGACTTACTATGTTTTTATACAATACAGAGAAAGTATGATACTTTCACGTTAAAAGAGTTTAAAAAATATCAGAAAGCTTCGTTGATTCCAAAATAAAAGCCGCTATTGCCATTTTCTCCAAATCCGGTATCCAAACGCAGCCATGTACTTTTGTTTTTAAGTAACTTAAAACGTATTCCAGCCCCTGCACTAGGCTTCATGTTACTTATACTGAAGAAATTTTCGGGAGTACTTGCTACTTCGCCGACCAATCCAAAGGCAGCCATTGTCCATCGTGGTTTAAAACGCCATCGATACTCAGTTTGTATAATATACATATGGTTGTCTGTAAATCTACCATAGAAATATCCTCTAGCACTATAGCTTCCACCAAATTTAGCCAAACCTTGAAAAGGTGCGTCTCCAAAAGTGTTTTCACTATATACTTGCATTGCCAGAATGCTCGTTTTGGTTAATGGTTCATACGTTCGTAAATCCAAAAAGAATTTATTATAGCCATGGGTAGCTCCCAGAAGTTCGCTTGAAAATTGAGCATTAAGTTTATAATAACGACCAGATAGGGGAGAGCCTACATCATCTCTGGTGTCTAAATTGAAGGTGACGCCTAACCCACTAATAATGGCTCGGTCACTACCTAAAACTGCGGCAGAATCTAGAATTCCTCCTTCTTCAATTTCAGTAACTTCATGGTTTTCGAAGACATACTCAAATCCGAAATTAAGATTTGGAGGTAAACGTCTTAGATACCCCATTTTCAATTTATGCGAAGTCATGTTATACACTTCCTCATTTCTGTCGGGTGTACTATTACCTATACCCCAAAATAAATTAGGGTAGATCTCCCAGGTATAGTCTATATCGATAAAATAATCTCCTTTACCCAAATAGATTTCTGGTTTGACTTCAAATAGAAACTGTTCATTTAGTGTGTAAATTCCGCTAAATAAAATGTTTGATTGACGGTCATTATAGATATTGCTTTTATTTAATAAAAAAAGCTGTCCACCACCACCAAAACCAAATTCAGTTTCTGGCGTATAAAAGGCAATAGGAACTCCTATAAATTGAATATTTTTTGTGCTTGCAATCGTGTCGGTTTTAAATACAGTCTCTTTACTTTGAGACTGAACCCCATTAGAAAATAATAGTACGAGAGCAATTATATATGTTGAAATTTGTTTCTTCATTAGAACTGATCTACTAAAATGTTAAAACCAAACGAAAAAGAAATACTATTCACAAAAATATCTTCTGAGGTAGTCGTATTTATTGGGATTGATTCTTGATCAATATTAATCCATAATAAGTTGGTTTTTAATCCGATATCAAAGGTGACAAGATCAAAGAAAGCATAAGAATACCCGACTCCAAGAAGTGTTCCAAAACCACCGCCTTCGCCTAATTCCTCTACAAAACCATTTGTTTGTTCTATTCGCGTATTATCTCGATAGCGCACATATCCAGGGGATACTTGAAAAAAAAGTGATCCACGCTCTACCTTTGAGAGATAATACGAAACTAAAGGGCCTACAAATAAGTTCTCTGTAGTTCTCTCTACAACTCCTGAGTTATTGCTCCTATTAGCAGCAATTGTGATTCCTAGTAAAAAACGATTTTTTATAAATTTTCCAGTAGTGAAATTAATCCCATATTCATTGGTGGTTGTAGTTTGGTCAGCACTTCTTAATTCAATAGTGCTTGAATTGATCGTACCGGATAAACCCGTAAGCCATTTTCCTTTCCGAAAAGGAGTGACAATAGAATCATTTTCTTTTTCCTGACCATTTACCGTTATGTTAAAAACGAGCAATAAAATGATTAGAATGTTAAAGTATCTGTTCTTATGCATAAGTGTTTTGTGTGTCTGATTCCATTGATCCGGGTAATATGTTAACATTACATTTATAAAAAAATTATCTTTTTAACTTCATAACTTTTCCTCCTCTTAATATTGTAAGTTCAAAAGAGTCCGTAGACTTTAGCTTTTTACCCAACTCACCAAGTTTTACCAAAGAATCATCAGTAAGATCAAATATAACATCATTAAAAGCGAGTATAATATCGCCCCCAATGATTAACTTTTGTCCATCAATTACAACTTCGGTATCACCTCCTAATAATCCCATTTTATGCAATACAGATCCAAAAACTACACGCTGTACCAATAGACCACTATTTTGTGGGACATTGAACAATCGTTTAGTCTTACCTGTAAGGGGGTATGCATCAAAACCTAACCAAGGTGTTCTATTATTTGCGATCAGGTTTTTAGTAATATTTGCGGTTGCGGCGAACCCAATACCTTCAAAACCTCCTGATTTGGTAAGTATCTGACTTACCACACCAATTACTTCGCCTTTCATATTAAACATTGGACCTCCAGAATTACCTGTATTAATGGCGGCATCTGTTTGAATAAACTCAGATTGAGTAAATGGATTAGCACCTAGTTTGTTCTTAATAATTCCGCTTACATACCCTGAAGAAAGTGAATGACTATAGCCAAAGGGAGCACCAACAATGAACACTTGTTCTCCTATTTTTACTTGATCTGAGTCTCCAAAGGTTACCGTTATAGCACCCTTTTTGGGTATATCTAGTTTGATTAAAGCAACATCTGCTGATTTGAAGGTAGAAATCACTTTTGCAGATCGTATTTCTCCGTCAATAAATTTAACTCTTACTATTTCGGCAGCATCAACAACATGTGATGCAGTAATAATTTCAGATTCTGAAACCATAAAACCAGATCCCAATCCTTCAGAAGTAACTGTTTTGGTAACACTACCATTAGATTCTAATTTTGCTTCTTGGGTAAATATAACTACTACAGCGGGGTTTACTTCTTCATAAAGTTTGGATAAGTCTTGCGCCTTACAAAAACTACTTAGCGCTATAAAAATAAGGAAGGGTATATTTTTCATTGTTGAATTTCAAAAGAGTATTATTCTTGTATTATACATGCTTTTATTGCGTAAAAATACTGATTTAACTTTTAGAGCGTGTTAGTATTTAAGGTTTGTCAAAAAATAAGAAATTAAAAACAATATGAATAGTTATGTGAATTTTCAAACTACATTTATCCATGCATAAATCATAATACGTTATTTATATTAGTAAATTGATCTCCAAATATGGATTTAGTAAACACCTTATCAATAATTTCTTATCAATCCTTATTTTTTGCTTTTTTAGTTTTTTTGAAGAAGCAAAAAAATCAACCAGATTGGCTCTTGTTCTGTTTCTTCATTTTGTCATTTGTTCTCATACAAATCAATGTTTATACAAGTTTTAACTACGATATTACCAAGGCAAAATACTTTTTCATATCGATGCCATTTGGGCCATTAATATTTTCACTATTGTATTTATACATCTCTGCCCAAACAAAGAAAATCGAATGGAGTGATGGTATCCATTTTTTACCCTTTATCATCATCATGATCACAGTACTTTCACAATATACACTTTTGGGTGCCCAAGAAAAGGCCGAGGTAATTAATCAAATACAGATTAATGGGTTAACAATCTGGATTAGAATAATTAGATTTTCTATACAATTTTTGATTATTCCTTTCTATATATACCTAACGTGGCGAAAAATAAAGAGACATGAAAAACTACAATTAACGCAACTCTCATATTCTGAAGGGATCAGCATTAATTGGCTAAGGCGCTTGCTATATTCAATATTTATTACTTGGATATGCCTTATAGTATCGTATTTTATCATCATTAGATCAGAATTTTCACATGATCAAATACATATTTATCCTATGTTGCTTTTCTCTTTAGCTATAGTGTATATGGGCATTTATGGGATCAGAAATGATGTTGCTATTACCGAAATTAGCGGAGTTCCTGAAAATAGAAATACGAAACAAGCGAACAAGAAACCAGATATAAACAGGATTTTAGAAGAAAAGGAAATTTCGGAGTGCAAACGAAGACTTTTGGATTGTATGTCTTCAGAGAAACCTTATCTAAATCCCAAACTTTCTCTACGCTCTTTGGCAGATATTTCTGAAATCCCGTATTATTATCTCTCTAAAATATTTAAAGTGGGATTAAATACCACTTTTTATGATTTCGTAAACCAATATCGTGTAGAAGAATTTATTGAGAAAGCAAAACACCCAGGAAACAGTAAATTCACATTACTTACTTTGGCTTTTGAAGCAGGTTTTAATAGCAAATCATCTTTCTACTCTATATTTAAAAAACATATGGGTATTTCTCCATCCGATTATGTAAAAACACATCTTTAATTACTATTAAGTTTTTAGAGATTTCTTATAGAAGTATATGCCAAAATCCTAGTATGATAAAATCATTATAGGTAAAGGAACTTTTTAAAAACATTCAACAAATAGACTGTGTAACATTATGAATATGTCCAGATTGTTTAATCTGGACTTTATTTGCTATTCATTTTTTCGGCATCATTCAATAAAAATATTTCTTAGCGGTCTATAAATCATAAATAACAATCTAGAATGAGAAACATCGCTTTATTAATGTTAGTATTAGTTTGCTCAACTACAATGGCACAAAAATCAACCGATAATTTTGAAGGAAACTGGAAAATGGAAGAAGGTGTCATAGTGCATATCACCAAACAAGGTGATAGCTTCATGGGTATCGTAACCGAAAAAGATAAGGTAATCTTAGAGAACATCACTTTTGATAATAAAAAATGGACAGGTACATTAATAAAACCAAAAGACGGTAAAAAAATGACTTGCGAATTGATTTTAGAGGGCCGAGAACTCAAAATTAAAGTAAGTAAAGGATTTGTTTCAAAAACATTGACCTGGACCAAACAGTAGGAACTAAACAGAAATTAACTAAACACAATCGTCATGTATTTTACTTCAAAAAAATGGGTACTCATCGGATTTTTAACCATAGCAATTTCTGCTTTTTCACAGAATAATAATGATTCTAAATACTACTTGGGAATTTCTGCTGGGTCAAGTTTTCCTCTTGGCGACTTCAAGGATGCCTCAGAAAATAATGAAAATTCCGGCTTTGCAGAGACCGGAACCAAATTTGATATTTATGGAGGTTATCGACTTGAAGAAAAGATAATTTTAACGGGAACTATTCGGCTTCAAAATTATGATATCAATACCGACGACTTGATTAATACTCTTGAAACAAATAATCCGGGTACTGATTTTATGGATAATTCTGATAACTGGAATGTATTTTATGTATTGGTAGGGGTCGCCTACCAAATGAATATTTCAGAAAAATTTGCTGTTCTTCCTCGTCTCGGTATTGGCCCTATGATCCTTAACAGTCCAGATGTTTCTGTTACTGCCACTAACGGCACAAGCACACTTAATTATTTTAGGGATGGAGGATCTGCTACAGGTTTTGGTTACGAAGTGGGTATTGGCTTGAAAAGGGATCTAGGAAAGCGATTTGCCTTAATGCCCACTTTTACTTTTACCGGAGGTTTTATTACCCTAGAAAGTGTTACACGAGTTGGAGGAGTTGTCGTTTACTCTCAGTATCAACCCAACATTCTTACATTTAATATGGGGTTGTCCTTAGCATATAAATTTTAATACATCATTCTGTGTGATCTGAAACCTCTCATCATTACCCCTTATGATAAAAGAGAGGTTTCCAGAACACATTCTTAATGGTTATTTAGAGCAAAGGTAGCATCAATAATCAATCACTAATACATAGTATCCAAATGAATAAAATAAACATACTGATTCTTGTACTCATGGTTATGTCCTGCAATACAAGTCCTGATTATATTTTATCGGATGAAAATCCGCCAGTCACTAAAGAAAGAAAAGCCGAAATTATTTCTGCATTCTTTGGCTTAGACAACTCTCTTCCTGCTATATCAAGAGCATTATGGAAAGATGCTCCAGGCCAAGACGGAATGCCTCTGGTTTTCTCTCATGAGATAGACCCAAATACTATGCAGGCACATGATTTCATTATTACCACAGCAAAAGGAGAAAAAAAGTATGTGGATTTTGTCACTTTACAACCTGCTTCAGAAGCATTTGAGTTAAGAACCATTCTGCTCATTGGTGAATATGGTAACCATCCGGATAATGAACCTACAGACATAGAAATCATCGGAGAATTAAAAAGCAGGGATGGACAAAACATGCAAGGTCAAAAAATCAAGGTAACCCCACTAAATGATGGGCCTTTTATTAGCTATGCCGAGCATTTTATTTTTGATGAAGATTACCCATACAACAAAGAAAGAAGAGGATGCGACTGTCCAAAAAACCAAACTTCAACTATTGTAAGAACCGTGTGGGCCGGAGGAGTTGTTGCGACTAATGGCGAAGAACTAGGAAAAGATCAATTAGAAAACTTTACTATCACATTAAAAAGAGAGACAGACTCAATAAAAGTTAAACCTTTCCAGATAGCCGATCTTAATGACAATGACAATAATGTTGATTTGTGTATTAAAGAAAAAGGCACACCATTGTTTGTAGAGGTAGATAAACATACTGTAATTGATCCAAATGGTGATAAAAACCCCAAAACAACATTGTCTATTTTATCAAGATGGTAACGTCAAATCAAGCGATAATCGGCCAAAGAGATATGAAAAGAATAAGGATATTAATCATCTTAATAATTGGTATTCAGATGGTAGATACTATACTACATTTTAGTCATGCTAAAACCGAACCGTTGAGACTTACCGGCAACTTGATTATCGTTCTATCGGTTGCGAGTAGCATAAATTTTAAGAAACAAAGTTTTGGCATTCTGTTATGCAGTCTACTGATATATGTGCTACTAAATTCTATTTGGTTTATAGAATATATGATCAAAGTAATTGATGAAGAAGTTAAACCACCAGGGCTTTTCTTCATTTTTCTTCTTTTCACGATTTGTATCCAGTTTTTAATTATCAAAATAAACATTACAGCAAAAGATGAAATCGATTTTAACAGAACTAGTTAGTTCAAAAGTCATAAAACGAACATTAATAAATTTTTTTAAAAATTCCATAATGAAAATTAAACCGAAAAAAATACTCGTATTTATATTAGTTACATCCATTCTAAACATTGGATGTGCACAAAATAAAACAATAGTTGAAGGTACTTCTGAAGCAATTGGCAAAGACCTGGATCTTGAGGCCGTTGCCGTCTTGTTTGGAGAAGCACAAAACCTCGAAGATTTTGAAAAAGAATTAAACAACCCCGAAACTAAAATTTCTAATCTAGATCTAAATAATGATGGTGCTGTAGATTATTTAAGAGTGGTTGACACTACAAAAGACAATATTCATTATATAACAATACAAGCCGCTGTAGCTAAGAATACTTTCCAGGATGTAGCAGTGATAAACGTAAAAAAAGATGATACGGGAAATACAAAAGTGGTAATCACTGGAAATGTTAAAATATATGGACCGGATTATATAATCATTCCTGCATATACAACCTCTCCCGTTATTGTAACTTGGTTCTGGAGCCCATTATATACACCATGGGTGTCGCCTTATTATTATAGATACTATCCAACATACTTCAGACCATGGCCTACCTATTCTACGGCACGATATAGAACTACCGTTCGTACTCATGTAAATGTTCGTACAGCAACATTTAGAGGTCCGTATACCACGAGACGCGTTCGAGTTAGACACTAAAACATAAATCAAATAACTATAAAAACATGAAAAAATTAGTGTTATTTTTTTTAGTATCCTCAATTTCTATACTAACATCTTGTAAAAATAAAGATTTCTCAAAGAGCATTCCGGCCGTAGACCAAACACAGTTTATAGAACTACCAGAAGACTTGCGAGATTATAGATACGGAGAAATTATTCCAATATTTCAAAACAAGTCAACAATCTATGCAGAAGTCTATAATACCATTGGTTTAAATAAACTTCCATCAAATCTATGGAAGAAGTTGAATGCCGATGTATTAGCAGAAAAGTATGGAGCAAAGATTGTAAAGTTAAATGGTCCTAGATATTGGGTGCTAAACTCCATTCAAGGAAGTGGAAAAACTGTAAACGGAAAAACGGCTGATTTTGGCGGTATAGAAATGAAACTTAGAGCTACCCTAGAATTTAAAATTTGGGAAGGAGCTCAACTAGGTGCAAATTATTCTGATAACGAAGTGAATAGAGAAACGATTTGGATTTATAATAAAGGAAGTATGGTGTATGAATTAACAAATCCAAATGGAGAGGTATATCGTATGCAATCCTACTCTCAGGAAATTGATCCCAAGCTAAATATTGAGGATTTAGAAACATTAAATAAACGATTGAAACTTCCTAAAGGGTGGTCATACAAAGCTAGATTATTAAAAGACGATTCAAGACTCAACTCAAATGGGAAGGCATATGTTATAACGGATGATTTAAATAATGCATATCAAAGAATAGCCTCAAAATAAGATTTAAAAACAATGAAATCTATTTAAAAACCGTTAAATTTAACCGATTTATATACTAAAACGAAACACACAAATTATGAAAACCATCATTACTGGGCTATTTTTAGTAGTGTTCCTATCTGCATTTGGGCAAACACAAAAAGAAAAACAACAAGAACGACAGAACAGCAGGGTCGAGATATTCACTTCTGGAGAAAGAGACAATTTACAAGCTTTTGTTGCGGAACAGGTGGATAAAATGGAACTTTCTGAAGATTTACGAGATGATTACTTCATGATTGTCGGGTATCACACCAATAAAATTGCGCGTTTGGATGATAAAGATGCAGAACTTACAGAAAAAGAAGTGATTGCAAAGTTTCATGAAATGCTCAAGAAATTGGATATTGATGTAAAAGAGATCTTGACAGAAGAACAGTTCAAAATACATGAACAAAGCTTTGGTAAAATTGTTACTAGTGTATACAACAGAAGAGGTTGGTCTAAAGAATAAGTTGTTAAACCATACATAATCGGTTTATGTACATTCAAAAGATTCTTTTTATTAGTTTTCTGATTTTACTGTCAACAAAAATGATGGGGCAAACTCCAATAGTTAAAAAGGAGGATAGCACGGCTATTAAGATTTTTAATAAGGAAGAAACTGATTACATCAAACAATGGATGGGGAACATGATAATGGACACTGAGATGACTCCAGAAATGGCTTCAAATTTTAAGATTATCACCTTTTACTTCGGTTTCAAAATGAAGCAATTGGGAGAAGATCCAAAATTGACTAAAATTGAAATTATTCATGAGTTTAATGAACTTATTAAGGAACAGAACAATGAACTTAAAAAAGTATTACCCGAAAAACAATTTACAAGTTTCTCTAACCTCTTTAATAAATTATCCTGGTCAGTAAATAAACGATTAAATCAACTATAATCACATATAATTATATGAAAAAGATAAAGTTAACTTTCTTACTTATTTTCATAAATATACTAGCATATTCACAAGTTACGAAAACCGTTACTATTGGTATTCTTGCCGATAAATCGTCAGAAGAAACGAAGCCATTATTAACCAAGCTACAAACCGAAATAAGAGGAATTGTAGGGCAGAGTGCCACTACTGTTTTTATGGAGGTATTAGAGAATGATTTCAATACCGAAACGGCAAAATCAAATTATCAGACATTGCTTAATTCTGATGTTGATATTATATTGGCGTTTGGAGTCGTTAATAATATAGTAATTGATAAAGAAAAACAATATCCAAAACCGGTTATTCTGTTTGGTAGTGCGAATAGTGATTTTTATAATTTTCCAGAAGGTCAAAAAACTTCAGGAGTTAATAATATCACCTATCTCATAGCTCCTTTTTCCTATACAGATGATCTTGACGTTTTCAAATCTTTATATTCTTATAAGAAAATTGGTATCGTATTGGATGATTTTATTCCCGAAATTTTGCCTGTCAAAAAACTATTTGATGATTATTTTTCCAAAAACGATGCTACTTATACTCTTATTTCTCTTCAAAAAGATGGTAGCATTAATGGCGATTTAAAGGGTCTAGATGCGGTATATCTTGCAGGAGGGTTTTACTTAAAGGATAGTGAATTCAAAACATTGGTTACCAGCATCAATACTCAAAAACTACCATCATTTTCAGCCTATAGTAGAGAAGATGTTGAGAAAGGAATTTTGGCCTCCAATCAGCCCAAAACTAATATCGATCAGTTTTTTAGGCGTATTGCCTTAAATGTAGAAGCAATTGTTGATGGAACAAATCCATCTACATTATCTATGTATTTGGACTATAAAAAAGAGCTTTCTATTAACGCTAGTACCGCAAAACAGATTGGATTTCCATTACGGTATAGTATGTTAGCTAATGCAGACTTTATTGGAGGAGAGAATGATGTAGTTGTAGGAACATCGTATTCTATTATTGATATCATGAAAGGAGTGGTTGCAAAAAACCTTGCGCTAGATGTAGAGCGAAAAAATATTGAGTTAAGTAGTCAGGATGTTAAAACTGCCAAGAGTAGTTACTTACCCAATGTAACTGCCAGTGCTAATGCAGTATATTTAGATCCGGATGTTGCTGAGGTTTCTAATGGTGCTAATCCGGAGTTTTCTACTTCAGGAAATGTTACTTTAGAACAAGTGATTTATTCAGAAGGTGCCGGAGCGAATATTACCATCAATGAAAATTTGCAAAAAGCTCAGGAGGAAATCTATAATACTGCTGAATTGGATGCACTTCTAGACGCTTCTGTTGCCTATTTTAATGCATTGATTCTAAAAACAAATGTAGCAATCCAAAATCAAAACCTTCAAGTCACGAAAAAGAATTTGGACATCGCAGATCAAAACTTTGCTGCCGGAGAATCAGGCAAATCCGATGTGCTTCGTTTCAGGAGTCAGTTGGCTCAAAACACACAAAGTTTAATCAATGCAGAGAATCAAAAGCAGCAAGCTTTCAACACAATTAATCAATTAATGAATAATCCCATTACTACCGAAATTGATATTGATGATGCCGAAATATCTAAAGGAGTATTTGAGAATTATAAATATCAGGATTTTCTGGAAATTTTGGATGACCCCAAATTACGACCTGCACTTATTGAATTTTTGGTCGAGGAAGCCAAGAAAAATGCCCCAGAATTAAAAAATGTTGGTTACAATATGGAAGCTACACAGCGTAATTATCGACTTAATGATCTGGGTCGATTTGTACCAACTGTAGCTTTGCAAGGACAATATAATCTGGCCCTTTCAGAATCAGGTAAAGGATCAACAGTTCCTCAAGGTTTCCCAAATATTCCTGATGGAAGCTACAATGTAGGTGTGAACCTTTCCCTACCCATTTTTCAGCAAAACCAACGGAACATTAATAAACAGACTGCAAAGATTCAGGAAGATCAATTATTGGTGCAGAAAGAGAACATAGAACTGAACATCGAAAGAAGTGTAAACGACATTTTATTGGATATGATCAATCAAATTGCAAACATCGAAATTTCCAAAGTATCTGAAGAGGCTGCTAGAGAAAGTTTAGATCTTACACAAAATGCCTATGCGCAAGGTGCAGTACCATTGATCCAATTGATTGATGCTCAAACCAATTACTTGCAAGCACAGTTAGCCAGAGCAACCGCCAATTATGACTATTTATTAACCTCTATGCAGTTAGAAAGAGCCATTGGTTATTTCTTTTTAATGAATACCGAGGCAAGTAACCAAGATTTTATTCGAAGAGCTAATGAGTTTATACTTAATAGAAACTAAAAAAGAAAACCACTAATACACCTATAGAAATGAGATTTATAAAATATATACTACTATCGGCATTCATATTTTTGACGTTAAATGCCTGTAAAAAGGAAGTGGAGAAAAAAGAAGAAGTACTGCGACCTGTGCAATACCAGGTTGTGGGTAACTTAAATGCACAAAATATTAGAACGTTTAGTGGAATCGCCAAGGCTGGTGATGAAATTGAGTTAAGTTTTAGGAGCACTGGAATTATTACCACCCTAGACATCAAAGTAGGGCAGAAGGTCAATAAAGGTGATTTGATTGCCAAATTGGATAACGTGCAAGCCAACCTTGCTTATGAACAATCGGTTTCTGCACTCAATAGCGCTAAATCGGCTATGAATACTGCCAAATCTAGTTTGGATCGTATTAAATCGTTGTATGAAAAAGGAAGTAATTCATTAAGTGATTATGAATCTGCTAAAAATTCTTATCAAAGTGCATTAGATCAATATGAATCCGCAAAGCGAAACAAAAGTATCCAACAATCACAAATCAGTTATGGATATATCAAAGCACCAAAAACAGGCATTATTGCTGCGAAAAATAACCAGTTAAATGAAAACGTAAGTGCGGGACAAGTAATTGCGGTATTAAATGCAGGAGATCATACTAATATTGAAGTAGGATTACCCGAGAATGTAATTAATAAAGTACGATTAGGGATGAATCCCGAAATCTCATTTTCAGCCTTGCCAGGTAAAATCTTCACAGGAAATGTTATTGAAATTGCTCCTATTGTAAGTGAAAGCTCTGCAACATATCCTGTAAAAATTGATATTACGGATCCAACCAAAGAAATTAAGCCTGGTATGAGTGCTAATGTTACTTTTGATTTTAAAGAAGAAGCCACCAAGACAGGTACGGCCCTAGTGATTCCGGTTAAATCGGTTGGAGAAGATGGCGATGGTAATTTTGTTTTTTTAATTGATTCTGAAGATGGAACTACAGGAATAGTAAAAAAACACCGTATAGAAATTGGAGAACTCACGACAGGTGGTTTTAAAATTAAAAGCGGACTTTCTGAAGGTCAAAAAATAGCTACAGCCGGCCTTCAGACCTTGTTAGACGGACAAAAAGTGAAGTTACAATAATCACTATCAAAAGAAAAACATATGAATTTTGCTAAATTTTCCATTGAAAAAAATCGTGTTGCTCTTAGTATTCTTGGCGTAGTGATGGTGATGGGTATGGTGTTTTATGCTTCACTCTCACGGGATAGTATGCCACCATATACGATACGTGTGGCTTCTGTTGTTTCATCATTTCCAGGAGCAAGCCCTGAACGTGTTGAGGAATTAGTAACCGACAAAATTGAAAAAATTGCACAAGAATTACCCGAACTAAAAAAAGTAACCAGTACTTCAAGAACCGGGCTCTCTGTAGTTCAGGTAGAACTAAAAATGGAGGTTGCCCCCGAGCAGTTACAACCCGTTTGGGATCGATTACGACGTAAATTAAATACGATTAAGGGATTACCTAGTGATGTACGTCCTCAATTAAATGACGATGGTATAGGAGAAGTATTTGGTATCGCCGTTGGAATTACTAGTGATGGATTTACATACGCAGCTATGAAAGAGCAAGCAGACGATCTTCGTGATGACCTGATTAAGCTCGAAGATGCAGCTAAAGTAGAAATCAACGGAGCACAAGAAGAACGTGTTTTTGTGAAATTTGATAATACAAAACTAAAAGCTTACGGGTTAACTTCAAGTAACTTGCAAGGGATTATTGCAAGCACGAATATTTTGAATTCTGGAGGAGAAGTTAATATCGAAGAAGAGCGGATTATCCTAGAACCTACGGGTAATTTTAATACGGTTTCGGATATTAAAAATATGCTAATCCCACTTGGTCAAAGTGGGCAAGTGGTTAGCTTAGGAGACATTACAATAATTGAAAAAGGATATATTAATCCACCCAAACAGAAAGTACGCATCAATGGGAAGGATGCTGTTTCACTTCATGTCTCTTTAAAGAAAGGGAGGAATATCATTAAATTAGGAGAAGAAATAGACATATTATTAGCAAAATGGCAAGAAAAACTTCCGGTAGGTCTAGAAGTATCTCGATTAGCATCTATAGATCAATATATTGACCTTAAGATTAGTGATTTTTTGGGTAATTTAATGCAAGCTATTGCTATTGTACTTGCCGTAATGTTGATTTTTCTTGGTTTCCGTACCGGGATGGTGATAGCAAGTTTGATTCCTATTGTTACGATAACGACATTAATGGTTATGGGACTTATCGATATAGGTCTTAACCAGATTACATTGGCTGCTTTAATTATGGCATTAGGTATGATGGTGGATAATGCTATTGTAGTCGCAGAATCTATTATGGTAAAGATGGAAAATGGCATTGATGTTAAAAAAGCTGCGATTGATTCCTGTGCTGAGTTATTTATGCCGTTGTTGATTTCAACCTTGACAACTTCAGCGGCATTTCTTGCGTTCTTTATGGCAGAGTCTGTAATGGGGGATATTATGGGGCCTATTTTTGTGGTGATTACGATAGCTCTTTTATCTTCCTGGATTATTTCATTGAGCATCATCACTTTGTTTTGCGTGTTTTTTCTGAAAATTAAAAAGAGAGAAGACGGAAAAATGGGATTTTTGGATCGTATGATCAATGGCCTAAAATCAAAGTATAAAGATCTTATTCTATTAGCCTTGGCTTGGAAAAGGACAGTATTATTAAGTATTGTTGTGTTGTTCTTTTTATCACTTTATGGTTTCACAAAACTAGCATTTGTGTTTTTCCCGGATAGCGATCGTAATATGATTACCATAGACATTAATTTACCAGAAGGAACAAAAATTGAAAGTACTACCAAGACCATATTAGCTATTGAAGAATTTATCACTAACAATCTAAAAGTTACTGCTGAAAAAGCAGATGGTATCGTAGATTGGTCTTCTTACATTGGCGAAGGACCATCATCGTATGATCTGGGATATAGTGCTGATGAACCCAATTCTAATTATGCGCATATTTTGGTCAATACGTCTTCTTTTTTAGTGAATAATGATATGGTGAAGCAATTGGACGGTTTTTGTTTTAATACCTTTCCTGATGCAGATATCAAAGTTGGATTATTAGGGTCGGGAGGTAGTGGAACCCCTATTGAAATAAAGGTGTCTGGGGATAGTCCTGATAAATTAGCCAGCATAGCCGAAGAAATCAAATCAAAACTATTTAGTATTTCTGGCACTAAAAATATTAAAGATGATTGGGGACCTAAAGGGAAAAAATTTGTTATTGATATTGATCAAAACAAAGCACAGTCTGCGGGAATTACCAATCAAGATGTGGCAATATCATTACAGACCGTGTTAGACGGTTTTCAGGCAGGTGAATTTAGAGAAAATGACAAATCTATTCCTATTGTAATGACCAGTAATCAAGGAAAACAGCAATCGCTAGCTTCTTTAGAAACGCTTAATATTTATGGTCAAAACTCAGGAAAAAGCGTTCCGTTGTTACAAGTGGCGAATATTGTTCCACAATGGCAATATTCTAAAATAAAACGATTAGATCTTACACGAACCATCAATGTATCAAGTGAATTAACTGAAGATGGAAATGCTTCAGCAATTACTGCAGTAATAACCCCTTGGTTAAAAGAACAAGAAGAAATTTGGGGCAAGGAGTATACTTATAAATTAGGAGGAGATGCCGAAAACAGTGCTGAGAATATGGGTGCTGTGGCTAAATATTTACCATTATCTGCTTTTATCATCGTTATGCTTTTGATCATACAATTTAATTCCTTTAGGAAAATGACAATGATCGTAACAACCATTCCATTAGGAGTTATAGGGATGGTGATTGGATTGCTACTATTTGGTGTTCCTTTTGGGTTTATGGCGTTTTTAGGAGTAATCTCTTTAGCGGGAATCGTTATCAATAATGCAATTGTATTAATAGATCGTATTGAAATCGAAGAGAATGAATTGAAACGGAAACCCCAGGATGCGATTATAGCGGCATGTATACAACGTTTCAGACCCATTTTATTAGCAACATTTACAACAGTACTGGGGTTAATCCCCTTGTATCTTGGTGGAGGCGAAATGTGGGAACCTATGGCCGTGACCATTATGATAGGATTATTATTTGGTACCGTGATTACCTTACTGTTTATTCCCTCTTTCTATAGCGTATTGTATAGAGTAGATTATAAAGGATATGAGTTTAACGAAGAATTATTGGAGTAAATCTATGCTTGAAAAATTATATTCGTACCGATTTGAGCTCTTTCTCTTTAGTCAGATTGTTATTCTTTTTGGATCATTAATTTTTCGTGGAGATTTTTTTGAAATCATTATATCTCCGCTGCTATTTCTAATAAATTTAGCGGCAGGGGTTTTATTGATTTCTAAGAAGAAAAAACTGACGTGGTTTTTTATCGTATTGCTAATGGTTTCTGGAGTTGTTTTTGGTGCGGATTTACTAGAGATTCAAAATGATAGATTTTTCGCATTTCTCAATATGGGGACATACTTTTTGTTTTACACCATCGTCACTTTTGAAATAATACAGCAGATTTGGGAAACTAAAATTGTCAATAAGAATGTGATTTTTGGGCTGATAAGTGGGTACATAGCATTAGGACTAATAAGCTTTTTTGTTTGTTTAAGTATAGAATTGGCGAATCCTGGTTCCTTCCAAGGACTTAATGCTAATATGGATGAATCACAATCATTTACCGAACGAATAATGTATTATAGCTATATTACTTTAATGACTATTGGTTATGGTGAGATCGTACCCGTTACATCACTAGCTCAAAAAGCGGCTATTTTGATTGGTATGTTGGGACAATTTTATTTGGTGATTTTGACCGCCATAGTAGTTGGTAAATATATAAACCAGAAAAAATGATGTATTAAAAAACAGTACTCAATCATGGAGTACTGTTTTCTTTTTTTTTCAATTTTTAAGCTCAAAACGAACCTTTATTTTTTAAAAATCAAGAATTCTTATTGACTAATTTATGGGGTAAGACTAATTGGGAGAAAAGTCAATTAATGTATTAGTATATATTTTCTCGTTATTTGGATAGCCATTTTTTAAACTTGCCAAGCTTTTCTATGGCAACAGATATTTGTTGGTCTTCTGCAACTGGTTCAAGATGTAAAATAATCTTGGATTTCGAAGAGTAGTACATTTTTGAAATGGCAGATATATGGATGATGTATTTTCTATTGATTCGATAGAATTCTTTAGGGTCGAGGATTTCTTCTAGCCCTTTTAACGAATAATCTATCGGTAATTTCTTTTCATTCTTAAGCTTGATAAATGTGATTTTATCTTCAGAATAAAAATAAGCCACTTCATCTATCTCGACGGTTTTAAGATTATTGTTGATCTTTACTAGAAATCGCTTCTTGTAGGCATCGGCAGGATTATATAAAACCTTAGTGTAATCCGGATTAGGCGGGTTATCATATTTTCTTAATTTCTCGAGACTACGTTGTAGTGCTTCCTTTGGAATAGGTTTCAACAAATAATCGATACTGTTTTGTTCAAATGCCTTGATAGCATATTCAGAATAAGCCGTTGTAAAAATTATTTTTGAGGTAATAGTATCCACTTGATTGAAAATTTCAAATGAATTATCATCAGATAAATTGATATCCAGGAATATTAAGTCCGGGATGTTCTCATTGAGATATTCGACTGCTTCTTTCACCGAAGACAATATACGAGCAATATGAATGTCAGAATCCAGCTCTAATATCATTTTTTGCAACTTGATAGCAGCAATATCTTCATCTTCTATTATTATTGCGTTAATCATATGTCGGGTTTTATTAGAGGTATACGAGCAGTATATGTATTATTTTCAACAATAAATGTTGGTGCTTCTGTATGTATCAACTCATATTGTTTTTTTAAATTTTTAAGCCCTATTCCGAATGATGAATCTTGATCTACGGCTGTTCCTCTTGGTTGGTAATTGTTCTCTACAATGATATAATCTCCTTTGGTAATAATTGTAATATGTAATGGGTTTGTCTTTTCTACAATGTTGTGTTTAATCGCATTTTCCACTAATAATTCTAAGGTCATTGGCGGTATGAGATAATTCGTTTTTGATTCATCGATTTGATAGATTATTTGTATGCTTTCGCGAAAGCGTATGTGCTGCAGAGCCATATACGATTTAATCAGTTTTATTTCTTTATCCAGAGGAACTACTAATTCTTCACTATGATCTAAATTGTATCTATATACACTCGATAATTGTTGCAAAAAATCATCTGCTTTGTTGATATCGATACTCATCAAAGCGGATAAGCTATTAAAACTATTAAATAAGAAATGTGGATTTAATTGGTTTTTAAGTGCCTGATATTTTGCTACTGTGCGTTCGTTTTCTATTTCATTTAGTTTCATAACAAATTCTTGTTTCTCTGCTTGAGATTCTAAGAAGGCTTCAATAACATAAACAAATAATATTACACTAATTATCACAGTAAAACTTCCCCAAAAAAACAAACCTGTTAGAGAATACGATACATAATCTGGCTCAAATATTTGCCCCAATAGTCTAATAATGAAAGTGAATACTGTCGCTTTTACAATAATGATAAGACCATATAATAGCTTATTGCTTTTACTTTCTTTATGTGTAAATCTATTAAGAGGTGATTTTTTTAAGATCCATAAACGCAAATAATAAATACCCGTAGTCAAAATAAATGTTATTATAAAAACCAGAGGAACGTACTCTATAGCCTCAAGAAAGCTTTCTTGTCGCAAATCTCTTAAAATGTCAACTACACTTACTAAGAAACAGATTAAGAAATAGAATAAGAAACGATTGATATTCAATGGTATGTGTTTTAAAGTTATTACTCAATTACTATTGAATCTTCTTCTACATCTACAGTATAAAAAAACCCTACAGCCCTATTACTTGGTGTTGTTGTGTTAATAACATTACTCCTAATCGTAGCTGGTGGTGGATTACCTCCAAAGGAAATCCCCGTATTGCCAGTTTGAGTAAATAATTCAAAAAGATAATCAAAATATTCTTTAGATATACCTATTTGTTGGCCGGTTGCGGTTTCTCCAATTTCAAAACTGATCTCTCCATTTACATCAACATTAGTACGTGTTTGACCATCAAAAAACTCATCTGATGTAATTAAATTTTGAGCATTACCCGGATCAGGAGATATTACAAATTCACCATTTTTGAAGAGTCTATTGTAATAATAATTTTCAATATTAGCTGGATCAGTACTGTCAAATTTCAAAAAATAACCACCAGGCGAAAAAATAGTTTCTTCTTCAAACTGAACAAAGAAGTTATCAAACCCAGGTACTTTATTTAAGGTATCAGAACCTTGGTAGGTCTCCCCATTCCAAAGAATAGTAATTGTATATGTCTTGCCAAGTTCAGGAGCCAGTGCTGTATTACTATAAAAACCATCTCCTTGATGATCAAAAGACCAGATATCGGTTCCATCGGTAACCGATACCTCTGCATTAGTTACACTAGGATTGGGTTCGCTAGATAGAAAATCATTTGTTGTGGTCAATCTTAATTGTTGAACACTCAAAGGGCTTGCGGTGTTTCGTTCTAAGCCTCCATTGATTACCAGTTTTACTGGTGAAGGAGCTAAGCTGATATCATCACTAACATCTGTTTCACAAGAAAAAAATAATATGACGATGCTAATACATATTAAATGTTTGATTGTTTTTATTGTCGTTTTCATATTCTTTGTAATTAAAATTTAAACTGATAGGTAACTGAGGGTACTATTCCTAGAAAAGAGAATTTACTAGCTTCTGTTTGGCCTGTAGGAATATTGATATCGTTTATTTCATCAACTCTTTCTCTAAAGAAAATGGTTGCTGCGTTTTGTCTGTTATAAACGTTTCCGATACTAAAAATCCAAGTGCCGTTGCCACCTTCTTTAGGGTTTAGAGTTGCAGAAAGATCTAGACGGTGAAATGCTGGTAATCTATTCCCGTTTCTACCTTCATAATCTGCTACTATGAGTCCGTTTTGTTCAAACTTACCCGTTGGATACGTGACAGGTTTTCCAGAACCATAGACAAAGTTTGCACCAAAATCCCATCTGTCATTAAGCTTATAGAGCCCTACTAAACTAAGTTCGTGGGTTTGGTCATTATTTGAGGGATAATATTCATTGTTATTAATACCAAGTACCTGTCTCTCGGATTTCGCAAGGGTATAACTTAACCACCCTGTGAGTTTACCTGAATTTTTATTCAATTGAAACTCCATTCCGTAGGCTCTTCCTTTTCCCTGTATAACTTGAGTTTCGATATTCTCTTGAAAAAGAAGATCTGCGCCATCTACAAAATCGGTTACATCTCTTAGATCTTTATAATACGCTTCTATACTAAAGTCGTATGCATTATTTTTTAATGTCTTGAAATACCCTAAAGCAAACTGATCAGAGTATTGTGGTTTTAAATAAGGGCCGCTAGGTGTCCAAATATCTAAAGGTGTAGCCGATGTAGAATTTGAAATGAGGTGTAAATACTGATAATTTCTATTATAACTAGCTTTTATGGAAGTGGTTTTGTTCCATAAATATCTTGCAGAAGCACGAGGCTCTAGATTGTTGAAACTCTTAATTATATCTCCAGAACCAAAATTAGTTGTCCCTATCACCTCATTTTCCTCAAACAAATCTAGTGTTGGGTTATAGGTTAAAGGGCTTCCGTTTTCATATTGTGAAACCGTTTCTTTTCCTATACGCTGAAAGTTGGACCATCTTACTCCATATTGTAAACTCAACTTATCCGATAATTTATGTTCAAAATCTATATAAGGAGCTATTTCTAGAGCATATTTATCCTGAAAGTCTTGAGGTGTTGTTGAAGAATTATTAAGTGCCGATATCTCTCCAGGGTTAAAATTGTAGTATGTAAAATCTGAACCTGTTCTAAGCGTGTTCCCAGAACTTATAAACCAACTAAGTCTCGGTTTAAAATTATAATTTACAATATTTGATTTCCAACGAAATTCTGATCCAGAGGTCAAAACATCAACCTCATATTCATAATCACTATATATTGCAGAGGTTTGAAAGAACAACTTGTCACTTAGTTCACTTGTCCAACGTAGCGTGGTAGATCCATTTCCATATGTGTTTCCAAAAACATTATCAATGGCAAATCGATCTCTACCAAAGTATCCAGAAAGGAAAAGTCGATTTTTAGCATTTAAATTATAATTTACCTTTAAATTCACATCGTAGAAGAAGAGTTTAGTGTCTTTGAAATCCTCTACCAGAGGAGCAAACAAATCTATATAAGATCGTCTTCCGGCTAATAGATAACTTCCTTTTCCTTCTTCATTATCTCCTTTGTTTATGGGCCCCTGAACCAATGCCCTACTTGAAATAAGTCCAAGTCCAAGTTCTCCATTAAATTCTTTAGTATTACCTTCCCTTTGTTTGATATCTAAAACTGAAGACAATCGACCGCCAAAAGTTGCAGGTATTGCTCCCTTATGAAGCTTTACATCTTTTACAGCGTCTGCATTGAAGACAGAGAAAAAACCTAATAGGTGAGAAGCATTATAAATAGTAGCTTCGTCCAATAGCACAAGGTTTTGATCTGCAGAACCTCCTCTTACATTAAAACCAGAAGAACCCTCGCTAACACTAGAAACCCCAGGGAGTAGCTGAATTGATTTAACCAAATCTACTTCGCCAAGACCTGTTGGTAGTTTTTTCATTGTGGATGCTTTTATGGTTGCGACACTCATCTCGGTAGATTTAATATTTCTACTTGCTTTAGATGATGTTACCACTACCTCATCTAAAGCCGCTGCATCTTCTTCCATTTCAAAGTTCAATTTCATATCCCCATCGATTACGATTTCTTTTTTAATGGTTTTGAACCCAATGAAAGAAAATTCAACGGTGTATACTCCTTTTTCTAATGTTATGGAATAGAATCCATAATCATTTGTAATAGTACCTAGATTTGGTCCAACAATAATATTTATACCCCAAAGATTTTCTCCAGAGGAAATATCCTTGCCATAACCACTAAGTGTATATTTTTCTTGTGCTTGTGATGTTATAAAAAACAATCCAAACAAAATGCTGGCATATAATTTCATTCGCTTATTGATTTTAAATTACTCGACAAAACTATTTAGGAGAGGAAAGGTTTTAATGAGGAAAAAGATGAAACTGGATTTTTCCCGATAAACCCGATAAAAGAGTAGAAAAGTGTAGAACAATAAAAATGGGGGTTCCGATTTTTATGAATTCTAGAAACAAATGTCTTTAGTAGAAACAATTTTCAGTTTCATCAACAAAAATCCAGTTTCATCATATTTTTTCTTGTTATGGATGTATCTGGAGATAAGTTTGCCTTCATAAACAATGTGCATTTTCTTGTGTACTAAATACTTAATGATATGAAAAGGTTAATTAACTTATTGTCTTATGTCCCTTTACTATTGCTTGTTATTATTTATGCTAAACATTCAATTGAGGCATTTATAGGTACGAAATACATGTACAGTATATTAAATGTCCTTGAACTAGACATTTTGGATACATTAGTAGGATTACTGTTGATAGGATTTCACGATGCAATTATAGTGGCTCTACTACTTTTTAAAGAAAAATTAGTGCCGAAACTCCCTATTGTTTATGTGTATATATGGGCTGGAATATGGCCTATAATCCCAAGGTTTATTCTGTGGGGAGGTGGTGCTCCCTTTGATTGGGTAGAAGTTCTCATTTTTACAAAACTATCGACTATTAGTTATTACCTCTTAATAAGAAGAAACTCCACAAAATTAAATTTAAAAATATCATAATTATGACAACATTACAATTTGCACAATGGCGAAGTATCGCCTGGAAATCTGCAGCTGCGGCTGCTTCAAGTATTTTTTTAACTAGTATTTATTTTGCAGTTATTTTACCTCTTTTTGGATTTACTTTTGATATGCTGGATGATCACGCTGCAGCTATTAACTGGTATGTAGATGCCAAAACCTCTGGTGTTTTTCAAGGCTTAATGGTATGCTATTTTATATCGCAGCTTTTACTACTCCCAGTTCCTTTCGCCCTGCATAACATAGTATCAAGAGAACATAATTCTGTGTATTCATTTTACTTTGCCTTAATAGGAACCGCTGGTACCATTATAGCTATGGTTGGTCCTATTTTTGTTTTTGCAAACATTCCAGAACTTACTAATACCGCCGCAAAAAATATTGTGTCTATAGATACAATGATTATGACAGGTAATATGTTTGCAGACTTAACGAAAGATTTTCGTTTGTTTTCAGAAATTCTAGTGGGCATTTGGTTGATCGGTTTTGGGTTTATGATTGCCAAGAATACAGTTCATAAAGTTAAATCTCTTATCATAGGTGTATTTGGTATTGCCATCTTCATTATCCCTGCAATTAAATTAGCGGATCCTTATATGCATAGTGAGGACTATATTGGGTTAGTATTAGCCATGTGTTTTGTTTTACTATCTATCTTAGCCCATACATCAAAACCTGAACAGATTATTGGTTAAAATTCTCACATTTTAATTGACACATAAAAAATATGGGGTAGCTACTCCATATTTTTTATGTGTCCTTAGATAACATTCCAAATTATCGCAGTAGTCTAGAGCCAAGTCTCATTACCTCTACAAATAAAAGTATCCACTAATATTCGATTTCTTTAATTCAATATTAATTCTTGCATTTTGGTTGAATACAATTTCTTTTTCAATAAAGTTCATTAGAGAACTCTGTAACATATCTATATGGGAGGGGAGATTATTCTAATAAATTATTCTTTATAATTATAATTTTGAGTAAATTACATAGGTCACACAACTATGTAAATCATCTTTTCTTATGAAAAAATTGAAATTGATCTACCTCATTTCAGCCTTATTGATCACAAGTATAGTTATAGCTTTTGGATATAAAAATAATGCAATTGATTATGTTCCTATATCTATAGATGATGCGGCAAATAAAGATCAGCACGAAGCATTTAACAAAATGATGAATGTACTTACTCATAAAAGATGTGTCAACTGCCATCCTAATGATAATATTCCCAAACAAGGAGAAGATAGTCATCCTCACTACTTTGGTTTGGCGCGAGGTGAAAATAATACAGGATATGAAGCTTTAAAATGCATAACCTGTCATCAAAATGAAAACAATAACTACTCGGGTGTTCCTGGGGCGCCAGAATGGTCTCTTGCCCCCGAAAGTATGAAATGGGAAGGCCTTAGCCGTATCGAAATTGCAAAATCTATGCTTGATCCCTCAAGAAATGGCAATCGTACTCACGAAGAAGTAATGCATCATTTAACTGAACATGAATTGGTGCTTTGGGCGTGGACCCCTGGTGTGAATGCCGAAGGAATACCTAGAGAGAAACCCCCGGTGCCTAAAGAAGAATATATCGCCGCGGTGAAGGAATGGTTTGAAAATGGAGCCATTATCCCAGAAGAGTAAATTCAATTCGTTACAAAATAATAAGAGTTATGAAAATATCATTCACTATAAATAATGTCCCTAAAACTATCGAAATCGATGATGGTGATACACCCCTACTATGGATAATTAGAGACATTCTTGATCTTAAAGGAACAAAATTTGGATGCGGAAAAGCAGCTTGCGGGGCATGTACTATTCATATAGATGGAGATGCAATTCGTTCGTGTTCTTATGCCGTAAAATTTGCTGAAGGAAAAAAGATCACTACCATCGAAGGATTAGGTACAGAACAAAATCCACACCCCGTGCAGCAAGCTTGGGTAGATGAAATTGTTCCCCAATGTGGGTATTGTCAACCTGGATTTATGATGGCAACTGCCGCGATGCTTCAAAAAATTCCAAACCCGACCGATGAGGATATAGATAAAAATATAGTAAATGTATGTCGATGTGCAACCTATTATAGAATGAGGAAAGCAATACATCGCGCTGCTAAACTTTCTCATAATGCCTCCCAGGAAGTTCTTCAAGATGATGCTGTAGAAATGTCTAAACCAGAAAATTACAAGAACAATGAGCAATAAAGAGCAGAAACCCAAGAAAATATCGCGACGTAAGTTTTTGTTAAGAACAGCCGTTGGAGGAACCGGAGCTTTGGTCCTGGGAACTTATTTATTTAGAAACCCGATTAGAAGAGCAGTAGCAGATATGGCAAATACTATAGATATGTCCTATGTTGGTAATACGGATACTCCTGTGATTTGGTTCGAAACTACAGCAGAAAATAATATCATATTTCATTGCCCTAAAGTAGAAATGGGTCAAGGTACTTTTACAGGGCTTGCCCAAATAGCGGCCGATGAATTAGAGGTTTCGATAGACCAGATGAAAGTAGTACATGCCGCTACGGCTACAGGAAATATAGATGGTTTTTCTACAGGAGGAAGTACTTCGATTTCGGGCCTATGGCAGCCATTGCGAGAACTGGCAGCGACCATGAGAGAAATGATAAAAAGTGAAGCGGCCAAAAAAATGGGTGTCGCCGTAGCTGCGTTGTCGGTAAAAGAGGGTATGATTACTGGTGACGGAAAAACGATGTCCTACGCAGAAGCTGTACAAGATGTTACCGATTGGGAAATTCCTGACACGCCGGTTTTAAAAGATGTGAAGAGCTATACCTATGTAGGGAAACCCGTTCCCAGAATCGACTTGAAAGAAAAGGTCTTTGGGGCTCCAATTTTTGGGATGGATGCTACAATGCCGGATATGCTTTTTGGAGCTGTGGTGAGACCATCTTCTATAGGAGCAAAGTATATGGGTGCAGATACCTCTAAAGCCGAAAATATGCCAGGAGTAATCAAAATAGTGAAAGAAAAGGATTTTGTTGGTGTAGTAGCTAAATCCCGAATGGAAGCCGAAAATGCCAAAAGAGCGATCAAGGTAGATTGGAATATAGAGAAAATCTGGGAAACCAAGGATATCGAGGATATGATTAAAGTTGGAGAAGGAAATCCCATTGTTATTCAAAAAGAAGGAAAAGCAAAAAACATTCTTGAAGATGCCGAAGGTGTGATTGTAGGAGAATATAAAAGCCCTATAGGTGCACATGCTCAGATGGAGCCCAATGGTGCTGTAGCCTTTGTCGAAGAAGATAAAGCAACAATAATGATGTCTACCCAGGTGATTAATTTCTCTAGACAAGAAGTTGCAGGTCGGCTTGGTTTTGACGAAGAGCAGGTGAATATCATTCCTACATATCTGGGAGGTGGATTTGGAAGACGCCTGCATACACCCAATGCTATACAGGCGGCCCTATTATCAAAAGCAGTAGGGAAACCGGTGAAATGTTTTTTTGATAGAAAAGAAGAGTTTCAAAATGATACCTTCAGACCTCCTACACATCATATTCTAAAAGCTAAATTAAGAGAAGATGGAATGATTGAGGCCATAGAGCATAATGTATCTAGCGGAGATGTTATGTTTGGATCTCCACTAGTACCAAAAATAATTCATGGTATGATAGGAGCAGATGTTGGTGCATGGCGTGGTGGGATGATTCAGTATGGTGGGATTCCAAATTACAGAGCGATTTCATGGCGTGTAAAACTCCCTTTTGCAACAAGTTGGTGGCGCAGTTTAGGATTATTGGCCAATACTTTTGCCATTGAAAGTTTTATGGATGAGTTAGCCGTCAAAGCGGGAAAAGATCCGATTCAATTTCGATTAGATCAAATACAAGATGATGAGAGAGGGTATCGATTAAAAGAAGTTATCAAGGCCGCTACCAGTGCCTCTGGGTGGAAAGATGGTGTTTATAATAACCGAGCTATGGGGTTTGCTGTTTCTACCGACGCTAATACACCTTGCGCCCAGGTTGTTGAGGTTTCCATAGAGAAGAATAGGATCAAAGTTCACAAGGTTACCTGTGTTATTGATCCTGGAGTAGCTGTTAATCCAGATCAGATAAAAGCACAGTGCGAAGGTGCTATTATTATGGGAATGAGTGCCTCTTTGTTCGAAAGAATGTATGTAGAAGAAGGACAATTGAGACCAACAATATATGGCCCATATGAGATGGCTTTGATGAAGGATACACCTAAAGAAATAGACGTAATTATTCTTGAAAATGCAGAGGCTCCAGGCGCTGTAGGAGAACCTCCTCTGGGTCCAATAGGAGCTGCTATTGCAAATGCGGTCTACAGGTTAACCAATCAGAGGTTTAGAGCATTGCCGCTTACATTGGTTTAGATAAGTTAAAGATATTTTTTGACTTCTGGTTTGTGGTCTTCGGGATTTGTTTCTATCAAAAATTTCATAAAAATATAAAAACCTAAAATGTGTGTACTATTAATGAGTACTGTAAATACTGTATTATAATGAAGTAACTCATTAATAACAATTAGGGGAACTATGAACATACATAAACCAGCTACTATCAAAAGCTTTAGTCCACCTTTATACTTGTCTGTTGCATAAATAAAATAAGAAACAAGAATATAGATTAATAAACTAAATATACTTAGTATCACATATGGAATAGAATCTAAAACCATGTATAGGATTAGCTGTAAAATCGAGTAAATTACGTATGTGATTAAACAAATACTTACTATAATAGGTAATGAAAATAACGTGTTAATCTTAACTCTTTCTAGAGATATGAATTTTTTTATAACCACTGTGCATAACACAAAATATATGGATATTAAAACACAAATAGCAGAAAAGTAATTTGAAAAATCCAGATAAATCAATATATCACAAACGGTAATTACAGAAAGGCTAATCAAATACCAAAAGTTTATTTTATCAATATATTTAACATAAAACATACCGATAGAAGCTATAACAACCGGTAGTGCGTATATTAAAAATCTCCTTTCAAAAAAAGCTGCAATTACAATAGCGATAATAGAGGAAACATAA
Organism: Aquimarina penaris; assembly: GCF_040786285.1. NCBI lineage: Bacteria > Pseudomonadati > Bacteroidota > Flavobacteriia > Flavobacteriales > Flavobacteriaceae > Aquimarina > Aquimarina penaris. The sequence continues at coordinate 1,696,209 of NZ_JBFMKQ010000001.1, forward strand.
AATAATATATGTATTGGTTCTATTTTTTTCAAAAATCTCAAGAAATGATATTTCTTAGGTTTAAAATTAAGAGTACTAAAAAAAGAAAATTTGTATACACAAACCTCTTTACAAATGGTTAATCACGTTACTTCGTAAAAGATAGTAAAAAAAAGGGTAAACATACTAATGAAATAGTTTACTGCCCAGAGGTTTTCAAATCTTTTCTATTTCAGAAATTTTATATTTTATGGGAGCGATACTTTCTGTTTTTTTATATAGAATGCGGAGCGGGTTGATAAGTGGTGGTAGGTCGTTGATTACTCCTTAGAGGTGGTTATTTATCGTTTTTAGAGGGTTTGTTACTTATGGTTGGGTGGTTCATTATTGCTTCTAAGAGGTAGTATACCCATTCGAAGCAATACGATACTCATTATAATAGGTTACTGTAGTGGTTCGAGACGGTTCTATACCTATTTGAAAGGGTTAAGAACCTATTGTAAAGGGTAAATAACCACCTCGAAGGAGTTATATAACCTATTCGAAAGGATGCAGAACCACTTCGAATCACTTTGGTATAGGGTAGAAGGGGTTTGTAACCGGGTAAAGGGTGGTTTGTAACCGGGTCGGGGGTGGTTCAGAACCACCCTATGGGGGTATTGGATAGGGGGTAATGGTGTATCTCTATTAGAATAACGATTATGATCCCTGTCAAATTCTTCTTTATCCAAAAAACGCAGAATCTACAGAGATTAGTTGTTGAAGCATACTCATAAAAGAAGTCACAACATTTTTACATATTGTGACTTCTTTACTTTTAATTCTTACTCATACCGCCACTAGTTTTGAAAACTAGCGGTAGCCTCACTCAGGCACACTAGGACCAGTGTGGGGTTTTTATACAATTATAGTAATTCCCACTTTTGCATTGCTGTAATTACTAGATTTATTTACATATTTATAATTTCTTTAAGTAAAGACTTGTATATTTATACACGATATTTCGTCATAATTATCCCCGTAAATTTTAATATATAGTAAAACAAATTTTTAGAAGATATCGCTTTCTTTTAAATAATACCTTTCATTGGGTATATTAAAAGGTTTTTGGTTTTTATAGTTTTATCAAGTAGAAAATTTAATTAAAATACAATCTAATGGCAAAGTATATTTCCGTATTAAATTCAGATTTAAATAAATCCTATTGGAAAGCTGTTCAGTGGGATGATTCGTTGGCATCTATAGACGCTAATCAATATTATACCGCAGGTTATAATATGAATATTGCTAAAGAGGAAGACCATGAAAAGATTAAAACAAAAACCATAAAAGAAACAAGAACTTTAAGAACCGGGACTGCTACGGTTATTAAATTAAGTAAAAGTTCTACTGATGTTCTAAAATTGGCGAATAATAATGCATCAAAGACATTTATTAAAACAATTGAATCATGAGAAGTATTATAATAGTTATGGTATCCGTTTTATGTTTTTCGTGTGGATCCGGACATTTAACAAGGCGATATAAATCGGTAGAATCCATTGAAAATGATAAAGTTATACAGGATAATATTTCGGTAGGAGCCTATTTTCTTGAAACAGCCAAGACTCCACCCACTCCGCCTAAAACTATATTTGACTTATCTCCTAAAGGTCAAAATTCTTTGATTACCGAAATAAGCAAAAAAGAAAAACTATCAGATGATTTAATTAAAAAACTAGGTTCTGGCCTTTCGTTAAAATCAAAAAAATCTGTTAGCGTAATTGATCGCACTCTCATAAAGAAACAAGTTGTTATTTCTATAAGTAATAGAAGTCATATGCCAGCCAATAGAATATCAAAAATTAATGTAACGCTGGATTTAGGGGATGACATTAAATTACTAAGTTGTAATAAAATTGCTACTAGTTATGAAACCTTAGATCTTGGAAAGTTAAACTACTCTAATACTACCCAAGCTGCTCTTACAGGGGATGCTTCTACAGGTATTGGTTCAGAAAAAACATCATCAGATGGTGAAAAATCAAGTTCAAAAACAAGAAGTAATGGAGCGGGACTAACAGGAACGGTTTCTGCAAGTAGCACATTTTCTGAAGAAGTAATGCTAAGACAAAGAAGAGTAGCACTTAATGCTTCAATTAGTAATAATACATTATCACTCTATCAAGATGGTATAGTTGGAATCGATTTAACAGGTAACATTATTGCGGATATCGTTTTCGAAATAAATGATGTTAATGTACTTCCGGTATACACTTTCAAAGGATTAGTAGATAAAAATAATAAAACAGCAGAGCCAAAAGATGTTATAGTAAACGAAATACTAGAGTTACTGCCAAACATAGACAATAGTATTACAGCAGCGATATCTTTTGAAGCTCATTTTCGGGAGGTTACTTCTGGTGATGAAACAATTTCAGAATCTGATGATATCATAAAATTATATCACGGTGCAGCAACCAATACGACTAATGAAGTTTTAATCCCAAAAGAAAAAATTAATAATCAAGCACTATGGAAACTTTCGTTTTCTAAAGACCAAAACAAATTCCCCATAGAGATTAAATCAGTACTAGGACAAGGTGATTTAGTTTTTAATTCTTCTAATCATGCAAGAGATTTTGCATTTTGGTTAATAGAGAAGTTTGATGATACAAAAAAAACATTAGAGATTAATAACAAGAAATATACAATTGTAATGCCTTCTGGTTTTTCTACTATTAAAGACATAGAGATATTGCCTTATTAATATCTATTTATATAAGGTAGTAGTAGCATTTAATGATCAAAATATGTTGTAGAAGAGTCTTTTTGAGTTAAATTTGCGCCATAATTAGTAAATAATAAAATTTAAATAATAATGAAAAAGATTCTTTTAGTACTAACAGTGATTTTCGCCTCAGCTTTTACTGGTGTATCTAATAATCAAATTGAAGAAACAGAAGTGACCTATAATGGTCAATCTGAAAAAGCCTATTACTTTACCAATAAACAGACAGGAAAAGTAATGGAGTTTACCATTGTAAGTAAGAAAGCAGTATCAAAGTATGATTTTAATGCAAAAGAGCTTATAGGCAAATCTTTTAAGGTTACCTATGAGGTTGATAAGGTTGAAATAAAAACCGATGATACCCAAGTAAAACAATACAAGCAAAGACTTATTCTGGTTGATATTAGCAAAATCGAATAATCGATACAATTTTTTTAATAATCTAAAGGTGATATAATGTATATCACCTTTTTCTTTTTTGAAATGTATTAGCTATCAAAGATACTTCTGAAAAAGTACTTTTCTCCTTAATCATTTTTCTTCTCATTCATCTCATCGTTTTAGTTTGTAATAATTTTAACAAAAACTAAATTTTTGCACCCTATTTTTAAGCTTCTCTTAGCCACACAACTTTATGACACCTAATTTTTATATGAAAATTTCATGATGAGGTTTTTGATATTTCTAATCTTTTTCAATGTAGTATCACTAAACTGGGCCCAAGTTGATATCAAAGAAAAAAAATCTTTTACGGTTGGGGTCACGACCAGTAACATTGATATCGATGGAGATTTAAGCGAATCAGTTTGGAGTACATTAACACCCGCTAAAGATTTTATACAATACTTTCCATCAGACTCTATCCCGGCAAAGGCACAGACAGAAATTTATATGTGTACGGATCAAAAAAGCTTGTATGTAGGTATAAAATGTTACTCAACGGGTAATGATTGGATTGTTACTTCGCTACGTAGAGATTATCGAGCTGGAGGGACTGATAATATTACCTTATTGTTCGACACCTTTGATGATGGTACCAATGCAATTTATTTTGGGATAAACCCCGAAGGTGTACGTCGAGAAGGTATTATTAGTAATGGAGGGAATGATTTTAGGGATTTTTCGACCTCTTGGGATAATAAATGGAAAGGAGAAGCAAAAAAATATGATGGATATTATACGGCTGAATTAGAAATCCCATTTAGTACGCTACGTTATCCAACACCTTCAAAAAAATGGGGGTTTTCATCGTATCGTTTTGATACGCAAACCAATGAAATTAGTACATATACAGGAACTCCACGTAATCAGATACTTTTTACATTAGCCTATCCTGCAGAGATGATTTGGGAAGAGGAATTGACCACAAAAAGCAGTGCCGTTTCTTTAATTCCTTTTGTGTCTTCTGGTTTTAATAAAGATTTCGAAGATGAGCTCCCGGCAGATGAGTTTTTTGAGGTTGGGGGTGATGTTAAAGTAGCATTAACACCAGGACTTAACTTGGATCTAACGGTTAACCCTGATTTTTCGCAAGTAGAAGTCGATGAGCAAATCACAAATTTGGATCGGTTTGAGATATTTTTTCCTGAGCGGAGGCAGTTTTTTTTAGAAAATGCGGATCTGTTTGGTCAATTTGGGTTTGAGAATATTAATCCTTTCTTTTCAAGAAGAATAGGGTCTGGCGAAGACGTTACTACAGAAGAATTAGTGCAAAATAGAATATATGGAGGACTTCGCTTAAGCGGAAAATTAGATCCCAATACACGAGTTGGCCTTTTAAATATGCAAACAGCATCTAGTAACGAGCAAGGTATTCCAAGTGTTAATTATGGAGTTGCGGTCGTTCAACGTAAATTATGGACACGTTCTAATATTGGTATTATTGCTGTAAACAAAGAATCGCTTCAGCTCGAAGATCTGGCTTTTGATCTGGATACATTAGAGCTCAATAGATACAACAGGATGGTAGGTGTAGATTTTAATTATGCCACCAACGATAATACCTGGTTTGGGAAGACTTTTGCTCATGGTACCTTTTCACCAGATACAGATGTAGCCATTGCACAGGGGAGTACTTTAAATTATAATACCCGTAAGTTTGGAGCACTCTGGAAACATGAATATGTAGATGAAGATTATAATGCCGAAGTGGGTTTTGTACCACGTACAGATTATTTTAGGATTAGTCCAGTAGCAGAGCTTCGATATTATCCACAAAATGATTTTTTAAATAATCACAATTTTAGGGCTGAAGCTGATGTTTTTTGGCGTCCCGGTTTTGGTAAAACCGATCATCTGTTTTCTGTAGGATGGGGCGGTGAGCTTGCAGAAAGAGCTAATTTTGAATTTAATCTTAACCATAACTATGTGTATTTGTTCGATCCTTTTGATCCTACTGGTACCGATTCTTTAGAACTGGAGCAAGATCAGGATTTCTCATATTTTAATTTTACAGGTAATTATAGAAGTGATACACGTAAGGCATTTAGTTGGAGTGTAAGTCCGTTTATAGGGGAATATTTTAATGGTTGGCGATATGGTACCAGAGGTAGTTTTACCATTCGTTATCAACCCAAAGGTTTCTTTTCTTTAAACTACGCTGTAAACTATTTTGATTTACCACATCTCGATGGTAGTAGAGAAACTTTTTTAATTAGCCCCCGTATCGATTATACTTTCTCTAAAAGTTTGTTTACCGCCCTTTTTGTACAGTACAATTCTCAGGATGATAATACCAATATTAATGCCCGTATACAGTGGCGTTTTGCACCGGTGTCAGATTTAATCCTGGTGTATACCGATAATTTCTTAACTGGGGATGTAGATCCGCTGGATCGTTTTGCCTTTGATGTACGCACTCGATCCATTGTGCTTAAAATTACCTACTGGCTTAATTTGTAGCCTGTATTTTTTGTTGGTATTCAATATCCAACAAAAAATACAGCCAATATTGTCTAATTTTTGGGAGATGTTTTTTACAGACGTTACTTTTATCTAAACATATATACTAGTGAACTAGTGTACTTTTTTGAAATTAATTACCATCTACTTCAAAATCACAACGATCACTAATAGTTCCACTCATATTACTACATTCGTCGCACTTGTCTTCATCTAATTTTAATCCTTTTCCTCCTTTAATTTCATTTTTGGATGAATTATCAAGTTTAGTTACTTTTATTTTTTGTAAACTGAGTTTTGCTTTATTTTCTTTTTTCATGATATCAATGCATTGAATTATTTAATGAGGATAAAGGTAATTACAAATTCTACAAATTACCATACAATTACTTACACTCTGGTTAAAATTTATAAATACGTACTATGCTGTCTGCATCAAATATGAGTCTTAAACTATTGATTTTTAATTCTTCTAACATATTCAGCGGGTTTGCATTTTTTTTTCTTTAAAAAAGCTTTGGCAAAGGATTGTATGTTGTTAAACCCTACTTCTTTAGCTATCGATTTAATAGAATACTGCCTAAATTGTTTATCATTTTCTATTTGTTTTACACAATAGTCAATTCGTAAATCATTAATATAATTTGTAAAATTCTTTTGCTTATTTATATTAATAACTTTGGATAGATAAGAAGAATTTGTCTTCAAATTTTTAGAAACCATAGACAGAGTCAGGTTGTTTTTTAAATACCCATGATTGCTTTCGAAATCTTTTAGTTTTTCTAAAATCTCTTGTTTTAATTCAGGTGCCAAATCGATATTCGATGTGGGTGTAACTTTCTTTGTATTAAGAGCTTCTATATGCTCTAGCTGCTGGTCTAATATTTTTTTAAATTTACTCTTCCTTTTTTTATAATAATAGAAGTACAACAAACTAATCAATATAATAATGAGTCCTCCAAAAAATAAGAGTCTATAGTTAAATTTTCTATTTTCAGATACAATACTATCAATCAATTGGTTCTTATCTTTAATCAATTTAGGAGTATCATATTTTTTGTAAATACGACTATTTAACTTATTGTATTTTATATTGTATATACTGTCTAATCGTATCAATTTTTCCATTATTTTTAACTGATTTTCCTGATCTTTATTTTTTTTATAATGATCAATCAATAAAGTAAAAACTTCGCGGGTTTCTAGAATATGATTTGACTTACTTATCGCAGAATCCACTTTTCTCAAGTATCTGATAGCATCTTCTTCTTTTCCTATCTTCAGAAGTGTTTTAGCCAGATATAGATAGGTAATTCGAACATTTGGATCATTGATGTCTTCTTTTAATAATACTAAGGTTTTTTTTAAGCTATCCGTAGCAATGTAATACTCTTTCCTATAATAGCTATTAATACCATAAGCAGATAGTAAATCTGGGTAATAATAGGTGTTCACTCCCGATAAACTAGATTTAATTCCTTTTTTTAAATAAAAATGGGCCGAATCATAAAATTTAAGCCGATTGTAACTATCAGATAATTTAAAAAGTGTACCAATATAATGCTGACGAAATTTTTTATTGGTATCCTGTTTTATTAAATACTTAAAGTTTTCTTTATATGTTACCAATGCTTCACGATCTTTCCCTAATACTGTTTTTAGTAGGGCAATATTATGTTTTGAAGCAATGATATACCCTTGATTATGATTAGCTTCGGCATGTTTTTTTGAAAGTAAATACGATTCTAGTGCGTCACTATATTGTTCCATTCCATATAAAACATTTCCTTTCAAAAGATACCCTTTGGCGGGATATAGAATATCTTTTATCTCTTTAGTAACCTCAATAATCGAATCTGTATACTTTAAGGCTATCTTCGAATTTTTTCTTGTCATTTTATAAAACATCACATATCCATTAGCAATCTGGATAGTGTTATTCTGATTTTTAGCCTTAAAAAGGTAAGTGTGGGCTACTTTATTTACAAAAATAGAATCCTGTTGGTTTTTTTTGAATAGAACATCCAATTCTTCGAAGGTCATATCTCTTAGTGAGTCTGATTGCATTGAATTAACCTCTTTTTTCACCTCTATATCTAACTCTCCAGCCGTTAGAGAGGTGATACTAAGAATCAATAAAGTGATAAGATAAATGACCTTTATATACATTCAAATGTAGAATCAAAATTAAATACTTGGCAATATAATGGATAACAAATAAGATTTCGGTATTAAAAAAATATTTCAAAGAAGATAATTTTTAATCTGTTCATTTTGAGAAAATTGTATTTAAAAAGTAGTGCGTAAAATTTATGAATTGATAAGGTAAAATTTATAAATGCTTACTACATCTAATTGTAAAAAAGCAGGTTGCCTTGCTATATTTACTTCGGTAAAAACAAATAGTAAACAAACAAAGTTAATAGGGAAAATAAGCCGAACAGATACCTTTAAAATAATAGTAGGCAAAACAAAAATTAAAAAATGAATAGAATTATATTAGTATTGAGCGCTTTAGTATTGAGCTTACTTTTTTCATGTACAACAGACTCAGTAGAAGACGAAACTTCTTATGAAGAGGTTAACTTGAAAAGGAGGAAACCTGTAATCATATTAGATAGCATTTCACCGGCAACCATCGTGTATGCAACTGGATCTGAAAGAATCTGGTCTATCAATCCTTTTCAGAAAAGGGTAGCTACAGTTTGGGTTAATGGTGTTGCCACAGGTTTAACCGATGGTACTCAAGAAGCATATGGACATTCAATAGTTGTTGATCAATCGAATGATATTTATGTAGCAGGTTTTGAAAGTAATGGGTCAAAAAAGGTAGCGAAAATTTGGCAAAATGGTGTAGCAACCTCACTGACAAATGGTACTAATCATGGCTCAGCTAACTCAGTATTTATCGACAATAATGATGTTTACATCGGGGGGAGTGATGGAAATAACGGGAAAATATGGAAGAATAACATTGAATTGTATAGTATGCCGTCTAGCAATCCCGGGGCTGTAATATATATTACTTCTATTCATGTTTACAATTCAGACATATATGCTTGCGGTTTTGAAAGTTCAACTTCGGGAACAAGCTATAAAGCATGGAAAAATGGTCTAGCATTACTTAACGTAGGAGGTAATATTAATAATACCAGGGCAAATTCAATTTTTGTGAATTCTACAGGAATATACGTAGCAGGAAGATCTGGCCAAAAAGCAGTAGTTTGGAAAAATGGAACTCCTACCTATTTATCTAATGGATCATATCAGGCATCTGCAGAATCTGTTTATGTACGAAATTCTGACGTTTATGTAGCTGGTTACGACTATACAGGATCAGGTAGACTAGCCAAACAATGGCTTAACGGTACTGCAACTAACTTAACAAGTGATGTAAACGGTAATGCTTTTGCCACTTCTATATATGTCAAATATCCATTTGTTTACGTAGGAGGAACACAAAGAAACCCAAGCTATAGCAATGTTCCTAATGTGGCAAAAGTATGGATTAATACAAATTCCGCTTCATGGTCAACAGAAAATTATGAGCATCATATTAGCTCTGTTTATGCGAAATAACAAAACTCATTGCTATCCTAATTTCTTGTGCTAGCACTCATCTGTGAGGATTATCGTCTAAGAATAAGATAGTATAAAAACCAAAGCTGTATTGCGATTAGGCAATACAGCTTTGGTTTTTTTGAACGAAACAAAAATTTTGTTGACTTCAATTTAGGATATCTCGTTATTTTTGAAATCACGGTTACCTATGAAGTCGATCTAAAATCTCCATGACTTCGTTCTTTTTTCGTACAGACACAGGTATGTTCTCTCCATTTTTCAGCATTAGATATCCGCCATCAGTTTTGATAAATGCACTGATACATTGTAGGTTGACCAGATGACTTTGGTGTACCCTCAAAAACTGATAGTTCTTCAGCATATCAGCAAAGTATTTTAGAGTTTTGGTTACAAATATTTTTTGACCATCCTGCAGGTAAAAAATCGTATTATTACTATCAGATTCACAACGTATAATATCATCTAATCCCACAATAATAATTTTATCGAGTGTATGCAACGATATTTTATCAGGTTTTTGTTCGGGAGCAGACAAGGTGTCTTTTAGAATGTTTAATCGCTCTTTATTAGGCTGAATTTGCTCTTTAGCTTTGGCAATCGCTTGTGCCAATTCATCATTTGAATATGGTTTTAGTACATAGTCGATAGCCGCAAATTTAAAAGCCCGTATGGCATACTCATCACTTGCCGTTACAAAAATGATTTTTGATTTTAATTCCGGAAATATCTCTAATACGTCAAAACCAGTTCCATCTCCCAGCATAATATCCAGAAATAAAATATCGGGTTCTGTATTACGTAATGATTTTGCAGCCTCTACTACACTTTGTGCAGTATCAACGATTTTTATTTCGGGATGATTGGCCTCAAGATCACTCTTTAAAAGCTGAAGTGCATCTGGCATATCTTCTACAATAATAGCTGTAAGCATAAATAGTGTTTAATAATCGGTTTCTAATGGTATTTTAAATGCTATCTGGGTCCCGGCAACAGTATTGCCGTTAGTTTTGATCTCTTCTATACTTAGGGAGTTTTTTCCCGAAATAGATTCTAATCGTTCTCTGGTTACGGTAAGTGCCATAGATTGATGATCTGTTTTGGTTTTGGCTTTCTGAGATTGAAAAATACCTTGACCATTATCTAAAACAGTGCAATGTAAAAAATCTTCAGTGGTATGAAACTGAACCTTTAGCTCACCATCTCTACTCCCTTTTAAAATTCCATGTCTAACCGCGTTTTCTACAAAAGGCTGAATTAACATCGGCGGAATTAGTATTTCTTCGGGATCAAAATCCGTATCTATAGAAATAGAATAGGTAAACGGTTTGCTGGCCATTAATTGTTCTATTTCTATATAATGTTTTAGAGTTTGTATTTCTTGATCTAATGTGATGTAATCTTTTCTAGAATTGTATAATGTTTCTCTTAGTAAGGTAGCAAAAGTATTGATCGTATTATTCATACGCTGTGGGTTACTAGTTCCCATGGCTTTAATTCCGTTAAGGGCATTAAAGATAAAATGAGGATTCATTTGTAAACGTAATGCTTTTTGCTCTAATGAAAGAAGGTGGTTTTGCATTTCAAGACGTTCTCGTTCTTCCTTGTTTTTTCGCTTAACCCTTCGAATATACGATATTCCATATCCTCCCATAACTAACAAGATTACACCTAATACGGCCAATTGAAACCAGGCTTTCTCGTATATGGGACTATCGATAAAAAAATTAAAAGTAATAGGGTCACTTTCTTCCCATCTATAATTTCTGGACTGTGCATAGAATATATGTGATCCATAGGCTAAACCGGCAAGGTTTTGTTTGTTGTCTGATGACCAGGGACTCCATTCAGAATTATTTAACTTAATTCGATATTGAATATCATTGGGGTGATCAAGATCAATGGTTTTGTATCTAAAAGATAGTTCGGTCTGATTTGGTTTTAGTTTTAAAACATTACTGCTATTTGTCCAGGTATTTAAATTGATCGAATCTACACTGCGATACGCTACTTCTATGTTTTCAAAGTATAATCTGGGTTTAACCGTTTCTTTTGTTATTTCGCTGGGCTGGTATTTTGTTAATCCATAGATGGCTCCAAACCATAGATTACTCTCTTCATCTTTAGTGACAGAGTTAAGACAAGTTTCGATCCCTAAAAAACCATCATTACGACCAAAATGAAAGACATCTACAATATCATTAAATTGGTTTAGCTCTATTTTATCTACTCCTCTTTCGCTGCCCACCCATAAGTTGTTTTGATCATCAAATATCATTTGATAAATATTATCAGAATACGGTCTTTTTCTTCCTTTCAGTTTTTTAAATGAGAGGTTGCCATCTAGACTTGACCACCATATCCCTTTTCCTGCCGTACCAATAAATAGTATGTTTTTATGAAAAAGTAGTGTGCTTATTGCTGTTTTTTGATTTAGAACATTATCAAGATGAGTAACGCGATTCTTCTTGATGTATCCTAAATGACCATTTTGAGTGGCATACCACATTTTACCCAAAGAATCTTGTAGCATGTAACTTATTTGCAAATCTTTAATGCCATTTCTTCTTTCAAAATTCTTTAACCCTAATAATCGTTTTTTTTCTGGATCATATTTAAAGCGTGCAATACCCGTAGAGTATGATGCCGCCCATATCGTAGTATTATCCACATGAATAGTTCTAATCCAATCAGATGGTAATCCTTTGTCTGTATCTATAATATGATTTTTGATCACAGTGTTGACAATGGTATCAATTTTTATGATTGTGTCCTTTTTTACAGGGTGCACATAGCTGCTATCGATTACGATACTGTCGACTTTTTTGATCTGTTTAAAAAGAATTCCTTTACCATCTGTGCCTGCCCATATATTTCCTGATGCATCACTAGTAATACTTTTGATTTTTACTTCAGATAAACGTTCTTCTTGAGGAATATGATGAATACCCGCAGAATCTATTTTTATAAGACCTGCCTCAGAATTAGAAGCCCATATGCCTTCTTTTGCCGTATGTATTGCATATACACGATTACCTTTTAAGCCGGTATTTTGATCATAATGGATGAAATTATTTTCAAAATACTTATAAAACCCTCCTCCAGAGGTAGTAATCCAAATGTTAGATTGACGGTCTAATATACTTTTTCTGATATGAGAAACCGCTAAACCATTTTTACGGGTAATTTTCTTTTTTTGAGTATGTTTATTAGCATCAATAATGGTTATACCTTCATTGTTAGTGGCAAACCACAGCTCATTATCTTTGTGTACAGAGATGTTATTTACCCTAAGTGGTCTCGAGATCCAACGATTTCCATAACTTTTGGCATTGGTATTTATGACTAAAATACCTTGATTAAAGGCAGCAGCAAAGATTTTATTTTTATAATAGATGGCAGCTGTAAAATTATGTGCACTATGCCTTTCTATAATACTGGCTCCTTTTCTAATATGGTTTAGTTTCCAGAGGCCTTTATTGGTTGCTATCCAGAACAATCTGCCATCGAAAACAATATCATTAATAATACTAGTATTAATTTTAGTATTAAGGTTTATCTTAACTAAACCTATTTTTTTTTGGTATTCGTAGATGCCGATGTTTGTAGCCAAATACGTTTTATCTTTTATTCTAAAGATTCTATTAATCCTGGGGCCATCTAGATTGGTAAATTTGTTTTTTGTTTTAATACTCAGCCCGCTTTTTGTGCCAATAAAAAGGCTGTCATTTACAAAAGCAAGTGCATGAATATAATTAGATTGTAACCCATCACTTTCGTTCCAGATTTTAAATTCATCACCATTAAATCGGCAAAGACCTCCACCTTGTGTACCTAACCATAAATATCCAATTTCATCTTGTACAATATCGTAAACTTGAGATTGCGGCAACCCATCTTCGAGAGTGTAGGCTCTAAGTTGATTATTTTGCGCACATAATGAACTGATAGGGTTCCATATCAGGAAAGGGAGAATAAAATATAAAAACCGATATAAGTTCATAGAAAGCTTTGAGGTTGAGAACAAATATAATCAAACTGTTTTTTTGATTTTGATGTATCTGTACTTATTTAATAATGTAAAAAAACAAAACCGACACCACCTTAAAAAGGTATGTCGGTATAATAAACAAAAGTTTCCCCCTTTTTGTCTATCAGATTGAGTTTGTGTTTGTTGTGTCGGTTTTAATTTTAGTAACTCGTGATAGCCGTTGTTTTTGTAGGATCGATAGTCATGGCTCCATCGTTCCATTCAAAACTTTGCTTCAGATTTACATATTTAATATCAGATGTATTTTTATAAAATGTTTGTGTTTGTAAAATATTTCCTTTTATCCCATACTCTTGATTTGGAAAAATATATTGAAAATCGGTATTAGAGTCTTCACAGTATACATTTTTAAGTTCTGGAAGAGCAACAATGGTATCGCCGTCTTCAGAGACTGTAAAATAATACGCTTCTACATGTGCACAGCAAGCAAGATATTCAACTTCCATCTTTATCACCTCAGAGATCCCTTTTAAACCAGGATTCTCTAAGGTGGTAATAAAGATGTCCTCAAAAAGCTCTGTGTCATTAATGGTTAAGGTTGAAATTGTTTCGGAGCTATTTCTTGACCTTACCAAATTGACAACATAAGCAGGGTGTTCTTTTCCTTGATCTGTAATTTCTGTTGTTACTAAATACTTCTTGGTATCAATAAATCCTTTTTGGGCATAGATAAATTGAAAACTTTGAAAAAGAACAATAATGATGACAACATTTTTCATAACAGCTTTATTTTGAGGTTGGCTATTTAATGTAAAACTAGTTCCTTAAAATGATCTTGGAGTGATGGTTTTAGAATTCGTTACGATTCAATTAGAATTCGTTTAGATGAAAAGAAATAATTTTGCTTATTACCTTTATTTAATACCTAAACTATGTTTGTGTTCTTAATGTTGTTCTAAAAGTGAAACCCTTGCTAAACACTTCATTTTAAATGGTATGGTAAAACCATAAAGCATAAAATTAACCTTTCGGAGTTATATTATAATGAAGTTTTTTTGTACCTTCAAAAGGTTTCTTAAGAAACAAAAATAGCTTACCCCTAAAAAGAGAAATGTCTTTGTTTATAGCAACCATTACTTTTTTATTAGCATACTATACTTAATGTTTTTTATCCTTTTTGAAGTAATTAATAAACTTAATATACTATGAAAACAATACGTTATCGTTCTAGAGGAGGAGATGTTCATTATTTAGAAGAAATTCTTACCAAGCTTGGGTATAATGTTTATGTGTCTAATTATTTTGGAAGAGATACAGATCATGCTATAAAAGATTTTCAACAAAAAAATGGCTTGGTGGTTGATGGTATTGTTGGCCTTAAGACATGGTCAAAACTCATTGAAGCAGAAAGAAATATCATTGCATTTAACGATAAATTTTTATCAGAGCAAGATATTAAAGATTTTGCTCAAAATTTTGGTTTAGAGACAGCGATGGTAAAAGCGGTTAATGAGGTAGAAAGTAGAGGTAAAGGGTTTTTGTTAAGTGGAAAACCAATCATCTTATTTGAAGGCCATATTTTTTGGAGAGAACTTGATAAAAGAGGAGTTAAGCCATCTGATTATGTCTCTGAATATACTAAAGATGTATTGTATAAAAAATGGACTAAAACTCACTACAGAGGGGGATCCGGAGAGTATGATCGTCTCGAAAAAGCGGCTGGGATATCTGATTTGCCAGCATTTCATGATGCAGCGCATAGTTCGGCCTCATGGGGATCTTTTCAAATTATGGGATTTCATTATAAACACCTGGGGTATTCTTCTATAGATCAATTTGTTTCGGTAATGTACGAACACGAAAGAGAACATCTCAAAGCCTTTGGTAAATTCATAGAAAAAACGTCTTTTAAAGGTAAAAAGTTAATCGATTGGATTAAAGAAAAGAATTGGGCCAGATTTGCCGAAGGATATAATGGGCCCGGTTATAAAAAGAATAAGTACGATACTAAATTAAAAAATGCGTATTTGCGATATAGTAATAATTAGTTCTATGTATACTGTATGCTAAGATTGGTGGTTTTTTTAGTATCTTTAAGAGTAAACCTTCTGTGATTATGAAGAATAGGTGTCTTCTTACATTCTTTTTGATCGTATTCAATACTTTAGGGGTTCTTGGGCAAAAGTTTCGGTATACGACATATCAAGGGGATGAGCTTCCGTTTAAAAAAGTAAACCAAACAATTCAGGATTCTCATCAATATCTATGGCTTGCTACAGATCAGGGCTTGTATCGTTTTGATGGTAATAGATTTCAGGATTATAACACTTCATTACGCAGTCAGTATATTAAATCAATAATTTCATGGAAAAAAGACACCTTACTTTTTTCTAATGATACCGGCATTTTTAAACTCTTTTATAAAGAAAATACACCTAAAATAACCCCACACATTATTATTAGCGAAGTTAAAAATGGGATGAGTTACCCTGAACAATTGTTTAGCGATTCTAAAGATAGGTTATGGATAGGGCAGTTAGATGGTGCGGTGTATAGACAAGATAGAATAGATATTAAGAAACAACAGTTTTCTATTGCTCCTAATCGTAGAATATCTGACATATTTTTTAGCGAAGATCGTTTTGGTACCGTTTGGATTTTGATTCCTAAAGAAGGCCTGTTTTACTTCGATGAATCATCAAGCACTTTCGAGCAGCTTGATGGATTTAATGATATGTCACACTTTTATATAGAGGGTGATCAAATTATGTTAGTCGGAGACCTGCGTGTCTTAAAATTAAAGGTAAATGAGGATCATAGAATAATAGCCCAAAAACAAATAGATAATATAGGATTAGATTTCTATTATGTTAGTAAAGATCTAAACGGAGATTATTTTCTAGCTTCAGAACAAGGAATGTATACCTTGATTAATAATCAAACAGAATTGGTAGAGGTTTTTGGATCGAATGATCCTCATCGAGTAGAAAAACTCCCTTATACATCAATTAATCATCTTTACTTTTCTCAGGATCAAATTCGCTCTGGCGGAAAAATATGGATAAGTACATCAAATGGGTTAGGGCTTTTATGGTCTAGTTATTTTCAGAGTGTTTCGGGGATGTCTCATGATAATGTATTTAGCATGAGCACTGGAGTAGATAATGAAGTTTTGATTTCTCTTAGTACTGTCAATAGTGTGAAAAGTACCGAAAGTACTAAAAGTTTTGATCAAATTACAGGAGTAAGTCAGGTTACAGGAATCTCTTCGCACTCTGATAATACATGGTACGGAACCGCAGAAGGAACTATTATTCATTACAAAAATGGAAATTTACAGACCACCTACAGTTTAAAAAATAGAGGAGGAGGTATATTTTATATGTTTGCAGATCACCAAGGTGATAATTGGTTTTGTCAAGCACCAAGAGAAAAACCAATTGTCGGTGTAGCCAAAATTAGTGCCGATGGACGAGTAACTTTTTATGACGAAGCAAACGGACTAAACAACCGCATTTTGGTAATCAATGAAGGAGGGCGATCAGAACTATATGGAGCAGGAATAGGGACCAAAACTTATTTGTATAAATATAATCGCGACCTGGATACTTTCGAAAACCGAAGTATTCCTTTTTCTTTTAAAGTGAGTAGTAATTTTGAAGTGCATGACCTGGCAGTAGATGATAAAGGAATCGTATGGCTAGGAACTACCGATGGACTTTTAAAGTATGATACAGAGAGCATTCAGCGAATAGATTTAGGAGCATATACAGGAAACGAGATTCGTTCGGTATGCGTGATCCCGGGAGGAGGCCTCTGGTTGGCAACCGATACCAATGGATTAGTTCATATAGACGCCAAAGGATCCTATGTGTTTTTTGATGAAAAAAGTGGCACTCCATCAAAAGTAGCATCATATCGAAGTATGATTATTGATAGTAATGGTCAGCTTTGGGTAGGTACAGCAGAAGGAGCTGTTTATTCTTCTCGATCCAATCCTACACCATTAACAACAAATCCGCCAATACTAGATGAGATTTATATAAATGATAAAGTTGAAAAGTTAGAAAAGAGATTGTTACGTTATAAAGAAACCGAGAAGGCAAGATTAAGTTTCGTTTCTGTTACTTTTCCATCAGATAACATTAGATACCAATATAAAGTATATAAAAGAGGTTCTAATAAAGACATGATTAGTAAAACACCATGGTCTTTACCTCTTGATACCAACGAGATCACTCTTCAAAAACTTAAAAGTGGAACCTATTTTTTATTAGTAAGAGCCCAAAAACAAGGAGGATATTCATGGAGTGTCCCTCTAAAAATTAACCTTAAGGTTCAAAACAAATGGTATAAAACAATTTGGGGTATAGCATTATTACTGGTATTCGGGGTTTCTGGGTCGTGGTATATTTTGCGATTATGGGTGTTTAAAAAAACAAAAAACCTCGAAGTTTCACTTTCTGATAAGCAAAAAGAACTTCATAAAAAAGAAACAGAGCTTATTCTGCAAACCGAAGAGCTTAAAAGTACAGTGGCTAATATTCATCTACTGCATCGTTTATTAAAACAAATCCCCAAAGAACCTTCGTGGGATCAAGTATTCCCGGTTTTAATAAAATTAGTAGAGTTACCGACCAGAGTAGATGCTTTTGAAATTGCTTTTAAGAAAGGCAAAGAGATAGGGTATAAGGGAGCATCACGAGAAAAGACTAGCCTGATAGACAGGAATGAAAAGTTTGATAAAAAAGAGAATCTGGCGGCTTATGTTTTGACAGAAAATAAGCCTTTAATGATTGATAACTTTAATGAGGAGATTGAACAATACATCAATAAACGAGATGATAAAGGGTATTTATCTCTAATGTTATTACCTTTTGAACAGAAAACAGGAACTAAAGTAGTTTTTTGTGTCTACGGAAAAGAAGAAAATAAGTTTACACAAAGAGATTTTACACTGCTTCAAATTCTCACTGCCTTTCTTTCAGTTTCTGTAGTAGATGAGTTGAAATAATTTTAAAATAAATAAACTATTGCCTACGAGTATTGAATAACTTTCTCCGAATGAAGTATTGAAAAAATAGAATTTGAATGAGGATTAATAAAAAGATTCTTTTTGATCTTTTATATTTTTACCCCTATGATTGATAACTTCGAAAATGAATTTTTTGGAATCGGAATCCAAAATGGTAAAACTCCCGAAAATCTAGGGGTGTTATGGAGATCTGCTCAAAATATGGGAGCAAGCTTTATTTTTACAATCGGAAACCGCTATGCAAAACAAGCCAGTGATACACATAATGCTGTAAAAGCAATGCCCTATTTTCATTACGATACTTTTGAAGATTTTTATAACCATTTACCCAAAGGTGCTATGCTTGTTGGAGTTGAGCTAACTGATGATGCAGAGTTTTTAGAAACATTTAAACACCCTAAACGATGTGTATATTTATTAGGAGCCGAAGATCATGGGCTATCTAAAAAAGCTATTGAAAAATCCCATTTTTTGATCAAATTCAAGTCAGAGTTAAGTATTAATGTCTCTGTTGCTGGCAGTATAGTGATGTATGATCGTGGAATTGATAAACCAAGGTTTATTAGGGTTTAGAAATAATTTATTAAGAGAAATACAAAGATTGTTGCAGAACCTGCGAAACCCATTGTAATATCCCGAACTGACATTGTAGCTCACCTGAAGTGTATTGTAATCTACCTCAAGTTCATTGTTATACACCTGAAGCTTATTGTTGTACACCTTGATTTCATTGTAACGCACCGTAAGCTTATTGTCAAACACCTTATCCTTATTGAAATACACCGAACTGACATTGCGACACTAGCTTTGTATAATGTTAAGAACCAAATGCCCATCGAAGTATACCAGATTAAATCTATAATACATTTTGCCACTACCATTAGAACAAGTATTTTTATTGTCTATGTTTAAAATAGTAGAAGGTCTTGTTGCAGATTTTAGTTCTTGGGTATGGGATTGGCCTTTGCTAGTATTACTTATTGGTGGTGGACTATTCTTTTTAATCTATTCACGATTTACACCTTTCCTTTATTTTGCGCATGCAATCGATGTCTTACGAGGCAAGTATGACAATGATAATGATCCCGGGCATCTAAGTCATTTTCAGGCCTTGTCTTCTGCTATTGCCGCTACGGTGGGTATGGGTAATATTAGTGGTGTTGCTGTGGCAATTGTAACGGGTGGTCCCGGGGCAGTCTTTTGGATGTGGGTTAGTGGATTAATTGGTATGGCAACCAAGTTTTATACCTGCTCACTTTCGGTCATGTATCGATCCGAAGAAAAAAATGGAACCCTACTGGGGGGACCAATGTATGTAATCACAAAAGGACTAGGTAAAGAATGGAAACCTTTGGCCGTATTTTTTGCCCTGGCAGGTTTAGTAGGGACACTTCCGGCCTTTACAGCAAATCAATTAACCCAAACACTGGTAGATGTGTTACGTTGGCAAGAAGATGATAAGTTGTATATAGGGCTTGTACTGGCTGCTTTAGCTTCGTTAGTGATATTGGGAGGAATAAAAAGAATCGGTTTAGTGGCGAGCAGGTTAGTGCCTTTTATGGTGGTCTTGTATTTTATAACCGTCATCACTATTTTGATCATACAAATAGAAGAAGTGCCTTATATGTTTAGTTTGATTTTTTCTGATGCGTTTTCTGGTAATGCTATTGCTGGCGGTGCACTAGGGCATTTAATCAAAACAGGAATAAAGAGAGGTGCATTTTCTAATGAGGCAGGTATTGGTACCGCGCCTATGATGCACGGTACGGCTAAAACCAAAGAACCTATTAGAGAAGGGTTAGTAGCTATGATTGGCCCATCAATCGATACTTTATTGGTATGTACACTAACATCTTTGGCAATACTTTCTACCGGGGTCTGGAAGGATACTGATAGCAACGGAATTTCACTAACGTTACAAGCTTTTAATGCTGTGTTACCTTATGGATTAGGAGATATCGTAGTGATCGTTATGGTGTTGGTATTTGCATTGTCCACCTTATTCTCATATTCGTATTATGGGACCACTTGTTTAGGGTTTTTGACTGCACCTAAATATGGGAAATACTATAACTATATCTACATAGTTTCTATTGTGGTGGCAGCCGTAGTTAAAGTAGATTTTGCCATAGACCTAATTGATAGTGCTTTTGCAATGATGGCAATTCCTACAGTAATTTCAGGTTTGTTATTAGCCCCAAAAGTAAATGCAAAGGCAAAACAATATTTTAAGAGTATAAAAGAACTCTAATTTTTTAAACTATTCCCGTACAATAAACTCACTTCTTCTGTTTTCTTGATGTTCTTCTTCTGTACAAGGCACATCGTTTCCGCACTTATTAATCAATCGGCGCTCGCCATAGGCTTTACCTCGTATTCTTCGCCAATAAATATCTCCTTCTACGACTATATATTTTATGGTAGCTCGCATTCGTTTTACACTTAATCTTTTATTATACCAGTAACTGGATCTACTATCGGTGTGAGAGCGGACTTCAATTTTTAATTCGGGATATTTCTTTAGTGCAGAAATAACTTTTTGTAATTCAACCTCGTCTTTTGGGCTAATCGATGAATCATCTAATCCAAAATGAATAGACTCCATCTGTAATGTTTTTGATAGATCATCTCCTATATTTACGGCTACCGATGTTAATAGTTTCTCTCCATCGCCTGAAGAGTTTAAAGGAATAGACAAATCATGTGAATATTCAAAAATGTCATCTGTATTAAATGTAATTTCTTTGGGTTGAAATTGATCTAAAGTGGTTTTTATCAAATATTCTGTATCACATTCTACGTCGAATTTATATACCCCAAGGCTATTAGATTTTGTTTCGGCGATTATATTCCCATTGGTATCAAATAACTTCAGATCAGCTTCGGCAAGACTATCGTTAGTTTCACTATGGTAGATAACACCTTCTATATATTGCTTACACGAAGTGATTAGTTCTTCGGTTTGTTTAAAGCTATAGATATCATCATTACCCTTACCACCTTTCCTATTGCTCGCAAAGTACCCAATTTTTGTTTCCTCGTTAAGTACGAAAGAAAAGTCATCTTTAGAGCTGTTTACAGGTTTTCCAACATTAAATGCAGCAGAAAAACCCGATTCTTCTGGGGTCGCTACAAAAATGTCTAATCCGCCTAACCCTACATGTCCATCACTGGCAAAATAGAGTCTATTACTATCACTGATATAGGGAAAAGTTTCTCTTCCTTCAGTATTGATGTTATCTCCTAAATTTTTTGGCTTCCCATATTTCCCGCCACCCAATACATCTACAACAAACAAATCAGATTTTCCTAATGTGCCTGGCATATCACTGGCAAAGTAAAGTTGAGTACCATCTGCATTAAGAGATGGATGCGATACCGAATAATCATCACTACAAAAAGGTAATTCTTCTATATCAACCCATTTTCCTTCTTTACGAGTCGCTTTATATATCTTTAGTAAAACCACTCCTTTTTTACTGGTTCCAAGCTTGTTGTTTGAATAGTTGTTTCTCGAAAAATATACCGTTTTCCCATCTTTACTGAAACTGGTTGACGATTCATGAAATTTAGTATTTATTTTTCCTTTAAGTTTGATGGGGTCTTCTAAAGTCATTTGGTCATCTTTAATTTTAGAAGAAAACACATCTAAAAACGGCATTTTAGTCCAGCCATGTAATTTTGAATCTTTAGTCGTCTTAGATCTTGAAGAGGCGAAAACTATTTGATTGTTATGATCAAAACTTGGCGCATATTCTGAGTTTTTTGAATTTATACTAAGCTTGAAAAGGTCATATTTACCAGATTGCATTTCAATAAAATCTAAATAATTTCTTTTATTTATAAATGATTTGGCTCGTTTGTCGTTTCCGGTAATGTTAAAGAATTCATCCATGATTTGATCCGCTTCTTTGTAGCGTTCAACACTTTTCAAACTTTGAGCATATCTAAACAAATACTCTGGATTAAGGTCTTCTGGGTATTCTTGGATTAATTTTTCATACCATTCTACAGCATCTTCAAGTTCACCGGTTAGGTAAAAAGAATCGGCTAGTTTTCGAAATAAATTTTGAGAAGAATACCCTTTTTTCGCAACATCCAAATAGATTGCTCTTGCATCGATATAAGCGAATGCCTTAAAACTTTCATCGGCTTTAGATAAACGTTTTTCTTGATCTTGAGCGTTAATAATTGAGGATAGGAGTACCAGCAGGTAGAAGAATATAAGCCTGTTTTTAGTACAAGTTAGTAAAGAAATGTTTAAGCAATTTTTCAAATGATCCCAGTATTAATAATAAAAACTTGCTTTCACGGGGTTTTTGAAAACATACTGGAATTAAATTTATAAAAAATCTAAACAAAAAGTTAATTTGTCAAGAAATAGTTACCAACCATTTTTTGGTGTAAAATGTTAACAAATTAAAAGGAATCAGATAATCCTAGCTAGTTATTATTTTCTTGTCCAATATTCGTATACCTTTGCACCAAAATAAATTAAATGACTCATAAAGCAGGCTTTGTAAATATTATTGGTAATCCCAATGTGGGTAAATCTACCCTTATGAATGCTTTCATTGGAGAAAAGTTATCTATTATTACCTCTAAGGCGCAAACAACAAGACATCGAATACTGGGTATTGTTAATGGGGATGATTTTCAGGTAATTTTATCAGACACTCCTGGGATTATTAAACCGGCATATGAACTTCAGGAATCTATGATGGGTTTTGTAAAATCTGCCTTCGAAGATGCAGATATATTAATTTATATGGTTGAGATTGGAGAAAAAGATCTTAAAGATGAAGCATTTTTTAATAAAATTACGTCTGCAAAAATCCCGGTGTTTTTATTACTTAATAAGATAGATCAATCCAATCAAGAACAATTAGAAGAACAAGTTCAATTTTGGGCCGAAAAAGTTCCTAATGCAGAAATTTATCCTATATCTGCTCTTAAAAATTTTAATGTAAGAGAGGTGTTTGATCGTTTGGTAGAATTGTTACCAGTATCACCAGCTTTTTACCCTAAAGATCAATTAACAGACAAGCCAGAGCGATTTTTTGTAAATGAAGCCATCCGAGAAAAAATATTGGTTAATTATAAAAAAGAGATTCCGTATTCTGTAGAAGTAGAAACCGAAGAATTTGTCGAAGATGAAGACATCATCAGGATTCGGTCGGTGATTATGGTAGAACGAGATTCACAAAAAGGTATAATCATAGGGCATAAGGGATCTGCACTAAAAAAAGTGGGTATTGAAGCTCGTAAAGAGTTAGAAAAATTCTTTGGTAAACAGATCCATATAGAGCTCTATGTAAAAATCAATAAAAATTGGCGAAGTAATCAGGGGCAATTAAAACGTTTTGGGTATAATAAATAATTTGTATTAGGGGAAATCACCCCTTAAATAACGGCTTTTTTGTAATCCTTTACGCTCTTACTTTAGGGTTTTTGTGCTGCCTGTGGATTCAATTGGTATTTTAACGTTTTTTCTTTTTTTCAACTTGTTATTCAGGAGTTTATATATACTTTAGAACCCTAATTTAAAAGGTTTTATATGGTATAAACACTACTTTCTCCACATATTTAATAACAATAAATTTATTTGATTTGATCAGGGATGAGTATGGGAACTTAGCCCTTATATCACATTGCCGTACCAAAGGTTAATGGATAGTATGATACTAAGATTCATCACACGAATTTCTTAGTCATGAATGGATTACAATTTTAAAATTTTTAGCAAAAAACAACAACAATGAAAAAACTAACAACCAACCCTGGATTTTTGCAAAAAACAATGGCTAAAATGGGAATAGCCTCTGTTTTTTGTATCTCGATTTTTCTCTTTTCTTCTTTTAACTTCATGGAAGAAAATAAAATAAACAAAGATTCTTTTGATAATTACCTCGAAGAAACACATGGTGAGTGCAGACTTACAGTAGACGCGGGTAATGATGTGTCTTCATGTAATAATGGAGATGTTACTTTAACCGCTAATGTTTCGGGAGCGGCAGAATGTTGCGTGCAGTATGACATTGTAAATACTAAGCATTGTAAAAACAACAAAAGATATGTTCTATGGCTTTCAGACGGAAGAAATAAAACAAAATATTATAGAGACGGCGGTTTATCATGGATAGAGAACCCTGATGGAACCGCAACCCTAAAAGGTAAGGTCAAAAATATAAGAAATAGAAGAGATGTTTTATTTGTAGATGTTACCTATTCGGGAAAAACAACGGATACCCCTAACGGTAGTCCGAAAAATCATTGGTGTAACAATGAGAATTCTCAAGGATGGGTGTATTATACCAAAGTAAGCGGAACCATCAAAAAACGAAATGGTTCATGGTCTTTTAATATTTCAGAAAGAGGACCGGCTTTTCAATTAGGTAAAGGGGCAAATATTACTGAAAAAAATAGAAGAAGATTGGGCGCTTCTGGTTGGTTTAATACTACAGATAATAAATACAAAATTGGAGATTTCAATTTTAATCTTGGGTACTGTGAGGAAAAAACCAGCGAAGTTTCTTATTTATGGTCTACAGGAGAAACAACTCAGACGATCACCGTTAGCGAACCTGGTACGTATACAGTAGAAGTGCAAGATTGTGAAAACTGCGTAGCTACAGATGAAGTAAAAGTCGAAAAAATTAACCTGGAAGTTGATGCAGGAGAAGATCAAGAAGTATGTGAAGGAGATGAAATTACAATAACTGCAACTGTTTCTGGAGAATCAGAATGTACAGATTGTATTGCTTATGGTATAGAAAATACATATCGTTGTGAGAGAGATTTATACTATGTGTTGTGGTTAAAAGATGACCATAGAAATAGAGTAAGACGATTTAGAAATGTAGACTTAGTGTGGCAAGAATTTGAAGACGGGACGGCAACTCTTAAAGGAACCGTTATAGAGAACAATAGCTCGCAAACTACTTTAGAAGTAGATGTTACGTATTCCGGAAGAACAGTACAGACTCCACCCGGCAGTCCAAAAGATCATTTCTGTCATGAAGAAACTGCAGAAGGATGGGTGTATTATACTGGTGTATCAGGAACACTCACCAAAACAGATGGTTCATGGTCTTTTGATATTTCTAGAATGGGGCCAGCTTTTCAATTAGGTAATGGAGCCAATATCACTGAAGATGAGGTGGGAAAATATGGAGCATCCGGATGGTTTAATACTACAGATAATAGGTATAAAAGAGGTGATTTTAATATTAATATTGGTGAATGTATTGATGTGGTAACTAGTAATGAAGTTACTTATTTATGGTCAACCGGAGAAACAACGCCAAGTATCACAGTATCACCACAAGAAAACACTACGTATACGGTTACAGTAGAAGACTGCTCAGGTTGTACTGCTTCAGACTCTGTTGATGTAATCTTAAGTGATCCCCCACAGGTCGACGCCGGTGAGGATCAGGACATCTGTAAAGGAGAAGAAATAACGTTAGTGGCTACAGTAGATGGTCAAGGAGAGTGCGAAGAATGTGTAGAGTATGGTGTGGGTGATACCGACTATTGTAGAGGTAGACATCACCAGTTTGTAGTATTTATCAATGATAAAGGCACTAGGTTATGGATGAGAAATGTAGATTTGGTATGGAAAGAAAATGCAGATGGAACAGCGACCTTAAAAGGTAATGTTTTCGAGTATAATTCTACGAATACAACTTTTGTAGTTGATGCTGTTTTTTCAGGAAGAACTGTTCTCCCTCCAGAAGGTAGTCCTAAAGCAAATTTATGCCAGGGAGCTGATTCTTCAGGTTGGGTGTATTATACAGAAATAAGCGGTACTGTTACCCAGGTTGATGGTTCATTAAGTTATGATATATCAAGAAGAGGAGAAGCTTTTCAGGTAGGTGCAGGAGCTAATATTTTCGAATATACAGCTAATGTATTTGGTGGATCAGGATGGTTTAATCTAGAAGGTGACCCTACATCGTTTGGAGATTTTAACATCAATCTCGAATGTGTGAAATATGAACCAAAAGGAATAGAATATCTTTGGTCAACAGGAGAAACAACTCAGGCGATTAATGTAGCTCCAGAAGAAGATACAACATACGAAGTAACTATAACCGGTTGTACAGGTTGCGGAGAAGATACAGATATCATTAATGTAACAGTTATTAATTGCCAAGGTCGATCTAAAACTGATGTTGCGATAGAGACAACTAAAGTCTATCCTACGCTATTAAGCCAGAGTAGTACGCTACATGTTGATCTTTATTTAAATGAAAATCAAGATGTCACTACAACGCTTTATGATCTTACAGGTAGAGTAATAGGTTCAACAACAAAAACATCTATAAATAACAATGCTCAGATCAACATTGATCTTAATCAATATAAAGTGCATGATGGAATGTATGTTCTTAGAATTGTGGGTAATAATTGGGTTAAAACTGAAAGAATCGTAATAAGTAATAAGTAGTTACGATACTTAAATCTATAAATACTAAAAGCCTGTCGTAATGTTACGACAGGCTTTTAATTTATGATATCTCTTTGCTTTTTTATAGAAGAAATCTATCATCTATAGAGGTGTAAATTACTCCAATTTAATTAACACTAAATAGAAGACGAAACTATTGTAAGAAAACGGTTTTTAGTGTAAGACAAACATTTAAAAAATGCATTTCATGGATATTTTTTTGTTCTTCAACGTTTTTATTGTTGTTTGTTGTTGATCTTCAACGGTTAATACATATTTTAGCAGTCCAAAACTTAACCTAAACAACCTTAATATGTTATGAAAATACTTCTTCACACTTTATTAAATCATTAAGAAAAGGCTTTTTACTATTTTAAGTAGTGCGATATCAGGTTTGTGCTTCGATATTCTACTATTAGCTAAAATAGTGTATTATAAAACTGCAAAACCTAAAATAAATTAATAAACAAATTCATTTTTTTGAATTATTAAAACAACAGTCAAATGTTAAAAATTACACGTAAAATTAACGGATATAACCTAAAACCGATGACGAGTAATATCTCATCTACGTGTTTAGGCTATGTGCTAATGGCCGTTTTTATTTTTGCTACTAGTTTTACTATGGTAGCTAATAAAAACACTGATGTTTCTGCAATAAACCAACCTAGTAGTGTTATTGATGATACTAGTTGCATGTTGTCAGTAGATGCAGGTGATGATGTAGAATCTTGTGGTACTAACGAAGTAACACTTACTGCTACAGTATCCGGGCAATCAGAATGTAATGATTGTTTAGAATATGGTATAGAAAACACATATCGATGTGGTAAAGATTTTTATTATGTACTTTGGTTAAAAGACGATGCTAATAATATAGTAAGAAGATTTTCTAATGTAGATTTAAAGTGGGAAGAATTTGCTGATGGTACGGCTACATTAAAAGGAACGGTTGCAGATAATAATGATGCACAGATTGTTCTAGAAATAGATGTTACGTATACAGGAAGAACTGCAACTACACCACCCGATAGCCCTAAAGATCACTTTTGTAATACCGAAGACTCAAACGGATGGATTTATTATACCGGTGTAACCGGAACTATTAGTCAAACAGATGGTTCTTGGTCATTCGATATTTCTAGAATGGGGCCTGCATTTCAATTAGGTAATGGAGCCAATGTTACCGAGGATGAGGTGGGGAGATATGGTGCTTCAGGATGGTTTACTACTAATGATAGTGATTTTAAAAGAGGTGATTTTAATATCAATATTGGGCCATGTATTACTTCCGAAACAAGTGAAGTTACCTACTTATGGTCAACAGGAGAAACAACACCTAGTATAACAGTATCTCCACAAGAAAACACTTCGTATACTGTTACAGTAAAAGACTGTGAAGATTGTGAAGCCACAGATTCTGTAAATGTTATAATTAAAGATGGTCTTCAGGTAGATGCAGGAGAAGATCAGCAAATCTGTATAGGACAAGATGTAACATTAACAGCAACAGTAACGGGAGAAGGAGATTGCGAAGAGTGTGTTGAGTATGGTGTAGGTGATACAGACTATTGTAGAGGTAGACAGCACCAGTTTGTAGTCTTTATCAACGATAATGGTACTAGGTTATGGATGAGAAATGAAAGTCTTGTATGGAAAGAAAATGCAGATGGAACAGCAACCTTAAAAGGTAATGTTTTCGAATATAATTCTACAAATACAACTTTTGAAGTAGATGCCGTTTTTTCAGGAAGAACCTCGGCACCTCCGGTAGGAAGCCCTAAAGCAAATATATGTCAAGCAGCAGATGCGACAGATTGGATATACTATACCGAAATAAGCGGTACAGTGGCCCAGGTTGGTGGTTCATTAAGCTATGATATATCAAGAAGAGGAGAAGCTTTTCAAGTAGGAGCTGGAGCGAATATTTTCGAATATACTGCCAATGTATTTGGTGGGTCAGGATGGTTTAATTTAGAAGGAAACCCTGATTCGTTTGGGGATTTCAATATTAATCTTGAATGTCTACAGTCTACGCCAAATGGAATAGAATATCTTTGGTCAACCGGAGAAACAACTCCGTCTATTACGGTATCTCCAGAGGTAGATACTACATATTCTGTTACAGTAAATGGTTGTAATGATTGTGGAGAAGATACCGATGAAGTGGTAGTTTCTGTTTCAGATGGTTTAGCACTTGATCTTGGACCTGATGAATCAGTTTGTATAGGAACAATATTAACTCTTACTTCTCCTATTGAAGCCGATTCATATCTATGGTCTACAGGAGAAACGACCAGGTCTATCGAAATACTTGCCATAGAACCTACTACCTATACATTAGAAATTACTCAAGGTAATTGTACTGGTATGGATGATTTATTTGTTGATATTCGTTTCTGTGAGGGTAGAGGAGCTGTAGGTGTTTTTCCAACAGTTTTAAAATCATCAGATAACTTATCTTTAACGATGAATTCTGATAATGCTCAAGAAGTTAAGATATCAATCCATGATTTATCAGGGGTTGCTGTTGGACCTGTGATTGTTGAAAATATGCCAAAAGGCGCAAGTATTATAAACGTAAATCTTGCTCAATTTTCAGAATTATCTTCAGGAATGTATGTGGTTATGATTGTGGGAGAAAATGAAAACATTGCGCGCAAAATAATTATAGAATAATACTTTATTCATAAAAGTTTTTTAAACCCCTGTCACCATATGGCAGGGTTTTTGTTTTTTTAAGTATCCAAGAATAGAACATTAGTTGTAATTTATTATACTTCTAATCTTTTAAATCTATTAGAATAGTAAGGAGCTTTTGTTAGATATTGTTCTAGGATTTACAACAGCCCAACAGGAAATAACCTTGTAATTGTAACCCATGAAGTGTCAAATTCTGTGGCAATTTATGAGGTTAAATAACATCCATAAAAACTTTGTTGTTTTACAGTAACCAACTTAGACCAAATACTTGGTATCTTTGAGTTAAGTAATTATTTCACTGACTGACTATCAATTATGAAAAGTTCCATAGGCCTGAAACATTGGCCTTTGGACTTTTTATTTTTTTAACCCACGCCGGTCCAATCAAAGCAAAACATTTCTACATTTATAGTAGTGCTGAAATAAAAAAGTCTAATTTTGCACAAAATTTAGAATACATCCCAATGAGTAGTATAGTGGCAATTGTAGGGCGACCTAATGTCGGAAAGTCAACTTTCTTTAATCGTTTAATTCAAAGAAGAGAGGCTATAGTAGATGCAGTAAGCGGTGTTACACGTGATCGTCATTACGGAAAAAGTGACTGGAATGGCGTAGAATTCTCTTTGATTGATACAGGAGGGTATGTGGTAGGAAGTGACGATATTTTTGAAGCAGAGATAGATAAACAAGTAGAATTGGCAATCGATGAAGCCGATGCTATTATCTTTATGGTAGATGTAGAGTCTGGTGTTACAGGAATGGATGAAGACGTGGCCAAACTACTTCGCAAAGTTAATAAACCCGTATTTTTAGCGATTAATAAGGTGGATAATGCCAAGAGAGCCACAGATGCAGTTGAATTTTATAGTCTAGGCCTTGGTGAATATTATACTATTGCTAGTATTAATGGAAGCGGTACAGGTGAACTTTTAGATGCATTGGTCGAAGCGTTACCTAAGCAAGAAGAACAAGAAGAAGATGAATTACCACGATTTGCAGTAGTCGGAAGACCAAATGCAGGAAAATCATCTTTTATCAATGCCCTAATTGGTGAGGATCGCTATATAGTTACAGATATTGCGGGAACCACTCGAGATGCAATTGATACAAAGTATAACCGTTTTGGGTTCGAATTTAATTTGGTGGATACCGCCGGGATTCGAAGAAAATCAAAAGTAAAAGAAGACTTAGAATTTTATTCGGTGATGAGATCAGTTCGTGCTATCGAACATTCTGATGTTTGTCTTTTGGTAGTAGATGCAACCAGAGGGTTTGACGGACAGGTACAAAACATATTTTGGCTCGCAGAACGTAACCGAAAAGGTGTTGTAATCTTGGTAAATAAATGGGACCTTATCGAAAATAAAGAAAGTAATACTCTAAAAGATTTCGAAAAATATATTCGTAAGCAAATAGAACCTTTTACAGATGTTCCTGTTGTATTTATATCTGCATTAACCAAACAGCGTTTATTTAAAGCAATGGAAACTGCAGTAGAAGTGTATAAAAATAGATCCAAAAAGATCAAAACAAGTGAGCTTAACGATATTTTATTACCTATTATTGAAAGAAACCCGCCACCGGCATATAAGGGTAAGTATGTAAAAATAAAATATATCACACAACTGCCTACACCACAGCCACAATTTGCATTTTTCTGTAATCTGCCTCAGTATATCAGAGATCCTTATAAACGTTTTATCGAAAATCAATTACGTAGAGAATTTGACTTTAACGGAGTGCCAGTTTCGGTATATTTTAGGAAGAAGTAAGTTAAGTTTGAGGTTTATTCTGAGTCAGAAATTTACCAACCCCGCCACACAGGTATCCATTACTAAATCATATTTTAGGCTAAAGTTGTTCTTTAATTTTAAGAAGCTGCCCTTTAATAGACTCTAGTTTACGAATGATATCAAAACTATCCAGAGCTTCGTGTTTTTGTTCTTTAAGGTGGATTTTGGCACCTTCTAATGTAAACCCTCGCTCTTTAACCAAATGGTATATCAATTCCAGATTTTTGATATCTTCTGGGGTGAATTTTCGATTGCCTTTAGCATTTTTCTTTGGTTTTAGAATATCAAATTCTTTTTCCCAAAAACGAATTAGAGAAGCGTTAACATCAAATGCTTCAGCCACTTCACCGATACCGTAGTACATTTTTTTTGGTAAGTCTACATACATAATTATTCTTTTTGTTGTGTAAAACTTCCATCCTCTTCAAAAAGGAGCTTGCTTTCTGGGAAATCTTCTAAAGTAAGTTTTTTGATTTCTTTTAGTGCTCTTTTTTTCTCATCTATAAAAGGGTATACTTCATCGATTTGCTTAGCAGAATGAAGTTTACCTTTAACAAAATTTCCGTCCAGGGCTATTTCAATTTCTGCGATTGGTGCATATCCTTTAATTCCATCCAGATTAAACCTCGAATACGTGCAAAAATTACCTAAGCTATAGGCAATAAATTTGTTTTTGTATACTTCAAAAGCTCTAGAAACATGAGGTCCATGGCCTATAACCATATCTGCACCAGCATCAATCATGGTGTGCGCAAATTTATATACATTACCACGATCTTCACCATAAAAACGTTCTGTCTTTCTGGTTACATGGGTATGTTTTAGCCCTTCGGCTCCACCGTGAAAAGAAACAATCACTATATCTGCCTTTTGTTTAAGTTCTTCAACAATTTTCTTTGCATTGGTTAAGTTATGAATTTTTATGCAATCTTTATTGGGTGCAAAAGCGCAAAATCCATAAGTAATTCCATTTTTTTCAAAAATTGTGGAGGGTTGAGCGAATATCCCTGCATAGGCAATGTTATGTTTTTCGAGTGTTTTTGAAGTGTTTTTAATTCCTATTTCGCCAAAATCACCAATATGATTATTGGCGATACTCATTACATCAAACCCGGTCTCCTCAAGGTATTCCCCAAAAGATTCTGGTGATCTAAACGAGTAGCATTTTGATGGATCAGAGCATCTTTTGGCATTTTCGCCTTCGTCGGTAAGAGTACCTTCTAAATTACCGAAAAGAATATCTGCCTGGGTTAAAATAGAATTAACATCATCAAAGGGGCCCTTGCCTTTTGGTGGTAAGTAACTTTCATTAGGGAAATTAGTCCCCATCATGATATCACCCACAGCCATTATTTTGATGTATTTCGGTTTTTCTAGTTCAAGTTTAGTTTTTTGAGCTATCGAATACATAGAGTCCAATACTTCTTTTGAATATTTTTGGGCCTGTATAGAAGAACTGAAACCAAAAATGATAACAAAAAAAAGTATTTTTCGCATTGATGTTTAGTCTAAAGTTTCATTAATTAGGTTAGAAGCCTTAAGCATTTCAGCAAATTCTTCAGGAGTTAAACTTCCGTAGTAAAAATTTCTAGGATTGATTTTTTTACCATCTTTAAAGATCTCATAATGTAAATGTGGAGCAACCGATCTACCTGTGTTTCCAACATAACCGATAATATCACCACGTTTAACTTTTTGCCCTTTCTTTACATTGTACTTGCTTAAATGTGCATATAAACTCATATAATTAAAACCATGGTCAATACGTATATGTCTCCCATATCCCGTAGAGTTTGCATCAGCTCTTTTTACGACACCATTACCAGAAGCGTAAACCGGGGTTCCTGTAGATGCAGAGAAATCCATACCATAATGAAATTTCTTTGCTTTTGTAAATGGGTCACTTCTCCATCCGTAACCAGATGCCATCCGTTTTAGATCTGAGTTTTGTATAGGTTGTATCGCAGGGATAGTGGCTAATAATTCTTCTTTTTGTTCGGCAAGTTCTGCAATTTCATCAAGAGACTTTGATTGAACTACAATTTGTTTGGTAAGTTTATCAATTCGTTCACTACTTTCTATAATCATATTAGAATTATCGTAGCCTTCGAGATTTTTATATCTGTTTACACCTCCAAATCCGGCATTACGTATCTCTCCTGGGATAGGATTAGCTCCAAAGTAAAGGCGGTAGATGTTATCATCACGTTCTGCGACTTCTTTTAGGATTTCCTCATTACGATTTAGCCTTTTATTCATCAAACTATACTGAAACACCATGTTTTCCAGCTCTCTTCTATATTTCTTTTCTTTAGGAGTTTCTAATTGCGGGATATTAAGATAGATAAGAAGAAGAACAAAGCCCGCTAAAAAAGTGCCAATGACACCCAATGCAGCTATACCAAATTTCCTCCCTTTCTTTTGCTCTATTTTGCGATAAGAAAGTGTGTCACTATCATAGTAATATTTAACCTTTGACATAATCTAAAATATGCTATTTTTGCAGGATATCAACCAAAAAAGTCTTGTTTAATACCAAGACAACGCAACAAATATAGTAAAATGTTGCAAAGTCGAGAAAAAACTGACAAATATAGATTGATTTTTTTTTAGAGTCAACCTGCTTAATAATTTGTTTTTCAGTTGTTTAAACGTGTTTTTGGTGTAAATAAAATAGCAATACATAGAATTTATGAAATCCCAAGAAGTTAGAAATCAATTTTTAGAGTTTTTTAAGTCCAAAAAACATAGCATCGTGGCATCTGCACCAATGGTAATCAAAGATGACCCTACTTTGATGTTTACAAATGCTGGGATGAATCAATTCAAAGAATATTTTTTAGGTAATGGTACCCCTAAAAATAATCGAATTACAGATACTCAAAAATGTTTACGAGTAAGTGGTAAACATAATGACTTAGAAGAAGTAGGTATGGATACCTATCACCATACCATGTTCGAAATGCTTGGAAACTGGAGTTTTGGAGATTATTTTAAAAAAGAAGCAATCCAGTGGGCCTGGGAGTTATTAACCGAGGTATATGGTATTGATAAAGACATACTATATGTGTCAGTGTTTGAAGGTGCAAAAGATGAAAGCCTTGAGATGGATCAGGAGGCGTATGATTTATGGAACGCAATTGTTCCCGAGGATCGCATCATCATGGGTAATAAAAAAGATAATTTCTGGGAGATGGGAGATCAAGGCCCTTGTGGTCCTTGTTCAGAGATTCATGTTGATCTTAGATCCGAAGAAGAAAAAAAGAGAGTTCCTGGTCGTGAATTAGTAAACCAGGATGATCCTTTAGTTGTAGAAGTATGGAACCTGGTTTTTATGCAGTATAACAGAAGGGCGAATGGGTCATTAGAAAAACTACCTGCACAGCACGTAGATACAGGAATGGGGTTTGAACGTTTGTGTATGGCATTACAAGGTGTTAAATCCAATTATGATACCGATGTTTTTACTCCTTTGATTAGAGAGATTGAAACGATTACCAATACTACTTATGATAAGAATAGCCTGCCTGCAGATGAAGATGGCAAGGTAAGTGTCGCAATTCGAGTGATTGCAGATCATGTAAGAGCAGTTTCATTTTCGATAGCAGATGGTCAATTACCTAGTAATACAGGTGCTGGTTATGTAATAAGAAGGATTTTACGTAGAGCGATTCGATATGGGTTTACTTTTTTGAATACCAGGGAACCTTTTATTTATAAGCTGGTAGAAACACTTAGTAAACAGATGAGTGATGCTTTTCCGGAATTAAAAGCGCAAAAAAACTTAATAGTGAATGTGATTAAAGAAGAAGAACACTCTTTTTTGCGAACACTAGATCAAGGATTATCTCTTTTAGATACTGTTATTAAAAAGACTAAAGGCAAAGTGGTTTCAGGAGAGAAAGCGTTCGAATTATACGATACCTTTGGTTTTCCTATCGATCTAACGGCCCTAATTTTAAGTGAACAAGGATATACATTAGATGAAAAAGCTTTTGAAATCGAACTTCAGAAACAAAAAGAACGGTCAAGAGCAGCTTCTCAGGTTTCAACAGGTGATTGGGAAGAGTTGATTAAAGATACTCCAGAAGGTTTTATTGGGTATGATAGCCTTTCTGCAGATGTAAAAGTTACTCGCTACAGAAAGGTGATTAGTAAAAAAGAAGGAGAACTATATCAATTGGTTTTTGATAAAACACCTTTTTATCCCGAAGGAGGAGGGCAAGTCGGAGACAAAGGGTATCTAGAAGCAACTAATGGAGATGTTGTATATATTGTGGATACTAAAAAAGAGAATAACCTGATTGTTCACTTTTCTAAAAGTTTACCCAAAAAAATAGAAGGTGAGTTTAAAGCTGTTGTAGATGGTAAGCAACGAGCAAGAACCGCTTCAAATCATTCTGCGACACATTTAATGCATCAGGCACTTCGATCTATTTTAGGAACCCATGTAGAACAAAAAGGATCAATGGTGCATAGTGGTAATTTGCGGTTTGATTTCTCGCACTTTGCTAAAGTTAGTACAGAGGAATTAAAAGAAGTTGAAGATTTTGTAAATGCTAGAATTCGAGAAAATCTTCCATTAGATGAACAACGTGGCATATCTTATGATCAGGCAATTGCGGATGGCGCTATTGCTTTGTTTGGTGAAAAATATGGCGATGCCGTGCGTGCAATTCGATTTGGTGAATCTATGGAATTATGTGGAGGAACACACGTACAGAATACTAGCGATATATGGCATTTTAAAATCACTTCAGAGAGTGCAATAGCCGCAGGGGTTAGACGTATTGAAGCAATAACAGGTGATGCTGCTAAGGAGTATTTTACTACTCAGTCGGCATCTTATAATCAGGTAAAAGCAGCCCTTAAGAATGTAAAAGACCCTGTTAAAGCAATTGAATCTTTACAAGAGGAAAATATCAGTCTTAAAAAACAAATCGAATCATTACTTAAAGATAAAGCCAAAAACTTAAAAGGAGATCTTAAATCTGAATTTGAAGAAATAAACGGAATCAAATTTTTAGCGAAAAAAGTAGACCTTGATGCAGCTGGTATTAAAGATTTAGCTTTTGAACTGGGAGGAGAACTCGAAAATATTGTAGTAGTATTTGGAGCAGAGCAAAGTGGTAAAGCCTTGTTGTCTTGTTATGTGTCTAAAAATTTGGTAGATGAGAAAAAACTTAATGCTGGGCAAATAGTTCGAGAATTAGGTAAATACATCCAAGGTGGTGGTGGTGGACAGCCATTTTTTGCTACTGCAGGAGGTAAAAACCCAGAAGGAATCAAAGAAGCATTAGAGAATGCGAAACAATATTTAAAGTAATACTAATAAAAAAGCTCCCTCTCTCCCTTAGGGGTGAGGGTTGGGGTGTGGGGCTATATGAATCTACAAACCAAAATATCGCTACCGACTCAAGGGTCAAAAATTGACTATGAGTCCGAAATATTGATGCTAGGATCGTGTTTTGCAGAAAATATAGGTGAAAAATTTGAATACCATAAATTCAAAAATAATATCAACCCCTTTGGAATTTTGTTTCACCCTAAGGCAATCGAAACATTTTTGTGGATGGCTAGTCAGGATGAGCACTATGTAGATTCTGATTTGTTTTATCATAATGAAAGATGGCACTGTTTTGATGCACATTCTTCTTTAAGTAATTCTAATCAAAGGCAATTGCTTTCGGATCTAAATGCAGCTTTAACGCTTACCAAAGAAAAATTACAATCTGCAACACATGTCTTTATTACTTTAGGTACAGCCTGGGTGTATAGATTGAAGGCATTGGATATGTTTGTGGCAAATTGCCATAAGATTCCGCAGAAAGAATTTGAAAAGAGCCTTTTGTCGATTGATGATATTAGTCAAAGTCTTCAAAACTGTATGCATTTAATCAAAAGTCTTAATTCGTCTACTCAAATTGTATTTACGGTTTCTCCTGTACGACATAGCAAAGATGGGTTTGTAGAGAATAACAGGAGTAAATCTCATTTAATTGCAGCAATACATCAAACTATAAGTAATAGTCAAAACCTAAGTTATTTTCCTTCTTATGAAATAATGATGGACGAACTTAGGGATTATAGATTCTATGGATCCGATATGATTCACCCTAATGAAACAGCAATTCAGTATATTTGGGAGCGCTTTTCATCGGTATGGATTTCCGAAAAAGCTAAGAAAACGATGACAAGAGTAGAAGAAATTCAAAAAGGAGTATCCCATCGTCCGTTTAATCCTAATAGTGAACAGCATCTTACTTTCCTTCAAAATTTAGAAAATAAAAAAAACAAGCTTAAAGAAGAATATCCCTTTATGGATTTTAGTAATTCATAAGATCTAAGCTGTTGTAGAACTATTGTTAATTATCTTCAATCCACTATCTATTAGGTGTTTGATTTTTGGTTCTTTTGATTTTATATTTTTTAAATGATTTATGATTTGTGAAGCAAAATTTTCATCCCTGTCATAGACGAGTTCGTAAACTTCTAAAGGTAATAGCCAGTCATTAACGTGATCTTTTTTTATGATATCAAAAACAGCTTCTAAAGAGAATTTAGTGGTTGCACCTTCTCTAATATTTCTTACCGATTGATATAAGGAGTGTAGTTCTTTTTCAGAGGTGCTGTAATTTCTTTTTACCGTTGTCGAAGCAGGGTTATGGGTAATTAAGTTAAAAGAATAGTCATCTGCCGGTCCTGAGAATGCTGATACAATTTCTTTACCTACTGCTAGGTCAAAAGTACCCCATTCGGGTTTAAAGAGATACTCGTCTTTATATTTAATAGTACATTCACTAAATTGAATCAAAATTAACTCTCCTTTAATATTTCGTATCCCAGTTATGTTGGTTCCGGCAACAGTGATTCCGCTTTCAAATTCGAATTCTATATATTCTCCATCATAAAAGTTATATGCTTTTAGATCTCTTGGCGACATGTTTTCTATAGCAAGATTAATACCTTTTAATTTTCCTAGTGGTGATCTAAAACCATTGAGATGAGTATTGATTCCATGGCCAATTAATTCTCTTTCTCTAAATGAGAGTGCAGTAGGTCCTGATGTTTCAAAATAAATAACTTCGTTGTCTTCATTCTTGATCATGCGAGTAAAAATGCCTGAAACCTGTAATCCAGTACTTAATTCAATGGTTCCCATATTTTCTGATTCGATCAATTTTGCAAGTCCTCGATGGCCGCCTTTTCTTAGAGCCATTGTATCTGCAAATTCTTCTAAAACTTGGCATAAGTATGCAAAATCTGGAGTGACAAACAACTGAGGTTGAGGTTTAGTAATGTCAAAATCCTGGAAAGCAGTCTCAGGAGAATAAGGGAGTTTTTTTACATGATCAGTCATGCACCATTCGCTTTCTCCTATCGATGATAATAAGCCAGCTCCATATATTTTAGGCTCATCTACAGTGCCAATCAAACCATATTCTACAGTCCACCAATGTAAATTGCGTATCAAAGCCATCTCCGAAGGTTCTTCTTTTTGATGTTGTAGTACCTCTACCTTTTTTTCGGCCTCTTCTATATCTGTTTGTTTTGTATCATGAGCTTCTTTTAAAATCGAAAGTGTGCGCACAGCTTCATAGAGTTCATAATCTCTTTTTGAAGAAATTGCTTTACAACCAATTTTACCAAAACGCCTTAAATATTCTGCATAGTCCGGATTAGCAATTATAGGCGCATGTCCTGCTGCTTCGTGAATAATATCTGGCGCAGGAGTGTATTCTATATTTTCTAGTTGTCTTATGTCAGACGCAATAACAAGGATATTGTAGGCTTGAAACTCCATAAAAGCATTAGGAGGGATAAAACCATCTACTGCTACTGCCGCCCAGCCAATTTCTTTTAAAATCCTATTCATCCCATACATACTTGGGATTTCATCAATAGAAATACCTGTTTTCTTAAGTCCGTTTAAATAAGAATCATGGGCTACTTTACTAAGAGAGGTAACATTTTTTCGCATTACATATCGCCAAACAGCTTGATCTATTGCAGTATACTCCTCATAATTTTGTGGTTTTATAAATTGTTTTAAATGAGGAGGAAGCCTGTCTAGTAAAGGGTTAGATTCTATATTGATGGACATGTGGGAATTATTTTTTTAATTCAAAAATACTATAAATGGGAAATTAATAGTTTTATTTTAATATAGAAGTATCTTTAAATAGTTAAATTTGTTGTATTGATCTAAAAAAAAAGACTGTGAGATATAAGTTGATAGTAATATTAGGATTGTTTAGCGTGTTATTTGTTAATGCGCAGGTTACTAATGAGGGAGAACCGAATAGCTGGAGTATAGTAAATAAAAAAAGTATTGCCCCTATGCTTATGAAGAGCTTTGATTTGAATAAAATTAAGGCTGAAGATGTTGTAAATGATAAAGACCGAGCTACACCATATAGATTTGGTTATGAGTTAAAAGTGAATCTTGGATTAAATAATTCAGGTGTTTGGGATGAATTCGAAAATGGTGATAGAATGTGGCGCATTAATATCATATCTGATGGAGCTAAATCTATAAATTTTATTTTCGACACTTATAGAGTCCCTAGAGGAGCAACTCTATATGTTTATAATAATGATAGAACAGATGTACTTGGGGCATATACCAATATCTTTAACAGACCGGATGAAATGTTGGGAACATGGTTGGTTGAAGGTGATAATGTATGGTTAGAATATTTTGAACCAGCTTCAGTAAGAGGTCAGGGTAGACTAAATATTGCAAAGGTTATCCATGGATATCGCTCAATAACTGATGCTATGGTTAAGCAAAAAGCATTGGGTAGCTCAGGAGATTGTAATCACGATGTGGATTGCCCTGTGGGAGCAGATTTTGATGCCCTAAAGGATGAACTAAAAAGATCGGTTGGATTTATTATTCTTAATGAATTTGTGTGTACGGGAACATTAATAAATAATACAAGCAATGATCAAGCTCCTTATTTTTTAACGGCTAATCATTGCGAATCTGGTTCTACATCCACCTGGGCATTTCGATTTAATTGGATTAGCCCCGACCCTTCTTGTGGAACAACTTTAGCCAGTGAAGATGCTGCAGAGGATCAAACGACTAGTGGTGCAACTGTATTGGCTTCTAATCCAAAATCAGATATGAAGTTACTTCAATTAGATGGTGGGCTTGATGCAGCTTGGAATCTAATTTGGGCTGGTTGGGATAGAACAGGTAATGCTCCAGACTTTGTTGTGGGGATCCATCATCCGGCGGGAGATATTATGAAAGTTTGCCGAGAAGATATCCCTCCAACTAAATTTTTACTAGATTTTAATGGAGAACCACAAACAGAGACATGGCAAATTGAAGATTGGGATATAGGAGTAACAGAAGGAGGATCATCGGGTTCGGCAATTTTTGATCCAAATGGTAGAATAATAGGCCAACTTGCAGGTGGTAGTGCCGCGTGTAATGGAACCGATGATAACAATCTGCCGGATTTTTATGGTAGATTTGATACTTCATGGGATTTTGGTGATACAGATTCAAATAGTTTAAAACCATGGTTGGATCCAGAAGGAACGAATGCTACAACACTAGATAGACTTGCTCAAGATGGATCAACACCTCCTACGCCTCCAGATCCTACTCCTCCAACACCCGAAGAAGAAACAGAAGAAGTTGTCTTGTTTTTTCAACCTAATAAGGCGGTAGTAACTATTTCTAATACAATACCTAATAACATAGTAACGTATTCGATTTATGATATTTCTGGGTCACTGGTGGATTCAGGTAAAGTGATTAGTGAAAAAGAAGATGTTAATGTGACCGATAAATCGTCGGGAATGTATTTTGTGTATATAGAAAATTCTAACGGTACTTCGTTTACTAAGAAAATAATAATTAGTCAAAAATTCTAAGACAGAATCATAGTATTTTGCTGTAAAGGAGAGCTGTGCTATTTATTGAGGTGTTTTTATCCCAATAAATAATACAGCTCCTTTATTATCTTTTAAAAGTAGGGAATCCTTTTTAATGATTTTGACCTTAACTTCAGCAAGTGATTTAAAAAATTCTTGCTCTAAGGCTGTTTTTTTTGGACAGTGCATCTTAGATGCCATAGGATAACCTAAAGAAATAGACTCTTTTTCAGTAGTGTATTTGCAAGAAAATGTATTGCAACCAGAATAACCAGATACAGAGCTACGCTCTTCATCAATAGTGATATGAAGTTTTTCTTCAGAAACATTTTTTCCGTTAAGGAAATTTATAAAAAATTTATTTTTTTGTGTAACCTGGGTTTTTATTTCCTCTTTCTCAGCGATCTTCTGACTTTTTTGATTACATGTATTCGCGTTGGCAAAGGTTAGAAAGAATAAAGTAAGGATTAGATATTTCATGTGTACATCTTCTTTTTTATGAATGAAAGGAGGGTGTTAAAGTAACAAATTTATCATAATCTGGGTTTTTAATTGCAAAAACATATTTTATAAAAGATTAAAATCTATTTTTATGGGGAATAAATAGATGCCAATTAATGAAACCTGAAAGCCGAAAGCAAGAAATTATCAATGCAGCATCCATTCTTTTTAAAGAAAAAGGATATAGCGCAGTGACCATGAGAGATTTAGCAAAAGCTATGGGAATTAAAGCTGCTAGCTTGTATAATCATATCCAATCAAAGCAGGAGATTTTGTCTACGATTATAATAGAGCTTGCAGAAGAATTTACGACAGGGATGAATCAAATTGTAAACTCGAATGAGAATTCAATCCAAAAATTAGAAAAGATTATTGGCCTACATATAGATGTTACTTTACGAAATGCAGATGGATTAGCTTCACTTAATAGTGATTGGATGCATCTTGAAGAAGAAAATCTTCAGCATTTTGAAAAAATGCGACATGATTATGAAGAGAATTTTAGAAATATAGTGCAAAATGGCGTCAATAAATCAGAAATAAAGCCATGTAACATTGAGATTATGGTGTTTTCTACACTTTCTACTTTAAGGACACTCTATCTGTGGTATCCTCAAAAAGATATTGATGCAGACATATTAAAGCATGATATGATATCTGTATTACTTAAGGGGATCGTCTAATTGATGTTGTTTGGCATCATTAAAATTAACAAACAATTAGTTGTGTATAAAACTAACAATCGTTAGTTTTGTTTAGCTATAACGTTATAGTTAAACAAAACTTATGACAGATTTTTATCCCATACAGGTTTCTGAAGTCAATAAAGAAACTAAGGATTGTGCGTCTATCACTTTTGACATTCCAGAAGAGTTAAGAGAACATTTTTTGTATAAACAAGGTCAGCACCTTACTCTTAAGGCATCTGTTAATGGTGAAGAGGTGAGACGTTCCTATTCTCTTTGCTCTAGTCCTATTGAAAATAAATGGCAAGTAGCCGTAAAGCGAATCAAAGGGGGAGTGTTTTCAAATTATGCAAATGATATATTAAAAGAAGGAGATGTTGTAGAATTAATGCCTCCTACAGGTAGTTTTTTTGTTGAAATAGATCCTTCTACGGCTAAGAATTATGTTGTTTTTGCCGCAGGGAGTGGTATTACACCAATTTTATCTATTATAAAAACTCATTTAGCAGCAGAGCCAAACAGTACTTTCAAGCTTTTTTACTTGAATCGAAACGCTAAATCAATTATCTTTAAAGAAGAGATAGAAGCACTTAGGAACACATATTTTGGACGTTTAGAAATATTTTATTTTTTAAC
Organism: Aquimarina penaris; assembly: GCF_040786285.1. NCBI lineage: Bacteria > Pseudomonadati > Bacteroidota > Flavobacteriia > Flavobacteriales > Flavobacteriaceae > Aquimarina > Aquimarina penaris. The sequence continues at coordinate 1,739,129 of NZ_JBFMKQ010000001.1, forward strand.
TAAAGAACAGCGTGATATTCCATTACTTAATGGAAGGTTTACAAGTGAAAAAATAAAAGAGTTAACCGATAAAATAATTGATGTTACTAATGTTGATGAATGTTTTATTTGCGGACCTGAAGAAATGATATTTCTAATTAGAGATGAGCTGGTAAAGGCTGGTCTGTCTAGTGATAAAATTCACTATGAACTTTTCTTCTCTGGTGTTACCGAAGAGGATAAGAAAAGAGCTGCAGAAGCAATAGAACATAAGTTTGAAGGAACCGAGGTTACCATTATCGATGGAGGAAAGGAATTTCACTTCGAAATGGATGATGATTATGATAATATTCTAGACGGAGCCTTGGGTGCAGGTGCAGATTTGCCTTTCGCATGCAAAGGGGGAGTCTGTAGTACTTGCAAATGTAGAGTGGTAGAAGGTACTGTCGAAATGAAAATAAATTACGCATTAGAAGAAGACGAGGTGGCAAAAGGTTTAGTGCTTTCTTGCCAGGCAGTTCCAACAACCGAAAAAGTAGTTGTTGATTTTGATGTATAAAACTCAAACATTATGAGTGAAAAAGAAATAAAGAATTTAGAGGAAATTTTTGAGCAAAGAATTGCTCGAGACGAAAAAATTGAACCTAAGGATTGGATGCCAGAGAAATATCGAAAAACACATATTCGACAAATTTCTCAACATGCACATTCAGAAATTGTTGGCATGTTGCCCGAAGGCAATTGGATCACCCGTGCACCTTCGTTACGAAGAAAAGTCGCCTTGCTTGCAAAAGTGCAGGATGAGGCTGGTCATGGATTGTATTTGTACAGTGCTTGTGAGACGTTAGGTATTTCACGAGAAGAACTGTACGAGCAGTTACATACGGGCAAAGCAAAGTATTCGAGTATATTCAATTACCCAACAATTACTTGGGCAGATATGGGTGCTATCGGTTGGTTAGTAGATGGTGCAGCTATTATTAATCAAGTACCACTTTGTAGTACTTCATATGGGCCATATGCTCGGGCGATGGTTCGTGTTTGTAAAGAAGAAAGTTTTCATCAACGACAAGGATTTGAAATTATGATGAAACTGGCCGAGGGTAGCCCTGAGCAGAAAGAAATGGCTCAGGATGCTTTGAATAGGTGGTGGTGGCCTTCATTAATGATGTTAGGGCCTACAGATGCAGAATCTGTGCATACAGAACAATCTATGAAATGGAAACTGAAACGGAAAACTAATGATGAGTTGCGTCAACAATTTATAGATCAAACTGTTCCGCAGGCGGATTTAATCGGACTTACTATTCCGGATCCAGATTTAAAATGGAATGAGGAAACAGGGCACTATGATTTTGGTGAAATTGATTGGGAAGAGTTTTGGCAGGTAGTAAAGGGTCATGGGCCTTGTAATAAAGAACGATTATCTGCAAGAGTAAATGCATGGGAAGAAGGAGAATGGGTTCGCGATGCAGCAATGGCTTATTCTAAAAAACAAGAAGATAAAAAGCTTAAAAAAGCAATTTAAATAAATTCCTTGCTTACTCCTTTCTCCCTTTGGGAGAGGGGCTGGGGGTGAGGGCTGAGAGATATGAAAAACAATTGGCCACTTTGGGAAGTGTTTGTAAGAAGTAAAAATGGTTTAGAACACCGTCATTTTGGAAGCCTTCATGCTGCCGATGCAGAAATGGCATTAGAAAATGCTCGAGATGTATATACACGTCGAAACGAAGGTGTAAGTATATGGGTGGTAGCATCTAAAAACATTACGGCTTCTAATCCCGAAAACAACGGAGAATTATTTGAACCAGCTCAGGATAAAGTATATAGACATCCTACGTTTTATAGTTTACCAGATGAGGTAAAACATATGTGATGGGCAAGAGCGAAGTCACCCCAAGCGGAGTCGAAGGGTAGGATCTGCTTAATTAAAAGCAAACTTTAAATGATGAAAAACGAAAATATAATACAATATATCTACGGGATAGCGGATAATGCACTAGTTCTTGGTCAACGTTTATCAGAACTATGTGGTCATGGACCTAATCTAGAAACCGATATTGCTTTAACCAATATGGCACTAGATCTTTTGGGGCAAACAAGAAGCTATTATCAGTATGCGGCTCAACTTTCAGAAGATGAAAAAACCGAAGATGATATTGCTTTCTTGAGAATTGAAAGACAATATAAAAATGTTTTACTAGTAGAGCAGCCAAACAGACATTTTGGTTATGTAATCACAAGGCAATTTTTTTATGATGTATTTCACCTTTTGCTGTTACAAGAATTACAAAACAGTAAAGATGAAACACTTTCTGCTATAGCAAAAAAAGCAATCAAAGAAGTAAGTTACCATCAACGATTCTCTTCAGATTGGATAAAAAGACTAGGAGATGGTACCAAAGACAGCCATCAAAAAGTTCAGGATGCTGTAGATGGTCTTTGGGGATTTACCGATGAGTTATTTCATATGACTGAAGACGATAAAATGGCTTTTGAATCAGGAATAGGAGTTGATGTTACAAAACTTAAAGAAACGTATTATAAAAGAATAGGCGAAGTACTTGAGGAAGCTACATTAACCATCCCCGAAACCAAATGGTTTCAAAAAGGAGGTAAGCAAGGAATTCATAGTGAGCATATGGGATATTTACTTGCTGATTTACAATATATGCAACGTACATATCCAAATATGAAATGGTGATACCATCATAGAGGTTGTCATCTCAGCGTAAGCTGGAATCCATATTAAAAAAAATGACAGTAGAATTAGAACAACATATCGATCCAAACTTAATTTCGGTTCTGGAAAAAATATCAGATCCAGAAATCCCTGTATTGTCCATTATGGATATGGGGGTGGTTCGTTCTGCAAATGTAGTAGATGATGTAGTTCAAATAAAAATTACTCCAACGTATAGTGGTTGTCCTGCTATGGATGTAATCGGCGAGGATATAATTGCTGCGTTTCAAGAAAAAAATATGAAAGCAAAAGTTGGTCTGGTCTTATCTCCTGCATGGACAACAGATTGGATTACTCCAAGAGGTAGAAAAGCTTTAGAAGAATACGGAATAGCGGCTCCGCTTGATGAAGAGGCCGATAAAGAAGCGTTGCTTGGTAATAAAAAGATTGTAAAATGCCCTCAATGTAGTTCAACCAACACAAAAATGGTAAGTCAGTTTGGTTCTACTGCCTGTAAGGCAATGTTTCAATGCGAGGAGTGCCTGGAGCCTTTTGATTATTTTAAATGTTTAAAATGATATGTTAGGACTAAGAACAACAATATATAAAGTGAGTGATCTTGATAAAGCCAAGAAATGGTATGCTGAGGCTTTTGGTAAGAAGCCTTATTTTGATGAACCTTTTTATGTAGGGTTCAATATTGGTGGATATGAGCTGGGATTACTTCCAGAAGAAGAAGCTAACGAAGATAAAAAATCTGATAGTGTACTTTCCTATTGGGGTATTGAACATATAAATGCCGAATATCAAAAATTATTGGATTTAGGAGCAACCGAACATGAAAAACCAACTAATGTAGGAGGAGAAATCGTAGTAGCATCTGTAAAATGCCCATGGAATAATATTATAGGAATAATTTATAACCCAGAATTTAAAATAGAAGATTAAAAATATGCCTTCAATAGAATTGCAAATTGATAATGGAGTAGCGAGAGTTACACTAAACCGCCCTGAAACCTTCAATAGTTTCAATAGAGAAATGGCTTTATTGTTACAAAAAACATTAGATGATTGTACTACTAATGATGAGGTAAGGGCTATAGTTCTTACCGGTAACGGAAAAGCATTTTGTGCAGGTCAGGACCTCAATGAGGTAACATCTCCAGAATTAAACCCTGGTTTCAGAAAAATACTTGAAGAGCACTATAACCCAATAGTGGAAAGAATAAGAACGATCGAAAAACCTATTATCGCGGCTGTAAATGGTGTTGCAGCTGGAGCCGGAGCAAATATTGCGTTGGCTTGTGATATAGTGGTAGCTATTGATACGGCGAGTTTCATTCAGGCATTTAGTAAGATAGGATTAATTCCTGATAGTGCAGGGACTTTCTTCTTGCCTCGGTTAATTGGTTTGCAAAAAGCTTCTGCTTTGATGATGTTAGGAGATAAAGTAAGTGCAAATGAAGCAGAACAATTAGGTATGCTTTATAAAGTATTTTCTGCTGAAACCTTTGAAGAAGAAGTGGCAAAACTAGCATCAAAAATGGCTAAAATGCCAACAAAAGCTTTAGGATTAACCAAGAGATTATTAAATCAGTCTTTGGTAAACACTCTAGAACAGCAATTAGCTTTAGAATCAGACTTGCAAATAGAAGCTGCAGAAAGTGAAGATTATTCAGAAGGCGTAAATGCATTTATAGAAAAAAGAAAACCTGTATTTAAAGGCAAATAAAAAGTACGATTTACGAAGTACGAATTCAGAAAAGAAAATCTAAAATCGTCAATCGTAATTATTAAATCAAAAATATGATTGTAGGCGTAATAGGATCAGGAACTATGGGAAGCGGTATTGCACAAGTGGCTGCTACTTCTGGTTGTAAAGTGAAAGTATTTGATACAAAGCAAGAAGCATTGGATAAGAGTAAGCATGCTCTGGAAAAAATTCTTACCCGATTAATCGAAAAAGGAAGGATCGATCACGCTGAAAAAGATCGTATCCAGAATAATATTTCTTATGTTGATTCTTTAAAAAATTTAAAAGATACAAACCTTACCATTGAAGCAATCATAGAAGACTTGGAGATTAAAAAGAAAGTGTTTTCAGAATTAGAAAGCTATGTTTCCGAAGATACTATTATAGCTTCTAATACCTCTTCTCTGTCTATAGCATCCATAGCTTCGTCCTTGCAAAAACCCGAACGTTGTATTGGGATTCATTTCTTCAACCCGGCACCATTAATGAAACTGGTTGAAGTAATTCCGGCAGTGCAAACGTCTTCAGATATAACGAGCAAGGTTGTACAGATCATAGAAGGTTGGAAAAAAGTTGTAGCTATAGCCAAAGATACCCCTGGTTTTATTGTAAATCGTGTTGCGAGACCTTTTTATGGGGAATCTTTAAGGATTTATGAAGAAGGTATAGCAGATGTAGTCACTATTGATTGGAGTTTAAAAACGCTTGGTGGTTTTAGAATGGGCCCTTTTGAGTTAATGGATTTCATTGGTAATGATATCAATTATACGGTTACTGAAACTGTTTTCAATGCATTTTATTTCGATCCAAGATATAAACCTTCATTTACCCAAAAGAGATTATCTGAAGCAGGGTATCTTGGAAGAAAATCGGGTAAAGGTTATTATGAGTATGGTAATAATGTTGTCAAACAAGCTCCTAAAGAAGATGCAGTACTTGCAAACTATATACTTGATAGAGTACTTGTGATGTTAATCAATGAAGCGGCTGATGCACTATTCTGGAATATAGCTTCAGCAGAAGATATTGATAATGCCATGACCAAAGGAGTAAATTATCCTAAGGGATTATTAGCTTGGGCAGATGAAAAAGGAATGGATTGGTGCGTGAATACACTGGATAAGTTGTATGACGAGTATCGAGAAGATCGCTATCGATGCAGTCCTTTATTAAGAAAAATGAAGAGGGAAAATAAAACATTTTTTAATAAGTTGGTGAGTAGGTGAGAGATGAGTTAATTAGTGATTGTAATATTTAAGAGCGTAAAATGATAACCTCTTTTAAAAGGCATCTAAAGTCAAAAATGAATAGTAAATGAACTCAAAATCTCACATACTGAAGGACTCACAAACCATCCCGGAAAAGATGCTATCACAAGATGCCTTTAGCCAATGGTTAGGTATTCAGGTTTTAGAAGTTGAAAAAGGTAGATGTAAAGTGGGGATGACCGTTAGAAAGGAAATGTTGAATAGTATGGGCAAAGCACACGGAGGAATATCGTATAGCTTGGCAGATACAGCTTTTGGTTTTTCGGCCAATACGCATGGTAAATACGCTGTATCTATTGAAACTTCGATCAATCATATTGAAGCTTTAGAAGAAGGAGATTTTTTAACCGCCGAAGCAGTGACCGATATAGCTAAAACCAAAATCGGATTTAATATAGTTGAGGTGAAGCGCGGAGATCAAATTGTAGCACTATTTAAAGGTGTAGTATATCGAACGAATAAAGATTGGGAATAAAACCTAAAAAATTAATAAATGAGAAAGTATTTTGTAACAATAGTGGTCCTTTTATTAGTTGTTTCTTGTGGAAAAGAACCCAAATCCAAAACAGAAACACTTTCTGGAACGGGAACTGAAACTATAGAAAAAACTCAAGAGGTTTCGCAAGAAGAGGCTGCCCAAACTCTTAACGATGTATTCAATTCTGAAATTAAAATCGATGTCGATGAAACTGTTTTTGTGATTGATAACGGTAGTAATAGAGTAACCGAAGATATGTCGGCAGGGATTATGACTATGCTTGCTCCTCAACCCTATGGTCAGTTAAAAGAACAATTAGAAAAAGAACCCAGCCAAGAAGGGTATACGCTTGTTGGTATTGAAGAAATAGAAATAGAAGGTAGAATAGTATTACAACAAAAATCGATGATGGTAGATGAGGTTGGTGATGAGATGATCATGATGATGCACGCATTACCGGCTGGAGATAAAACAATGATGATATCATCATTTTACCCTAAAGCAGAAGAATCAAAATATTTACCACTAATTGAAAAAGCGGTATTATCGGCTAAACTTAAGTAAAGCAATAACGAATACAGAGCAAGAGAATAATGAATAATGAAGTTTTTGTTTTTGGAATTGATTAAATAAATGAAAGAAAAAAAATATGATATAGAAGCTAGGTTAATTCAATTTTCAATTGCTATTATTTTGGCAAATGGGAAATTAGATGGAAGCTATGCCTCTCAACATTTATCAAAACAATTGATTCGATCAACAACATCTGCTGCATTAAATTATGGTGAGGCTCAAAGTGCAGAATCTTCTCGTGACTTTCAGCATAAAATGAAATTATGTCTAAAAGAATTAAGAGAATCACTTGTAAACTTAAAAATTCAAAAAGGAGCGAAATTAATTAAAGAAAGCAAGGATCAAGAAGATCTTTTAAAAGAAAATAATGAACTAATTGCGATTTTCGTAACAAGTATTCGAACTTCAAAAAACAAAAGCAAATGACAATCATAAATATTGTATTGAGGTATATTTCGATATTCAGTATTCAAAATTCAAAATTCGATATTTAATGGAAGCATATATCATAGACGGAGTTCGTACTCCTATCGGAAATTATAAAGGTACGTTATCAGCAGTTCGTACTGATGATTTAGGGGCGCTGGTTATTCAAAAATTAGTTGAAAATAATCCCAATATCCCAAAAGAAGCCTATGATGATGTGATCATGGGGTGCGCAAATCAGGCTGGCGAGGATAATCGTAACGTAGCACGTATGTGCTCCTTATTAGCAGGATTACCTTTTACCGTTCCTGGAGAGACGGTAAATCGCCTTTGCAGTTCTGGATTATCAGCTATTATTCATGCAAATCGTGCGATTAAAGCAGGTGACGGAGATTTATTTGTTTCTGGTGGAGTCGAAAATATGACCCGTGGCCCTTATGTGATCGCTAAACCTTCATCGGCTTTTGGAAATGATTCTAAAATGTATGATTCTAGCTTTGGATGGCGTTTCGTAAATCATAAAATGCATGAATTGTATGGCACCGATGGTATGGGTAATACTGCCGAGAATCTGGTGGAAAAATATAATATCTCTCGTGAAGATCAGGACGCTTTTGCCTACAGGAGCCAGATGAAAGCAACCAAAGCTCAACAATCTGGTAGACTGGCAAAAGAAATTACAACAGTCGAAATTCCGCAACGAAAAAAAGATCCAATTCAATTTACCAATGATGAATTTGTAAAGCCGACTACGACTAAAGAAATATTAGGAAAGCTGAGACCAGCCTTCAAAAAAGAAGGTAGCGTGACCGCAGGGAATTCTTCAGGATTAAATGATGGTGCTGCAGCAACAATAATTGCATCCGAGGATGCGGTAAAAAAATATAATCTAAAACCTATTGCCAGAATTGTAAGTTCAGCAGTAGTAGGTGTAGAACCAAGAATTATGGGTATTGGCCCAGTGCAAGCTTCTAATAAAGCATTAGAAAAAGCAGGAATCACCATGGACGATATAGATGTTATTGAGCTTAATGAAGCCTTTGCATCTCAGGCGTTAGCATGTATTAGAGAATGGGGATTAGCAGATAACGACCCAAGAATAAATCCTAACGGAGGCTCTATTGCAATAGGACATCCACTAGGGGTAACAGGAACCAGAATTGCATATTCTGCAGCTCTAGAATTACAAGAACAAAAGAAACGTTATGCCTTAATCACCATGTGTGTCGGCGTTGGCCAAGGATACGCTTGTATAATAGAAAACACAAATCTCTGATTGATGAAAAAATTAGAAAGCTACATAAACGGAAAATGGGTATCGGGTTCAGGAGATGGAACCGTAATGCATGATGCCGTTACAGGAGAAATTATAGGGGTGTCAACCACAGAAGGATTAGATATTCCAGAAGTACTGCAATACGGTAGAACCAAAGGTGGAGAAATTCTTCGAAAAATGACTTTCCAGGAACGTGGTAATATGCTGAAAAAATTAGCATTGTTCCTTACCAAACGCAAAGAAGAATTTTATGAGCTGAGTTACCGTTCTGGTGCCACTCGTGTAGATAGCTGGATTGATATCGAAGGTGGTTTCGGGAATTTATTTGCCAATGCATCCTTGAGAAAACTTTTCCCAAATCAACCGTATCATGTAGAGGGTGATCCTATTGATCTTTCTCGTGGAGGGCGGTTTATGGCACATCATATTCTAGTACCTAAAAGAGGAGTAGCAGTGCATATCAATGCCTTTAACTTTCCCATTTGGGGAATGCTCGAGAAATGTGCAGTAAATTGGATGGCAGGAGTACCAGCTGTTGTACTACCAGCACCGCAAACTGCGTATCTAACAGAAGCTGTGGTTCGTGTGATCATAAATTCAGGAATTCTTCCAGAAGGATCATTACAGTTACTAAGTGGTATGACTAAAAATATCTTAGATACCGTTGAATCTCAGGATGTGGTAACTTTTACAGGTTCTGCGCACACAGGAAGAATTCTTAAAGCGCATCCTAGATTGATTGAAGAATCAGTTCCGTTTACTATGGAAGCAGATTCTCTTAATGCTTCGGTATTAGGAAAAGATGCAGTACCGGGAACGCCAGAATTTGATTTGTTTATCAAAGAGGTACGCAAAGAGATGACTGTAAAATCTGGTCAGAAATGTACGGCAATACGTAGAATTATAGTGCCTTCTGACTTTGTTGAAGATGTGCAAATAGCTTTAGGGAAACAATTAGATAAGGTGACCATTGGAGACCCAAGACTAAAAGAAGTAAGAATGGGTGCTTTAGCGAGCAAGCAGCAAGTAGAAAGTTTTAAGAATAATGTTTCTGCGATTGCCAAAACAGCCCAAATGGTCTATGGTAATCTTGATAAAATTGAAACGATTGGAGCTGATGCACAAAAAGGTGCCTTTGTCCCTCCAATTTTATTAAGAGAAGATCATCCATTTAAGAATACTGATGTTCATGAGATTGAAGCTTTTGGTCCGGTGTCTACAATAATGCCTTATGATACATTAGATGACGCAATTACATTATCCCAAATGGGTAAAGGGTCTTTGGTGTCTTCTATTTTTACATATGATGATAAAATTGCCAAAGAGTTTGTGGTAGGAGCGGCTTCGCATCATGGGCGTATTTTAGTAGGAAACCGAGAAAATGCCAAGCAAAGTACGGGTCATGGTTCTCCATTACCAATGCTTACACATGGTGGCCCTGGACGTGCAGGGGGAGGAGAAGAAATGGGAGGTATGCGAGGCATTAAGCATTATATGCAACGATGTGCAATCCAAGGAACACCAACAACACTTACAGAGATTACAGGGATCTATCAGGCAAATTCGGCCTATAAAGAATCAGACAAACACCCGTTTGCATATCATTGGGAGGATATAGAACCTGGTATGTCTATTAAAACGCATAAGCGTACAGTTACCGATACCGATATTATCAATTTTGCAAATCTTACCTGGGATCATTTTTATGCGCATACAGATATCACTTCTTTGGATGGAAGTATTTTTGAAAAACGTACTGCACACGGATATTTCATTCTGGCAGCGGCAGCAGGATTATTTGTGTATCCAAATAAAGGACCGGTAGCCGCCAATTATGGGCTAGAAGAATGTAGATTCCTAAGACCAATCTATCATAACGATACTGTGTATGTTAGATTAACTTGTAAGCAGAAAATAGATCGTGATCATAGAGGGAAAGAGCTCCCAAGTGGAATTGCAAAATGGTTTGTCGAAGTTTTTGATCAAGAAGATGAGTTAGCTGCAATAGCCACCATTTTGACAATGGTACAGAAAAAATCACCATTTATACAAGTTGATCGATCTAATATTGAAGGATATTTAGCAAAGCTAAAAGAAGATACAAAACCAAAATGGGGAACGATGACTTCTCAACATATGGTAGAGCATCTTGAGAAAACAATCAGAATTGGGGCGGGGCAGATTCAAAATTTTGAAATAGCTACTCCAGAGAAATATTTGGAGAGAGTACAGGAAATGATTTATAATCATAAACAGATGCCAAGGGATGTGTATCATCCTTTAATGAGAGAAGGAGCATTAGAAGATTTGATTCACGAGGATCTTACTTCTGCTAAAGCTAAATTATTAGAGGCCTATAATGAGTTTGAAATATATTTTAAAGAAAATCCAGATGCGATAACTAAGAATGCTGTCTTTGGAGAAATGAATAAGTTCGAGTGGGATTTATTGAATGTGAAACATTTAAACCATCACTTGGAACAATTTGGGATACTCTAATAACGTCAATGCGCACTTGTTGCGCATTCGGTCGAAATTAAAAAGGAATGTCTAAAAATTATTATACATATATTCTTACACACCAAAGAAATCATATTTTCTATGTAGGAGTGACAAATAATATTGAAAGACGGATGAGTGAGCATAAGTTAGCAACTTTTGGAACACACGTTGGACGTTACAACATTAAGAAATTAGTGTATTTTGAAGAGCATTCAGATATTAGAGTTGCGATTAGAAGAGAAAAGACCATTAAAAAATGGAAAAAACAATGGAAGATTAACCAAGTAAATGAGTTAAATCCAGAATGGATAGATTTAAGTATAGATTGGGATTTTACAAAATATAATAAAGAATAGCTTAAACCGAATGCGCAACAAGCACGCACTGACATAATAATAAGATGAGTGACCCATACGTAAATATCAATATAGAAAATGGAGTAGGAACCATAGAGTTTTTTCATCCTGCCCATAATTCATTACCAGGAGATATTCTGGCAAAATTAGCACAAACAATTACCGAAGCTGGAGAGAATAATGATATTAAAGTAATTGTACTAAAAAGTGGTAGAGACAGGACCTTTTGCGCAGGAGCAAGTTTCAAAGAATTAATCAATATTAGTGATGCAGAAACCGGAAAAATATTTTTCTCTGGTTTTGCCAATGTAATCAACGCAATGCGCAAATGTCCAAAGTTCGTAATTGGACGTATACAAGGAAAAACTGTTGGAGGTGGAGTAGGATTAGCAGCGGCAACTGATTACTGTATGGCAACAAAATATGCATCGATCAAACTGAGCGAACTTAACGTTGGTATCGGCCCATTTGTAGTGGGACCAGCTATAGAACGCAAAATAGGGCTATCTGCAATGACACAAATAGCCATTGATGCAAACTCATTTTATGATGCAGAATGGGCGAGAGATAAAGGATTATTTACCAAGGTCTTTGAAGATGTTGAAACGTTGGATGCTGAGGTAAAAGCTTTTGCAGAACACTTATGTACCTATAATCCAGAGGCAATGGAGGAGATGAAAAGGGTATTTTGGGAAGGAACAGAGCATTGGGATACACTATTAGCAGATAGAGCGGTAATTAGTGGAAGATTAGCACTAAGTGAATTTACAAAAGAAACATTGAAGCGGTTCAAGTAATTTAAGAGGCGCGATTTTAGATTGACGATTTTTCGTTGAAGAGTTAGAATCGTAAATCGTAATTCAAAAATCTATAATAGAAATGATTTACAGTTTCAAAGGATATATACCCGTAGTACACGAAAGTAGTTTCGTGCACCCCTTGGCTGCAGTAACCGGTAATGTGATTATCGGCAAAAACTGTTACATAGGCCCAGGAGCTGCAATTCGTGGTGATTGGGGCGAAATTATCCTTGAAGATGGAGTCAATGTGCAAGAAAATTGTACTGTGCATATGTTTCCGGGTAAGTCGATTGTACTCAAAGAAAGCGCCCATGTAGGTCATGGAGCCGTAATCCATGGTGCAAATCTGGGCCGCAATTGCCTGATTGGTATGAATACTGTGATTATGGATGATGCAGAGATTGGTGATGAATGTATTGTTGGTGCGATGTCTTTTGTAAAAGCAAATACTGTTTTTACTAAGCGCAGCTTAATTGTTGGAAATCCTGCCAAAGTTATCAAAGAAGTGAGTGATGAAATGATAGCCTGGAAAACCAAGGGGACTCAATTATATCAGCAGTTGCCAGCAGATTGTTATGAATCATTACAAGAAGTAGAACCGTTACGAGAAATACCAAAGGATAGACCAACACAAGAGGCCTTTTACAGGACTTTGGAAGAGTTTAAAAGCAAATAAGTTTATGAATTTGTCATCCCAGACTTGATCTGGGATCCATGATAATAATATAAAATATTAAACTAACGAACATTAGTTAACCAAAATGACAACAATAGAATTAAAAATGCCCAAAATGGGTGAAAGCATATCAGAAGCGACCATTCTTAATTGGTTAAAGAATGTTGGTGATACGGTACTAGAGGACGAAACTATCCTCGAAGTGGCTACGGATAAAGTAGATTCTGAAGTCCCTTCTCCATGTGATGGTGTAATTGCAGAAATACGTTGTCAGCCTAATGAAGTTATTGAGGTAGGAAAGGTAATCGCCGTAATACATGCGGATAAGGACTTAGCAATGAGAAAATCAAAATCTAAGGAATTAGATTCTGAAATTTCTCTTGATAAAAAACATGAAAAAGCTTCTCTCCCTCTGGGAGAGAAGTCCGGAGGACAGAGAGGGCAATTTAAGTTACAAGGTTCATCCACAAACAATGCATTTTTATCTCCCTTAGTCATTAGTATCGCACAAAAAGAAAACCTCACTATAGAAGAAGTACAGAGCATTCCTGGTACAGGAGCAGATGGGCGAATTCGTAAGAGTGATGTGATGCAATATCTTAAGAATAGAAAATATCCATTACCCAGTAGACCACAGGTTCAAACTTCAAAATTGTCATACAATGCACCACCTATTTCTTTTGTAGAAGGAAAAGATCGTATTGTAGAGATGGATCGTATGCGTGGTATGATCGCAGATCATATGGTGTATTCTAAGCACACTTCTCCGCATGTGACAAGTTACATCGAAGTAGATGTTACCAATATTGTAAACTGGCGAAACAAGGTGAAGCAGAAGTTTCAGGATATGCATGGAGAGAAATTAACTTTTACTCCCATTTTTGTAGAGGCAGTAGCCAAAGCAATTAAGGAGTATCCAATGATTAATGTCTCGGTAGATGATAAAAAAATTGTGGTGCATAAAGATATTAATGTGGGTATGGCAACGGCTTTACCAAGTGGTAATCTTATCGTTCCGGTGGTTAGAAATGCTGATGAAAAAAATCTTTTAGGATTGGCTAAAAATGTAAACCACTTAGCGAATAGTGCGCGAAATAATGCATTGAAACCAGATGAAATAGGAGGAAGTACGTTTACTATTTCTAATGTGGGAACTTTTGGCAGTTTGATGGGAACTCCGATTATTAACCAACCGGAAGTTGCAATTCTGGCTTTAGGAATCATTAAAAAACGGCCTGAGGTCATTACAACAGATAAAGGTGATGAAATAGCAATTAGAAGTATGATGTATTTGTCTTTATCATTTGATCACCGCGTAGTAGATGGATTTTTAGGAGGTTCATTTTTACGCAAGGTAGGTGATGAACTAGAAGCTTTTGATATAAATAGAGAAATTTAAAGAATTACGAATATGAATGTAGAATTACGATTAAAGTAAATATGTTCCCTTTCCTCTGGGAGAGGGTTAGGGTGAGGGGTTGTTTTATTTTATTACCTCTCTCCTGAAATGAATAGAAAATATAATAAATACCTAAGCGCGCAAGGGATAGAAGTTAGCTACCATGTAGCACGGATAGCCCGACCCGAAGGGATGCGCCCTAAATAATACAAAATGGAACCAGAAATCAAAATTACAAGAACTTCAAATTCAGGATTAAAAGATATTGATTTTGATAACATTCCTTTGGGAAGAACCTTCACAGATCATATGTTTATCTGTGAGTATGAAAATGGAGCATGGCAAAACCCAAGGATAGAACCTTTAGAGTTAATCCCAACGCACCCGGCTGCGATGGCATTGCACTATGGGCAAGCAATTTTTGAGGGTATGAAAGCCACTGTTGGTCAGGATAAGACACCTTTATTATTTAGACCAGAAGAAAATGCAAAACGTTTTAATCACAGTGCTGCACGAATGGGAATGCCATCGGTGCCAGAAGAACTTTTCGTAGAAGCGGTAAAACAGATTGTTGGGGTAGAACATAATTGGATACCACCACAAGAAGGAAGTGCTTTATACCTAAGACCATTTATGTATGCCGATGAACCTTTTATAGGAATGCGAGCTGCAACAAGTTATAAGTTTATTGTGATTTGTTCTCCTGCAGGACCATTTTTTACAAAAAAGATCCGATTATATGCCGAAACTGAATATATAAGGGCAGCAGATGGAGGAACTGGAGAAGCAAAAGCAGCTGGAAATTATGCCGCCGCTATCTTACCTACAGAAAAAGCCAAAGCCAAAGGATATGATCAAGTATTGTGGTTAGACGCAAACGAGCATAAATATGTACAGGAAGTGGGTACAATGAATATCTTTTTTAAGGTAGCGGGTAAATTTATTACCCCAAGTACCAGTGGATCGATTTTAAAAGGAATCACAAGAGATAGTGTGATTACATTACTAAAAGATAAAGGCTTTGAGGTTGAAGAGCGTCCAATTACTATTGATGAGGTCATTCAGTTTTCTAAAGAAGGAATACTAGAAGAAGCTTTTGGAACAGGTACTGCAGTAGCAATTGCTATGGTAGAGGCTATTGGTTATAAAGATGAGTTGATCACATTACCAGATTCAAATCCTGTTAGCCGAGATATGAAAAATGCATTAGACGAAATTAAAGTTCAAAAACGAAAGGATATCCATGGATGGATTATTCCTGTGGATGTTGAAGAGAAGGTAGGGTAAAATAATTTACGAATGTAGAATTAAGAATTACGGATATCGAAGCCCGTAAATTTTAGATCAAAAATGAAAAAGAAATGTTAGCCGAAAAAACAATAGCAAAAGAAGTACTACAAAAAGCATTTTTAACGCTCTGCAAAGCCAAATCGATGACAGAGCTGTATGAAGAGAACTTCAAGACGGTTTCTAAATATGTACATGCAACATCTAGAGGGCATGAAGCGATCCAGATCGCTACGGCAATGCAACTATTACCGCAAGATTATGCGTTTCCGTATTATCGTGATGATGCTATGCTGTTAGGAATCGGAATGCGACCGTATGATTTGATGTTGCAATTGTTGGCTAAAAAAAATGATCCTTTTTCTGGTGGAAGAACCTATTATAGTCATCCAAGTTTACGCGATGATGATAAACCCAAAATACCACATCAATCATCGGCAACTGGGATGCAGGCAATTCCGGCAACAGGAGTCGCTTTAGGAATGCAGTATAAAGAGTTGGTTGGACTAGAAGATAATGATCTAAAAGATATGCCTGTGGTGCTTTGCTCATTAGGCGATGCTTCGGTAACCGAAGGTGAAATTGCAGAGGCATTCCAGATGGCGGCGTTAAAGCAATTACCCATTTTATATTTGGTACAGGATAACGGATGGGATATTTCGGCTAACGAAGCAGAAACCCGTGCACAAAATGCTTTTGAGTATGCTGCAGGATTCAACGGATTAGATGCTATTTCTATTGATGGAGCTAATTTTACCGAGAGTTACCTTGCAATACAAAAAGTTATTAAAACGATACGTGAAGAACGTAGACCGATACTTGTACATGCCAAGGTTCCATTGTTGAATCATCATACGTCTGGAGTGCGTATGGAATGGTATCGTGATGACCTTGAAGAAGCTCGTTCTCGAGATCCGTATCCGGTATTGAGAAACCAATTATTAGATAATGGTTTTACAGAAGCTGAAATTAATGCTATTGAAGCTGAAGCGAAAACCACTGTGGCAAAAGACTTATCGGAAGCTTTGAAAGCCGAAGATCCAAAACCAGAAGATTTGTTTACCAATGATTTTGCACCAACACCTATTATCGAAGAAACGGGAGAACGATCTCCGGCGGATAAAGAGGAAGTCGTGATGGTCGATTGTGCCTTGTTTGCGGTCGAAGAATTGATGAAGAAACATAAAGAGTGTTTGCTATATGGTCAGGATGTTGGAGGAAGACTTGGAGGCGTGTTTAGAGAAGCCGCTACGCTGGCTCAGAAATTTGGAGATGAACGTGTATTTAATACACCCATTCAGGAAGCTTTTATAGTAGGGTCTACGGTAGGAATGTCTGCAGTAGGGTTAAAACCAATTGTTGAGGTACAATTTGCTGATTATATCTGGCCAGGATTGAATCAATTATTTACTGAAGTAAGTCGATCTTGCTATTTATCTAACGGGAAATGGCCGGTCTCTATGATTTTGCGCGTGCCAATAGGAGCGTATGGTAGTGGTGGTCCGTATCATTCATCTTCGGTAGAATCTGTGGTTACGAATATCCGTGGAATTAAGATTGCATATCCAAGTAACGGAGCAGATCTTAAAGGATTGATGAAAGCCGCGTATTACGATCCAAATCCTGTGGTGATTTTAGAACATAAAGGATTGTATTGGTCAAAAGTAAAAGGAACAGATGCAGCAAGAACCATTGAACCCTCTGAAGATTATATTCTTCCTTTTGGGAAGGCTAATATTGTACAGCAAATTTGGCCACAAGAAGAAAAAGAAACATTGACTGTAGTCACCTACGGAATGGGAGTGCATTGGGCATTAAATGCTACAAAAGATATACAAGATGTAGTAGAAGTTATCGATTTGCGCACACTATATCCCTTGGATGAAGAAACAATCATGGAATCGGTTAAGAAAACGAAAAAATGCCTTGTGGTGACCGAAGAACCAAGCAATAATTCATTTGCAAGAGCTTTAGCAGGAAAAATTCAGGAAGAGTGTTTTAAATATTTAGATGCACCTGTGATGACTATTGGATCAGAAAATATGCCTGCAATTCCTTTAAACAGTACATTAGAACAAACTATGATTCCATCTACTGAAAAAGTAAAAACTAAGATCGAAGAAATATTGAGATATTAAAAAAAGGTAAATAGAAACTATACATTGATTTCTATTTACCTTTTGATTTTTTCGAGTACTTATAATTTCGTATATGTATATTTATTACGGACAAAGCGTTCTGTTGCATTTTTAAAAAGAACCTCTTTAGTCATTGTAAAATTAGTATTGTCTATGACGTACGTAATAAATATTGTAGCAGGTTTGTTATTATCGCTTCCGTCATATTTTGTTGTGATTTTTAAGGAGCCATCATCGAGTTTTGATCTTGTTATGATTTCTTCATCGTTGATAAATGTTCCGTTTTCTTTAAGTTTTATAACAAACTTCCCATTAGCGCTAGGCTCATTGGTATACCCAATCTTACCAATAAGTTTATCTTTTTTAATTTCTACTTGTAATGTAGATAGTAATGTTACTTCACGGTTGTCACTATAATTAATATACATTAACTCACCTTGCCAGTTTCCTTGTAATACTTCAAGATCTGAGATTTGAACAGTGTTTTGAGCGATACTAATTGTAGTAAATAACAGACTGATACTTAATAAAATTGTTTTCATGATTTTTTAATTTATTTTGATAAATGATTTAGATGATTTCTTTGATAGGGGTATTAAAATATTTGGATGTTTCAATTCTTTTTGAGAGTATATAATCCAACCCAAATCGCCCTGATCCTAATATTACATTATAGATGGATACCCATAAGAAACCCATTGCAGGGAGCATTCCCCAGAGGCCTTGATCCCATTTTTGGAAAAAAATAGCAACCAACATGGTGCATAGAATAAAAAATGAAGCGACTCTGGTTTTTAACCCAAGAGCAAGAAAAATACCTCCGATTGCTTCACTTGCAGCACCCATCCAGGCAAAAAATACTGGAGCGAGTGCAAAAATACCTCCATATTCGGCGATGTCTTTGGGGAACCATTCTGCTACTTCAAAAAGCGATAAATTTCTATCAGCTGGAGTCCACGGCATTCCAAATTTGCTACTACCGAAATTAACAGCTAAAAAGAGTCCACATAAAATACGTGGGATAGCAAATGATAAATCTGCGATCCAGGAGGCTTGAATTGTTGGGGCGATTATTTTTAAGAATATAGTTTTCATCGTAATGGGTTTTTATGATTGAACGAGTCAAAATTGCAAAACCATTACGAGATCATCGCCTCATACTGTATTGGGGCGTCTCAAATACGATTTGAGTCGTCTCTTTTTTATCTAAATGAAGAAGAATACGATGTAAATGTTAATCTAGAAGTGTTTGATCAGTAATAGATTTCAGGTACTCGGTAGGGGAGGTTTGGGTGATTTTTTTGAATACGCGGTTAAATGTCGCTTTACTATTGAAACCACATTCATAAGCAATACCCAACAATGATAATTGTTGATGTTTGCCATTGGCCAGCATTTGTTTAACGGCATCTACTCGATATTGATTGATGAAATCATTAAAATTCAATCCAAAACCTTCATTAATCAACTCAGAAAGTTCACCTCTGGTCATACCTAATTTTTTGGAAAGCTCGACAAGATTAAGATCTGGATTGAGATATGGTTTCTCGTTTTCAATAAAATTCTCTAGGAGTTCCTTTTTGGTTATAAAATCAGCGGATTGCTCTTTAGTTCCGATTTTTTTTTTAGTAGGTACTACTTCAGATCCTAGAATGTAATTATGAAAAATAGCATTCGAGTTTCCATAATTGAGATTTGTAAGTTTTATCGTATTGGTAAAGTACCCTTTAATACCAATATATATAATTGCCAGGGCCGAAAAGAATTGTTCCCACCATTTTTGTTTCCAACTCAGTTCTGTAATAGAAAGGTTGATAACGATTTGCATGATTTCATAAATGAAAAGAAAAGAATAAATGTATAGAAAATTGCGTATCCAATTTAGTTCTAATTTGTATGTGTTCGAAAAGAAATGTTGAATATTGCGTCTGTGCAAATAGTATAATTGAAATGTGAAAGCCAAATATAAAAGCATTTGGCATATGGTGAGTATAGTTAAAATAGGTTCGACATATTTCCATTGTAAGTTGACCACTAAATAGCCGTTTTGTGTATCATCAAAACCAGGTTGTGTTGAATCATAGACGAGAACAACCATCTTAAAAAGAAAATAAAGTACGCCAGGTATAAAATGATAGTACCCCTTCTTTGTCAACCTGAAATCTGAAGTGGTTACCGATTTTACATAAAAATAAAGTAAAGGAGCCATAAAAAGGGACAAATTCACTAAATAGTAATTGATTTTCGTATTACGAAATGTGTCATACCATCCCATAAAACCTATCGTATATGTGGTACGATGGTAACAGGTTATGAGCAATATTATACCTAATAATACATCTGAAATATTTCTTTTTTGATGATATCTTGAAAATAATAACCCAGAAAATATCAATCCTTGTAATACCAGAATTAAGAGTGGAGTACTATAGAGGTTAAAATCTGGAAAAGAAAAAAAATACAAAAAGGTCATATCTCAAAGATATAAGTTTTCTAATAATGATTTATTTTCGGTAGGATGCCTTATTTTTTCTTTAAAATACCAAAAAGTTCATTTCCTTGTCTAGGAGTAATAGAATTATAACATTTCTCGAAAGTTAGGACATTAAAATGTGTTTCTAAATAGGATAAGTAGAGTTCTTTATCTCCGCCAAAAGGTCGTTTTTCCATGTCCTCTGTGAGAGGAATATCAAACCAAAGCCCCACCAGTTTTCCTTCAGGTTTTAGAAGATTGGCCATTTGTGCAACATAGGCCGCTCTATTTTTGCGAGTAGGGATGAACGAACAGAAAAAAGTTTGTTCAAGGATTAAGTCATAGTTCCCTTCTAGCGTAAAAAAATCAGCGAGTAAGAGTTGTGATTTCGGAAAATCAGGAACTCTTTCTGCAAAAGCGTCTAGTGGTTCTGGAGAGATGTCCAACACAAAAACATTTTGAAATCCTTGTTGAAAAAGATACTCTGCTTCATAAGCATTTCCTGCCCCGGGAATAAGAATTTTGATGGTTTTATCAGTTAATTGATCGATATATTCTTTAAGAGGGGTGGCAACATACCCAATATCCCAACCGATACGATTTTCGGTATATCGTTGTGACCAGTATAAGCTTTCTTGGGATTTATTTTTTGTCATGATTATTTGTATCTGATATGTTTACTATGCTCTCATTTTTATTACAATTTTGCCTTTATGCTTTCCATCACCAAAATACTGAATTAAACTTGGGGTGTCTTCTAAGCGATATGGGCCGTCAATTTTGAGTTTAATTTTATTTTGTTTTACAAGTTCGCAGATATAATCCAAACCTTCGTTTGGTTTCAGGCCTAGTATTTGAAGTCTTTTTGTTGAGAATAAGGGAACAAATTTACCCCAAAATAGTATTCTAATTAAGTTGAAGAGATTGCCACCAATAGTAACATATCTACCATTTGGGTTCAAAGCCCTTAGGTAAGAAAATGTGGATTTGTTCGTTTTACAATCCAGAATTATATCATATTGTTCTTCTGTCTTTGTGAAATTTACCTTTTTGTAGTCAATAACATAATCAAAACCGAGTGATAGCATCATATCCAGTTTCTCTCTAGAATCAACTCCTGTTACTTCGCAGTTCTTAAGTTTTGCTAATTGCAGTCCTATTGTTCCAACACCGCCACCACCCCCGTTAATTAGAATTTTCTGTCCTTCCTTGATTTCCCCAATATCTCGAAGTGCCTGCAGCGCAAGAGTTGAGGCATGAGGAATAGCAGCAGCTGTTTCAAAACTTAGGTCATCTGGTTTTTTAATTACGGCATTTTCATGAATACTAATATATTCGGCAAAAGTCCCAAATCCATATTTTGAGATATCTCCAAATACGGCATCTCCGACTTTCAATTTCTCTACATTTGATCCAATGTCTTCTACTGTACCCGATAGTTCCATTCCCGAAATTCTATACTTTGGGGTAGATAATCCATACATTAGTCTTAACAAATACGGTTTACCCCGTACAAGACTCCAATCATAATCATTTACTGTAGTAGCCTGGATTTTTATCAGTACCTCATTTTCTTTAGGAATAGGTTTTGCTACTTCTTTACATTTTAAAACCTTCCCAGGTAATCCATATTTCTCAAATACAATAGCTTTCATTTTGGTTAGCTTTTATGTGCTTGGATGACGATTCAGAAGAGTAATTGTTACATTTAAGAATTGTAGATAACATTCCGGTTAAACAGCTTTTTAATGCAATTTTAGGACGCATTTTTGTAATATGTTTTTAATACTTCATCAATGGCATCTACAACTTCTTTTGCATTTTCTTTTGTAAAACATAGAGGCGGTTTTGTTTTGAGGACACTATCGTAGGGTCCATCAGTGCTAATGAGAATGTATTTGTTTCTTAATCCATTTTTGATATAATGAGCTAATTTCATATCAGGTTTATGGTTTTTTCCTTCAATTATTTCGACTCCCAAAAACAAGCCAGATCCTCTTACATCACCTATACAATCGTATTTCACTTTAAGTGCTAACAAAAGTGATTTATAATATTCACCAACAATTTTTGCGTTTTCTTGCAATTTTTCTTCTTCAATCACTTCCAGTACAGATAATCCAATAGCGCATGACACTGGGTTACCGCCAAATGAACTAAAAAATTCCACACCTTTACTAAAAGATTGAGCGATCTCTTCTGTTGTTATTACTGCTCCCATTGGATGACCGTTGGCCATTGGTTTTCCAATAATTACAATATCTGGGGTAACATCTTGAGCTTCGAATCCCCAGAAGTGATCTCCCAAACGCCCAAAACCTGTTTGAACCTCATCACTTATACAGACTCCTCCTTGTTTTCTAATTATTGGATATATTTCTTTTAAATATCCCTTAGGAAGAGGAACTTGTCCTCCACACCCTACAATTGATTCAGTAATAAATGCTGCGATGGGTGAATAAGAATTCTCTATTTGTTTAATAGCTTCTTTAGCATATAAATAACCAGCATTATCACCAGTATATTTACCTCGATATGTATCAGGAATTTGAGTTTTTAGTATATAATCTTTTTGCCCTTGTCCTTTTGGATTATTGAATTTATAATCACTTATATCTATGGCTATTTGTGTGTTTCCGTGATATCCATGCTCCATTATCATTATTTTTTTTAACCTGGTATGGGCATATGTCATTCTCATAGCCAGATCGCTTGCTGCACTTCCTGAGTTGACCAGGTAAACTTTATTGAGAGAATCCGGAAATTTCGATAATAACTTTTCTGCATACCTAGCTAATAGATCATAAATATATCGAGTATTTGTATTTAACCTTGCCATTTGCCTTTGTCCTGAAGCTACAACTTTTGGGTGTGAATGCCCTACATGAGGAATATTATTATATGCATCTAAAAAAGTATTTCCATGGATATCATACATATATTGAAATGCCGAACGAGCCATAGAAATAGGATCATCATAGCTTAATGACAAAATTGGGCTTATATATTGATGTCTTCTTTTGATTTCTTCGGTGGTTGTTTGCGTCTTTTGAATTGGCAAGCCAATGGCTTTTCTAAATAGATTTTCTGCAGTTATGGGGCTAGTTTTTAACCATTTGTAAAGCATTTTCCAGGCAGATTCTTCACTGATAGCCGCATATTGATTATTGGGGTTTGTTTTTCTTGAATGAGCAGAATTACAGACACTTATGCAAAGTCTAGCCGCAATCAGATAATATAAGACCTTTACTTCTTTTTCTTCAACAGGAAGAATATCGTGATATGATTTTAGAATAATAGGTGCCCATTCTAAGGGATTTTCTTTGTCATAGCAAGCATATGTTATGGATATTGCCAGTTCATTAATTAAATGTGAGTGGGCTAGATCACCAAAATCAATAATTCCAGAAACTTTTCCATTTTTAGTTAGCACATTCCATTCGTTAGCATCATTGTGAATAATCTGCTTTCTTAATTCTGGTAACAATGGCTTTACGTTTTCTTCAAATTGGTGAAAAAAATAGCTAACCACGCTTCTGCCATTTGGATCTGTAATATCTTCAAGGTATTTTTTGTTTAAACTTAGATATTGGATATCCCATTCCCATTGCCTCGCTTTGAGGGTATAATTATTAAATTTTTGAAATTTAAGGTTCATTTGGGCAAGAAAAAACCCAAGTGAGTGAAATAGATCTCTTGTAGGTTTTTTATCTCCTAAAAACTCGCCATCAAGAAAAGAGAGCATCCTACAAATAGTTGGCCTTCCATCTATGTCTAATGTCTTGATAAAGTCACCATTTATAAATGAAATTGGTTTTGGAAATTGATTCTCACTTTTTTTCTGCAAAAAGAGGAGTGCTTTGTTTTCTGCTTCAAGAATTGCAAGTAGTTCTTTATCGTAATTGTATGTCTTAAAAATATACTTGGTTAATTTATTTTTAATGATATAATTGGCATTGTCATAGCCATCAATCCTCTTAATTTCACAAGGATAAAACCCAAACTCTATTTCTAAAAGCTTATTCATTATTAAATAATTGAGTAAAGTTATTTTTTCATGATATTCTTAAGTTTTTCTTTCAATTTCTGGTATACCCGATGTATTACAACAATTCTATATAGTTACCTTTTTATAACCATATAGCCTAAATATAAAAAATAAATTCACCAAAAATTGAAAACGTAAAATCAATTACTTTCCTCTAAAACTAAATGAAAACCTATAATTATCGGCTTTGTAACGGTACTTGTCTAAGGGATAAGCTCCCCATGAATTAATACCACCTATACCCATTTGAAAATGATCCAGACAAATAGAAACTTCGTTGTCTTCTTTGAGATCAATGTTATGCATACTTCCTCTTTGTTCTTGTGTTAAGGTTTCTGGACTATAAGGTAGAGCGCTAAAACCAAAGGTTGAATGGCTCAAAATCTCGAGATGCACTCCACTCGTATTTTTTAGCACCAATGTACTTGTGTCTTCTCGATTGCCTGTTTCTTGCGGGCTGATATACTCATGCCCCATATCATCTATCTTTTTCTTATATCGACCTAGGTGCGCTGCATATTTGCGATCTACATAATTTTCGAAAGGACCTCTGCCAAACCATTCTACATCTTTAAAAGAATTAGGTAGTTTAAAATATAAACCAAGCCTAGGTAATTCGGGTAAAGAATACTTTCCTGTTTTAAAATCACAATCTATAATAACCCTGCTATTGGCGGTAATTGTATATGTCATTTTAAAATCACAATCTACATCTGGGAGATACAAATCTGCTACAATAGTTATTTGTTTTTCTGATTGTTGATCGATTTTAACATGTTTTAATTCAGAGTTTTGTCCAGCATATCTCCAGATTTTGGTACGATCTGGCATTTGGTTGCCAAAGTCATTATCATTGGGTGCTCGCCAAAAATTTGGGTGTACAGTTCCAGCAATGCATTCGGTTTGATTGTATGTATAGGAGGTAAGTAACCCAGTTGATCTATCGATAGAAACTTCAAAATTATTTCGAGAGATAAGATAAGATTCTTTGCTTTCTACTATCGAAAGCTTTCCGTTTGAGCTTTCTTTTTTGATATCTGTTTTAGACCTATCACACAATAAAAATTGGGCTTTTGCTACTTCATGACCAAAAGGAATTGATGTGTCCTTTTTTCCTTGAAATATAGCGGTGAAATTTAAATAATACTGGATATTCGATTCAAGATCGATCTTAAAATCAAATCCAAAGTGCTTCGATTCCCCTGAATTAATATCCGGATTCTGAAGGTATCCTTGTTTTAAGATCTTTCCTTCAGAAGATAGTATTTCCCATTTGATTTCGAAGTGTGATAGCGAAATAAAATCAAAGTCATTACTAATTTCGATAATACCATTTTTGAGATCTATAACTTTAAAATTTATGGGTTGATAGCATTTCTTTACTTCCCATATCGCAGGATGAAGAGTACGATCAGGGAACAATAATCCATTAATACAAAAATTGCCATCACTTGGCGTATCGGGAGGCCCAAAATCGCCACCAAATTTCCAGTATTTTTGACCCTCTTTGGTATAAGCAGCAATGCCTTGATCTACCCAATCCCAAATAAAACCACCTTGCAAAACCGGATGTGTATTGATCAAGTCCCAATAATCAATCAAGTTACCCACACTGTTTCCCATGGCATGTGCATATTCGCACATGATGTAGGGTCTTTCGTTTTTTTGGGAGGCATATGTTTGGACTTGCTCTATAGTTGGATACATGGGGCAAACGATATCTGTATTCTCTTCTTCACCGGCTTGTTCGAACTGCACAGGTCTTGAGTCATCTTTAGATTTAACCCACTCATAGGCTGTTTTAAAATTGGGCCCATTTCCCGCTTCATTTCCCAGAGACCAAATAATGATCGAGGGGTGATTTTTGGTACGCTCAAACATACGTTGTACTCTGTCTAAATGCGCTGCTTTCCATTCTGGTAAATTGCAAGGATGTACAGATTCATCGTAGGGTGTAGAATAATTAGACCCCATACCGTGAGTTTCAATATTTGCCTCATCAACCACATACAAACCATATTCGTCACATAACTCATACCATCTGGCAGCATTGGGATAATGACTATTACGCACAGCGTTGATGTTATACTGTTTCATCAGTTTGATATCCTGAATCATACTTTCTTCGGTAATGATTCGACCTGTGACTTCGTCATGTTCATGTCGATTAACACCCCGTACCGTAATTGCTTTTCCGTTGATCAAAAGTTGTGCATTTTTGATTTCGATTTTCCTGAATCCCACTTTACAACCCACAACTTCCAGAATACTATTGTTCTGATCAAATAAGGTTAGTGAGAGTTGATATAGATTTGGTGTTTCGGCGGTCCATTGCAATGGATGGTTTAGTTGTTCTTGTATAGAGAAAGAAGCATTTTTTGATAGGGATTTGCAAGGTATATTGGTAGATAATAAGAGTTCTTTGGTTAATGAATATAGCTCGCAGCGTATGGTTCCATTCCAGGGGTTTTGTGTTGTATTCTGAAGAGAAATATCCACACTCAGTAATCCATGAACATAATCTGAAGTTAGGTTTCCTTTGGCAAAAAAATCCTGAATATAGATCGGATTTCTACAGAACAAATATACCTCACGCTGCATTCCGCTTAAGCGCCAAAAGTCCTGACACTCTAAGTATGAACCATCACACCAACGATATACCTCTACTGCAATCGTATTTTCTCCTTTTTGTAGATGTTTCGTAATGTCAAACTCAATGGGAGTCATCGAACCCTGATTATACCCAATCCACGTGCCATTAACCCAAAAATGTGCTGCAGATTTTACCGATCCAAAATGAATGTAGATTTGTTTTCCTGCCCATTGATCTGGTATGGCAAACGTTTTTTTATAAGAACCAACGGGATTATTAGTATGAGGAATGA
The DNA here is from genome assembly GCF_040786285.1 of Aquimarina penaris. Classification (NCBI taxonomy): domain Bacteria; kingdom Pseudomonadati; phylum Bacteroidota; class Flavobacteriia; order Flavobacteriales; family Flavobacteriaceae; genus Aquimarina; species Aquimarina penaris. The sequence goes on from NZ_JBFMKQ010000001.1 coordinate 1,766,129, forward strand.
AAGGAGGGTTTTTAGGAAAAGGATAGCGATCATTTACGTAAATCGGAACTCCGTGACCTTCTAGTTCCCAATTTGCCGGTACTTTAATGTCACCCCAGGATGAGGTGTCATAATCAGCTTCTTGAAAACCTTTCGGTCGTTTATTAGGAGTATCGGCATACTTAAATTTCCAACTTCCGTTAAGAGGTTTGTACCAAGGAGAGTTTTCTTTTTTATTTTGAAGCAAAAATGTGATATCTGTGTAAGGAAACATATTGACATGAGGCGTTTCCTGACCAATATTAAAGACTTTTGGGTTTTCCCAAAAATTAGTACTATCAAAATTGATTTCGGTTTTCATTTTAGATCGCAGCTAAAGTTATCATTCCCGATATGGGCACTTTTACAGAAGTCAAACCTTTTTTAAGTGTTTTAATATTGCCCTTAACTTCATTTCCCAGGCAATCATAAGTAAACACTTGATAGGTTTTGTGATCGTTTATAGCATTCAGAATAATATGCTCTGAAGTTTTGGCATTAATAATATCAATACAATCTGTTTCACCAGATAGTTCGATTGCAATATTAGCATGTATGGTAATAATTTCCTTTTCTTTGGAAGTTGCCTTAATTAACAGATAATTTTCTGAAGGCCCCGAAGCCATTAAATCACCATCAAGTAGTACATTTCGATTTTTTATCCAATACTCGGTATAAAAACTAATCATTTGTTGATGTGCTGCTGAAATTTCATTGCATCTTACTGATAATTGAGGAACTGAAAATAAAATATTCACAAACTGTAAAGCTGCTATTTCGACTGGTTCATCATAGTTCCACATAAACATATCCGAATGTACTGCCGTTGTACCGGATAGTAATCGTAGATCAATAATTCGTTTTCTATTGGTCACAGCGTCATTTGGGCAGTCATGGGCTCTAAACATATTTCCACATTTTCGTAATGCTGGTCCAATATAATGCTGTCTGAATTCAATAAGAATGTCAGGTTTTATGGCTGTTAAAGCTAACATCACATCGGTCATTAATCGATCAACTGCCGGACCAATGGCGGCATAATCTCTACCATCTTCGGCGGTCAATATGGTGTCGTCATAGGGAATAAAATGATCAATAAAATCGAGTTTAAAACCATCCAAATCCCAATCTTTTAGAGCTTTTATATATATGTTAATGAGGTATGCTCTAATTTCTGGATATCTGGGGTCTATAATGGCAGCCTGAAATTCTTCAGAAAAATGAAGAAACTTACCTTTGAATTGTTGGAAAGCTTTGGAATGTTTTCCGAAAAAAGGAACCGAATACCATAAAAGTACTTTCATCTCCAAATCATGAACCTGGGCTACAAAGTTGGCCATGTTTGGAAATCGTTTGAGGAGCCAATCACCGGTGTACCCATATCCACGATTACTATCATCGGTTTGCCAACCATCATCAACAATAATACTCTTGTAGCCCATTTTTGAAGCAACTTTACACTCTTGAAGTAAACCATCGGTAGTAATATCTTGATGATAAGAATACCAGGTAGAATACATAGGTAATTTGGCAACTTCTGGCACTAACATTGGTTTGTAAAAAGATGCCCACCAATTAGAGACTTCGGCTAATGAATGTTCATAACGCTGCTTACGATAGTCTAATAGAATACTAAGTTCATATTTGGTAAAATCAGGTACACTTTCTTTGAATACGATTACATTGCAATATACCCAGCCATCTTCTTCACGAAGTCCTGCACCTAATGATAGTGTGTTGATGGCATCAGAACATGCAAAAGTATGTGTGTTATCACTATTGTGATCGTAAAGACAGATTACAGGAGCTTCATAAGCCGCTCGGGATACCAGCATGCGTTCTGCATCAAATTCGGCGTACACACGTCTGTCACTTTCATAATTACTAGTCCAGGTACCTTTTACATTGATTGCGGGAACTTTCCATACCAATTTAATTGGCTTTGTATTTTTAGATGTCGATGCATGTAATCTGATAATTACCTTAAAAAGGCTGTTTTCTAGTTGTTCGGTTTTCCCTGATAATTTGAAACCCAATGCTTCTTCTTTAGAATATATAGATATCCCACCGTGTGGAAGTTCATCTTGACCTACTTCCTGTATAAAATTCCATCCTTTTGTAGTTAAGTTCGCCATAATAACAAGTCATAAGTTTTTTAGGTTGCAACACCTAATGGAGAAAAGAAAATATAAGCTGCAATTACTATAATTACAAGAACAAAAGAAACCATATGTCGATGCTTCCAGGGCTTGATATCTACCAATTTTTTATCTATAGGTTTGTATGGAATTTCCATAGGATATAGTTTCCCAAAAAGCAGCATGATCGCGGTACTTGTTACGAATAAAATCGCCATAATATGTAAGAAATGCAATCCGGTGTCAAAAACCAATTGTGTAAGGCCATAACAGGTAATAAAAAATATCAAGGCGACTTTTGCCCCAAGTGGCGGCACTTTTTTGGTTACAAACCCCACAAATAAAATTGTAAAAATGGGTACACTAAAAAATCCGGCCACCTTCTGGATATAATCAAAAAAACCACCGTCCACAAAGGCAATAAATGGTGCAATAAACATGGCGGTCATTGCTAAAAAGACTTGTAAATATTTACTTCTTTTAATTAATGTCATATCGCCAATTTCTTTATTCTTATGTTTTAGATAAGGTTTATAAATATTAAGCATAAACAAAGTACTGGAACTATTAAGGCCTGAGTTAAACGTAGTCAATGCAGCACCAAAAATAATGGCAGCCATAAATCCTGTTAAATATTCGGGCATGACATCACCGATTAGTCTTGGATATACCTCTGCTGTGTTTTCTAGGTTGAAATAAATATGAAGCGCAATAAGCCCGGGAATATTCAATAAAATAGGAGAGATTACCTTAAGAACACTCGCCAAGGCAATACCTTTTTGACCTGCAGCGAGATTTTTTGCCCCTAGTACACGTTGCATAATATATTGTTCGGTACCCCAATAGTTTAGATTTACGAGTAGCATCCCTGTAAATAAAGTGCTAAATGGTACTGGGGAATCAGGTTTTCCAATAGCATTAAGATGTTCAGTATTTTGAGTCATAATCATATCCAAACCAACAGAAAAGCTTCCGTCACCGATATAAAGCAATCCAAAAAAAGGAACTAATAATCCACCGATTACTAATCCGATTCCGTTTATGGCATCTGAGACCGCAATTGCTTTAAGACCGCCAAAAATGGCATAGATACTCCCTACGATCCCAATAGACCATACCAAAATCCAGATAGTGGCCCAATTACTTAAACCGAAGACTCCAGAGAGATCAAACATTCCATTAAAGGCCACTGCCCCTGCATATAAGACAGGTGGCATCATATTGATTACATACCCTACCAGAAAAATGATGGATATCCATTTTTTGATACTTGGATCAAATCGATCTTCTAAAAAATCTGGGGTGGTTACAGAACCATTACGTAGATAAATTGGTAAAATAAACTCTGAAACGATTATTAATGATAGAATAGAGGTCATCCCCCAAGCCATCACAGCTACACTATCAATATACACTTGCTCATTCTCACCAATAAAGTTGTTGGCACTCATATTAGTAAGAAAAAGAGATCCGCCAATTACGAACCATCCCAGACTTCTTCCTCCCAGAAAGTACCCATCAGAGGTATTAAGAGCTTCGCCTTTGGTTTTTCGGTAGGAGATATAGGCAACTAGTAATGTAAAAAGTATAAAAGTTGAAACAGCAAGCATAAGCACGATTTATTAAATGGTTATGATAGCCAAAGACAATCATTTAATAAAGACTCACCTGGATTAAAGTGGTCATACTGGTAGTTATACCATAGGTCTATCAAACTTAAAAAAAATAATTAACGTAAAAAATACATTTAATATTTTTATTCGATTGATTTATAAAAGTATAGGTGCTATATTACTATTTTAATAACTTCTTAAATGCTTCGGCATTTCCTTGAAATATATCATAATCAACTTTCCCAATACCCTCTAATTTTTCACGATCTGTTCGTTGCCAGATAGTCCAACCTACGTTTTTCCATGTATTTGGAACTTTAGGGGATTTTTCTTTTGTATATTCTGCTACCCATAAATTATACTTAGCAAATTCGGGATGATTTAAATATTTATTTGCAAAAGCCGGATTGGAGTATACCATAGGTTTAACTCCGAGTTTTTCTTCAACCGTTTTTAACCATAACAAAGTATTGTGTTCATACATTTCTATAGTCACAGGTGTTTTTACCCCTAATTCTTCTAAATCCAAAACTGGTGGGAGGTCTCCTAGAATTAATTCATTAACAGCTTCTACAAAATTGAGTGCTTGCTTTACAGGATCTTTACCTGTTTCATAGAAATGATATGCTCCTCGATATAGACATTCATTTTTTGCCGCGGCATGATTCGCTTTGAATTTTGGATCTTTAAAATGAGTACCTTGAGAAGCTTTAATATAGACAAAATTAACGCCATCCTCTTTGATCTCATGCCATTTTATATTGTTTTGAAAATGAGAAATGTCTATTCCTAAAATAGAAGGTTCGGTCTCAATTCTTTTTTTTTCGGTATAGCATTGATCTTGATGTTGTTCTTGTTTTTTCTCTTTAACATTATGATTTTTTTTACAAGAAATATTTAAAAATAATGCTAGTAGTGCATAGGGTAGAATCTTTTTCATTTGATATAGGTTATTGATTAAGAGTATTTTAAAGCTATTTAATAGTGTCTTTTAGATCGCCTCCAAGTTCTTTCAAGTTTTTTATTTCGGTTGTTTGAAGCTTGCTTAACCCAGAAAAATGAAAGAATTTTTTAAGCACAAAACCCATAAGATAGAAATATAACAAAGGTAAAATCAAGAAAAGGACAATAAGATTACTAACCATATTGATAATGAGTTTCATCAGTTCTTTTTTACCTTCTTTTAGGACTTCTAAAGTTTCAGAAAACCCTTCTTCAACGCGTATACCAACATTTTCAACTTTATTTACCACGGCATCTTCAACTTTCTTGAATGTACTAATATCTTTTCGTCCTTTTTCTTTAGCTCTTTCTAATTGCCTTTTTTTTCGGGCTTCTTGTTTTGATAGTACCTCTTTTCTCTTTTTTTCGTATTTGTTTTTAATGGCAGATAAATGTTCATGTAGAGAAGAACCCAGATCTAATTCCATGCTATCAGATACATAATGAATTCCATTAACATATAATGAAAGCCCAGGATTGATTAACAATGCTACAATCAAAAGTTTTAGGGCGAGTTGTTTATATTTTTCTAAGAATATACCTGCAAGAAATATAAGCGGGAGTAATTTGAAGAGTAGTGATTTCCCCATCTTTACTAAGATGGCCTGAATCGCAATTACGATATTAGAAAAGGTAAGGTAATCAATTGCTCGGGCAAATATATCGGTGAGTTCTACGGCAAGTCCTCCAACTAAAGGGATATTAGAATTATCAATACTGGTGGCTATACTTTTTAATTCAAGTGCAACGCCAAGACTTAACATCATATCACTATTCACACCATATAAAAAATCAATTGCAGGGTTTACTAATACATTACTAAAAGCTACAATGACTAGAATTAGAGTAAGGATAATGATCCAAATCTTATCTTTTTTGATAAGATTAACGAGTATTAGAGTACTATTCATTGTGTAGTTGGTTCTAAAGTTGGTATAGTTATTTGTGCAACTCTAAAGTAGAAAAAAATATGATAAGAAGAATGTAATTTTCATATTCTGTTTTAGAGTTCAATGTTAAAAAATAAGGTTTACTAAATTGAGCCGTATCAGAATATCTCATGAATTTTTTTATATTGCTTGTTTAATCATAACTACATATGGATAGTATATCAACAATTATTTTAGCAGCATCACTCATCATCATCATGTTAGGGATGGGATTGTCACTCGTTATTGATGATTTTAAAAGAATATTTATATATCCGAAAGCTGTAGTCATAGGATTAACAAATCAAATACTAATCCTACCAATATTAGGATTTGCCTTGGCTTCTTTATTCCCTCTACAACCAGAAGTAGCAGTAGGAATTATGATTTTAGCCGCATGTCCGGGTGGTGCGACATCTAATTTAATATGTCATTTGGCAAAAGGAAACATTGCATTATCGGTTACTTTAACCGCGATAAGTAGTTTTGTTTCTATTTTAACGATACCTTTTATTGTAAATTTTGCACTGACACATTTTTTAGATGAAGGGCAGATAATTAAGTTGGATATTATTAATACGATAGTTCAGATTTTGATAATTACGGTTATACCGGTGTGTATTGGTATGACCATTAGAAGGTATAAAGAAAAGTTTGCTTTAAAAATGGAAAAACCTGTTCGGGTTGCTTCTGGTATTGTGATGGTCATGGTAATAATAGGAATTACTTTAAAAGAAAAAGACAATTTTGTCTCTTATTTTCAACAAGCGGGAATAGTTGCTTTATGTTTAAATGGTATTACGATGCTTGTAGGGTATTACTCTGCTAGGATTTTTAAAATAAGGAATGAAAGTGCTATTTCAATTGCAATAGAATCTGGAATTCAAAACGGTACCTTGGCGATAACCATAGCCGTTGTTTTGATAGGGAATACTTCGTTTGCTATAGCTCCAGCGGTATATAGCTTTTTAATGTTTTTTACTGGTGGTATTGCTATTTATTTCGGAATTAAGAAAAGTAGGGCTTTACATAAAAGCTAAGTTCAAAATAAACCGATAGCCATAAAATCTATCGGTTTATGTATGACTTGCTGATAATATGCCTATCTGTTGACTACAAAAGATTTAACGGCTTTATGTTTACCAGTAGTGATTTTATAAAAATATACACCTGGTTTAAGTTGTAGAGCAGTAGCATCAATTTCTATCTCGTGTTCACCTATGGTAACCGATAAATTTGAAATCGTTTCAATTGTTTTTCCTGATTGATCATAAATCAAGATTTTTACATTACTTATTTCAGATAAAGTGTATTTGATTGTTGTAGTTGTAGAGAAAGGATTAGGATAGTTGCCAATACTAAGTATTGAATTTCCAGAAGCATTATCATTATTACATTTAGGAGTTCGGCTGCTGGCAATTGTTATTTTATTATTTACTTTCCAGGCCATTCCGACATTAAAAGTAGCAGTAAACACTTCATTAATAGTGCCTTGTAAAAAGATAACGGGTTGATCATTTTTAGAGTCGACAAGGTTAGGAATCAATTTATTTCTAGTGCCTTCGGGGATGTATACTGCTGTGTCATTAAGGTTAGAGTACCCAAAGGTCGCTGTCAAGGTTCCATCTTCATTTTCAACAAGACAAGATGTAAAAGGTATGATTCTTTCGAATTGAGTAGGTGGTATGATATCACGAATGTACAATTGTTCTTGACCATCATTGGCATTTGATACGAATATATCTTCGAGACGATCGCCATTAATGTCTGCTATTTCAATATCAAAACTAATACCTTCATTTTCGGGTAAAAACTCTGAAGAGGCATCTGTAAAAATGCCTGCGCCATTATTAAGATAGACAACATTTGGAGCAGGGGCTAATGGATGTCCTCCATTGGCTGGTCCCATTGGATTAGGAACTGAATTGGCAAAAATAATATCAGGTTGCCTATCAAAATTAAAATCAAAAAGTTTTACATCACTACTGGTATCGTTCTTTAATGGCAGTGCATTTGTGGTATTTTCAGTAAAGAAACCTTTAGCATCGTTAATAAAAACCTGATTTTGTTCTAAGTTACTATTGGCAATGATAAGGTCAAGATCAAAATCTCCATCGATATCTGATAAAACTACCGACCGACTTGCCGTAATTTCTTGTGTAATTCGGGTTTCGGTTTCATTGATAAAAAAACCATTACCATCATTAATCAAAACCTGATTTTGTCCTACATTGGCTACGATTAAATCGTTGTTTCCATCCCCATCAATATCACCAAAGGCAAAGCTTGCACTTTGATTTTTTACATTGGGTAAGCGAAGAAGAGATTCATCGGTAAAAGTTCCGTCTGTACTTTGCATGTAAAGAAAGTTTTGTGACCCTCCTGGTCCAATGTCTGGTATGGGAGGAATTTCATTGGTGACAAAAATATCTAGTCTACCGTCATTATCAATATCTTCAAAACTAATTTCTGTAGAAATATCATCAAGAATATTAGTTGGAGGTGTTGGAAGCAAAGTGTTACTTGCATCGGTGAAAATTCCATCTCCATCATTGAGTAGCAATTGTGTTGGTCCCAGATTGGCAACCACGATATCCATATCACCATCGTTATCAAAATCTGCAAAATCTGCACTCGTACTGTTCAATGGAAAAGGAGAAAAAGGCAAATTACTCTGCGAAGCATCTACAAAGTTACCGTAGCCGTCATTTAATAAAAGGCGATTGGCACGACCGGCAATACTAGCCGTTCCTTCTGCAAGAAAAATATCCAGATCACCATCTCCGTCGACATCGACAAGATCAGAATCTACTGTATCGGTACCATTAGGAGGCACTTGTGGAATTTGATTAGAAACATCTACGAAAACAGTTTGACTTAGCATTGTGGTACTAGCTAATAAAGTCAAACATGCTACAAACAGCATTTTTAGAGAATCATTTTTATAATATTTCATGGTTAAGGTTTTAAGTTCTTACTAAGGTACTTGAAAAGAGAATTTAATTCTTAACCCTGAAATCTACTTTAATATGATTTTAACATAAATATCTGTATATCATGATATTATGTTGATTTTTTTGATGTTTAAAAGTATCCTAATATTTCTTTTACCGTTTCTTTGTAATTTCTGCCAACGGGTATTTTTATACCTTTAATCTCAATTTCACTCGGAGAAAAAGCATCGACGAAATCTATAGCAACTATAAATGACCTATGAACGCGTAAAAATTTCTTAGTAGGCAGTATATCTTCGATAGAAGAGATGCTTTTTAGAGCTGTAACTTCTCTATCTATAGTTTTGATTTTTATATAATTCCGAAGACTTTCGATATATTGAATATCTTTCAGAAATATCTTTAACATCTTTTTTTCAACTTTCAGATAGATAAAAGCGTCTTGATAACCTGTTTCTTGATCATTTTTTGGTGGTAACGTATCTATTGGGTTTAGCTCTTTAAATACCTTATGTACTGATTTCATGAATCTTGAAAACGCTATCGGTTTTAATAGATAGTCGATAGCTTCGAGATTAAAAGCGTCTACAGCATAATCGCTATAGGCAGTTGTAAAAATAACCTTGGGAGTTGGGTTTAATTCCTTTAAAAAATCAATCCCAGTGATTTCTGGCATTTGGATATCTAAAAATAGTAGATCGATATTTTGTTTGGCAATAAGATTGAAGGCCTCTACAGCATCACCACAACTTGCTATTAGTTCGAGGTTATCTATTCGAGAAATATAATTCTCTATAATATCTCTGGCCAAAGGCTCATCATCGACTATAATACAAGTTATTTTATCTCTTGGTGTCATTTGTTTCAAGATTTAATTTTAGAATAACTTCATAGGATAGCTCATTATCTTGTGTATGTAATGAGTAATTATCAGGATACAATAAATCAAGTCGTTTTTTTACGTTAATAAATCCAATTCCTCCTTCAAAACTTGGTTTTTGATTGGGTAATTTAGCGTTTTCAACCTGCATTCTTAGTATTTTGTTCTTTGTTATGATACTAATTACTATCCAGGATTCTTTATTTGAAGTAATGCCGTGTTTAAAAGCATTTTCAACAAAAGGAATTAATAAAAAAGGGGATATCGCATACGCTGCATCTGTTTCTGTATTAAAACTAATATCAACATGATCTTCAAACCGCAATTTTTCGAGACCTACATAGTTTTTAAGATATTCGATTTCTTTAGATAAAGGCACTTTAGGAACATTAGCCTCATACAACATATAGCGCATCAATCCAGATAAAGTAAGAACAGCAGTCTCTGCGCTATCAGATTTTTTGATGATTAATGAATATAGATTATTCAAAGTATTGAAAAGAAAATGCGGATGTACCTGATTACGAAGTTGGTTTAATTCTGCTTCCAGTTTCTCTTTTTCAAGAGTCAATGTTTTTTGTTGCGCATTATAAAAAAACTTAAAAAAGTTTATCCCTAGGGGAATTACGGCCGCAATATTTACATCTAGAATTGTATTCATCAATTCGGTAATTGTAAAATATCCCGAACTATGCCAATCGGGGAAATATGCAGGCTCTACATAAAAGAAAATAATTGGACGTTGTATACAGATACTTACCGTTAATAAAAGTAATAGATATGAAACCGTGAACGTGAAAAATTTCCTTTTACTAAAGAATTTAGGGATCAATACATACAAAGAGATATAAACAAGTATCATTCTGGCAGGTAACCCGAAGGATTGTATAGTAAAGGATCTTACATAATCATTGTCATAGGTTCCCCAGGTAATTCCGAAAAAAACAATAAGACCAATCCAATAAAGAATATGTCTTGTTATTCGTTTCGAAACTATTTTTTTTATGTAAAAATGCGTCATTACTATGTATAAACAGAATAGAGCAGCTAAAATCTGAAAAATTCTGGTCAAATAACAAAATTAAGGACGAATAACCAGTAATCTATCACGGATTACAGAAGTTATTAATAAATGGTAATCTTATCGAAATACAATCAAAAAGAGTGGGTAAAAGAGTTGTTTGTCCTTGTAAGTAGTAGTATGTATAATCGATTTGTGATTTGCGATTGTCTAAAGTAACTAGTGCCTCGAACAAATACTTTTTACAATGCAATTTTCTTATAAAAAACTACTTCTGATTATAGTATCCATAGCTTGGACGTTTCAGATGAATTCACAAAATGCTAAAACCATACAACATATTGAACCGCCATTTTGGTGGGTAGGAATGGAAAACACTAATCTACAGGTATTGATTCATAGCGATGACATCCATAATGCCAAAGTAGTAATTGATCATCCTGGGGTAACCATACAAAGTGTAAACAAGGTCGAAAACCCGAATTACTTGTTCTTAAATCTTGAAATTTCTGAAGCTACTAAACCCGGAATGGTTACTATAAATTTTAAAGATGACAATAAACATTTTAGCTATAAATATGAGCTGAAGTCAAGATCGAAACGAGTACATGAAGGGCAAGCAATTAATGGGTCTGATGTTATCTATTTGATTACACCAGATCGATTTGCTAATGGAGATTCATCGAATGATTCTACCGAAGATACCCTTGAAAAAATAAATCGGAAAGATGAAAATGGTAGACATGGGGGAGACTTAAAAGGTGTTCTAGATCATTTTGATTATATAGAGGAGTTAGGAGTAACAACGTTATGGTTAAATCCGTTTTTAGAAAATGATCAACCGGCATATTCTTATCATGGGTATGGGATCTCTGATTTTTACAAAACCGATTCCCGTTTTGGAACTAATAATGATTTTAAGACTTTGGTAGATAAGAGTCATAAAAACGGAATGAAGGTAATCATGGATCAAGTATTTAATCATTGTGGATCGGGTCACTGGTGGATGAATGATTTACCATCTAAGGATTGGCTAAACCAATGGGAAAAGTTTACGTATAGCAATTTTTCGACGATTATAGCCTCGGATCCACATGCATCCAAAAGTGATTTTGACCTATTGACTAAAGGTTGGTTTGACACTAACCTTCCGGATTTAAACCTGGAGAATAAATATCTCGAAACCTATATGATCCAAAATTCAATTTGGTGGGTTGAATATGCTAATTTAGATGGTATACGAATGGATACCTATCCTTATCCAGATCAAGGGGCTATGGCAAGATGGATGCAGGCATTAACCAAAGAATATCCCGATTTTTATATGGTGGCCGAGACTTGGGCAAGTAAAACCTCGTATTTGTCATATTGGAATAATGAAAATACCAATCGAAATGGGTATACCTCATATGTAAATAGTATAAGTGATTATCCTCTGTATTATGCCATGATTAATGCCTTTGGGAAAGATGGAAATATTACTACATTATATGAAACCTTGGCCGAGGATTTTGTATATGGAAACCCATATAATAATAAAGTTTTTAACGGCAATCATGATCAAGGTCGTACTTTGGGGTTGTTGAACGGAAATGTCGATAAACTAAAATTAAGTATGGCATTCACATTAACCGTTAGAGGGATTCCGCAACTCTACTATGGAGATGAAATCTTAATGAAGAAAGACAAACCTGATGGGCAATTACGAGAAGATTTTCCTGGTGGATGGCAAGGAGATACTCGAAATGCTTTTACCAAAGAGGGGAGAACGGCTAAAGAAAATGAAGTATTTAGCTACATCAAAACCATACTGAATTGGAGAAAGAACGCAACTTCAATACATCAAGGGAAACTTACCCATTATCAACCATTAGATAACATATATGTTTATTTTAGATCTACCGAAACAGAAAGTACCATGGTGATTATTAATAATAGTAATAAGGATATACAAGAATTTAGCTTAGAACGTTTCAATGAGTCTTTGAATGGATATTCTACAGGGATAGATATTATAACCAGAAATAAGGTGAATAAGCTGGATAAAATAAGCGTAGCAAAAAATACTGCCCTAATTATAGAGTTATCCAAATAATACTTTAGAATATGAAAAAAATATTCAATATTGGTGGAGTATCCTATAATTCGGTTATTCATCTAGATGAATTTCCAGAACCTATACCAACAACGATACATCATTGTGAGTTTAAGGAGACTGTGGGTAATACAGGAGCGGGTAAGGCAGTAACACTTTCAAAACTTGGATTTGATGTTACTTTTCACTCTATGATAGGAAAAGATATTTATGGAGAAAAGATCAAAACATATTTAGACCACCCAAATCTAAATTTTATGTATGATCTTGATCCAAAAGGTACCGAAAGGCATTTGAATTTGATGAACAAGAAAGGAGAGCGCATTTCTATTTTTATGAATCCCATGTCAGACAATCCAGAAATCGAGTATTCTATGTTCGATGAGCATATACAATCTTCAGATTTTGTAATTGTCAATATTTCCAATTATTGCCGAAATGTACTTCCATCATGTAAAACCAATGAAGTAGAAATATGGACAGATTTACATGATTATGATGGGGAAAGTAGCTATCATCAAGATTTTATTGATTCATCTGATTATATTTTTCTAAGTTCTGATAATTTGAAGAACTATAAACCATTCATGCAGCAGATGATTGACCAGGGAAAGAAGTTAGTGGTTTGTACACATGGAAAACAAGGAGCGAGTGCTTTGACCAAAGAAGGTTGGATAGAAATTTCAGCAATTAGAGATTATAAAATAAAAGATACCAATGGGGCAGGTGATGCTTTTTTCTCTGGATTTCTTTATGGTTTTTCAAAAGAATATTCAATAGAGAAATGTATGCAATTTGGAACTCTTGCTGGTGGTTTGTGTATTCAATCAGAACATATAGCGAGTGAATCTTTATCTGAAGAACTTTTAGAGAATGAATACCTGAAATATTATTAAAAATAAATTCGTCATTTTTTTGCGTAAGCTGTCTAAAAGTAATTTTAGACAGCTTATTTGGTATTATTCTTCACTCGTGCGAGTTAATGGTTTATGAGTTTTTTCTAAAAGAAATCTTTTTCCAAAAAAGAGTTTCAGGGCGATCAACAATAATTATTGATAAAGGGATTAATGCATGAGGGAGTCTAATGAGGACTTCCCATGTCCATTGGCTAAAAGTGTTCCATAAGAAATCAAAATGAAAATGACCGACTAAACGAGCTATAGCGGTTAACCCTCCCCAGATAAAAGCATAGATTAATGCAGCATAAGATATTCTGGGAATAAAAATAGCGATTGCCACTATAAAATCAAGAATTCCGGCGATTTTAAGCATTAAGTGAGCACTGGGTTCGTTGACATGTAGCGTGTTTAATGTCATATCAATAAAAGTTCCTGGTCTTGGGTAATACCCTATGGCATACAAGCCATGACAACTAAATGTAAGTGCAATTGCAATTAGAGCGATTAAACGTATTTTTTTAAATTCAATAGACGTAAACATTACCATATATAGCAACACAGGACTCAATATTTGAATGGTGTATTCAAAAAATTGACCAACATGAAAGAACTTTTCTTTGCAATATAAAAATGCCAGAATGAAAAGTCCAATACTTCCTCCTAATAAAAATATTTTACCAAGTTTCTTCATATTGGGTTTTATCATTAATGTAACAATAGCGCAAAGCAGATAAAACACACCAATCATTTTTATAGAAAATGAAATAGAACTGTCAACAGAGAGACTAGTAACATAATCATTCCAGGTTATATCAAGAATATTTTCAATGACTCCTTTTAGGATAGCCTCGTCCCACAAAAAGGCTCGATATGGAGCATCCCAAACTATATGCTGATAGGATCTGCCAAGGAAAATTAGGAAAGTAGAGAGCCTTAAAATAGAAACTAATTTGTGTTGTAGGTCAAGTGATTTTGTCATTGATTTCGGTAAAAGTTACTCGATTAAAAGTAAAAAAAAATATATGAAAGCACATATTCTAATTGTCAATATAAGGAATGATTTATGTTATATTTTTAGGGTAGATACTTTCGGTATTTTTTTAAGTTACTATCCTTTAGTTATATAATTTCATGACCAATTTTCCTATACTAAGCCCTTGTACAATAATAGAAAACAGCACAACGGTGTAGGTGATATATAATATAACTTCGGAAGAAGAGTTGTCGGATAAACTCAAAGCTAATGCAATAGAAATACCACCTCGTAACCCTCCCCAGGTTAATACTGTTACGGTTTTAATTGGACTGCTTTCAGAATGTTTTAATAAAGAATAGGGGATAAAAACCGAGATAAATCGCGAAACTAATACAATTACAATTGCTATAACACCCAGAGTCAAATGATCCTGATCAAATTTTAGCAAGTGGATTGCTAATCCAATAAGTACGAATAGGATACCATTAAATACGTCATCCAATACTTCCCAGATTTCATTAATCATTTTTCGTGTAGGGCCTTTATTAGTCGCTATGTTTAATTTATTGCCAATAATCATTCCTGCAACTACCATAGCCAAAGGACCCGAAACATGAATCAGAGAGGCGAATGCATACCCACCCATAACAATGGCAAGACTTATCATTACTGCTAATTGAGGGTTGTCTTTTACAGATTTGATAGATTGATATCCAATAATACCAAGCAAAGCACCATATACTATTCCTCCGATGGCTTCTTCTATGAACAATTTACCAATTTCAACACTAACAGACCCTTCTGCATGATGTTCTCCCATGCCGGCAAGAATTAAAATTCCAGAAAAAACGACGACACCAATACCATCATTAAATAAAGATTCTCCTTCGATTTTGATGCTTAGGCTTTTGGCAATATTTGCCTTTTTTAAAATAGCCATTACTGCAATTGGATCAGTGGGTGAAATTAATGCCCCAAATAACAAGGCATGTAAAAAAGGTAACTCAATACCAATCAATTGTGCAGCTCCATAAGTTAATCCTCCTACAATAAAAGTAGATAATAGTACTCCAATTGTGGCAAATAAGAGAATAGGCCATTTTTCTTTAGCTAACTCATCAATATTTACATGCAATGCTCCTGCAAAGAGAAGAAAACTCAAAATTCCATCCAGAAGGAGCGATCTAAAATCAGAATTGGTAACTATATCACAAAAAAACTGATAAAACTCGGGGATAATACCTTTGCTAATAGTTATTATTAAAATGGTAGTCAAACTCATTAGCATTAATCCAATTGTAGTGGGTAACTTAAGCCACTTATAATTTACAAAGTTGAAAAAAGCAGCAATAGCAAAAATTATACTGAAGGATTGTAACATGCTTTCTAGGGTTTTAGATATAAAACTATATAAGATTCACATCGGTTATTACTTCTAAAAGAGCCGGGCCATCATGATCCCGGACTTTCTCCATAGCAGGTATTAAATCCTCGAGTTTTTCAACTCTTACACCTAGTGCACCGCAATTTTCTGCAAACTGTGCAAAACTTGGATTTTTTAATGATGTCTGCCAAACATCTAGTTCTGCTGCACGTTGTTCCTTGGATATTTTACCTAATTCGGAATTATTGAGGACAACATGTTTAATATTCATATTATATTTTACCAAAGTTGTGATTTCGGTTAGGTATTGTCCCAGACCTCCGTCTCCTGAGACCGACCAAATAGGTCGCTCGTGTCCTTGCGCGGCCCAAGCACCCATAGCGGCAGGCAATGCAAACCCTATAGAACCCAAGTAACCAGACATTAATATAGATTGATTTTTTGGTTCAAAATATCTTCCAAACGAGTAGGTGTTATTTCCTACGTCTACTGCGATTACCGCATTTTTAGGAGTAACCTTATTCATTGCGTCAAAAACCGCAATAGAACTTAATCCTTTACTACTATTGTCCTGAAGACGACTTTGTTTTTCTTCTTTCCAAAGTTTCCAGCGTTCTTCAATTTCAGGGCGTTGGTCTATTGTGTTTGTTTTTCCTTTAGTTTTCTGTTCTAAAATTTCTAGTGTTTCCGAAATTTCACCCCACAAAGCAGCATCCACCTTATGGAATTTACTCAACGCCATAGGGTCAAAATCAACCTGTATTATTGGCTTTTTGGGAGTAATACCCGTATGGTTAGAGAAAGAAGCCCCGAAAACAACGAGTAAATCACTCTCATTCATAAACCATGAAGCAATGGGGGTTCCACTTCTTCCTAAAACACCACATCCTAATTCGTGATGATCGGCAATTAACCCCTTACCCTTAAACGTGGTAATGACAGGGCAATTCAATGTTTTGGCATATGCAATAATGCTTGACATATTAAAACGAGCTCCGTGTCCGACTATGATTACAGGTCTTTTAGCAGATAAAATCATCGAAGCCGCTTTTTCGACCATTTCTCTGGGTGGCGATATATTGAAAGGTGTAATCCTGTTTTCTGGAGTTTGAGCTTCTTCTTTGGAAGGCTTTTTAGTGAATGCAACTTCATCAGGAAATGTTAAATGCGAAACATCTCTTTTTATGAGCGTATGTTTTATCGCCAAGGACATCAATTCACTATGATTAGAGTTTAAGTGTACTGCGTGATTAAATTCGGCCACGGTATTAAATGCTTTTACCAGATCTACCTCCTGAAATGCTCCTGTACCGACTACCTGTGTATTTACTTGCCCAGACATTGCAAGTAAAGGAGCACGATCCACTTTGGCATCCCACATACCGGTAAACATATTGGTAGCTCCGGGACCAGCAATCCCAAAGCAAACTGCCGGCTTACCCGTAAGTTTTGCATAACCTGAAGCAGCAAATGCGGCAGCTCCTTCATGACGAACACCAAAATATTTTAAATTACCCTTTTTTTCTTGTCGCCGCATGGCGTCGGCAACCCCCAGATTACTGTGTCCGACCATCCCGAATGCAGTATCTACACCCCAGTTTACCATGGTTTGTATCATTACATCAGAAATGGTTTCCTCATGTTTAGGCTCTTCAGGAATACCAACAAAAATAGCGTCATTTTCTTCTTTAACTTCAAAAGTGGTTACACCGTCATCATAACCTCCAGGTGGTAATCCGGTACAAGGATGAAAATCCCAGCCATGCCATGGGCAACGAAGTAATCCATTCTCGATAGATCCTTCTCCTAATGGTCCTCCTTGATGAGGACATCGATTATCCAAAGCCGAAAATTTTCCTTCGAAATGCGTTAAACAAACACCTTGATGACCTGCAGTAACGGTTTGCACCCTTCCTTCAGGAAGCTTATCTTTGTTATTCAATACTTTGTACCATACTGTTTCCTTTTTTGAAGTCATGATTAGTTGTTTTTAGGTGTTAACATTTGTTATTAAATTGGTCTTGTCTAATTTTTACGGCTCTAAAAGAATACATGATTAGGGCGATCAAACCTAAAAGAGCACTAATAATACCCGTTATCGTTATATAAATAGCTGAATCGAAATTGGTTTCTACACTTTTATACACTCCCGAAATCAATGCAGAAATCACAAAAAGGGCAACAGCAGCATATAAAAAAACCATAGCGCTGTTTAGTAATTTAAGTTGTTTAAGCTTTTGCTTAATAAGATCTTGATCAATAATTACTTCTGCAATCAATGTTTTAAGTTCTGTACTGAGATTAACCAAAAGATTAGAGGTAGACAATATCAAAAGTCCTATACCAGGGATAATAGTTGCAGGGATATACCAATGTTCCATTGTATTTATTTTTTGTACGCAGCAAGGGCTTCCTCAAAAAAAGTAGAAGCTGTGATTTCATCAATACCCGTTACTGGCAAAACAGCCCCTTTAAATCCTTCGTTATACCATTTACCGTTTGTTAATGAACTAAGATTTGAGGTGTCTAATCCGTCATGTCCTTTGTAAGCACTCATATAAAAGTAATAGTCGTCTATCATGGTATCCGGAATAGCCAGGCCTAACCCTATAGTCAACCCTGAATTATCATCTAGAGACACAAAAGCACCAGTATCAAAATGATGCGGCCAGGTTCTAATACCTGATTTTAATTGTTGGTTTTCTAAGAAAGTTTCCAGGGTAAGTTGCGCTAGTATTCTAAAGTTTGTTAATTCACGCAATCGTGCTACATCATGAAGCTTAAAAGTAAAGTCATCAGTAATGGTTGTGTATGGCAACTCGTAATGTAAATCATACTGAAATGGTTTCTCAAGGGTTGCTTCAACGGCTCTTTCATGAATCCATTTTAAAATTTCTGAATGTGTGGTACCGTCTAATCGTAACGATTTTTTTGAACTTTTTGAATTCCATTCTAATGTAAAGTGCTGATAGTTGAGAGATAGTGTATGGCCTTCTTTATCTAAAGGGTGTGTGAACATACTTTTTTCTGAAGTTGAAAACCCTAAATTAGTATGGCTGTCATCTTCTTTCTTTTCTACAAAACTTATTCCTGCGGCTGCTAAATATTGTGCTGCCAAATGCATTTGAGTAGTCATATTTTATTGGTTTATTGAGTGATATATGGTTTGTTACGTTTTTTTAATCGAATATTAATGTTCCTGTTTTTCTTTACCTCCTGAAAGCGAAAAAATAACACCTATCGAAATGAATTCATCATTAAGTTTACCGGTTACTCCTTTAAACTCTGTAAAAGCATAAAGACTTCCTAAGTAATAATGTATCCCTAGTCCGTAGTTGAGGCCGAATTCGGTTGCTTCTTTAAATTCGTCGGATTCTTCGACCAACCTTTCTTTTTCAATGGTATAATTGAGTCCTGTGAGAGGGTATATCCCCAATTTGTGTGTTAATTCAAAAATATAATGGGCATTAAGATTTAATTCTGTAACCGTTAATTCATATTCGTTATCAATTTCCTGGTATGGAAAAAATGTTACCTCGGGGCCAAAACAAAAATGGTCATTTGGGCCATAATATAGTCGTACGTTCGCTCCCAATAGGTTTTCATTCAATTCTATTGATGGAGCAATTCCTAACATCCATCCCTGTTGTGCTGTTGAAGGAATTGTAATTAAAAATAATAATAGGACGGCACCAGGTTTTATATGTTTACATAACTCCTGCATAGTTTATACCTGTTAGGTGATGCATGTCGTGATCAAATGTAGAAAGGTCATTATGATTAAATTTTGAAATATCATCATACCCACAGGCTCTTGCAATTACCTTTATTAGGTTATTGGTTGCGTCGAAATAATTGTATAATTGTTTTGCAGAAGATTCTATAATCAATCTGCTTCTTAGAGATTCTTTTTGTGTAGCAATACCCACTGGACAATTATTGCTGCCACAGGCACGCATTCCTAAGCAACCAATAGCTTGTATTGCTGCATTAGATACAGCAATTGCATCTGCGCCCAACATCATTGCTTTTGCATAATCTTCGGCAATACGTAGTCCTCCTGTTATAACCAGAGTTACATGGGATGCACCCACTTTATCCAAATACTTTCTGGCCCTTGCTAAAGCCGGAATAGTAGGGACATTGATATTATCTCTTAAAATAGTGGGTGCCGAGCCTGTTCCTCCGCCACGACCATCCAAAATGATATAATCTACACCAACATCTAATGCAAATTGAATATCTTTTTCGATATGACTGGCGGCAATTTTAAATCCAATAGGAATACCACCTGTACGTTCTCTTATTTCTTCTGCAAAAGACTTAAAATCCTGTACGCCATGAAAATCAGGAAAAGTAGCAGGAGAAATTGCGGTTTGCCCTTGTTTAAGTCCTCTAACTTCAGCAATTTCTTTACTTACTTTATTTCCAGGTAAATGTCCGCCGGTTCCAGTTTTAGCTCCTTGACCCCCTTTAAAATGAAAGGCTTGTACTTTATCAAGCTTGTCCCAAGAAAACCCAAATTGGGCCGATGCTAACTCATAGAAATATTTAGTATTGCTTTCTTGTTCTTGTGGAAGCATTCCTCCTTCACCAGAACAGATTCCGGTTCCTGCCATTTCTGCACCTCTGGATAATGCTATTTTCGCTTCTCGAGAAAGTGCTCCAAAACTCATGTCACTTACAAATAGAGGTATATCAATGGTTAGTGGTTTTTTAGCATTAGGACCAATCACTACTTTACTCGCTACTTCTTCATGATCTAATAAAGGTCTACTTGCTAATTGTGCGGGTAAAAACTGAATATCACCCCATTTAGGCAAGGTATTTCGATCCACACCCATTGATGCCGAAAAACCATGATGTCCAAGGTTTTTTAGACCATTTTTAGCCAATTCTTTAATGTATCCGGTATATGGCTCAGTATCTTCGGGATGTGTATCTGCATAAGCACCAAGGTACTCCTCTCTATTAAAAGGTTGCGGATATTTTTCGAGATAGTCATTGATTTCAATTTCATCTACATATACATTATCTCCTTCAGTTTTGGAGCTAAACTTATGTAAAACTTCATTATTGTTATATTCTGAAACTCCTGTATCATAACGATAGTCCCAGCCATGTACTCCACAAATGAGGTTGTCACCATCAATATGCCCGTCGGCCATTAGAGCGCCTCTATGTAGGCATCTTCCGTACAATACAGAGATTTCTTTGTCGAATTTTATGATGACCAGATCTAATCCATTTACCAGGGCATGGGCCGGTTTTTTGTTTTCTAAGTTACTGATTTGTGCAATTACAACAGGTTGTTTCATTTGTGTGTTTTTATGATTTATTAGCGAATCGAAAGTATTTTCGAATCTCTTTTCAATTAAAAGGCAAAACCAAGAACAAAGACAATTCTGCCTCCATCTGAGCTAGAAAAATATCCCACATTTCCGGTAAAAGTATCTAAGCCACTTACCCAAAAAGAACCTCCTACACTGTTGTTCCATTTATCTGAGTTATCATCTTCTATCCATACACGACCATAATCAAACCCTCCTGTGACTCCATATTTTAAAGGAATAAAACTTGTTTTGAATTTTCCTATTTGAAACCGAAGGTCTGTATTTTGATATGCCGAATATTTACCTGTAAATCGTTCATTTCTATAGCCTCTTAGACTTTGGGTTCCGCCAATTTGAGCAGCATGATAGAATTCAAAATTATCTCCTAGAATTGCTTCACCGGCAATCTTGGTCGCCAGTACCCATTTTCCATTTTTGGATAATTTGTGAGTTATTGCGAAATGAGGTTCGACATATCCAAAACGATTGTCTGCATCCCCACCATCAATATTTGCTTTATATCCTGCGGTGATTCCGACATCTAACCCTAACGTTGGAAAAGCAAAGTCATTCGCATTTTTGAAGTTATACATAACCTCTGCACCTGCATAGGTCTGTTTTTCAAAAACGGTACTGCTTACAGGTAGTAAGTTTACAAATCTACCTTCGGTATTTTCGACATCAAAGGATTCTGCCATGGGTTTGAAATAAAAAGAACCTCCATCTCTTCCTCTCCAGATCAATGAAATGGCTGCATTCCATTTTCCGATTCGTACCCTATTAAAATCTAAATCTACTTCATCTCTATCGTATTCTGTTTCATTACCAAATCCAAAGAAGTTTTGAGCAAAATTTGGACTGGTATATAATCCTTCTACTCCAAAATTCCATTTGTGAAAAATATTAGAAAATTCACCTGAATAGGAAACATCAAATCCCGACGATCCAGTATAGTACGATACTCCAAAAGAATGTTTATGAGTGAATGGATTTCTTTGCAATCCGTACTTAGTATAATTGTTCAATACGCCAACTCTTAGTCCATCATCGGGGTTAAATGAAATGAGAGGAAACAGTTGATATACAAAATAATCTCTTTTTTTATAATCGTAATTGTTGATGTCATAAGAATCGACTAACCATTTTCTTGATTTCTTATTGACAATTGTATTGTTTTTGGATTTATAATCATATAATTTCACCTTTTTGGTGCTTTTAAAATCATAAGTGTCATTTTTTCTACCCCCCATAACACGAACCATAATAGGGTGATCACCTTCCCCTTCAACAACAAATGAATCTCTACCATCTAGGCCATATAACCATATTTCTTTGGTTACGTCATGAGTAAAAGTTCGATTAAATATACCTAGGTCTTTTCTATGGATATCAACAGATGTTTTACCTCCCGGAAGTCTGGTAATACGAAATTCATCATCTTTTTGTGTCCCTGCAATGACTTCAAACTTATTGAGGTATAGATAATACTCTTTGGCAATATTTAGAATGTTTTGCCTTCTTCCTTTAAGTTTGGTTTTAATTTCTTCTATAGTTGTTCCTTTTATTTCATCAGGAAGCTCTTCAAAAGCTTGTTCGATGACTTCGTCGGTTAAATTGGTCTGGATATATTTTACTTGTTTCTCCCATTCGTTCCAATTAGACTGATTTAAAAAAGTAAGATCTAGAGGGTATGGTTCGAAATTAAACCACTTAGTGCTTGGTAATTCTTCATCATAAGATTGCATCATCCGGATAAAAGGTACAGCACAGCGTAAAAAAGAGATAATACTTCCGTCAAATATCGAAAATGCCTGATCACGATCCCTGGGGATGGGTTTACAGAATTCTGTACCATCTTCTTTCTTAAAACGCGCCCATCGCCATTGGTCTTCATGTCGATCCCAGTCTCCGATAAGCATATCAAATATCCTTGCTCTTATATATGAAGGTTCATCTACAATAGATTTTCCGGTTTTTCGAATTTCCTGAAGTACATCATCGGTACTTAAAATATCTTTGGGTTTCCCAAAACTTTCCAAATCTTTGTGATTTGATTCTACGCGTTCTTCGATCATGTATAATTCATCACCGTATTCATCATTAAATAGGCCCAGCGTTTCTTGTTTAGGGATGTAGTAAAGTTTTGGATTGGTATGAAATACACCAGCGGCATCAGCAAGTGTTCCTACTGCAAAAGGGGTATAAGGATGAGCGGTGGTATAGAAATCAAGTAAGAAGCGATCTGCAAAGCTTTCTTCGAGATCCTCTTCAACGTATTTATCTTGAAATGCAGTAGATTGCAAAAATTTGATGGCACTTTTTCTCAATGCTCTCATTACAAATTGTTTGCCATTCTTATCAACCAGGCGTAATGATTTTGATTGGTGACCACCACCTCGTTGTACAGGTGTTAATCCGCCCATTAATGTGTCTAAGAAAGCAATCGGTGCATTGACAGAAGTGCTGTAATACTCGCGATAATGATCACCCCATAAACCTTTATACAATTTCCCTTTTGTAGTCTCTTCTTTTGAATAGACCGATGTATTTTGGGATTTTCCAAAACTGCTTTTGGGTGTAAAAGTATAGTTTACATCTCGACTTTTTCCTTTGAAAATTTCTGAAGAATATATTTCAGACGAACTACCATTTTTTATTGCATAATAGTTTGCGGTGACTTTTCCGTTTTTGAAAACATTCAATTTAGCAAACCCGTTTTCTGAGGAACCAAAATCATCTTTTTTAGAAGACTTAACTCCTTTCGTTTTACCAACAGATCCACTTATTATTTGAGGGATGCCGTATTTAAAAACATATTGTAAGTTACTACCTTGGCCCGAAACAAAAATGACATTTTCTTTTTGCCGTGCTAACGTAATTAGTTTATTCCTTAATGTGCGATATTGTTTGTTCTGAAAATCCTGAAGAGAAAGTCCACCTGTACGAGAAATAAGTCCAGATTTGGTATTGGTAAACATGGGATGATGAATAGCAACGATTTTTATTTGATCTTGTGATTTTTTGAGCATACTTTCGAATTCGAGGAAGAATTGTGTTCTGTTTTTAATATCACAATCATCATTGATATAGGTGTTTTGATCCCAATTTTCTAGAAACCATTGAGAATCTACAGCAATTAATACAACATTTTTAGAAATCTCCTTTTTCTTAATTGGGCAACCATCATCTGGATAATATTTAGCACTACTGTTTCCTTGAATAAATTTTTCCAGACTTTTTACATTCTTATACCCTTTGGCTTTCCATTCGTTATACCCTGGTATAAAAACAATTTCTCCGTTAAAATCAGAAATTACATCTAATTGTTTTCCCACAGTGGTTTTTGCAGAATTCTCTTTAATACTTATAGGATCGGCGGTATTACCGACAATTAGTAGTGTAGCATTTTGTTCTTGGTTAGAAGCGGACACCATGTTCTTTAAAATATCCTGATCAACATCTTCACTAGTGTTTGCAGTAATGAATACGCTACTTTCGATTTCATTTTCCTGTCCCTGTATGAGTAGTACTGAAAATGAAATTAGAACGGATAAGATGATTGTTGATTGTGTGAGTTTCATAATGTAATCGAGAATTCTTTTTTGATGGTTATGTAGGAAGCAATTTTTTGGGTATTGAAATATATTGTGAGTTATAGCTGATTATATCATCTTTTCGGAGACAACTCATTACATTGCTAACCGTTTGTCTTGAAGTGTTAGTGAGGTTCGCAATATCTTTGTGAGACAGCAGATTTTTTGCCACAATCTGGTTTTCTTCTATTTCTCCAAATTCTTGGATATAATCTTTTATGAACTCTTCGATTCTCAATGCACTATCTTTATATAATAAATCTCGAAGTCTTCTTTCGAGTTTTTTAATTCGTAAACCATATACTTTTAAAACCCCATTTTTCAAGGATTTGTGTTTTTCCATAATATTCTCCATTCTATCTGCTTCGATATAGCAGATAATACAATCCTCTAATGCTACGGCTTGCTCCTCTAATGCGGCTTGCTTATCGTAAAGAGAGAGTTCACCAAAAATGTTCCCTTTTTTTACAATATATTTTACGTTGTTGTTTAGAGCATCGATGATTTTTATGGTGCCTTTCTTAAGAAAGAAGATGCTTTTTTCGTTGTTTTTAAGAAGCTGGATGGTTTCACCTTTATTAATGTTTTCCATTTCCAGAATCTCACACATACGCATCATGGTAATCCTACCAAGTTTATTAAAAAGGTTGAACCCTTCTAGAAACCAATATTTGGTATATGTGTTCAAAGGGGGTATGGTTTATGAATTAGTACTGTTAAAAGTAATGAATTTTGGTAACACCTTAGTAGTATTAATTTGTCGAAACTTACTTCAGGCGACAAGCATGATGTTTTTGTAGGGGTTTAATTATAAATATGTTAAGAGATAGTGTCAATACGTATAACTGATAAATATCATAGTTTATAAACTGTCGACTGAATATTTTTAGAGTTACAAAGCAAGAATCATTTTTTCATTATTACACTAATCATTTATTAAAAATTAAAATCATGAAAAAAATAATTTTAGGCTTACTTGTATTAGGATTAACTATGCCATCTTTTGCTCAGGATGTTGAGCAGTTAGCTGAAGTATGGATCATAGCTACAAACTATAAATATCTTAGTGAAACCGATGCTGAGGACGAAGCGCTCCCAGTAGAATTACTACAACGAAAGGTAGCGACTTTTGACCTCAAGAGTTCAGACATTTATAATGACGAATATGATCATTATGAAGTGGCATTTCATATTCCCGAGGGCAAGATCTTGGCGGCATACGACAAAGACGGCAAGGTTCTACGAACTGTCGAAAGGTTTAAAGATGTAAAGCTACCTACTAATGTAGTAAAATCAATAGCGAAGAGATTTCCTGGATGGACCGTTACTAAGGATTTATATGTGGTTAATTATCATGATAAGAAGGGAGCTACCAAAAAAATGTATAAGCTTAGATTAGAAAACGGGGATAAGCTTATCAAGGTTAAAACCGATGACGAAGGGAATTTTTTATAGGATAAAAAATTATTTTAAAAGGGTTGACTATTCGCTAGTCAACCCTTTTTTATTTATTTCCCTAACATGAGTAGTTCATTGCAAACTACTTCTGTAATATACCGTTTTTGACCTTCACTATCTTCATAACTGCGAGATGTTAGTTTACCTTCGATAGCAATTTCTTGACCCTTGTTTACATATTTTTCGATGATATCTGCAGTCTTACCCCAGGCAACAATATTGTGCCATTGTGTATCCGTAATTTTATCTCCCTCTTTGTTGTAATAATAGTCATTAGTAGCAATAGAGAATTTGGCTAGTTTTTTACCAGATTCGAGATTGATAATTTCAGGTTCTTGTCCTAAGTTTCCAATCAACTGTACTTTGTTTTTTAGCGTGTTCATAATTTTAATTTTTCGTGTTAAACAATTGATACTATCGAGTTCTTATGTTTCGACGATGCAAACATAGAAGAGGATGTTGTAGAGATTCGGTTAGGAAGTGTTTAGTTTCGCTTGTAACCGTTTGTAGTCGTTTAAAATTAAATAAATTCCTTATAATCAATAACTTAAATATTTGGTAAGATGTAATATTTTTGAGTTAAAATGAGTAATTTTAAAAGAGTAAGTGAGAATAAACGAAGTGCTGCGCTTATTTTGGCATGTTAACCGACAAATTTGGGATCAATTGGATGGTTGGTTTTAATGAGAATCCACAGGAATAAATGAACGATTCAAATATCATCATAAGACAATTAGAACTGTCAGATATACAGCAATTGACTACCCTTGCTAATAATAAAAAAGTATGGGATAATTTAAGAGACTACTTTCCATACCCATATACCGAACAAGATGCGAAGTATTTTATAAACCTTGCCAAAGAACATAATCCTAAACAAAGTTTTGGTATCATTTTTAAAAATGAGCTTTGCGGAGTAATTAGTCTTATTGTACAAGAGGATATTTATAGAAAATCAGCAGAAATAGGGTATTGGATAGGTGAACCGTATTGGGGAAAGGGAATCATGACTAAAGCTATAGAATTAATCACCAAGTATGGATTTGAAAAATTAGACTTGATTAGAATATATGCCGGTGTTTTAGAGCATAATGTTGCCTCTATGAAGATCTTAGAATATAATGGTTATAAAAAAGAAGGGGTGTTTCAAAAAGCAATAATTAAGAATAACAAAATTTGGGATGAGCATCGTTATTATATTCTAAACAAGAAATATAACCAATAACCTGTTGTGCATATAGGAAAATTAATAAAAAAAAGCGTCAATTCGAGTGTTTTTTCGTAATGAAATGAAGGAAAAATGTATCGAGAATAGTTTTTTTAACTAAAATCCTATTCTCGATAGCTCTGCTGAGCCAGTCGAAGTACACTTCTCCTACAGTCGAAGCAATCGAATTGTAATTAAAAAACCTCTAAATACACAACGGGTAACAAATAGTACATTATAATTTACCCGATAATTTCATATTGCCCATAGAAAAACTGGTACTGTATTTAAAACTGTAGTATTTTTAGGTTGTCAACCAACATAGGTCTGTTTGCTTGTCAAACAGGTATATAATATGCACAAAAACAACAACTATGCTCACTACAACCCAACCAGGTCCTGTATTAAAGGACGATTTTAAGTTTTTAGACTTATTTAAAGATTTTAACTGCAGTAATGTAGATGATTTTGTATTCGATGGCGTAAGTCTTTCTGTTAGCGAAGAAACTTCATTATCCGGCGCGAAAAACACTATTTCTTTTTCAGGGAAATTAAGAATGGATGGAGTTCTCTCTATTTTTAAAGAATATGTCAATAGTGATACCGCAATAGAAATTACTGGTAGTATTATATCGAGTAGTAAAGATATTACTAAAAAAATTACTCCGCAAAATGCTACACTTACATGCGAAATGGTATTTCATAAAGAAGTTTTCAGAGGAGTAACACTTACCCAAGCTTGGTTTCAGTTAGATATTTCGAAAAAAGACGAAAATTGGATCATAATACCTAAGCTAGTTGGAGATTTTGATGTAGATAATCTAACAGATAAGGATCAGGGCAAAATGACTTTCGAAGTTACCGAAGCAAATAAAACTTTGGTTTTAAATGCAAATGCAAAGAATCTAAGTGGTGCTTTTGGGATCGAAAAATTACATCTCGATACTATTGCAATTACAGGAAAAATAGGAGTGACTAAGTCATTGGATATGACATCTCAATTTATAGTAGGACATACTACTTTTAACTTTGCCGGGAGCATTACCCCAGATACAATTGGGATTGTGACAAAAGCCGAAAATTTTACGTTACATGACCTTGGAGCTATGTTTAATGAAATATTTCCTGCGGGTCTTAATCTTCCGGATTTTGGTGTTGATTTTAAAAACACAAGTATTGCTCTGGCTACAACAGATTGTAAGGTGGATACCACCGACATTAAAATGGGACTAACACTCATGACAGATATTACAGCACATGATCATTCGTTTAATGCAATGGCTCAAATTTCGAGTAAGGGGGTGGTGTTTGATGGTTCTATTGGAAACATCACCCTTGGATCGGTTAAAGTGACCAAAACTAGCCTTGATTTCGAAGTTTATAACAAATCGGTTCAAAAACCAACAAAGTTTGAAATTTCGGGCGAAGCCATAATAGAAGGAGTCACTGTGGATTGTGGTATCTATTTCGAAAAAAATACAGACTGGACTACCGTTTTATATGCGAACCTTGCAGCTGATTCTTTTAGTATGTCTACAGTGTTTCCTCCTGCAAAAAGTACATTTGTTGACGAGCTTCAATTTTCTAAAGTAGGGTTTATCTATGCTTCGGCTAATTGTATTACTAAAAATGAAGGGCTCAACTTTTCAGTTCAAGAAGGCTTACAATTAATGGGAGTTTTAGAAGAAATTCCCGGTTTATCAAGTTTAACAGGACAAAAACATGTTGGACTTGTATTAACAGCGCATTTTGGAACAGTTACCAATATCTCTATCGAAATACCAGAAACAAGATTACATTTAGGGCATTCGGTAGAATGTGATCCTTTTAAGATTCAAATCGATATTACACCGCAACCCGCTTTAGTTTTGATATTTGGGATGGAAGTAGATGTGCCAAAGCAAACCACTCCGTTGCATTTTGATATGGCGTTATCTGTTGGTGCTCTAGAAGCCAAAGGCTCGGTAACCATGAAAAATTATTGGAAAAACCCTTTCGGAATCAATGGAGTAAAAATAGGTCCGGCACTTGCCCTACAAATAGGGATTATCTATGAACAATTTGTAGCTACAGGGATACCTTCTGAATTTGGGATTGCGGGAGGACTAGAAATAGGCGATACAGTCGTCGATATGGCAGTAAGTATTTCTGAAAACCCAATGGAAGAAATTCTAATGGGAAAACTGGAAGAACTAAATCCTTCTCAACTTATCAATTTTGCAGCAGATGTAACCCATCTGGATATTCCTGAAGTTCCTGATTTCTTTGAGTTAAAAGAGCTTGAATTGTATTGCGCTCCGGCTGGGGGCTCTATAGGAACAATAACGTATAAACCTGGATTTAGTTTTTCTGGGGATTTAGTTATCGCGGGCAAAGAAATTGCTATGTATACACGTATTTCTGATACAGGTATTGAAGGAGCAGGGCATATAGATAATCTTAGTTTCGGGCCATTAAAGATAAGTGGTGAAGAAGGAAAAGACGCAACTATTGATTTAGAGTTAACTACTTCTAAGCAGTCACTATTAATTGATGGGAGTATTTCATTTTTGGGAGCTCAAGAAGGAGTGTATGTAGACATCTCTAACCAAGGAATTGCATTTAAATTTGATCAAAACTTCTTCGGAGTATTAAAATATGAGATCCAAGGTGAAAGTTTAGGAACCATTACTAAACCAGAATCATTGGATTTCAAACTTTCGGGAGAGATGGATAATGATATTAGTCATTACCTTAAGACTGAAGTTGCAGCAAGATTAGATACAGCTCTTAAAACAACAGAAACAGATATCAATAAAGCAAAAGACAAAGTTGATAAAGCTCAAAAAGCATATGAAGCAAAATTTGTACCTGCACAGAAAGCATTGACACAAGCTCGAAAAGATGCAGATGCCTATCTTAAAAAACTTACAACCGATTTAAACAATGAAAAAACAAAATATGCTAAGGAGCTTACTAAAGCTAAGAACGATGTAAAAAAAGCAAAAGGCACCTACGATGCTTCCTTAAAAAAAGCTCAGAATGATGTCAATAAAGCCCAAAAGACATATAACTCTGGGATGAAAACTGCACAGAATGAGTTAAATACGGCGCAAAAAAAATATAATGATGGGATTAAGACTGCGCAGAAATCAGTAAATGCTGCAGAAAAGAAATATAATAATAGTGTAGGGAGTGCACAAAAATCAATAGATAATGCAAGTCGTAAATGCAATAAATTAAAGAGGCATCATTATAACTATGGTACAACATTGGCCGCTTATGGAATTGCTAAAGGAGTATTGGCAGCTGCCAAGAAATTTTTAGAAGGAATCAAATATGGAGTAGATTATACGGCGTTTCAATCGGCAAAAACTGCATTGCAAACTGCCAAAACAGGAGTGAATTATACCGCATTTCAATCCGCTAAAACAGCTTTGCACGTTGCCAAAACAGGAGTAAACTATACTGCTTTTGAAGCCGCCAAAAAAACATTAGAGGGAGTTCGGTATGGTGGTGATTATACGGTTTGGCAAGGAGCTTTAAAAAGTTTAAGCGCAGTAAAAGCAACAGGTGAACAGGCTATTGCCACTGCAGGTGATGCCATTAATACCATCGGAAGATCTACAGTCTATTTAGCATTAGAAGGGGCTAAAAAAGAACTTGAAATTATTGAAAAAGGAACCGAAGCCATAGCCTTTGATAGTGCAAAAGCGGTATTAGAAGGTGCAAAACTAGGAGCCGAGGGAGTTCTAAAAATCGCGACATATGTGGCTAAGCATGCCGGTGATATTATAGATATTAAAAAGTTTAAAATTTCGGGAAACTTAAAAGAAATAGAAAAAGGAAATCTGTTTGATGCAGAACTGGATGTAGCACTGCTAGGGCATGATTATCATTGGAATATTGATTTTAATGTAAAAGATGTAGCAGAATTTGTAGCATCGGTTTTCAAAAAGGCATTAGACCAGTTAAAATCACTACCCTTGTAATATTTTATAAATAATTAGTATAGGGGGTAGGGTATTTAATAACTGGCTCGTTTTATTACTGTAGACAAATAAACAATCTGTATAATAACATAGGGTTTGAGGGACAAACGAATTCTATACTATGTAGATTTTTTAAATTTTAAGATGGAAAGATTTTTCTTTCCATCTTTTTTATACACTAATAAAGGATATTGTCATTTTGTTGTCTAAATATTGTACTAGCTTTTGCTAAAATATAAGGCCAGAGTCCATAAATTATATGAGTTTGTGTTATGGATCCCGAATCGCATGGTTCGGGATGACAATTTACCGGTAATGTAAAGTAAATTTTCCCCCTAATTAGTCTAGTAATTCTTCGAGCTGAACTTGATTATCAATGATGGTATTATTATATTTTAAAGTCCAACCTAATGAATTGGTGAGGATATATATTTTTTGAAGTTCACTAATAAGTCGATTTTCAGAATTTGTAACTAACGATGATTTTTTTACTTTTTTTTCGAGTTGGTTCACTACCTTTTTCCTTATTAAGTTGTGATCTTTAGGATTATATTGGTTTAAAAGACCATATTGAAGGCTATGGTATTTTATATCAGGATTAATATTGATTTCTGGTTTTGGGATTTTAGTAATCACTACAGTTTTAATATCCTTGTTAAGGATGTAATCAATTTTACTGAGATCGTAAGATACTTCTACTTTGGCATTAACAACTACTAGGGCAGTTTTTATAGTAGGAATAAAAGAAAATACTTTTTTATCCTCTTTGTAATTAATCACTTCAGAGAAATGCCCTTCGGTAACAACAAGTTTGCCAACGTTTTTAATTTGATTAAGGATAAGATCAGAAGATTGAAGCTCTGTTTTTCGGGTATTCGATTGATCAATAAAATACTTTATTCCAAATACTAATAAAGCCGCTATTGCTGCTCCGAGTAGAAAATTACGCATAGGTTTTTACTATCAGGTTTAGCATAAATGTACATAAAAAAAATATAGCCCTTCTATAAAGAAAGGCTACACTTATGTAAAGAAATATTGGTATTATTCTATCTGTGGTGGATATTTTTCGAGGATTGCGCCAACAATCTCATTCATTTTTTCCTGCTTTTTGTCTACATCTTTAGTCAAGGCCGATGTACCCATTCCTTGCCAAATCAGTTCTTTTTTAGAAGCGTCTATAAGGTCTATATATAGGGTGCCTTCAGTTACTGTCGAAACCGAATTGTAGTTACCACCCCAAAACCAGGGATTCCACCCCCAGCCATATCCCCAACCGGGACCCCAGCCCCAGCCCCAGTTATTCTGGTATACTGATACATTTTCACGGGTTTTTGTAAAAATACTAACTAACATATCTGGATTTTCTGATTTAATAAATCCTTTTGAAGTCATATCTGCTTCGATAGCTCTTAAGATGCGTTTTTTGTCTAGATCACTAATTTCTGCTTTGTCAATACCTGGCTTGAAGAATGCATAGCTTTTATAGGTATTAAAATTTGCCTGCTTATCATAATCTGAAGCCACACGTACAGTGGTGCAGGAACTAAAAGTTATGATAAGGATTAATGATAAAAGTGATAAAAATTTCATAATCCCTTGTTTTAGAGGTTCAACAATAAATAGCTTTTTTAACTATTTACCAACAATAATCATACCATGACACTAGTTTTAACACTATTATTTAGTGTAGCTATTTGTTTTTTTATCATAGCCATACGGGCAGTGCCTGCAGCCACTCTCACAACAATATCCTCTTCTAAGGTGATATTGTTCTGTAAAACATCGATACCCTTCGGGGGTAATATAATAATCTCCGTCTTTTGGAGTTAATACTTTTTTAGGGTTACTCATATCATACAAAAATAGTATCTTGTAATTATATGCGCATAGTTGTTAACAAATATTTGATAGGTCGCCATTTTGTTGGGTTAGCTCTTTGGCCTTTTATTGTGGTGAAGGACTCCTTTCTTAAAGAAGATGAAATCTTTATCAACCATGAGAAAATTCATATAAGACAACAAGCAGAGTTGTTGGTATTGCCATTCTATATTCTTTATTTTGCAGAATATATTATTAGGGTAGTACAATATCGAAATTCGCAACAAGCGTATCGCAATATTTCTTTTGAAAGAGAGGCATACTACAATGAAGATGATCTCGATTATTTAAAAAAGAGAAGACCCTGGAGTTTTATTAAATATTTATAAATGCATATTTTCTCTTCGGAAACGGTACTTTCAGAAAATCAACAGATTAACCACCCGATTTTGGATAATGCAGAAGTTTCTTTGGATATTAAGCGAGAAGATGAGATCCATACCCATGTTTCCGGAAACAAATTCAGAAAATTAAAATACAATCTAGCCGAAGCTAAAAAATTAGGATTCAGTACGATCCTTACTTTTGGAGGAGCATATAGTAATCATATAGCGGCTACGGCATCTGCAGGAAAGATGGTGGGGATGCATAGCATCGGGATTATTAGGGGAGAAGAATTAGGTAAAGACCTCGATAAAACCTTGTCAGGAAATGATACGTTACATTTTGCTTCGGTATCAGGAATGCGCCTTAAGTTTATTCCCAGAGAGCAGTATCGAGAAAAAACTTCTGAAACCTTTTTAGAAGAATTAACCAAAGAGTTTGGATCCTTTTACCTGGTTCCCGAAGGGGGAACCAACGAACTAGCGGTTAAAGGTTGCGAAGAAATACTCTCAGAACAAGATAAAGATTATGATATCATTTGTTGTGCTGTGGGTACCGGGGGAACGATTTCGGGTATCATTAATAGCGCCGGTACTCATCAAACTGTACTGGGTTTTCCGGCATTAAAAGGTGAATTTCTTTCCGAAGAAATAAAAAAATATACTACAAAAACAAACTGGAAACTAATAACCAACTACCATTTTGGAGGCTATGGTAAAATAAACGCAGAGGGCGTAGAGTTTATAAATAGGTTCTATGCACAGCAACACATTGCATTAGATCCTGTCTATACCGCTAAGATGCTTTTTGGGATTTTTGACATGGTACAAAAAGGTGTTTTTCCAAAAAATACTCGTATTTTAGCCGTGCATACCGGAGGGTTACAAGGTATTGCTGGGATGAACAAAAGATTAAAGAAAAAGAAACTACCCCTTATTACAATTTAATACTGAAGATGAGGAAATTTATTTCATTACTATGTATTACTGCATTTTTGATTTCTTGTGGAGGAAACAAAAAAGTAATTACTTCGAGAACAAAAAAGCCAACACCAAGGCGAACTACGGTGACTACTATTGAGCGCAATACTCAAGAAGTTATTTCAGAAAAACTACCAGATGTAGCACCTAGAAAAAAATCACCTGCCACCATTCCTTATAAAGAACGTGTACAGCAATATATTTTCGAGTTTTCTAGCATTGCCATGAGCGAAATGAAAACGTACGGTATTCCAGCGAGTATTACTTTGGCACAAGGGATTTTAGAATCTGGTGCAGGATACGGAGACCTCACCCAGAGAGCAAGAAATCATTTCGGGATCAAGTGCCATGATTGGGAAGGTGATCGCGTATATCATGATGATGATCGTTCACAAGAATGTTTCAGAAAGTATAATAAAGCGAGTGAATCTTTTCGAGATCATTCCTTGTTTTTAAAGAACAGAAAACGATATTCAAGACTTTTTACCTTCAATAAAAAAGATTATAAATCCTGGGCTCGTGGCCTTAGAGAAGCGGGATATGCAACAGACAGAAAATATCCCGAAAAATTGATTAGTATTATCGAAAAGCACCAATTATATAAGTTCGATGATGAGGTGTTAGGGCGTAAACGTAAGGCACGTAGAGGAGCTAAAACAGATATCTCTATGGCTGCAACTACACCACCTCTTGTTGTTTATAATAAGAAGGGTCATGTAGTACAAAAAGGAGATACCCTATATTCTATTTCGCGTAAATATAAAATCTCTGTAAACGAACTCAAGGCATACAATAATCTCGCAGATAATAATATCAGAATCGGACAAGTACTTAAGGTAAAGGCCGAAGATGAGGAAGAAGAAGATTTCAACTAAACATGATATACCAAAGAAGTAGCGCACTATTCGTAGCAGCGCAAAAAGTGATTCCTGGTGGGGTCAACTCACCAGTAAGAGCTTTCAAAGCAGTAGGAGGAGATCCCATATTTGTTAAAGAAGCCAAAGGAGCATATCTATATGATGAAGACGGAAACCGATTGATAGATTATATCAATTCCTGGGGGCCTATGATTCTCGGTCATGCTCATCCACCAGTAGTAAATGCAGTGGTTGAAAAAGCAAAAAAAGGAACAAGTTTTGGGATGCCTACAGAGATCGAAACACAGATTGCAGAATTGGCGGTTTCTATGGTGCCTAATATCGATAAGATACGTTTTGTAAATTCGGGGACAGAAGCCTGTATGAGTGCCGTGCGATTGGCTCGTGGGTTTACGAATAAGGATAAGATTATCAAATTTTCCGGTTGTTATCATGGGCACAGCGATTCTTTCCTAATTCAGGCCGGTAGCGGCGCTGTTACTTTTGGAAGCCCAAATAGTCCAGGGGTTACCAAGGGAACTGCACAAGATACGTTGCTAGCAAGATATAATGATCTAGATCATGTAGAACAAATCATTGAATCCAATAAAGGAGAAATTGCCTGTATCATTATAGAACCTGTGGCAGGTAATATGGGATGTATTCCTCCGGTAAAAGGCTTTCTTCAGGGGTTAAGAGCTTTATGCGATACACATGATATCCTTTTGATTTTTGATGAGGTAATGACAGGGTTTAGGCTTGCTAAAGGTGGGGCCCAAGAATTATTAGGAGTAGATGCCGATATCGTTACTTTTGGTAAGGTAATTGGTGGAGGGTTGCCTGTTGGGGCTTTTGCTGCACGAGAAGAAATCATGAATCACCTGGCACCATTAGGACCAGTATATCAAGCAGGAACATTAAGTGGTAATCCTTTAGCAATGGCTGCGGGATTAGCTATGCTTACCGAATTGAACGATAACCCGGAAATTTTTAAGAGTTTAGCAGAAAAGACAGAATACCTGCATCAAGGGATTGAAAAGGCTTTAAAACATCATTACGTAACACATACTATTAATAGAGTGGGATCAATGATCTCGGTACACTTTGCTAAAGATAATGTAGTAGACTTTGATACTGCTGCTAATGGGAATAATGAAACCTTTAAAAAGTTCTTTCATGGTATGTTGGATAATGGGATTTATATCGCGCCAAGTGCATTCGAAACTTGGTTTATCACCGATGCCTTAACCTATAAAGATCTTGATGATACCATCGCTGCAGTGGAGAAAGTAGCAGGGACTCTTTAGTTTGTAATAAAAACTTGTCTTCGAAAGGCATAGGCAGACCATAGTTTTTATAAGTGTTTGGCGACTATTGTTTACGATGTAAACCATTCTGCTAATGTTTTTTCATCTCCATTAGGGTATTTTACATCATATGCCAGTGCGGTAAAATCATTTTCTTTGATGTAGGCATGTTTTTTTAGATAGTCGGCGCCACCATAGTCACTAAAATCTTCTCGTATGGGTAAAACAACAATATCTTCTGGTGCTTTTATGGTAGCAGCTAATCGTAGTACCCAATCACACCATTTTGATTGTACAGCAGTCTCTGTTGCTAGAAAAATAAACTTTTTGTTCTCTTGTATTTGCTGTTGTAATTGTTTCGAGGTGATGTCACTTTTGTCTCTTGGTATGTTTTCATCCAGCCAATCTGCATAGATCAGTACATCAAAATCCTTTAAAAAATTAATTGCACTATCCAGTTCTTCCAGCTCATCGGGATGGTAAGAAAGAAACACAGTTACTTTAAGATTTTTGGTTTCTTTCTTAAAGAGTTGTAGACTTTCGGTGACGTCTTTAGTGTATATTCTTGCAGAGTTCCTTAATTGTAGTAACCCATACTTTGGTAGTATACTCATTAATCGTGTGACATGGTTTATAAGAAAGTATATAACGTTGCAGTCTTAGGTTTTGTTGTTGTTAACGACATAAAATATTTGTGATTATTGCTAATCTGTATAAGGTGATCGAGTATTTGGAGTATGCTTTTTTTCAAGTTCTAGAAGTATGCATAAACTTATATGATTTTTATAAAAAAGAAATATGAAACTTGTCTTTTAAAAAAGTAAACCCCATAAGCTTTTATATAGCCTATGGGGTTTGCTAACTAACACAAACTCGCTTTTTGATATTTTTTGAACCTATAGAAGGCTGTTTTTATCTTTTTATTGGTTGTCACAAACTTACATCAAATCTTAATACGACGGTATGGGGATTAAACCCCTTTTTTGATAGGGGAATTTCCGGAATCTATGATAACCAGGTCTGTAGAGTGGTTATGGCTTAATGCTATAAAAAGGTTGAGATACATCCCAATGACCATTGGGTCACTTGAACAGATGGGTAGTTCAAAACAAAAAAAAGATATCATATCGAAAGCTTGAGGAACGAGCATGTATCGAGATGTTTTATAAAAACGCCAAGTATTCTGAGCCCCACAACAAACTTTGGGGAGGCACCGTCGAAGGTCTGTCATTCTTTTTAGTAGGTTCGTTTCTTATGAGTAGGTGGTTGTTTATTGATTCGAAGCGGTTCTAACCCCTTTTTCATAAGTGTATAGATCATGGTTTGGTGGTTAATTGCTAGTTCGAAAGGGTAGAATACCATCTCGACGGAGTGTTCTACTCATTACAATGGGTTGTTGTACTGGTTCGAGACGATATAGAACCCATTCGAATGGGTTAAGAACCTGTTATAAGCAGTAAACAACCGGCTCTAAGTACTTATGTAACCGATTAGAAAGGGTTTAGAACCGCTTCGAAGCACCTTGGTATGGGTAATAAGGGGTTCGTAACCGGGTTAGGGGTGGTTCAGAACCACCCTTAGGGGGGTAACGAACCGGGTAGTAACGAATTTGTTTGACTGCTTCATTGCTTCATAATGAATGTTACTTTTAGTTTACTTGCTGTAGGTTTTAGAAGTAAAGGATTTATGAATTATTTTCCATTCTTCCTCTATTTTTAGTAGCAATAGGTAATCTATGGCTACTCTATCTCTATCGGGCATGAGTATCTGTATTTTTGCAAGACCAGCATCTTCTTCATAATCTATAGATACTACTTTGCCGATGCGATTATATGTTTTGCCATTGGTGAAATTAGTCATGTATTTTTTTCCCGGGATAATACCCAGCGTATCTTTTTTGATATAATACAAATTGAAATCTTTATGAAATGCTTTATCTAATCTCTCGGGTTTGCTATTGGCCGTACCTTCTATGTAGTGTAATAAGGTGGTATTGATGTTGTCGATCTCTAGTGTGTTTTTAGCTTGTAGGTCTGCTACTTTTTCGAACGTATTAAGATTAATGATTTTATGAAGGATTTTCCATGTTCCTTGTATTTTTAACAGTAACAGGTAGTCGGTTGCTACTCTGTTTCTGTCAGGAAAATAAACTTCAATCTTAGCCGATGCTGCGTCGTTTTCATAATCGATAGTGATTATTTTTCCGATCCGATTATATTTTTTACCCTTTTCTACACGTTCGATATAACCCTTACCATCTATTACTTTTAGAGTATCTGTATCTACAATAAATAGCTTGAAATCTTTATGGAATACTTTTTTTAACCGTTCTGGTTCTCCGTTGGCAGTGCCTTCTATATAATGTTGTAAGGTAGTGTTGATCTGCTCAATTTCTGATTGTGCGCTTACTTCAAAATTCCAAATAAGGGTAAATACAAAGAGTAGTATAATGTTTTTTTTCATGGTGAGCTTTTTGATTGACATTTCTAATAGCTTATAATACTTTATGTGTGACGAATGCTTTGTAAGCATGTTATGCGATAGAAACAAGATAGTAAATCGGGTAGAGCCTTTGAGAAAATTATATTAGAATTAACTATTGTTTTGTGAGATGGATTTCTTCGTTGCTCACAATGACAGGTGTTTAGGATGGGTTTACCAACTCTAGGGTTGTTTCATACAATCCAGTGTTATGAGCCTTTGCTTTTAGCCAGGCATAAAAACTCATCTCAAAAATATCTTCTTGCTCCTTATTAGGTGTAGTAAGAACATTTTGTATTTTTTCTTTAAAAAGAGACGTAGTAATGATTTCGGGTTTGCGATAGTACTCAAGAATAAGCTTCAAAAATTCTAAAACCCGAGTTTCGCCATTGCTTTTTAGATAGGAGCCATGCTTTTTTCTAAAACTATTTGCCCGGGATTCTACCAGGTCTAGATTATTGAGTTCTATATGTAGTAAGATCTCGACCATATTCTTTTTGATAACCCAAAGGATTCCCGCTTTTTCGGTATACCATGTGTCACTATGATAAAAGCCAGATACGATACCTAATGCATCTTTAAACCGAGATTGCATAAAGTAAAATACAATCAAACTTAGTTTTAGATCTAAGACATAAGAAATTTGTTCTTTATGTCGATTACCATCAAAAACTTCTAGATAGGTAATGGCTTGATCAGCATGACCACAATAAGTAAGGTTTAAGGTGTATAGTAAAGTGTATTGAGGAAAAAATCGCCTAAAATACTTGCCTTGGTACTTTTGCATCTGGTTTTTCATCAAAACGAGATAGTGCTGTGAGGTCTTAAAATCCTTATTCCTAAAATAAGCATTGGCTACATAATACAAAATCTGTATATGATAGAATAAGTGTTTGTCGATTAGATTTTCTTTAGTATCGATTTGCGTGTAGGCTTCTTCTACAAAAGGCAATATGGTATAATAATCCCTAGAAGCCTGGGCCGCTTTGTTAGTGATTTCTAAAATCTTAAAAAGAGACCTAAAGGTAAGGTCTTGCGTTGTCGAGATTCCAAATTTGGATAAAGTGGTTTGTATTACGAGTACAAAATCCTGGTGATGTCTGCTAAGTTCATTCTGTACGGTAGCATAAAAGAGATTCAGGTTTTCTTCTTGTTGTATCGATGCTTTATTGTTTTTGAAATCAGTGATTAGATCTTCTAAGGGTATTGTTGGAGTAATATGCGCATATTGTATTTTGGTGTAGTAAATTTCGTTAAGGATGCTATAAAGGTCATACATTTTTGCCTTTTGCTCGGCTTTTTGCAAGGTTTTAAAAGCAATCTTGTATTGTTTCTGCTCAAAGAAGATCCTACTGGCAAGTAGCAGCTTAAGAATTTCCATCTCTTCAGAGGTTTCTCCTTCAAAACTTTTAGAGGCCACAAAATCGATAAGGCTATCGTGTAATCTTTTACTTAAGGCATGAAAAGCTCCTTTAGATGGTTTTCCGTAGATTTTTATATCCAGATTTTTGACTTCTTCAGCGGTGTCTAAAAGGTTAAACAACTGTATGTTTTTAGTATCGTTTCTTTTGTTCTTTTGCTTTAATAAAGCAATAAAACTTCGCTTTTCTTCATCAGATAAAGTACGTATGATAGAGGAAATAGTACTCATTATATCGTAATTAATAGGTGCTCAAATATACTATGAATAGATAAATATTGTATAATATAACATAATTATATCGTAAGTTTTTTTGAAAACTAGAATTTATCTTCAAACAAAATCACTGCACATTTGTACCATAATTAATCATCAAAAACAAGTTAATCATGGAGTACAAATTTAGTAATGATGTATCTCAGGATGCAGCAACAGAAAAAAAAGAAAAGAAAGAAAACAAAGTATATGATCAAAAGCCTACACCGGCTTTTATATCGGCATCTTGGTCGGCACTTTTTATAGGGATGATATCCTATTGTATCGGTTTATGGAATGCCAGTATGTTTCTCAACGAAAAGGGATACTATTTTACCATCCTGTTATTTGGATTGTTCTCTGCAGTATCTGTGCAAAAAAGTGTTAGGGATAGGTTAGAAGGCATCCCGGTTACTGATATTTATTATGGGATCAGTTGGTTTACTACACTTACTTCTATTTTATTATTGATTATTGGTTTATGGAATGCCGATTTAGAACTAAGTGAAAAAGGATTTTATGGGATGTCTTTTACCTTAAGTTTATTTGCTGCAATTGCAGTACAAAAAAACACTAGGGATAAGAAGTTTATAGAGAATCAGGAACAATAAAGAATCAAAAGAAGGAGCCGTGTCAATTTGATCTTAAAAAGAGTCATGATTATGTTGACATCCGGGGGGAGGCTCCTTGTTTTGATGATTAGGAAAGACAGCCGTGTGGTTGCGGCTGTCTTTTTTATAAAGTTTTCCACTAAATTTTAATCAGATGAAAAAAGAAAGAACAGGAATTTCTTTACTTATAACCGTTGGTATACTCGCTATTATGGCAATGTTTTTCTTAGATCCAATAGTACAAGATGAACAATATCATTCATTTAGCGATACAAGGAGTGTGTTTAGTATTTCAAATTTTTGGAATGTTGTATCTAATCTAGTATTTGTAGTTGTAGGAATACGAGGTTTATATATATCCAGAAATTTTAGCAAGCCAAAAACACAGTATTTAATGCTTTTTATTGGGGTTAGTTTAATTGGATTAGGATCTGGGTATTACCATCTTTTTCCAAGTTCACAATCATTGGTTTGGGATAGATTACCAATGACTATTGTTTTTATGGCCTTGTTTTCAATAATGATCAGCGAGTTTATTTCTGAAAAATTAGGAAGAGCCCTTTTGTGGCCTTTGATTTTAGTAGGGTTGGGTTCTATTTGGTATTGGGTATATGGAGAAATGAATGATTTGCGACCATATGTATTAGTACAGTTTTATCCTATGGTGGCTATACCTTTGATTCTAATTTTTATTAAATCGAGTACCCCTTATGGAAAAGTATATTGGTTACTCTTGATTTTTTATTTTTTTGCTAAAATATCAGAATATTATGATGAAATAATTTATGATTTGTTGGGCGTTATCAGCGGACATTCTCTAAAACATATATTTGCTGGGTTGGGCCTTTATATTTTGTTGAAAGCTTATGAACGAAGAGAATTGGTTATAAAATAAAGAGTATATTTCTTAATTATAAAACAAGGATGAAATGAGTTCAAAATTTAATAAAGAACTAAAAACTTTGGTAGAAGATAAAGTAATTTCGCCAGAGCTTGCAGATAAAATAGAGCAGTATTATGCGACTAAAGATATTGGGAAACCTAATAAACTATTTATGGTTTTCGGGATTTTTGGGGCGTTACTGGTAGGGTCAGGTATTATTTTAATGCTGGCCCATAATTGGGATGATTTTTCAAAAATTACAAAAACAATCTTAGCATTTTTACCATTACTAGTGGGGCAGTTTATGACTGGTTTTTCTATCCTGAAAGAAAAAAGCAATACCTGGAAAGAAGCATCAGGTACATTTCTTTTCTTTTCGGTAGGGGCGTGTATCGCTATGGTGAGTCAGATTTATAATATCCCGGGAGAGTTGGGTTCTTACCTGCTTACATGGATCGTACTGTGTTTACCGTTGATTTATCTACTACGATCTAATGCAGTAGCATTACTATTGCTACTGTTAAGTACATATTATGCATTAGAGACAGGTTTGTGGAAGTATCGAAACACCAAAACACCCTGGTTATACATTGTATTCTTTTTGGCAGTACTTCCTCATTATTGGATGCTGATTAAAACAAAAATAACAAGCAATACCGTAACGATTTTTAATTGGATTTTACCAGCTAGTATGGCGATAGCGCTAAGTACTTTTTTAGGGAATGATGACACTCTTGGATTTGTAACTTATATCACACTATTTGGACTGCTGTATACTATCGGAAGACTTTCGGTATTCAAGGAGCTAAGAACGCTTAGAAACGGTTGGTTGATTATTGGTTCATTAGGCACCGTAGTATCTCTGATGATATTTACGTTTAGTTGGATTTGGGATGAGCTCCCGAGTGAGTTTAATTATGGTCTTCAGGAATTGTTTGTTGAATTGGTGTTGTTGGTAATAACGATAGCAGTTTTGGGATATATGATTTGGAAAAAAGGAATAAAAGCGATTAACCTGTTTCAGGTAGCTTTTATCGTATTCTGGATCGTGTACTTTTTGCTTCCGACTATGGGCGTTTTACCTATTGTACTCATCAATTTACTAGTTTTTGCACTGGGGATCTCTGCTATTAAAATTGGGGCAGATAAATTTAATTTCGGGATACTAAACTACGGACTGCTGATTATTTCGATTCTGATTATTTGCCGATTTTTTGATACAGGAATGAGCTTTGTAGTGAGAGGAATTCTATTTGTTTTGGTAGGAACAGGGTTCTTTTTAACTAACTATTTTATGCTGAAGAAACAACAGAGGATTAAGAAACAATTAAACGATTTACAGGTATGAAAACGATTCACATATTAATAGGGTTTATAACCGTAGCATTGGTGCAAATTTTTGTTCCGTTACAAATGATATGGCAGCAAGAAGATGTTTTAGAGACAGGTAAAGTGTATAAATTTAGAACCAGACCTATAGACCCTACAGATCCCTTTAGAGGGAAATACATTACATTGGATTATGAGATAAATTCTTTTGCGTTAGCAGATACTACCTATATACGTGGAGATGAAATACAGGTATACATCGAAAAGGATGATCAAGGTTTTGCCAAAGTAGTTAAGATAAGTAAAGAATCCTTAGATATTGATAAGGACTATGTTATTGCCAAAGTAAGGGGTAATTATAAAGAAGTCATAAATTTTGAACTACCCTTTAATAGATTTTATATGGAAGAGACCAAAGCCTATGATGCAGAAAAAGCATATAGACAGGTTAATCGTGATAGCCTAAAGAATAATGTGTATGCATTGGTGTATGTTAAAGAAGGGCAATCGGTACTTAAAGATGTAATTATTGATGGGATGCCAATACAAGAATATGTAGAAAAAGGAAGTATAGATTAAACCTTTATGAGATAGTGTAGTCTTAGATAGTATAGAAAACAAAAAAACTATCGATATGAAGACAATACTGAAACTGGTTATTCCGATTGTATTACTTTCTTTTCTAACAACTTCTTGTGCTACAACCGTGAGAGTTCGTCCTGCAAAAGGAGTGGTAGTTACCAAATTGCATCATCCCAGAGTTGTAGTGCATAATAATGTAAGATACTACCGTAGTGGAGGTGTATGGTACGTAAAAAAGAGTAGAGGGTATAGAACTGTATCGGCCCCGGTTGGGGTTAGAGTGACCACATTACCCAGAGGTTATAAAGTAGTAAAAGTAAGAGGAGTAAAGTATTATACCAGCAATGGTGTATATTATAGAAGATCAGGGAAAAAATACATTGTGGTACATGTATAGTTTGTTGAGTTGATTACTAAAGAAAAAGGAGGCATTTGCCTCCTTTTTTATTTATATCTACCACGCTTCTTCAATTTTTATTCGTTTTCCATTTTGATAAGAACCGATAAAGGCATTT
Source organism: Aquimarina penaris (assembly GCF_040786285.1). Taxonomy (NCBI): domain Bacteria; kingdom Pseudomonadati; phylum Bacteroidota; class Flavobacteriia; order Flavobacteriales; family Flavobacteriaceae; genus Aquimarina; species Aquimarina penaris. The sequence goes on from NZ_JBFMKQ010000001.1 coordinate 1,811,025, forward strand.
CTAAAGCCTAGTTTTACCAATTCTCTTCGAAAACGTTTAGCTTCTGCAAGCGTTTCAAAATTTCCTAAGGCGTATTTATTATATCCTTCGCTTTTGATTTCTTTAAAATTAACGAAGTTGTCAGAAAACATAGATAAGTTTTTTTCCTCAAAAGCACCAATCTGTACTGCATATACCAATTCATCTTCTATAGAACCGGCAGATTCACCAGTATTTTCAGAATCTAGTTCTTGATTCATAGATAAGTTCTGAAGTGTTCCTTCTAATTCTGATACCTTATTTTCAAGAACACTTACTTGCGATTTGTGGTCTTTTTCAGAGATCATACCCGTAGCACCAAAGTTCATAAAATATACTGTACCCGCAACTCCAAGTACAGCTAGGATACCAAGTATGATAGTGGCAATCTTAAATTTTCTGGAGTTTTCCTTCTCATCGTCAACAGCTTTTTCGCTAAGATATTTTGCGCTTTGTGTAGCTTCTTCGGCTTTATATATTTGATCTTTAAGGTCTTGTAGCTCTTCGTCTGTAATAAATGCCATGGTTGTTAGTTTTTTTAAACACTCAAATATAGGAGATTCTTGTAAAACTTCAAGATTTTAATCGTTTAGGTATCAATTTCATTTAGTTAATGTTAAATGATAGACGTAAGTAGTACATTAATATCTAATACTTAAGATTTATTTAATTGAAAGGTAACCTTGGTGTGGTTGTGTAAAAATATCTTTGATCTATGACAATCTGAAACCGAAGAAATTATGGTTTCGTATAGTTAGAATTTGTTTTTTAAAGGGGAAAAAACGCAACCATATGGGTTGCGTTTTTGTATGTGCTATTATTTTATTACTCTGTGATTTCTACGATGAGACTATCTTCGGTTTTTGTAACCTTTGTTAGCCCTAATTTAGAAAGGCCTTTCATGCCTTTGTCCCAGGCTTTATTGCTTAGTCCTGTTGCACTTTTAAGATCTGCTAGTGCAATGGTTTTTTCTTTTTTAAGAATTTCAAAAATGGTTTTTTCATTTTCATTAAGGTCAACCTGTTTTTTCTCTGGTCGCATTTGAGGGAAGAATAAAACTTCCTGGATAGACTGGTTATTGGTTAAGTACATGATCAAGCGATCCATCCCTATTCCCATACCAGATGTAGGAGGCATACCATATTCTAAAGCACGTAAGAAATCCTGATCAATAAACATTGCTTCGTCATCTCCTTTTGCTCCTAGTTTTAATTGATCCTCAAATCGCTCACGTTGATCGATAGGGTCATTAAGCTCAGAATATGCATTAGCAATCTCTTTACCGCAAACCATCAATTCAAAACGTTCTGTAAGTTCGGGGTTATCACGATGTTCTTTACATAAAGGACTCATCTCTTTAGGATAATCAGTGATAAAGGTAGGTTGGATATAATTTCCTTCACATTTTTCACCAAAAATCTCATCGATAAGTTTTCCTTTACCCATAGTGTTATCTACTTCGACTCCCATGCCTTTGGCTGCTTCACGAATTTCATCTTCAGACTTGCCTGTAATATCAAACCCTGTAAAATGTTTGATCGAATCTGCCATAGTAACTCTAGCATAAGGGGCTTTAAAGTCAATTTCATGATTATCAAAAGTTGCTTTTGTTGTTCCGTTAACGGCAATAGCACAGTACTCAAGAAGTTGCTCACAAAAATCCATCATCCAGTTGTAGTCTTTGTAGGCTACATAAATTTCCATCGCGGTAAATTCTGGATTATGGGTTCGATCCATTCCTTCATTTCTGAAGTTTTTCGAAAACTCATATACACCATCAAAACCACCTACGATTAATCGTTTAAGATATAATTCGTTGGCGATACGCATGTACAAAGGAATATCCAAGGAGTTATGGTGTGTTATAAACGGGCGAGCAGCAGCTCCTCCCGGGATGGGTTGTAATATCGGAGTTTCAACTTCAAAATAGTCACGATCATTAAAAAACTGGCGCATGGCATTAAAAAGCTTAGTTCTCTTTACAAAAACATCTTTTACATGAGGGTTTACGACCAAATCTGCATATCGCTGACGATAACGCATTTCGGGATCATTAAATTCATCAAAAGTATTCCCTTCTTTATCGGTCTTTGGTAATGGTAAAGGTTTTAGCGCTTTACTTAATAATGTAAAATCTTTAACCATAACCGTTTTCTCACCTACTTTCGTGGTAAAAAGCTCACCTTCGATACCGATAAAGTCACCGATATCTAATAATTTTTTATAGACATCATTGTACTTGGTTTTATCTTCACCGGTACAAATTTCATCCCTGTTAAAATACACTTGAATACGGCCATTTGCATCTTGTAACTCTGCAAAAGAAGCGGGACCTTGAATACGTCTGGACATTAACCGACCAGCAATAACCACTTTTTTACCGTCTTTAAACTCCTTCTTGATCTTATCCGAAGTATGATCAACCGGGAACAAAGCTGCCGGATATGGGTTAATACCTAAGTTACGTAAAGAGTTTAGTTTTTCCCTTCTTACAAGTTCTTGTTCTGATAATTGCATAATGCTGCCGTTTTAAGCGTGCAAAGATACAAAGTATGACCTAATCTTTCAATTTACCGAAACTCAATTTTGAAGATTTATTCTTTTCAAATCTTCAAAGAATACTCGTAAAATAAATCCCGCTATTTGGCGGGATCTATTTCTAGAGGTTTTTAACCTAAATTCTAGTGGTATTTACTCTTCGAGATCAACTATTGTTCTTTGCTTTAGGAGTTACCATAGCTTTGATTTTAAGAATTTCTTTACCCTTTTCGGTATTGGTGGTAATGGTTATTTGCTTATTCTGCAAATTTGGTTTTCCGTTAGAATTAAAAGCTACCAATAATGTCCCTGAAGCTCCCGGAGCAATCGGTTCTTTGGGCCACTCTGGCACTGTGCAACCACAACTACCTTTGGCACTAATGATTAATAATGGTGCTTTTCCGGTATTGGTGAAAGTAAATTTGTGTTTTACCAAATCACCTTCGTTAATGATACCAAAATCATGATCTGTCTTAGAAAACGTCATCACGGGAAGATCTTTGACATTTGTATCTCTTTTTACAGCGATTTCTAAATTTTCGGGTTTTATTTTTTGGGTTGCATCGTTTTTGCACGATACAAATACCATTAAAAATGCTCCTGCTACTGCAATTAAAATTCCTGTTTTCATTCTTTTGTTTTTTAGATTATTAAAATGAGTTCATTGTATCATTCGTCTTTACTTTTTAGAATGATCCATGTCAAAATTGAAAATTTAGAAGCTGAAAAACGGCAAATATGGGTATGAAATAGGGGCTAGACCCCCAGGTGGATTTTTGTTTACTTTTTGATATACAATGATTTAACTTCGTCTCTTGAGCTTACATCAAGTTTTTTATACAGGTTGTTAATGTGGGTTTTTATTGTACTTAAACTCACAAACATAGTAGAAGCAATTTCTTTATTGGTCTTGTCTTCAAGGATTAGATCTAATACTTTTTGTTCTTGTTGCGTAAGATTTTTTTCAAGAGGGTGAGAGAGGCTTGCTTCTTTTCTTTTTTTTAGAAATTGAAGAATATTCAAAGATAATGATAGAATCAATACGAGAATCAAAAGCCATATCCAGGGATTTTTAGAAGATTTTTCTTTAGGATTGATAAGAAATTTATCTGAAGCTAATTCTGCTTCATACTGCCTGGCATAGTTGCTATTGGGGTATTTCTCTACGAGTCGTTCTAGTAATTGATCATAATAAGGATTGCTTTTAAGATCATCAAGATAATGAGAATATAACTCATTAGTTTTGTTAGATATAAAAGCAAATACATACAACTCTATAAGCGGTTCATCTAAGCTTTTTCCGAACTGTTGTAATGTGTTCATCCATTTGTTAGAATTGATTTTTCGATTGGCTGTACTGCGATAATTTCCGAATGCGAAACGCATTTCATCGATAATAGAATCAATTTTTATAAAAGCATTACTTTTTTCATTCTTAGAGACGATTTTGCAAAATATTTCTTTATCAAAAGAAAAAGGTAATGAAAGCGCGTCTGTATGGTTTGCAATAAAAAGAACCTCTTCACTATCTGTGCAGAAACCATTGAGATGTGCTCTATTTTTATGTTTTTGAGAACATTTATCTACATGTATTCTATACATATGATTTCCTAGAGGTAGATTATCGCCCAAGAACACAAAATAACCGGTAGAATCTGGAGTAACTTTTTGAATGATTTGCTCTGGATATATTCCCGATATTTTTCTGTAATCCTCAACAAGTGAAAGGTAAACACCATCTGACCAATCTGTAGTATCTACATACCCAGAAAATTCATACTGTGCAAAAGCCACATTAGAGTATATTAAAATGATACCGTAGAATAAATAAGATACTAATTTCATGTTTAGAAAGAAATCAGAAATATAGAGATTAATTTTCTAACATTGTAACAGAATAAAGTCTAACGCTACTTATAAGTATAACATATAATTTATTTTAATCGACTTTATGAGTTTTTGGAGAGTATTATTAGCTATTTTTTTTCCACCCCTTTCAATATTAGATAAAGGATGTGGTTCTGTATTGATTGTATTATTATTAACTATCTGCGGATGGGTTCCAGGAGTAATTGCGGCTTTGGTTATATTAAATAATCCTGATAAATAAAATTTTAGGATTAATCTAAAAAGAATCAAATGAGTTCATTGTATCTTTGTGCCAATGAATAAGAAGATCCAAATACAAGAACTTGGTCACAGAGATTATAAAGAGATCTGGGAGTATCAAGAAGAATTATTCAAAGAAATTTTAGATATAAAAATCAAGAATCGACGAGAAGATGCAGGATTAGATACTTCTAATTACTTTCTTTTTGTAGAACATCCCCATGTATATACGTTAGGTAAAAGTGGCGATATGAGTAATCTTTTGTTATCTGAAGAACAACTAAAAGAAAAAGGAGCTACGTTCTATAAAATTAACAGAGGTGGAGATATTACATATCATGGTCCAGGACAAATTGTAGGGTACCCAATCCTTGATCTTGAAAATTTCTTTACAGATATCCACAAATACCTTCGGTTTCTCGAAGAGATGGTGATTCTTACCTTAGCAGAATACGGCATTAATGCTACTAGGAGCAAGGGTGAAACAGGGGTTTGGTTAGATGTAGACACTCCTTTTGCACGTAAAATATGTGCTATGGGAGTTCGTGCAAGTCGCTGGGTAACGATGCATGGTTTTGCATTAAATGTGAATGCAGATCTGGGATATTTTGATAATATTATTCCTTGCGGAATTAAAGGAAAAGCAGTCACCTCGCTTAATGTAGAACTAGGAGTAGAAGAAATAAATGAAGAAGAGGTGAAACAAAAATTATTGAAACACTTTGCCATCCTTTTTGAAGCAGAACTTATAAAGCAAAAAGCCAAAGCTTAAATCTTCACCATATACTAAAAAAGTAAATTCAGGGTTCTAATTAATTCAATGCCTTCCATTTTTAAGTTGAGTATAATTAATGTAAACCTATGAAAATGTACACTTTTTTTATTGTGCTAATATGCATATCGGCATGTAAAACTTCAAATGCAGTTGATTCTTCAGAAAAAATAAGCGAAAATGTAGATAATCAAAAGATTCAAAAGTACTGTCCTAATGATGGGGACTGCAGTATAAAACTTCATAAAAACTCTTCGTTGATATTGAAAAAAGATACCACAGATGCGTTGTATCCAGTTATCGAAGAGGGTGGGCATACTGTTGTTGTCTTTGAGTTTTCTAGAAAGGGTGCCGAAGGAACTGCAGATGGAGATTATTCAGAAACTATTCATTTTGAGATTAAAGAAATTACAGAAAACCTAACCGTAGAAGGTGAAAAACTAGCAGAGGTTAATATGCTTTTCGGAAAACAATGTTTTTGTAGAGGAGAAGCCGGGTTTTATAAGGTGAATGATGGGAATCTTATACTACAAAAATCAAACAATGAAATTACTATAGATTTGTTGATTAACCTTACCGAAGTTTCACATAGAATTACAAGAGTTAAAGAAAAAATAAAACTCTAAAAAAATAAGCGATACATTAAAAATGTACCGCTTATTCATTACTTATATGTCAATAGTTTATTGCTGAATAAATCGTATTGATTTGTTTTTTCCTTCACCTCCGGGGTTAAGGTTTATGATATACATTCCTTTCTGTAATGTACTCGTGTTAATTGTCTTATTCGTTAACGTACCTCTCATTACAGTTTTTCCAAGTAAGTCAACAATTTCAAAAGGAGTATCTTTTTTAGAAACGGTTACAGTTAATAATTCATTAGTTCCTACAGGGTTAGGAGCTACAGAAACCTGTAACTGTTTTGTGGTAGTTACACTTTCAATAACAATTCCTTTTGCAGAAGCTCCAATAGTAAATGTTGTTGACTCAGAAGCTCCAAATTCTCCTCCAGAAGCTATTGTAGTTCCTTCAGATGTTAGAGAATATGATCCATTACCATATCCACAGCACATACCATCTCCGTAACTATCATTAAGTGCGAAAGTATACGTTCCTGGGTCTAAGCATTCAGTAATGGTTAATGTGGATCCATCAGGCTGAGAACCATATGTTCCACCTGATGCAATAACCTGGTTGCTACTATCTGTAATTTGCCAGCTCGTTTCTTGCGGGTAATCATCAAAGTTAAGAGTTAATACTACGTCTGTACATGTAGATGGTCCTCCAGTTTCAGTAAGACGAATATCATCTATTGCCATATCACCTTGCCAGGTGCCGCCAGTAATACCATTAAAACGTAGTTTTACAGACGACCCAGCGTATGCACTTAGATCTATGTTTGCAGATAACCAAGAATTACCTTGATTTCCTGATTTTGACCAAAGTGTAGCCCAGGTAGCACCATTATCATCGCTTGCTTCTAATGCAAGACTTCCCATATTAGAAGCACCATACATATGGTATCTGAACGCAAAATTTGCAGTAGTTGCAGCACTCAAATCAAAACAGTCAGAGTTTAATATGGCTCTTTTAGACGGGAAATTTGGTCTAGAAGACTCCATATATAGATAATTCATTCCTTCTATTGCACTAGATGGTCCCGTACCTCTCGATGGAGTTCCGTTAGCATCTATGGTCCAGTCAAAATCATTTCCAGAATCTTGAGTCCAGGATCCTAGCGTATTTTCAAACCCTTCACTATATGGGAATGATGAAATTCCTCCTGTACAAGTAGTTCCTCCAGAAGACTGTGTTGTAACATTTACAGTATTGCTGGAATTTGATTCATTACCCGCTGCATCTTTAGCTCTTACACTAAAACTGTAAGCCGTATTTGGTGATAATCCAGTAACTTGGTATGAAGTGTTAGCTGCTGTTCCAATCACGTTAGTACCTTGATATACATCATATCCAGTAACTCCTATATTATCTGTAGAAGCATTCCAGTTAAGATCAACCGTTGTTTGTGTTATATTCGAAGCAGCTAACCCATTTGGAGTTGTAGGAGCTTGTGTGTCTGGTTGTGAAAGCGTAGTAGCATTTGCAGTAGTACTAAAATCAGATTCATTACCAGCAGCATCCTTTGCTTTTACTCTAAAACTGTATGCAGTATTAGATGAAAGTCCAGTAACTTGATAGGTAGTACCTGTTACCGTTGTGATCACAGTATTTCCTTGATATACATCATATCCGGTAACTCCTACATTATCTGTAGAAGCATTCCAGTTAAGATCAACTGTAGTTTGGGTTATATTTGAAGCAGCTAAGCTTCCAGGAATAGTCGGTGCCTGCACATCTCCACCAGTACCTGGAGTAATTTCAAAGTTTCTATTAGAAATGTCGTAGAAAATATGTCCAGATCCTCTCACCATGATTCTGTTTTGAGTTCCAACGGCATTAGGTACAGTGATGTTTTGAGAACCATCATTAGTTACCGCAGATACGACAGTAATAGGATATGTATTTCCGCCATCGGTAGATAATAGGATATCTACATTGGCAGCATTAACACCATTACCAGTTGTTCCTGCAACATTCCAGGTTACTGTTTGCGTAGATCCTGCCGCCCAACTAACATTTGTATTTGGTGCATTTACTACAAAAGGTCCTGCTCCGCCTGCAACCGTTATTCTGGTATTATCACTAGCGGTACTTGCTCCGCCGGGTGCATTGTCTCTAACTGTAAGTCTAAAATTCATTGTTCTGCTTACCGAAGGAACTACCTCCCATGTAGAGGCTGTTTGTCCCGTTTTAACTGTTGATAATGCAGGCATATATCTATCAGGAGATGATGTTGGATTCAAAGATCTGAAAGCAGGTCCTCCTGTTGACGTTGAAGCGGGAGGCATTGTAGCTGGCTGTGTATCCATTTGTTCCCAGCAATACGTAAGAGAATTACCTGAGTTAGCATCAGATGCAGTTCCTTTTAAAACGAAAGGCGTAGAAGCTGGGATGGTGTAATCCTGTCCTGCATTAGCAGTAGGGGCAGCGTTACCCGTGTTGCTTTGGGCTCCACATCTACTATTACCAGAAGAAATATTTTGCCACATTTCTTGAATACTTATGGCATGAAAATAAGCATCACTATTATTTTGAACGTTCGGAGAGCAAATACCTGCATATCCCATTATGGTAGAAGCACTACCTGGTTCTACAGAAGCACTTGACCTCTGACAGCTATTGTTTTGAGTATGATTACCACCATATTGATGCCCCATTTCGTGGGCAACATAATCTACGTCATATGAATCCCCAATAGGGCGACCGCTTCCTGTAATCCCTCTAGCTTTAGAATTTGTACAAGGAGATCTAAGTTGTGCTAATCCACCACCACCGGTACTAAAAGCATGACCTATGTCATAATTGTTACGGCCAATAAATTGATCACATACTGTCTGACTCTCATTGATCAATGCACCTGCATTATTGTTACTAAGGTTGTCGGTGCTTGCATTTAAAAATATGATATCTGTATTATTGTTAACCAGTACCATGGTTAATGCTAAATCTCTTTCGAAAATACCATTAACTCTAGTCATTGTAGTATTTACCGCAGAAAGCACAGCTTCTTTTTTCACCTGGTCAGAAGCACTAGAGGATATCCCTTGATTGTTTAAGTGAAATTGAGAATATTCTCCTGTACATGCAACAGCAAGTCTAAAGGTTCTTAATCTACCATCGTTTGCATTTCTCGTAGTAGGAAGTTGTTGTTCTGAAAAATTTGATTTGAAATTATCTTCAACTAAGCATTCAAAACTATCTGGATTTGCAGGTAAATCTGCTTTTGAATAACAAATATAGCTTCCTTTGTCTTTGGTATACGGGTCAATGTAGATGGTTTTATGGTTTCCAGAAGTAATCATTGCATGCAAACCAAGTTTTGACACACTAAATCTAGCGACCAACGTAGGGTCGTCTACCCCATAACCAACAAAAGATTGTATGCTAGGGAATTGTTTAGCGATACCTTCATCTAATACAGAGGCTTTAAAGACTCTTATTTTTTTCAACACCCCATTTTCAGTAGGAATATCCATTATAATACTAGAACTTTTCTGCAGTGATCTAGAAGGAGTATTGCTTAAAATAGAAGTTAATTCTGTTTTGTTTAAGTCAAATAATTGATACTGCGTTGGGGTCGTTTTTCTTAATTCTTTTTCTTTACCCTGTGATTTTGCTATAGACGCGGGACTCCATAACTGGGCATTTACACTAATACTAACTAGTAAAAAAGTGAGCATCAGTATTTTACTAAAAATACTTGTTTTCATAATTGAGTTTGTGTTTGTAAGTTTATATCATATGCCTTACAACTCAGAATAGTATGGTTTAGTGTTAATAAAATGATGTTTAACACTAAGTGTTAAAAAAATTAACAAAATGTTAAAATTAGAAGATAATACATGTTACCAGAGCGAGTAAAATATATAAAAGAGGTTGCTCATTAAGGCAACCTCTTTTTTTAATAATAAAACAATTATATTATTTAACCATATATTGCAGAGAGGCCCCTGGGCGTCCTACGTACCCTACACCTGTATACTTATACCTAAGAATAAGGCATAACGCTTTTCTAGCTTCGGCTTCACTGTTTCCGAAATCGAATATCCAATGATTACCGTCAACAATTTTCCATCGGCCTCCAATTTTTTGAACATCAATATTATTTGGATTGAACCTGATGATATCTTCACCTGCGGCTGGCTGCACATTAGAAGCGCTATTACCTACTAATTGATATTTAAAAGATGGATTTGGACGTTTAACAAAACACGATTTATTAAACCCATAACGTTTTACAATGTAAATTATCCTCTTAGCTTCGGCATGGTTAGGCGCCGAAAATACATAATGACTACCATCTGCAATAGAATAGGTGCCAAAAGCATTTCTAACTATCCTTAAGTTATTTGGATTAAATGGGATACAATCTTGGGTGCCACAAGGTTTGTATGGGTACATTTTTGATGCCCCAATTCGATCCCCCCATGATAGTGCATTTCTTTGAACAGAGTATGTGCTACCATTCTTTTTGGTAATAGTAGGTTTTCCATTTTTAGAAAATGCATAAGGGCCATACATCATGATGCTTCCAAAATCTAATGTGCTGGTGTATTCTGTACCATCCATCCCACGTTGTATATAGGTTTTAAAATTGTGAGATTTTCCAGATTGAATATTGCCAAAGAGAATATTGACATAGCTATTTCTATCTTTTCTACTTTGCTCATGCCACAGACCAATTGCATGGCCTATTTCATGAATGGTGTTTCCGGTAGAACAACCGTTGGCTAAATTGATATTTTGTTTACCTCCTGTGCGTCCTACTGCTGATGAGCACCCCGATCCTTTTCTAAAATTAACATAAGCCGTTTGGTTAGTACGCTTAACAAATCTTAAATTGGTATATTTTTCCCAGTGTGCAATGGCATTGTATACTCTTGCTTTATTGGGAAGACTGTTTTCTATGGTATAGTATACTGTACAATTAGGCCAGAAATTTTTTGTTCTACCTGTACTTTTTTGCCTTAGATCATCTGGGGATAATACAATATCTCCTTCAAAAATATAATGATCTCCAAAATCTTCCACAGTAGCGGTTCCACCAAGTAGAGATACGTCAATTAATTCTCCTGTTTTTTCGGGATACGCTTTTTCGGTGATGTCACTCTTAATGTCGGCAACAGGTTGCAAGGATTCTTCTGTGGTAATTTCACTATCTTTTTCACAACTTGTAAATGCTAGTAAAAGCCCCATCATCATTGTGGTAATTAATGTTTTAGGTTTTAAGAATTTGATTTTCATAATGGTTATAGTTTTAGTTTTGCCTACTCTTTTTGGAATTAGGTTTTTCGGCGTATCACCTTAGCGAATCGATTCAAAGTTTTATTAATACCAGGTCTTTAAAAAGAGCCTGTATAGATTTTTAGATTTTAAAAAAGGGGATTTGTCGATTAAGGGAATTTATATTCTTGGGGAAGAAATGAGTGTTTTTGTAAAAAACATTCAAGATTTGAAGGTGCACCTAACCTTTGGTTATTGAAGACTTCTTAATAGGGAATGGTAATAGTGTAAGAAACTCCAATGCTAATTTGTGCTATAGTTTATCAATAAACTAAATACAAGTGCAATATTAAGTGGTTTGTAGTAGATTATAAAGGGGCAAACCCCTGTTTTTTACAGGAGTTTGAACTATTCTTATTTACGTGTAAACCTCAGATAATCAGGTAAATAAAATGTTTTTTTAATTAATTTGATAGATCAGAATGCTGTTTTCTTCCCCTTGAACTACAAATTCTAAATTTGGATCTTTGTCCATATTGTTTAGACTTAACACAGAGTTTCCGTATACAGGAAAATTAGGGAACAACTCGCCATTACTGTCATACAGATATACTTTTTTGGCTTGTATATCTGTAATAGTAATGTAAATTTTGTTATCGATGTAATAAAGTTTAGGCTCTGTATAAACGCCATAATCTAATTCGAGAGATCTTCCTTTTATCGAAAGTTTATTTTCTGAGAACGTAACCAGGGTTTTGTTAGTTGCTACAATTCTGTTATTCTCGTCTAATTTCAGGTTTTGGGTAACTGCATTTCCGTCTTCTAGTACTTGAATTAATTTTCCGTCTTTAGTAGTAGAGGTAAATTTATTCTGATATTGGTACCAATTGTTTTTAGAAAAATTAATCTTCTCTTTTACATTAACTCTGGCTCTGCCTAATCGGTCCAGAATATTTAGTTTTCCACTTTTTTCAGGGAATACAATATAATCTTTTGTTCCGATTCTTATATGTTTGGGAGATAAGGTAAGATCTGTCTCTGTTCCCTTAAAGCCAAAGCCTGTTACAATTTCTCCTTCGGCATTAAGCATTTTGATTTGGTTTCCTTGAGTAATTACTATACGATAGCGTTTGCTTTTATCATAATCAAACAATGCAAGAGGTTGCGTAATTGTATTGTCGAATTTCTTAGGATAAGGTGCGACATCTTTGCCATCTCTATCAACGAGGTATAATGTGTTGGCTGTATTAAATAACAGTTGATATCGACCATTTTTATAAATGTCAATCTGCTGGATATCACCTAATATTTCGCCGTCAACTTGTTTTTTCCAAAAAATAGCCCCTTTGTCTGAGATTAAGTAAAGGTTGTTTTCTATGTCTTGTATAGCCACATCCATCCCTTTGGTTCTATGATTTTTTACAAGAATAGGCTTGTTCAATAATTTGTTTTCTAGAGTTGTAGAAGCGATTTGTGTTACAGATGTGGCCGTGCCCTTGGCAAGATTTTTTTGCAATACGCCATGTAAATGTGCAAAATCATTTTCTTTTATAACCTGAAAAACGGCTATTTGATATCCTTTATCTTTTAAGTTATCCCATTGAGTAGTATAATTTTCAGAGACATTTTCTGAAATATATTCTTTAAGGTTCTTAATATTACCCGCAATTAAAATAGAAGATTCATCAGATAAACCTTTTACCGTATTTATGTAATATTCTTGTTGAAAGAGAAGTGTTTGATTCAAGATGTTAGCTATGATATCTCTAATGATGTTTCGTGATGATCCAAAGACAATAAATTCATTGTAAACAAAATAGAAAGAGGCTTCAAAATCTTTAACCAATGGAGTAAGGATTTGTGAAAAAGAAGCAGGATTATTGTGTTTGTATATAGGGATATTTCTATACGTTTCTATTTTGCTTTCTCCTAGACTTTTGATAGCTGTCTCTGGGTCAAGAGAATTTAGAACTAAAGCATTTTCTTTCTCTAAAAAAATCATTCCTATTTCTGAAACCCCCGACAATATTTCATCTAGTGTATTAGGGATGTCTTCTAACTCACGATCTTGAGCTATAGATAAATTCTTTTTCAGGATATCAAAATCATCGTAGGTAAACGAGATAAATCCTTTAGCACTAATAGGGGTAACTTTTGAAATTCGATTTTCTTGGGGCGTTGTACTATCAAAAATGCCAATGGTGCTCGAAAGTGAATCTTTTTCTATAGCAATACCATCCAAATAAATTGCATTTTGCTCTATTGTTGCATCAAGCGAAGACCATCCACTAAAGTTTTCAAGAGGTTCTAATGCATTACCAGGTAATAAAGAGCTGTGAATGTTTTGTAATTTCTTTCCATTAAGTAATAAAGACATGCTGTTGTCATTTCCAGAAACATCATATGCTTTTTGAAGATCCTTATCAATTGGAAGAGGGTTCGCTTGGATTCTTATCGCATTTTCTATTAAGATTTGGGAAGAAGAGGCAATAAGGATACTATCTTGTCGAGTAGCAAAGAAAGCTTTTCCTTTGGATGAAATTTTATAGATAGTTTTTTCAGAATAATTTATGGTCTCAATCTTTTTAGTACTTAATGAGTCATTGTTAAGTACAGAAGGGTCGAATTTTGAAACATAAGTGTACTCAAAACCATTTTTTCCTAAGGGCGAAAAACACAGTAGGCCTTCAGATTGGTTGGTTTCATTTAAAACAGATAAATTCTTGAAATATTCAAACAATTTTATGTGATCATTGTTTTTAATAATGCTATTATCTCGCAGCTTACTTTTTGCTCCTTCAAGGTCATTGATCTTTATAATAATTTGAGAATCTCTCGGGATATGGTCGATCAAAGAGTTTGATTTTTCTTTGACATCGTCACAAGAAATAGCAATAAAAACTAAGAAAACTGCAATTATTTTTTTCATTATGCGAATGCGTTTTGTGTTCCTGGATGGAGTTGTATACATTAAAAGTTCAGCTTTTCTGGTTTGCAAAATATAAAGTCTGGTTTAATGAACGAAATATATCTCGAATATATTGGTTTTTTATCTTCTCGGCTTCAAATATATAACTATTTCAGATCTAGTGTAAATTGTTCTGGCAGCAATCTAAAGCTTTTTCGATGGTATTTAGTAATACCATATTTGCGAATGGCATCTCTATGCTCGGCAGTAGGGTATCCCTTGTTTTTTTTCCAATTATACATGGGGAACTCCTCATGAATTTTTTCCATAAACTCATCACGATACGTCTTTGCTAAAACTGATGCAGCTGCTATATTTAAATATTTTCCATCACCCTTTATAACGCATGTATGGGGTATATTATGATAGGGTTTGAATTTGTTTCCATCTACAATGATGTGTTCTGGTTGAGGTTTTAATTGCTCAATTGCCTTTTGCATGGCAAGAATAGAAGCGTTTAGGATATTGATAGTGTCAATTTCTTCCATAAAAATATGTGTAACACCATAGGTCAAAGAACAGTCTTCTAATAAAGGTTTTAGAGATTTTCTTTTAATTTCACTAAGTTGTTTAGAGTCATTTAAAGTTTCGTTTTTAAAATCATCAGGAAGAATTATAGCGGCTGCAGTGACAGGACCAGCAAGGCAACCTCGACCGGCTTCATCTGTGCCACATTCGATAAGATCGGGATTTAATTTTAATGTAAGCATTATACGAATATACGGTATGAAGATAATTTCAAAAAACTATTTTTTAAAATTGATAAAGAAAGTATTTTAAACAAACAATGAGGGGGTATTTGCTTTCATTAAAAAAAGTATATTTTTGCCACAGTTTTGTATGCTAATGAGAAAAAACTTAATATTTATAATTGCACTTCTATTTGTTTCTGTGATTTTTGCCCAGGATAGGAATCAAAAAGAAATCAAACAGGGTTCTGCTTTGAGTGGAGAAAGTGATCAAAAATCTAAAAAATCTTTAAGAGAAATAGCTGCAGAGGCTAAGAAAGATAAAGAAAGCAAGCCGCCGGTTACAGCATATAAGATCATTAATATAAAAAATGATACAACATATCTCGATACAAC
This sequence comes from Aquimarina penaris, assembly GCF_040786285.1. Lineage (NCBI taxonomy): Bacteria > Pseudomonadati > Bacteroidota > Flavobacteriia > Flavobacteriales > Flavobacteriaceae > Aquimarina > Aquimarina penaris. The sequence goes on from NZ_JBFMKQ010000001.1 coordinate 1,826,359, forward strand.
ATTAACCATACAAAAAGACTATAAATTTAATTATCTGCGAAGAGATGATTTCGAGTTACTACCGATTCATAATGTAGGACAAACCTATACTAGTTTAGTAAAACGAGAGGAAGGTAATCACCTATTGCCTCTTTTTGGAGCAAGGGCAAGGCATTTTAATTTCATCGAGGCCGAAGATGTTAATTATTATCATGTTCCTACACCACTTACCGAGCTTTATTTTAAGACTACCTTCGAGCAAGGGCAACAGCTAGATGCTTTTTTTACGGCAAATACCTCTCCTAGAATCAACCTTTCTATTGCATATAAGGGAGTGCGCTCATTAGGTAAATATCAACATGCATTAACAAGCACGGGTAATTTTAGAGCAACACTTAGTTATTTTACTAAAAATGAACGCTATAAAATGAGATCGCATTTTGTGTCGCAAGACCTACTTAATGAAGAAAATGGAGGTTTGTCTACAGAAGGGATCGACCAGTATCTAGGAAGTGGACAGTTTATTGCAGATGAAGATGAGTTTGTAGATCGAGGTGCAATATCAGTCAATTTCGAAAATGCAGAAAGTACACTTCTGGGCAAAAGATTTTACTTAGATCATCAATTTGAATTACTTCAGAAAACAGATAGTAGCAATACTGGGTTATCTATAGGTCATAGTATGGATCTTACCGATAAGAGATTTAAGTATGATCAGGCAGCGATTGCACCCAATAACCTTTTGGGTGAAGCTTATGTTTCAGGGGCGATTGCAGATAATGTAGCTCTCGAAGATTTTAGTAATCAAGTGTATCTTGATTTTACAAATACATGGTTAGGGCATTTAAAAATTATTGGAGGGAGCTCTAATTATAACTACGGATATAATACAATATTAACTCAGGTTAATGATGCTGGTATTTCAACCAATATAACCAATCGTATTAAAGGTGATGTGTATTCTGTAGGAGGTGAATATCAAAATAAGTATAAAGGGTTTTCATTATTTGCCGATGGAATGGCTTTAGTTTCAGGAGATTTTACAGGAAATTATTTTAATGCCGGAGCGGGATATAATTTGCTTAATAAATATGAGGCCCAAGTGACAATAAGTGCTAATTCTGTAGCGCCTAATTATAATTTTCTGTTGTATCAGAGTGATTATATAAATTACAATTGGGAAAATAACCTATCTAATATAGAGACTCAGAAAATTCAATTTAATTTCAAGGCGAAAAAAATTGCCGAACTAGAAGCTAGTTACTCTATTATTGATAATTACACCTTTTTTCAGAAAGATGCCGATGGGGTTATTGCACCCTCTCAATTTGGACAAAGTATTGATTTGTTACAAGTAAAACTTACTCAAGGGGTAAAATTTTGGAAATTAGGACTCGATAATACCATAATGTATCAAAATGCAGAAGGAGGGGATCTAGTATATAATGTACCTGAGATTGTGACAAGAAATAGCCTGTACTTTCAGGATCATTTTTTCAAAAAAAATGCACTTTTCATGCAAGCCGGTGTTACATTTAAATATTTTACGGCATATACTGCAGATTCGTATGATCCGGTTTTATCAGAGTTTTATGTGCAAAACGATCAAGAAATAGGTGGGTTTCCGCAATTTGATATTTTCTTTAATGCTAAAGTAAAACAAACACGTATTTTTTTCAAGGTAGAAAATTTTGGAGAAGCCTTTGACCAAAACAATGAGTTCTCTGCTCCAGGATATGCTACCCGAGATGCAGTGCTACGATTTGGTATAGTGTGGAACTTCTTTTTGTAGTTTTTTATGGGCACCCGGGCGGGCTATCCGTTTCAATTCCTCACAATTTCATAGATTTCTGAGCCAGTCCAAGGATCAGGTTGCGGGATTTTTACTGCTATCCCTGGTGCAATCCAATGAATGAAAATTCAACATTAAGACGTACCTTTGATAACCTTCAAGATTATATAGTAAATAATAATGAGTAGTATCAAAAAAAGGAATGTTTCTGTTTTAGGCCCTCAAGAATTTACCGGAATTAAACTAAAAGAACCGGCAGAGTATGCTGCGGGTATTCCGGCTGTAAAAGTAGCGTTGAAGCATGCGTTTAAAGAAATGGGAGTGGTGAAATCTGTACGCACCCTTTCTCAGATGAATCAAAAAGATGGATTCGACTGCCCCGGTTGTGCGTGGCCAGATCCTGATACACCATCAAAACTTGGTGAGTATTGTGAGAATGGAGTAAAAGCAATAGCCGAAGAAGCAACAAATTATAGGGTTGATAGAGATTTCTTTATCAAATATTCTGTAGAAGAGTTATCACATTGGTCCGACTATAAAATTGGAAAAAGCGGAAGATTAACAGAACCCATGATTTTAGAACCAGATAGTGTTCATTATAAGCCAATCACATGGGATGATGCATTCGCGTTAATTTCTGATGAATTGCATAAATTAAACTCACCTGATGAAGGAATATTTTATACTTCAGGTAGATCTAGTAATGAAGCGGCATTTTTATATGGGTTGTTCGTTAGGGCATTTGGTACTAATAATATGCCAGATTGCTCCAATATGTGTCATGAATCAAGTGGTGTAGCGTTAAATGAAACTCTCGGTATAGGAAAAGGTTCGGTCAGGCTAGAGGATTTTGATCAGGCAGAAGTGGTTATAGTCATGGGGCAAAACCCAGGAACCAATCATCCGAGAATGTTAACAGCATTACAAAAATGTAAAGAAAATGGGGGTAAAATTATAAGTATTAATCCCCTTGAAGAAGCAGGTTTAATCAGGTTTAAAAACCCCCAGGAAATAAAAGGAGTTTTGTCCTCAGGTACTTCACTAACAGATATACATCTTCAGGTAAAAATAAATCAAGACGTTTCTCTTTTAAAATTAATAATAAAGAAACTGGCTGCATTAGATAAAGAAAAGCATAATATTTTTGATCATGAATTTATTGCTACGTATACTAATGGTTACGAAGAATTACTCAAAGATGTAGAACAATATTCAGAAAAAGAATTGCTCAAACTCTCAGGGGTAGAAAAGGAAGTGATTGATAAAGCTGTTCAATTATTAGCCGATAAGGATAAGATTATTATTTGTTGGGCCATGGGGTTAACTCAACATAAAAATGGAGTCGAAAACATAAAAGAATGTGTAAACCTTTTGCTTCTTAAAGGTAGTCTGGGCAAACCTGGAGCTGGTACTTGTCCCGTTAGAGGACATAGTAATGTGCAAGGTGACCGAACAGTAGGGATCATGCATCATGTATCTCCAGCATTAAATACGTCTATAGAAAACACCTTTGGTTTTACTCCACCCGATAAAGAGGGGTTGGATACTGTACACGCAATACAAGCTATGCATGATAGAAAAGCTAAAGTATTTATTGCGTTAGGTGGGAACTTTTTATCAGCTGCATCAGATACAGAATATACCGCTAAAGCACTTCAGAATTGTGACTTAACGGTTAACATCAGTACCAAACTCAATAGGACTCATTTAGTAACAGGTAAAACAGCTTTGATTTTACCTACCCTCGGCCGTTCAGAATTGGATATAAAAGATGGTGAGCCAAGATTTTTTACGGTAGAAAACAGTATGGGTAAAGTACATCAGTCCAAAGGGCTGTTAAAGCCGGCTTCGGATTCCCTAAAAAGTGAACCGGAAATTGTGGGTGAGATTGCTGATAGATATTTTAAAGGTGATCATCCAGTGCAGTGGAAAAAACTGAGTCAAGATTATAATTTGATTAGAGAAAAAATCGAACTCGTTATAAAAGGATTTAATAATGTAAATAGTAGGTCTAATGGATCTGGATTTTACCTTCCTAATAATGTAAGAGATTTAGATTTTAGTAAGTTGCCCGGTCAAAGAGCGCAATTTAGTCTATGCGGTTTGCCTAATCATGATGTCAATAAAAATGAGTTTATATTAATGACTATTCGATCTCATGACCAATTTAATACAACTATATATGGTTTAGATGATCGGTATAGGGGGATTTATAATGAGCGAAGGGTAGTGTTGATGAATCAAATGGATATGGATAAACATCGTTTAAAAAAACTCGATGTCATTAATTTAGTAAGTCAATACAATACTATTGAAAGGAGGGCCTCTAATTTTTTAGTGATACCTTATAATATACCTCAGGGAAACTTAGCTTCTTACTTTCCAGAAACAAATGTTCTCGTTCCTTACAATCATTTTGCAGATAAAAGCAATACACCAATTAGTAAGTCAATTGTGGTTCAAATAGAGAAGGTGTAAATACAGAGTGCTTTTTCAATTTTTTTTTGTTGTGTAAAGTGTATGTTTTAAGGGTGTTGCAAAAAGATTAGAAAAAAGATTAGAAAAGGTGTTGTTGGATTAAAAAAGGGTTGTATGTTTGCACCCGCAAAAAGGGGGTTCTTTTTGCGATGTTCATTGAGAATTTAGGGCTTAGCTTACTCGGAAAAACTTTTTTTCAAAATAATTTTCAAAAAGTTTTGGTGGTTTAAAAAGGGGTTGTATATTTGCACCCGCTTTGAGAGATAAGCGACGTTCATAGGAGTATTAATTACGATGGTTTGGGAGTATTTTAGGATACTTTTTAGGGTTCGATTCCTTAGGTAATAGCAAGAGTAGGGAATACTATTAATAGTGGTTATTCTTTACTAAATAAAAGTTCATTGATATATTGATTGACAGCGCGTATTAAACTAGAGATAGTTTATACAAAGAATAAAGACTAGAGACATCATAGAGATACGATTATAATTCCGTTGTATTGTTTTGAATATTATTTAAAGACAAACGATGAAGAGTTTGATCCTGGCTCAGGATGAACGCTAGCGGCAGGCTTAACACATGCAAGTCGAGGGGTAACAGGAGTGCTTGCACTCGCTGACGACCGGCGCACGGGTGCGTAACGCGTATAGAACCTACCTTTTAGTGAGGGATAGCCCAGAGAAATTTGGATTAATACCTCATAGTATCTTAAGTGAGCATTCATTAGGGATTAAAGATTTATTGCTAAAAGATGGCTATGCGTTCTATTAGCTAGTTGGTATGGTAACGGCATACCAAGGCTACGATAGATAGGGGTCCTGAGAGGGAGATCCCCCACACTGGTACTGAGACACGGACCAGACTCCTACGGGAGGCAGCAGTGAGGAATATTGGACAATGGAGGCAACTCTGATCCAGCCATGCCGCGTGTAGGAAGACTGCCCTATGGGTTGTAAACTACTTTTATAGAGGAAGAAACCCCGGTATGTATACCGGTCTGACGGTACTCTACGAATAAGGATCGGCTAACTCCGTGCCAGCAGCCGCGGTAATACGGAGGATCCAAGCGTTATCCGGAATCATTGGGTTTAAAGGGTCCGTAGGCGGGTCAGTAAGTCAGTGGTGAAAGTTTTCGGCTCAACCGGAAAATTGCCATTGATACTGCTGGTCTTGAATTATTGTGAAGTGGTTAGAATATGTAGTGTAGCGGTGAAATGCATAGATATTACATAGAATACCGATTGCGAAGGCAGATCACTAACAATTAATTGACGCTAAGGGACGAAAGCGTGGGTAGCGAACAGGATTAGATACCCTGGTAGTCCACGCCGTAAACGATGGTTACTAGCTGTTTGGACTTCGGTCTGAGTGGCTAAGCGAAAGTGATAAGTAACCCACCTGGGGAGTACGTTCGCAAGAATGAAACTCAAAGGAATTGACGGGGGCCCGCACAAGCGGTGGAGCATGTGGTTTAATTCGATGATACGCGAGGAACCTTACCAGGGCTTAAATGTAGATTGACAGGTTTAGAGATAGACTTTCCTTCGGGCAATTTACAAGGTGCTGCATGGTTGTCGTCAGCTCGTGCCGTGAGGTGTCAGGTTAAGTCCTATAACGAGCGCAACCCCTGTTGTTAGTTGCCATCGAGTAATGTCGGGAACTCTAACAAGACTGCCGGTGCAAACCGTGAGGAAGGTGGGGATGACGTCAAATCATCACGGCCCTTACGTCCTGGGCCACACACGTGCTACAATGGTAGGTACAGAGAGCAGCCACTTGGTGACAAGGAGCGAATCTATAAAGCCTATCACAGTTCGGATCGGAGTCTGCAACTCGACTCCGTGAAGCTGGAATCGCTAGTAATCGGATATCAGCCATGATCCGGTGAATACGTTCCCGGGCCTTGTACACACCGCCCGTCAAGCCATGGAAGCTGGGAGTACCTGAAGTCCGTCACCGTAAGGAGCGGCCTAGGGTAAAACTGGTAACTGGGGCTAAGTCGTAACAAGGTAGCCGTACCGGAAGGTGCGGCTGGAACACCTCCTTTCTAGAGATTGCCTTTTAAGGCGTCACGAGATGATACGATGGAATGTATCTGTATAGTGTTTTTAGTCTTTTAGCTGTCGATTAATAA